>JAQVAV010000010.1 GCA_028690665.1 Paludibacter sp.
ATATACGCAAATAAACAATGCTATATTTTAATAGATAAATAATAGATTATATCTTTGTAAATCAATAGCTTTAAATACATTGTTAGATTTAACTAAATAGTAATTGTGGAACGGTAATCTCCACAAATTCTCACAAAACCTTTTGTATAAAGGATTTTAGACGGATTTTGTTCAAAACCCGGCACAAAAACGGCATTAGGTATAATATTTACTATAGGCTGAAAAATCAGCTTACAGTAGAAAAAATGTCCATACCTCAAATTTTATCGGAGCAAACAACAACCTATTGGCATTAAAGTTTTTATTGTTCCATTGAAAAGTACTGCCGGTTGCTTTTTCGTGATAGTTCCAGCTATTATCAACACGTACAGCAATTACATTATCGGCTCCCGGAAAAATAAATGGAGTGAGATCGAACCCGAAAGCCATTACTCCGTTTTCGTGAATGCCGACATATTGTCCGTTGACATAAACCTCTGCTCCGAAACGAACACCCTCGAATTCGATAAATATTTGCTGATTCTCGGTGACTGAAGGTATTTTGAAATGTTTGCGATACCAGACAATAGTATCTGTCAGTTGTTCGATATGTACGCGGAAAGCTTCGTCTTCATTAAAAGCGTGCGGCAAAGTAATCGTTTTTCAATCCGAATCGTTGAAATCAATATCTTTTGTTTTTGTAATATCTCCGATTTTTAATTTCCAGTCGAAGTTGAAATTGTAAATCTGACGACTATCAGCAAAAGAGATATTATAAAATAATGTACTCAGAAATAAAACAATATAGACGGATTTGGATGTTGTTTTTATGACAATTGATTACATAATAGCACTTTGAAATTATAAAAAGAGGATAATCGCCGGTTCCGACGATCATCCTCCATGAATATAATAAGAACCTATTTTTTTACTACTTTGTAGGTCGATTTAAGTTTATCATTGCTGTAAAGTTTTACGAAATATATTCCGTTACTCAATGAGCTAACATTCATTTGTACTTGTTTTTCATTCAACAAATCAGTTGATGTTAATAAACGGCCCTGCAAATTAACTAAAACAATTTTTGCATTGGCATAATTCTCATTCAGACTAATTGTCAGAAACTTGCTAACTGGGTTAGGCAATATCTGAATAACATCCTGATTGGGATTATTTACAGCATTTACATCTTCCTCTACTTTAAGAACACCGTTCGATAGAGTCCATTTCATGCCATCGCCAGGAGTCTCCGGAACTATGGAACTAAATGAACCTGAAATACCAGTCCCTGTAAATAAAGTGAACTCATCTCCAACCTGGGAGGTGCCGGTAATAGTCAGATTTAATGTTCCTGCTAGGACAACTGCACCTGTTGCTGCAACTTTATCGCTTAGTTTCATTGATCGGTTAATTTCCACATTTACCTGACTTCCGGATTTAAGTACAAGTCCGCCGACGTTCATGGTTGCAAAATTTGTCGGGCCAAGTGTCGGGTCTCCCGGTTGTAATGTTGCTCCCGATTGAACTTCCACACTTCCTGGTATGGTTCCCTTCCCAGCTAAAGTAGCACCGTTCATTACTGTCACTTTACCGGTTCCGGTTTGTGTGCCGTCTATAATCAGCATACCGTCTTTTACAGTAGTTGCTCCGCTGTAGATATTAGCTCCGGTAAGTTTCCAGTAGCCGGTGCCTTCTTTCACTATGTTGGTGGTTCCTTTGTAATTTTTGTCAGAACATTCGTTATTGATAAGGCCGTTGAAAGTTTCATCGGTGCCTGCTCCACCTATAACCCAGGTCATTGTTGCGGAATTGTTTTTTTTGTCGGCTCCTGACAGGTAAGAACCCGCCGGGCCGGATAAGCCTCCGAAATACATAGTACTTGCATTCTTCCAGCAAACAATTTTTGTATTACCAGAAGTTACAACACGGGCATTCGGAATTCCTGTCGTATTATTCAGCATAAACTGATTCCCGTCAGAGGTCGTCCCGGTACCGTTCGCATAGACTGTTCCGCTGAACTGGGACCAGTCGCCCTGAATATATTCACGTACGTATGTTATATTGAAGTTCAATATCCCGCTACCGCTCACTTTGCTGTAAATATAGCAATTTCGGTAAGGTTCAAAAGACGAAGTTGTACCGTTGTTAACTACCAGATTACTGTAATAATTCTCATAAACGGTAGAAGAGCCTCCACTTGTTTTTACAGAACCTCCGTTCAAATGGTATTCTTTGGAGGCACTAAATGCATTGCCAATGGCATCGGCACCGTTAATTTCGAGCAATCCTCCGGAAACAGTAGTTATTCCTTCGTAAGTATTTAATCCTTTCAGCAATAAATTGCCAGTCCCTTTTTTTTCTAAACCTCCGGAGCCATCAATTATTCCTGTCATTGTAAGCACCGAGCCAGTTGTAGACACTCCAAGTGCGGCATCTCCTTCTAATTTTATGTTTCGGTCGGTTGATATTGTTGGCCCTGTATAAGCAAGTTCACCACCCTTTAGTACCAGATTGAAATTGTAGTTTTTCGAGGCTCCTATTGAACTTGGCAAGCCTCCGTTTGCTAATCTTGAGGCTTCAAGGACGCCGTTATAAATAACGGTTGCCCCAGTATAGGTATTGTTTGTTTGTAAAGCCAATGTTCCTGTACCGGTTTTGTTTACCGAGCCGGTTCCTGAAATAGAGCCGGTTCCTGAAACAGTGTACGATGAGTCAGCATCAACCACCAACGCTTTTATTCCGGCAGTCTCGTTCAACGTAATTGAATTGACGGAAGAATTTCCGAAGAGAACTTTTGCACTGTCGGTAAAAACCATATTGGCTTCGGACCCAGACCAGTTTCCGGACGATTTATCCCATGAATTCCCGGTATTTCCAGTCCATGTCAGATCCGGAGAATAAGATGATAAATCAAGTACAGCAACCGGCACAGGTTTGGTTTTTACACTCAACTCATTCGAATAATCAGAATATCCGGCAGTATTGTAAGCCCTAACTCTGAGAGAGACTACTTCTTCGGGGTTTAAACCAGTAACCTGAAATGTGTTTTCGTTGACTCCGGTACGGCCAACTTCAGTATAAGTGCCGCCGACTTTCTTTTCGATGCAATATCCGTCTTCTTTATCCGTAAAGTCGAACCAATATAAATAAATATCGTTTTGTGTTGTCGAGTCGGCTACAAGGCAAAGCGGAGCGCGTAAAAAATCCTGAGAATCGTTATCTGTAATGCTATTGATATAATTTTCGATATTCAGATAACCGTTGGATGCGAGCGTTACAGCATCGGAAGCCAGAGAAGGATTTAATCCGTTAGCAGTTTCCCAATCGTCCGGAATTCCGTCGTTGTCAGTATCTGTTTTCTTTGTTCCGCTCCAGACTGTCCACGAAGAAGGAGCCCCGATGGAATTTTCAGTTTCGTTGGTAATAATTTCGCCCCGTAATCCGAACGATTTTACCTCGTTTACGACATAACAATCGAGCAAATCGCGGTATGGTAAAGAAGCACCTACCGATGGTAACAGAGAGTCGATAATCGACTCGGCCGGCCACGTTGGTACAGCAGGATAGTTATATGGAATGCTCTGAAAATCAGGGTCTCCGTTGTATTCGCTTTCCGGTACCAAATAACCGTTTAATGCCCCATTCCGATCTTTGTCCCACCAGTTATCATCAGCATATATGTGATAATTGGAATTGGCTCCGCTTAAAGCATTGACCGACTTTTCGGGACCGTTGATAAAATAATTGCTCACACAGTTGGCATACGATTGCCCTTCGGAATCACCTCCCATAAGATAGGCTCCCGACGACCAGTTGTAAACCATATTGTTGACATACTGATTAACACCTTTGATTTTATTATTCCGCGTATCATTGTCAACATACAAATTGCGATAAAGAGTTACACCTCCGTCCGTCTGAATTAATCCGCCGGCAGAATGGCTGAGCAATCCCTGTGCAATAATGGAATTTTGAATGGTGATATTGCTGATGTCGCTGCCACTAACGGAAAAAGTTTCGTCGCGTCCCCATGAAACGGAAACATGATCGAAAATCATATTATTGCCATTGGCAACCCCGCAGGCATCCTTCCCGCTATCGCCAACTGCTCCCATACGCATGCGTAAATAACGGCAAATGACGTTGTTGGCTCCGGAATAAGAAAATCCATTCCCATAAATGGTTATGCCTTCTCCGGGTGCAGTTTGCCCGGCGATATAGATATTGGATGAAATAACAATCCGGCTGGAAATTTTGATGACTCCCGCCACATCGAATACAACAACTCGATTGGAGGAACTCACTGCATCCCGAAACGACCCTGTTCCAGAATCATTCAGGTTAGTAACATGATACACTGTTGGAGAAGAAGATGCCCGGACTCCTTTGGCATATTTTCCAAAACCCTCGGCTCCGGGAAAAGCTACAAGCTGCGCATACGAAATGCATATTGACAAAGCTATAGCTGACAAAATAAGTAATGATTTTCGCATATAATTTTATTAGATTTTAATATTCAAAAATATAAAACGTAATACAGGTCGATACTAATTTAATTGATTGATAGCATCGAGTTTTTGACTTATTTTTCGAGAAGGGAAACGAAATATCAAACTGTTCTATTACTACACGAAATAATGTTAAAATGGCTCGCGTTCAATTTCCCTGTGGAATCAAATCCAAAGTCACCAATTATCTGTTCTGAAAGGTGAGGCCGGCAGACCCGTACCATTGCAAAAATTCGGCATGGCTGTTTCGTCCCACGCAAAATGAACTGCGACCGGAGTTTCTACATCCGGAGAACTTACAACCAGCTTTTGACCTCTGACAATAGCTTTTGCCGGATAAAATTTTTTGTCAGATCCTGCAATCGTGAACCATGTCAGGGATTTTCCATCGGAACTTTTCAACCCTGTTTTGGTATGCTTGAATTTTAAAATTATCTTCCCCTTTTTTATTTTCATACCTTTATATAAAGGCCCGGAATACTCTGATTTTGAGCCATAATCCAGGGCTAAAGCCCACAGCGACAAACGCCGGCCAACTTCCCATTTATAACTGGGATGAATATTTTTGAGATCATCTACCAAATCGGTAGTCACTACCATGCCACTATGCGGGAATTCGAGGCATTTAGCTTGTTTTTCCCAATAATAAGGCAATAAATCCGTTTCATGTCTGTATTTGTCTTTGGTTCTGTGGCTATAATAGTATGGAGCAATCTGTACAAAGTAAAATGCCAGATCATCATCTTTCCAAAGAGATTTCCACGTATCGAGCATAAGTTTCGTTTTGATAACAAAAGAGCTTGTATCGTGTACCATTACATTCGATTCGCCCTGATACCAGGTAAATCCTTTTATGGTATACGGAATTATCGGTTTGAGCATTCCTTCGAACATTTTACCCGGTACCATACCATCGATTTTAAAATTGTTCCGTCCTTTCAGACTATCTCTAAAAAAAGACGATTGCCGATAAGCATACGCGGGAGTCCACTGCTCAACCCGTGTGCCACCCCATGAAGTAGAAATAATTCCAACCGGAACGTTAAGATTCTCTGCCAGATTTTTTCCAAAAAAATATGCTACTGCCGAAGCATATTTTAATGTTGTATCGTTACAATCTTTCCAACCATCTGTGGGCAACACCGGCATTAGTTTGTGTTCGACATACAAAAAGCGAATCAACGGATTTTTAGGAACGGCCAATTCTTTTGCTGCTAAATCTTCACCTTTTGCCGGAGCGGCATATCTTTTCAAATGTCGATCCATGGGATACTCCATGTTAGATTGACCGGAGCAAAGCCAGACTTCGCCAACCAGTATGTTCTGTAAAATAATTGTATTTGATCCGGTTATTGTCATTGAGCGGGGTTCGGCAGAAGCCTTCATGGGATCGAGTTGTACCAGCCAATTTCCTTGCGGGTCAGTTTCAGTTTCCTTTTCCTGTCCGGCAAATGCTACTGTGATTTTTTCATCGGCACCGGCAGTTCCCCATATATTTACAGGTTTGCCCTGTTGTAATACCATGTTGTTTGTGAGTACTTTTGGAAGCAATACCTGAGCATATACTCCGGATAAAATCAATAAAGAAAAGATTAGAATTAAATATTTTTTCATTTTTTCAGCATAAAAAATGCCCCGGTCTTAATCGGGATTTAGAACGAAGATGTTGAATGTTTGTCGAATAAGAATCCTCGATCAGGATATTAGACCTGTTATAATTTTAGTATATGTAAAAATTCATTTTTCATGTATATTGCATTCGGGTTTGGAAACTTTAAAATCCGAAAACAAAGATACCCGGGAACCCATCAGACGCAAACCTATTCTGCCAGATGTCAGTTCAGGATATTCCGATAAATTCCAATGACAAAGTTTTTCGTGATTGTCTCCTGTTATTTTCATATAAATATCATCATTGTTCCGGATTACGGTAATGTGGTATTTTATGCCCTTTCGAAAAAGTCCGGTACGTAAGTATTCCGGTAACAAAGCGGTGCCGGCAAGTCCTTTTCCACGTTCGGGCAAATACCGGCGGGCACGAATGTAATCTTCCGAGAGTAAATCGTTGTTGTTTTCGAAGGCAGCAAAACTTACATGAAACGCATTAATATGTTCGTAATATTGCTTCATTGCCGGCACTTTTCGCAATTCATTCCATTGACTAATGTCCTCTACATAAGGATTTTTACCGCTTCCTTCGGCAAAGAGATAGAGAATATTTACATACTTTGTTGCATCATCGAGCTTTACAAAATCAAAATCCACCCGTAAATTTCCTTCAAACGATTTCTTAGTCCATAATACGGCATGATCGGCATCGGAAGCAGCTACACGTCCGGCTTTGAAGGTCATTCCTCCGGAAGTGTATTTCAATTGCGCTTTTTCTCCGTCGAGAAACCAGTTTTCGTTGTGCTGTTTTTTTAGATCGTCGGCAAAAATAATCTGCCAGCTTTGATTTTCGAGTGCTGAAAATGTTCTTTTGTCCTCAGCTTCCTTTTTATCCGGAATTTTGTCTCCGATCAATTCAAGCATCATAATGGCATTCAGTCCCCATTGGGCTGTCCCGTTTGTCCCGATAAATGGATTTTCGTGTACAGGATTCAAAACATTGGGTATATCAACTATTTTTGAACCATAGATATTTCTCATACCCATAGAATACTTAGCTTTACGGTTCCAGCCTCCGAAAAATTCCGCCCATGCCCGATCAGCCAGTTTGTCATCATGCAGTTCGCATGCAGCAAAGGCGGTTAATCGTGGTGTGCGGAAATTAATATCACCCCAGTTGCTGTTGCTGATATTCCGTAGACTATCATTTCCCGGCATGCTGTAGTACCGGCAATATTCCGTAAATGTTTTTCTGAATGGTTTATAATCGAGCATATCAAAAAGTTCCATCAAAATTTCATATCCTCCCATAATTGTAGCCAAATGATTCTTGTTGGTAACTCCGTTTTTTCCATCGTACCATAATTTTCCGCTTTCCGGATCGTATGAAAGTCCGTTGGGGCCTGTAAACAGATTATCAGGCAGCAGTGATAAACTTTTTAATCCTGTCAGAATTTTATCCCGGTATTTTGTGTCTCCGGTACGTTCCCAGGCCGTCATCCAGTTTCCGGCTAACGCAAGCCAGTCCGGTCCCCAGCGCAGACGCATTGGCCCACTATACGGAAATTTATCTTTAGGCTGCGCAATACGCAAAGGCTCAAATTTTACCAGCGCTTTTTCTGCTTCCAGAGATTCCTGCATCAAATCGCCACAACGTTCATCCGTGGTCAGATAATAATAAAAACGCTTCCACGCCGCCTGTCCGATTCGCGCTTCTTTTGATCCGCAACCCCAGTGTGAAACATTGTGCCTGCTACCCAGACCCTTCATTTCACCATCGTGGTAACAGTCGACTTCCGAGGTATGCCGGGTCATAGCTTCGGCCATGCGGTAAATATCTCCCCGGCCGGAGCGAAGGAATGAATACCATAGCCAGTTGTTGGGTGCCAGTTCCGTATTATCCCAGGCATATCCGCCAATGTCGTAGCGCCATACATGCCGGACATGATCGTAAGTGTGCATTACATCGCCGAAATTCCAGAATCCGTACCAGTGGCGCTCCTCTACCGAACGTTTATAATATAAAAAAGCACTGTCCAGTTGATCCTCAATCCACACTTTCGTTGGATGGAAACGATCGGGGAGGCTCCACATTCCGAAAGCTTTTACGGCATGCAAATAATCCGGACTACATGCAAGCTGAGGGGGTGTCATTCCCGAATTTGCGAGATTTACAGATTCTTCTTTGTCCGGAAGTGTATCAAAAGGAGTTAATACAATTTCGGAAGTACGTGCAATGCCATAAGGTGTACTTAGTCCATTCTGTACATCTTCATAAGTAGCCAATAAATCGTGAGCAATGGTATCGTAATGACGGAAATCCATTGCTTCCGTCTCTTTAGTCCATAACCAGAGAGTCAGGCAGGCTTCGGTTGTCCGTGCATTATTTATTTCCAATGCAGCGGGATAAGATTGCCAAAAATCCTTGAGCGATACGGCCAAACCTCCTGATACATCGCCTACTAAAGCGAAACCAGCCGCATGTTCCCCATCGTCGGCGTGAAGCCACGACGAATTTTTGTTGGTTCTTTTGAATACCGAAAACCCATCACAACCCGGTTGAACTAATTTATAGTCGTTCCAGGAGGCAAAATGCTGATAAAAGGTATAAGCCTGCGGATCATCCCGGGTTATTTCTGGCAAACGTTCACCTTTAAATTGTCTTTCTGGTAAGGTCATATCTCCTTTGAAACGAAAAGGATCACGACCAATAAGCGGCTTCACGGCTTCCGACCATAATCCACCTTTTTCGCTGGCAAACCGTATATGTCTGTTATGATCAGCCTCGCGCATGGGTACGCCAAAACTTATTCCCAACGATTTTATAAAATCTTTGTATTGATTTCCGTTATATTCGAAGCTGTTTACAAGTCTGATTTGCTTTTGTCCTGCATAGAAATAAAGCCGGACTGTAAACGGAAAGAGTTTTCTGTTTGTTTTTGGTGCATAAAACACACCTGTGATTTTCAATACCGAACGTACCGGGCCGCTCTGCTCGACAGTTACCTGATTAATTTCACTTTGAAAATGTTCATACGAAAGAATATCTTCATCGGCTTTATCTCTGTTTTCAAGAGAACAAACTAAATGTCCGTTTCGGGCAATCAGCCGGTCTTTTATTTTAATTGATCCGATAAGTTCACTTCCCGATTTATTGACCACACAATTTATAGCTCCTGTATTTACTGTGATGGTTTTCCCGTTTTCAAGTATTTTAATCTCGTTTTCGGTTTTCCTATGTTTTGGTGCTGGTATTAATAAGAATTCTTGTAAGTTATCAGTAACAGCTGCACATCCCAGCCATTTTATACTTCCATCGGGCCAGTATGCCAATGGCCATGTTTGCAGATCCAATGTCTGCCCCTGAGAGTTCTGCAATTCGAAAGACTGTTTTTTTTTAACCTCTCCTTTAGCAAACGGAACTCCCCAGCTAACCCCGGTTGCTGTTGTTGGTTGGGTATCAATCCAGTGTAGTTTTACAGGCTGAATAGCCTGAATACCTGATGATACTACCAGTAATATGAGTATAAGTCTGTATTTAAATAATTTCATTATTCTTTTAAAAGTTTCTCAACACAGAAACGCAAAGTTCAGATTTTCATCATCACTTTGCGCCTCTTGTGGATATTTATAAAAATCACAAAATAATTATTCTTTCACAATTTTCCGGGTAGTGATTTTGTCTCCCGATTGCAGTCTCAGCATATAAATACCTTTAGGCAGAGCTTCTGTATTCAATATTATTTGAGTTTGTCCTTCGTACATCTGCGAATATATTTCTGAACCTAACAGATTGTAAACCGAAATTTTTAAATCATCGATTGCGTTGTCTATTTTGATGTTTAATGTATTGCGGAACGGGTTTGGATAAACGTCTGAACCTATTTCCGGATTGATAATGCCTGTTGCCTGTTTTACTTTTAAAATTCCGTTTGAAGCAAATTCAGATAAATCCCATTCAAGTCCATCGCTTGGAATAGCCGGAGAAATTTCTGCCGGTGTTCCGTTTATAGTTCCATCGATAATTTTAAAAGCATCTCCTATTGCAAAAACAGTTCCTTCTGTGGCATTTACTTCGAGGATGCCATTCATATTCAATGTTCCGGAAGTGGTTAATAAATCGTTTGTTGCATTTGTTTTATCGATATCAATAGCTAAAATACCACCTGATAGAATGGAAATGTCATTGTTAAATGTCAGGGTCCCGATACCATTTCCCGGCGAAAGAGCACCTCCTTCATCTACCGAAACAGCTCCGGCAATAGAACCTGAACCTGCCAAAATCCCGGTGGCATTTACCGAAACGATTCCTGTTCCAAGTCCACTTCCGGAAGTGTTATTTACCATAATAGTGCCTTCATCAATGGAAGTTCCACCACTAAAGGTATTGTCATTAGTCAGAGTCCATACTCCGGTACCCACTTTTGTTATGGCAGCTTTAGCTCCACTTCCGCTATATTGACTATCCGTAATTTTTCCATTAAATGCAGAATTGGAACCACGGCTGCCAACCTGCCAGTTGATCGTACACGGCCCGGTTCCTCCGGCTCCGAGTTCCGAGTTTGCCATGCCTGCTAAATCTCCTACAGGGATAGTAATATTAGCGGTAACCCGGTATAACATAGTTACTTTATTATATAGATTGATCTTTGCATTTGTATAACCTTTTGTGTTGTACAAAGCCAGCAAGCCTCCATCGGCATCAGTAGTGACATTAAGTGTTCCGTAAAATGCCGAAACATCAGAAGCCAGAATATTTGCAGTGTATCCCGAAAAATAATTTAAAGTTCCGCCTCCGGTTATAGTCCCTGTAATTAATGATTTTCCATCGACATTAAGGGTTCCGGTATATTTTTCCGGTACTTTAATATTCCAGTTAGAAGTATTGTCGGTTCCTGTACTGTTGTACATAATGAGCGCTCCACCTGCTAGCGTAATTGTATCCGAAGTTCCTATGCCTGATACATTAGCTGCATCCGAAGTCAGTAAGATTGAGCCACTTTTAATTGTAGTTCCTCCCTGGAAATCGTTCGAAGCGCTCAAAGCTAATCGTCCCGATCCTTCTTTTATCAGTCGGCCTGTACCGGTAATTTTGCCGGACATGGTTAGTACTGTAGCGGAGTTACTGATTGAAATGCTTCCTCCGTTTTCGCCAAGAGTAATTCCCCGGTCGGTACTTTGAGTGGCCCCGGTCAGGCTTAACTTGCCACCATTCAACACTATGTTGGAACTCGAATTTGAAGCGGCTCCGATTGGAGAAGCGATTCCTCCATTGGCCATTTTCTGGAATTCGACTGTGCCTTCGTTAATAATTGTTTTCCCGGTATAAGTGTTTGAATTACTGATTGTGATTTTACCTGTTCCGTTCTTTACCAACCGGCCTGTGCCGGCAATCTGTCCATTTCCACTAAAAGAATATGTTGAAGATGATTCTATAACCACGGATGCCGGGTTAACTGCTTCATTTATAGCGATATTTTTTAATAATGAGTTGTTATTAAAAATTACAGAATCGTTTGAGGCAAATGTTTTTGCTACATTATCCAGTTTCCAGTTTGCCGTTTTTCCGTTGTCCCAATTTCCGTCCACATTTCCTTCCCAAACAAGAAATGCTGGTGCGCTGATCCTCAGTATAATGTTCTCATTTTCTTTTACAAAGCGGTAACCAAGGTATGATGGCACCCCGGATACTTTCAGTTTTGTAATATCGCCAGAGACACTTCCTTTGCATTGAAGTAAGGTATAATCTCCGGTAGAAATTGTTCCATTGATTGTGTTTAAATTTATTACTGATGAAGTATTCAGGTTCCAGTCTCCACCAATAGACAATGTATCGTTTGAGACAATAACACCATTGTTTATCATTATGTCGAAATAATAGTTTACCGAACCCTTTTCGGACAGGGAACCATTTATGGTCATTTTGGAACTTGTTCCTGCTGATTCTCCAACTATAACGTTTGTCCGTGCTGTCAGTGAAACATTTCCTGTAAAAATACCTTTCCCTCCTAAAGTTGCAAAAGGCTGAATATATACATTAGCAGAAGCAATAGTTCCGTTGTTATACAATGCTCCATCCCATACAGTTGTATTTCCTGTAAAGTTATTTTCTGTATTTAAAGTAAGAATGCCGGCTCCGTTCTTTTTTAGATCCGCAGTTCCCGAAAGTTTTCCGGTTCCTGATAGGGTGACATTATAAGGAGAATTTACTTTTATTCGTATGGGAAGAAGTGTCCCGGAAAGGGAAATGTCAGCATCGGTTCCGGCAGAAATATCAAACAGTACTTTTTCTCCGTTTTTGAATTTTGCCGTATTTCCAAGGCTGTCAGTCCATGAGGCTGTAGTGTTTAAATCCCATTTTGTTCCGCTTGTCCAGCTTAGCTCATTATCGTAAACCGGAGAAACCGGAGCTGTATCCATATCATCGCCCATGTAAAAACCGGCATGAGGAGGCTGATTGTAGCCAGTGTTTTCCCAAGCAACTCCTGCACGGTAAACTGCGTCGTGCATCAGAGTATAAAGTTTATACCCGGTTGGAATGGTAGTCGTAAATATACGTAATTTTGTATTATCCGATGTTCGAAAAATTACTTCTTCCCTCCAATCTCCCAAAATATCAGCAGAAATATTCGGAGTCGCTTTGGTATAATTGTTTGACAAACAACCATCTGCTGTCATTAATGTTTCGCCCATGTATTTCGAAATTATGGTTCCATCGAGTAGTTCATCTTGTAAATCTCCATCCCAATAAATGCGAAAATTCATTGAGGGTTTGGAAGTATACAATACACTGCCTGATTTTGAAAATACACCAGCTCCGTGTGCACTCCACATTTCGAAACCATAATTGCCTGCAGTCACATTCGCTGCCAGCCCACGTCCGTTATCATCTCCGGTAAAAGTTCCAAACAGGATTGCTCCGGTTTTGGCATCGTGCATTTCCTCCCCGTAGGCAGAACCGGATTCTTCGTGTACTTCCCAAACTTCCAATCCTTTACGTTCAGGATTTAGGTCGGACAAATGCATCGCATCACCATGTCCCAATCCGGTACGATACAGCAACTTCCCATCGTCATCCACCGCTCCGGAACCCCAGATGATTTCGTCCTTTCCGTCATCGTCTACATCGCCAATACTCATATTATGATTCCCCTGCCCGTAAAGACCTACTCCGGAAGTTGTACCGGAGTCGTAAGTCCAGACATTCGTCAGATTGCCGTCCCGGTAATTCCATGCAGCCACAACAGCCCGCGTATAATATCCGCGACACATAATAGCACTTGGATGCAAACCATCAAGATAAGCTGTTCCGGCCAAGAAACGGTCGACCCGATTTCCATAGCTATCGCCCCATGACGAAACCGTTCCGCGAGCAGGAATATAATTAGTGGTCGCGAGTTCTTCTCCGGTAAGTCCGCTGAAAACGGTCAGGTATTCCGGCCCCGATAAAATTCGGCCAGAACTGTTTCTGTAGTCGGCGGCATCATTGTCCGTAGCTGCAGGTCCTTTACTTAAATAGTTGCCTTTTCCATCTTTTGCTCCCGGAGCTGTTTTACATATAATTTCAGCTTTTCCGTCGCCATCGAAATCGGCTACCTGAAACTGGGTATAATGTGCACCGGCCCGGATATTTTTACCTAAATCAATGCGGCAAAGTTGAGTTCCGTTCAATTTGTACACATCAATAAAAACATCTCCGGTATAACCCGAATTGGAATTATCTTTAGAGTTGGAAGGATCCCACTTTACAAAAATTTCCAGTTCGCCGTCGCCATCAGCATCGCCTGTACTACAGTCGTTGGGAGAATAACTACAGGTTGAACCATCCGGCATTGTCATATCGGTTGGGATATTCATAGGAATATCCCAATAATTAGTTGACCATGGTGTTACAGAATTCTGTTCTCCGGTTTCAACCCCGTTGATAACTGTTTTTACTGTATAAGTTGTTGCAGATGTACTATTGTCGGTATAATTGGAAGCTCCGGTAACAGGAGAATCTGTAATTTTTACCTCATCCCGATAAAGATTAAAAGCTATATTGTCCGGATCGGAACCCAAAATTCTCCAGGACAGGAATGTTTGTGTCGATGATGTTTTAACCGCTATTAATCCGCGATTCAGTTTTTCCATCCTGCGTTGAGCATGGATTTGAAGTACAAAAATCAGTAGAAATGAGACAGTAATAAAAGTAATTTTTTTCATTCGGAATAAATTTAAGGAAAAAGAAGATGCCCGGAACGTGTCTTCAGAAACATCTCTGTTGTAAATTGTATAATCCCAGAGATTCAGGACGGCACTGTAAATAATATAAAAAACCGGAATCTGATTATCTATATGCAAAATAACAAATAATGATTTGTCTCCGGGCTGGAAAAACGTTCAAAAAGCTTTTTCTGAGTACAGAAGTCATTTTTTGTGGAAATGAAACAGGTTGTTGAAAGTTAAAATAAAGATTATCTCAATTTAGAAAAGGTTAAGATTAGTTTGTTGATTAAATATTAAAATGATATTTTCAGGCTATACCATTTTCGGTGTAAATTCTGTTTGCGTAAACAGTGATTTCCAAATGTCATCGATATCTTAGATTGCATTTTGAAAAATATGTTAAATATTAAACAAAGTTTTACAAAACGTTTTGTAACTTTTTACCTATTTTTATATCTTTGACAGGACTAAAAAAAAACACTCCTGAAAAATAAGCAGCATTTTTATATTGAAATAAATGTCTGATAGATACTTAAGTTCAAAGTATTCCGATAATTCAGCTAATTAAAACCATTATATCAAATATCTTTTATGAAATCAAAATTATTCTTATTTGTGATTTTAGTTGCATGGGCAACTACCAGTAATGCGGCCATTTGGCGAGTAAATAATATGAGTGGAGCCGATCCTGATTTTGTGACCATTCAGGGGGCTATCGACAGCGTAAGTCCGGGCGATATATTGTACGTAGAAGGAGGAATTTACGACGGATTTACACTCAACAAACCACTGAGTATTATTGGTTCCGGTTTCGGGAATATGGACAATTCTGAGGTTGAAACTCCCTTGAATCCTACGCAAATCAGTAGTGATGTTTATCTCGTTCCGGGTGCACAAGGAAGTTACATTACCGGATGTAATCTAAAAAATGCAGGTGCAGTATTATATTTACAAACAACTGATATTATTATTAGCCGATGCAATCTGTATTATACATATTTTAAGACATTGATGAATAACTATAAAACCAATATCGGTAATGTAAGTTTCTCAGGTTCAATTATTAAAGCTTTATTGCTTAATAATGACGGTATTGATGATACTCTTTGCGTTTCTAATGTGAATATTAGTAACTCAGTTATTACAGGCCGTATTTTCTTAAATTCTTATGAAAATGATTATTCATTCAGTGGTACATTTAACCAATGTGTATTCCTGACTAATAATATAATTACAACCCAATGTTTATACAAAAACTCAATCTTTTACGCTGACGATTATTCCTCAGCCTCACAAATAGATGATGGTTTCAATAACTCTACCTCGTACTGTATTTATCTATATAATTACACATTAGGTTTTGGCGAGTCAAACTGTCTTTCCGGAATAACCGACCTGTTTTCTACCGGAGGGTATAATACATTATCTGACACAACTCCCGCCAAAGGATTTGGTGATCATGGTCAGGATGTGGGGATTTACGGTGGTGATAATCCATTCGTTCCTGGTGGTTATGCTCCTGTGCCGACCATTACCAAACTGAATATGCCTACACAGGTTAACGGTACTATACACTTGAATATGAAAGCCAAAGTTCTGAAATAAACGATCGCTATGAAGAAAAACGGATTTTTATACAAAACCGGTATTCTGTGGATGTGTCTTTTCGGTTTTACAGCAGTTTATGCTCAGATTGAGCAGATGGAGTATTTCGTGGATAACGACCCAGGATGGGGGAATGCTACTCAGTTAAGCATTAGCCCGGCCGATGCAATTGACACCGATGTTACGCTGGATTTTTCGGATTTGACTGCCGGACTGCATTTTCTGGGCATTCGGGCTAAAACTCCTGATGGCTGGGGAATTACACGCGTGAAAGATTTTTATTATCTGAATGTAGCTGCCGACCGGCAAATTACCGACATAGAATATTTTATCGATGCCGATCCCGGAGGTGGAAACGGGATTGCCGTCAGCATTACACCTGATACTCTGATACAGGGTGTGTTTGACATAAGTCTACCTAATGTGCCAGCAGGTTTTCATAATTTCTGTATTCGTGCACGTACCGAAAATGGTGACTGGGGAATTTTGCGTATCAATAAGTTTTTTTATCTGAAAACTTCGGCTTCGAATCAGATAACCAATATTGAATATTTTGTGGATAATGATCCCGGGCAAGGAAACGGAAATGCTGTCAGTATATCGCCGGACACTCTGATACAAGGCACTTACGATATTTCATTTCCTGATTTAAGTACCGGTTTTCATAATTTTGCCATCAGGGCAAAAACGCTGAATGGCGATTGGGGTATGCCTCGTTTCAATAAGTTTTTCTACCTGAAAACTTCGGCTTCGAACAAAATTACAAATGTCGAATACTTTTTGGACGAAGATCCCGGAGCTGGTTCCGGAACTGCCATTCCAGTTACTCCGGATACATTAATTGATGCAAATATCAGTGTCGATTTTTCGGCGCTCGAAAGTGGATTACATTGCTTTGGCATACGTTCTAAAACAGAAAACGGTGACTGGGGACCGTTGCGGACAAATCGGTTCTTTTTGTATCGAAGTTCGGGTACAGACCTGATTTCGGGTGTGGAATATTATATTGATGAAGATCCCGGTGCCGGATTTGCCACTGCTATTCCCGTTGCTACTGCCGATTCGGTGGAAGCTGCCATAGATATAGATGTTTCGTTGCTGGAGCCGGGCTATCACACGTTGGGTATCCGCAGTCAGATTGATGGTGGTAACTGGGGCCCGACTACTACCCAACTTTTCTATAAGGACGACACATATACCTCCTTAATTGATGTAAAAAGTGAAGATGAAATGATTTTGATAGTTTATCCGAATCCGGCAACCGATTATATCAACGTGAAAGCTCTGAATGTAAACGGAAATGCGACACTTGAAATTTGTGATAATGCAGGAAAAATTCTGTTGACTGAAAAATATATACTTAGCAATACCATGTTGGAAAAACTGAATTTGTCGAGTTTTCAATCCGGAAATTATATTATCCGGTTACAGACAGAAAAGCATGTAAAAACAATAAATGTCCTGAAAAAGTAAGATATTTTGTTTATTTTAATTGTAAAGCTCCGGTATATAAAATAGAATACCGGAGCTTTTGTTTTTGCGCATCTATTCCCGGAATAGATTATTTTTCTGCAACATTACCATAGCCATGTACACTGGCATTTGCTGATTTTAATAGACGTATAATTTCAATTTTATCATTTACAGTATCTTCAAGGTATCTGATTTCTATATTTTTTTGCTCAAGCATTAATTTATAACGTTCAACATTATTATTTGAACTTTTTGTAGCATTGTCTGCAAATTCTTCTTCGCTGAAAAATTCCAAAGGCGAAATTCCGATCACTTTACACAGCAATTTAAGTCTCCTCAAATCGATAGTCTCGTTATCCAATGCAATTTGTAATCCTTGTCGTGTATATCCTATTTTGCTTGAAGCTTCCTTGATAGAAATTTTATTATCTCTACATAGTTTTGAAAAGTCGCTGTATTTCATTTAATTAAATACAATTTATTTTAAAATTGATTATAAATAAAAATATATTGAGCAATTTTATTTGCTTATTAAAGCAAATATATTTTAATTTGTATAATATAAATCTGAACAAATATACATAATTGAACAAAACAACATGAAAAAATTATGAAAAAGAACACAAAGATTTCAAATGAGAGTCCGGAAAGAAATTCATTTTTGGAATGGGTAAACTCAATTACAGTTGGAGACTATAAAAGAATTAAAGGGCAGATTATTGATCAGTGTAAAATTTCCGATCAGATATTCAGGCATTGGAAATGTGGAAATACCAAAATTCCTTTTTGGGCACAACCAATAATCAATAAAATTGCAGGTAAAGATATATTCAACCCGTAATGCTGGAGGCCAATATCATTTAATTTATTATCAAAAGTTTATCTCAGAAACACTATGAAACAAGAAATTATGAAATTTGAGAGTGGAGAGTTCCAAATAAAATTGGATATATGTATGGATATTTTCCTGCTCATGCAGATGAATTTCTGCCCTTATGACCACAAAGAACTGATTTATGAAATAATTTGTAGTAATAAATCAGTCAAAGAAATTGATGATATAGGTATGTATGATGAAAAAAACGGGTATGCCATCTACCTGCTTTATAAGGAGTTTCGCCCGGATGCTTTAAAGGAAGATATATATGAAATGTTAATGGAATATTTTGATGCAACCGGGTTAAATTAAGATGAAATATATAACATACATCTGTCAAATAATTGATTAAAAATAGTTTAGCAGAGACTTACTCTGGTTCAGTAAACAATAGAGGAACATACATTTTGAAACAGTCCCGGTATTCCAGAATAAAAAGAAATACCGGGCTTTTTATAAAACTGTTATTTATCTTTTTTTAATCTGTTGTAGACATCCTGACTTACCTGAATTATTGTTCCGTGACGAATACCGTTCGGCAATTCAATCTGGTCTGAAATATCCGTCCAGCTTACGAGATCGCTGGATTTTACTGCGCCATATTTATGTTCACGGTATTTGTCGAAATAAACTATCCATTGACCATCCTTTTGTAAAGCGGTTGGTCCTTCAGCCCAATACTTCCCGGTAATTGGTTTGTCTGCTGCCGAGTAAGGCCCTGTTAGCCGGTTGCCCCATGCAATTTTCAGATTTTTTTGCACCGGCTCGGGTGTTTCATCTTTCATAATCATGAGAAATCGACCTTTATAAGGAATAATCGTAGCATCGATTACATTAAATCCGGGATCGTAAAGCAGCGTTGTCGGACTGAAATTTATGAAATCTTTCGTCGTACAGTAATATATACGATGATTGTATCCAGCCTCGGTTGCAGGTTTGGTTTCCTCAAAACGTCCTTCTACGGTCGAGGCCCAATAAATCATATAAATACCTGATACCGGATCTTGTGTAATTTCGGGTGCCCATGTATTTCGGGTGCCATCTACCTTTTCCATTACAGGCAGAAATTGTTGTTCCGACCAATGGATTAAATCAGACGATGAAGCATAGCCAATGCCTTTATCCGTCCAGCTTACAGTCCATACTATGTGGAACTTCCCGTCAGTTCCTTTGATTATACAAGGATCACGCATCAGCCGGTCTTTTGCAACCTCAGGATGTAAAAACGACGAATCATTATGAAATGCTTCCCAGTGTAATCCATCCGTACTTCCGGCCAAATGTAAACCATCTTCACTACGTCCTTTGAAGTAGGCAAACACATAATAATGGTCGCCCGGTAATGCATTTACCTGATATGATTGTCCCTTTTCTGTAGGGAAAGTTGTCTTGTAAAATCCGTTTTTGGTCTTTTCTGATTTTACATTCGACCCATTTATATTCACCGGTGAGCTTGTGATAAGGCAGCACACATTTCCCGATCCTGAAATTATCGTTGCCGAATCAAGCTGGTTTTCATTCCAGGCCATATTTATGGTGAAATTTCCCCGTGCTTTCAGCCCATCCACACTTCCTGAATCCCATGCTTGGGGCAATGCCGGCAAAAGCCTTATTTCATTCATGGTCGACTGTAATAACATTTCAGCTACAGCAGCAGTGCCACCAAAGTTTCCATCAATCTGAAAAGGAGGATGAGCATCGAACAAATTCGGATAAGTTCCGCCTCCACTTCGTTTGTCAGCTCCTTTATAACCATCGGGATCGACATAATTCAATAATTCCCGGTACATTTTATATGCATGGTTGCCATCCCAAAGCCGGGCCCACAGGTTAATGCGCCAACCTTTTGACCAGCCGGTGGTCCGGTCTCCTTTAATTTCGAGTGTTCGTCGGCATGCATTGGCTAAAACCGGTGTTTTTTCAGGATTAATCTGACTGCCTGGAAACAACCCGAATAAATGTGACTGATGCCTGTGCTGCGGATCTTCATCCTCCCAATCGTAATACCATTCCTGCAAATTACCTTTTTTACCGATTTTATAGGGAGCCATACGATCCAAAGCTTCTTCCATTTTTCCCCGGAGCTCAATATCGGTATCTAATACTTTTGTAGCCTCAGTTGTTTGCAGAAAGCATTCCCGGATCATAGCCAAATCGGCTGTTCCTCCGTACAGGGTCGCGCCTTTAAATCCGGAAGGAGTTACATAGCTGTTTTCCGGAGAGGTGGATGGAGCTGTAACCAAATAACCATCGGGGCTCTCAGTCAACCATTCAAGACAAAATTCAGCAGCGCCTTTCATCAACGGGTAAGCATAATCTTTCAGATATTTTTTATCCTGCGAAAACAGGTAGTGTTCCCATAAATGGGTGCTCAGCCATGCTCCTCCCATATTCCAGCATGCCCATTTCGGATCGCCTTTGCCCAAATCTCCTACCGGATTGGACATGGCCCAAATGTCGGAATTATGTCCGGCTGCCCAGCCTTCGCAGCCGTAATAAGTTCGGGCCGTAACAGTTCCTGCTTTGGCTAAATTATCTATAAATGAAAGCAGTGGTAAATGCATTTCTGACAAGTTAGTCGTTTCTGCTGGCCAGTAATTTTCTTCGACATTAATATTCGTCGTATAATTGCTACTCCATGGCGGGCGCATATATGGGTTCCATATCCCCTGAAGATTAGCCGGTACCGTTGGAGTTCTCGATGAAGATATAAGTAAATACCGGCCAAAATTAAAATACAGAATTTCCAGATTTTTATCTTCTTTGCCTTCGGCATAACGTTTCAATCGCAGGTCTGTAGGTAAATCGGGGGCAGTGGTTTCCCCCAGCGACAATTTTACCCGGTTGAATAATGGTTGATAGTCTGCCCAATGATTTTTCAGCAAAGTAGCATATTTTTTTTTCATTGCAGCCTTTAGTGCCGAATTTGCAATGAACTGATAATCCCGGCCATCAGTTGCCGGATTTTTGTCGTAACCGTTAAAGCTGGTAGCAATACTAATATATACGACTGCCTCGGTGGCATGGCTGACTATAAGAGACGAATCGGAACGGAGTACTTTGCCGTCTTTTAGTTTTACATTGCATAAAGCTGCAAACTTAGTTCCTCGTTTTTCATCGTAACGCACAGGATTTTCCTCTCCTTTCCGGTAGCTCGGAGCACAGTAATAGGGAGCAGAACCTGTCATGTTGAGCCCGGATTTATCAACCATTGTTTTATAATGCAACAGGCTGTTCAGACTCAATGAGAAGTTTAATTTTTTTTTGCT
This sequence comes from Paludibacter sp., assembly GCA_028690665.1. Taxonomy (GTDB): domain Bacteria; phylum Bacteroidota; class Bacteroidia; order Bacteroidales; family Paludibacteraceae; genus Paludibacter. The sequence goes on from JAQVAV010000010.1 coordinate 21,528, forward strand.
CCCGGAAGTTAACTTCACAACAAGCACTTTATCGGGGTATGATACGAATGAAGTCCGTGCATACTGTACGCCGTTAGCAACATAACTTACTGAGGCGACTGCTGTTTCGAGATCAAGTTTTCTTTCATAGTTTTTATATTCTGTGTGACCTGTTTTGATATGTAAAGTACCAAGCGGGGCATAGGACTGTGAGAAAACTCCCTGTACTTTTCGGTTCAGCTTTTCGGCAAGCGGATAATCCTCTTTCCTCAGTGCTTCACGAATTTCCGGAATGAACCGGAAGGCTTCAGGATTGGCGTACAGATTGGCCGGTTCTCCTGTCCACAGGGTAACATCATTCAGGTAAACAATTTCATCATCCGGTTTTCCAAAAAAAGTAATTCCGCATTGTCCGTTTCCCTGAACAAAAGTCTCTTCAAAAAAAGTAGCCGGCTTATCGAATTTTAGTTCAACAGGAGACTGAGAGTATAAATGCGAAATTATGAAAAAGAAGAGAGCACTGATAAGTATTGATTTTCTCATTTTGAGGTGTTAAAGTTATTTTTTAAATTTGAATCTTTAATTCAAAAATACAAAAAAGAGGATATAGAGAAAAACTTGATATGTTCACAAATCGGGGTGCATTTGATTAAATTTTCCTGTAAAGACATTCAAATACAAATAAAAGTGTGTGAAAACCCTGTTTTGATATCATCAATATTTCGAAATGAAATAAATTGGAATAAACTGAACGACAGAATAGTTGATTAACTCTGATTAAAACATATAGAACTAACGGACTGAAATTCGGTACCTGCAATACTAAAATTTCATATTTATTAGGTTTTATATACACCTGTATAGAATTCTATGCATTTGTACAATTAGACATTACCCTCCGAAAAGTGATATTGTACTTTTGCAATACAGATTTCATCGCCCGGCCGGTGAGTTTAATTAAAGGATCATTTACCTTAAAAAATTTAATGTTTCATGAAAAAATCGATGAAAATTTCTATCCTTTTGTCATTAGTGCTGCTTTTCGTCGTAAGCTGTTCGAATGAAAAAGACGAATACTTCGCCCGTCCTTCCTGGTTGGAACCACCTATTTATCAGGTATTACAGGAAAAAGGCAGATTCACCAATTATCTTAAATGTGTTGACCGCACTATGTATGCTTCGACCCTTAAGTCAAGTGGGTTATACTCAGTTTTTGCTCCCAACGACGATGCCTTCTCCGCTTATTTCGCTTTAAAGCATGTAAACTCTGTTGACGAACTATCGGATACACTTGTTAAACAAATTGTAAGCTACTCGATGGTCAATAATAAATATATTTACGAACGGCTTACCGATGTATTGTCCGGAGGTTGGGATACGCTTACCAGTATTAAGAAAAGAACTGCTTATTACGAAACCATCCACCGTGAGACATATCAGGGGAAATCTATATGGGTTTATGATATGCCGTCGTTCAATGTTGGAGATAATAACTATAAGTATTTACCATTTTATTTAAAACGTGTATTTGAACAGTCGAGAAGTGCAGCTCAGGCTTCCTCTGATTATAGCATATTCTATCCGGAAGCAACGTATACCGGCGAAAATGTACAAAGCGCCAACATGCTTGAAAAAGATATGATGGCCGAGAATGGTGTTGTGCATGAAGTTGATCGGGTACTTGAACCTCTTCCTACATTGGAGAAACTACTCGATACTCCCGATTATTCCGATTTTCGTGAACTTTTGAATATCACAGGTTCTACCGGAGAACCATATTTCATTACTTACACATACAGTAAAACAGCTACTGATTACTTTCAGGAGGCTATGCCCGATTCAATAATTGACGAAGTGTATCTGAAAACTTATAGCGGACTTTCTTATAATTTGAATTTTGAGCGCTATGGTAGTACGGTAAAAGACGCGGAACAGGGTGGATATACTTTGTTTGCTCCCGATAATACGGCGATTGCTAAATTTAATGATTATATAAAAGATTATTATCCCGGTGGTATTAAAACAGCCTCCAATGATATTATCAGCTATTTTCTTAATGCCCAACTCTCGAGTGATTTGGTTTGGCCGGGAGATTATAAAGGTAGTATGAATGATCTTGGAGAGTTTCTGAACGGAGTTGGTAACCGTGGAGCTGATTTTGACAAAAACAATTATACTAAAATAGCACCGGCCAGCAACGGGTTCTTTTACGGAGGAGATAATTATATCCGAAGCCGTTATTTTGAAACTGTCTTTACAGAAATTTTGCTCAATGGGGACTATAATCTGTTGAAAACTGCGTTTACAGAATATTTTGAAACAACTCTTGAAGAAGAATTACTGCAATGTGAGCTGAATGGTTACACCCAGGAAAATTATACCGTATTAATGCCATCCGACGAATTACTTACGGACGATGGATTCAAATGGGAGTGGATTTCAGGTTCTAACAAATATGGATTCACTCATTCGCACTCCGGTAGCTCGTTGGGAAATTTTGATGTTGCTTCTCGTATGCAACGTCTTGTAAGATCCCACATATTCAAACGGTTGAAAAATAATGATGTGGATTGTTCGATCACTGAATTTGCAACAGACCCTTCATTCGAATCAGCTTATGCCGGATATTCTTATGCCGTGAATGAGTATGGAGATATGATTCGCTATAAAGATGGTAAAATCCAAATGTTGGGTAATTATGACGAAAACGATTGGGTAACAGCTACACCTTATAAAACATTCAACAATGGTCAGGTTTTCAAAATTGACAAAATGCTTCAGTATTCACGCCGAAATACTTATCCGGATGCTCCGGAAGGATATACCATGCAGGATTTGTGGCTATATATCCTCAGTATGGCTTCAGGAACCCAAAATGTAAATATTGCTCTGTTTAAAAACTATATGAATGCTTGTCTGAAAGGGGACGAAAGTAATGAGTTGGCCGGTTTGTCGGCAGATATGGTGTTGACCATTTTTATGCCTACCAATGCGGCTATGAGCAAAGCAATAGCAAACGGGGATTTGCCCAAATTAACCGAAATAACTGCCGATGTCGCAGCACGTCAAAAGGCAACTTCCTTTATTCTTTATCATATTGTGAAAGGGAAGATATTCGTTGATGACGGATTACCATATATTATGCCTAACGATGAAGTAATTAAAGAAGAAGTTTGGCCAACAGCATTGAAGGATGTTGTTGATAACACATACCTCGCCATCAGAAAAGATGACGATGGACATCTTTTGGTCTCAACTCAGGTTGAAAGTACTGGTAAAGAGTTGTCCACTGTTGTGAAAACGGCTACGGTAAAACGAGGTGTGAAAAGAAGCAACTACTTCGCATCTAATGCAGTACTTCACGAAATCGACGATTATTTTGTGTACCAGAAAGCTACTGAATAACGATTAACGAAACAATTAAAATATTATGAAACAATATATTAAATTAACCTTTACAGTCGTTGTATCTCTGCTTTTGAGTGCAAGCCTGTTGGCGCAGTCCAAACAATTTGTGCACGGTAAAGTAACGGCTAAATCGGACAAATTGCCACTTATAGGTGTTTCGGTAGCGGAATACGATGCCAGTAACCGTATTCTGAACGGTGCGATTACTGACTTTGACGGGAACTATACGCTGAAAATATCGGGAGCCTCCGGCACTAAAATAGTATTCTCTTATATCGGTTACAGACCGGTAACCAGAACCGTGAAAAACTCAACATCTCTGAATGTTGAAATGGAAGATGCTGCTCAGCAAATTCAGGAAGTAAATGTTACGGCCCGCAAAAAAGTCAGCACAGGAATTGTAAATATTGAAGAAAGAGACCTGACTTTTGCCATGAGTAAAATTGAAACGGAGTCGCTGGAAGGACTTCAGGTTGCTTCTATCGATGAGGCGCTTCAGGGCCGTATGTCGGGAGTTGATATTGTTGCTAATAGTGGTGAACCCGGTGCCGGAATGTCTATCCGTATCCGTGGTACAACTTCCATCAATAACGGTTCAGATCCTTTGATTGTGGTGGATGGAATTCCTTACGATACCAGTATCGGATCTGACTTTGACTTTGCCACGGCGGATGAAGAAAATTACGCACAACTTTTGAATATTTCCCCTGCCGATATTCAGGAAATTTCGGTATTGAAGGATGCTGCTGCCTGTGCGATGTACGGTAACCGTGGTGCTAATGGTGTTTTGCTTATTAAAACCAAGCGCGGTACAATGAGCAAACCTATGGTAACCTATACTTTTAAAGGATCTGTCAATACTCCGGCTGAACCAATTTCCACATTATCAGGAGATCAGTATACAACACTGATTCTGCAAGAGGCCGAAAATGCAGGTTATGCATTAAGTACAATTTCTTATCCTGAATTTTCTTACGACCCAAACAATCCGTATTATTATTACAACTATGGACAAAATACCGACTGGTACAGGGCTTTGACCAGAACCGGTTACACGCAGGACCATACGCTGTCGCTTTCGGGCGGCGGAGATAAAGCTATGTACCGTGCTTCGGTTGGCTATTACAATCAGGAAGGAACTGTGGTTGGGCAGGCTTATTCGCGCTTGACTTCATCGTTAAATCTGGATTATAATGTTTCGGATAATTTAAAATTCCAGGTAAGTTTATCGTATACGCATGGAGATCAGGACAAAAACTTTGCGGTAGATTTGCTTAATTCAGCTTATACGAAAATGCCTAACATGGCAATTTACGAATATACTGCCAACGGAATACCGACATCTAATTATCTTTCTCCGGAAACCACTCCTCAGGGGTCTTTTCTGACATTTAATTATTCGAAAAGTAAGTATGGTGTTTACAATCCTGTAGCAATGGCAGAAGCCGGTTTCTGGAAAGTGAAAAGTGAGCGAATTATTCCTAAATTCAATCTGCAGTACTGGATTATTCCTGAAGTTCTTAAATATCAGGCAGATTTGGCATTCGATATTAATACTTCGAAAGAAAATAAATTTTTGCCTCAGATTGCAACCGGTCGGTTATGGCCCGAAATTAATGTTAACCGTGCTCAGAATTTGTATTCCGAAGGATTTGTTGTGCAAACATTCAACCGGGTGTATTATACCCCAAAACTACCAAAAGATCATGACGTAATTGGACTTGTACAATATAACACATACGATGCCAAATATTCCGGTTATCAGGAAACCAGTGCTTTGAGTGCATCTACTTATTTACAGGATCCGGCTATTTCGTCTCTTATAGTAGGAGATGGACTGGGACTTTACTCCGGTAGTTCGCAGGCACGCTCCCTGTCGCTTCTAGGCATGTTGCAGTATAAATATTTAGACAAATATATTGTTAACGGTACCATACGCCGGGATGGAGACTCAAAATATAGTGAAAAGAACCGTTTCGGCTATTTTCCGAGTCTATCTGTCCGTTGGAGAGTTTCAAATGAATCATTTATTAAAAATTTAAAGTTTATCAATGATTTCAGCTTGCGTGCTTCGACTGGGATGAGTGGTAACCCTGTAAATAAAAACTATTTGTATTATAATACTTATAATACATATTCCTGGACTTATTTGGGAGAACAGGGTGTTTATTCGAGCAATCTTCAGCTTTCTAATCTGAAATGGGAAAAGGTGACCGACTACAATTTCGGAGCGAACCTGATTATGTTGGATAATCGTGTTAATATGGATTTCAATATCTATAAAAAACGTACCACCGATTTATATTTCCCGAAAGTGGGCATCTCAAGTGCGACAGGATTCAGCGATGTCAATTCTAATGTGGGAACCATGGATAACCGGGGATGGGAGTTGAGTATATATACTCAGCCGATAAAAACGAAGGACTGGCAGGTCGACTTTAATATGACATTTGCCCGTTCCGAAAATGAGATTATTTCGCTTTCTGACAATATCCCTCTGATCTCTACCCCGACGGCGACTAATGGAAAATACCTGACCAAGTTACAGGTTGGCAATCCTATTGGTTCGTTCTATGGCTATGTATACGAAGGTGTATATCTGAACCAGGAAGAAACCATTGCTAAAGATGTAAACGGAAATCCTATTTACACTTATGATGAAAACGGAAACAAAGAAACTGTGCAGATGAAATTCTGGTATCCATCTGTCGGATATGAATTCCAATCGGGCGATGCCAAATATAAAGATATCAATCATGATGGAAATATTAATTCACAGGATATTGTGTACCTCGGTAATTACAATCCTCTGCTGACAGGTGGTTTTGGGCCTACTATCCGTTATAAAAAATCGTTAAGTCTGACTGCCTATTTCTACTATCGTTATGGATTTGATGTGATCAACCAGACCCGTATGGATTTGGAAAGTATGAGCAGTTTCGATAATCAGAGTACAGCTGTTTTACGCCGTTGGACACACGAATACAGCGACCCGTCAACTGCTCCGAAAGATTTACTGCCAAGAGCATTGCTTAGTAGCGGTTATAACTGGGCCGGCTCAAGCCGTTTTATCGAAGATGGCTCATTCTTGCGTTTCAAATCATTAACTCTCAACTACTATTTCGATAAAAATTTAGTGAAAAATTTAGGGATAAATGAATTGAAAGTATGGACAACGGTACAGAATATATGGCTGTGGACCAATTATACGGGAATGGATCCCGAAGTTTCGGTGCGTAATGCGATTACCGATTTAGGCCGTGATTATTCGCGGTCGGGACGTCCGAGAGAGTATTCGTTAGGATTAAGTGTGAAATTCTAAAATCAGATATATATGAAAAATCTTAAAATATTATTCTCCTTTTTAGTTTTACTGTTGTTTGGTTCGTGCTCGGACTGGCTCAACTTAGAACCGGAAGATGGAGTTACGGTAGATGAATTCTGGAAAACCAAAGAACAGGTAAATTCCGCAGTCATTGGTTGTTATTGCTCCATACAGGCCGGCCCTGTCGAAAAAATGTTTCTTTGGGGTGAACTCAGGGCTGATATGGTTGAAAACGGGGCGTACATTAGCAGCTCATATTCCAATATTATTGATGGCGAAATTTCTCCGGAGAATAAAGTTGTCAATTGGTCGTCGTTGTATACGGTAATTAATAATTGCAATATTGTACTTAAATATGCTCCCGGAGTAAGGGATGTCGACGGTACATTTACCGAAAAGCAACTGAAAGCCTATGAAGCCGAGGCGCTTACTGTTAGGGCTATGATGTATTTTTACTTAGTACGTTCATTCAAAGATGTTCCTCTGTCGCTCGAAGCATACACATCAGATGATCAGGATCTGTATCTTCCAAAAACTTCGGGAGATGTGATCTTAGATACCTTGGTCCGGGATTTGAAAATAGCAGTACAAAACGCCCCTGTAAGTTATAGCACGACTGCTTCAAGTAAAAGCCGTATAACCGCATGGACAGCCAGAGCGCTTTTAGCCGACATTTATTTGTGGCAGGAAAAATATGCAGAATGTGCCCAGACTTGTCAGGAAATTATTGGTTCGGGTCGTTTCAGTATGATTCCTGTCGAGAAAACATTACTCGAAGTAACGGATGGCGGTGTGGTACTAGACACTGTTACAGTTGCTAACGAATCGGATGCCGATCAAATGTTTATCAATTCTTACGTCAACGGAAATTCTGTAGAGTCAATCTTTGAAATTCCTTTTACTACAGCAGAGAATAATCCTTTCTACAGTATGCTTGCCCCGACAATTAACGTGTTAAGACCAAAGCTGGACGTGGTGGATGGCACTATCTTCCCCGACCCTGTTTATTCTTATGCAAGCGAAGCTACTGATATTCGCGGCTCAGGATGCTCGTACAGAGCCAATGTTTGCTGGAAATATGTAGGTACAAGCCGTACCGGTGCAGTAAGAACTGCAACAGAATATACAACTCCGTGGATCGTTTACAAATATTCCGATGTTTTGCTTATGAAAGCCGAAGCAATGAATCAGATAGGGCTTCATACAAGCGGAGAGATTGTTCAGGATTACTACCAGCAAGCCATTGATTTAATGGACGAAGTGCGAACAGCCCGTAATGCCGTGGCTACTCCGGATTATGATTTCGTTGCAGGGGATGTAGATGGAAAATCACTCGAAAAAGCGATTCTCGAAGAGCGTGCCCGTGAATTTGCTTATGAAGGTAAACGTTGGTATGATGTTTTGCGCTATGCCAAACGAGATGATTATGCCGGCAGTAATCTGCAATACCTGATTAATTTAGCCATCAGCAGTGCTTCTCCTCAAAAACAGCAAAGTCTGATTGCCAAATATAAAGATCCAAAGCATAACAGTCATTACTGGCCAATTTATACCAGTGAAATCGAAACCAACAAAAATCTTGAACAAAACGAGTTTTACGCTAAATAAACTTATTAAGCCATGAAAACAATATATAAAAAAATCAGCAACGGAATACTGGCACTTACAACTGTAGTGACCGCTGTATTTTCGTTCAGCTCCTGTACCGATTATTTGGAAGGGAAAACTTTCCTTACGTCCGATGATGTAATGATTGATGAATACATCGAGCAAAAAGATCCTTCTATGTCTGAATTTTTAAGAGTGGCTGATAAAGCAGGATTCAGAGGTATGTTGCATGCCTATGGTACAAATACCTGTTTTATTCCAAGTAACGATGCAATTGAGGTTTATTGCCAAAGACAGGGTCTTGACTCGTTGGAAGAATTGTCTGTGGAAGAGCTTGAATCATTTGTTAAGTTTCATATTGTCCGGGATACTATAAAAACAGCAGAATTCGTCGATGGACGATTGTCTACGGCAACAATGCTGGGTAAATACCTGACAACTAAAACAGTTCAGGAAGGAAGCAGCGATCCTGTTATCCGGGTAAACCGTCAGGCCAATATCATTGACGAGGATATTCGTGCCGCTAATGGAATTATTCATAAGATTGATTATGTGCTTACTCCTAATCCGTATACAGTAGGTGAAATGATCGAAATGTTACCGGAGAATTATTCTTTGTTTAAAATGATCATGGAAGAATCAGGGATGGTTGACACGCTGACAAATAATAAGGAATCCGGGAAATGGTATACGGTCTTCCTTCAAAGTAACGAATCATTTGAAACTGCCGGAATCCCTACTTCCGATCTGCAGGTGGGACGCGATTCTATTCTTGCTAAAATGAAGGTGGCCCAACCTGATTATGCCGATGATGATGCAAAGCTTCTTGATTTATTCTCACGTTATCACATTGTTAACCGGTTGGCTTATGTTACCGATTTGTCGCTTACAAGCTCAGAATTAAGTATAGCAACCAATCAGGTACTAACTTTCAAAACAAATAAAGATTCATTGCTTGTGAATGAGTATCAATCGCTTACGAAATTCGAGAAAGGCGTAAATGTAAATAAAGCTTCCGACTGGACTGACTATAGTTGCTATAATGGAGTTATGATTGATCTGGAAGGATATATTCAACCGGTGAAACGTGGTGCCGAGGCCGTTTATTGGGAACTCACCGACCAACCGGAGATCAAAAAACTGAAAGAATACCGTAAAGCAGGTTCGTGGGTTACGTTCCAGCCTGGTGAATTGTCAGAACTTAGCTTTGGAGGAAAAAATAATCCTACAATAACTTATGTTGTGGCTTCCGCCTGGGATGTGAAAACTCAGTATGTTCATGGCGATTATTTTGAAATACCTATGCGTCCGACACTTTTGCAGTGGATGGAAATTAAAACTCCGGTGTTAACCGAAGGTGTGTACAATGTATGGATATGCTGGCGCCGTGGTGGTGATAATAATAAGTTTAAAACCACTTTCAAACAGGACGGAAAAGAAGATCAGGTATTACCGAACGTGTTCGACCTTGGAGAATATTTCAATACATCAAATACTCCTGAAGTAAACCTGAATAACGGTATGAAACAATACAATGCCAAATCGAAAAACAGTGTGGTTTGCAGTCGTAACTGTGGAGCCATAAAAGTTGAATATACAGGCCGGCATACTTTACGTATAGATGCTTTAAGCGGTAAAAGTCAGGCTGCATGGTGGGATATGATTCAGTTTATTCCGGTTGACGAAAATCAGTTATGGCCCCGTTTCGACAATCTGGGAACAGCCATTTATCCTATGGAAAATGACAGTGCCGGTGTAAATTGTGCGACAATTTCTCCTTACGACCAACCTTGTGTAGGTGATTTAAGTAACTAAACGAAAAAATATACATTATGAATTGTAAATATATATACAAAAGCATTTTTACATTACTTTTTCCGGCTGTCATACTGTTGCTGAATGGTTGTAATGACGCTGCATGGGAAAGTCATGTCGGGAATGATGAATTTGTAAAAAAGAACCTGTATCAGGCTATTGGTGAGAAACCTGAGTTGTCGATTTACTATAACGTACTGAAAAAAACAGGTTATAACGAGATTCTCGAAACATCGAACAGTTATACGGTTTTTGCACCTGCCAATAGTGCATGGTCGGGAGTAGACACCAGCAGTGTCGACAATCTGACCAAACTGATAGGAATGACTATCGCGTATAAAACATATTTTACGGACAATACCGAATTATATACAGAGGTAAAAGCCGTCAATGATAAAAATATTTTTTATGATGCTACTGATAAAACTTTTAACGGGGCTAAACTTATCGATCCCGATTACAGAACTTCAAACGGAGTTTTGCACGTTACCGATAAGATTGTAGAACGAAAGGAAAATATTTGGAGTTTTATTTCAACCCTTACAGAAAGCAGTCAGTATAAATATATCAAATCGCTGAACGAAACAGTGATGGATGAAGATAAAAGTGTGGCTGTCGGGGTTTATCCCGATGGACGGACCAAATATGATACGATTTGGAAAAACATCAATAATTTCTTGAGTGCTTTCCCAATTGATAACGAAGATTCCATTTATACTTATGTGATGGTTGAAAATACCGGGTTCGATATGCTTTATACCAAATATAAACCATATTTCAAAATGAGTTCCGATTTAAGTACCGACTCATTGACCCGGTTCAACATTTGTGGCGATTTCGTATTCAACGGATTGATAGATATTACAAAGGTTGATACACTAGAGAATGTTTCCGGAGTAAAAGTTCCTTTAGCCGGAGTTACAATTTCCCGCACATACGATGCTTCAAACGGACGTGTTTATGTGATTAATCAATCCAATATTCGTCTGAAAGATAAAATTAAACCGATTAAAATTGAAGGTGAAGATTTTATAAATGCTTACGATAAAAATTATGTTTTCACCCGCTACAAACGCTGGGCAAGTGGTGAACGCGATATTGCACTTTCCTGCGGAGAAACTCAGTCCGACTCTTTGTGGCGAAAAGTACCTCTGGCTCCCGATACTGTTGTGAAAAAAGACAGTGTAGCGTCAAAAACCTATTTTATTAATAGCAATCTGGTTGCTAATGTTGCTAATTTCTACATCGAATATACGGCCAATGTAAACTCAACCAATTACGATGTTTACTATGTGGCTTACGATGATATTTCCGACCATTTCGATTCTACGTACACTTCCTATGGCGTTTACAAAGTAGTTCAAAAGTTATTTGTATCGATGCCGGGTGCTAAAAAACTTGTTCGCGGTACTACCGATAACGGGGCCGAAGTTGTCAATAATTATTTAGGGAATATGATCTGTTTTGCAGGAGAGGGATATGCCGGGGTGCACGAACTTACCAAACTGAAAAAATGGTCACTGATTCAAGATACTCAGATACTTGATACACCTCTGACTACTGCTGATGCTGATGTTATGTCGGTTGCACAAAGCGGAACAATGACTATGTGGTTATGCAATGCGGCCAGAAGTACCACGGCCAGTCGTCAGGGTCTGCTCTTCCTGGATTATATTTTATTGGTTCCGAGAATTACTGAAGAATAAAAAACACTTTTTGAAGAAGACTTATGAAACAACTTAAATATATTTTAGCAGTTTTAATGCTTACAGCCGGATTAAACCGTCCGGTCTTGGCACAGGAAAGTGTAAAACAAACTGAAATCTCTGGAACTGTTTATGAATCGGCAACCGGCAAACCTGTTTCCGGGGCCCAGGTAATCATTCCGGGCATCACTTCTGTGCTAACTAATGACAGTGGTAAATTTGTATTAAACAAAACTGTCGCCGGGGCTTATATTAACGTCACTGCTCCGGGATATGCTCCTAAAAGAATTTCGTTAAACAACAAAAAAGTCCTTTCGGTTTATTTGTTGGACGAAAGTTTTAAAGGAAACTATGAGGATATAAGCTTACCTTTTGGAAATAAAAATGCACTGGAAAATTCGTTTGCAGTTTCTTCGCATGAAAACAGGGACGACTATAAAACAGGATTCCCGGGTATCGAAGGTATACTTCAGGGCAATGTAAACGGTTTGAATGTCCGTACCCGTACAGGTTCGCCGAATGCCGGAGCAAATATGTTTCTGGACGGTATAAATACATTGAATATTAATTCTCAGCCTTTAATCGTGATAGATGGTATCATTTACGATAATCAGTTGATCTATTCACTTATCGGCGGAAATCATATTTCAGCTCTGTCTGATATTGATATTAAAGACATAGAATCGGTTACGGTTCTGAAAGATGGAACCTCTATTTATGGATCCAAAGGAGCGAACGGAGTAGTCGTTATAAATACAATTCAGGCAAGAACTCCGGCAACACGTATCAACTTTTATTCATATTTAGGAGTAAGCCTCGAACCTTCCAACCGTTATAGAATGATGGGGGCCGACGATTATAGAAACTATATTTATGATATGTCCTCTGATTACGGCTTAACAGCTAATCAAATTAATGCTTTACCATATTTGAATTCCGAAAAACCGGTAGTTGAGAGCTGGGGCGTTTCAGGAAATGAAGATTATTACCGTTACAATCAGTCTACCGACTGGCAAAATGAAGTTTTCCGGAGTTCGTTCAATCAAAATTATCATTTGAATATAACCGGAGGTAATGAATCAACGCTGTTAGCTGTAGCTGTAGGTTATATGGGGCAAAGCGGAGTTGTCCGGAATACCGATTATTCAAGATATTCGGCCCGGGTGAATGCAAATATCAAAATGAACGACTGGTTCAGGCTGAATGCAAACATTAGTTTTATTTATGCTGAAAGACAATTGGCATTTGAAGGTCTCAATCGTAACTTCAACCCGGCTTATGCATCTTTAATTAAGGCCCCTTTTGAATCTCCTTATATTTACAATGTTCTGGGAGAAAAAACGCCTAATTACGAAAGTGTCGATATATTTAATGTTTCCAATCCGACAATTTTAGTTAATTATCCTTCGGAAAATAACAGATTTCGATTTTTTGGAAATCTGAAAGGAGAGATTACTTTTTCAAATTATCTGAAGGCCAATATTATTTTTGGACTCACATCCGACAAGGTTACTAAGGAACAGGTTTTTATGCCTAACGAAGGTGTCACTCACGATATTTCTGCCACCGGTGTTATTACCAACGAATCACAACAGTTGCGCAACTCCCTGAATCAGGTAAATACTGACACATACCTGAGTTACGACAGATCGTTCGACAATATTCATAATGTATCGGCTCATGCAGGTTTTCGTTTTCAGTCGGGTCGTAACGAATTGGATTGGGGTAAGGCCTACAACACTTCGAGCGATGAGATGAAAACGCTTGGCGACGGTGTGAATGCTCTGGCTCAGGTTGGAGGAAACATTGGCAGCTGGAGGTATATTTCTGATTATCTGAATGTAAATTATAGCTACCTGAATAAATATTTAGTTTCAGTAAATGCTGCTTTAGACGGGTCTTCAAGATTTGGAGCAGATGCGCAGGGTTTGAAACTGTTTAATCACGTGTTTGGTTTGTTTCCATCTGTAAATGCAGCCTGGCTGCTTACTTCAGAAGATTTTATGGGCAGTCAGCAGACTTTTGATGTGCTGAAAGTAAGAGTGGGATATTCAGTTACCGGAAACGATGATATTGGAAATTACTCAGCAAGTTCATATTATATTCCTCAAAGCTTTTTAGGAGCTTACGGGCTTGTAAGAGGCAATATCCCTAATGCTTCTCTGAAATGGGAAACCCATAAAAAAGCTGTTTTGGGTATTGATGCTTCTTTGTTAAAGGAAAAGTTGAACGTCAGTGTTGACCTTTATACCAGCAAAACCGAAGATTTGATTAATATTAAAAATTTGAGTACGGTTTCAGGATTTTCGGTAGCCCTGATGAATGATGGCGCTTTGCAGAATACGGGAGTTGATCTGAATATCAATGGCCGGATCATCGATCAAAATAACTTAAAATGGGATGCAGGAGTCAATGTGTCGACCTATAAAAATAAATTGCTTTCTGCCTCAACAGATGAAACGTTCAATACCATAGTCGGAGGTATTATCCGTACAAAAGTTGGTGCGCCGGTGGCTCAGTTTTATGGTTATCAGACTAATGGCATTATTAGTTCTGCAGAAGAAGCAACTTCGGAAAACCTGAATATTAAAAGCTCGGATGGAACTTTGACTCAATTCTCTGCCGGCGACGTAAGATTTGTTGATAAAGACGAAAATCATATAATTAACAGCGAAGACATGACGGTAATAGGGGATCCGAACCCGGATTTTTTTGGAGCCCTGACATCAAAAGTTCAGTGGAAACAATTTAGTTTGAATGCGCTGTTTACGTTCTCTTACGGTAATGATATTTACAATGCGCTTCGTGCAAATCTGGAATCTTTATCCGGTACCGATAATCAGACTATTGCGGCTGTTTATCGCTGGAAAACAGATGGACAGCAAACAATGACTCCCAGAGCATCGTGGGGCGATCCTATGGAAAATGCAAGATTTTCCGACCGCTGGATTGAAGATGGGTCCTACATTCGTCTGAAATCGTTGACATTCGCTTATGATTTGACTCTGAAATCAAAAATTATCAATAGCGCTCAGGTTTATGTAACAGGAAATAACCTGCTTACATGTTCAAGATATCTGGGATATGATCCCGAATTCAGTGCAGGCCAGAGTGCCGTTTATGCGGGTATTGACAATGGAGTTACTCCTCAGCCGCAAACGGTTTTGTTCGGTGTGAAAATAGGATTATAAAAAAGAAATTTCAAAATCATTTAAAATTAAACGATATGAAAATCCATAATATATTAGTGGTTTCTGCAATCTCAGCCTTAGGTATTCTTGGATTGGCAGCTTGTGATGACATGCTGAATGTGAATGCCGAAGAAGTTGTAGAAAGCAGCGAAAACTATCAAAATGTTTATGATGCTGACAATGCAATATGGGGACTGTACGGGAAGTTTGCAAAATTGGCCGAAGATGTGGTTGTGCTCAATGAACTGAGAGCCGACCTGATGGATGTTACCTCCAATGCAACTGCCGATCAGGTTGCAATCAGCAACAATACGGCTGATGAAAGCAATCAATACTGTGATCCTACGCCGTTTTATGAAGTAATTCTGAATGCAAACGACATTTTATACAATTTTGATAAAATGTTGGCTGAAAATAAAATTTCACAGGAGAATTATGATCCCCGTTATTCGGATGTTATGGCTATCCGGTGCTGGACATATCTTCAGTTAGGTATTCAGTTTGGCAATGTCCCTTACGTGACCGATCCTATTGAAAGTATCGATGCCCTGGATAATCAGGAATTATATCCGGAAATTTCGTTGGATCAGTTGATTACCAACCTGATCAGCGATATGGAAAACATACCGACGCTCGAAGTTAACACATTGTCTTCTTTCTATGGCAAAACTATTAGTAATAATGGAGAATCATTTTACCTTAATATGCAGTTTATCAACAAACATTTGTTGCTGGGTGATCTGTATTTGTGGAACGATGATTATGTTTCTGCGGCAACGCAGTATAAAGCTTATATGGATGAAGATGATGTAAGTTCGTCGAAGACTCAGATTAACAATAAGGTAAGCGGTTGGGTTTGGGCAGGAACCAATGAGCCCCGTTTCCAAATCTGCTATCAGCGTTATAAAGATCAGGACGTGACTTCTTACCGCAACATGTGGAAAGAAATTTTTTACCGCGGATCAACCGATGTGGGAAGTTCTGCCAATGTAGGTTTACAGGATGAAATGATATGGATGGTCAATTACAGTGGAACCGCAGAATCAACCAGTCCGTTTGTGAAACTTTTTGCCAATACGGGAGTCGGTGAATATCAATTACGTCCGTCGGTTTATGTGGTCGACAGTTTGTGGGAAACTCAGGTACAGCAATCCAATGGTTTCGTGTTCGATGGACGTGGCCGCGAATCTTCGTTCGATTCTATAAATGGTCAGCCCGTGGTGCTCAAATATCTCTACGACTACTATACCACTACGACCACAGATGCAAACAAAACCATACATTTGGATTATTACAGCATCGACAATCCATATACCCAGTCTGGTAAATGGTTTCTTTACCGTGCAGCTTTGCTTCATTTACGCTATGCCGAAGCAGCTAACCGGGCTGGCTATCCGAGGCTGGCTTATGCTCTGTTGAATAACGGAGTGAAAACAAATTTTGACTGGGAAAAAAGCGATGGTTCTTCCCGTGCAGATAAAGAAGGGGTGCAATATACCAGTTACCCGCCGGCTAATGATTCAACGGCCGCCGTACCATATCCGGCTCCGTTTTATTTAGATGCCCGCCAGAACGATGCCCCTTACACTTTCCTGCGTTCTCCATGGAGGGACAACGCAGGTATTCGTAACCGGGCATTCCTGACAAATATCGAAACTCCTGATTATGTGCATGATGGCACCAATGACCATAACGATTCTATTCAATGGATTGAAAATGCTTTGATCAAAGAAGCCGCATTGGAATGCGCTTTTGAAGGAAATCGTTGGGGGGATTTGTTACGCGTAGCCCGTCGCCAGAATAAAGATGGCAAAGGTTCTGTCGCCTCTCTGATGAATGCCGCTGTAAGTCATAAGTTTAATGCCTCCGGTGGTGGTTCTGCCAATATAACAGATGCCAACCTTTATTTACCAATGAAAAAATAAAATTCATGTTCTGAAATTTGTGCTTATCAATTGTAATTCTGATAATTATGAAAAATGTAGATTTTGCGAAACAGTAAACGCAAATTTCAGGATATGAACAATTATACATGTCAAAACACTATTTTCCATTGCTATGACATAGCATATCCGATAGTTTTGCAATAAAAATTTATTATTAATCACTTATCTAATTGTATCATGAAAAAATTAATTACTTCATTATTTATTCTGAGCACAGTAATTGTTTCTGGATTTTCACAAGCTGCTTGGGATAATTTTTATGTGGCGGGTGTAGATGGAAAAGGAAAATACACACAGGATCCGGACACAATGTATGTGGCTATCCAATGTAGAAATGGAGCTTACGATGCTATGTGTGCTAATGCAGATGGTACTCTTGTCGGACTTCCCTTAAGTACAGATTATAATGCTGGAGATTCGGTTACATGGAGAGTGGAAAAAGGGGTTCCATTAGGAACAACTCCCCGAGTGCGGTTTGTGAATGTGAAAACAGGTATGTATCTGAAACAGGGTACAATAAATGGCACATTGTCTCCTTATTTGGCAGCTTATTCAGACACTGTTCCTGATGCAGTTATGGATTTCATTTTAAGGGATCAGGGCACTGATAGTAAAGGTACTTACTATTATTATATTACCGGCAATGAAAATAACGAATTTTATAATGGAGGTAATAATGCTGAATCTGGGACAATAACGGTTAAGTCAGTGGATCAGGGTTGGAAATTCGTTCCACGCCAAGGTACTCAGCCCAAAGAAGCTTTGCCAACACCCGCACTCTCGTTAACTTTTGGTGAAACAGAACTTCATGCAGGTGATCTGGCAACAGTCAATGTTACGGTAACAAAACAGAATACAGACTTGTTTGGGCAAACTTTGTTGTATTTGGGAACGGAATTGCTTGATACAATATCGCTTGATGCTAATGGGCAAGCAACAAAATCTTATGAAGTAACTTATGGCGAAAATATATTTACTTTAGCATACAGTGGAGATGATAATTATGTTGCAAATTATATCAGAGATACTGTTAATGCCGGACCATCACTCAATGCAAAAACAACAAAAATTACCTTCTCTATGCCGGCAACATCTGAAGTGCATAAAGATGTGAAAGTTGATTTTGCTGTAACAACATCATCTGATGATGTTGTTAGTTCTGGAACTGTGACTTTATTTATTAACGGTGTGGCAAAGAATATGGTTGCTGTGGATGTTTTAGGCATGGGATCAATTACATATCCGAATTTTTTAGTTGGAACAACAACAATTAAAGCTATTTATGCAGGAGATAATGTGAATTATTTAAATTCAGATACAACAGTTACTACAATCGAGATGGTACCATCTACCTCTAATATTAAACCATATCCTGTTTATTTTGATCTTGCTGATCAACCTGAAATTCGGGAATATGATAGAAAGTTAAATCTCATTACTCCCGCTGATCGGCCATATTCAAAAGCATTTACACTTGATTCTTTAGCTGGTATTACATTGACCGATACAATTTCAAGCGTACAGGTAACTTATAATGTCCTTGCCGGTACTTATGATAAGTCTGCAAACTGTTACAACCATGCCGATAATATAATTGTTCCACTTGGCTATGGACGAGCAGGCTGGATGAAGATTAAAACTCCATGGCTAAATGAAGGTTGTTACAACGTTTATCTTTCAGACAGAGTTAGTGTTGGAAAACAAATTAATATTACACAAATTACTATGGATGATAAACCTCTTTACTTCCCTGAAGAAGAGATGTATGGACTTTGGTTGAATTATTGGGCTGGAGTAAATAACAGACGTCAATGGAATGCTAAATTTTACGATGGTAATCTTGGAATGAATTATTTTGGTAGTGTCAGAGTTGATAATTCCGGCAGTCATACCCTTAAGTTTGATTTTGATAAGTCTGTAGGAGATAATGTGACGTTAGATATGCTTCAATTTATCCCGGTTGATATGGATTCTCTTACTATATATAATACAGCTTCCGAGAATACTTCAAAAACATATTATCCGTTATTTAGTTGGACTGGATTTGCTTACCAACCAGATTATGATGCTTCTACTGTAGCTACATCTTTTGCTGACTTTACAAATTTGGCTCCTGCTTATCAGGTTACAGATGTTACAGATTGGGGAACGACCTATAATTACACTATAGATAGTTTGGAGATCAAATCGGTTACTATTGATGGAAGCGAATATACTGCAAACTATGTGACCGTATATAGAGCCGAAGATAAGTGGACACGTGTAAGTGAAGGATCTTCTACCGGAGATATTTATTCTGTAGACTTGCCTCAAGGTGATTATTATTATGAGACTATTAATTTTGTGGATGTTGCGTATGATGGTTCTGTTGGTTATCGGAAGCTAATTAGCAGTGGCTATTTCAGCTTGCCTTCAACCGGAAATAAAGTCGTAAATAGTTCCAATATTAAAGCTTATGCTTATAATAAAACTTTGAACGTGAAAGGTATTCATGCAGGAGCAAAAATTCTTGTTTCGGATGTGACAGGAAGAATTCTGATAAATACAACCGCCAAATCAGATAGCTATTCTGCAACGCTTCCACAAGGTATATACCTTGTAAAAGTTGTTTCGGGTGAAACTTTGAGAACAAAAGTACTTGTCAAATAAACTTGATTTTAAGAATAGAAAGAGGCTGCCAAATGAGCAGCCTTTTTTTATTGAAGTTGTATTTGATTTCTCGCAAGAATTTTTTATCTCGATAATGTTTAGGAAAAGACAAGACAGAATTTATCCTCAGGATTATTTTATTCCTGCCAATGTTTGTTTTTATATCTCGCTCAATTCTAACCAACGCATGGTTTTTTCATCAATCAGGTCATTGAGCTGACCGAAACGTTCGGAGAGTTTAATAATTTCATCGCTCAACAAAGTGCCCGATGCCAGCTGATTTTCGATGTCTGCCTTTTCCTGTTCCAGTTGAGGAATTTCTGCATCCAAAGCTTCCAGTTCTTTTTGTTCCTTGTAACTGAGTTTCTTTTTTGCCGGAGCAGTTTCCGCTATTTTTGCTCCTTCTCCTTTCGGAGCAGGTTGGGGAGAGACTTTCTTTTCCTCTCTTTCCTGTTCTTCCAGTAATTCAGTCCATTCACGGTAATCGGTATAATTCCCCGGAAAATCTTTCAGCTCGGCATCGCCTTTAAATACGAGTAAATGATCCACCACTTTATCCATAAAATAGCGGTCGTGGCTGACTACTATTACACAACCTTTAAAGGATTGGAGATACTCTTCTAAAATATTGAGCGTTACAATGTCTAAGTCATTGGTCGGTTCGTCGAGCACTAAAAAATTGGGGTTACGCATGAGTACGGTGCACAGATAAAGCCGGCGTTTTTCACCTCCACTGAGTTTATACACATAATTATACTGTGTTTCGGGGGTGAACAGAAAATATTGCAAAAATTGCGAAGCCGACATTTTACGCCCGTTGCCTAAATCAACTTCTTCGGCAATGTCTCTTACCACATCAATAACTTTTATTTGTTCATCGAAAACTAATCCGTCCTGACTGTAATAGCCAAACACAACAGTTTCCCCAATGTCGAAAGAACCGCTGTCGGGTTTTACTTCGCCTAACAGCATTTTCAGAAAAGTAGATTTCCCGGTTCCGTTTTTTCCCACAATCCCCATTTTTTCATAGCGGGCGAAGTTGTAGTAAAAGTTATCGAGAATTTTCAGATCTCCGTAGGATTTACTGATATACTTTGCTTCAAAAATTTTAGATCCGAGGTAACTGGCTTTTACGTCAAGTTGCACTTTGTCGTTGTTGCGGCGTTGTTTGGCCCGCTGTTCGATTTCGTAAAAGCGGTCGATGCGCGATCTCGACTTATGCGCCCGTGCCTGAGGTTGCCGGCGCATCCAGTCGAGTTCGGTACGATAAATATTGACGGTTCGTTCTGTTTCTGCATTAAACGAATCAATTCTTTCCTGGCGTTTTTCGAGATAATAGCTGTAGTTTCCCGAATACTGGAACAAAGCCTGATGGTCGAGTTCCATGATGTCCGTACAAACACGGTCGAGAAAATACCGGTCGTGTGTGACCATAAGCAGCGACATGGTGGAACGTTTCAGAAAATCTTCGAGCCATTCCACCATTTCAAGATCCAGGTGGTTAGTCGGTTCGTCGAGTATTAACAGTTCCGGTTCGCAAATCAGTACGTTGGCAAGCGCAACACGTTTTAATTGTCCGCCTGAAAGTTCACTTATTTTCTGTTCAAAATTATTGATTTTTAGTTTGCCCAGAATTTGTTTGATGCGTGTCTCATAGTCCCAGGCTTTAAAGGTGTCCATGCGGTTGATAATTTCATCCAACCGGGTGTGGTCACCGTTCGACATGCAATGCTCGTAGTCGGCAACTGTACGTACAACTTCATTGTCCGATTGCAGGCAGGTATCAATGACCGAAAGATTTTCCGGAAATTCCGGTGACTGTTCCAGATAGCCTACGCGCAAATCCCGGCGAAACGTAATCTGACCATTATCGTAATCTTCTTTTCCCGCAATAATATTAAGCAGAGTGGTTTTTCCTGTTCCGTTTTTGGCGATCAGTGCAACACGTTGCCTGTCGGTGATGCCAAATGAAATGTTTTCGAAAAGAAGATTGTCGCCAAACGACTTGGTGAGATTTTCAACCTGGAGATAGCTTGCCATTTTATTTTGAAATTGCAGTAAATAATTTTATTTTGCCCGACAAAGATAATCAAATAAAAACGGAGAGGGGCCATCCAAATAATCGCTTGCAGAGATACGGTGAAACGAAAATGCATTTTTCTGAACACAAATTTCGGTGATGCCAATCGGGGAGCCACTTTGGGTCGCGTTCTGACTATGATCGTTGTTTATGAAGTTCACATTTTTTTGATTTTTGAATACTATCCGGATAAAGGCTGTTGTAAATATGGAATGTACTTCCTGAAGATTTGTAACCAATTTTAATTTGAAATATAAACAAAAATTAATGATCCGATTTGAAATAAAAAGTCTTTTTCTTATCTTTGTTAGGACTGTTTCTGACGAATGGCGGCTGTTTTTAAATAGTTAATATTCTGCCCGGATTTATCAGAAAGTCAGCATTAAATTCATGAAATAGAAATTCATCAATTCAATAAAATTTATATGAAAAGTCTAAAAGGAACACAAACAGAAAAAAATTTGCTGACCGCTTTTGCGGGTGAAAGTCAGGCGCGTATGCGTTATACTATGTTTTCGAGCACAGCTAAAAAAGAAGGTTTCGAGCAAATTGCAGCCATTTTCATGGAAACTGCCGAACAGGAAAAAGAACATGCCAAGAAATTTTTCAGACATCTTGAAGGAGGTATGGTTGAAATTACAGCATCCTATCCTGCCGGAGTTGTAGGCACTACCGCCGAAAACCTGAAAGCCGCTGCTGCCGGCGAACACGAAGAATGGACTGCCGATTATCCTCATTTTGCCGATGTGGCAGAAGCCGAAGGCTTTGCCAATGTGGCTGCCACTTTCCGCAAGGTAGCGTTGGTTGAAGAACAACACGAAAAACGATATCTGCGTTTACTCGAAAAAGTAGAAGCCGGTAAAGTTTTTGCACGCGACGAAGAAATTGCATGGCAATGCCGCAATTGCGGATACATCCATTATGGCAAGGAAGCTCCTAAAGCATGCCCGGTATGTGCGCATCCTCAGGCCTATTTCGAAGAAGAAAAACAAAATTATTAATTGTTTTTTGGGGACTTTACTTCCCGGCCAGATAATATTGCAACCGCTACTCCTGCATCGAGTGGCGGTTGCTTGGTTTTGGGTTTTTGCCTGATTTTGTAGTATAAAATTCGTTCTTTATTTGGTACATGGAAGGTGTATAAAAAGAAAAAAGAACACGAATTTTACAAATTAACGCAAATCATAAGTTGTTGATAATGTGGTAATATCGTAAAATGAATTTGCGTAAATTTGTGTGAATTGCGTAATTTGTGTTCAGAATAGGCACTTATTGGACGCCCTCGTGGTAAATCATTGATATATTATAAAATAATAGGTATTGATATTTTTTTGTTATGTGCTAAGAATTCGTCCATAAAAATTATGAGAGATATTTTACATGAGAATACAGATCATACTTCGATCAGACTGACCGAAGATGGTTCGCATACTTTATATGTTTCCGGAATAGATGAATGTTATCATTCTTCGCATGGTGCCATTCAGGAGTCGAAGCATATTTTTATCGAAGCTGCTTTAAATAATTGTAAAAAAACAGAACTTACCGTTTTTGAAGTTGGTTTCGGCACCGGCCTCAATGCTTTTCTTACTTGTCTTGAAGCGGAGAGAAGAGGATTGAAAGTTCATTACATCTGCATTGAAAAATATCCCGTTCCGATAGAAAATGTGGAAAGGCTGAATTTTCCGGCAGTTTTATGCCCCGAAAAGCAAAATGTATTTATGCAGATGCACTGTTCGGCATGGAATGAGAAGATACCATTAAGCGATACTTTCGGCCTGCTGAAAATAAAAGGCGACTTTACTTCGTACCTGCATACCGATAAATACGATGTTGTTTATTTCGATGCATTTTCGCCCGATAAACAGCCTGAAATGTGGTCGGACATTCAGTTTGGGAAGATATTTGAAGCCTGCAATCCCGGAGCAGTGCTTACAACTTATTGTGCTAAAGGTGTTGTGCGCCGTACAATGCAAAGCACAGGGTTTTCCGTAGAAAGATTGCCCGGTCCTCCCGGAAAACGGGAAATGCTCCGCGCCATAAAAGAATAGTTTTTTTTTAAATATTCACGAAGCTAAATTTGCGTTCAAAGAACTCTTTTGCCCTTCATTTGCTGACTGCTAAATTGAAAGTTATACGACATTATTTAATTTCTATCACTTAGTTACCCCTGAGTATTTATAGAAATTCATGAAAAATTAATATGTGTTTTTCCTGTATGACTTAGGCTATGGTTGTTCTTACAAAATAATTACATTTATGAAACTCTTTTGTATTTTTATTGGAAAAATAGGAAAAGATTTATAAATTTGTCCAAGTATGTCATTTTGAAAGAAAAGTGTTTTTATGGCTTTGTATTTAACTGGAGAAATGATAAATTTTATAGCAAAATAATCATATATTAATAATAATTTAAAAAATAGATTGACATGAAAAAAATTACTTTCTTGTTATTGGCCTTTTTTATGTATGTAAACATGTATGCGGGTTCTGGTACACAAACTGATCCTTATACAGTTGCAGAAGTAATTAATGCATACGGTTCTAATAACATCGTTCCAAGTGGAACTTATGTTTATGGTTACATAGTTGGTGGTCGTTATGATGATTTTGATTATAACTCAAATGATTATGGCATTTCTATTGCAGATAATTCATCGGAAACGTCTTTAAGTAATTGTCTTCAAGTTAAATTGCCAACGGGCTTAAGGGCAGATTGGCATCCCAAAAACAATCCATCTGTATTACACAAAATGGTAATTTGTTCTGGTTCAGGAGATGGATATGGTGGATATATTGCACTTGAAAATTCTGTTACAATTAGTTTATATACTCCAAGTAGTACAACAGTTTCCACACCCACAATCAGTGCCTCCGGAGATGAAAAAACAACAGATACATATTTCAATAGCGCTGAAATAACTTTGGCTACAGCAACAGAGGGAGCTACTATCTATTATACAGTAGATGGTTCAACTCCTACTACCAGTTCTACACAATATTCTGCTCCATTTACCATTACCGAAACTAAAACAATTAAGGCTTTGGCTGTAAAAGCAGATATGGATAATAGCGTTGTTGCTGAAAAAACAATAACTATTGCCACTCCGGCTACAGCAACCACTCCATATTCCGAAGCATTTAATAATACGCTGGGTGATTGGGTTACTTATGAGCTTGCCGGTACAAAACCGTGGTATGCTTCATCTGATGGGGCTGTTGCTAATGGATATCAGGGCGGAGATGTCGAATCATGGATGATTTCCCCTAAGTTTACTGCTGTTGGTGATGGCTTGGCATTTTCATTTAATTATGCATCCAAATATACGGGAAATCCTATTTTGGTAAAAATGTCTTCCAATTATATCGGTTTTGGAGATCCTTCTTCTGCTAACTGGACAGATTTGACTTCAATAGCTGCCCCTGAAGTGCCGGATAGTTATACCGTAAAAAGCACTGGAGATATTATTGCAGCAACCACTGGTACTGTTTATTTTGCTTTGGTTTATGATAATGACGCTGAGCCTTATTCCGATTGGAGAATTACTAATGCATCTGTAACTGATTATACAATACCTACTTCTCCAACAATTACGACAGTAGAGTCTTCTGTCCCGGAAATGACTGCTGTTACCGGAAGTACTACCGATACAGAAACAATACAAGTAACCGGAGCTGCTTTAACAGCTGATATTACAGCTGCTGTTTCGGGCGACAATGTAGCCGAATTTTCTGTTAGTCCTGAAACTCTTACCAATACAAGTGGAGCTGCAAGTGGTACAATTACGATTACTTACAACCCATCTACTGTGGGTGCTCATACGGCAACTCTTACGCTTTCGAGTACAGATGCTACGCCGGTAACATTTACTTTGACCGGAACTGCATCTTTTGATACTCCTGTTGCTACGGAGGCAAGCGCTGTTTCCAATACGGGTTTCACTGCGAATTGGGATGCTCTTACCGGAGCTGACTCTTATGAGCTAAATGTGTATACAAAGGCAGAAGAAAGCGTCGTTGCTTCCGATTTGTTTATTTCGGAATATGGAGAAGGTAGTGGCGGAAATAAGAAATACGTTGAAATCTTTAATGGAACAGGGACTAGTGTTGATTTATCTAGTTATGTAATTAAGAAAGCTGTTAATGGAGGTGGATGGAATGCAACTGTCTACAGTTTTCCTGAGTCAACTAATATGGCAAATAATTCAACTTTTGTTTTAGCAAATAATGAAACTGATGTTCCGGGGGCAGATGCTTATGATGGTTTTTGTAATTGGACTGGGGATGATGCAATCGGGTTATTTAAAAATGATGTA
This sequence comes from Paludibacter sp., assembly GCA_028690665.1. Taxonomy (GTDB): domain Bacteria; phylum Bacteroidota; class Bacteroidia; order Bacteroidales; family Paludibacteraceae; genus Paludibacter. The sequence goes on from JAQVAV010000010.1 coordinate 47,551, forward strand.
TTAATCGATGTGTTTGGAAATCCAGATGCAGATCCTGGTAATGGTTGGGCTGTTGCCGGCATAAGTAATGCTACTATAGATCATGTGTTAATTAGAAAATCTTCTGTTTCGAGTCCAAATACAGATTGGTCTGCATTGGCAGGGACTACTTCTGAAAATTCGGAATGGATCGTGTCAGATTTTACTTATAATAGTACAGAACAAACAACAAATCTTGGTTCTCATACATTTGATGGAGTAGGAGTAACCTACACACCAATTACCAATTCTCCATTTACAGTTACCGGAGAAACAAGTAAGGTATTAGCTGAACTTACGGCAAATACGACTTATTATTACACCGTAATCGGAAAGAGCGGTGAGATTAGCTCTGAAGAATCTAACGAAATTTCAGTGGCAACCGGTCCGACGACAGTCGTAGATATTCCTGCCGAACCAAGAATCGGTGTTTCAAACGGAAACATTTTGTTGACTACTACTTCCGGTCAACATCTTGACATTTTCAATGTAATGGGACAGAAAATTGTGAGCACAATAACTAAAGATGGTTTGAATACAGTTCCAGTAAATGTAACTGGAGTTGTGTTTGTCAAACTTGGCGCCCAGATTACAAAAGTGATGTTGTAACCTCGTTGTTGTTCAACCATATTTTGAGAGGCCGGCAAATATAGCCGGCCTTTTTTATGCCCGTTTATGAAATTTAGGGATGAGGCAAAAAAAAACGCAAATATCCGCAAATCATAAGTTGTTGATAATGTGGAAATAGAGTAAAATGAATTTGCGTAAATTTGTGAACCAACGGTCAGCGAAGCTAAATTTGTGTTCAGAATAAACACTTATTGGACGCCACCTGCCTTGCTCTAAAAAAACTGTTATACAACATAGATTTTCAATAAAATAGCAGTACCTTTGCAGCGTTTTTCTAAAAATTAATATAATATGAGATTTCAACCTAAGTTACTGTCAACTTTAAAAAATTACAGCAAGGAGCAGTTTTATACCGATTTGATGGCCGGCATTATTGTCGGTATTGTGGCTTTGCCGTTAGCTATCGCTTTCGGTATTGCTTCGGGTGTTACTCCCGAAAAAGGTTTGTTTACCGCGGTCATAGCCGGTTTCATTATTTCCTTTCTGGGTGGAAGTAAAGTGCAAATCGGAGGCCCTACCGGTGCTTTTATTGTCATTGTTTATGGTATTGTTCAGGAGTTTGGCGTTACCGGACTGGCTATTGCCACTATGATAGCCGGTGTAATGCTGGTTGCCATGGGAGTACTCAGGCTTGGCAGTATTATTAAGTTTATTCCTTTTCCCGTAGTGGTTGGCTTTACGAGCGGTATTGCGCTGACAATTTTTACCACACAGATAAAAGATTTGTTCGGATTGCAAACCGGAGCCTTGCCCGGTGATTTTATCCATAAATGGATTGTGTACGGACATTCTTTTAATACCTTAAACTGGTGGTCATTGGCAGTGGGTCTGCTTTCTGTTGTAATTATTTTTATAATGCCCAGGTTTTCTAAGAAAATTCCGGGTTCGTTGGTGGCTATTGTTTTGCTCACTGTCATTGTATATTTTCTGCGTACCAAGTTTGGCATAACAGGTATTGAAACAATTGGTGACCGTTTTACCATTAATGCATCGTTGCCCGGAGTGCATACACCTGATATTAGTTTTCAGGAAATACAGACATTACTTCCCACAGCTTTCACAATAGCTATGCTCGGGGCCATTGAATCTTTGCTTTCGGCTACCGTAGCCGATGGTGTTATTAACGACAAGCACGATTCGAATACCGAACTTATCGCTCAGGGCGTGGCAAATTTTGTTGCTCCGATTTTTGGAGGAATTCCGGCTACCGGAGCCATTGCGCGTACCATGACGAATATTAACAACGGAGGACGTACTCCGGTTGCCGGCATTATTCATGCTATCGTTTTACTGCTGATTATGCTTTTTCTCGGTGATTTGACCAAACATATTCCTATGGCGTGTCTGGCCGGAGTTTTGGTAGTGGTTTCTTATAATATGAGCGAATGGCGTACATTTAAGTCTATTCTGAAGAATCCTAAATCGGATGTTGCCGTATTGCTTACCACATTTACGCTCACGGTTGTTTTTGACCTGACAATTGCCATTGAACTCGGATTGCTTCTGGCAGTTGTGCTGTTTATCCGCCGTATTTCCGAAACTTCCAATGTGGCTATATTTCGCAATGAAGTAGCACAACCTGTGTATGTCGAAGGTGCCACCGATACCGAAAAACTTGTATTGCCCAAAGGAGTGGAAGTGTACGAGATAGAAGGTCCTTTCTTTTTCGGGGTTGCCAGTAAGTTTGAAGAAACCATGAAGCAGCTCGGCGATAAACCTAAAGTTCGTATTATCCGCATGCGAAAAGTACCATTCATCGACTCTACGGGCACACATAACCTCGAAAATCTGATTAAAATGTCCCGGAAGGATAAAACGGTTATTTTACTTTCGGGCGTGACGGATGAAGTGCGGGAAGTACTTGTCAAAGTTGGTATTGACAGATTGTTGGGTGCGGACAATATTTGCAGCAACATTAACGAGGCTGTTCGAAAATCGGAAGAAATTCTGGCTTTGGCTACAGAAAGTCACAAAAAATAGAATAAGCCGAGTGCGACTTTGAGTCCGTACTCTGACTATTATAATTATTGAACGTTAATTTCACAAATTACACAAATCGTAAGTTATTGATAATTTAGCAATAATGTAAATTGAATTTGCGTGAATTTGTGAAATTAGCGTTCTAAAATAAAGAAAGGGCATGACTCAAAAGTCACGCCCTTACTAAAAAGCATAAGCCAATCGGATTTATTTGTTTTTAATGTAGTTTACTACCCATTCTCCAACTTCGGAAGTTGAGTAAGTTTTTCCTCCGTTTGCAATATCTTCGGTTACAACCCCGGCATCCATACTTGCTGCAACAGCTTCACGGATTAAAGCGCCTTCTTCCATCATTTCAAATGCATATTCAAACATGAGGGCCGCTGACAGAATAGTGGCTAACGGGTTAGCTATGTTTTTACCGGCAGCCTGAGGATATGAACCGTGTATCGGTTCGAATACCGATGTGTGAATACCTACCGAAGCGGAAGGCAACATGCCGAGAGAGCCTGTAATAACGGAAGCTTCGTCGGTAAGAATATCTCCGAAAAGATTTTCGGTTACCAGCACATCAAAACTTTTAGGCCATTGGATAATGCGCATGGCGGCATTGTCGACGAACATGTATTCTGTTTCAACATCAGGATACTGAGGTGCAATTTCCTGTGTAATCTGTCTCCATAAACGGGAAGTGGCAATGACATTGGCTTTGTCCACCATAGTTACTTTTTTCCTGCGCTGTCCGGCATATTTATACGCCAAATGTATAATGCGTTCAACTTCTTCGCGGGTGTAAACGCAGGTATCATAAGCAGTGTTGCCATCTTCCGAACGGCCTTGCGGACGGCCGAAATACATTCCTCCTGTAAGTTCACGGATGCACATAAAATCAGCACCTTCAACCAGGTCGGCACGAAGCGGTGATTTATGAATCAGTGATGGAAAGGTAGTTACCGGGCGTATGTTGGCAAATAATCCGAGACTTTTACGCATTCTCAAAAGCCCCTGTTCCGGACGAACTTTGGCATTCGGGTTATTATCAAATTTAGGATCGCCGATAGCGCCGAAAAGCACTGCATCCGATTTCATACAAAGCGCATGAGTTGTTTCCGGATACGGATCGCCTACTGCATCGATAGCACAGGCACCCACCAAAGCATGTTCGTAAGTAAGTTCATAATTGAATTTTTCGCATATCGCTTTTGTTACATTCAGGGCCTGTTCAACAATCTCCGGACCTATACCATCACCCGGAAGAACGGCAATGTTTAATTTTTTAGCTTCTTTTGCTTGATTTGACATAATTGTTTGATATTTTGAATATTGACTGTATTCTATTTTGATTTAATCTTTATATTTGTGCGTTAATCAATAAATCTGAAATACATGAATTACATTTTAATTCCCATCGGCGGGTTTATGGCTATTGTCATGTTATTGTTAATAAATTCAGTTCGTTTGAAGAAACCTTATGGCATTATTCTAAAAGTTGTGATTGCACTTCTTTTTGTTGCCGCATTTATTTTAATAGCACATTACACATCGCCAAAACCTTATTGAAGTCTCACGATTCAATAATGTTCATCATTTTTTCGGTAGCTTTAATAGCCGCTACCGTCTGGTCACCGTCCAAGCCTCTTGTTTTAAAAACTTTTCCGTTGAACTGCCAGGTTATAATTGTCTGGACAATGGCATTTGTCTGTCCTCCCGGAGGAATTACCACCTGATAATCCAATAGTTCGGGAGTAGGTTTTCCAAGCTTTTTGTAAATTTTATAAAGCGCTTTGGAAACGGCGTTATATTGTCCGTCGCCGGAAGCCGATTGCTCATAAATTTTTCCGTGTATTTCCACTTTTACTGTTGCCATTGGCCGTAGTTCCATCGAAAGCGACAGTGAATAATTTAGTACCTTGATCACAGGATTATCCTGCTCGTTTTTAATAACGTCGGAAACAATGTAAGGAAGTTCATCCAATGATACAAGCTCCTTGCGGTCGCCAAGTTCAATGACTCTTTTGGTCACTTTTTGCATCATGGCATCATCGAGTTCAATGCCAAGTTGCTCAAGATTCTTGATAATGTTGGCTTTGCCCGAAGTTTTGCCGAGTGCATATTGTCTTGTCCGCCCAAATCTTTCGGGCAGCAATTCGTTATAATATAGGTTTTTCTTGTTATCTCCGTCGGCGTGTACACCAGCCACCTGAGTGAAAACATTTTCGCCGATAACCGGTTTGTTGTGAGGAACCCGGATGCCGGAATAGGTTTCCACAACTTTACTTATCGAGTTGATTTGCTTTTCCTTTAAATTTGTTTTTACATTTAAATGATCATGTAAAACGGCTAAAACACTTGACATGGGGGCATTGCCTGCTCTTTCTCCCAACCCGTTTATTGTGGAATGAATACCCTTGATGCCGGCTTTAACAGCGGCATAAACATTGGCAACAGCCAGATCGTAATCGTTATGTGCGTGGAAGTCGAAATGAAGATCAGGATAACGATCAATCATTTTTTTGCAAAAATAGAATGTCTCGGTCGGATTAAGAATTCCGAGCGTATCGGGGAGCATAAATCGTTTAACAGGGGTGTTTTTTAATTCATCAACCATGTAAAATACATAGTCTTCCGAATTTCGCATGCCGTTCGACCAGTCTTCAAGATAAAGGTTGACGGCCAATCCCATTTTTGTAGCCTGCTCAATGACCTGTTTGATGTCGGCAACGTGTTGTTCCGGAGTTTTTTTGAGCTGATAGGTACAATGTTTAAGTGAACCTTTGGCTAACAGATTAATAACTTCACACCCTGCATCCTTAATCCAGTTTAATGATGTAAATCCATCAACAAAACCGAGCACCTCTATTTTTTGAATGTGTCCGTGCTGTTTTGCCCATTGCGCAATCTTTTTTACACTATCAAACTCGCCTTCCGAAACTCTGGCCGAAGCAATTTCAATACGGTCGACGCCTAATTCTTCCAATAACAATCTGGCAATACTTAGTTTTTCGTGTGTGCTGAATGCAACTCCGGATGTCTGTTCTCCATCCCGGAGCGTGGTATCCATTATTTCGATCATAATCAATGTGTCAATTAGTTAATATGTCAATATGCCAATGATATTTCTACATTAGCATATTAACATATTGGCAAATTTTTACTTGCGTGAAGCTTCGTAAGCTTCGATCAGGTCTTTTTTGCTCAACAGATAATCGATGTCGTCTAAACCGCTGAGCAGACATTCCTTTTTGTACGGATTAATTTCGAAGGATTCCGAGGTGCCGGTAGCGTTGTTGGTGATGGTCTGATTTTCCAGATCAACGGTTACTGTCATTTTAGCATCAGAGTTCACTGCTTTGAAAATTTCCGAAAGAAATTCGGTAGAGACAATTACTGGCAATACACCGTTATTCAGTGCATTATTGCGGAAAATGTCGGCAAAAAAGCTTGATACCACCACTTTGAAACCGTAACCGGCTACAGCCCATGCTGCATGTTCTCGACTCGAACCGGAACCGAAGTTTTTCCCTGCTACCAACACGGAACCGCTGTATGCAGAATTGTTCAGAACGAAGTCGGCCTTAGGGCTTCCGTCTTTGTTGTAACGCCAGTCGGCAAAAAGATTGTCGCCGAAACCGTTTTTGTCCGTTGCTTTCAGGAAGCGGGCCGGTATAATCTGGTCGGTATCCACATTTTCGATAGGCAGTGGAACGACAGTTGATGTTAATGTTATGAATTTTTCCATTTTTATAATTTGCCAATGAGAAAATATGCCAATGTGCCAATTGTAGCGAAGATTCCGTTTTCGGAATATGAATTAACATGGACTTATTTGCTCTTTGACGTATTAATTATACTGTTAATAATTTTTTTGTATTTCTTTTATCTCATCTATTAAAGATGCTTCGAAAGGGTAATTTTCAGAATATTTGCACAAAAGCAACCAATATTCAGTTTCATCTGCCTCTTTTGCCGCAATTTTAAATTTATGAATGAAGTCTGCCTTACTTTCACAGTTTTGGGCTTCTCGTACATTTGCACCAATTGAAGTGCCACTTTTTAATATCTGATTAGAAATAACGTATTTTCTATGTTCTTCTAATTTTTCAGCATAAGCCACTATCTTTAAAGCAAATGTAAAAGACAAATCTACAATTCTGTTTCCGGTTTTTGGTAATTCACTCATAAATTCAATAACTTTTTCGCTATTTGTTCATTGGCACATTAGAATATTGGCACATTGGCACATTATATTCTCGGATCGGTGATTTTACCTGTCACTGCAGCTGCGGCAGCTACAAGCGGGCCTGCAAGAATGGTCCGTGCTCCCGGTCCCTGACGGCCTTCGAAGTTGCGGTTCGATGTTGAAACGGCGTATTTACCAGCGGGTACTTTGTCGTCGTTCATGGCCAGACAGGCAGAACATCCCGGCTGACGAAGCTCGAATCCGGCTTCTTTCAGAATGTCGTACAAACCTTCTTCACGAATTTGTTTTTCAACCATCCAGCTTCCCGGAACTAACCATGCAATTACATTATCGGCCTTCTTTTTGCCTTTTACGTAATTGGCAAATACACGAAAATCTTCGATGCGACCGTTGGTACAACTTCCGAGGAATACATAATCTATGGTTTTACCAAGCAGTTTTTCTCCTGGTTTGAAGCCCATATAATCCAATGATTTCAGAAATGAGATGCGCCCGGCTTCATCAATTGTGTCCAATGTAGGAATTGAATCGGTAATACCCATGCCCATGCCCGGGTTTGTTCCGTAAGTGATCATCGGTTGAATATCAGCGGCATTAAATTCGAGTTCCTTGTCAAATTTAGCACCTTCATCCGATTTTAAAGTTTTCCAGTAAGCTAATTTTTCTTCCCAAATTTCACCTTTCGGTGCAAATTCGCGACCTTTCACATACGCGAAAGTAGTTTCGTCCGGAGCAATCATGCCACCGCGGGCACCCATTTCAATCGAAAGATTACAAACGGTCATGCGTTCTTCCATGCTCATGTTACGGATAGCTTCGCCGGCATATTCCACAAAATAGCCGGTAGCACCTCCGGTTGTCAGTTTCGAAATCATATAAAGAGCCAAATCCTTGGCAGTTACACCTTCCGAAAGTTTCCCGTTGAAGGTTATGCGCATGGTTTTCGGGCGGGTTTGCAGAATACACTGGGTAGCCAGCACCATTTCCACTTCACTGGTTCCGATACCGAACGCAATGGAACCGAATGCGCCGTGTGTAGACGTGTGACTGTCACCGCAAACAATGGTCATGCCTGGTTGGGTAAAGCCGTTTTCAGGGCCAATAATATGAACCACTCCGTTTTTCTGATGTCCGAGCGGGAAAAACAACGGCATGTTGAAATCAGACGCATTCCTTGCAAAAGTATCTAACTGATTCCGGGAGATCGGATCTTTTACCGGCTGATCCTGATTGATCGTTGGTGTATTGTGGTCTGCTGTCATGGTTGTTTGTTCCGGACGGAAAACTTTCAGTCCGCGAGCCCGAAGTCCGTTAAAAGCCTGAGGGCTGGTTACTTCGTGGCAGAAATGACGGTCGATATACAACTGCGTCGGTCCGTTTTCGACTGAAGATACAACATGTGCATCCCAGATTTTGTCAAATAATGTTTTCATACTTTTTTTTGACGACGGACAACAGACGACAGACAACAGGATAGTTATCATATTCAAATGTGTCCGTTTTTCATTAATTATTTATTCTTTATTCCTTTTTTTTAAGTACTTGGTTAAAGCATGAATTCCTGAAGAAATACTTTTAGATTTCTCCCGAAGTTCTATTGCTCTTTCGTTGCTACAATATTTCCTGTCTTTGGCAAGGTACAACATCCTTTTTACTTTCACCACAACTGGCTTTTGAAATGTCAAGATATTTAACAAACATTGCATCTGAACTATAATCAAATCCTTTAGCAATGTTATTTATGACAGAAACTGCAGCCCTCTGAATTTGATCTTTGAATCCAAAATCTTTCATATTTTCGGTTAAATCATATATCTGATTTACGAAAATTCTGACATTTTGCCAAATTCTTAAGTTCTCAAAACTTTTCATTTCAGCAGTCTGTTGTCAGTAGTCTGTTATCAGATTATTTCACGAATTGATTAATAGCATTGATATATGCTTCCACCGAAGCAGCTACAATGTCAGTATTAGCGCCAAAACCATAATAAACAATACCTTCGTGTTCCACCTGCATGTGAACTTTGCCCATGTCGTCGCTGCCCTTGTTCATCGACTGAATAGTAAATTCCTGAAGATTCATATTCCGTTTGATGATTTGTTTCAGAGCTTTAATCGCTGCATCCACAGGTCCGTTGCCTGACGCAGCCGCTTCAAATTTTTCTCCGGCTATTTTCAGACCGATACTTGCTACCGGTTTTACTCCAACGCCGGAAGTCACCTGAAGAAAATCAAGTTGAATGCGTTGCTTGTCAGAACGTTCTTTGCCGGCAAGCATTAGTATGTCATCATCGATAATGTCTTTTTTACGGTCTGCTAATTTAAGAAATTCTTCATAAATTTTATCCAAAGCCGGACCTTCAACGGTTACTCCCAATATACTTAAACGATGTTTCAGTGCTGCGCGGCCACTGCGTGCGGTAAGAACAATAGAATTTGTATCGATTCCTACGTCGGTCGGATCCATGATTTCGTAACTTTGGCGGTTTTTCAACACGCCGTCCTGATGAATTCCTGACGAATGAGCAAAAGCGTTACGTCCTACGATAGCTTTGTTTGGTTGCACCGGCATATTCATCAGGCTCGAAACCATACGGCTGATAGGATATATTTTTTGTGTGTTTATGTTCGTGTCGATTTCAATATTCTTATGACATTTCAGAATCATGGCTACTTCTTCAAGTGAAGTGTTGCCTGCCCGTTCTCCAATACCGTTAATCGTCACCTCTACCTGACGGGCACCGTTCAAAACACCGGACATGGTGTTTGCTGTGGCCATTCCCAAGTCATTGTGACAGTGTGTGGAAAGAATAGCATTGTGCACTCCTTTTACATTTTCCATAAGGAATTTTATCTTTTCACCATATTCCGATGGCAGGCAATAGCCGGTTGTATCGGGAATATTTACTACTGTTGCACCGGCTTTGATAACGGCTTCTACAACACGTGCTAAATATACGTTATCGGTACGGCCTGCATCTTCGCAATAAAATTCAATATCTTCCACATATTTCTTGGCATATTTGACAGCGGCTACGGCCCGTTCCAAAATTTCTTCCTGATTGGAATTGAATTTATATTTGATATGATATTCGGAAGTCCCGATTCCAGTGTGAATGCGTTTGTGTTTGGCATATTGTAGCGCTTCGGCAGCCACATCAATGTCCTTTTGAACTCCGCGCGTTAATGCGCAAATAGTCGGCCATGTAACGGCTTTTGAGATTTCAACCACTGAATTGAAATCGCCCGGACTCGAAACCGGAAAACCCGCTTCGATAATATCCACTCCCAATGTTTCGAGAGCTTTTGCCACCTGAATTTTTTCAACGGTGTTCAACTGGCATCCGGGTACCTGTTCGCCGTCGCGTAAGGTGGTGTCGAAAATAAATAATTTGTCCATAATTGCTCTTTTTGACGACAGGTTACAGATAACCGCTTTCCGGTTGTTTTTCTGTGCCTGTCAGATTGAATTCGTTTTTATGAATTTTAGTTTTAATTTGTTGTCTGCCGGCAATTGTTATTCGGCTTAAAACAACATTAAAAAAGCCTTTCACACCGTAGTGAGAAAGGCTTTCAATATTTTATTTACTTATCTACATACCAAACTCACTTCGTCTTGTTTTGCAAGAGAATAATAATACCGAGTAGTATAATATGTAGGAAGTTGTTGTTCATTGTTCCTTTTTATAAAGTTGTGCAAAGATACGCCTAATTTTGAAACTGACAATATAGAATGAAATTTTTTTGATTATTTTTCTTTCAATTCAAAATTCTTTTGATACAAATAACATTATTTTAGTAGAGATTGTTTTCAATAGCAGCACAATTTAGTTCAATTTCTCCGAATTCAATCATCGCATTAAAGATTCGTATTCGGGAAAAATGGTTTATATCATTAGATTTGAGGTCTTTTTCAATAATTTTATTTTCTGCAATTAAGCTGGCTCTGTTGGTCCCATACAAAACGGGTATGCGTGGAGTGTACCATTTTTCGCCATCAAACAAGGCGATATTAGCGTATGATGTATCGGTTAACATTCCGTTTTTGACCATAATTACATCATCGCATTCTCTTCGTTGTGCAAAAGCTCTGTCTATTTCAGCCCTGTCTTCGTTTTTATAATCATGGGTTTGAGCAGAAGTCTCTACCAATTTTAAGCTTTCTATTTTCCTCATTTTATAAGGTGCAAACTCCGTTTCTTGAGTTTGATGATCAAAAATGATTCTGTATTTATAAAGACCTGTTTCAGGATAATTGGTTGTCTCCAACAACTCGGAAAGATTGAACGGGGCAAAACCCGGGTAACAGCTTTTAAAAGACTGGTTAATTCTTTGCTGGTGAAAGCTGAGACGGAAAAATTGTCCGTCCTGTAATTTTATGGATTCAATGCAACGGTACATATACTTTTTGAATGAGTTCTGCGTATTCTTTGTCTACATCGCTTTGGAACGTAATGCCGCCCCCGCTTTTAAAAATAAGTTTTTCGTCCTTTTGCTCAATATAGCGAATCATAACAGCCGAATCGAGGCTTGTTCCATCGAACCAGCCAAAAATGCCGGTGTAAAATCCACGTTCATAATTTTCAACAGTTTCAATAATTTCAACAGTCTTCGGTTTGGGAGCACCACTAACCGAACCAGCCGGAAGTAGTTTGAACAGAATATCCCCCAAATGTTGTTCAAACTCTTCGGGCAAATCGCCACGTATTTCTGAACTTACCTGCAAAAGTCCGCCTTTGTTTGTTTTAATTTTGTCTATGTAGCGGTATTTTGTTACGGTAACGTTTTCGGCCACCATGCTCAGGTCGTTACGAATCAGGTCGACAATTGTTGCATGTTCCGCTTTTTCCTTGGGGTCGTCGAGAATAATTTTTTCTGCATTGGGAATCGTTGCATCAATGGTTCCTTTCATAGGATAAGAAAAAATTTTATTATTCCTTATTTTTACGAACGTTTCCGGTGAGAGTACCGTGAATTTATTTTTTAGCCAGAGTTTGTATTTGGCTCGTCCAATATTGAAAAAATCTTCTGTTGTTAGGTTCGTTTCTACTTCGGTGGGCTGGGTGAGGTTCACTAAAAATGAATTTCCTTTGTGAATCTGGTCGGCAACAAAATTGAATCTGGTGGCATAATCAGTTTTTGAAACTGGATGTAAATCCCATTTAAATACTTGATTATTAGTGTAATTATTTTGCTCTTCCGGTGAAATACCGAACCGGATATAATCGGATTGAATATCCGGCTCGGGAATAACGAAGCCTTTTTCTGCTTTAAAATCGATAATGAACAAAAACGGTTGCCGCGCAGAGCCGAACCGGTTCATTTTATCGATTATTTCGTGGCGTTCAAGTTGCGGATATGGGAACAAGCTGATTCTTTTTTGATCGTATTCATAATGTAACTATGAATAGACGGATATAGCTTTAGTCTAAAAAACGTTTAATGCTGTTGATTGTTCGGTTTTTTATTTTTGTTTCTTCTGAATTTACCTTTCCCACCTGAGAATTTTTTGTGTCCGTGACGAAATTTATCCGGATCGTAAACCGGTGCTTCTCCCAGATCTTCCGGCAGAGGAATTTTATAAATATCCTTTTCGAGAAATTTTTCAATCTGGTGAAACCGGAATTGTTCATCTTCCGAAACGAGCGTGATGGCCATTCCCTCAGCTTTCGCCCGGGCAGTTCGTCCGATACGGTGAACGTAGTCTTCTACATCGTGAGGCACATCGAAATTAATAATCAATGTAATGTCATCAATGTCGATACCACGCGATACAATATCAGTAGCCACCAGAATGCTGACGCGATTATTCCGGAATTCATGCATTATGTAATCGCGTTGTGTCTGATCGAGATCAGAGTGCATTTCTCCCACAGATAATCCCATTTGCCGGAAAGTCTTATTCAGTTCTTTGACCTTGATTTTCGAACCGGCAAAAATAATGACCTTTTCAGGAGTATGTTCGGCAAAAAGAGTTCGGATAATTCCTGTTTTTTGAGCTTCGGTACAGATGTAAGCTGTTTGCATAATGCTTTCGGGCGGACGGGAAACAGCAATTTTTATTTCTACCGGATCCTGCAGAATAGTTTTTGCCAGCTGTCGGATTTTAGGCGGCATAGTTGCAGAGAACATGATGGTTTGACGTTCTTTAGGAAGATGTTTTACAATCTGCATAATGTCGTCGAAAAATCCCATATCAAGCATGCGGTCGGCTTCATCTAGAATAAAATATTGAATCCCGCTAAAATCAATATCGTAAAGATTAATATGGGAAATAAGTCGCCCCGGGGTAGCAATTACCACATCGGCTCCTTTAGTCAGACCGCGTCTTTGTACATCCCAGGCTTGAGCATCGTTGCCACCGTAAACAGCTACCGACGAAAAAGGGGTGAAATAAGAAAATCCCTCCATTTGCTGGTCAATTTGCTGAGCCAGTTCCCGGGTAGGAGACATGATGATTGCATTGATTTTGTTTTCGGCGTGTGGTTCGCTTATTAAGTTATGCAACAACGGAAGAATGAAAGCGGCGGTTTTTCCGGTTCCTGTCTGTGCACAGGCAATAACATCTTTTTTGTTCAAAATTACGGGGATAGTTTGTTCCTGAACCGGGGTGGCTTCCTGAAAATTCATAGCCTGCAATCCTTCCTGAACAGAATCGCACAGCGGTAATTCATCAAATCTCATTTACATTTCTTTTGGTTGTGCAAATATACTTATTAAAATTGACATGAGAGAAATGGCCGTTTTGTAATTTCAGTTGCTGTGAAATAATGCCCTGATTTGACTTCTCCGAATGCGTAATTTGTTATTCTGTGTTACATAAGCGGACTGAAAAGACGTGCAAAAGATTCTTGAAGTTTTTGCCAGCGTTTACGATTAGTCCAAGCTTCAAGGGTTAGTTCTTCACAATTAAGAATGTCTTTTTCAAATAGTTTGCGAAGCTGTTCGGCAGCTCGTTTATCGTACATAAATGCGTTAGCTTCGAAATTTTGATTGAAACTACGTTCATCCATATTGGCCGATCCCACAATTGAAATAAAATCGTCGATAACGATGGCTTTGCTGTGTAAAAATCCTTTGTGATATTTATAAACTTTGACTCCGGCTTCCATAATTTGTCCCAAATAACTTGATGAGCATGCATCGGACAGGCGGGAGTCTGAATGTTCTGGAATCATGAGCCGGACATCAACTCCACTCAAAGAGGCCATCTGCATACAGGTTTGAACAACTTCGTTGGGAATGAAATATGGTGTGTGGATGTAAACATATTTTGTGGCGGACATAATAGCCGACGAAATCCCCTGCATAATAACTTCCCAGTCGGTATCGGGACCACTGCTTACAACCTGTACGATATTTTTTCGATACCTGTTGGGCTGAGGAAAATATTTGGGATCATCTATCATTTTTCCTTCAACGAAGTACCAGTCGATCAGGAAAAGCTGTTGCAGCCCGTGCACTACACTTCCCTTAAAACGGACAAAGGTATCCCGCCATTTTCCCAAATCATTTCCAAAAATATATCTGTCGGCAAAATTGAGACCTCCGGTAAATCCTGTTTCTCCATCGACTACGAGTAATTTGCGGTGGTTTCGGTAGTTAATTTTGCTACGCCCAAGCCGGATGCGGAGAGGTAAAAATGGTTTAATATAAACGCCTGCATCCCTCAATGATTGCAAGTACATTCGCGATAAGAAAAAACTTCCCCAATAATCGTAAATCATTCTGACTCTCACCCCGTCTCTGGCTTTTTTTATAAGCAGTTCCCGCAGCTGATTGGATATTTTGTCGTTCCCGAAAATGAAAAATTCTATATGGATATGGCTTTGGGCATTTTCGATAGCCTGGAACATAGCCTCGAAAGTTGTCTTTCCATCCGAAAATATTTCTATTCTGTTAAAAGGATAGATTTGAGCATCGTTGTTTTTGTAAAGTAATTTGATCAGATTCATTTGGTTACCTTTGATAGTTGACCTGTAATCGTCTAACTTGGAAAGATCAAATATCATCTGGTTTTTATGGCTGAAGCGAAAACTTTTTTTAGAAACAAGTTTCTGCTTCCGCATATTTTGGCCGAAAATTACATACAAAATTAATCCTAATATGGGCAGAAAGAGTAAAACTAAAACCCATGAAAGCGACTTTGCTGGATTTCTGTTCTCGAGGAGTAATACGGATATGGTTGTTGTTAATGTATAAGTATATAAAACAATAAAAATGATGGCCAGAATGCTACTCATGGGGTCATTTGTTTAAAACTGTTTTTTAGTATTAATAAAGTGTATCCATTGATGTTTGTCGTATACTTCATAAGTAAATGGCTCAATTTTCAACTCGGGAGCTTTCACTCCCTCACAGACTATTTGTTCCGATATTTCAACGTTGGCTTCATCCCATAACCCTTGTTGTATGAACGAATTCAGAATTTTTGCCCCGCCTTCGACCAATACTGAGTTGATGTTCCGTTTGAACAATTCGTTTAAAATCGTTTTCAGACAGTTGGCATCAAAGTTTATTTTGATATATTCGACATTTTTGTTAGATTCTTTTTCCTCTTCAGTAAAGATCAGGGTTGGAATCAGCCCGTTCTTCAGATTATGGCTTACCGGAATCTTTCCCGTGCGGTCAATAGTAACCCGTATGGGATCCCGACCCGACCAGTTTCTTACTGTCAGCGATGGGTTGTCGAGAACTACGGTATTGGTGCTTACCAAAATTGATTGATTTTCTGACCGCATTTTGTGTGTAAGTCGTCCGGTGATTTGGTTGGAAATTTTCAGGGGTGGTTCTTCGTGACTTTTGCGGGTCTTGTCGAGAAAACCATCTTTGGTCTGTGCCCATTTTAAAAGGACAAAAGGTCTTTTTTCTTTCTGATAAATGAAAAAACGTTTGTTTAGTTCTCTGCATTCTTTTTCAAGTACACCTGTTTTTACCTGAATTCCGGCTGCTTTCAGAATCTCGATTCCCCGGCCCGAGACTTTCGGATTCGGATCAAGCGTGCCGATTACAACGCGCGGTATACCCGATGCTACAATCAGGTTGGCACAGGGTGGCGTTTTTCCATAATGAGAACAAGGTTCCAGACTGACATATAAGGTCGCTGTTTTAAGTAACTCTTTGTTCTTTACGGAGTTTATAGCATTGGGCTCGGCGTGGGGATGTCCATATTTTTTATGATAACCTTCTCCTATGATTTCATCGCCTACAACCAAAACCGCTCCAACCATGGGGTTTGACGAAACATAACCTACTCCCATTGAAGCCAACTGGAGGCAACGCTGCATATACAGTATGTCTTTTTCTTCTATTCCGGAAGAGGTATTGATGTCGTTCATGTCTTTTTCTTTGTGAATTTTATTGTTTTTGCAATAGTCTAAAATACTTATCTTTGCAATATGCAAGATGCTATTGACTATATTGCCGTGGAATTAAACGGATTATATCCTGAAGAAGAGATACGCGGAATAACTAAAATTTTATTGTCCGAGGTTACAGGATTTTCGTTTTCCCAGCTTATTATAAACAAAAATACTAAAATTTCTGATGAACAAAATTTTTTATTCTGTTCTTTTGTTGAAAAGCTAAAGAATTTTGAACCACTACAATACATTTTAGGCAAAACAGAATTTATGGGCCTGAATTTTATTGTTAATCCGAGTGTCTTGATTCCGAGACCGGAAACAGAAGAATTAGTGGAATGGATTTTGAATGACCTTGCTGCCGGAAAATATAAAAAGGTGTTGGATATTGGTACCGGAAGCGGTTGTATCCCTGTCGCTTTAAAAAAAAATGTCCCTGATGCTCTGGTTGCCGGAGTGGATGTCTCGGAAGATGCGCTTGATGTGGCAAAGCAGAATGCCCGGATAAACGGAGTCGATGTGAATTTTAATGTAATGGATATTCTTTTGGCGGAAGATGTCGGTGCCGAATACGATATTATTGTAAGTAATCCGCCTTATATTCCGGAAAGAGATAAAGCAGAAATGCATCCAAATGTGTTGGACTACGAACCTCATCTCGCTCTTTTTGTGCCGGATGACGATCCTTTGAAATTTTATAAAGCTATAGCTGATTTTGCTAAAAAGTACCTGGCTGAAAACGGGCAGTTGTATTTTGAAATTCATAGGGATTTCGGGCTGGCTGTGAAAAGCATGCTTTTGGAAAAAGGATTTGGAAATATTGAACTAAGGCGTGATTTGTCGGGTAATGATCGAATGATAAAAGCAATGAAGGCCTGAAAATTTTCGAAAGCGGTTAAACCCGCAATCTTTTCTTTGGTCTATTAAAAGTATGCTTAGCCAGACGGCCTATTATAGTTATGAGCATCGAAAATGAATTAAATTGCTAATATAATGAGTCAAACCGAAGCAGAACTACTACTTCAGCTTAATCAACCTCAAAAAAAGGCCGGTGCTTTTTCCGGCCTTGTCCGGTTGTATCAGGAAAAACTGTATTGGCATATTCGAAAAATGGTTTTATCGCACGATGATGCCAATGATATTTTGCAAAACACTTTTATGAAAGCCTGGAACGGACTTGACGGCTTTCGGGGTGATTCGCAAATTTCGACATGGCTTTATCGAATTGCAACGAATGAAACATTGACATTTTTAGCCAACAAGCGGATGCGAAATATTGCTTCGATGGATGACGTGGAAACTGTGTTGCTACAAAATCTTCAGGCCGACACTTATTTTAATGGTAACGAACTGGAGTTGAAACTTCAAAAGGCAATACTGACTCTCCCCGAAAAACAAAGACTAGTTTTTAATATGAAGTATTTTGATGATATTACTTATGAACAAATGGAAGCTATATTGGGAACGTCGGTCGGTGCACTGAAAGCTTCATATCATCATGCCGTGAAAAAGATTGAAAGATTTTTCGAAGATTCGGATGAATAGTGCCTGCTGTGAAAATTCATAAAAATGAATATGCAATTAAACTTTGGTGTCTGAAATCTGTCATAGAGTATAGAAATAAGAATTTAAAAGCAGAAAGATTTATATTGAATTTCAGTAAGTTAATCGATTCTGTTATTCAAGCTACAACAAAAATATATATTTGAAAAAGATCAGATGCTGTCTGATGTGTTTTTAAATAATGTAAAACATTTTTAGTATGAAAGAGAACAAAAATATAAAGTTAGACGAAATAGGTAGTCGGTTGCCGTTTACTGTTCCTGATAACTACTTCGAAGATTTTTCGAATCAGTTCGAATCCGCAATTTCTTTCAATAAAGTATCATGGATGAGAGTTTTGAGACCATGGTTATATATGGCGGCTATGTTTGCCGGAATTATATTTATCAGCAGGATTGGTTACAACGTTTATCAGGATAAAAAAACAGCCAAAGTCGAAAATTATGACATGTATGTTATTTCCCAGGTAAACGACGCCGAAATTTTCGACTATTATGCTTCTCAGGAAAAAGTCACCAATAACAATTAATAAAGCTCCGGATATGAAAAAAACTATAACAATATTTCTTTTGTTTCTGAGCTTAGGACTGGCGGCTCAGCAAAATCGCGTCCCCGATGTGGATGATATGCATGCAAGAAAATGGCAATATATGGTAGATCATGCCCATCTTACAGCACAGGAGGCTGTGAAAATTGAACCTATTTTTATGAATTATGAAAAGGCTCAGTGGAAATTATTAGAACAGAATAAAGAATTTTTCCGGAAATTCAGAGACGACAGAAAAGCGCGAAAGAATCCCAATTACGAAGGAATGAATGACCGCTATGTAAATATGGAAATTCAAAAGGCCCAGTTACTGAAAGATTATTACTTCAAATTGAAAAAATATCTCGGATCGGAAAAAATATTTGATTATTTTAATGCTGAACGCTCGTTCAGAAAAGAGTTGATCCGGGACTGGCGAGGACGGAAAAATCAGGAAACTTCGCCAATGTAAAAATATTTTAGACTTTTGTGTGTGAAAGCCCTTGTGTGAATCGAAAAATTCCATATCTTTGCAGTCCGAAAAATCAAGGTACCTTGGCCGAGTGGTTAGGCACCGGTCTGCAAAACCGCATACGGCGGTTCGATTCCGCCAGGTACCTCATTTACCTTCTTAGCTTAAGTTGTAAGCTAAGAAGGTTTTTTATTATCCGGAAAATCGAAATGTTTGCGCAGGTTTTGAAAATGTCGTGCCGGCACTTAATTTAGATTGTATTTTATTTTCGTAAATTTGTGGTCTGACAGTTTGTAATAAGTTATGAAAATTCGGTTTACAATTGATTATAAAACGCTTTGGGGCCAGTCATTAGGTTTACTGTGTAAGCGAGAAGATTCTGATGCAGAATTTGAATTTTTTAATATGTATTGCGATAGCCAGTCGCTGTGGCATGTCGAAATCAATATTGATCAAACTCCTGCAATATTATACCAGTACGTTATCGTCGATAAGGATAAGTCGTTTCACTATGAATATGGTGGTGGTCGAAACCTGAGTTTTAAATCAGATTTCGGATTCGTCGTGATTAACGATGTCTGGCGGGGTCCGTATGGTGATGGCCCGTTTAAATCCACCGTCTTTCAGAATATCTTTTTTAAAAGAATTCCCGTTTCAGTTGAGTTGAATCCGGGAGATTTACTTTTGAGACTGAACTGTCCGCAAATAGAACCAGACCGTCATTTTGCAATTGTCGGAAACCAACCGGCTTTGGGCAATTGGGATGTGGCTAAAAAAGTGCGTCTGTCCGAAAATGAATTTCCCTTTTTTGAAATCCGGTTCAATAGTAAAGACCTCGTTTTTCCACTTGAATATAAGTTTTTGATTGTTGATACAGAAACGGATGAAGTGTTAGCATGGGGTGGGGGGCCGAACCGCAAAATTCAGTCTTTTGTTCCGGAAAGTTACACGATAGTAAACGATGAACATTTCGAACGCACGATAGACTCGTGGAAAGGAGCCGGTGTGGCAATTCCGGTATTTTCGCTGCGTAGTAAAAAAAGTTTTGGTACAGGAGAATTCAATGATCTGAAACTGATGATTGATTGGGCTGCCAAAACGGGTCAGCGATTGATACAAACTCTTCCGATTAACGATACCATTTTATATCATACCAATTACGATTCGTATCCTTACAATGCGGTTTCGGTATATGCATTACATCCAATTTATCTGCATTTGGATAAAATCGGGAAGTTGAAAGATAAAAGCCGAAAAGAATATTTTGAGGCCAAACAGCAAGAGCTTAACGAAAAAACTTTCTCCGACTATCAGCATGTGATGAATGTAAAGTGGGAGTATTTTCAGGAAATTTATCCGCAGGAGAGAAAGAAGATTTTTGCATCAGAGGATTATAAAGTTTTTTTCGAAAAAAATAAAGAGTGGTTAGTGCCGTATGCTGCTTTTTCGTATTTGCGTGATTTGTACGGAACTCCGGAATTTGGTAAGTGGGATCAATATAGCGTTTACAATAAAAATGAGATAGAGACTCTGTGTCAACCGGATAAACCGCAATATCATGAAATAGCAATTTATTATTTTTTACAGTATCATCTTCACCGACAACTTTCGGAAGTGCACGAATATGCCAAATCGAAAGGTGTTGCTATTAAAGGAGATTTGCCGATCGGGGTAAGTCCGCGAAGCGTGGATGCCTGGGTAGAACCGGAATTATTCAATACACAAATGCAGGCCGGAGCGCCACCGGATGATTTTTCGGTGACCGGTCAGAATTGGGGATTCCCGACATACAACTGGGAACTTATGGCTCAGGATGGCTATTTATGGTGGAAAAAAAGATTCCAAAAGCTTTCGGAATATTTTGATGCCTATCGTATTGATCACATTCTGGGATTTTTCCGTATCTGGGAAATTCCGGTGAATGATGTCTGGGGGCTGACAGGTTCGTTTAATCCGGCTTTGCCATTTACCCGTGAGGAACTTCAGTCTCGGGGCTTATGGTGGAATGAGGAACGTTTTCTGAAACCCTATATGAAGGAACATGTGCTTTATGCTATTTTCGGAAAATATACCGATGATGTGATTCGGGAGTATCTGTTGCCTGATGGCTGGCAGAACTATAAATTTAAACCGGAATATGATACTCAGAAAAAAATAGAAGCACATTTTGCCTTGCTGGGTTATAATTTTGGCAATAAAGAATTGGTTATTCGCGACGGACTTTATATGTTGCATTGCGAGGTGCTTTTTTTGCGGGATGCTCGTGATTCTGAAAAATTCCACCCGAGAATTTCCATGCATTCGTCGGCTTCGTTTCGCGATTTGAATGATGAAACACGCCGTACGCTCGACCGTATTTATGTGGATTATTTTTATCATCGGCATAATGAATTCTGGAAACAGCAGGCACTGAAAAAATTGCCGGCATTGATCTCGGCAACGAATATGTTGGTCTGCGGCGAAGATTTGGGTATGGTACCCGATTCGGTGCCCGATGTGATGCATGCGCTTGAAATTCTCAGTCTTGAAATACAGCGTATGCCTAAACGTCCGAATACTGAATTTGCCATGCCGGCAGATGCGCCTTACCTTTCGGTTTGTACGACTTCGACTCACGATATGAACCCGATTCGTGCATGGTGGGAAGAGGATCCGACGTTGACACAACGTTTTTACAATGTGGCACTTGGGTTGCCGGGGCCGGCTCCTGAAAAATGTGAACAGTGGATTGCCGAAAAAATTGTCGATCAGCATTTGCAATCAAAAGCTATGTGGGTGATTCTTCCGTGGCAGGACTGGATGTCGGTAGAAACGAAATTGTGTCTTGAGCATCCTTTTGCCGAGCGAATTAATGTGCCGAGTAATCCGCGAAACTTTTGGTGTTACCGGATGCACATCACACTTGAAAAATTGTTGAAAGAAGAAAAATTCAATAAAAAAATCCGTGAGATAATTTATCATTCCGGACGGTAAAATTTAGAATAACAAAATCAGAATATATATAATTTTAAACCAATGAGCGACCAACGTTATAATTTACGAGGAGTTTCAGCATCGAAAGAAGATGTCCACAATGCGATTAAAAATATTGATAAAGGTCTTTATCCCAGGGCTTTTTGTAAAATTATTCCGGACTTTCTCGGAGGTGATCCCGAATATTGCAATATTATGCATGCTGATGGCGCAGGCACAAAATCGTCGCTGGCCTACGTTTACTGGAAAGAAACCGGAGATTTGTCGGTATGGAAAGGTATTGCGCAGGATGCCCTGATTATGAATATAGACGATTTGCTTTGTGTAGGGGCAACCGATAACATACTGCTCTCGTCGACTATTGGCCGTAACAAAAATTTGCTTCCGGGCGAAGTAATATCTGCTATTATTAATGGAACAAATGATTTAGTGAATGAATTGTCGGGAATGGGTGTGAACATTTATCCTACCGGAGGTGAAACTGCCGATGTCGGAGATTTGGTTCGTACTATTATTGTTGACAGCACTGTCACCTGCCGGATGAAACGTTCTGATGTAATTGATAATGCCAATATTCAGCCGGGGGACGTGATTGTCGGACTTTCTTCGTGCGGGCAGGCTACTTACGAAAAAGAATATAACGGAGGCATGGGCAGCAACGGACTGACTTCGGCCCGCCACGATGTTTTTGCAAATTACATTGCTGATAAATATCCGGAAAGTTATAATGCCGACATTCCGAAAGATTTGGCTTATTCCGGTTCATACAGGTTGACTGATATAATTGCGGAATTGGGTATTGATGCCGGAAAGTTAGTGCTTTCTCCAACCCGTACTTATGCTCCTGTGGTCAAAAAATTGCTCGAAGTTTTGCGTCCGCAAATTCACGGAATGGTACATTGCTCGGGTGGGGCTCAGACTAAAATCCTGCATTTCGTTGAAAATCTGAAAGTAATTAAAGATAACCTTTTCCCGGTTCCGCCGTTGTTCCGTATTATTCAGAAGGAGTCCGGAACTGACTGGAAAGAAATGTATAAGGTCTTTAATATGGGACATCGTCTCGAAGTTTATCTGCCTGAAACTTATGCGCAGCAGGTAATTGAAATTTCAAAATCATTCAATATCGATGCACAGATAATTGGCCGTTGCGAAGCTTCTGATAAAAAGGAATTGTTTATTCAGAGTGAGTTTGGCGCTTTTGAATATTAAAGTGGGATAAGCCGGTAATAATTTTAGCCGGAATTCATATCAAGATAAAAACGGCGACTAAAAAATCATCAAGTTGAAATTCAATGATTTTTTAGTCGCTGTTTTTTTTTACAACTATTCAGAGGTTATTAGCTTATAGAATTTATAACATTGATACGTTGTTTTGTTTTATGAAATTGCCATTATATTTTCGTCACTTATAATTTCTTTTCCACCGGCTTCATAAAGTTTTTCCATTCGTTTGGCATAACGTTCTTCTACCTTGCCCCGTACAATTTTCATAGTACTGTTTACCAATCCGTTTTGTTCGGTAAATGGTTCGTCGGCAATAGCAATTCCTGCCGGCAACCAGCGTTCAGGGAATATACCCTCGAATTTTCCTCCTTTACGATATTCATTTATTTCCCGTTGAATTTTATTCAGGGCAATTTCTTTTGCTTCCCGACTATCCCATGCCAATCCCGGATTTTTATGTTTTACATAGCTTTTGAGCATTTCTTTATTTACTACTAATACAGCTACTGTGTAAACATTCTGACTGTTGTGCAAAATTACCTGATCGATAAATTTAGAGTTTTCTACCAATGATTCTTCAATGCCTTCCGGACTGTATTTTTCGCCATCGCCGGAAATAAGCAAACTTTTAAATCGTCCGACAACATACAGGAATCCATCATTGTCCATATAGCCCATGTCACCGGTATGCAACCATCCATCAACGACTGTTTCTGCGGTGGCTTTTTCGTTTTTGAAATAGCCGGCCATTACATTTTCGCCTTTAATTACAATTTCACCTTTTTCAAAATTGGGTAATTGGTTGCCATCCAAATCGCATATTTTAAGTTCCATGGGTGTAACCAGATAACCGGAAGAACCTAATTTGTGGCGCTTTTGCCCGTTCGATGAAATAATCGGGGTAGCTTCGCTTAAACCATAACCCTGATACATCGGTATACCGATTGCATAATAAAAGCGTTGTAAGTCTATATCAAGCAAGGCGCCTCCTCCAATGAAGAATTTTAATTTTCCACCGAATCCTTCGCGTATTTTACTAAATAAGATTTTATCAAATAACAGAAGTAACGGTTTTTTCAGAAATTGAAGTCCGCGTCCTTTGTTGTATCCTTCTTTGTTGTAAGAATAGCTCATCTCCATCGCAAAATGAAATATTTTATTGGCAAGTTTCCCCTGAGCACGAATAGATGATTCTATATTTTTCTTGAAATTTTTAGCCAAAGCAGGCACGCTCAATAATAAGTCGGGTTGTAATTCTTTGATATTTATCGGAATGTTTTTCAGGGTTTCCAAACCGGTCTTTCCTGTTTGTACAGTTCCTACACTTGCCCCGGAAGCCATAAAACTATAAAATCCTGCTACATGTGCGAAGCAATGATCTAATGGAAGGATGATCAATGTTCTGAATGTTGGCGGAATTGTCATAAGTGTCAAGGCCTGTTCTACATTTGCCGTGTAGTTGCGGTGTGTTAACATAATGCCCTTGGGATCGGCTGTGGTTCCTGAAGTATAGCTGATGTTGGCTATGTCGTCCGGTTTAATTTTATGCGTAACTTCGTTTATGGCTTCAGGTTTTTTTGCCAAAATGCCTTTTCCCCAGTTTATCAGCTGTGTGAGCGTAATTTCTTTGGGTTCATAATCAACCTGTTCGTCTATCAGGATAACGGATTGCACTTCCGGGAGATCTTTTATAATCGCCCGGATTTTTTTTAATTGTCCGCCCGATACAAGAATATATTTTGCTTCCGAATGTTTTAAGCGGAAAATGAGGTCGTTGCTTTCTTCGAGTTTAATAGAGAGTGGAACATTGATGGCTCCGGCATGCAAAATTCCAAGTTCGCCTATAATCCATGCATTACGCCCTTCGGATAGTAAGGCAACTCGGTCTCCCGGTTTTACTCCGAGTTTGATTAGTCCTGCTGCGAGAATCTGGGCTTGTTGTTTTGTTTCGAGATAAGTAACAGGTAGGAATTCTTTTTCTGTTTTTTCCCACAGAAATGGGTTTGAACTATATTTCTCAACACTACTGTTCAGTAAATCAATAATGGTTGGTTTCATTTAAGTATATAATTATCAGTTGTTTCATATATATTTTTGTTTGAATATGAAACTTAGTGCTTTTCGGATAAATCAGGCTGTAAAGATAATTAATTTTATCTCATAATATAATATATGTAAAAAAGGGTATTCCGCATTGCAGAATACCCTTGTAAATCAAAGTTTTATTTTTTCCTATTTTATAATTTCGACTTTATGGGTCGGATCTAAATTTTCATTTCTGTAGTTTACACGCTCAGCCACTTTTTCGGCCAAAGATCGAAATGCAGATGCCATCATGCTGTCTTCATCATAAGCAATCGGTTTGCCTGCATCTCCATGTTCCCGTATGCTTTGTACCAACGGAATTTGCCCCAGTAACGGAACATTCATCTCTTCCGCTAAACGTTTACCACCATCTTTTCCGAAAATATAATATTTATTTTCAGGCAATTCGGCTGGTGTAAACCATGCCATATTTTCAACCAATCCTAAAACCGGCACATTTACTTTTTCACCGATAAACATATTGATTCCTTTGCGGGCATCAGCCAAAGCTACATCCTGCGGCGTGGTAATCACAATTGCTCCGGTAATACCAAGTGTTTGAACTAATGTCAACTGGATATCGCCTGTTCCGGGAGGAAGATCCATAACAAAATAGTCCAATTCACCCCAGTCGGCATCAGTAATAAGTTGTTTTAATGCATTACTTGCCATACTTCCCCGCCATACAAGAGCATTCTCCGGATCAACAAAAAAACCGATAGAGAGCATTTTTACGCCATATTTTTCGATTGGAATAATCAGTTGACGTCCATCAATTTCTCCCATCAGCGGACGGGCATCTTCTACTCCGAACATTTTGGGCATGGAAGGCCCGTAAATGTCAGCGTCAAGCAGTCCCACCTTATAACCCTGGTCTGCTAAAGCAATGGCCAAGTTGGAGGCGATAGTAGATTTACCTACCCCCCCCTTCCCGGAAAATACGGCAATGATATTTTTTACTCCGGGTAAAATTGCTGCAACTTTTGGTTGAGGCGCCTGTTTCATTTCTACCGTGATATTTCCTTTAATATCAACATCTTCGCCAATGTAAGTCAGAATAGCCTGTTCGGCTGCTTTGATTACCGACTTGGCGAACGGATCATTTGGTTTTTCAAAAATAATGGAAAAGCTTACCTTGTTTCCATTGATTCGGATATTATCCTGTACCATTCCCGACGAAACGATGTCGGCACCGGTACCCGGGTAACGTACATGTGCAAGTGCATCTAATACTAATTTTGGATATAAAGTTGCCATTTTTGATTTGTTTTTTCTGAATCGAAACATAGCGGATGGTTTTTATAATATTCAGAGCCGGAATTGTAGTATTAATATTTTATAAACAGGCTGTTTAGAAAAGCTATCCGTTAAGTTTACGTATTTTCAAAATTTTTGTTTGTACTAATAATTGTTGAACATTTCAGTCAGGAAAAAGTTTGAGTGTAGTTAACTCAGATGTTGACGTTTGCTCCGGCCAAAACTTCGGTAACTGTCATGTTCGATTTCTATATCAGGCTCAATGAAATTGTTTTTATATTCCAATGCGAACCGGATATATTTTATATTTAATCCCCGTTCAAGCCATTGCTGCTCGTAATAAGTTTTAATATCAAGGATAGGATCGACCAAATCCGAGGCATAAAGATCATCAGTTTTAAATTGTACTTCATAATTATTGGCTTTTACCATTTGGCAGGTATAGGTAAACATGAAGTTGCTGTCCGTTTTTAAATGAATTAATCCTCCCGGTTTTACGAAACGCTGATAATTTGCCATAAAGTTTGTTGCAGTCAGTCGTTTGGTAACTTTTTTCATTTGAGGATCAGGAAACGTCAGCCATATTTCGCTGACTTCATTTTCGGCAAAAAAATAATGTATCATTTCAATATTGGTGCGTAAAAAAGCCACATTTTTCAGTCCTTTTTCCAAAGCATTTTTAGCGCCTGTCCATATTCGTGCTCCTTTAATGTCGACACCGATAAAGTTTTTATCCGGAAAAAGTTGTGCTAATCCTACGGTATATTCGCCTTTGCCACAACCCAGTTCTAATACAATGGGCTGATTATTTTTGAAAAAGGTTTTATTCCAGTTGCCTTTTATTTCGGGAGATTGTCCGTCACTCAGTGCCTGAGATGGATATTGAAATACATGTGGATAGGTTTCCAGCTCCGCAAATTTTGCTAATTTATTTTTGCTCACGTTTTTGTTCCTTGTTTGAGGTCTGAGACTTATAAGGTTTGTTGTTTTGTAAAGTTCAGATATTCAAATAGTTTATGGGTTTATTATCTGCCATTTATCTCTTGCCACTTACCGATGATTTCATTCAGCTTTTTCCACCCGCATACCAATATCGTTGATGCCGGGCAGAATGTCGTAACGCATGCCCTGATTAATACTGAATTTATAAATTCCGGTTTTGGAGAAACGTACTCCCTGTTGATATAAAACAGGCATTTTGAATGTTGCTCCCACTCCGGAACCTAACCATTTACCACGCTGATCGGCTAAATAGAAATTGATGGTATCTCCAATGACCGTGCTGTCCGGAGTTGTCTGACGGATAAAAAGCCAAAGATTTTGCTGTGGATATTCGCCTCTGTTGCGTACATTTACATACACATTATATAATTGTTGTGTGTCAGGAATGTTTATATCAAAAACAAAACTACTGTCCCTGCTCCAACCTGAAACAGGGACTGTGTAGTATTGAAAATAAATATCATTATTAGAACAGGAGAAAATCAGTGCCGGCAGTATAAGCAGCAAAAGATTTTTGATTATACCTGTTGTTTTATTCATCTTTTTGAGGTTTATCTGGTTTGTTCTCAGCTCTTGGAGTTATCTTTTTATTCCCTCTTGGAGTGCCGCTGTCCCGTTTTTTTCCGGAATGAGTTTTTTTCCTTTTTTGAGAACTGTCAAAACGGGTCAGGCTATCCTGCCCGACTACATTTTCGTAATCAACTTTTACCGGTTTTCCATTTGTATCTGTTTTTATTTCCAATGAATCGGGTTTTTGACCTCGTTTGTTTATCGAGATTACTTCTTTGGCTCGATCAACAGGGATAGTTACCAGATTGGCTGCAAAAGTTTCGGAAGTAGAGTAGGAGATAAGTCCCTTGAATACATCTGTTTTGAAGTGATAATAGGTACCATCTTTTGTTTCGAGCCGTACTTCTTTGGATGGGAAATCTTTTTGAGCGTCTACATAAGTATCTAACTCATAATTCATACAGCATTTCAGTTTTCCGCACTGTCCGGCTAATTTCTGCGGATTCAGTGAAATATCCTGATAACGTGCAGCTGTTGTTGAAACCGAACTGAAATTTGTCATCCAGCCGGAACAGCAAAGTTCCCGTCCACACGGACCGATACCGCCAATGCGTCCGGCTTCCTGGCGAGCTCCAATCTGTTTCATTTCGATGCGAATCCGGAATGTTTCGGCAAAAACCTTTATCAACTGGCGAAAGTCGACACGTTCATCTGCAATGTAGTAGAAAATGGCCTTATTGCCATCTCCCTGAAATTCCACATCGCCAATTTTCATATTTAAATTCAGGCTTTCGGCAATCTGACGCGATTTGATCATTGTTTCCTGTTCACGTGCTTTTGCTTCGTTATATTTATCAATATCAGTATCTTTTGCTTTTCTATATATTCTTTTTATTTCGAAGCGATCGAAGTTGATGTTGTTTTTTTCCATTTGTTTCAGCACCAGACGTCCTGTTAAAGTAACCTCTCCGATATCGTGCCCCGGAGATGCTTCTACGGCAACCATATCTCCTTTTTCGAGAGGAATTTTGTTGCTGTTCAGATAAAAACTTTTGCGGGTGTTTTTGAATTGTACTTCCACAAAATCAGTATCTTTCACTGTTTCGGGTAAGTCGCACAGCCAGTCGTGTACGCTGAGTTTCTGTTTCGAGGTGCAGGCACATCCCTTTTTATTCATGGAGCATCCGCCGCTATTTAGTGTAAAATCCATTGAAAATCTGTTATTATAAATTGAATAATTAAGACGGGCATTTTACCCGTGAAATATATATAGTTTTTAATGATTGCGAGTTCATTTTTTTAGTAACATAATCACTTTCAACACCAAATCGAAAAACACCATCTTCGCATTTACATTTTGCTCGATATGGCGTTCGGCCAATGCAAATTCCGACATTAAATCTTCCACATTCCGTTCATTTATAAACGGCGAAAATTTCAGAGAAAAATCCGATTCGTAATTGGTCATATAGTTCAGATCGGGATTTTGTAAATTGTGAATGTAATTTTCCCGTATCATTCGCTGACTGTAAACCAAAAAGTTTTTTTGACGTTCACGTCCTACTGAAGAAGCCGCCATGTCGTCCGACCATTTTTTTAGTGTTTTCAGCGAAGCATGATCTTTGCGGTTTCCCACTTGCCAGGCTAATCGCATGATCATAACAAACCGTTCGAAATTGATTTTATTTTCGTCATCACTGTTTAATATTGCCAGCGCATTCAGATAACTGCCGTTGGAAATTCGGGCTACGTTTACGGCATCTATCTGCGAAACTTCCACATTTGTGTTCCTGAGTAAAGCCACCGTAATATCATCGTCTGTCAGTCGGGGAACATTCACATGCTGGGTACGCGACAATATTGTAGTAATTATTTTATCCGGTTCATTCGAAACTAAAAGAAAAATGGTCTTTTCTGGAGGTTCTTCCAGAATTTTCAGCAACTTGTTTGCGCAGGTTTCATTCATCTTTTCTGGTAGCCAGATAATCATTACTTTATATTCCGACTCATAGGTTTTTAGGCTGAGTTTTCGGATAATTTCCTGGCTTTCGTTCGCGTATATCATTCCTTGTTTGGCATCTCCCGAAATACGGGCAAACCATTCATTTACGCTGAAATACGGACTTTCGATCAGCATAGTTCTGAAGTCTGATATGAAATCATCGCATACAACCGATTGTTTGCCGGCAGGTTTAATAACTGGAAAAACAAAGTGCAGATCCGGATGAATCAGCTTTTTATACTTCACACACGAAGGACAAACTCCGCACGAATCTGTCTCGCCACGGTTTTCACAACTGATATACTGTGCGTAAGCAACAGCCATTGCCAATTTTCCTACACCTTCAGGTCCGTACAGTAATTGAGCATGAGGAATTCGCTGTTCCTGCACAGTGCGTATAAAGCGTTTTTTTACCTCATCCTGACCTATTATTTCGGAAAATTGCATGCTATTAAGTTTCTTTCAACACAGTTTTTGGTACGATGCGCAAATATATAAAAAAAGGGGGAAAATGTAAAATCGGAATTAGTGGGTAGTAAGTAGTTGTAGAGTTTAGCCATTGGGGCAGATGTCCGAAAAAATTTTACCCTAAGTTTCTAAAAAACAAATATACATAGAAAAAAATAAACGGCATCCCGCCAATTTATTGGCAGGATGCTGTTTCCAAATAAAGATTGTATGTGAATTATTCTTCAATAATTTCAACTTTTTCCATTACATCGCCGGCGCGAATATCGTCAATTACATCAAGCCCTTCCACTACACGGCCAAAACAGGTGTGATGGCGGTCGAGGTGAGCTGTATTATGCCGACTGTGACAAATAAAAAATTGTGAGCCTCCGGTATCGCGGCCAGCGTGTGCCATCGAAACTACTCCGCGATCGTGGTACTGGTTATCGCCGTCCAGTTCGCATTTGATAGTGTATCCCGGGCCTCCTGCTCCATTGCCGATAGGACATCCTCCTTGAATAACAAAATCAGGAATGACACGGTGAAATGTCAGTCCGTTGTAAAATCCTTTTTCGGCTAAATCGCAGAAATTTTTGACTGTGTTAGGAGCATCTTTTTCATAAAATTCAATTTTCATGACTCCTTTTGCAGTGGTAATAATTGCTTTCTTCATATATTGTTATCTTTTGTTTTTTTAGCAACACAAAGATAATATATTCTTATAAAGGCCCAAACCCACATCACTAATACTCGAGTACCGTAAATTCTGTACGCCGGTTCTCCTGATGTTGTTCTTCCGTACACTCGGTGCATTTAACTAATAAACGGGATTCTCCGTAACCCATGGCCACCATTCTGTCGCGGGCAATACCTCTGCTTACTAAATAATCCACTACAGACTGAGCCCTGTTCTGCGAGAGTTTCTGGTTGTATTCATCGGTGCCTCTGCTATCGGTATGCGACCCTAACTCAATTTTCAGTGTCGGGTTTTCGTGCATAATCTGTACTAGTTTATCAAGTATTACAGCAGCATCCTGGCGGATGTTATATTTGTCGAAGTCGTAGTGTATATTTTCTAAACGGAATACTTTTCCTTTCACGAAAAGTGGATCGAGATATAAACTCACTTGTATAGAATCTTTTCCCGGTGTTTTTTCACTTACTGTTGCAGTATCCGGATAATAGCTAAACTTTGTCCCCTGCAGGTGGTAATTTGTATTTTTATCAAGTTCGAAACTGAAGGTACCATCAGGTTTTGTTTGCTGTTTGGCTACAATATTATTATTCCGGTCAAAGAGAGTCACCGAAGTAGCCGGTAAGGCATTTAATGTTTTTTTATCATAAGCAGTACCGGAAAGAATCAACAGAGACTCCGGCTTTTCATATTTAAATGCATAAATATCGTCATCCCCTTTTCCGTTTTCTCTGTTGGACGAAATATAGCCGGCGTTTAAATTTTTATTGCTCCAATATCCGAAATCATCTGCCGGAGAGTTTAACGGATAACGTATGTTAACCGGTTCAGACCATTTGTTTTTTTCTCCTTTAACCCGGAATATATCCAAACCTCCCATGCCCGGCAAACCATCTGTAGAGTAATACAGTGTGCCATTTTCATCTATAAAAGGGAAAAACTCATTTCCAGAAGTGTTGACTTCTTTGCCGGCATTCACATATTTTCCCCACGATCCGTCTTTTTGTAATTCACAGTACCATATATCGGTTCCGCCATAACCTCCCGGCATGTCCGACACAAAATAAAGCACTTTTTCATCCTTGCTCAATGTTGCGTGTCCGACTGAGTATTTTTTTACATTATTGTATGCAAATGAAACAGGTTCTTTCCATTCACCATAAACTTTTGCCTGAATATAAAGTTCCATGCTATAGTCACGATATGTACGTCCATCGAACTTCGATTTTTTTGTATTTTTACCCGAGTACGTCTCTGTAATAAAATAAATATCTCCGGCTTTATTAGATATGACAGGCCCTACATGAAATACAGACTTGTTCAAATCAAGATTAGCCAATTCCGGTTGAGATAAAGAATCGCCTGAAATTTTGGCTTCAAATATTTTGAGAAATGAATTTCCTGTCCAACCATATTTTTTTGTTTTTGTACTCTTCGCTTCCGGTTCGCCAACGAAATATGCGATGCTGTCATTATTTAAGGGAAATGCCGAAAACTCAGCCCGATCGGTATTTACTGCCGATTCGTTGGTCAGCTGGAAGTTAGTCGGGCGGGCAATCCAAACCTGAGCAGAATCGCATCCGGCAATATCGTTCGCAACAAGTTTTGAGTTGCCTGTTCTTTTTACATATTTTTGAAAAATCTCCTTCGCTTTCACATAATTAGAATTGGCTTTCAGAATACGTCCGTAGCTGACTAAATTTGCCGGATCGCTTTTAGGGTGTGAAACTACACGGGCCAGCCAGATTTCGGCATCTTCGTATCTGTTCATTTTTGCATAAGAGATAGCCAAATTTTCCATGTCGTGCAAATAAGGTTTTTCCCTGTCGGCTAACTGAAGATAAATAGTAGCTGCTTTTGCATATTGAAATTCTCTGAAATACCTGTCGGCACGGTCTCTTAAATCAGGCTGATCCTGAGCCTTGACAGAGATGTTTATTCCAATGGTAAATAATAAAAGAAAAATATTTATTAGTCTGTATTTCATTTGTTTATAGCTGTTGCTCTAATTCATGTATAAGAGAGATTACGGACGAAATTTTGATTAAAAAAATCTGGGGCTTAAAACCCTTTTTGATTTCTTCCGGAAGAAATATCCAAGTGTAACTTCATGTGTCCCTAATTGATAAAATCCTAAACTGTTTAAAGTATAATCATAAGAATAACCTATACGAAAATTGTCGTTAACAACAAACTGAACTATTCCGCAAACTGCGTTCAATGATGTAAGTGATTGATTTTCGGCATATTTTTTACTCCATAGATTAATGCCTGTGCGGTAAGATGCTCCTACCCAAAATTTGTTATCGAAGATAAACATTGCACTCAAATCCATTACCGAAGGTCCTTTTAAATCTTCCTTCCACAATAAACTGGGACGAAAACGAGTATACTCTGATAAGTCAAACAATCCTCCTGTAATCAGATAATAATGTCTTTTGCGAATTACATTTTGGGTTGAATCCGCCAGATCCCAGTTCATCAGATTATTCGAATAATAGCTTGAAAGCAGATCCATGGCAGATAATCCAATGTACCATTTTTGTCCTGTATAATAAATTCCGACCCGGACATCCGGTATAAAGCTGGACTCCGAATTTTGAAACAGGGCAATGTCATTGGAACTTACTGCCGAAAGTTTGGACCCATCGATACCATATTGGGTAATTCCGGCTCCTATTCCTAAAGAAAGCCGTCGGGTATCAGCTTCATCCAACCGGAGCCTATAAGCGTAGTTGGCGTATAGAGAGTTGGCAAACTGCGCTCCGAGTTGGTCTGATGTAACTTGTAGCCCCAGACCGACATTTCTCGTGTCTTCGTTTGTTACGCCGTCAATAGAAACTTGTGTAGTTGTTGGAGCTCCGTCGATACCGGTCCATTGAATGCGATGTGTAGCCTGAGCATACCACTCTTCTTTGTACCCTGCATAAGCCGGATTAACAGCAAGCTCATTAAAAATATATTGCGTAAATTGTATGTTTTGTTGTGCCTGTATTGAATCAAGTGAAACAATCAGACAAACAAACAAAATCGCAATTTTTATGTTCCGGGAAATTTCCATCCGAAATTTATTGAGTTTTATATTTAGACCATTTATATCAAACATACTTTATCTCTTTAAAAGCACCCAACCTTTATATGCCGTGATTTTATCGCCCTTCTTAAGTTTGAGGAGATAATAATATGTACCTTCATTAAGTCCGTTCCCATCCCAGTCGTTTTGATACGATGTGCTGTGATAGACCTCGCTGCCCCAACGGTTGTAAATTAAAAGTTCGGCATTCGAATAACTGTCTATACCCTTGATTTCGAAAAATTCGTTTGTTCCATCTCCGTTGGGAGTGAAGACGTTCGGGATAAACAGCTGATTGTCGAGAATAGTTATATCGACTGTTGTAACATTGGAGACGTTACCATTTATATCTTTTACAGTGTAAGTAAACTGGTCGGTGCCAACATAATTTTCGTCAGGAGTGTATAACACGGTTCCATCCGGCTGAACAATTACAGTACCATGCTGTGGCTGGCTTATGATCTGAATAGAATCTGTATTCAGGCTCGTACTTCCCGGTACATCATTGTCGAGTATGGAAATTAGAACCGGAATATCCATCTTGGTTGTTACCGAATCCGGATTGGCTATTGGGGACTGATTTACAGATGTCACAGTCGCACTGTCATTGGCAACTGTAGTTCCGGAAATATCCTTTACCAAATTTCCCTGTGTATCATAAGCAACTACTATAGCGCTATTAGTTATGGTTCCGGCATTGACATCCGCCTGAGTGACTGTGTAACGGCCAACATATATCCAGCTTTCATCAACTCCTAATTTGTTGTCAGTGTTCAAATCCCCATTTTGATATTCAGGAGCCTGACTGAGCCTTGAATCGTTGATGACGGGTTCAGTTAAAGTCACGGTTCCGGTATTTTCAACCGTAAAGGTATATTCTATCTCACTGCCAAGTTTAAAAGGCCCATCGTTGGTTGCTTCTTTGACTAAGGCAATTCTGCCTGCCTGAAAAACAATAGTTACCGTCGGGTTGTCGTTATTTATGGCACTGCCAGAAATATCATTTACATCCTTATCCTGAGGATCTTTGGCTGTGACTGTTGCAGAGTTTAAAATATATCCGGCATCAATATCGGCTTGTGTAACCGTATATGTGCCCGTATAACTCCATGTTTCACCAATATCTAATTTCCCGTTAGCATCGTCAGTAACTTTTGTAATGTCTCCGGATAAATTACTATCTGTTACAGATACATCCGATAAAGTTACAGATCCTGTATTTGTTACACTAAAATTATAACTGACAGTGCTTCCCAATACATAAGAACCCGTACTTGTTACGCTTTTCACTAAAGCTATTTTACCATTTTGGGCAACAGGCGTAACCGTTGGATAGTCGTTAATGGTTGTACTTCCAGAAATATCAGTAACGGTTGCATTCGAAGGATCTAAAGCATAAACGACCGCCGAGTTAACCACTTGTCCCGAATCAACATCCGCCTGAATTACCTGATAGGATCCGGAATAAACCCAGATTTCACCTACATCGAGCAAATCATTTGCATTGACATCTCCGCTTACAAATGCGATATTGGTTTTAAGTAACTTCGTATCAGACAAAGAATCTATCTGCAAGGTAACGTTGCCTGTATTAGCTACTGTAAAGTCGTATCTGATTATGTCGCCTAAGCGGAAAGTCCCGCTATTACTCACTGTTTTTATTAAAGCAATTTCGGGATGCTGAGGTAAAATAGTCTTTGTAGGAGCATCTTCATAAATAGTAGGGCCGGATATGTCCTGTACCGTATTAGAGGATGGATCCTTGGCTGTTACTGTCGCAATGTTGGAAACAAAACCGGAATCCACATCAGCTTGTGTAACAATGTAGTTGCCGGAATAAGTCCAGGTCTCCGGTACATTCAGCAGATTATCATTATTTACATCCCCATTTATGTAAATCACAGGATTGGGCAACCTCTTATCGGTGATACTGATATCTGATAAATCCGTATTGCCCGTATTTGAAACTGTCAGTGAATATTTTATCTCATCTCCTGATTTGAACGGACCGGAATTGCTGATCACTTTTGTCAGAGCGATTTTACTTGTGGGGTTTATGGGCGTAACCGTCGGTTCATCATTACTAGCTGAAGTGCCGGAAATATCCGTTACATCGTTGTTTTTAGAATCTTTTGCTGTAACGGTAGCGGAATTAGTTACTTCTCCGGTATCTATGTCTGTCTGGGTAACAATATATTCTCCCGTATAAAGCCACGTTTCACCCACATCGAGTTTTCCATTGAGATTTATATCACCACTTTGGTAAACAACCGAAGAAAGTTTGTTATCAGTAATTGAGATGTTTGACAACACTGTATTGCCGGTATTGCTTACGGAGAACAGGTAACGTATCGTACTCCCTAAACTATAGGCACCCGAACTTGAAACCGTTTTTACCAAAGTAATTTTAGAATTATTGTTTAATAAAACGACAGTAGGGTCATTATTAGTGGCTGAAGTACCTGAAGTATCCGTAACTGCTACGTTGTTAGGATCTAATGAAGTAACAATAGCCTGATTAACGATTTTTCCCGAATCAATATCAGCTTGCGTAACTGTATAATTCCCCGTATAAAGCCAGCTTTCACCCGGTTCGAGAATATTGTCCGATTTCATATCGCCGCTTACATATACAGGAGCAGGAGATAACTTATTATCAGTCAATTCTACATTAGATAGTGAAACTTCACCCGGATTCGATACTGTGAAATTATATTTTACAACATCTCCCAACTGAAAATCTGTACTGTTTGAAACTGTTTTCACTAAGGAGATTTTCTCATCGTCGTTCAAAACAAAGGTTGAAACAGAACTGACGTTGTTGGTTATATCCGTATCAGTGACACCTGATGTGCCAAGGTCAAGAGTTGCCGTATTGGTAATTACACCATTCGAAGGGTAATCAATCACCTTTCCCTTAATGATCAGTTGACTATTGCCATACGCAGCTAAACTGACCGCAATATTTGATAAATCACTAGCACTATATCCTGTTGCAGTATTTGCAGTATTTCCTTGATTGTCAAACGTAATAGATGTTATTTGAAAGCAGGAAGGCATTGAAAATACATCGCTCAAT
The DNA here is from genome assembly GCA_028690665.1 of Paludibacter sp. Taxonomy (GTDB): domain Bacteria; phylum Bacteroidota; class Bacteroidia; order Bacteroidales; family Paludibacteraceae; genus Paludibacter. The sequence goes on from JAQVAV010000010.1 coordinate 84,652, forward strand.
TTTAGCCCGGTAATATCCTCATCTCCTTGGTTTAACATGTCTAATGTGTAAGTCAAACTATCACCAACCCTGACTAAAGATTTATCCACAGACTTTTTTACCCGTACTCCCGTGGAGGTAGTAATTAGCAGGTTACGAACATCGTGTTTGTTAAAGTTGGCCCCGGTTGAAGCTGCAAAACCAAGTTTTAGACTATCCGGAGCATCATAAGGTAAGGTGTAAGGACCAAAAACCGTTTGAAAATTTCCTGTACTGGATGTTTTAATACGCGCTGTTACCGTATATTGATTTCCGGAACCTCCATTCGATGTTGGAGAAATTTCAATCTGCATCTGGCGATAATTAGATGCATCATTAGGGCGGGTTGCAAATCCACCGATTTGCAAATCATATGGCAGTTTTCCACTTCCTGTCAGCCACACATAATCAGCCGATTCCGGTCCTCTGAGTCCGATACAATTGGCGATGTGTCCGGGTCCGTTAACACGCCCTTCGGTAGGATTACTGTAATTACCCAGCTCATCAATCCCCAGTCCGAGAAATCCGTTAGAAACTCCTGGGATTTCCCGTGTTCCGGTTTTGCGCTGCGCATACCCAAGTGATCCGCCAAAAGCCCCGATATTAAATACTGGAGTGTTGGCATCATAAAGGAATACACAGATCCCGTCGGCTCCACCTGCCGCGGGATTGGTATGCCATATCATGAATTCAAAATCAATTATAAGCCCCAATTTTGATGGGAATGCCTGCTTTAATAAAGCATAGCCTGTCTGCCATGTAGAATCCTGAGTTAATCGCAACCAACCTTCTCCATCTGTATCCTCCTTTGCTGCTGCCGTCAAATAAGCATCTCCGCCAAATATAAAATTAGGACTTGATGTTCCTCTTAAATTTTCAGTAATAGTCAATGCACCCAAATGAGTATTTTCTACAACCAAAAGGAGAAAAAGCAAAAAATATTTACCGTAAGTAATCGTGTCTTTTAATAAATGATTGAGTTTCTTCATTGGAGTTTTTAAAGAAAATGACTATTAATTACAAAAATAATGACAAAACAATAAATTTTTTAAAAAAAAGAAATAATAAGGTTCTGAATGCCTAAAAACACCCAGAAAATGTTGAAAAAGAATTGTGTTGTCCCTTTTTCAGGTATTTAAAATACATCTCAGTGAAAACAAGTATATACTGAGTCCTCACAAATGAAGGTGGTGCTTGTTTAAAAGTGAAGATAGTATTTAAAAATGAATACAACAATAATATAACAGATGTGGTTCAATTTAAATGCTTTTTACTAAAATTATTCCGATAGAAGAATCTTTTCTATAAATTTTATGCAACGGAATAATAGAATGTTTCATCTGTTTAGAAAATAATTTTTAATTGAATTTGAAATTAAAATACACGTATATGAAAAAACTATTATGCCTGTTGGTAGTTATCCCCATGTTGCTTGCCTGTCAGGATGATCATGACGATGTGGATTATAGAAACCATTACATAGCTATGGGTACCGTTTTAAATCCGGATACCATCACCAGTTTTTCGTTATTATTGGATGACACGACAATGATTAAAGTCGATCAAAGTGCTGTTGCTTATTACAGACCATTCCCGGGACAGAGGATTATTGCCGATTTTGCTGTTTTATCCGAATATAGTGATACTACTTTCGATTATTCGGTAAAGCTTTATGATGTTTATGAAGTGCTAACTAAAGGAATTTTCAATATTACAGAAATAACACGTGACAGCATTGGCAACGACCCGGTTAAAATTAAAGATATGTGGTTGGGAGGAGGCTATCTGAATGTTGAGTTTTACTATATGGGCTACAATAAGACTCATTACATCAATTTAGTATCAGACAGTTCTAAAACATATACGGATGGAAAAATTCATTTGGAATTCCGTCATAATGATAATGATGACTATCCGCAATATAACAAATGGGGAATTGTATCATTCAAACTTAATTCATTGGAGTCGGACACGACCAATATCATTGATCTGGCAGTAGAGGCTAACGAATATTATTATGGTAGCCGGACTTACTATTTTACATATAATTATGGCAACGGTCAGTTGGCTCCGGTTTCCCGGAAGATCGTTCCGGAAAATACAAAAGCTGTATTCAGATAATTTTAATACGGATAAATGTATTTTTTATTGAAAATCCAAATAGGGAGTCAGTTTTATAATATCGTTGTCCGAAAATTCAGTAAGGCTCTTGAGTTCGTTTATCCCGGAAAGCCTGCCTTTAGAGCGGCGTAGTTCATAAATGGCTCGGGCCTGAGAAAAACTAATATAGGGATGCTGTTTCAATTTATCGATCGATGCTGTATTCACCTCTATTTTACGAATTAAAGACAGGTCTACTTTGCAATAGCTATAAATCCGTTCATAATTTTTATCCGTCATTCCATAAAGTTCACGTAGCTGCTCAACCGAACTAAATCCTCCGGCTTTCTGACGAAACCTTAAAATGCCCCGGGCATATCCTCTTCCAATACCTTTTACTTTCAGCAATTCCGAAGTGTCCGCAGAGTTTAGGTCAACAACGATTGCAATCTCTGAATCTCTTGTTTTCTTCTTTTTAGAAAAGGTAGTATCTTTTGAAGATACTGCGGATGTATCAATTCGGATATAAGATTTAAGTTTCTCGTATATCTCCGGCTTCAGTCCATAAACTCTTGAAAAGCCATCCGGCGTTTTAAAGTATCCTCCTTTTTCTCTGAATTTTAGAATATTGGACGCAACATACCGGGGCAGCCCCAGGCGTATAAAATCAGTGGAATCAGCAGTATTCGGATCGAAATAAAAAAGTTCCGGCTTGTTTTGTTGCTTGTTTGACTCAAATTTATTTTCCGGGAATTTTTTGTTACTGTAAAAAGAATCACTTTTGCCGGTATTAATATTCACAAGCGTTTTCTTAAAAGAATCAACCTGATTCAAAAGGTCATTATTTACAGTTTTGTCATTTGGGAAGAACAAGGGCATTGCATGGTAGAAAATAAGGGCAATAACAATCAGGACGATTAGTAAGATAATAGCGACACGTTGCCCTCTTGTAAAATAGAAGTAATCTTTCCACATAGTTATCAGGTAAATTGGTTAGGTAAAAAAACTGTCAGGCAGCATAAAAACTGTCCTGACAGTTATGTCGGTTCCAAATCAGAACTCGTAATCAACAGCAGCGCGGGAAGTTTTTACTTTTCCGATATATGCTGCAACTTTCTTATGCTCAGGATGTACCTGATAAATATCCAGATCTGCCATTGACGCAAACTCCGAAACTAATGCAATGTCATGATTACCAGTAGGGGCGTCCGGAAGGTTGATCCCAACTTCTATCATTTTAATTTGCGGAATCAGGTTTTTCAAATTCTCTAATGCGGTTTTTATGTACAAAGCATTTTCTGCTTTTGTTTTGCCTTCGGCCTCATCGGCCAGTCCAAAAAAAACAATATGTTTAACCATTCTTTTGTGTTATTTTTTGTTTGAAATTTATTAGTTTAAAGCTTATAAGGTTGATTAGTTTGCAAAGTTAAATCTGACTGATTCTTTGATACATTCCGCTGTCTCTATTCTTAGGAACAAGTCAGGTCACGACTCCAAGTTGAATTCTGACGTTTCGATTAGAATCGGAGATTCTTTATTTTGTAATTCTACACTATTTACAAATCACCTTATAACTTTTGTTGTTTACCCGAAGAAAATATATTCCCGGACGAACCGGTATGAAAAAACGCCCCTGTACGAGGTTTCCTTGCCAGACAATATCTCCTGTAAGAGCAAATAGTTTTATGTTGGTTGTTGCTTTCGACAACATGATAAAAATACCGTCCTGGTTGGTATAATAGCTTACACCACTGGCTATGTTCTGAATGTCAGGTGTTACCCGCTGATTTCCCGTATCATTTTTTGTCCACGTACTGTCGTTTTTTACAACAGAAGGATGATTATCTCCAGTGTTTTTATTGTCGGCCCAAATCCCCGCAATAAAAATGGCGACAAGCATTAATATAAGTAAACGTTTTATGGGCATTATATTTATATTCCGGTATTAAATGTATTACTATGTTAGAACAATCATTACCGAACAAAGTTAAACATTCGGTTCTGAAATTCAAACAGGAATAGCAATTATTGCACCATTATATTTCTAAAGTTCATGTCTCATACGTTTCGGATAGTCAATGGTATAGTGTAAGCCCCGACTTTCTTTACGGCGTAATGCATGTTTGATAATAAGATATGCTACGCTGATGACATTCCTCAACTCACAAATTTCACGGGATACAACCGAACGTTCAAACAAATCTTCCGTTTCGCGGAAAAGAATTTCCAAACGGCTCATAGCTCTTTTTAAACGGAGGTTCGAGCGGACTATTCCCACGTAAGTATTCATAATCTGTTCTACTTCCCGGAAACTTTGTGTAATCAACACCATTTCTTCCGGTAATTTGGTACCTTCATCGTTCCAGTCCGGAATAAACTCGTTGTATCCGATATTATCGATTATTTTCAGGGCATCTTTTACGGCTGAATCTGCATACACTATTGCCTCGAGCAATGAATTAGATGCTAAACGATTAGCTCCATGTAAGCCTGTGCAGGTACATTCTCCTGCTGCATATAAACGGTTAATAGTAGTGCGGCCATTCAGATCTACGACTATACCACCACATAAATAATGCTGAACAGGTGAAACAGGAATCATATCCTTGGTAATATCAATGCCCATCTCCAGGCATTTTTTATAGATATTCGGGAAATGTTTTTTTGTCTCTTCCGGGTCTTTGTGTGTGACATCGAGGTAAACAAATTCATGTCCACGAATTTTCATTTCATTATCAATAGCACGTGCAACAATATCACGCGGAGCCAGCGAACCTCGTTCGTCATATTTGTGCATGAACTCACGGCCATCGCGACAACGTAATACAGCACCATAACCGCGAATAGCTTCCGTAATCAGATAAGTCGGTCGTTGTCCCGGCTGATACAATCCGGTGGGATGGAACTGTACAAATTCCATGTCCTGAATGGCTCCGCGTGCACGATGTACCATGGCAATACCATCCCCGGTTGCAATTGGCGGATTGGTTGTTGTAGCATATACATTACCGATACCTCCGGTAGCCAGCAGTGTTACTTTTGCCAAAAATGTATGAATATGATTTGTTTGCTGGTTAAGGACATAAACGCCATAACATTCAATGTTAGGGGTGTGTTGGGTTACGACTTCACCTAAATGATGCTGGGTAAGAATTTCAATCGCAAAAAAGTTTTCGAAAACTTCAATGTTTTTATTTTCTTTTACTTTACGGATAAGACTTTGTTGAATTTCGTATCCTGTATTGTCCTTATGATGAAGAATACGGAATTCGGAATGTCCTCCTTCACGATGCAAATCGAAAAGTCCGTTTTCCGTTTTATCAAAATCTACGCCCCAGCTTAGTAACTCTTTAATTTGAGCAGGGGCTTCCCGTATAACCTTTTGTACGGCTTCAAGATTACAATGTCCATCTCCGGCAATGAGTGTGTCTTCGATATGCTTCTCAAAATTGTCGGGTTCGTAGGTTACTGCTGCGATGCCTCCCTGGGCAAAGCTTGTATTCGATTCATCGAGGGTGGTTTTACAAAGCAGGGCTACTTTGCCATAAGGCGCTGCCTTCAGCGCAAAACTAATACCTGCCATTCCACTGCCAATGACTAAAAAATCAAATTTACGTGTCATTGTTATTTTATATTTAAAAAAATTACCGCCGGCTGTTGCCTTGCGGTAAACACTATTTATAGTTTGCCGGGTATTTACATGCTGTGTGTAAATAATTCGGGTAATACCCGACTAAAGATTTTTTGTATAAACTCTGCGACGTTTATGATTAATATACTCAAAACTACCCCATTGGGATGACATCTTATTATTCGTTTCGAGCTCCGGATTTGATTCAGCAAATTTATATCCGTTTTTGGCCGCATTTGGCATGATTTCGGCAAATATAATAGAGTTAACGCCTTTGCTCTGATAATCAGGATGCACAGCCATAAGATATAAATCTACCATGTTATTTTTTTTCAGCGCCCTAAGCATATAATACCATCCCAATGGGAATAAATGTCCTTTCGCTTTTTGCAATGCTTTGGTAAAACTAGGCATTGCTATGCCCAACGCTACTACATTATCGTTTTTATCTGTCACTATCGAAACCGTGTCGAGGCGGAAAAAACTAAAATAGAGTTTTATGTAAAACTGTATCTGAGCGTCGTTTAGTTTTGAAAATCCGTAAAGGTCTTTGTAGCATAGATTAAGAAGGTCGAATACCTTCATTGCATAATTATTTACAAGTATCTTGCGGGATGTAAATCTCTTCGCCGTAAGGTCGTATTTTTGTTTGACTATATTGGCTATTCTGAAATATTTTTCGGGAAAGACTTCCGGTACTGTAATCAGATATTCTTTCCAGTCAATATCTTTCACATATCCCAATCGTTCAATATGATTGATATAATACGGATAGTTATATATCGTAGCCAGTGTGCCTAATTTATCATAACCTTCTATCAGAAATCCTTCATGATCAAAGTCAGTAAAACCAAGCGGGCCATGTATAATCTTCATACCTTTAGACTTAGCCCATCTTTCTGCAGCTCCGAACAAAGCATTAGTCGCTTCTACATCGTCAATAAAGTCAACCCAGCCAAACCGGGCATTTTTCTGATTCCATGTCTTATTGGCAACAGGATTAATTATACCGGCAATTCTGCCGACAATTTTATCTCCTCTGTAGGCAAGAAAAAAAGCCGCCTCACAAAACTCAAGTGCCGGGTTACTTCCTTTTGTCAGATTGAGCATGTCATCCATCATCAAAGGCGGGGCTGCAAACTCGCAGTCTTTGTATAAATTTATCCCAAACCAAATAAATTTTTTTAAGTCTTTTTTGGTTTTGATTTCACGAATGGTTACTGCCATAAGTTCTGATTTTTAACACTTTTTCAATACACTGAAAATCATGGTAAAATAACACAAAAAATTTTCCTTTACCAACAAAAGGACGCTTTTTTTGTCATTGGCAAAAACAATATTTTATATTCCAGCTAATTAGCAGCAGGAACTGGTCTCGTTTTCTTAATAAAAAATAATATAATTAAGCTGGTAGCAGTTAATATACCTGCTGAATAAGAGATTAATGGAGACAAATGGAAGCCTTCAGGCGCGATTAAGATATAACTTACACTAATTGCCGTCATAAATACGGCTGGTAATAATGTGATTCCATAAAAACGTTTCCGGCTCGAAAGATAAACAGTTGCCGCCCAAAGTGTAAAGACTGCTAATGTTTGATTGCACCATGCAAAATAACGCCATAAAATATCAAAATTCATTTGAAGAATAATAAACGTCAGTACAAAAATCGGTATCGAAATCAGTAAACGTTTTGCAATGGGTTTTTGATCAATCTTTAAAAAATCAGCAGCAATCAAACGAGCCGAACGTAAAGCGGTGTCTCCCGAAGTTAGCGGAGCGGCAACAACACCCAGCAAAGCCAGAAAACCTCCAAACTTTCCGAGCCACGAACGGGAAATCAAATCGACAACTACTGCCGGCTTATTGGCCGTCGGAGCAAGTCCGCCAACAAAATGCTGCAAACCTTCTATTGATCCGAAAAAACTTGCTGCAGCCGCAGCCCAAATTAGGGCAACAATGCCTTCGGCCACCATACTTCCGTAAAACACGCGACGGCCCAGTTTTTCATTTTCAATACAGCGTGCCATAAGCGGCGATTGTGTCGCATGAAATCCGGAAATAGCCCCACACGCAATAGACACAAACATCACCGGAAATATGGGTAAATGTTTTGGATGGAGATTGGCAAAACCGTTTGTAAATTCCGGCACAGGAGCTTTATTAATTATGATAGCGACTAAAATACCCGCAGCCATAAACAACAAAGCAAAGCCAAAAACCGGGTAAATGCGACCAATCAGTTTATCAATGGGCAACAGTGTTGCCAACATATAATAAACAAATACGATGATAACCCACCACGTAACGCTAATGCTTCCATTGGTAAGATTGGCCAATAATCCGGCAGGCCCGGAAACAAAGACTGCTCCTACAAGAATCATCAATACAATGGAAAACACTCTCATAAACTGCTTAATTCCGCTGCCAAGTTCTTGTCCTACAAGTTCCGGCAGACTGGCTCCATTACTTCGGACAGACATCATACCCGAAATATAATCATGAACACCTCCGGCAAAGATAGTTCCAAAGACAATCCACAAAAAAGCCGATTCTCCAAACATAATACCCATAATAGCTCCAAAAATAGGCCCTAATCCGGCAATATTTAAAAACTGAATTAAAAAGACACGCCACCATGGAAGCGGCACATAATCGACACCATCAGGATTGGCAATGGCGGGAGTTTTTCTGTTTACATCAATTCCAAAAACTTTTTCTGAAAATTTTCCATACACAATATATCCTGCAATAAGTAACAGAATAGAAATAACAAAGCTTATCATTTTTACTTTTATTAGTTTTATCCGTCTTTATGTAATAAATTGCAAAGATAATTCAATTTTGAACATTTCCAGTCCTCTTTAATACTCCCCAGTTTGCCATTTCTCCTTTTAGGGCTTTTAAATATGCTTTTAACAATACATAAAACAATAATTGACGATAAATAAATCTTTGTATGAATAAATAAACGGCATCCTTTATTCTGAACTTTTGCCGGTCGTATTTAAAGGCAAGTGACGATATAATACAATCTATCACGTAATAAAAAACGTAAAATAATGTGTATTCCAAAGCATTATGCGTGAATAATCCGGCTACGAACATAATATCTACCAATGGCGAGAAAAAAGGTATAATAAAGTTGAATATAAGCAGGTTAGGTAAAGCAATCCAGCCCAGATTCGGTTTGCGGAAACTAAACAGCAGATCGCGATGTTTCCAAAAACTCTGCATCATGCCGAACGACCAGCGAAAACGTTGTTTGATAAACATTTTCAGACTTTCCGGAGCTTCAGTAAGTGCCAGAGCTTCGTTGCAGGTATGGATGGTATAGCCGCCTCTTAAAATTCGTAAAGTCAAATCGCAATCCTCGGCAAGTGTGTCGGTAGTAAATCCGTTCACCAGTTCTAAAGCTTCTTTGCGAAAAGCCCCGATAGCACCGGGCACAACCAGAATGGCATTCACGAAATCGAATGCCCGCCGGTCGAAATTCTGACTGGTAGTATATTCGATGGATTGCCAGTTGGTGAGCATATTCAGTTTATTGCCGACCCGTACATTTCCGGCAACAGCGCCAGTTTTCTCATCTGCAAAATAGGGAATAAGCAGGGTCACCGCTTCCGGAGGCAAAAAGGTATCGGCATCTATGCAAACCATTATTTTCCCCGAAGCATGTTCTATTCCGAAATTAAGCGCCGCCGCTTTTCCCCCGTTTTCCTTTGTCAATACGAACACTTTTTCATTGCCGATAAAGGCAGTTTTTACTTTTTCATAAGTCTGATCTTTCGAACCATCGTCTACGAAAATAATTTCAAAGTCGGGATAAGTTGTCCCAAGCAGGCTGTCCACAGTACGAACCGCATTCAGTTCTTCGTTATAGGCCGGAACTATAATACTTACTTTAGGTTGATAAGTGGTTGACTGCAGAACAGGCTGTTGTTTTTCTTTTTTATGTTGTAATACAGCCAGAAGAGCAATAGAAAGCAGTCGCAAAACTACCAGTATAATTGCCACTAAAAAGAAACCGTGCAGAAAATGCTGCCAGATAAATGTCAGGATAAAAAAGACATAATCCAACTTTTCGGAAAAACGGAACTGCTGTTGTACGGCAGGCATAACCTGATCCCGCCCTTTGCCCATAAGCTCCGAAACGGTTACGAACTGATAACCTTTGCTGCGATAGTAATCTATAATGCGGGGAAGGGCTTTGATCGTCTGTACTCTGTTTCCTCCGGCGTCATGCAGTAAAATAATGTTTCCTGCGTGTTCCAGTTTTTCGGCCCTGGCAACAATTGTATCGGCACTTACACCTTCTTCCCAGTCATTCGGGTCGATAAAAGCCGTTACAGAAATAAAATCTTCGTTATCGGCCACCGACAGCGAACGCATTTGATAAAGATTTTTAGGTTCGGCATCGGTATTATAGGGTGGACGAAAAAGCACGGTTGAATGTCCCAGGATGCTTTCGAGCAACAAGCGGGTCGAACGGAGTTCTATCCGTTCCCGGTCGTCGGTGGTTATTTCGAGGTTGGGATGTGTAAATGTATGATTCCCTATTTCGTGGCCTTCGCGATATGTCCTTTTGACAATAGGAATGTTATTTTCAATGTTGGCTCCGATTACAAAAAAAGTAGCCTGAACATGTTTGTTCTTTAAAATATCAAGTATCCGTGGTGTGTAGTCGGCATTCGGTCCATCGTCAAAAGTTATCGCAATTTTTTTCGGATTATCACCTCCGTAACGTTTCAGCAGGTAGGAGCCGGGCAGGGTTACATAGTTCTCAGCCGTTATCAGATATTCTGCAGAATCATTTTCTAATGCAATTTTACCTTTTGTCGGTTCGCTCAATATTTCCAGAATTTCACCTTTCCCATCATAATTAACTGAGGCAATCGCACGAATCGATTCTAAATTTCTCAAATCATACGGATAAACTTCCAGCGAATCCTTATTCATGGAACGGGAATAAAAATTCCACATACGGGTATCTTCCGAACCCAGATACCACAATGCAATTCCTCCTGTATGATAGTTTGCAGCAGCTCTCATTAAATTAAACATTCCGATAGCATCATTGCAGTGAGCTTCATGGAAAATTCCTTCATTATCATAATACCGGAGGGTCAAATCCGACTGATTAAAATCGAATTCTAAATGAGCGTTATGTTCCTTTGCTAAAGAGACGATATTCTGATATGATATTTTTTGTCCGGACTGTCCCTCCGGCCAATCAAAACCGTAGGCCCCCAAGCCCAGAACTATTTTTTCTGACGGGATGTCCCGTCCGGCTATATCCAAAGCATTTTCAACAAAATTCAGGGACGAAACTGAACCCGGCAGGCCATTGGGTGAATGTTCGTTGTAGGCCATCAGAAACAAAAAATCGTAATAATCCGCCAGTTTTCCGTACATGTCAGGTTGTGTGCTTACAGGCAGGTCGATGGTTGTAATATAGCCCGATGCGCTGAGCGTGTCATGCAAATCTTTAGAAAAAGCGAGTAAATCGTTTTCCGAACCATCTGGTAAATTTTCGAAATCGACATTAATTCCCTGAAAGGAAAACCGGTCGAGGAAGTCTCTTATTTTCACAACAAGACTCAGCCTGCTTTTTTTATCATGCATCACAATAGCGGCACTGTCGCCATTCCAACGATTGTTTACATAATTGCTCAACATAGGAACAATGGCCACTTTGTTTTTCCGCAACACATTCAAAGGACGTACTTCAACATTCGTTTTAATATTTCCCCGGGTATCTGTCAGAAACGACCATTCGGGTAAAACCATATTCAGTTTGCTGATGTTTTTCTGTAATGAATAAGCAGAATTCATATCCCAGTTTACAAAAAATGCAGCTCGTACCGGCAGGTATTTTTTGATTTCGCCGGGCAATACCAACTTTGTTTTATACAGCGAGGCGGGATGATGCTTCCGGAAATGATTTAAATGGTCGACAAAGTCGTGTATCTCGGCTTCGGAAACTTTTGACTTATCTGCATTTATATTGATGTCGGGCAGTTTTCGGGCATTGTAGGTGAGTACTTTCAGGTCGTAGTTTCGTTTATTAGTGAGCGACAACACTACCGAAGTCATAATAACTACAAGAAAAACAAAAAGAATACGGATGAACCACACAAAACTCTTCCAGCGTGTGGAATTTTCAGTCTGAAAAACTTGTTTTTGCATATTGGAAATTTTAGTTGCAAAATTGTATTAAATACTGATTCGGTGTATCTGGATGTGTGTATATATTTTGCTGTGTTTTAGTTATTTAATAAATGAGATATGGAAATATTAAATAGATTTGCAATTGTGTTGAGTTAACTAAATATGCAATAAAAAAGGGATCGTTTTTACAAACAATCCCTTTCCGGTAATTATATTTTGCGCGAACTTATCTTCTTTCCATAAGTACTACATTCTCAACATGATGTGTATGTGGAAACATATCCACGGGTTGTACTTTTGTCACACGGTAAGCTTTGTCGAGCAGGTTCAGGTCACGAGCCTGTGTTGCCGGATTGCAACTTACATAAACAATTCGTTCAGGCGCAGCAAAAAGTATAGCATCGATAACATCCTCGTGCATTCCGGCACGTGGCGGATCGGTAATAATCACGTCAGGTTTTCCGTGCTTTTCGATAAAGGCCGCATTCAGAATATCTTTCATATCGCCGGCATAGAATAAAGTGTTTTTGATACTGTTGATTTCGGAATTGACCACAGCATCTTCGATAGCTTCGGGAACATACTCGATACCCACCACCTGATGTGCCTGATGCGCCACGAAATTTGCAATGGTTCCCGTTCCGGTGTAAAGGTCGTACACTAATTCATTTCCGGTAAGTTGCGCAAAATTACGGGCGATTTTGTATAACTCGTAAGCCTGTTCCGAGTTGGTCTGGTAAAACGATTTCGGCCCGATTTTAAACTTCAGGTCTTCCATTTTTTCATAAATACATTCCGCTCCTTTAAATACAAGAACTTCCTGGTCGGTAATCGTATCGTTGGCTTTTGAGTTGATAACGTACAGCAAGGATGTAATTTGAGGGAACATGTCAGCCAAATGTTGCAACAGAGCTTCACGTGCCTCTTTGTCCTCGTAATAAAATACAACAATCAGCATCAATTCGCCAGTAGACGCGGTACGCACCATCATGGTACGCAGAAAACCTTCCTGAGCACGTAAATCAAAAAATGTCAACCCTTTTTCGAGCGCATAACGACGAATTTCATTCCTAAGTTGGTTGGAAATATCGTCCTGCAGCCAACATTGGTTGATGTCCAATACTTTATCGAACTGTCCCGGAATGTGGAATCCTACGGCATTCATGGTATCAAATTGTTTCCCTTCGGCAATTTCTTCGAAAGTACGCCAGCGTTTGTTGGAAAAAGTAAATTCCAACTTGTTGCGATAAAATTCTGTTTTAGCCGAACCAAGAATCGGAAAAATTTCCGGCAATTCTATTTTCCCGATACGCGTCAGATTGTCCGTTACCTGTTTTTGTTTGTAGCGAATTTGTTCTTCGTAAGGTAATATCTGCCATTTGCAACCGCCACAAATACCGAAATGCTCGCATACAGGTTCAATTCGTTTCTCTGAATATTGATGAAAATGTACAGGACGGGCTTCCATAAAATGATGTTTCTTGCGGGTAACCTGCAAATCGACAACATCGCCGGGAACTACAAAAGGAACAAATACCACCATGTCGTCGACACGGGCAATAGCCTTTCCTTCGGCAGCAATATCTGTTATGGTGACTTCGGAAAGTATGGGAAGCGGTTTTTTCTTTTTTGCCATGAAATGAAATTTATATAATTATTTTGAAATCAGCCACTCAAAGCTATTTTTGGTAGCCTTACAAAAATTCGGACTGCAAAAGTACTATTTTTTGGCACATTTTGCAGCATAGTGAAGAAGACGAAATACATTCCCACGGGTTTCCATATTGCAAATAAGCTGAGTGCGGCTGTAGCGGTTTAATGTGAAAATATTTTGAGTAAGTGTCTGCAATTTAATCAGAGGTTTTAAAGCCACTAAACCACGCGACATGACAAGTGATGCAAACAATCGAAAATAGTGCTTGTTTTTATCCGCGTAAGCAGTTTTATCAATCAATGACAATACATTACGAATCAGGTCATTATAAAAATCATTCAGTTTCCGCATGTCGTTGGACAAAGTTACCAATGTGACTATTTTATCCTGAAAATCTTTATAAACATCAAAAATATCATTTTCGAGTTGCCCGATAGCACCCATACGATAAAGCAATTCCTGTTCAACGGCATCGGGTTCTCCTTCAAAAGCCAACCGGTATATTTGCATGGTCACACCACCTTTGTCGAAAGTGATTTGTTTCAGTTCATCTGCCGACAGATGTCCGTTCTTTTGCCTGCGACTTCTGACCTGAGCTTCATACACCTTCAATGCAGCAGTCTTTATCGCTATTTCTTTTCCGGTATATTCAAACACTTTCTGATAAAGAGCCTGCATGAGTTTTTCGTTGGTATTGGCCGGAGTATAGTTTTCAGGGGCTTCAAGCATCTGGCGAATATAATCATCCGATAAATCCCTTCGGTCGAACAAATCGTCGAAAAGTCCGGTGAGACTTCCCAGGTAGGTTATGGCATATCGCTCACGTTCAGTCATTTTGCGGCCACGCAATTCACAAAACGCTTCTCCGAGCATGGACGGAATAGCCACACCGTATGAACGCATTTTCCTGAGATCGTCCTCGTCAAGCGAATTATCATTCTCCTGCTCAAAAGTTTGCAGCAAAGGTACCAGCGATTTTTTCAGAAACAACTGTTGTTTGCTACTGTCGACACTGAATTTATGATTAAAGGCGAAAAGCCGGAAAAGATTGGAAAGATAAGATGTCATGATTTTGAATTTTGTATTAAGTTCGAGACGACTCTCCTGACAAAAATACGAAAAATCAATGCGTCGGGAAAAAAAGAGGGTATCCAAAAAAGTAGAAATTCAAATAACTGTATAAGTGTTTTATTCCAGGTTTTTACAAAAAAGGATTCGCATAAATTGCGTTCTGAAAAATTAGGAGCCTCTTTGTGGAAATTTTACCAAATTCCGAATATCAATCCTGATAACGAAAACAGCACAATATACATACCTGCATCAATAGCCAAAATCTTCAACGAACGGTTGGCAAAAAGATAAGTGCCTCCCATAGCTGTCAATGTCCACACCCCAGAAACCAGCAGGCCGGTAAGTAGTCCGTTCCATGCACCAATTCCACTACAAACCAAGTTCAGAGCAGCAAGAGCAATTAAATGCAAAACAGCTGTTCCACCGAAAATCAGTGGCAGATTGAGTTGCTCTTTAGTCACATTATAATTATTTTCTTTTTTCCATGTTTTACCAAACATAAGCGGAGAATGCCAGAAACTTCCCAAAGCAAATGAAACTACAGTCATTACTACAACCGGCAACCAGTGAATTGAAGAAAATAGATTTGCAAAATTCATAAAATTATTTTTGGTATCTGTTTTTCAAATGTAAGTAACAAGTGTTGAAAGATTTGGTTCAAATATATTATTTCAGATTCAAACCGCAATAAGCTCATCCTGATTTTATCACTATCTTTGGATTTATTTCAGAATATTCAATATGGATAAATTTCTTGCCGTCCTAAAACAATATTGGGGATACGATAATTTCCGTCCGTTGCAGGGCGATATTATCCGCAGCATTGCGTCCGGCAGGGATACGCTCGGACTTATGCCGACGGGAGGTGGAAAATCGCTTACTTTTCAGGTGCCTACTATGGCTATGGAAGGAGTTTGCATTGTAGTTACACCGCTTATTGCCCTTATGAAAGATCAGGTGGAGAATCTGAAAAAACGGAGCATTCAGGCCGCTGCTATTTATACCGGAATGACACGGGTAGAAATTCTCAATACGCTTGATAATACGGTATACGAAGCTTACAAATTTCTATACGTTTCGCCCGAACGATTGGCGACGGGTATTTTTTTGGAGAAAATTGTTCAGGCTAAAGTTTGCATGATAGCGGTTGACGAATCGCATTGTATTTCGCAGTGGGGATATGATTTTCGTCCGTCTTACCTTAAAATTGCCGACATTCGCGATAATTTACCCAGAGTACCCGTATTGGCATTGACCGCAACCGCAACACCCGAAGTTGTCGACGACATTCAGGATAAATTGCATTTCCACGAAAAAAATATTTTTCAAAAAAGTTTTTCCCGCTCCAACTTGGCTTACGTAGTACGTACCACAGAAAACAAGGATGAACAAATGCTCAGAATTCTGAACAATGTCCCTGGTACGTCAGTAGTATATGTACGCAATCGCAAGAAAACCAAAGAAGTGGCTGACTTTCTGAATCAGAACGGTATCAGTGCGGAACATTTTCATGCAGGGCTGAAAAATGATGTAAAAGATGCCCGGCAAAGTCGCTGGAAATCTGGCGAAACACGTGTAATTGTCTCTACTAATGCTTTTGGTATGGGCATCGATAAACCGGATGTCCGTTCGGTAATTCATCTTGATTTGCCCGATACACTTGAGGCCTATTTTCAGGAAGCAGGACGTGCCGGACGCGACGAAAAAAAAGCTTTTGCCGTACTGCTTTACAATAATGGCGACGCTGTAAAAATGCGTAAACGTGTAGCCGATACTTTCCCGGCTAAAGAAGTTGTACTGAAAACATACGATGCTCTCTGCAATTATTTGGAAATCGGGATAGGCTCCGGACTCGACAAAGTTTTCCCGTTTGATGTCGGGGATTTTTGTATGAAATTCAGATTGCCGGTCTTAGTTGCTTATAATAGTCTGAAAATTCTTCAGCAGGCCGGTTATATCGAATTGACCGAAGAGCAGGAAAGTACGTCGCAGGTGCTTTTCACAGTGGAACGCGATGAGCTTTATAAACTCCGCCAGACCCCCGAACAGGAAAAATTGGTACACATTCTCCTTCGCTCATATACCGGACTTTTTACCGATCTGGCCTACATTAGCGAAGATCTGATGGCCAAGCGTATCGGGTGGACACGCGAACAGGTTTATAATGAGCTGATTTCCATGAGTAAAGAGCAGATTGTTAAATACATTCCGCGTAAAAAGACGCCTTTTCTCTCGTTTACCCGCGAACGGGAATCTTCGGACAGAATCATTCTTGGAAAAGAAGCCTACGATGACCGGAAAAATCGTTATGTAAACCGTATTAAAAGTGTGTTGGATTACGCTCAGGAAGAAAATATCTGTCGCAGTCAGATTTTGCTTTCCTACTTTGGCGAAAAAAACACCAAGCCCTGCGGTAAATGTGATATTTGTCTGAAAAATAAAGAATCCGCGATTACTCAGGAAGATTTCGAAACAATGGAACAAAGAATCATTACCCTGCTTGAAACAAACCCTATGAGTATACACGAATTAGTGCAAGCTTCCGGTTTCAAAGAGATGAAAATTGTTCAGATCATTCGTTTTTTGACCGATCATGAAAAAATCAGGCAAAATGAGCAATTGAAATTTGAAAAATTATAATCAATCATTTCCGGCTTTGTATTATCTTTGAGCCCGTTATGCTTTAAATTAACGCATCATGGATAAAACAAACAAACTCAATTATTATAAATGGCATCTTGGCGATCGTTACGATGGCTGGCGGGTACGGAAAGTTGATGCTGTTTTCTCGGTGATTCCTTATTTCCTCCGCACACGTATGGATGCCCAGAATTATTTTGAAGAAAGGGTGCCGATTGACCATATCGAACAATTTATCAAAGAGCACAAACAGGATATTCCCGAGCTGTCAATTATGCATGTGGTCATGGCTGCACTTGTCAGGCTTGTTTCCCAGCGTCCTCATTTGAATCGCTTTGTGATGTGGAATAAAATTTTTGCGCGGAATCATGTGAGTTTTTCTATTGCTGTTAAGCGTACTCTTTCAGATAACGGGGAAGAAACTTTGATCAAACCGTATTTTATGCCAACCGACACTTTACAGGACATTGTTCGTAAAACAAAACAGGAGCAGGAAAAAAATCAAAAAGTCGGTCAGCAAAATGCTTCGGATACTATTTCGAGAATATTGGGACTATTGCCGGATTTCGCTATGAGAGTTGTCGTATGGGTATTACTTTGGTTAGACAAAGTAGGACTCATGCCACGTTTTATTGAGCAAGCCAGTCCGTGGCACTGTAGCATTTTTCTGACTAATATCGGCTCTATCGGGGTGGAATCCATCTATCACCATCTTTACGAATTTGGCAATTGCAGCATGTTTGTCGCCATGGGCAAAAAATCGCGCCGGCATGCTTTTAATAAATCCGGAGACTTGACTGCTTACAAAAGTATTTTGCTTAAGTTCGTAATGGACGAACGTATATGTGATGGGTTTTATTATGCCTCATCCATGCGTGTGCTCAATAAAATACTGAGTGATCCGGCTGTTCTGTTGCAGGCTCCGGAAAAAGTAATTATTGATGAAGGGGTAGGGCGAAAAAGAATTGATTTGTGAGATATTTTAATCTCAAGTCAAATTTTTTTATTTATGAGATTTTGTGCCTGCCAGAATTTATGCTGTTTGTCTAAAAATATTTCCCGGAAGTTTATGCCGGGATACGACCTGACCACTTTTATATATAAAGATAGGTTTGTTTTTATTTCTGAAGTAGCTTGAAAATTAATAGCTTTATGCTAAAATACAAGCCATTGCAATGCTGTAGAATTTAGACAGTACACTTTCGCTGCGGGAAGTAAGCACCACCGGTTTCTCGGTGCCTTGTAATAAACCGCCCATTTCAGCCCCGGCAAACACCATTAACCCTTTGTAAAAAGAATTAGCACTTTCAAAAGAAGGAAAAATCAAAATATCGGTGTCTCCTAAAACCGGAGTAGCAACATGCTTTATACGGCCTCTTTCCCGGTCGAGTGCCAGAAAAATATCTAGCGGACCATCCATAATTACATCTCCGAATTCTCCATTGCGCCAGGCAGCCATAATTTCCATGTAATCCTGCATGTAGCGAATCTTGGTATTTGCTTTTTCTGTAGCATGAATCAGGGCAATTTTGGGTTCCCGGATACCAAACTTATATGCTGTCTGAATGGAATACCTGATCATCTCTTTCCGCTGCATAACAGTTGGAGACGGGATTACTGCCGGATCAGTGAAAAACAACAGTTTATGATAGGCTGGTATTTCAAGAGCCGCATTATACGAAACTACACTTCCCGTTTTTACTAACCCTTTTTCTTTATCCAGAATCGCCCGTAACAAAACATCCGTGTTCACTAAACCTTTCATCAAAATATCGGCCTCGCCGGAACGTACCATTCTTACTGCTTCGAGTGTAGCCTCTTTGACTTCCGGAGCATCGACTACGTGGATAAACCGGGAGGAAGCACTCTCGAATAAATCAGGAGATTCGATCGCAGCAACGTCTCCAATAAGATAAGCTTCAATAATTCCGGATTCCACAGCTTTCAGCACCGCCTCCAATGTATGTGAATCCACAGCATTGGCTACAGCAAGTTTCTTGCGTTCGTTTACACTTTGGAGGTGTTTTGTCAGTTCTGCGAAGGATGAAATAGTCTGCATATCCGGAATTAAAATGTCATCTACAGAACAAATGTAAGTATATTTTTTGATAGTTCCAATGTCATGAATAGACTTTCAAATATACAATAATGCGCTGTTTTTCATATAATTATAAAATGACTTCCAAAAACTGAAATTTTGTTGCATTTCCAGTCGATTTGTATCAATCTATAAGTTTTGCAATACTCATTTTCAATAAAAAGCTCACAAAATGTATTTATTCACGTAATATTAACTAAAAAAGAATATTGCCATTCTTAAATCACAAATATTTCTTTGTAACTTTGGGGGCTTTTTGCAAAAAATACGAATAAGTCTCAAAATAACTTTATTCATTAATTCATGAAACGATTCAAATTATTGAACAACCTTTTTGGTTGGGTAGCATTTGTAATTGCAGCTACAACTTATTTGCTAACCATGGAACCTACCGCCAGCTTCTGGGATTGCGGAGAGTTTATTTCCACAGCCTATAAACTTGATGTAGGACATCCTCCCGGAGCACCATTTTTTATGCTTGCAGGCCGTTTCTTCTCCCTGTTTGCATCAGATCCACAGCATGTTGCTATTATGATAAACACCTTATCGGCTTTAGCCAGTGGATTTACAATTTTGTTCCTGTTCTGGTCGATAACTCATTTGGCCCGCAAGGTTGTTGCCAAAAAAGAAGAAGATTATACTACTGCCAATATTATTGGTATTATTGGGTCTGGACTTGTCGGAGCATTGGCCTATACTTTCTCTGATACATTCTGGTTCTCTGCTGTCGAAGGTGAAGTATATGCCTCTTCATCTCTTTTTACGGCATTAGTATTTTGGGCTATCCTGAAATGGGAAAATGTAGCAGATCGTGTCGGTTCCGACCGTTGGCTGATTCTTATTGCATACTTAATGGGGCTTTCTATCGGCGTTCACTTATTGAACCTTTTGGCTATCCCTGCAATTGTTTTGGTATATTATTTCCGCAATTATAAACCGTCGACCAAGGGCGTTATTCTGGCAATGTTGGCTTCTGTGGCTATTCTCGGAATTGTTCTTTATGGTATTATTCCCGGGTTTATACAGGTTGCAAGCTGGTTCGAACTCTTATTCGTAAATGGATTTGGAATGCCGTTCAATACCGGTTTATACATTTATATAATACTTACAATTGTTTCTCTTGTCTGGACTATTTACGAAACTTATGTAGAGAAAAGCAATCTCCGGATGATTATTGCTTTTACAGTGAGTGTCGCTCTTGTCGGTATTCCATTTTTCGGTGATCACGTAATTCTTGGTATTTTACTGCTTGCTGCGCTTGCTACATATTTATATCTGAGAAGAGACAGGGTCAGTGCCCGTTGGCTGAATACAGCTATTACCATGATTACTGTTATTCTGATCGGTTATTCGTCATATTCAATTATTGTAATCCGTTCTGCGGCTAATCCTCCGATGGATCAAAATTCGCCGGACAATGTTTTTGCATTGAAATACTATCTGAATCGTGAACAGTATGGTGATCGTCCGTTATTCTACGGGGCTGTTTACAATGCACCGGTGAAACTTAAAATCGAAGGAAATATGTGTGTGCCGGTTCAAATCAAAGGAGAACCTCAATACACTCCAAAACCAAAAACATCGGACAAAGACAAAGATGAGTATATTATAACAGGTTACAAGACTGATTATGAAATGGATGAGCGGTTCAATATGTTTTTCCCGCGCATGTACAGTTCGGATCCTAAGCATGTGCAGGCTTATAAAAGTTGGGCAGATATAAAAGGAACTCCGATAACTTATGACTATTGCGGTCAGCAAAAAACGGATTATAAACCTACATTTGGCGAAAATCTGAAATTTTTCTTTGATTATCAGGTACGTTTCATGTATTGGCGTTATTTCATGTGGAATTTCGTAGGCCGGCAAAACGATATGCAGGGCAATGGTGAAATAGAACATGGAAACTGGATTAGCGGCATAAACTTTATTGATAAAATGTTTATTGGCGATCAAACCAATATACCGGATGAACTGAAAGAGAATAAAGGCCGGAATACTTATTTTTTCCTTCCGTTATTACTGGGAATTTTTGGTATTATGTTCCAGGTCTACGGAGGAAAAGAAGGTAAACATAGTTTTTGGGTGACTTTACTGCTGTTCTTCATGACAGGCTTGGCCATTGTCGTTTATCTGAACCAGACACCTTATCAGCCACGCGAACGCGATTATGCTTATGCAGGTTCGTTCTATGCGTTCAGTATTTGGATTGGTCTTGGAGTTTTGGGCATTATTAAAGCTATTGAGAAATATGTACCTAAGACAGTCGCCGCCACGGTTGTTTCTGTTCTGGCACTCGGAGTCCCTGCTCTTATGGCAGAACAAAACTGGAACGATCATGATCGGAGTAACCGTTATGTGGCACGCGACTTCGGGCAAAACTATCTGGTTTCCTGTCGTCCCAACGCCATTATTTTTACAAACGGTGATAACGATACTTTCCCGTTATGGTACAATCAGGAAGTGGAAGGTAAACGAACAGACGCCCGTGTATGTAACCTGAGTTACCTGCAAACCGACTGGTATATCGACCAAATGAAACGTGGTGCTTACGAGTCGGCTCCGCTACCAATTTCGTGGCAGCAAAAGGATTACGTCGCAGGTAAAAATGAAGTTTTATGGGTGGAAGATGCTGTGAAAGAGCCGGTTGATTTAAAGACAGCATTTGATTTTATTTTATCCGATGACCCGGCAACAAAAAATGATGATGGAGAAGCGTTTATTCCATCAAAACAACTTTATTTGCCGGTAGATGCAGCTCAGGTTATCAAAACAGGTACTTTGCCGGAAAGCCGTGCCGCAGAAATTCTACCGCAAATCAATATCGACCTGAAACGCCGCTTGACCAAGAGTGAATTAATGATTCTGGAAATGCTGAAAACCAATAATTGGGAACGCCCGATATATTTTGCAGTAACTGTAGGAGACGATTATTATTTGGGTCTTCAGGATCATTTCCAGCTTACGGGTCTTGCTTATCAGATACTTCCAATCGGAGTGAAAGATGCCGGTCCACAGGTTAATACCCAAGAAATGTACGACAACATGATGACCAAATTTAAATTTGGAAACATCAATGATCCTAAAGTTTATCTGGATGAAAA
Organism: Paludibacter sp.; assembly: GCA_028690665.1. Lineage (GTDB taxonomy): Bacteria > Bacteroidota > Bacteroidia > Bacteroidales > Paludibacteraceae > Paludibacter. The sequence continues at coordinate 107,139 of JAQVAV010000010.1, forward strand.
TGTTCTGCGCATGTGTCGTACCCAGCGTATGATGTTCTCACAGTTAGTCGGGGCACTTATTAATGAAGGTGATTCGGTAAAAGCTTTGAAAGCCCTTGACTATGCAGATAAAATGATCCCGGGAACAACGGTTCGTCACGATTATATTTCGACAATGCTGGCCGATTATTATTATAAACTTGGTGAACCGCAGAAGGGAGATGCTATTATGCAGGCTGTTGCCGACAACTGTGTACAATATCTTGACTGGTACTTCAGTCTGAAACCATCGTTGCGTAATACGTCAAACAATCGTATTGGACATTATCTTGCTGTGTTGAACCAGGTTTTACGAATTAGCGATGAAGACAAGCAAAAAACAATCATGGACAAATATCTACCGGTGTATATGAGATACACGAAAAGCATGGAAAGATAGATGAGTGTCCAGCTTCCTCGTATCTTTCGTCCGTTTTTCGGAAAAGTTACTTGGCGAAGGAATACATCGTCGAAAGTTATTTATCTGACTTTCGACGATGGTCCGGTGCCGGAAGTAACGCCAAAAGTTCTCGATATTTTGGATGCTTACGGGTGGAAAGCCACTTTTTTTCAGGTAGGAGACAATGTTCGGAAATATCCGGAACTTCATGATGAAATTTTAAACCGGGGACACAAAGTCGGAAATCATACGTTTAATCATATAAAAGGCTTCGACTATTCAACAGCTGATTATACTGATAACGTGCACAAAGCAGCGGAGTATGTCAATACAAAACTTTTCAGGCCGCCTTATGGCCGGATTAAACGAAGTCAGATCAAAGCGTTGAAGACTGATTATGAAATTATTATGTGGGATGTGATTACATACGATTATGACAAGAATTTGAGTCCCGGAGAAGTTTTGAATAATGTGAAGAAGTATCTCAGAAAAGGTTCGATTGTCGTATTTCACGATTCGATCAAAGCCCGCAACAATGTGTTGCAGGTATTACCGGAGGCTATTGAGTTTTGGCAATCCAAAGGCTACAATTTCGGACTTCTTTGAAAATATATTAATCACTGAAAAATCTAAACCTATGAAAGAATCTGTTTTACATTACATTTGGCAATATAAACTTTTTGCTTCTCATTTGTTACAGACTACGGAAGGAGAGCCCGTTGAAATTATCGATATCGGTAAATTGAATACGGATGCCGGACCCGATTTCTTCAATGCGAAAATAAAAATCGGGAGTACGCTTTGGGCCGGGAATGTTGAGATACATACCAAAGCTTCCGACTGGTATCGCCACCATCATAATACAGATACAGCCTATAATAACGTAATTCTGCACGTTGTGAAATATGCCGACCAAAAAATTACCAGAACTGATGGTGAAATTATTCCGCAGCTGATCTTGCAATATCCGGAAAGAATTGAGACAGAATATGAAAAACTAATTTCTGAAAAACTCTGGATTCCGTGTGCTGACAAAATAAAAAAAGTTCCGACTATTTTTATTTCCGGTTGGAAAAATGTCCTGCTCACCGAAAGGCTCGAACAGAAAATGGACAGCATTATGCGATTGCTGAGCGAGAGCAATAAGCATTGGGAAGAAGCTTTTTACATCATTCTGGCAAGGAGTTTTGGTTTTGGTACCAACAGTCAGGCTTTTGAGATACTTGCCAAATCAGTTCCATTGTCGATTTTGGGTAAACACAAAAATGATCTGTTTCAGTTAGAGGCTGTTTTATTCGGCCAGGCAGGATTTCTGACAGCAGATTTGGAAGATGATTATGGCTTGAGATTACGGTCAGAGTACGACTTCCTGAGTAAAAAATACGGACTGGTGTCTATGAATAAAAGTCAATGGAAACTATTGAGGCTGCGTCCCGATAATTTTCCGCATATACGGATTGCCCAGTTTGCTGCTTTGATACATAATTCAACGAAGCTTTTTTCAAAAATAATTGAACAGCCTGATATTGAATATTTGAGATCTCTGTTTAAAAAAATCAGACCTTCCGGTTATTGGGAATCTCATTATACTTTTGGAAATAAAAGTGTGCAAAAAGTAAAATCAATTGGAGAGGTTTCTATAAACAGTATAATTATCAATACCGTAGTGCCATTTATTTTTTGTTATGCTCATCAAAAAGGAAAACAGGATTTGAAAGAAAAGTCGATAAGTCTCCTCGAGAACCTTCCTGCTGAAAAGAACGCGATAGTCAAAGGCTGGAGTCAACTCGGCTTGGAAACAGAAAATGCTTACGATACGCAGGCACTACTTCAGTTGAAGAAATTTTATTGCGACGAAAAAAAATGTTTGATATGCCGGATAGGCCATAAAGTGCTAACTTTGCAGACCTAATAGACATTATAAGATGATAAATACCCGATTTATAAAAAAAATTAAGTATTTCGCAGCATGTTTTGCCTGCGGTGTAGTTATATATTCCTGCGCAAATAAAGCGCAAGGACCAACCGGAGGTCCTAAAGATGAAATTCCACCTAAAGTTTTACGTTCTACTCCGGCAAATGAAGCTTTGAATTATAAAAAGAAGGAAATTCAGATTATTTTTGATGAAAATATCAGCATAGATAATGCTTCTGAGAATGTACTCATTTCTCCCCCACAATCTACTCAGCCAGACGTGCGGGGAAACGCAAGGGTTGTCACGATCAATTTTGACGAAGATTTGCTCGACAGTACAACTTATACGATTAATTTTGGAGATGCCATTGTTGATCTTAACGAGAAGAATCCTTTAAAAAATTATCGCTTTTCATTTTCTACCGGAAACGAGATTGACACGCTAAAACTATCAGGAACAGTGCTTAATGCGGAAGATCTCAATCCTGTTGCCAAAGCTTATGTTGGCATTTACAAAGAGCATGATGATTCTGTTTTTCTCAAAAAGCCTTTTCTTCGAGTAGCCAGGACAGATGAATATGGGCGTTTTGTTGTTGATAATGTAAAAGCTGGAACTTACCGTATTTATGCTTTGGGAGATGCAAATAAAGATTATTTTTATCAACCCGGCGAGGCCCTGGCTTTTACCGATTCGCTATACACACCATCGGTGATTAAAACCGAAATGAGGGATACGGTTTGGAAAGATTCCATACATGTTGACAGTGTAAGAACTTACATGGGTAACAAGTATTTACCGGACAATATTGTGTTGCGCTATTTCAAAGAAAATAAAAAAAGGTTGTACTTTGTAAAATCAGAGCGTAAAAATCCTGAAAGCTTTAGCTTATTTTTTAGTGCAAATCAGGATTCTCTTCCGGATATAAAACCGCTGAATTTTGACTGGGAAGGAAAATATATTGTTCAGAAGAACAATGCAAATGATAGTCTTACTTATTGGTTGACAGATTCAACAGTTTACAAAACCGATACCTTGGTCATGGCAATGACTTATATGAAAACCGATTCCGTATTCAATCTTGTACCTCAAACCGATACAATAAGCGTGTATTCACGTAAAGCAAAAGCAAATAATCCCAAAGGAAAAAAATCTAAGGGTCCGGAACCGGTCAAAACATATAAGTTCTCAACTAATCTCAGTAGTTCGTTTGATGTTTATAATCCTGTAACATTTAAATTTGATGCACCTCTTGATTCCGTAAATCTGGCGGGTGTAGCTCTTTCAGAAAAAATAGATTCAATATTAAAACCGTTGAAATTCAAATGGACTCAGGTCGATTCAACTAAACTTTCTTATGCTATCGAATATCAATGGGAACCGGAGAAGTCATATACTCTGCATGTCGATTCAGCTACATTCTTTAGTATTTATGGTATTACAAATGATAAATTTGAGGGAGTATTTAAACTAAAGTCACTTGAGGAATATTCAAGCATTAAACTCTTTGCAGAAACTTTCGATTCGTTACTTGTATTTCAGGTTATTGATATTAAAGATGCTGTTGTGGCAACGAAACCGGCTCTGAAAGAGGGAACCTTGTTTGAATATCTGCGTCCCGGAGAGTATTTTATGCGGGCATTCAAAGATGTAAACAGAAACGGGATATGGGATACCGGTGATTTTTCAAACAAAATTCAACCGGAAGAAGTATATTATAATCCGAAAAAACTTACTTTAAGAGCAAACTGGGAGTTTGAAGAGAGATGGAACGTAAATTCACAACCATTACTTCAACAAAAACCAGCTGAATTAAAAAAGGATAACAGTAAAAAGCAGGGGCGCTAAAATTTGCTTCATAAGTATGAAAATCAGATTCTGTTTTTGATAGAATCTGATTTTTTTTATATAATAAATTCACTAAGGCTGCTCATAAACAAAAAAAATGTGCAAATTGTTCATAAGAAATGTAAGTTTTTTGTATCATTATTCCGCTATATATCAATGATATATATATAAAGACCAATTGTAATACCTTTTTCAGACAATTTTTACTCCTTTTTAAATTGATATAATTCCAAAATAATATGTATTTTTGTGCCAAATTGCAATGTCGACATTACAAAATGAGCCAAAAAATTGAACATAATGGAATAATCACCCATATCGATGATAAGAATATTAAGGTTTCTATCATCCAAAAATCGGCCTGTAGCGATTGCCATGCCAAGGGAACATGTACTGCATCGGACATGGATGAAAAAATAATTGATATTGCCAATACAGGAGGTTCTTATCAGGTTGGCGAAATGGTCAAAATTACAGGGCAAACCTCCATGGGTTTTCTTGCTGTACTCCTTGCATTTGTCATTCCTTTCACACTCATTCTCATTGGATTATTCGTTTTAAGATCATTTACGGACAATGAAGCTATTTCAGGAACAATTTCGCTGGCTTTATTGATCCCGTATTACATTATATTATCACTTTTCAACAAAAAACTTAAAAACAAATTTCAGTTCACTATCGAAAAAGATCAGGCTTTCTGATTTGCAAATAGAAACTAAAATAATCTGATTATTTCAAAGCAATGAATGTAATTCTTATTTCATTAATCACTCTTGGGGTTGTTGGAGCCGTTTCAGCAATCATTTTATTTTTTGTTGCCAAAAAATTCCATGTTTACGAAGACCCTCGCATCGATCAGGTAGAGCAGGCTTTGCCCGGAGCTAATTGTGGCGGTTGCGGATTTCCGGGATGTCGTGGTTTTGCAGATGCTTGTGTAAAAGCCGATACGCTTGACGGGCTTCTTTGTCCTGTGGGAGGCAACGAAACTATGCAAAAGGTGGCGGGTATTCTTGGTAAATCTGCTGTTGAGGCTGTACCGACAGTTGCCGTAGTTCGCTGTGCCGGTACTTGCGAACATCGTCCCCGCATGAATGAGTACGATGGCGTAAAACATTGTTTTATAGCTCATAATCTATACAGTGGAGAAACCGGCTGTTCGTTTGGTTGTCTTGGTTTAGGAGACTGTGAAGTAGCCTGCGAATTCGATGCTATTCATGTCAATCCGGTAACTAAGCTTCCCGAAGTCGACGAAGATAAGTGTACTTCGTGTGGAGCCTGCGTAAAAGCTTGTCCGAAACTACTTATTGAACTCCGTAAAAAAGGACCGAAATCGCGTCGTATTTATGTAGCCTGCCGCAATGAAGATAAGGGTCATATTACCCGCAAATCTTGTGAAGTGGGTTGTATCGGCTGTGGCAAATGTCTGAAAGTTTGTCCGCACGATGCTATTACCATCACTAATAATCTTGCATTTATTGACGACAGTAAATGTAAACTCTGTCGCAAATGCGTAGAAGTTTGCCCGACAAATGCTATTGTGGAACTTAATTTTCCTCCGAGAAAACCAAAAGTAGAAACTGCAGAAGCTCCGAAAGAGCCTGTGAATGCGTAAGAGCAAAAATAATTTAGGACTTAAATAATTTACCTATAAAATATATATTTAATTCCCCCAACGGGGATAGGAATTAATGATATGAAGACTTTCAGAATGGGTGGTATTCACCCGAAAGAAAATAAATTTTCGGCCGGAAAGAAAATCCGGACAGCCGAAATTCCGAAGCAAGTTGCTATTCCTCTTTCTCATTATGTGGGCAGTCCCAGTGAATCGGTTGTAAAAAAAGGCGACATGGTAAAAGTGGGACAGATGATTGGTAAAGCCAATGGCTTTATCTCTGCCAATGTACATTCTTCTGTTTCGGGAAAAGTAAATAAAATTGATGTCCAATTAGATGCATCAGGCTACAAACGTCCTGCTGTATTTATTGATGTTGAAGGCGACGAATGGATCGAAACAATTGATCGCAGCACCGATATTAAACGTGAATGCAATCTCAGTAAGGAAGAAATTATCAAAAAAATTCAGGATGCAGGGATTGTCGGTTTGGGAGGTGCAACTTTCCCTGCCCATGTAAAATTATCTCCTCCTCCGGGTAAAAAGGCTGAAATATTGATTATCAATGCAGTGGAATGTGAATCTTACTTGACATGCGACCATCAGCTTATGCTCGAAAAAGGAGAAGAAATTCTCGTCGGGGTAACCATTATCATGAAAGCCCTTGGCGTTTCGAAGGCTGTTGTCGGCATTGAAAACAATAAAAAGGATGCTATTGAGCATTTGACGGAATTAGCAAAATCTTTTACAGGTATTGAAGTTATGCCATTAAAAGTCCGGTATCCTCAGGGTGGTGAAAAACAACTGATTGACGCTGTTATCCGCCGTCAAGTTCCAAGCGGACGCATTCCTATCGAAGTCGGAGCCGTAGTGCAAAATGTAGGTACGACGTATGCAATTTATGAAGCCGTGCAGAAAAACAAACCTATGTTTGAGAGGATATTGACTGTTACGGGGAAAGATGCTCCTAATCCCGGCAATTATCTGGTACGTCTCGGAGTTTATCTGCAAAATGTTGTCGACCAGGCCGGAGGAGTTCCGGCAGGCACAGGAAAAATTGTTGGTGGAGGTCCTATGATGGGACGTTCGTTAATGAACCTGAGCGTTCCCATGGCCAAAGGTAGTGCCGGTGTATTGTTTATGAAAGATGAGGAATCGGTACGCAAGCCTATTAAAAACTGTATTCGTTGCGCCAAATGTGTAAGTGTATGTCCCATGGGACTGGAACCTTATCTGCTTATGACACAGAGTGAACGGAATATGTGGCCTGAAATGGAAGGCAATCGTGTAATGGATTGCATTGAGTGCGGCAGTTGTAGCTATACCTGTCCGTCGAACCGCCCTTTACTCGACTATATACGTTTTGGTAAAACAACAGTCGGAGGTATTATCCGCAGCAGGAAATAAATTCGTTATAAATCCAAATTAAGAAAAACAGATTAAATAAATACTAATCCCGTTTCTTTACAGAAAGTCCGGGTTTAAAACGTCAATCATGGAAAAACTGATTATTTCACCTGCACCACACATTCATGGTGGAGATTCCGTATCGAAAAACATGCGCAACGTTATAATAGCGTTGTTGCCTGCTTTGCTGGTCGGACTATACTACTTTGGTCTGGGTGCATTGGTCGTAACACTTACTGCCGTATTGGCAAGCGTACTTTTCGAGTACCTTATACAAAAATACATTTTAAAAGGAGAAGTCACTATTACTGATGGTTCGGCAGCGCTTACAGGTTTATTGTTAGGCTTAAATCTTCCGTCCAACATTCCGGCATGGATGGTGGTTATAGGAGCTTTGATTGCCATTGGTTTAGGAAAAATGAGCTTCGGAGGTTTAGGGAACAATCCTTTCAATCCGGCATTGGTCGGACGTGTATTTTTACTGATTTCATTTCCGGTAGAAATGACCACTTGGCCAAAACCAACTCCGCTCACCCTGCATTATATCGATGCAGAAACAGCAGCAACTCCTCTTTCGGTTATGAAAATGCACTTGGGAGAATTGCCATCCACTCTTAATTTATTTATAGGAAGCATTGGAGGTTCACTTGGCGAAGTTTCAGCTGTGGCTATCCTGATCGGATTAATTTATTTGTTGGTAACAAAAACCATCACCTGGCATATTCCGGTTTCAATTCTGGCAACAGTATTTATTTTTACCGGAATTCTGAACGGGGTAAATCCTGATTTATGCGCTTCTCCGGTTGTACATTTATTTACCGGAGGTTTAATGCTTGGAGCTGTGTTCATGGCTACCGACTATGTCACTTCACCTATGAATCCGCGCGGGATGCTTATTTACGGCGCAGGAATTGGTGTCATTACTGTTGTGATCCGTCTTTTCGGTGCATATCCAGAGGGTGTTTCTTTTGCTATTCTGATTATGAATGCCTTCACACCACTTATCAACAGATATATCAAACCGAAACGTTTCGGCGAAAAAGTTAAGTAATTTCAACGAACATTTTCTATATACAATATATAAATGGCACAATTAGAATCAAGTTTAAAAAATATGATACTGGTGTTAGCCGGTATAGCATTATTTGCAGCCCTTACGCTTTCGTCGGTATATTCATTTACGAAAGAACCTATCGAAGTTGCAAAATTAGCCAAACAGCAAAATGCAATCAAGGAAGTTCTACCGGCATTTGATCATTTGGACGCACCGGTGAACGTAACGGAAGGCAACGAGAGTATTATTATATATAAAGCTTACGATAAAAGCAATCAATTTATCGGAGCTGCTGTAGAATCTTCATCAAATAACGGTTTCAATGGTAAAATTGTAGTTATGGTCGGTTTCGACAAAGAAGGTACCATCGTTAATTACTCTGTATTGGAACAAAAGGAAACGCCGGGACTTGGAACAAGAATGGTCAGCTGGTTTAAAACCGATAAAGGACACCAGAGCATCAAAGGATTGAATGCCGGGAAAACCAACCTGACCGTTTCGAAAGATGGAGGAGATGTGGATGCTATTACAGCTGCAACCATTAGTTCAAGAGCATTTCTGTATACAATCCGTAGCGCTTATCAGGCATTCGTAAACAATACCGATGAATCAATTGCTGTAAATTAAAGAAAGGGAAAAAACAATGAGTAAAAATTCAAATTTACAGGTATTCCTCAACGGAATTATCAAGGAAAATCCGACGTTCGTGCTGATTCTCGGTATGTGTCCGACTTTGGCCACAACAACATCGGCCATCAACGGTTTAAGTATGGGCCTCGCAACCACTTTTGTATTGTTAGGTTCCAACGTTGTAATTTCATTACTGAAAAATATCATTCCGGACAAAGTTCGTATTCCGGCATTTATTGTGGTCATTGCCACTTTTGTAAGTGTTGTGGAAATGAGTATGCAGGCCTATCTCCCGGCATTGTACGAAAGTCTAGGATTGTTTATTCCGCTTATCGTTGTTAACTGTATCGTATTGGGACGCGCTGAAGCTTTTGCTGCCAAAAATAATGTTTTGCGTTCTGCTCTCGACGGATTAGGTATGGGCCTCGGCTTCTCCATGGCGCTTACGTTATTGGGAGCTGCCCGCGAACTGCTCGGAACAGGAAAAATTTTCGGATTGAACATTTTTCCGGACAAATACGGCATGTTGCTGTTCGTTCTGGCACCGGGAGCTTTCATTGCATTAGGCTATCTGATTGCGATTGTCAACAAACTCAAAAAAGCCTGACCAATAAACTATTCAACAACCCATTAAAATACTATAAGATATGTCATATATTTTAATTTTTATCAGCGCAGTATTTGTAAACAACATTGTGTTGTCTCAGTTTTTGGGAATTTGTCCGTTTCTGGGCGTTTCTAAAAAAATCGATACTGCTTTGGGAATGAGCGGTGCAGTTGCATTTGTAATGACCATTGCAACAATCTTCACCTATATTATTCAGAAATTTGTGCTCGAACCGTTCAATATCGGTTTTTTACAAACCATCACTTTCATCCTGATTATTGCAGCTCTGGTGCAATTAGTGGAAATTATTCTGAAAAAAGTATCTCCGGCTCTTTATCAGGCGCTTGGTGTATTCCTGCCCCTGATTACGACCAACTGTGCAATTCTTGGTGTAGCAATTTTGGTTGTTCAGAAGGATATGAACATGATTGAAAGTGTGGTATTTGCCATTTCCACAGCCATTGGTTTTGGTCTAGCATTGATTCTTTTTGCAGGAATCCGTGAACAACTCAGCATGGTAAAACTCCCGAAAGGTATGGAAGGAACCCCTATTTCTTTGCTTACAGCAGGTCTGTTGGCTATGGCATTTATGGGTTTTGCCGGTATCGTAAAATAATAGTTTGATAATTTGATGAAATGCTGAGCAGTTCTACATCAGCATTCATCAAAAAAATAAAGGGAAGATAAAGTTTTTTAAGCTTACTTCCTTTTATTTTTTGCAAAAAATAGTTTACATTTGTACTACTTTTTTGAAACCTCAATGCGGCAGTAGCTCAGTTGGTAGAGCATCAGCTTCCCAAGCTGAGGGTCGCGGGTTCGAATCCCGTTTGCCGCTCTTTCTTTATTCCAAAATTGTAAAATAAAACTGTCTAAGAAAATAGTTTACATTTACATTATTTTCTGAAAGCTTAAAGTAGCAGTAACTCAGTTGACAGAGCATTTTTTTTATTAGACAGACTTCCCCAACTGGGGATTTAACCCCCAACTTTTTTATTCACTACCTTGTGTTTGAGGCACAACATCTGTCGCTTCTTCAAGTGGAATTTCTTCCGGAACATCTTCTGTATTGAGAGAATCTACAGCAGTTGTATCTTTCGGAATATAAGTAATACAGTTATACGGTTTACTAATCACTTCCTTAGGTTTCGTCGGAAATTTTCCCCTGTAATTTTTAAAGTTTTCATCTTTGAGCACTTTTTCCATGAAGAGAGCAAAAACCGGTAATGCGGTACGGCTTCCCTGTCCCAGTTCCCCTGTGCGGAAGTGTACACAACGTTGTTCGCCTCCAACCCAGGCGCCTCCGACTAAATTTTTAGTTACTCCCACAAACCATGCATCTGAATGATTGGAGGATGTTCCTGTTTTGCCGCCAAAGTCAGTGTCATATCTGAATAAATCCCAACCCCACAAAGCCTGGGAAGTTCCACCCGGTTCTCTCATTCCTCCTTTAAGCATTTCGGTCATTAACCATGCTGTTTCATAAGGAATAACCCGTTTTTGTTCTTTCGGTCCTTCATATACGACTTTGCCGTTTTTGTCTTCAATGCGCGTTACAAGCACCGGTTCGTGATACATACCTTCATTAATAACCGTCGCATAAGAATTTACTAACTCAAGTAACGAAACATCCGAAGATCCGAGGCAGGTTGATGGTTTATCCTCCAAAGCTGTTTTTATTCCCATTAAATGAGCATAACGTATAATTTCCGGGATGCCGACTTCCTGTGAAATCTGTACTGCCACAGTATTGATCGAACGGGCAAAGGCGTGTTTCAATGTCATGGAATAGTTCAAATACGTACCATTGGCATTGTGAGGAATCCACGATTTTTTTTCGCCATTCTCCATATAATCCCATTTTACATATCTATCAACGGCTTTGTCGCAGGGTCCCATACCGTGCTCAAAGGCGGCAGTGTAATCGAACAATTTAAATGTAGAACCCGGCTGACGTTTTGACTGGGCAACTTTATCATATTGCCAGAATTTAAAATCAATATCGCCGACCCATGCTTTCACATCGCCCGTTTGAGATTCCATAGCCACAAAACCACAGTGTAGAAAATGGTTCATATATCTGATAGAATCCATAACGCTGAGTGTTGTGTCCTTTTCACCTTTATCGTAATCAAAAACTTTTGTGCGATGTGGAAGATTCAGATATTTATCAATAGAATCTTTGTTGCCGTCAAAACGTTTCTTATATAGTGCATAAGCATGAGTTCTTTTGGCAATATACTCAATAAAGTTTGGGATGTCGTGATGGTTTTCGTCCTGCCACGGATTTTGTCCGCGCCAATGATCAAAAAACTTTTTCTGTACACTATGCATTTGTTTATTTACGGCGTCCTCAGCATATTTTTGCAATCTGGAATCTATAGTGACATAAATTTTTAATCCATCGGAATACAAATCATAACCATTGTTTTTTTCCCAATCGGCGAGATATTTGGCCAAATAAGATCTGAAATGTAATGCTTTCCCATCAAAATTCTGCTCAATGCTGTAGTCTAACTTAATTGGAGTATGCTTTAAAGAATCGCATACATGCTGTGAAATGATTTTATGTGTTACCAAATTTTGTAGAACGACATTCCGGCGTATCTTCGAATTTTTAGGATTTATCTTAGGATTGTACGTTGTTGTAGCTTTGAGCAATCCGACTAATGTTGCCGATTGTTCGTAATTCAGCTTGGCAGGCGTTGTTTTGAAATATGTTTTAGCAGCAGTGCGGATACCATAGGAATTGCTTCCAAAATCAACCGTATTCAGATACATGGTAAGAATATCCTGTTTTGAATAGAAAATCTCAATTTTGACAGCCGAAATCCATTCCTTCATTTTCATTACCACTAATTTAACTGCGGGGATATATCCGAACAATCCTGTCGAGTACTGATTTCGGGTTTTATACATATTTTTCACCAGCTGCTGGGTGATTGTACTTGCTCCGCGGGCATCTCCTTTGGCCATATCCTTCATAGCTGCCAAAACACCCTGAAAATCAATACCGAAATGCTCGTAAAAACGTTCATCTTCAGTTGCGATTAAAGTTTTAATGAGAATAGGTGAGATGTCCTCAAAATTCACAGGAACGCGGTTTTCCGTGAAGTATTTCCCGATTATTTTGCCATCGGCGCTTATAATTTCGGAAGCTGCACTTTGTTGGGGATGGCCGATGCTGTAAAGGCTTGGCGACTTTCCAAAAAGCCAGAGGAAGTTGATGTCTATTAGAAAAAGGAAAAGGAAAAACATCCAAATGAATGTAAACACAACATTAAGAATTTTTCGATACCAGACAAGATTTCTGAAACGTATCATTCTGGCTTTACGCCAGTTGGTAAATGTTTTCCACCACTTGGGCAGAAGAACAGAAAAAAATCCCCATACACCGGAGAGTAGTTTTTTCATTCCTGTATTTTTATTAGAATATTTGATCCAAGAAAGCAAGAAATATCCATTATGAATTCGGCGCAAAATTAATATAAATGCACGAAATCAGCTTCAAATGACATAAAAGTTTTTATTGCATTTGTCTAAACATAGAATTATCTGAATCTCTGTTTATAAATAACTGAAATAATGCGGGTAAAGTTTAGAAAAACAAAAAAGGCCGCAAGATATTGCAGCCTTTCCTCATCAAATCTTAATATATTAAATACCAAATTCAGTTTTAATCGCATCTGCCATATCTGTTTTTTCCCAGGTAAACAGTTCAACCGTTTTACTGATCTCGATTCCGTTGCCATCTTTAAAGGTTTTGGTAACCGTTTTAGGGGTACGTCCGACGTGTCCGTAAGAAGCTGTCTCTTCATAAATGGGGTTACGTAGTTTCAGCCGTTCTTCAATGGCTTTCGGGCGCATGTCGAATAATTTTTCAATTTTTGCCGCAATTTCGCCGTCGTTTAAATCAACCTGAGCTGTACCGTAAGTATTAATGTAAAGGTTCATGGGCTTGGCTACTCCGATAGCGTATGCAACCTGAACCAATACTTCATTTGCCAAACCGGCGGCTACTATGTTTTTAGCTATATGACGTGCTGCATAAGCTGCCGAACGGTCTACTTTGGAAGGATCCTTGCCAGAGAAAGCTCCACCTCCGTGAGCCCCTTTGCCACCATAAGTATCTACAATAATTTTTCGTCCGGTTAACCCGGTATCGCCGTGAGGACCACCGATAACGAATTTGCCGGTCGGATTTACATGTAAGGTGTAATCGCCTTTGAAGAGGTTGGCAAACTGCACATCCAAAGCCTGAACACGAGGAATCAGGATGTTTTTTACATCTTCACGAATTTTTGCCAACATTTCCTCATCTGCTTCGGCCTGCGTTTTTGTTGCTGTAGGTAAAACAAATTCATCGTGCTGTGTTGAAACCACAATCGTGTTTACACTCACCGGTTGATTGTTATCGTCGTATTCGATAGTTACCTGTGATTTTGAATCGGGGCGAAGATAAGTCATTACTTTTCCTTCGCGACGAATAGCCGCTAATTCTTCAACCAGAGCATGTGAAAGGTCAAGTGCAATTGGCATCAGGTTTTTTGTTTCTTTGGTAGCATAACCAAACATCATTCCCTGGTCACCGGCTCCCTGATTCATAGGGTCTTCACGCTCTACGCCACGATTAATATCACCGGATTGCTCGTGAATAGCAGAAAAAATACCGCAGGCATTTCCATCGAACATATACTCGCTTTTAGTATAGCCAATGCGGTTAATAACACGACGTGCCACGGATTGAACATCAATGTAAGCGTTTGATTTTACTTCACCGGCTAAAACAACCTGTCCGGTTGTAACCAATGTCTCGCAAGCCACTTTCGAATTGCTGTCGAGCGCTAAAAAATTATCGAGAATGGCGTCTGAAATCTGATCGGCAACTTTGTCAGGATGCCCCTCAGACACCGATTCAGAAGAAAATAAATATCCCATATACAATTAATAATTAAAAAATTAATAATGAATAATGGAGATTTAGAAAGGGACTTAGTTGCTGAAAGGTGGAAAATGAAGTTACCATTTAGCATTTTTTTCTGTGGTTGCAAGCAGTCCAAATCTCTCCACATTTTATACGATTGCAAAGGTACTAAAAAGTTTTATATCCATAACCGAATTTTGAAAAAAAGTGATATTAATATAATAAGTCAGAGCATAATAACGAGAGAATGAATCGTATGTGTAGATAATAAAGTGCTGATTATAAGAGGGTAAAATAATGGGGCGATTCTTTTTTAAGGATTTAATTGTTAGTCATGTGAAAAGGATGATTAAAAAAGTATTTATAAACAAATTTCAGGACAAAACGCAGATTGTTATGCAAACAAGCTGTCAGGGCTAAAGCCTCTGAATCGGAGATATATTAAGCAGCGTAGCTGTGGTTTCTTTGTAAAAAGGCTGATTGCATAAATATCTTAGGGGCGTAGCCCTAATATTTTATAACAAATGTGTTTTATGTAATCAATTATTAATCGAACTCGTCTTGACTTTTCGTAGTAATTCTTTGTTTTAATAAAGATTAGAAAAATAAGACAAAAGATTCCTCGATAGAATCAGGATTACAGAAGTCTGTAGAGAATAAAATCTGTATTTTCTGTCTGAAAAGGGAATATAATACTCGTTAATTTTGCCTTGATTTAAAAGTCAAGATAAGTTCATCTATTTAAAAAACATGTACGGGAAAATATTATTTGTGAAAAATTGAGAATTTATTGATGTTGCTAACAGTAATGAGAATTTATAAAGTGTCTCTTTCGGACAACAAAATATTATAAATTGATTAAAAGGACTTTTTTCTGTTTTTTTTCATTGAAAAGGTCTAACTTTGCACCCTGAAAACAATTAGTTGCGGAGTAATTTTTTAAAAGAGAATATTATGATTTATTTAGCAGACACAGCTAACATTCAGGAATTGAAAGACCTGTTTTATTATTTCCCGTTGGAAGGTGTAACTACCAATCCAACAATTATTGCAGCAGAAAAACAACCTTTGTCCGTGATTCTGCCTCAAATTATTGAACTTGTAGGAAATAAAATGTTACATGTTCAGGTTATCAGCGAAAAAGCAGAAGACATGCTTCGCGAAGCCAAATTTTATAAACAAAAGTATAATCTGGGGGATAATTATTATGCAAAGATTCCTGTGTCGAAAGAAGGTTATAAGGCAATTCCCATGATTAAAGATGCCGGCATAAATGTTACGGCTACAGCTATTTTTACACAACAACAGGCTCTTGTTGCAGCACGTGCCGGCGCCGATTGGGTTGCTCCTTATGTAAATCGTTTAGATAACATTTCATCTCATGGGATAGAAGTGGTAAAGCATATTGTTGATAATATCCGTGAGTTCAAACTTAGTGCTAAAGTATTGGCTGCCAGTTTTAAAACTGTCGATCAGGTTCACCGGGTAAGTATGTCTGGTAGCCATGCAGCTACAATTAGCTATGAGCTGCTGGAACGCCTGCGCAGTCATCCAATGACCGATATGAGTATTGAAGCCTTTATAAAAGACGGAAAAGATTTATACGATCTTAAATTCTAATTTTATTCTCATATTATCAAAATTTAAACAATACAGCCTGAAATCTGATTCGGATTTCAGGCTGTATTGTTTTTTATCTGTATTGTGGAAATGTCGAAAGAGAATCCGGCATTATTTTTTTTCAACTTTAGCTCGCATAGAATCCCAGATAAGGTAACCGATAACCGCACCGTACATAACTAATCCCAGCCACTGTGCTCCGTTACTTTCAGCCCATTCTGCATTCATAAGGTCAATACCTCCAAATCGAAGTCCGGCGCTTACCACGCCCATTAATGCCCCTCCTGCAATGAATCCGGATGCTAATAAAGTTCCTCTTTCGAGACGGGCAGTATTAAGTGCTTTGTCTTTTGACCGTGTAGATACATACCAACTAATAATTCCTCCGATAAGAAGCGGTGCATTAAGCTCCATCGGAATAAACATTCCCAATGCAAAAGCCAATGCCGGAACTTTAAAAATAGTAAGTACAATGGCTATAACAGCTCCGATAGCATATAAATACCACGGGGCACCGGCTCCTGACATGAGTGGTTCGATAACAGCCGCCATGGCGTTTGCCTGAGGAGCTACAAGGGCATTTTCTCCTGTAAATCCGTAGGTTTTATTCAAAATCATAATTACACCTCCGACTGTGGCCGCAGAAACCAATGTTCCGAGGAATTTCCATGTTTCCTGTTTAGCCGGAGTTGTTCCGATCCAGTAACCTATTTTCAGATCGGTAATAAAACCCCCGGCCATGGAAAGTGCCGTACAGACTACACCACCGATAACCAAAGCGGCTATCATGCCGGAAGTTCCTTTGAGACCAACGGCCACCATTATAACTGATGCGAGAATCAAAGTCATAAGAGTCATGCCAGAGACAGGGTTAGTTCCTACAATAGCAATCGCATTAGCGGCAACTGTTGTGAAAAGAAATGCAATGATACCTACCACAAGAATGCCCACAATGGCATGAAGCAGATTGAATTCGACAACGCCAATATAAAAGAAAATAAATGTTGCCAACAGAGCGATAACGACGCCGATGGAGATAATTTTCATGGAAATATCACGCTGAGTACGTTTTACTTCTTCACTGACGGAATTACCTTTACTTTTAAATTCTTTGGATGCCAGTCCAACAGCGCTTTTTATAATGCCCCAGGAACGAATGATCCCGATAATTCCGGCCATGGCAATTCCTCCGATACCAATATGGCGTGCAAATTCACGGAAAATTACTTCCGGAGCAACGGATGATAACTGCCCGCTGAATGCCGGATTCAGAAAATGAATAACCTGATCGCTCAATAACGGTAAAACTGGTACAATAACGAACCAGATTAAAGCCGAACCGGCGACGATAATTGCAGAATATTTTAATCCGACAATGTATCCTAATCCTAAAACGGCAGCGCCTACATTATTTTTAAATACTAATTTTGTTTTATCAGCTATTTGTTCGCCGAAAGGCAATACACGGGTTGTAAATGTTTCTGCCCATGCTCCGAATGATGCTACCAGGAAATCATAAAGTCCTCCGATAATTCCTGCCATGATAAGTGGTTTAGCCTGATCGCCTCCCTTTTCTCCTGAAACAAGTACCTGAGTGGTAGCAGTAGCTTCCGGAAAAGGATATTTACCGTGCATGTCCGAAACAAAATATTTACGGAAGGGAATCAAAAATAAAATTCCGAGAACACCTCCCAAAAGGGAACTTAGAAATACCTGCATAAAGTTTACGGTAATCTCTGGATATTTTGCCTGAAGAATATAGAGAGCCGGCAAGGTGAAAATAGCTCCTGCAACAATAACTCCTGAACTTGCTCCAATAGACTGTATAATGACATTTTCACCTAATGCGCCTTTGCGTTTCGATGCACTTGAAAGTCCTACGGCGATGATAGCGATAGGAATGGCTGCCTCGAATACCTGACCAATTTTGAGGCCCAGATATGCAGCTGCAGCTGAAAATAGTACGGCCATTATGAGCCCCCAGCTTACTGAACGTACATTTACCTCCGGATAATTTTTGTCTGGAGATAAAAGCGGTTTATACTCTTCGCCCTCTCTTAATTCCCGGGAAGCATTTTCAGGGAGTCCCGTTATTTTTTCTTCTTCCATGATGTTTTTTTTCTGTTTGATAATTTTATTCAACATACATAATACTTGCAGATGATGCCTCTACTGTGAATTTACCTCCACGAACGGTTTTCAACCCGTTCAGATCTATGGCACCATCGTGGCATACAACATTCCAGTCTCCTTCAGGAATCTCAATCTCAACCGGGTATCTGTTGCCATTATAAACAACCAGAATATTCTTCCATTTATCGCCGTTTACGTGATCGGTCAGTAAAAATGCAACAACATTCGGAATGTTATATTCCTGGAACAAAAGGTTGTCCTGAATCATTTTTTGAGTGGACATTCTGAATGCGGAATGTTGCTTCCGAAGGTTAATCAACCCTTTGTAATAATCAAAAATATCCTTGTAAGTTGTTTTGTTGTCCCAGTTTATTTCATTGATTGAGTCCGGTGATTGATAAGTATTATGGATTCCCTTTTTGTCCCGGTAAAGTTCTTCGCCTGCATAAATAAACGGAACTCCCTGCGCTGTAAAAATGATTGTCTGAGCCAGCTTGTCGAATTTCATAATTTCTTCCTCGGAAGCATCTGCTGGTCTCGATTCTCTAAGCTTATCAACCAGACACATGTCATCGTGGCAGGAAACATAATTAATCACCTGGGTTGGTTTGTTTACATACGGGGCTTTCGAATAAATAGGTTTTGTATAATCAATCTGAGGATGTTGTGTAGTACCGACCACTCCAAACTTAACGCTTTCTTCCAAACTGTCAGTGCCGGATACGAAACCGGGGATTTCGGAATGCATCCAACTCCCTTTAAGAGCATCCCGAATATCATCGCTGAAAACTGCTATGTTTTCTAATTGTTTCGCATTCTTTTTCAGAGCACGTTTTTCTTCCGGTAGTGGAGACGTACCTGCTGTCCAACCTTCTCCGTACATAAAAATGGTTGGATCGATTTTATCTAATTCTTCTCTGATTAGATTCATGGTCTCAATATCATGAATACCCATCAGATCGAAGCGGAAACCATCGATATGATATTCTGTTGCCCAGTAAACGACCGACTCAATCATCAATTTACGCATCATGGGCCTTTCTGAGGCTGTCTCGTTACTGCAACCCGAAGCATTCGACCATGTGCTGTCTGCATTCATTCTATAAAAATATCCCGGAGCCAATAAATCAAGATGAGAACCGGGGCCGACAAATGTGTGATTATATACAACATCCATAACAACGCGAATTCCGGCATTGTGAAGAGCCTGAACCATTTCTTTAAATTCGCGTATACGACACACAGGGTCGTAAGGGTTAGTTGAGTAACTTCCTTCAGGTACATTATAATTTAAAGGGTCGTATCCCCAGTTATATTTATTTTCGTTGAGCTTTGTTTCATCAATCGATGCAAAATCAAAGGATGGCAACAGATGGACGTGAGTTATTCCGAGTTCTTTCAGATGGTCAATTCCGGTTACATCTCCCGCGGTATTTTTTGTTCCGCTTTCGGTAAATGCCAGAAATTTTCCTTTATTGGTTATTCCTGAATTTGTGTCGACGGAGAAATCACGGATATGAACTTCATATAGTATGATGTCTGCAAAACTTTTTAATGGGGGACGTTTATCCAGTTCCCATTTCTCAGGATTTGTTTCATCCATATCTATAATAGCAGCGCGTTTTCCATTTACTCCGGTTGCTTTCACCCATATCCCGGGCGTTTCATCCAACCATTTATCTCCGATTTTGATCTGGAATGTATAAAACTTGCCTTTTAGATTTTCGTTGATTGTTTTTGTCCATGTACCTTCTTCCGACCGTCCCATATCGTATATCTGGTAGGCCGAGCCTTCATCTCCATTGTCATACAGAAGGAGTTTTACTTTGTCGGCAGTCGGAGCCCATACCCGAAATTTACTTGCCTGGGGATTGTAAGTTAGTTCGAGATCATTTCCATTGTACGCCGGATATTCTTCGAATGTTTTGTACATCGGTTTAGAATTACAGGAATTAAAAAAAGTACCAATGGACAGAATCATAATAAATTTTATAAAAGAAGCTGAAAACTGATTGTTTTTTCGTGTAAATATATCCCGTTTCATAATAGTTAATTCTGAAGTTAAATGATTGAATATATAAGAAAGGAAAGGAGATGGGTTCAATAAGTAATTTATCCACGAATTACACAGATTTTTACAAATTCTATGTATATACAAATCAATTAGATACGATTTTTACAAATATTTTTTTGTGCTAATTTGTGTAATTCGTGGATTTTTTTAGACATCTCTTTTTAATGCTTTTTAGTTTTGAGATTTTATACCGTTTCGGATAAGCAGGGCATCGATAGTTGGTTCCTGTCCCCGAAAGCGTTTATATAAAGTAAGCGGATGTTCAGTACCTCCTTTTTCAAGGATGTTTTTACGGAATGAATCGGCTGTTTTTTTATCGAAAATTCCATTTTTTTTGAATACTGAGAATGCGTCGGCATCCAGTACTTCAGCCCATTTATAGCTATAATAACCGGCAGCATATCCTCCGGAGAAAATGTGATTAAAAGTTGGTTCCATAGCAGTGCCGCAAACCACAGGCAGAATTTGTGTAGAAGCCATAGCTTCTTTTTCCATGGCAAGAACATCTCCTGTATATGGTTTTTCAATAGTGTGCCATGCCATGTCAAGAAATCCGAAACTTAATTGGCGCAGACAGAAGTAAGCCGCATTGAAATTTTCGGCATCCTTGATTTTCTGAACGAGCTCAGCTGGAATTTTTTCCCCGGTCTGGTAATGAACCGCAAAACCATCGAGGAAGTCTTTTTCCGATGCCCAGTTTTCCATAATTTGGGAAGGAAGTTCTACAAAATCCCTATATACGTTTGTCCCCGAAAGTGATTCATAAGTACATTTTGTAAGCATTCCGTGTAGAGAATGGCCGAATTCATGTAAAAAAGTTGTTACTTCATCAAATGTAAGTAATGCCGGCTTGTTTTCTGTTGGCCGGGTAAAATTCATTACAATGGTAATTTGAGGGCGACTATCAGTTTTGCCAACCATATACTGAGGTTTGAAGTCGTTCATCCATGCTCCGGCACGTTTCCCATCTCTTGGATGAAAGTCGGTGTAGAGTACCGCCAAAAATTTTCCTTTTTCGTCGGTTACATCAAAAGCTTCCACTTCCGGGTTATAAACAGGAATATTAGAATTTTTTATAAAATGAATTCCGTATAGTTTTGTTGCAAGTCCGAAAACGCCTTTTTTTACATTTTCAAGTTCAAAATATGGTTTTAGCATTTCGTCGGTCAGGTCGAATTTTTCAGCTTTCAGCTTTTCCGAGTAGTAAGACCAGTCCCATGGTTGAATTTTAAAATAAGCTCCGTGTTTGTCAGCATAAGTCTGAACTTCAGCATATTCTTTTTCTGCTGTTGGCTTATATGCAGTTAGTAAATCGTTCAACAGTTTGTAAACACGGTCTTTATTTTCTGCCATACGATGTTTTAGTACCTGGTCTGCATAAGATTTATTGCCCAGCAGGTTGGCAATTTCGAGTCGGGTATTGGTGATTTTACGAATATTTTCTACGTTATCGAATTCACCTCCAATGCAACGTGTAGAATAAGCCGTATATAATTCACGGCGCAGGTCTCTGTTATCAGCGTATTTCATGACCGGCACGAAAGTCGTTGTTTTCAGGTTGAGCAACCAGCCTTCCTGTCCTGCTTTTTTTGCATTTAATGCAAGCATGTCTACTACATCGGCAGGCAAACCTGATAACATATCTTTGTCCGTGATCAGCATACTCCAGTTGTTGGTTGCTTTAAGAGCATTCTGCCCGAAATTCAACGTAAGCAATCCCAGTTCTTTCGAGAGTTCACGATAAGTCCCTTTTTCAGTTTCGTTCAGATTGGCTCCATTGTCTGCAAAGTCATCATAAGTATTTTGCAGCAACATGGATTGTTCTGCATTGAGTTTTAGTTTATCTTTTTGTTCATATACTTTTTTTACTCTTTCGAAAAGCTTTTCATTCAATAAAATGCTGTTGTAGTGTTCCGTGAGCATTGGCTGTGCCTTCATGGCAATATTCTGAAGTTCATCGCTTGTTTCAGCACTCATAAGATTGAAAAAAGGCGAACTCACTTTTTTTAGCAGAGAGCCGCTATGTTCTAAAGCAACGATTGTGTTATCGAAAGTAGGAGCCTGGGTAGTATTAGTAATAGCCTGAATTTCCTGATTGTGGATTTTCATAGCATCTTCAAAGGCCGGAAGGTAGTCCGTGTTTTTAATTTTATCAAACGGAATTGTTTGATGTGGTGTTTTGTAAGTTTCTAAAAGGGGATTTCCGGCAGTAAGACTTCCGGCTACCGAAATAGCAGTCATAAGCATCAAAATTATTTTTATTTTCATCATGTATTATCTCTTGTGTATAATTTTACTGTTTAATTATCTTTTGTTTTAAAACTCCATCGGCAGTTTGGGCCATGAGAATGTAAATACCTCTGTTAAGCCCTGTCAGATCGACTACTCCGGAACTGATATTTTCTTTTTTTTGTAGCATGACTTTTCCTTTCAGGTCAGTAAGCGTCCATGCAGATACTTCGTAAGTTTCGGTATTGAAATAACAAATGCCATCTGTGGGGTTCGGATATATATCAATTATATCATTTCTCAGATTACTAAATTTCGGATCTGTAACATTATCATAGAAAGTGTAAGTTAACTTAAGCTGCTCCCCTTTTTGAATAATAGTTTTTCCATTAAAATCAAAGGGGATAAATGATGTAGCTAGCTCATCCTTGTCACCACCCCAAAAATCAAATACAGACTCTATTGTTTGACTGTTCTCTGAATTAATTTCCCCGTAATTTATGTGAACCGTATTTCTCCATTCACGATAAATAGGTAATTGGGTGAGTTTATTCGATAAAACATCGTTGTTGTAATTGTATTGGTTTCTCAGAATGCTTATCCACGCCTGAATTCCCCAACGATAAAAAATTTCCGATTCAACATGATTCTCTGTGTTGTAAGTATATTCTGTCTTTTCAAAGTTTTTCCAGCTTGATTGGAGTGTGTCCCAACTTTTTATCCGAATGGATGAAAGTAAACTTGTTTGGGAATCATAAAAGTAAGAACTCTTTCTAAGGTTACAAAACTCATTTCCGTTGATACTTTTTAGAATTGTGAGAGATGAAATAGTATTACCATTGTTATAATCGTATATATATCTGTACTTTAAACTGTCAGATTCACTTTTATCCGGACTTATTTCTGTCTGTTTTATATGCCCATTTGTGTATGTGTCTGATTGATAACTATCTAGTGTCCACTGATTGTTGTAGTAATATCCTTGAACCACAGTGTTAGCCGAATCAATAATGGTTGTGACATTTTTCTTTTCGTATATTTTTTGATTGTTTGAGATGCGTGAACTGATTACGGTTGTAATATTATTTTCAATATCTCTGTCGATCTGGTAAACATCTACCCAAATATTGTTTGTCCACTTTCTTTCAACTTGTTTATATAAAACACTGTCTCTGTAATACCACTCGGTCTGGCTTAAATTAATCCATTGATTATTCTTTTGAAACGATTTTGTTTCTAAGCTTTTTACGGAATTGTTTTCGTAGAAATAACTTATTCTGAAAGTAGTGTCGTTATCGACAATCTGTAATTGGGTTACCAGATGTTTGTTGCTATTTGAAAATGCTGATTGTAAGGATAATATGAGGATGATCTGCAAAAATACAATGCGAGAGATAAGCTTATTCATTCTGGTCTTTGAAATAATTGAAAATATAAAATTTTTCAAAAATACATATAATTATTTGAAAGCCCAAACATTATGAAATGAGTTGAAAAAACGAATAAATTACCTCTAAAAATATTAATTATAATGATATAATTTATAATATTGCACAAACTGTTATCGAAGAAAATTTTTTGATAATATTCTTCCTTCGATTTCCGATTAAATGTACTGCAGATGAAAACAATTCATATTCCGTATTTACAGAAGCTTGATATTGCAGATGCTCAGCTGGCTGCTGACCTGCTTGAAGAGGATGGAGTAAAAGCTACAATTCGCGAATTAAACTGGCCGGATCAATACCCATACCGTCCGATAACAATATTCAGTGTTGGATATTCATCGGACTCAATCTTTATAAAATACAGCATCCGTGGAAATATCTTAAAAGCCATTTATGAGCATGATAATGAGCCTGTTTATGAAGATAGTTGTGTGGAATTTTTCTGTAAATTACCTAACAGCCGTTATTATTTTAATTTTGAGTTTAATTGTATCGGAACCTGTCTGGCTGCCAAACGTCGGGAACGAAAAGAAGATGTAGTCCGATTCTCAACAGAGGATTTGAAAAAAATAAGTCGGTATTCATCGATAGGGAAGAGGGCCTTCAATGAAATGCAGGGCCTTTTCGAATGGGAATTGACTGTGAAAATTCCTTTTGAAATGATGGAAATTGAGCCGGATAAACTTCCGGACAGGCTCCTTGTGAACTTTTACAAATGCGCAACCGATTCTTCCGATTATACACATTATGTAAGCTGGAGTCCGATTGATACCCCCGAACCGGATTTTCACCGTCCGGAGTTCTTTGGTGAAATGATATTTGATGTGTGATGAAAATTAGCAGGCCGCTAAAAAATAATAAATCAGAACCGGGCGGAAACAAAAACGTCTGATTCTGATTTATATTTCGTAATGTGTTATTTTTTCTGTGTCAGATTAATCCTGCGTTTTGCAGCAACACTTGCATCGCTTTTTGTACCTTTTGAGCCTCACTTCGTGCTGTTTCTGCATAGTCAGTCCCGGCAGAGGCATAAATAATCTGACGCGAAGAATTTACCAAAAGTCCGCATGATTTATTCAAACCATATTTTGCAACTTCTTCTAAACTTCCGCCTTGGGCTCCTATGCCTGGAACCAATAAAAAGTGTTCCGGGATAATTGTCCGGATGTCGCTTAGCATTTCAGCTTTCGTTGCGCCGACCACATACATCATATTGTCTGTGTTTCCCCATTTTAAAGATGCTTTCAAAACTTTTTCGAACAAAGGTTCTCCTGTTTTGGCATCTTTTGTAAATTGAAAATCGTAAGCTCCTTTATTAGACGTAAGCGCCAGTAAAGTTACCCATTTGTCGGCGTAGGTCAGAAACGGAGTTACCGAATCTTCTCCCATATAAGGTGCAACGGTTACTGAGTCCACATTCAGAATTTCGAAGAAAGTGCGGGCATACATGGCGGAGGTATTTCCTATGTCACCCCGTTTAGCATCGGCTATAATAAATTGATCCGGATAATTAGCCCGGATATATTTTATTGTTTGTTCAAGAATTTCCCATCCCTGTATTCCCATGCTTTCGTAAAAAGCGAGATTGGGTTTGTAGGCCACACAAAGATCAGCTGTTGCATCGATTATTGCTTTGTTGAAAGTTAAAACAGTGTTTTCGCTTTCGTCTGTCAGGTGTTTGGGGAGCTTGTTGATGTCTGTGTCAAGTCCAATACATAAAAATGACTTTTTTCGTTTGATGTTTTCAAATAATTCTTGTCTTGTCATGAAGGTATGGCAGTTTAATTAATAATTACAATTCACTTTCTTTTAGGCGTTCTGCATTTTCAGCTACAATCAATTTATCTATTACATCCTGAATATCCCCCCCGACAAAAGCCGGCAAATTGTACATGGTATAGTTGATCCTGTGGTCGGTTACGCGTCCCTGCGGATAGTTGTATGTCCGGATTTTTGCCGAACGGTCACCGGTAGATACCATTGTTTTACGTCGGGAGGCAATTGCTTCCTGATGTTTTGCAACTTCAATCTCGTATAATTTAGAACGTAACATCTGCATAGCCAATTCTCTGTTTCCTAACTGTGTGCGTGCTTGTTGACAAACAACAACCATTCCTGTAGGTTTGTGCGTTAATTGAACTTTGGTTTCTACTTTGTTTACATTCTGACCACCAGCACCGCCTGAACGCGACGTTTGCATTTCAACGTCTGCCGGATTCAATTCAAAGTCTACTTCTTCTGCTTCTGGAAGCACAGCTACAGTTGCAGCCGAGGTATGAACCCGTCCCTGAGTTTCTGTTTGTGGTACACGTTGTACGCGATGTACCCCCGATTCATATTTCAATGTACCGTAAACATTATCTCCTGTTACCGTGAAAATGATTTCTTTAAATCCTCCGGATGTACCTTCGCTGACATTGGTTATTTCCACACGCCAACCTTTCGATTCGCAGTATTTGTTGTACATTTTGAATAAATCGCCTGCAAAAATGGCGGCTTCATCTCCGCCGGTACCTCCACGTATTTCCATAATAGCATTTTTTCCGTCCTCCGGATCAGCCGGGATAAGGAGTATTTTAATTTTTTCCTCCATTTCCGGAATACGGGGTTCAATATCATCAATTTCGGCTTTAGCCATTTCTCTCATTTCCGGATCATTCTCTGTATCAAGAATTTCCTTGGCTTCCGATAAATGTGCTAGTGCCATTTCATACTCTTTTTTTGCATTCAAGATGAGTTCGAGATCATGATACTCTTTATTAAGCTTTACATAACGCTTCTGGTCAGTTATCACTGCCGGATCGGTAATTAAAGTCGAAATTTCCTCAAACTTATGCTGTAAACCCTCTAATTTTTCTATAAGTGTTTTCTCTGCCATGCTTTACAAATAATGCTGAAACTGGTATTAATTATTTATGAGTTGTTTTTTTTGCCGCTTCTCTGCCTCTTGCTTTAAATTGAGCATTAATTGATGGAACCTCCATTCCATAATATTTTTAAATGTCGATTTGGTGATAAAAAAGTCGAAAAACCATCCAAATTCAACTTTGGTTTCTAATGTAATGATACAACTTCTGCTATCTACTGGTATCAGATAAAAAATCCCGGTAGTTTTTTTTAAAAAAGCATCCGAATAAAGAACATTAATATTCACTTTGGTTCTATTACCAACCAAAAGATGTTTTGTCATTCTGCTGTTCACTGAAATTGCCGGGAAGCGTATTAAATCCGGAATTTCGACATCTCCTCTGGCCATAATTACATCATTCTTTTCATCATATTTGGTGGAGATAAAGTTGAAAACTATAATTTGGTCTTTTTCGTTTCTTAGCTTTAACCCCTTTAATGCCCATAAGAATAATTTATCCAGATCATATTTTGTTTGATGTAAAAAATCATCAATTACCTGATTCATAATCTGTTCCTGGCTGTTTACGGTTAACTGGCAATAAGTGGTAAATTGTTTGTTTTTGTAATATGTTGATATGGAATCGGTTGTTTTTGCTTCGGATTTGGTGGCAAACGAAAACCATAATAGGATGATTAATAATATATGTCCGGGAACATAACAATATCTTCCTTGGTTTTTTCTGTTTGTTAGCATGTACTTCTCAAAAAATTCGTACAAAATTACCATTTATTTATCTCACATAAAAATATTCCGGTTTATTTGAAGGGATTGTTTGTCAATTTAGGAGCAATTGGAAATTAAATTTAAGATTTGGCACCGGAAAAGAAATATATATTTAAGAATTGCTTTTTCTAAGCCAGTTTGTAGCATGCGTTTTATTGGTGAAAATTCTGGTTCTGATTCCATAATTCATACAAATTACCTGAATGAAATTGTAATAATTGGATTGTGCCGTTGGAATTATGTATGCTGTTGGGACATGACGCATTTTTTCATTTATTTTGTCATAATGATTTTCGAACCAAAAATAGGCTGATCCCATAGATATGTTGGTAGTGGTTCTTTTAAGATTAAACACTAGACTATAGCCTGCCTCTAGTGCTTTATGGCGCATAGTACGTCCCAGGTCCGCAGCCTCGTATTCGCCAATAATTCCGGATATATCTATAAATATTATTTTATTTGTGTAATCAATATTGTAGTTGTAGCTCATACCAGATCGTTGAAATTTATTTAAAATAAGACATGCTCATTTGTGTGTGTATTTGTCTGTAGTAATATCTATTATGACTCTTTTCCGCCACGTTCAATTGCTTTTTCTCTTATTTTTCGGCTCAATTCACTTTGTGTTTTATAATTTAGAGCATCACGTATGGTGACAAGGCTAACTCCAAAGAATGTAGCTAATTTACTTTTCTCGCCATGTTTTACTAATATTTGACCCATATAAATTATATTTGTCTATCTTTCAATATCGAAAGATAATTAAAAAATGATTAGGCAAATATAATACATATATCTGTGAATTTAAACAATATTATACAGAATTTTGTAAATTATTTTAATGGAAAACTTAAATGTTAGATTTTTAGATTTTTATCGCTTTTTACTTCAAAATAGGATTGTTAAAAACGCAAAGGACTTTACGGAAAGATTATCTGTTAGTTCTTCTTTTATGACTGAAATTAAGAAGGGAAGATCAAATGTTGGAACCAAAATAATACAGAATGCTGTAATAGAGTTTGGGCTTAATGCCAATTGGCTTTTTTCCGGAGATGGAGAGAAAATTCAGGTGAAAGATGAAAAATCAAGTATGGATGGGGTCGATTTTAATACAATATCATTTATACTTAATAGATATGAAGAGCTTGTTTCGGAAAATACACTGTTGAAAATAGAGAATGAAAAAATGAAAAAAAGCTTGGAAATTTAATGAATTAACTATGGCTGTATCTTGATTTAGAGAAACAAGATATTGTCCTAAACCTTTACATTCAATTTTTATAGAAATAATTGTCCAGTTACGTTTATAAAAAACAACATCAGAAATATTTTTCTGATGTTGTCCGTTCAAAATGAAAAATTTAATTGCTTGATTGTTTGGAAAAACGAATTAATTAATGATTATTTTTTTTCAACCAGTTGATGGCAGCTTCTTCATTATCGAATATTCTTGTTTTTATTCCATGGTTCAGACAAATTGTTTGAATAAAATTATAATAACTGCCTTGATTTTTATGAGTGATGTATGCCGTAGGAATAAAACGTAATTTGTCATTTATCCTGTCATAATATTTTTCGAACCAAAAATAAGCAGATCCCATTGAAATATTGTTGTCTGTTTCAACTAAATTGAATATTAAACTGTATCTCATTTCTTGAGCTTTCTGACGTAATAAAAGTCCTATTTCTGAAGCATCGCTTTCATAAATACTTCCGGTGACATTAACAAATATTATTTTGTTATTGATGTCTATTGAGTAATTATATTTCATCAGTTTATCATTGAATAAAACTTTTGCTAACATAGTTGCGAGAATTTATATGTTTAAAATAGTCCTTGTGAAATAACTTACACTTCGAGTGATTTTTCAACTACTTTTCTTGTTACTAAATTACAATGTCATTGAACGAACACCAAATTTTAGGGCAAATAAAATTGAGACATCGATTTTTGCAATTATCAGTTTATCAGTAGTTTATCGGTGACTTGGATGGGAAAAATTGAGACAAGCTTTTTTTAAGAGTTTTTCAGGGGCAAAAAATGGGGGGTAAAAAGAAAAAATACTGGTTTTATGAGTTTGGAAACTTAAACAACTATCAGGTGTTGTATCAGGAAAATTGATCAGACAATAATAATTAAAATTACCTCTGTGAATCTAAACAATCATGTTGTTTTGTATATTGCGATGAGTCTTGATGGATTTATTGCGGATAAAAATGGAGAGATTGATTTTCTCCATAAAGTTGAAGTTGAAAACGAAGATTATGGATATAGCCGGTTTCTTCAATCGGTTGGTTCTGTCATCATGGGCAGGAAAACTTATGATAAAGTAATGTCGTTTGGTATTGAATTTCCCCACAAGGACAAAGACTGTTTTATTGTAACCCGGCAAAGAATTGAAGGTAAAAAACATCTCACTTTTTATAATGGGAACCTGAAATCTTTGATTGAAAATATTAAGTCCGAAATTCTGGGAAATATTTTTATCGACGGTGGAGCCGAAATTGTCAATATCCTTTTGCAGGGTAAATTAATAGATGAAATGATTATTTCGGTAATTCCTATTCTGCTTGGAGGTGGAGTACGACTTTTTGGGGATGATTTTCCCCTACAACAATTACAACTTGTTGATTCGTATAAGTTTGATTCCGGCCTGGTGCAAATGCATTATACTTTTGTCGATTGACAGTATATTCCCCAAATCTTCATTGGGAAATAAACCGTATTTTTTGTAAATTTGTCTGTCCTAAAAAACAAATGAAATGCAACCATTAGCCGAACGACTTCGCCCGCAAACTCTTGATGATTATATTGGTCAGAAACACTTGGTTGGCGAAAAGGCCATTCTGAGACAAATGATCGAATCCGGGCGGATTGCTTCATTTATTTTATGGGGACCTCCCGGAGTGGGCAAAACAACACTTGCCCGGATTATTGCCAATAAACTTGATCGTCCTTTTTATACACTCAGTGCGGTGACATCCGGCGTGAAAGATGTTCGTGAAGTAATTGAAAAAGCCAAATCAAGCCGTTTTTTTTCGCAGGGAGGAAACCCTATACTATTTATTGATGAAATTCATCGTTTCAGTAAATCGCAACAGGATTCATTGCTTGGAGCGGTGGAAAATGGTACGGTCACTCTTATTGGTGCTACTACCGAAAATCCTTCATTTGAAGTAATTACTCCTTTATTGTCCCGTTGCCAGGTTTATGTTTTGAAATCTTTGCAGGATGAAGATCTGCTGGAATTGGCTCACAGAGCTGTTTCTACGGATATGGAACTGAAAAAACGTGAAATTATCTTCGACGAAACCGAAGCTTTGTTGCGTTTTGCCGGAGGAGATGCCCGGAAGTTGCTAAATATTCTGGAACTGGTGATTGCAGCCGAACCGGAGGAAACTGTACATTTCACAAATGAAGTGGTTACCGAACGTTTGCAGCAAAATCCGATGGCTTATGATAAGGATGGCGAAATTCATTATGATATTATATCTGCATTCATCAAGTCTATACGTGGTAGTGATCCGGATGCAGCCATTTACTGGCTGGCCCGTATGGTAGCCGGAGGTGAAGATCCGAAATTTATTGCCCGGCGTTTGGTTATTT
Organism: Paludibacter sp.; assembly: GCA_028690665.1. Classification (GTDB taxonomy): domain Bacteria; phylum Bacteroidota; class Bacteroidia; order Bacteroidales; family Paludibacteraceae; genus Paludibacter. The sequence continues at coordinate 138,294 of JAQVAV010000010.1, forward strand.
CTGCTGCCGAAGATGTCGGTTTAGCCAATCCGAATGCTTTGTTACTGGCTAATGCCTGCTTCGATGCTTTGCAGAAAATAGGTTGGCCCGAAGGCAGGATAATTCTTGCAGAAACCACTGTTTATTTGGCTTCGTCACCTAAGAGTAATTCGGCTTATCTCGCTATAGATGATGCATTGGCTTTGGTGCAAAAAACGGGAAATTTACCGGTACCACTACATTTGCGTAATTCACCAACCAAATTGATGAAAGATTTGGAATATGGTAAAAATTATAAATACGCTCATAATTTTCCTAATCATTTTGTGGAACAACAATTTTTACCGGATGAATTGAAAAATACGTCTATCTGGCATGTACAGGATAATCCGGCAGAGAAAAAACACGGAGAGTGGTTGAGATTTCTTTGGAAGGGGCGGTTTTGACGATTATCTCAATAATTTTTCAATACTTTGCGCAATTCTTTCAACCCGCATTTCATCGTTTCTGACCGAATAAATCCAATCAATCATTTTCTTTTGCTCGCATTCGGGTAATTTTTTGAACTTGCCGAATGCTAAAGGTTCATCGCGTAGGCAGATCATAAAATCTTCTGGCTGAACAGGAGGCAGATCAAGTGAATATAAAATAACGTGTACCGTGTCTCCTTCCTCTTTTTTGATTTTTTTACGAATATCAGCTTTCACAGGAAGAAATAAAGTCCCGTTTCCCATGGGCATCAAATGGTAATTGTCTATTTCGTAATCGTCGATGCTGCCACAGACTTTTACCCAGCCAAACCATGCATGTTTATCTTGCCCGGCTTCAGGTATGGAAACAAAAGTCCAGCCGCCTTTGCCTGGTATTTTTTGTAAAGGGCAGTCTTTGTCTACCAACAAAATTCTATTGCTGTTTTCCATGATAATACAATGTTATCTTCGGGATAAAAGTTCAGCGTAGATTTTCGTTGCAGCACGTTTGGCAGTTCCTGGTTCACCGAGTTTTTCAAGAACTTCAAGATAACCTTCTGTCATATCTGAACGATATTCTGGATTATTTAGAATTTTATTTAGTTCAGCAGCGACATTTTTTTCTGTGAAATGATGTGCGATAAGTTCTTTTACAATTTCCTTTCCGGCAATGAGATTGACTAAAGAGATGTATTTTACTTTAATAAATATTTTTTTGAGAAACAATGACAGCGGACCTAAAATTACATAATATACAACCACTTCAGGTACTTTGAATAAAGCTGTTTCGAGCGTTGCTGTTCCCGAGTTTACAATGGCAGCGGTTGCCTGCTGGAGTAAATGGTAGGTTTGTCCGAAAACAATACGACAGTTGTTATCAGGCATGAATTTCTGATAAAATGAAGGCTCGATACCCGGAGCTCCACCTATAACTATTTGATATTCCGGAAAATGTCCGGCTGCTTTTACCATTTTGGGCAGACATGTTTTTATCTCTTGCTGGCGACTTCCTGCAAGGATTGCAATGATGGGTTTATTCTCGAGTTGATTTGTTGTGCAAAATGTTTCAAAAGTTTCATCCTGATTCTCGCGTAGCAGCACTGAATCAACAGACGGATTTCCTACATATTCCACCTGAAAATTATGTCCGGCAAAATACTCGGTTTCAAACGGGAAAATAGTGTACATCTTGTCAACGTATTTTTTTATGTCTTTGATGCGGTATTCTTTCCACGCCCAAAGTTTGGGCGAGATGTAATAAAAAACAGGAATTTGGGTATTTTTTTTTACAAAACGTGCAATACGCAGGTTGAAACTCGGGTAATCAATCATAATAACTACATCGGGCTTGTATTCGAGAATGGCCGATTTACAATCCTTCATGTTTTGCCGGATTTTTCCTGCATTCATTATGACCGGAATAAAACCCATAAAAGCCATGTCTTTGTAATGCTTAATGAGTTTTCCTTCTTGCGAAAGCATTAAATCGCCTCCTAAAAAACAAAAGTCAGCTTCATGATCCGTGTTTTTCAGTTCGCGCATTAGATTAGAAGCATGTAAATCGCCTGAAGCTTCGCCGGCAATAATAAAATATCGCATGTAAAATATTTAGTTGATTTGATTGTTCGGCAAATTTAATATTTTATTCAGAATACTCGACAGGGCTTGAAATGAACTAAGCATTTTGACCTTTTTATAATGAAAATGTTGGTATTTTCAATATGGCTTTTTAGCAAAGCTGAATTTCATTATTTTTGAACCAAAGAACCCTTATTAAATGATACGATATAATACAATAACAGTTTTTGTTTTCGGATTAATATTAAGTTTCTCAGGATTCGCAACTGCTTTTGCACAAAATGGCAATAAAGTTTATGATCCTGAATTAAACCAGTTGGTTGACAAAAATCAGAGTGGAAATCAGCGGAAATTAAGATATAAACCCGATGGACAGGATTTTGTAATTATAAACGGTAAAAATAAATTTAACCGGGCGCTTTATGGTACTCATACTAGTTTTAGGGTAGAAACTGGTGATGTGCCGGAGTTTGCACTTTATCTTCCACGTATGGGGGGCAATTTGTCGTTTTCGTTTGCAAAAGGGAAAAAAACAGTTGATCTGAACAATGCCGCTTATGTTGAGAGCCGTTACCGGGCTGGCTCCCGCATTTACAAAATCACCGATCCAATGTTGGGCAAAGGAGAGTTGAAAATTACAGTATTGGCCATGACAGAAGCCGAAGGAATGATTTTGAGACTGGAAACAAAAAATATTCCTTCTGGTCTGAGATTGCATTGGAAATTCGGTGGATGTGCCGATAAGCGTTTTAGCCGTGAGGGTGATCTGGGGGTGGATCCGGTTGATTGTTTTGATCTAAAACCTCAGTATTGTAAGGGGAATGAATTTACTGTTAGTAAAAATAGTTTCGAAGTTATTTTCGGGGCTAAGAAAGATAAAAAACTGGATGGAGTTTTTCCTGAAAAATCAAAATTACAAATAGCCTCCCCGGTTACATTTTTAAATGGGCAATTGAGCCTGTCTGGCAACCGGACTTACTATTTTATGATTAAGGTTTCCGATAATCAAAAATTGGCATACAAAAATTTGAATTCGGTGTTTGAACAGGCCGAAGTTGTGCGACAGAAAGTTGCGTCGCAAATAAGCATCGAAACACCGGATTCTTTTTTCAACACGCTTGGAGAAACTTTAGCCGTGGCTGCCGATGGCATTTGGAGTGGCGAAACGTGGTTACACGGAGCTGTGGGCTGGCGTATGCCCCTGAGTGGTTGGCGTGCTGCTTATACCGGAGACTTCCTGGGTTGGCACGACAGGGCAAAAGTGCATTTTGATGCTTATGCGGCTTCTCAGGTGACCGATGTCCCTCCGGTACGCCCTCATCCAACTCAGGATACGGCATTACATCTGGCTCGTGCAGAAAAAAGCTGGGGAACACAAATGTACAGCAATGGTTATATCTGTCGTAATCCTAACCGGAATGATCAGATGCATCATTATGATATGAATCTTTGCTATATGGACGAACTGATGTGGCATTTTAAGTGGACAGGAGACACGGCTTATGCCCGGAGAATGTGGCCGGTAATTATCCGTCATTTGGCTTGGGAAAAAAGAAATTATGATCCGGACAATGATGGATTGTACGATGCGTATTGTTGCATTTGGGCGAGTGACGCTTTGTATTATAACAGCGGAGCCGTGACCCATTCTTCGGCCTACAATTACCGGGCAAATAGAATAGCGGCCCAAATAGCGGAAAAAATAGGAGAAAATCCGGAACCTTACAGAAAAGAGGCTGAGAAAATTTTAAAGGCTATGAATGAAACTTTATGGCTTCCGGAAAAAGGACATTGGGCCGAGTTTCGTGATTTTATGGGCAAGCGTCGTCTGCATGACGATGCTGCGGTCTGGACTATTTATCATGCTATTGATTCTGAAGTGGATGATCCGTTTCAGGCTTATCAGTCAACCAGATATATTGATACCAGTATCCCGCACATTCCTGTTGTGGCCGAAGGTTTGAAAAATGAAGGTTACGCAACCATCTCGACCAGTGACTGGATGCCATATTCTTGGTCGATTAATAATGTTGCTTTTGCCGAAGTGATGCACACGGCTTTGGCCTATTGGGAGGCGGGAAGGAGAGAGGAGGCTTTTCTGCTTCTGAAAAGTTCCGTGCTTGACGGAATGTATTTAGGTGCAAGCCCTGGTAATATTGGACAAATCAGTTTCTACGATGCTGCCCGGAGGGAATGTTACCGCGACTTTGGAGATCCGATTGGAGTTATGTCGCGTGCCTTGGTGCAGGGACTTTTCGGAATTTATCCTGATGCTTTGAATGGAAAACTAGTGATTCGCCCCGGCTTTCCTGCTTCGTGGGAACATGCTGCTATAAAAACTCCAGATGTGCAATTTTCATTTCGGAGAGAAAATAATACGGAAAAATATGTTGTAAGTCAACACATAAATAATGTATGGGAAGTTTCAATGCAATTGGAAGCCGGATTTGGTAAAATTATGAAGCTGACTGCGAATGGAAATCCTGTGCAGTGGAAATATGTTGAATCTGCCATTGATGTTCCTCAGATTTTAATACAACTACCGAATGCTGATAGCACATTGGTGGAGATTGACTATCAAGCAGAGAATATGAATTTTGAAATGCCGGAAACACCTGTTGTCAATGGTGCTGAATTTACTTTTACTTCGGAATTTGAAATGCCGGAAGTTTATGATCCCCAGAAAATTTTGAGTGAACAATCTTTGTCGGGTTTTAAATTAAAAGCCAAAGTAAATGGTTTGTCTGGCCATCACACTTTTTTTGTGAGAATGAAAAACGCAGATGCTTCGTGGTGGAAGCCATTTAATATCTATATCAAAGGAACGTCCGTAAATTATGGAACTGAAATTCACGTACCGGATAATGCTGTGCCGGATATGATTGATTTATCAGCATTTTACAACGATTCGGTGACCAATATTTTTAAAAATCGTTATTTTTCTCCGCGTTCACCTTATACAACTTTGCAAATTCCAACTCAGGGAATAGGAGAGTGGTGCCATCCGCTTACTGCGTTTGAGGTGGATGATTCCGGGGTGCGTAAAATAGTTGCGGGAAATGGTGATGTACTAAAAACAAACCTGAAAATAAATTTTAGAACTCCAGCAGAAGGACAAAATATCATGTTTACTTCTTTGTGGAGTAATTTTCCTCAAAAGAAGGATGTTCCGCTTATCGGAAAGGCTAAAAGTGCGGTAATGTGGCTTGCCGGTTCGACCAATCACATGCAGAGTCATTTCCAAAATGGTTTGATTGTGATAACTTATGTCGATGATTCGAAAGATACATTGGAACTTCGTAATCCGGATAACTGGTGCCCGATAGAACAGGATTATTACGCAGATGGACAGGCTTTTGTACTGAAAACTCCGAGACCGTATCGCATTCAGTTGTCAACTGGCCTGGTTTCTGATAATTTAGAGAAAGATTTGAAAATTGAAGGCGTTTATGGCCGGAGAATTAGTGGCGGTGCAGGGGTAATTTTACAAATGCCTTTGAATAAAAATAAAGAGTTACGAAAACTTACGCTTGAAACAACTGCTAATGAAATTGTTATCGGATTAATGTCGTTGACTTTGTTGCGGTGAGCATTTTGTTTTATCTTTGCGAGAGGCAATAATAAACATGACTTGCCGTTTATTTCTGAAAGTTTTTTCTTTCGAAACAAGGATTATGACATTGAAGAAAATTATTTTTTTTATTTCTCTACTGACCACTTTGGGCTGGACTACTAATGCCCAGACAGGATATAGTAGTGATGACAGGCCTATTCATTTCGGTTTTTCTCTCGGCTTCAATACAATGGACTTTGCTACGGAATCAAGTTTGGTGGCGGTGGATGGAACAGTTTATAATGTAGATGTTTCGAATTTGAAACCGGGATTTTCTGTCGGTATTATTTCAGATATGCTCGTAAACAGATATTTTAATTTGCGTTTTACACCTACTTTGCATTTTGGAGAACGTGAATTGTCTTATGCCCCTGAAGGTGGAGGCTCCACTACATCAATTACAGTACCTTCGGTACCTATTACTTTTCCTCTTTATATAAAATATAGTGCCGAAAGGTATCAAAATGTTCGTCCATATCTGATTGGAGGAGGAGGGATAAGTTTCGATTTGGGTACAAACAAAGAAAAGCCCGTGTATCTACGGACTTTCGATGCCTTTGCCGAGGTTGGAGTGGGATGTGATATTTATTTAGGCTTTTTTAAATTGGCCCCGGAATTAAAATTTTCAATCGGAAGTCAGAATTTATTTATTCCGCTTGATGAACGAGATGCCGGTATGCTTAGTGAAGCGGACAAAATGTACTCGATTGCACTATCAAAGCTTAAATCGCGTATGCTGACACTGACTTTTAATTTTGAATGATCAAAGGGCCGAAATCAGTTTGAGTATTTCCTGGGTAGATGTTTCCCACTCGGCGTAAAATTTTTTGAAAAATGCTTTGACCATTTTAGAATCTTCTTTTCCTGAAAAGTGGCTTGAACGTGAAATAAATTCAATACTGTTAGCGTGGATTTTCAGTACAATATCCTGAATTTTTTCTTCATCAAAACGGTTATTTGCCAAACAGTGAAAATAAATGTCGTTGATAAGTTCCGAAGAAATGTAATGAATCGTTTTTTTTAGTTTTCTGCGACTTGCCATATTATTTAGTTTTTTATGTTTACACAAAAGTAATCTTTTTTATATGACAATAAATTCTATTTGGCTACTTTTGTGAATTAAATTCCGGGAAAATATTATATGTTGAAATTCAATAAGAAACTTCTTTTTTCAGGTATGTGCCTGTTTGCGTTATTTCTGATTCTACAGTCGTGCGACGACGAGATTTTTACTACAAATCCATCTGATTCTATTACTTTCTCGAAAGATACGCTTACTTTCGATACTGTTTTTTCGACTATTGGCAGCACTACTGGTAAGTTCCTTGTTTATAATCCTAATAATAAAGCAATCCATATTTCGTCGGTAAAGCTTGCCGGTGGAGCGTCGTCGCAGTTTCGTTTGAATGTTGATGGAGCAGTGAATACAGATAATTCATTTAGCGATATTGATATTAGTGCTCACGATAGCATGTATGTTTTTGTGGAAGTTACTGTAAATCCGACAGATGTAAATTCTCCTGTTTTAGTGGCTGACTCAGTCCTTTTTACTGTTAACGGAAATCTTCGGACAGTCCGGCTCGAAGCCTTTGGTCAGGATGTGGTTTTGTTTAAAAATAAATATCTTATTAATAATACAACGCTTTTGGCCAATAAACCTTATCTCATTTATGGTTATCTGGCTGTCGATACGGCCAAAACACTAACTATTCCGGCCGGTTGTAAACTGTATTTTCATAATAATGCGAATTTGATTGTATATGGGAATCTCCGGGTGGAGGGAACTTTTGAAAAACCCGTTGAGATGCGTGGCGACAGGTTTGATAATATGGATTTCTCAACCCCGGTACCTTATAATTATGTTGCCGGACAGTGGGGCGGTATTTATCTGCTTGGAAGCGGAGGCAATCATTTATTACAGAATGTAATTATTAATAGTGGCTATGTCGGAGTATATTTTTCAAATGATAACCGGAATGAGTTGCCCTATTTACATATTATCAACTCTAAAATTCAGAACTTTGTGTATTACGGAATTGTGGTTCAGAATGGTAATCTGCTGGTGGAAAATTCTGAAATATCCAACACAGGCAGTTGTACGGTTTATTTGAGCGGAGGAAAACACGTGTTTATTCAGTCGACTATTGCCAATTTTTATAATAGTAATTTATATGAGCCATCGTCACGTGATAAAAATCCGGCTATGGTGATTATGGGATTATACCGTATGGCTCCTATGGAAACTGAAATTAAAAACTGCATTGTTGCAGGAACTTTGAAAAATGAGTTAAGTATTGTTTCTCGTTTTTTGCCTGGTTATAAAGGAACATTCAGTTCATCTTTTATTCGCCGAGATTCGATATATACCTATTCTCAGTTCGAAAATATAACCTGGCATCAAACCGATAATGCTGAACTCTTTGTGCATCCAAAATATGATGCAGAAGGAAACTACTATTTTAATTTTATGCCGGATTCTCTTTCTTCGGCCAGAGGAATTGCTGATCCGGACATAGCATCACAATATCCACTTGATCTGAATGGAAATAGCCGCTTGGAAGATGGAACTCCTGATGCCGGGGCTTATGAGTGGCAGGGGAAATGATTTGTATGAAGATATGTTGAATTGAATTGTTGATTTCTAAAGTTATAAGGATATTCTGTTTTTAGTGGAATTGTTGTTTATCATTATTTTTGTTATTTGCTTGCTGTTAAGTTGTATAAAAACTATAATTTAAGTTATAGTTTGAATTTTTTCTGATAAATCACTATAAAATAGCAAATTGACTATTTGTCATTAATACAAAAAAGTCGCCTTAATATAAATTTATTAGGGCGACTTCTATATTCACAATAATTTTTTAATCAAAAATCGAAGGTCTTATTTTACTACTTTTATTGATTTTGTAGTACGTCCTTCAAATTGCAGTACATATACTCCATTGCTTAAAGCTGTTGTTGGTATGGATACCTGCCCATTTAAAATGTTATAATTCGCAATGGTTTGTCCTGATACATTCAGTAAATTTACTATAGTATAGTTATCCGCATTTGAAATTTCATAAGCATTTGTTGTAGCAGATACTTTTAAATCTTCTGAGGCATCCGGATTGCTTGTTCCGGTTACTGATGATTGAGAAACCGGAATAGAGAGGGATACGCCGTAAGATGAAATTACAATTTCACCATTGCGTTCAGTGGTTCCTTCTGGTAGAGGCTCTGCCTGGAAATAGTATGAAACTATATTATTGCTAGAAAAGTATGTTGTGTCGTAATCAAGACCAGTTACCCAATTAGGAGCACTTTCAATCCATACGTTTGTTTGGTCATCGTCTAAGTTATATGACGAATATAGGAGAACATCATTATATTCCGTCTGATCATCATTCTGTCCGGCTACTCCCCAACCTCCTTCAGCAGGGAAAACAAGATCTTGATTTTCATTGTATGTTGTCAAACAGTTAAAAATTCCATTAAATTGAATATATAAGTCAGTTTTTGGTATGCTTGGATAGTTACTATAACCAAAGGTACTAACGCTCAAATTTTCACCGTGAAGAGTGTAGGCTGATCCTTCAATTGAGTTTCCTCCGAATAAAAAGTTGAAATGCCAGTTAGAATCGAATCCAGTTATAATAACGGCTACAGGGGCATCTGTACCGATAGTAATAGGTTTGTCTACTTCAAATCCATCTTCCTCTTCCATAAACTTAAAAATAAATGTTCCCTGAACATCATAAGTTTTGACGAATTCATTGGTTGTCGATTCTCCTATTTTTTCTCCAAGGCTTCCATCTTCAGTAAGATAATATATCTCTAATTTTAGTTCTCCTCCTGCTGGAACTGCATTTCCTCCATTTTCATAGGCAAGAGCACTAATACTTTCGACATATAGTGGAGATTTCAATTGAGGTATTATCTGCATTACTCCAACGCAAGCACCATCTTCATTGCTGTAAGATGGAGAAAATGCTCCACCGGCACTGAATCCTCCATAAAGATTATCTGTAGTTCCATTTGCTTTAAGATTGGCAAGAGTGAGTCCCGGAAATTCTTCTGTCCCACTAAAATCAGTTCCATCATCTGTTACGCTTTTTTCTACAGATGCTGCCAATAGATATTGAAAGTCTGCCTCTTGTCCAACGACGTAGTTTGCACTGTCTCCACCTTCGGTAATCCCTGTAACTTTGGGTAAGTATGAAATATAACCATTGGGAGTTATGTATGTCGTGAAATGAAGTGTTCCATCTGCATCTACAGGAGATTCCGTTATAGTATTATTATCTCCGCCATTATAAGTCCAAGTATAGGTTACATCAGTTCCATTTGAAAATGGGACATAATCCATAGGAGTCATTGCCGGACTATGAAGATAAACTCCTGAATAAGAATGGTAATCTCTGGTAAAACCATCAAACAAAGTTCCTGCAGGATGATTGTACATTACAAAAAAATCATCAGTTTCTGCATTTTTTCTTGCTTTCATTGCAGTATTTATACTACTGAACGAAGTTGATTTATAGCTGTCCTGAGAGATTGTTGCTTTTGTTGGAATACTTGCTTTTTTGATGTCTTTAATGTCTCTTTGTACATTACCTGAAATTTGTGCTAAATTTTTGCTGTCCCATTTTGTCTTTTGTGCAAATCCAGAGGAAGCGATTAACACAGCTAATAGAAAAAAGTAAATCCTTTTCATAACTTCTAAATTTTAATTAATAAAAACAATTATTTTAAATCAAGATCAAACCATTTGTTGGGATTATTTTTATCAGTCAATCTAATTGTAGTTGATGATAATTTATGACCAATAATGGTTGGTATATATTCTCCTTCAATTAAAGAAACAAAGTCAGATAAATTATAGCTATCATAATATGTTTTGCCATTTTTATCATAACTGTCTCCAAAATTATTGAATTTTAAAGTAAGCTCATTCGCCGAAGTTTCTGAAATTGTAAATGATAGAAACCCTTCTATTTTGTTTGAGGTTTTTGTCGTGTAAATTGCTAATGATGTACCCCAGCCTTTATTGTTGGTAAAACCAATATATTCTAATTTACGTGTTTTAGCTGATACTGTACTATCTATTGTATAATATGCATTTTTAATTATCGATGACATGTGTTCATCCGAATAATTAAAGTTCATATATTTTTTTGCGCTTATAATTTCAATCAAGACATCTGACGCTGGCTGAGAAATAATTTTTGTGTTTCCATCTTCACTGACCAACTCGTTTTTGTCATCACTTAAAACGAATTCCTGTGCAGAACTTGATTCTTGATTGATTGGAGTTAGTAACTGTAAGCCATAATTAGTTATAATGAACGGAACCTCATACCCGCTATCCAAAATGCTTTCCCCTTCAGGTGTAAATGTGAAGATATGTGTGTTTCCATTAGTAAGTGAAAAAGCTTCCGCTCCATTTATCTGCAATTTTAGAGTGGTGCTGAATCTGCCAAATATAGTTTGATTTACGGAATCTAATTTTTCGAAATATCCAGTCCAAGATTGATTTTTGGCTAAGCGCTTCATGTAAATTATCGTTCCTCGTTTTACCCCTTTCAACTTTAGAGTATTAGAATCGGCACTGAGAACAATAAATTCATAATCACCTTCATAACCAACCCCATCATCCTGAGGATCAGAGAAGGCATGCAAAACGTCGTTATAAGTATTAAACGTTAGTATCGGCCCGCTACCTTGAATAACGTCCCATAAGCTTTTCGATGTTTTATATTGACCGTTAGTAGTAAGTGTGTTTTGGGCTGCTACGGTAACATTGAAATCAGCATCAAATTTTACCAGCATGTTATATCCGGCTGATGATTTTGTCGGAAAGTATAACATTTCCCAACCATTTTTAGCAGATACAAGTATTGTATCTGCATTTGCAATTGAATTATTAAGGCGTATTGCAGCAGATTCGCTGAATAAATCTTCTTCTGTCAATGAGCATGAAGACATACTCCAACTGATTATGGCTGTTAATAATATATATGTAATTCGCTTTTTCATTTTTTCTTAAGTTTATTTGTAACTGTCTATTTCTGCTTTTCCTTTTTCAACGGCTTCATTTACATGTAATTGCCTTTCTCTGACATTCTGTCTTAATGAATCCAGATTGATGTCCCAACGTTCTAATAACCATTTTTTACAGATGTTGATTTTTTCTTCTATTATCCCCGCCCCGGTTCCTGGCATAGTTTCCCCGTTTGGACCGGGGAGTGCAGCTTGCCTTAATAGTTCATTCCACCAGTCATCCGATTTTGTAATATATAGTGAAATTGTTTCTACAAAATCTTCCCGAGGCTGACTACTTGCGTATGCGCTGACAAATCCTAACGGGGCATATTGGGAATGATCTCTGATGACCGCTTCCTGAGGAGTTGAGTCATCATCTCTTTCCTGCCAATACATAGGATCATAATATCCAGCAGATAAGGTCTCGAATTCTTTAGGATATGCTTTTTGCTGATGTAGAATGTGCATAAATTCGTGATGCATGGTGTGAAAATAGTATTCATTGTTAAATGCAATATTGTCCGCTTGCAACTGGTTACAATCATAAAGAGTGACTTTAATCCCGCCCTCAGCAGTACCTAAAATGCGAGTTCTTTGGTTTGGATTATAAGCCGCACTTCCGATCAAATGGATCATGCGGGGCCCATAATATTTAAGGAAGTCTTCATTAACAACTTCGCCGTATACATCAAACCACAGGTATTTAGCCAAAATGGCCATTTCCTCTGATTTTTCCAATTTAGTTGGTACTAAGTTATAACTTGTATTGGAACCTGCATCCTGCATTCTGTATCTAAAATCAAGATTATATGGTTCAAGATAGTTGGCGTCTAACCATTTATCAAAAGCAGTTTTATCGACAGACTTCTCGACAAATATTGAGTCTGTAAATTCATCTTCCGAACATGATGTTTGACTAAATATAAGGGTAATTAGAAGTAACCCTGTAAGTATTTTTTTCATAAGACTATTTTGTTCTGTTTTAATATACAAGAGTTAGTGTAAAATTTGAATTAGTTGAAGTTTCCTGGCGGGGATTCGCTTCTAATCCTGCAGCAATAACATCTGTCGGTATTTGTATTGCTCTGCGATCATCATCGTAAGGCAATGTTATTTCTTTTTGATCTCTACCTGCGATATGAGTTAACTCTATTCCGTAACGTTTGATGTCAAACCATCTTTGACCTTCTAACATGCGCTCTAATCTGCGAAAATGTAAAACACAATCAATAAAGGGTTTTTGTTCCGAAGTAACGGTGAAATCAGGACTCAACTCTGTTGTGTGAAACGTGAATACAAAATCTTTTTTACTGGGAGTGTAAAATGAACGGATATTTTCCTGAGTTAAGGTCTTAGCATTTTTATGACTTTTATTCCAGTAATCAAGATCAGCGACTCCTCCGGGAATATCTCCGGACATAATTTTCGCTTCTGCTCTGTTCAGCAGTACCGCATCTGTGGTAAATTCTGTTCTTACTATATGTGCATAACCAATTCGGGCTACTTTGTCTGTATATTCAAACAATTCTTCAATTTTGGAAATTATCAGTCCGTATTCTTGTCCGTATGTCCATATCCAACCTTTGAGGAATTCTGGTTGGTTTTTCCATGTTGGACCTGAACCATGCAGGGTACCATCGAGGGCAGACCCATTCGCTCCGTACTGTGTATTTATAAAGCGTCGTGCATATGTCGAGAAAGTTGGAACCAAAAGAAGATTTGCCGGAGATTTTGCTGAAAGATATGCATCTAATTCAGATTCCGGATTTGAATAAGTTACGCTCCAATCGCGTAGCAAACTCGTCGGATCTCCTTCGCCAAGTACATCGTTTGCATATTTTATTACGTTTGCATAATCTCTTTTGTATAAATAAAATTGACTGGCAAATGCATCAGCTGCTGCTTTTGTAAAATGATATTTAGGTACATCATATGATTTATCATCGATCAGTTTTATTCCATTTTCAATGTCTATAGCAATTGAATCATATACTTCGGCTACACTGTTTCGCTTATATTGTACCACTACTTGTCTTTCAGGTTTAGTCATATAAGTAATTCCCAAATCATTTTTACTAATATTTTCATCTTTGTATGTTTTTGAGAATATGTTAACTAACATGAAATGACAATATGCACGCAAAATGAGAGCTTCTCCTTTTTGAGGACTCATATCAGTTGTATTTCCACTTTCTTTTAATTTATCAATCGCATCTAAAACATGATTGGCCGCAGCGATTGACTGATAATATTGTTCCCATAAATTATACGGAGAATCTTCTTCGGTAGAAGATGATACAGCTTGCCAGCCAAAAATTTCAGTATCCATTCTGTCAAATGGGTCTGCTTTTAAGGTAGGGTTATCAGCTCTGTTATCAATAAAATTATCAGCACTAAGTTCACAAATTAATGCGTAGTTTGTAGTTGGATACGCTGTAATAAGCAAATCCTTAATTTTTTGAGGACTATCTAACGTGGTTCTGTTGTCTGGCATTACATCTAAAAAGTTATCACAGGAGGATAGTAATAGTCCGACAACCATTAATATGATGAAATTATTTATTCTTTTCATTTTTTTGTAAATATAATAGGTTTATAATCCTAATCTTAATGTTAAGTTAAATTGTTTTGGCATTGGTGACGCCACTCCTCCTGAGTTCATAAATTCAGGATCCTGACCATTTAATTTCTTATCAGCATAAAGTAATGTCAAATTTGTGGCCTGAAATTTAAGGGATAAACTTTTAATATTAATTGTCGATAATAATTTAGAGGGAATGTTGTAAGATAGAGAAACCTCTTTCAAACGAACAAAATCTCCTTTTGCAATACGTTCAGTTGAATAATTATAAGCATTATACGCATATGCTAAATTGTCGACAGTTTGTACCTGCCTGCGGCTTGCAATAACCGGTATGTTAGTCGTTTTTTCGTCTCCGGGCAATACCCACCGGTTTTTAAATTCTTTAGGATTTGCAATCATATCCGAGTATGTAATAAAAAATGCATTATCCATTCTGATTACATTTCCGAAAGAGTATGTTAAAAGGATGTTTAATCTAAAATTTTTATAGGTAAATTCGTTTCCCAATGATCCTGTATATGGGGGATCGGTCGGGCCTTCATATTTCAGAAAGTCTAAATTTTTATTTTCCTGAAAATGAATATCAGATATAGTTACTTCGCCTTTTTCATTCTTAAAGGTCGGAAGTCCCTCATCATTAAGACCTACGAATGGAATCGAAAATAAGGCTCTAACAGGATATCCCTGAAGCGGAAAGCCATCGCCGGTAATCAGATCAATTACTCTCGATTTTGATTTTAAATCAGTGATTTTGGTTGTTTGATATGTAAAAACAAGATCTGTATTCCATTTGAAATATTTTTTAACAATATTTAGGGATGATATTGAAAATTCTGTACCTCCGGAACTCATGGAGGCTACATTTGCCCATTTCTGAATAGAACCTCCTCCTATTCCGGTGGTGTAAATCTGCCCGATTAAGTCAAAATTATTACGTTTGTAATAATCGGCTACAAGATTAATCCTGTCGTTAAGGAATCCCATATCTATACCAAAATTAAACTCGTGTTTCTTTTCGTAGGTCAAGTCTTTGTTCTCGGTATCAGATAGTTTTAATCCACCTTCTATAACATCTGAACTTGGTCTCCATGGCGTGTTCGGAACATATATTGGTAATGAGTTACTGACATCAGTCGGACCAGCATCCGCTGTTAATGAATATGACACTTTAAGCATTGAATGTGACAATACAGGATTTTTAAACCATGATTCTTCGTGCATATTCCATGCTCCTGCCACATTCCATGTAGGTAGCCAACGTGCCGATCTGGATTTGCCAAGTTTATTCGTACCTTCGTATCTGCCGGTTAAATTCAATACGTATTTATGTTTGTAGGCATAAGTCCCTGTTCCGAAGAATGCAACGTTTCTTTTGGTTGATGGTGAAAATGAATAATAAGGAGAATTCTCTTCTTTACTTTGTTTAAATACACTCGGATCGAAAAACGAACTCATTCCATTTTCGTATTGAACTCCCCACATTCTTCCCCAACCTTTACTCCTTTCGGTTGAGTTTAACTCCATACCACCCCAGAAATTTATTGTATGCATTCCGTTTTCAAATTCATTGCTATAATTTGTTGACACCCTGAAATCAGTGCTTTTTAACCCATAATTTGTACGGTCATAAATACCTCCTTTAGGTAAAACGGATTCTTTTACGGACAGAGGATCCTTTGGGTCTCTGTAAAGATAGGGGTTGACATCTACAATTGTTTCATTTTCTCCACCTTCTCCATATTGGGTCCCGGCTCTATATGCCATAGACATGTTTGACTCATCTTTTATATAATGCTCTTGTGACGTGGTCTGATAACGAACAGCCGTTAACGCATTTACACTCCAGCTGGGACGTATTCTCCATGTCAATTCTCCCTGAAATTTTAAATCATCTACAGTTAGATCAATATAATTGTTGTCTAATTCATGAAATATATTGAATGGAGCATAATTCCGTTTATAATAAGTGCTAGGATCAAGTGTACGTGATGTGTTAAGTGCGTAAGAATAAGGATTTATGTCAAATCCTCTTTTTACTTCTCCTGATACAACATCTGTTTCTTTATTCAATGTTCCCGGAGCTTTTTGTCCTCGATGAGAGCCATTGCTTTGTACTCTTAACTCTAATGATTTGAATATTTTATATGTCCCGTTTGCGTTAAATGTATATCTTTGAACATTGCTGGATTTTGTCCAGCCCGGATCATTCATGGCAGAGATTGACATGTAGAATGTAGATACTTCATTTCCTGTAGAGAAACTAACTGAATGATTTTGCATGACACTATTCTTAAACAATAAGTCGAACCAGTCGGTATTTCTGAATTCCGCTTGTCTTAAATATTTGTTTTTAGCAGGATCTGAGTTTTCTAATCCATATATTGGATTTCCGTTTGTATCTTTTCCCAGATAAGTATCAATCAGGTCGTACATTTTTCCGTATATTCCGGATGAACTTGCAGACGCAATTGTGGCAAATTCCAACCAGCCTTTTTGCTCCAGTTCTCTATATATTCCCATTTGTTCCTGAGAATTGGATATATTGAAATTTCGATAACTCGGTTTTAAATTCATGGTTAATTCGCTCGTGTAATTAAGCCTGCTGACTCCATTTTTTCCTTTTTTGGTGGTAATAACAATAACACCTCCCATGGCACGTGCTCCATAAATAGAAGTGGCCGAACCGTCTTTCAGTACCTGAATACTTTCAATATCATCTGCGTTTAACCCGGCCACAGCCGAAGAGATCAATGTTTCTGCATTTCCGGATGAAAGATCATCGCTTGAGATGTCTACCGCATCTTCAATTACGATTCCATCGACAACCCATAGTGGTTTTGAGTTTCCGTAAATAGATGTTGCTCCACGTACACGTATTTTGGGGGCTGTACCAAATGTTCCTGATACATTTTGTACAGAAACCCCGGGAACACGACCTTCCAGTGAGCGACTAATGTCAGGAATACCATCTATTTTGGCTTTTGAAGCATCTATCTTGGTGGTTGCTCCCGTAAAAAGCCTTCTGTCGGTTGACGACATCCCAGTTACCACAACTTCTTCTAATTGTTTCGTGTCCGGAACCAGAACTATTTTCATGTCTGGTTTTATCGGAAGTTCCTGTGCCTTCATTCCGATGTATGAAACAACTATTTTATTATACTCGGCAGGGATAGATAATTCAAATTTCCCATTAATATCTGTACTTACTCCTATCTGAACATTACCTTTGGCTGTGATTGTTGCTCCGATAATAGTTTCCCCATTCTCATCAAATACAGTTCCTTTAATTTTTGTTTGCGCTGATACTGCTGTTATACTAAAAAGAAAAACGCTAAGGAAAAATAAATACTTTTTAAGCATAAATACTTTCTTGATTAAAACCTTTTGTTTTAACCTTAATGTTGTAGTTTTTATCATTTATTGTTTGTTTTTGAAATAAGAATTAATGCTAAATTAACGTTTGGCTAATCTGGCTAATTTAACTTGCTTAATGTGCATATTTTTATAATTTTTTATCCCTTAAAAATGACATGTGTCGCAAAAATACATAAAAATGTGCTTTTCATGCAAAGTATTTTGAAAAAAAATGATATTTTGATAAAATATTATTCTATTTCCTTGAAAAATGCTTTGCATGAAAAGCGTATTTTTGTTGCTAAATTGAATTTACCAGCACAGATTCCTTTGGAATGTGTTAGTTTTTAATTTGAAAATTTCTGTGATTAATCTCTAATAAATAACTGTTTGTGTTAATTAATTTCGATGAAATTAATTAAAAATTATGAAAAAGTCCTGCCTTTTATGTTATACTATAATTTAAACCTGCTTGCTTGACAAACATGTTTTTTCTGTGATTTAAGACTAAATTTTATAGAAAATCCCCTTTTTATACACAAATAATGCTATTTTTGTGAACTTTAAAAAGTAACCGATAAATCATTTTTTTAATTTAATATTTATGAGTGACACAAAAAGAGTCTATACTTTTGGTAATGGTCAGGCCGAAGGTAAAGCAGACATGAGAAATTTGCTTGGAGGCAAAGGCGCAAATCTGGCTGAGATGAACCTGATAGGAGTTCCTGTCCCTCCCGGTTTTACAATTACTACCGATGTTTGTAATGAGTATTTTCAGTTAGGAAAAGATAAAGTTGTGGAATTACTCAAGCCTGAGGTTGATAAAGCCCTTGCTGGAGTAGAAGTGTTGATGAATTCAAAGTTTGGAGATGTTGTAAATCCGTTGCTTGTGTCGGTTCGTTCCGGAGCAAGAGCTTCGATGCCGGGCATGATGGATACTATTCTGAATCTTGGCCTGAATGATGCCGTTGTTGAAGGACTTACAAAAAAAACCGGAAACCCGCGATTCGTGTGGGATTCTTACCGCCGTTTTGTTCAAATGTACGGAGATGTTGTTCTCGGAATGAAACCGGTAAATAAAAATGATATTGATCCTTTCGAAAAAATTATTGAGGAAGTCAAAGAAGCCAAAGGCGTAAAACTTGATACAGAACTCACCGTAGATGACCTCAAAGAACTTGTTGCCAAATTTAAAGCAGCTGTAAAAAAACAAACAGGATATGATTTCCCGGAATCAGCTTACGAACAACTTTGGGGAGCTGTATGTGCTGTGTTTGATTCGTGGATGAACGAACGTGCTATCCTTTACCGTAAAATGGAAGGAATTCCTGCTGAATGGGGAACTGCTGTAAATGTTCAGGCTATGGTGTTTGGAAATATGGGGAATACATCGGCTACCGGAGTTTGTTTTAGTCGGGATGCCGCAACCGGAGAAGATATTTTTGTCGGAGAATATCTTATCAATGCTCAGGGAGAAGATGTTGTTGCAGGTATTCGTACACCACAGCAGATAACCCGGGAAGGTTCGCGGCGTTGGGCTTTTTTGGCCGGAATCAGCGAAGAAGAACGCGTGTCAAAATATCCTTCCATGGAAGAGTCTATGCCGGAAATTTATCAGGAACTTGATGCTCTTCAAACAAAACTCGAAAATCATTATAAAGATATGCAGGATATGGAATTTACCGTTCAGGAAGGTAAACTCTGGTTTCTGCAAACCCGTAATGGAAAACGTACCGGTGCGGCGATGGTGAAAATAGCCATGGATATGTTGCATCAGGGTATGATTGATGAAAAAACAGCAGTACTGCGGGTTGATCCTCTGAAGTTGGATGAATTGCTTCATCCTGTTTTTGATAAGGATGCTTTGAAATCGATTCAGGTTATTGCAAAGGGACTTGCTGCTTCTCCGGGTGCAGCAACCGGGCGCATTGTATTTAATGCTGACGATGCTGCTGAATGGGCTAAAAAGAAAGAAAAAGTAATCATGGTGCGTATCGAAACTTCACCTGAAGACTTAGCTGGTATGGCAGCTGCTCAAGGAATTCTTACCGCCCGTGGAGGAATGACATCGCATGCTGCGGTAGTGGCCCGTGGTATGGGTAAATGTTGTGTTTCGGGAGCCGGTTCGGTAAAAATAAACTATGCCGAAAAAACGATGTCTGTAGCTGGGCTCGTTTTGAAAGAAGGAGATTATATTTCGCTGAATGGTTCTACAGGAGATATTTATTTAGGTGAAGTTGCTACCAAAGAAGCCGAACTTGATGCCGATTTCTCGGAATTGATGACACTTGCCAATAAATATACCCGTATGACTGTCAGAACTAATGCTGATACTCCGGCCGATGCCCGTCGTGCACGAGCTTTCGGAGCTACCGGTATCGGACTTTGCCGTACGGAACACATGTTTTTTGAAGGTGAACGCATAAAAGCTATGCGCGAAATGATACTTGCATCTTCCGTACAAGGACGTAAAGAAGCTCTGAAAAAAATTCTTCCGTTCCAAAGATCTGATTTTGAAGGAATTTTCGAAGCTATGAATGGTTTGGGAGTAACAATTCGTTTGCTCGATCCTCCTTTGCACGAATTTGTTCCTCATCAATTAGCTACTCAGAAAGAACTTGCAGACGAAATGGGAATTTCGCTTGATGCAGTTAAACTAAAAGTAGCAGAACTCGAAGAATTTAATCCAATGCTTGGACATCGCGGCTGTCGGTTGGGAATTACATATCCTGAAATTACAGAAATGCAAACGCGTGCTATTATTGAAGCTGCTCTTAATATGAAAGCAAAAGGAATTGATGCCCGTCCGGAGATTATGGTTCCTTTGGTAGGTACGGTTGCCGAACTGAAAAACCAGTCCACAATTATTCGCGCTACAGCCGAACAGGTATTCGCTGAAAGAAATGAGAAAGTAGATTATCTGGTAGGTACTATGATTGAAATTCCGCGTGCAGCTATTACCGCTGATCATATTGCTAAAGAAGCAGATTTCTTCTCTTTCGGAACTAATGATCTTACGCAAATGACACTTGGATTCTCACGTGATGATGCCGGCAAATTCCTGCCTGAATATCTCAACAAAGGAATCTTTAAAACCGATCCGTTCCAGACTATTGATCAAACCGGTGTTGGTCAGTTAATCGAAATCGGTGTCAATAAAGGGCGCTCTACGAAACCAAATCTGAAAGTTGGTATTTGTGGTGAACACGGTGGCGATCCAGCATCTGTTGAGTTCTGCCATGGTGTAGGATTAAACTATGTTAGTTGTTCTCCGTTCCGCGTTCCTATTGCGCGTTTGGCTGCCGCACAGGCTGCATTGAGATAATCTGATCGTCGCTAAAAAATAAGGCTGCTTTTTATTTTGAAAAGCAGCCTTATTTTTATTTGTTTAGTTCTTGTTCAGA
The DNA here is from genome assembly GCA_028690665.1 of Paludibacter sp. GTDB lineage: Bacteria > Bacteroidota > Bacteroidia > Bacteroidales > Paludibacteraceae > Paludibacter. Next base: position 159,300 of record JAQVAV010000010.1, read on the forward strand.
TATTTTGCAATCCTGTTTGCGGCATTTTGCTTTAAATTATAATAATAAAATGGGATATCGTAAGTATGGTAAATGCCTTGGCCCATTTGACTATTCAATGTTGTATCGTCGGATACTGAGCTACATATTACAACCCCTTTGTCTAAATTAACCTGAGCATCTGCATAATTTATTAATTTGACATAGTTTTCTGAACTGTCTTTTTCTAATACTGCATTTGGAGTTACAACAACCGACCCTGAATTTTCTGATTTATCAGCATAAGTTTCATCTCGTTTCCAATTTATCGGATTAATGGCAAGAGCTCCGGATTTAACTACCGGATCCCTGTAAGCAACAGTATCGGAAGAAACTGTATTATATGAAATTATAACTCCTGTATCATCTGCTCCTTCAGCAAAATGAAGATTTGGTCTCGCAGCGAGAAAATCATCTGTGACAGAACAGCCGATCAGATAGGCTGCAATCATTTTATTATAAATTGCATCGTCTTTTCTTATGCTGTCAAGAAGCAACTTTAAGACATCAGCTCCTTGCGAATGTCCGGCCAGTATAAAAGGTCTGCCATTATTAAAATGATTTATATAATAATAAAATGCCTTCAGTGCATCCTGTAATGGTTCGGCTCTAAGGATGCTGTCCTGTGCTTTTTCATTTTGCTGAAACAAATAGGTCGCATCTACCTGACGATAATATGGGGCATATATGTTGGCAATACCGAGAAATAATGTCGCCTGCCGGTCAAAAGCTTTTGGTGCATAAACTCTTAATATTGGATTATCTATCGTGCATACGGGTGAAAGTGTGTCGGAAGTTCGGCCCCAAGAGGTCGGATACAAATAAAAAACATCTGCATTGAGACCTGAATCAATGATTTGAACCCAATTGTTTGATTCAGAATAGTCTATTCCTGAAAACTGTACATCTTCGTTATTGGTGCTGCAACTCAGACACAAAGCGGTTACAGCAACATAAAAAATCATTTTTACTGAAAAAGGATCTGATTTCATATTACTCAATTTTTTTTAAGTTATTTTGTAAAAATGCAAATTTATAAAAATAACTTAAAAAACAATGCTTGGCTGCGTTGAGTCTTAAAAATAAAAAATAATGTGCAGAACGAAAGTTTATTTTACGCGGTTTTTCCAATCTAAACTCCTTTTGTTTATTTGGTTTCGTTTTATCGGATGTCTTTTTTTATAGCTTCTTCAGTTTTTTCAAATAAGGTGCTGAAATCTGTTCCTTTTACCGGAATTGCTTCGTGTATTGTGAAAGTTACTTTGTTAAACATGTCTAACGGGAATCCACCATATCGAAAAGCTTTCCATGAATTATTGATAGTAATAGGTACTACATAAGCATCGGGGGCGTATTTGCATAAAATTTTCAATCCGTTTGGGGCAAATGTCTTAGGTTTCCCGTCTTTACTTCTGGTTCCTTCCGGGTAAATAATTGCAGAACGGTTGTTTTTCTGAATGTATTCTCCGAGTTTTTTAAGTTCGGGCAAAGCCTGTTTCGGATCTTTGCGGTCAATCAGCACCGATCCTCCGAGGCGTAAATTGAACGATATGCTCGGAATTCCTTTTCCCAATTCTATTTTACTGACAAATTTCGGGTGGAATTTACGCAGAAACCAAGTCATTCCCATAATGTCGAACAGACTTTGATGGTTGGCCGTAAATATAATTGGTTTTCCTTCCGGAATGAGTTCCCTGTTGTAACATTTAGAGTATGAAAAGGTAATATTCAGACAGCCTAATAGAAAGAATCCTATGGCGTCAACCGAACGTTTATGTGCTTCATATCCAAATACATTTAGCGCTATCCATTGAACGGGGTGCATGATGAGTATCACAATAAAAAACCACAGATAGGCAAGAAGAGTGAAAGGAATGGAAAGTATTTTAATCATTGTCTATATTTTTGCACAAAAGTACTATAATTATTGTAAATCGACAGATTTGAGGAATTTATATCTGTCTGTTGAGGAATTTTCTTGGTTATGACAAAGGGCGTTTCAGCTTATTTTTGTATTTTTGCGGCAATTTGCATTTTAATAAATTATGAGCATAGAACTAAGCGAACAAGAACAGCTCAGACGGCAGAGTCTGACCGAATTACGAAATCTTGGCATCGATCCGTATCCTGCCGCACTGTATCCAACCGACGCATTTTCAATAGATATAAAAGTTGAATTTAAAGATGATGAAGAACGCCGCAATGTTTGTATTGCAGGTCGCATAATGAGCCGGCGTATTATGGGGAAGGCCTCATTTATAGAACTTCAGGATTCCAAAGGCCGGATTCAGGTTTATGTGAGTCGAGATGAAATTAATACCGAGGCTCAGCCTGAGATGTATAATACCGTTTTTAAAAAGTTGTTGGATATTGGTGATTTTATTGGCATTAAAGGATATGTGTTTCGTACCCAAATGGGCGAAATTTCGGTACATGCCGGTGAACTGACTGTGTTGAGCAAATCCCTTCGTCCGCTTCCAATTGTAAAATACAAAGATGGGGTGGCGTATGATGCTTTCGAAGACCCTGAGCAGCGCTATCGTCAGCGTTATGTTGATCTTGTTGTAAACGATGGCGTAAAAGATATTTTTTTCAAACGTACTAAAGTATATAACTCGATGCGCGAATATTTCAATAATCAGGGTTATATTGAGGTTGAAACTCCTGTTTTGCAGCCGATTCCAGGAGGAGCTTCTGCGCGTCCGTTCATTACGCATCACAATGCGCTTGATATTCCTCTTTATATGCGCGTGGCCGATGAACTTTACCTGAAACGTTTGATAGTTGGTGGTTTTGAAGGCGTTTATGAGTTCTCGAAAAATTTCCGGAACGAAGGCATGGATCGTACTCACAATCCAGAATTCACTGCTATGGAAATTTATGTGGCGTATAAAGATTACAACTGGATGATGACATTCACGGAAAAAATGATTGAAAAAATCTGTTTGGATGTGAATGGAACCACTGACCTTCAGGTTGGAGACCGGACAATAAGTTTCAAGACTCCGTTCAAGCGCGTAACAATGATTGATGCCATTAAAGAGCACACAGGTATTGATATTAACGGCATGGATGAGACCCAGTTGAGAGCTGTTTGTAAACAACTTCATATTGAGGCTGATGAAACAATGGGTAAAGGTAAACTGATAGATGAGATTTTTGGTGAAAAATGCGAAGGTAATTATATTCAACCGACGTTTATTACCGATTATCCTATGGAAATGTCACCACTCTGCAAACGTCATCGCGATAATCCGGAACTGACAGAACGTTTTGAATTGATGGTGAACGGAAAAGAACTTGCCAATGCCTATTCGGAATTGAATGATCCGATTGATCAGCTGGAACGCTTCCAGGATCAGCTTCGTCTGAGCGAAAAAGGAGATGATGAGGCCATGTTCATTGATATGGATTTTGTGCGTTCGTTGGAATATGGCATGCCTCCAACTTCGGGAATGGGTATCGGAATGGATCGTTTGGTTATGTTAATGACAGGCCAGCAGGCTATTCAGGAAGTGCTGTTCTTTCCGCAAATGAAACCGGAAAAAGTAGTGAAAAAAGATGGTCCGGAAAAATTCACTGAACTTGGTATTCCTGCAGAATGGGCTCAGGTTATTATCAAAACAGGTATTCAGACGGTTGATGCACTGAAGGGTGTGAATCCGAATAAATTTCATCAGGACATCTGTGGATATAATAAGAAAAATAAACTGGGGCTGACAAATCCTTCGAAAGAAGATGTAACGGCGTGGATTGAAGTTGTGAATAAATAATAAGAAAATATACGAAGTATAGGAGAACTGAGGTGTTACTTCGTTCCTTAAAAAGAAATGCTAAACGAAAAAAGTAAAATAGCTATTTTGGGTGGTGGAAGCTGGGCTACTGCCATAGCGAAAATTACACTAGTTAATTCTGTTGAGATTAACTGGTATATGCGCAGACAGGAGCAGATTGATGAATTTATCAGAATGAGTAAAAATCCATCTTATCTGACTGGAGTAAAATTTGATACGGATCGGATTAATTTTACCAGTAATATCAACCATGTGGTAGCTACTTCCGATATATTGATTTTCGCAATTCCATCTCCTTTTTTGAAACAACATTTGAAAAGACTGCGTCGGAAAATTGACCGGAAATTAGTGGTATCTGCCATTAAGGGGATTGTGCCGGATGAAAATATGATTGTTTCTGATTATTTTGAGCAGGTTTATAAAGTTCCAAAAGATAATATAGCTGTTTTGGCCGGGCCGTGTCATGCAGAAGAGGTGGCTCTGGAAAGACTTTCTTATCTGACAATTGGCTGTAGTTCACGGGAAAAAGCACGCATTCTTGCTCAGCGTTTTAATACGAGCTTTGTGCGTACTTCCATCAGCGATGATGTGCTTGGAATTGAATATTCATCGGTTATGAAGAATATCTATTCGATTGCTGCCGGAATTTGTCATGGATTAAAATATGGAGATAATTTTCAATCTGTGCTGATTTCCAATGCAATACAGGAGATTAATCGTTTTTGTAATGCAACAAATCCTTTGCATCGTGACATCAATGAGCCTGCATACCTTGGCGATTTGCTTGTTACTGCGTATTCTAAGTTTAGTCGTAACCGCTTATTCGGTACAATGATTGGTAAGGGATACTCGGTCAAAACTGCTCAACTTGAAATGGAAATGATTGCAGAAGGATATTATGCAACCAAATGTATCTATGAAATAAATGAAAAGTATCGGGTAAATATGCCCATTGTTGATGCTGTGTATGAGATACTTTATAACCGTTGCTCTCCGACATTGGAGATCCGGAAACTGACAGAAAAATTAAAGTGATTCGTTTTGAAGCTTATTACTTTTTGAAGTTAAATCTGATAAGCAAATAAACTAATTTTTTATAAACTAAAATAAAGACATCAAACTATTCAAATAAATTATGCAACACATTAAACTTACAATCGACAAAGCTTTCGGATTTATTTCGGAGCAGGCTGTCGCCGGGTACAAGGCGCAGGTAGCAGAAGCAAATGCAACTTTACACAACGGGACCGGTAAAGGAAATGATTTTTTGGGCTGGCTGAATCTCCCCACATCAATTGACGATGCTCATTTGACTGATATTGAAAATACTGCAAAAATCCTTCGTGAAAATTGCGAAGTTGTGGTTGTGATAGGTATCGGCGGAAGTTATCTTGGAGCTAAAGCAGTTATCGATGCTCTTTCTAATAGTTTCGACTGGTTACAGACCGAACGCAAATCGCCTGTAGTAGTTTATGCCGGACAAAATATTGGCGAAGATTATTTATATGAACTTCAACAACTTTTGAAAAATAAAAAATTCGGTATTATTTCGATTTCTAAATCAGGTACTACTACTGAACCGGCACTGGCTTTCCGGTTGCTGAAAACTCAGCTCGAAGAGCAACAGGGTAAAGAAGCTGCACAGAAACTGATTGTTGCTGTAACAGATAAATCCCGTGGAGCATTACGCACTTTGGCAACTCAGGAGGGCTATAAAACCTATGTTATCGAAGATAATATTGGAGGACGTTATTCCGTACTTTCACCGGTAGGTTTGTTGCCTATCGCTGTTGCCGGATTTGATGTTCGTCAGTTAGTTGCCGGTGCTGTTTATATGGAAGGACTTTGCGGAACAACAACTGCTTTCGAAGAAAACCCGGCAGCTATCTATGCCGCTACTCGCAACGAACTTTACAAAAGCGGTAAAAAAATAGAAATACTTGTAAATTTCCATCCTAAGTTGCACTATGTTTCCGAATGGTGGAAACAACTTTACGGAGAAAGTGAAGGCAAAGATAATTTGGGTATTTATCCGTCTTCTGTTGATTTTACAACTGATTTACATTCGATGGGACAGTGGATTCAACAGGGAGAAAGAACTATTTTTGAAACCGTTATTTCTATTCAGGAAACGAATCATACTACTGTTTTTCCGCACGATGCTGCAAACATGGACGGACTGAACTTCTTGGCTGGAAAGCGTGTAGATGAGGTAAACAAAATGGCTGAATTAGGAACGATGCTTGCCCATGTTGATGGAGGCGTTCCGAACTTGAAAGTTGAATTACCAAAGCTGAATGAATATTATTTGGGAGAATTGATCTACTTCTTCGAAAAAGCCTGCGGTATAAGTGGTTATGTCCTTGGAGTAAATCCGTTTGATCAACCGGGTGTTGAAGCTTACAAGAAAAATATGTTCGCTTTGCTGGATAAACCTGGTTATGAGGCCGAATCGAAAGCTATCAAAGCTCGTATTTAATTGGTAAATATAAAAACAGGCCTGTTTCATTTTATATGGGACAGGTCTATTTTTTTTAGTCTAATATTGATTTATAACTGTAATAGATTTCAGTTCCTACTGCTATATAAGAATATTTCTCTGCAGTTTGTTTGGCTATACTCTCGTTTGAATATGTTTTGTGGCTGATTTTATTTATTGCGGCAGTCCAGTCTTCAATATTATTGTCACATAATATTCCATTTGTCGAGTTAATCAATTCCGGCAAACCACCTACGTTTGAGCAAATGGCGGGAGTACCTGTCATTAAAGCTTCAATGGCCACAATTCCAAATGTTTCTATACGGCTGGCATGTAAAAAGTAGTCAGATGTTTGTAAAATAGTTGCAATTTCTTTTTTTGAAAGAGGACCTGTAAAATGTGTTTTAACGGAGAGCTTTTGACAAAGTTTTTTTAGTCCCGGAATTTTGTCTCCTCCGCCAATTATTGTTAGTGTTACTGTTTGTTTGTTTGTCTTCTGAAATTCAGATAAAGCTTCAATAAATAATTCAGGATATTTATCCGGCTCTTTTTTTGTTGCCCATGTTGCTATTGCACAAAAATGAATCTCGTCATTATTTAGTTTTTTGGGCTCATATTTGAATATATCAGAACTGATGACATTAGGAATTACTTGAAATTTGTCTGTTTCTAATTCAGGAAGTAAGCTTTTTATGTTGCTTTTCAGATATTTAGATACCGGAAGTATTTTTGCTGCATGTTTATAGGTGAGTTTTCCCAAATGGGAAATATAAGGCTTTTTCAGAAAAGAAGCTATTTTGCTCCAATGTTCTGTTATGACAAGCGGTTTGTGAATTTTTTTTGATATATAATCTCCGATTATTCCTGCCGGAAATATGACATTCGAATGAATAATGTCAGGTTTGAAATTTTTAAAAATGTATTTTTTACAGTATCTGTACGTGATGTATTGTTGATATGGAATTAAATGATGAAATACATCTCTGAATCTGCTTTTAATAAGTATTTGGTGAGTTTCAATTTTTGATTCGTCTATGTATTTTTTATGAACTACCTTTAGCATTGAATTATCCCTGATAGCAATAATAGCCAGCACAATAATATCTACATTTACAGATTTAATTGCTTTTGCATGTTCTTTGACAAAAATACCTGTAATCGGATTCTCGTCAGTAGGATACCATGAGCTAATGAATAATACTTTCATCGATCTTTTTTATTTCCCTTTTATTACATCAAATCCTTCTCCATATACTCCAATTACAGATGATTGCGAGATGAATGCGTTAGGATCAATATCTTTTACAATTCTGAAGATTTTGATCGATTCATTTTTTCTGGCTACCACAGTTATTACTTTCACTGGTTGTTTCGAATACCATCCCATCCCATCAAGAATAGTAACTCCCCTATGTACTTCGATGTTTATACGGGTCGCTATTTGTTCGTATTCCTTTGAGAAAATGAAAAATTGGACAGATTGCCGGACCCCGTTTATGACTGTATCAATGGCAATTGTAGAAACAGCCATAGTGGTTAATCCATAAACAATACGTTCGATGCTTCCTGTTTTCAGAAAATAGGATGAAGATATAATCAATACGTCGCAATATAATAAAATGCGTCCTAACGTAATGTTTCGGTATTTGTTGACTATTTTGGCTATAATATCTGTCCCTCCGGTACTCCCGTTGGATAAAAAAACCAAACCGATCCCTGCACCGGAGATTAATCCTCCTATCACACACGACATAAAATGATCATCCTTGCCGACAAACATACCTAAAGGAGCCTGAGGAAGTATACTAAAAAACAGAGTCATTACAACTACCCCATAAATTGTACGTATACTAAATTTTAAACCGATGGTCTTTATTGAAATCGCCAGTAATACTGCATTTATAGCAAAATAGGTTATTGAAATGGGTATACCCGAAGCATAATAAACCAATGCTCCAATACCTGTTACTCCTCCACCAACTATTTGATGTGGTAGTAAAAAGGCTTTCCATGCCCCTGTATATGCTAAAGATCCAAGAGCTATAAATATGTATTCCCTGATTTCTCTCCAGGTTTTTTTTGTTACTGCTTCCAGACTCATATAAAGCCTTTTAACTTGTTTTTATCAGAAAACTATATTTACAATTTTCCCAGGTACAACAATGATCTTTTTCGGAGTTTTTCCATCGAGTTGTTTCTCTGTTTGTTCGTTGGCCATTGCTGTCTTTTCCACTTCATCTCTGGGCATGTCAGCCGGTAATTCAAGAGTAAAGCGAACTTTTCCGTTGAACGATATCGGATATTTTATACTATTTTCGACCAAATAAGATTCGTTGCAAACCGGAAATTCTGCATTGCAAACGGTTGATTCGTGTCCCAGAGCATGATAGAGTTCTTCTGCAATATGAGGAGCAAAAGGAGTCAGTAAAATGACCAATGGTTCAAGAATTGCTTTTTTGCTACATTTCATGGAGAATAGCTCGTTGACGCAAATCATGAATGCTGCTACAGAAGTATTGTATGAGAAATTTTCAATGTCGTATGTAACTTTTTTGATTGTTTTATGAAGTGATTTTAACTCGTCTGCTGTCGGCTCATTATTATTCACTAAAAACTTATTTTCTTTATAAAATAAACTCCATAAACGTTTCAAAAAGCGATGTACACCATCAATTCCGTTTGTATCCCAAGGCTTGGATTGTTCGATAGGCCCGAGGAACATTTCGTATAATCTTAAAGTATCAGCTCCGTAGTTTTCAACAATGTCATCCGGATTAACAACGTTGTACATCGATTTTGACATTTTCTCTACCACCCAACCGCAGATGTATTTACCATCTTCGAGAATGAATTCTGCTGTTTTATATTCCGGATTCCAGTTTCGGAATTTTTCAATATCCAGAATGTCATTCGAAACAATATTTACATCAACATGAATAGGAGTAGTTTCGTATTGATTTTTCAGGTTCAGAGAAACAAAGGTATTTGTGTCTTTAATACGATATACAAAATTGCTTCGTCCCTGAATCATGCCCTGATTGATCAGTTTTTTGAAGGGTTCTTCTTCGCAAACTATGCCGAGATCGAACAGAAATTTATTCCAGAAACGACTGTAAATCAAATGGCCGGTTGCATGTTCGGTTCCTCCAATGTACAAATCGACATTACGCCAGTAGTCATCGACCTCACGGCTTACAAGCCCTTTATCGTTATGTGGATCCATGTAGCGGAGATAATAGGCCGATGAACCTGCAAATCCCGGCATGGTATTGAGTTCAAGCGGAAATATGTTTTGGTTGTCAATTTCCGATGTTGCTGTTACTTTTTGTTCCGCTTCATTCCAGCCCCAGTTCAATGCTCGTCCAAGGGGAGGTTCTCCTGTTTCTGTTGGAAGATATTTGTCAATTTCAGGTAAAAGCAATGGTAACTTTTCTATTGGCAGCATATAAGGAAGTCCATTCTTGTAATATACAGGAAAAGGTTCTCCCCAATAACGTTGACGGCTGAAAATGGCATCGCGCAGGCGATAATTTACTTTTATACGGCCTATTTGTTTTTCTTCAACGTATTTTTTAGTTGCTGCAATAGCTTTTTTTACAGTCAGTCCGTTCAAAAAACCGGAGTTTGTAAGAATCCCTTCTTTAGCATCGAAACTTTCTTCACTTATATCGCAACCTTCAATTAGTGGAATAATGGACAGGTTGAAATGCTTTGCAAAAGCATAGTCTCGACTATCATGGGCCGGAACGGCCATGATGGCACCTGTGCCATAACCAGCTAACACATAGTCCGAAATCCAGATAGGAATTTCCGTCCCGCTCACCGGGTTAATGGCATACGAACCGGAGAAAACTCCTGTTACACGGCGATCAGAAATACGTTCGCGTTCGGTACGTTTTTTTACCTGATCCAAATATGCTTCAACAGCAGATGCCTGTTCCGGAGTTGTACATACTTTTACATAATCACTTTCCGGTGCTAAAACCATGAAAGTTACCCCGTAAATTGTATCAGCCCGAGTTGTGAATATCTCAAATTCAGTATCTTGTCCTTTTAGTTTGAATTTCATTTCAGCACCTTCGCTGCGTCCAATCCAGTTTTTTTGGGTTTCTTTCAGAGAATCAGTCCAGTCTATGGTGTCCAATCCGTCAAGCAAACGTTGTGCGTATGCCGAAACCCGTAAGCTCCACTGACGCATAATCCGTTGTTCAACAGGATGTCCTCCACGTACAGAAACACCTTCGCTTACTTCATCGTTGGCAAGTACGGTACCTAATGCCGGACACCAGTTTACTTTCATATTAGCCAGATAAGCAATTCTGTAATTCAACAATATTTCCTGTTGTTCTTTTTCTGTTTTTGAATTCCATGCTTGCGCACTGAATTCCATTGTTTCAGTACAAGTTACATTTATTCCTTCAGTGCCGGATTTTTCGAATTGGTCTACAAGTTGCTGAATTGGTTGAGCCTTTTGTAAATTGTTGTCGAAATAGCAATTGAACATTTGTATAAATGCCCACTGTGTCCATTGGTAGTAACCCGGATCACAGGTGCGGATTTCCCGGGTCCAGTCATAACAGAACCCTATTTTATCTAATTGTTCCCGATATCGGTTGATGTTTTTGGTTGTGGTAACAGCCGGGTGTTGTCCCGTTTGGATAGCGTATTGTTCAGCAGGTAACCCGTAAGCATCGTAACCCATGGGATGAAGTACATTATAACCTTTCAGACGTTTATATCGGCTGTAAATATCAGAGGCGATATATCCCAGTGGATGGCCAACGTGTAATCCTGCACCCGACGGGTAAGGAAACATGTCCAATACATAAAACTTTGGTTTGCTATTATCTATTTCTGTTTTATATGTGCCGTTTTTTTTCCATTCGGCCTGCCATTTCTGTTCAATTTCTCTGAAATTATATTCCATATCTGTTGTAATTGTATAATTATCAAATATTTATTGCGTATTTTTGCTTCTCAGTAAAGCATGCAAAGTTAAACAATTTCTTCGAAAAATGGGTTCAAAAAGTTTAAAAACTCTATACTGCTGCGATTGACCTGAAATCATGGTTCGTATATGAAAAAAAATATTATTTTTGCAAGTCCAATCAATATAATTTAAAGAAAATGACCAATATAGAATCCTCATTGTTGTTCAAAGTTCCGGAACCAACATTGCGCAGACTTCCATGGTACTTAGCTTATGCTCAGTTAGTTCTGAAAGAAGGTGAAACATATTTGTCATCTACCCAAATTGCAAAAAATATCGCAGTCGATGCATCGATGGTTGCCAAAGATTTATCTTATGTGCAAATTTCGGGAAGAACGCGGGTTGGTTATGATGTGAAAGAATTGGTTGGGGTTTTGGAAGCTTTTTTGGGATTTACAAATTCGCATGAAGCTTTTTTGTTTGGTGTTGGAAGCTTGGGAGGTGCATTAATGCACGATAATGGTTTGGCTCAATTCGGACTCGAAATAGCTGCCGGATTTGATGTGAAATATGAGTTGGCCGGAACAAGCATTAATCATATTCCGATTCATCATATTGATCGGTTTGTAGAATTGCAAAAGCAAACAGGTATAAATATCGGAATTCTTACAGTGCCTGTTGATAAAGCCCAATCCGTTGCTGAAATTATGATTGCCGGAGGGATTCAGGCAATATGGAATTTTACTCCTTATCGAATCAGGGTGCCGGAAAAGATTGTAGTACAAAATACTTCGATTTATGCTCATTTGGCTGTAATGTTTAATCGACTGAATGTTATTAAAGAGTGCGAGGAGTGTGCGAAAAAATTCAGATAATCTGATTATGTTACATTTATAAAATGCGCCAACATTTAGTTCCGGCGCATTGTTTTTGAAAATAAAAATATCAAGTTAATGAAAATAATAGCCATAGGGCAGAATTATGTAGAACATAATAAGGAATTGAACTCTAAACATCCGACAGAGCCGGTTGTTTTTATGAAACCAGATACAGCTCTTTTGAAAAATAATAAACCTTTTTTTATTCCTGATTTTAGCGATAATATTCATTATGAAACCGAATTGATTATTAAAATAAATCGACTTGGGAAAAATATTGCCCGTAAATATGCATACAGATATTATTCTGAAATAGGATTAGGCGTTGATTTTACAGCCCGTGATTTGCAGGCTAAGCAGAAAGAAGCAGGTAAACCATGGGAAATTTCTAAATCGTTTGATGGTTCTGCTGTTATTGGAAGCTTTTTGCCGGTAGATACTTTAGGTAATATTCAGGATATTCGTTTCCACATGGATTTGAATGGAAAAACAGTGCAAAACGGGTATTCGGGAGATATGATTTTTCCTGTAGATGAAATTATAGCTTATGTCAGTCAGTTCTTTACATTGAAAATAGGAGATATTATTTTTACGGGAACACCTGTTGGTGTCGGAAAAGTGAGTGTCGGTGACCAACTACAGGGATATGTTTTTGATCAGAAGATGTTTGATTTTAAGGTTAAATAAACTTTTCATTTTAAAAAAGCAATAAACATTTTCAAAAAACGTTTCAATAATAAAATAAATTCATAATAATTTTTGGTTAGCTTTGATCGGCAATAAGCATATCTGTTTTTAGAATTGTTTTGAAACTCCAAATAAAAAGAAGTACAATATAAATGAGGCAATTAATCGTTTTTTTATTTTTAATGTTATCCTTTTGGGCCACTGCAGAAGGGGTAGAGAATACATACAATATTAAACTTGACTGGCAGGGCGTGACGATTTTATCTGCAGAAAAATCAGAGATGAAAGTACTTGCTTTTAATGATGCAAAATATCCGAAAGGAGACAGGCTTCCTTATTTCTCAAAACTTATATCGGTTGATGGAAATTTTAATTATGATGTTGTAGTAGATAGTGTAGTATATGCCGAGCTTACGGATGAAGAAGCTGATTTTTTAGTTGGGGTTGATCTGCCTGAGGTTATAAACCCGGAGATGTCCGTTCAAAATGCTCGTACTGATAAGTATTTAAGTGTATTAGTTTTTCCTTTTGTCTCGAAACAGGGAAAAATTTTTCGGGCAACTTCATTTATGTTGAGTGTGATGAAATCGGCAAAACCTCAGAAAGCTAAGTCTGACTTATTACATTCGTATGCCGATAATTCGGTTTTGGCATCAGGGCGCTTTGTGAAAATAAAAATAAAGGAGAATGGTGTATACAAGCTTACTTATGATGATCTGAGTTCTATGGGAATAAACCCTTCTAATGTTCGTATTTTTGGATACGGAGGGAATGTTTTAGAACAAAGTTTTCAGAAAGATAAAATTGATGATTTGCCAGAAATCCCGATTTATATGAATAAAGGATCAGATGGCGTTTTTAACTCGGGAGATTATATACTGTTTTACGGTTTAGGAGTTAATAAATGGACTTACGATACATCTAAATCCATGTTTACACATGTAATTAATTCCTATTCAAGTTATGGATATTATTTTGTAACATCAGATGCCGGAGCAGGAAAAAAAATTGAAACCACCTCTGTTGATGTCCCGGCAGATGCAACGATTAATAAGATTGTAGAGTTTGTTGATTATAAAGTTTATGAGAAAGAATCTTATAGTCTTATTCACTCAGGAAAAGAATTCTATGGAAATAAATTTTCAGATGCTTCGCCATTAAGTATTTCTTTCAGTTTTCCTAATCCAGTACAGGCAAACTCCACCAAGGTGAGGTTGGATGTAGCTTCGGCTTCGAGTGCGGCTTCAACTTTTAGTCTGGTTTTAAATGATAGCGAGACGAAAGTATTATCCGTATCCGCAAAATCAGGGGATAGTTATGAAAAGGCCAAGGCTGCAACCGGAATTTATAGCTATACGTCAACTTCGTCAACTTTTAATTTCAGCTTGTCTTATTCATTTCCAAATTCTACATCAGCTGGTTTTTTGAATTTCCTTGAAGTTACTGCGCGGCGTTATCTGAGTATGACCGGTTCGTATATGCCTTTTCAAAATGTAGATTATTTGGGAACGGGTTCTTATAATCAATATCTTCTAGGGAATGCTGGAGATAATGTTCAGGTGTGGAATATAACAGATCCCCTTGATGTCAAAGCCGTCGTTACATCTACGGTCGATGGAAATTTAGCATTTACCGACACCGCCAATGAATTGAAACAATATGTTGCGATTGACCCAACTCAGGCATCGGACTTTTCAAAACCAGATGTTGTTGGGGTTGTAAATAACCAGAATATACATGGAATGTCTGCCGTTGATATGGTCATTATTACTTATCCTGATTTTGAAACACAGGCAGAAGAACTTGCTCAGGCTCACAGAGATATGGACGGATTAAGAGTGGCTGTTGTTACTACAGATGAAGTTTATAATGAATTTTCTTCCGGAACCCCAGACGCAACAGCTTATCGCTGGATAATGAAGATGTTTTATGACCGGGCTGCGAAAAGCGGAAATACCGCAGATTATCCTAAATATCTTTTGTTGTTTGGCCGTGGAACATTTGATAATCGAAAATTATTAAGCAGTTCAGGAGATAATCTTATTCTTACATATCAGGCAGATAATTCATTGATTGAAACGTCTTCTTATGTTACGGATGATTACTTTACCTTGCTTGATGATAATGATGGTACACAATTGTCGATTAATATGATGGATGTTGGTGTTGGCCGGTTTCCTGTAACAACCGTTTCTGATGCACAAATAGTTGTCGATAAAACAATTAATTACATGCAAGATACCAGCAAGGGAAGCTGGAAAAATCAATTGTGTTTCTTGGCTGATGATGGAGATAATGCATTACACATGACGCAGGCAGATACGGTTGCTTCAATTGTTGCCAGAAAATATACAGGGTACCATGTAAATAAAATTTACCTTGATGCTTATCAGCAGGAAGTAAATGCGAGTGGACAATCATACCCTGTAGCCCACGACAAGTTTCATGATTTGTTAAATAGCGGATTGCTACTGCTTGATTATACAGGTCATGCAAGTAGCGTAGGATGGACAAATGAAAATATTCTAACTGTTGCAGAGGTTAAAAGCTTGACCAATGAGAATTTACCTATCTGGGTTGGCGCAACCTGCGATTTTTTACAGTTTGACTTAAAAACCGTTTCGGCAGGAGAACATGTTATTACAAATCCTTATGGTGGAGGAATTGGAATTTTATCAGCAGCCAGACCGGTTTATGCTTCACAGAATTTTTATGTAAACCGCTGGTTTTGTGATTATCTTTTTAGAATAAACAATGGATCGCATTACAGGGTTGGTGATGCCATAAGGCTGGCTAAGAATAATATTTCTTCCGATACTAATAAATTGAATTATGTGTATATGGGTGATCCTGCTGTAATGCTTGGGTATCCGGATGATTATGGTGTTAAAACTACTGAAATTAATAATGAATCAATAGCTGGAAACGACACTCTGAAAGCCATGTCTGTTTGTAAAATTAAAGGTGTTATCGTTGATAATTCAGGAGATACTGTTCCCGATTTTAATGGATTGTTAACTGCGGTAGTTTATGATAAACTCCAATCAATTACAACTCAGAACAATGAAGGAGATGGTGCTTTAACTTACTCCGATCGCCCTAATGCACTATTTTCAGGTAAAGTGAATGTTGAAAATGGAGTCTTCGAATTTACATTTATGTTACCTAAAGATATAAAATATAACTTTGGAACAGGAAGAATTAATTATTATGCTTATGATACCGAGACAGGGAAAGAGGCTCAGGGGAATTTTGAAAATTTTATTATAGGTGGTTCTGATTCGAATGTTGATTATGAAACTGATGGCCCGGATATGAATATATATTTAAATACAACTGAATTTAGTTCCGGTGATAAAGTCAATGAAAACCCTGTTTTTTATGCTGAGCTTTCAGATGTACATAGTATTAATACAATTGGGAGTGGAATTGGTCATGATTTGCTTCTGACTATTGATAATGATCCTGACCAGTCGACAATCCTGAATGAGTATTATGAAGCAGCTCAAAATGATTATACTTCAGGAATGGTGAGCTATAAAATTTCGGGTTTGGAGGATGGAAAACATATCTTAACATTTCGAGCTTGGGATTTGTTGAATAACTCCACAACAAAAAGTTTCGATTTCGAAGTTGTTACAGGGCTTACTCCGGTAATCTACACTGTTTCGAACTATCCAAACCCAGCCGTAAATTCAACAAAAATAGTTGTAAATCATAATCGTCCGGAAACTGTTTTGGAAACGACTGTGGATATTTTCGATTTGGCGGGAAGAAAGATATGGACTTTTTCTCAGTCAAATGCAGATGATGTAAGTTGGGACTTAATTGGAAACGATGGCAAAAAAGTATCTCCGGGAATTTATTTATATCGTGTGAGCATAAATACGACCAATAGCGATGTTTATTCCAAAACGAACAAATTGTTGGTAGTCGGACAATAAAATAAATAAAAAACGTTATTATATCGTTTCAAGTAAATTCATATTAGTAATTTTGTAAAAAAATATATAAAATCCTAATGAAAAAAGTCTTTTTAGCGTTAGTCGCATTTTTATCCGTTTCGATGATTTCCCGTGCTGAGGATCCTAATCCAATTTCTACTGTAGTCCCTTCTTTAACAATTGCTCCAGATGCACGTGCCGGTGGTATGGGAGATGTCGGAGCAGCTACTAATCCTGATGTGAATTCACAATATTGGAATCCGGCTAAATATGTTTTTATGGAAAGTGAGGCCGGTGCTTCTTTATCCTACACTCCGTGGCTCCGAAGATTGGTTTCTGATATTGACTTGGCGTATCTTGCAGGTTATTATCGTTTTAGTGATCAACAGGCTGTGAGTGCTTCTCTTCGTTATTTTTCGTTAGGTGACATAGACTTAATGGATGAATTGGGCATGCCGGCAGGATCTGCACATCCACTCGAGATGGCAATTGATGTGGCATATTCCCAAATGCTTTCTGAAAATTTTTCCGCAGCAGTAGCATTGCGTTTTATATATTCCGATTTGAATAACGGAATGAATCAGTCGGGTGGAACCGAAATGTACCCCGGATACTCTGTTGCTGCAGATGTTGCGGGTTATTACCGTTTACCGATAAGTTTTTCCACGGGCAACGGAAATTTCTCTGCCGGGTTGAATATTTCAAATCTTGGGTCAAAAATGTCTTATGACCAAAATACAACAAGTAGCTTTATTCCGACAAACATGCGCCTTGGGGTTGGCGTTGATTACCCGATTGATGAATATCAAAGTGTTACACTGACGGCTGATGCTAATAAATTGCTTGTGCCGACTCCTAATGATACCACCGATTTTAATAAGGTCTCTATGTTGTCCGGTTTATTTATGTCGTTCAATGATGCTCCTGGAGGAATGAAAGAGGAACTTCAGGAAGTTATGTGGTCTATTGGTGCGGAGTATGCTTATAATAAACAATTTTTTGTACGTGCCGGCTATTTTAATGAAAGTAAATATAAAGGAAACCGTAAGTATTTTACAGCCGGTGCCGGATTCAAATTAAATGTATTCCAATTGGATGCTGGTTATGTTATTTCGACTTCCCAGTCAAACCCATTGGATCAGACATTAAGATTCTCTCTTTCATTTGACTTGTTTGGTCTTAAAAATCTTGTAAAATAATATTTAAAGATATTTAATCATTTAATAGAACGATTGTGATGAACCTTTGGGTCGTTACAATCGTTTTTTAGTTTAAAATATTTATATCATAAACAAACATGACCGGGTACTGATAATTGACGGTTGATAAAAATGGACTACTCATTGTTCTTTTATCTAATGTCTTGACTCCTGGTTCTAAAATTACAATTAGATGAAGCAAAAAATCAGAGTTGGTTTTGGTTACGATGTACATGTTTTTGCCGAAAACAGGGAATTGTGGCTTGGCGGAATAAAAATTGATTATAGTCCCGGACTGTTAGGGCATTCGGATGCCGATGTCCTGATTCATGCAATATGCGATGCTATTCTGGGAGCCGCTAATTTACGCGATATTGGATTTCATTTTCCGGATACCGATGGCGAGTTTAAAAATATTGATAGTAAAATACTACTCGGAAAAACAATGAAATTAATACGGGAAAAAGGTTTTGAATTTGGAAATGTTGATTGTACAGTGGTTGCAGAGGCTCCTAAGTTAAATCCTCATATTCCAACCATGCAAAAATGTTTGTCAGAAGTGATGGCCGTTGATATAGATGATATTTCGATTAAAGCGACTACCTCAGAAAAAATGGGATTTGTAGGAAGGAAAGAGGGCATTGCTGTTTACGCTACAGCTTTGATTTTTGGGTTGTAATACAACTATAGAAGTTCCCTATGTTGTGATATAAATATTCTATGGATAAAATGTAGTTATTACAAAATTAAATATATTACATTTGTGCTGTCAAAATTAATTATTCATTTTAAAACATAATATATATGTCAGTATTAGTAGGAAAAAAAGCACCTGAATTTGATGCAAAAGCCGTTATTAACGGTGGTGAAATTGTAGAAAATTTTTCGTTGAAACAGTATGAAGGGGAAAAGTATGTGGTATTCTTCTTCTATCCGGCAGACTTTACTTTTGTTTGTCCGACTGAAATTATTTCATTTCAGGAAAAAACTGCAGAGTTTGAGGCCCGTAATACAGTCGTGATCGGAGCTTCGACTGATTCTGAATTTTCTCACTGGAAATGGTTACAGACTCCTAAAAACGAAGGGGGTATTCAGGGCGTAACTTTCCCTTTGGTTGCAGATCATTCTCTGTCAATTTCTAAAGATTACGATGTACTTGCAGGCGAAGAAGAATATGATGAAGAAGGTAATGTGAAGTTTGTTGGTGAAGCTCAGGCTTACCGTGGTCTGTTCTTGATCGACAAAGATGGTGTTGTTCGTCATCAGGTGGTGAATGATATGCCTCTTGGACGTAATGTTGATGAGGTGCTTCGTATGATAGACGCTCTTCAGTTTACCGAAAAATATGGTGAAGTTTGCCCTGCAGGGTGGCATAAAGGTGATAAAGGTCTTGAAGCTACTCAGGATGGAATTGCAAGTTATCTTTCAGAAAAATAAGTTATATAAGTTTTCGAAATTGAGTAAATCAGGTTGTCCGTTTTTTTCGGACAACCTTTTTTGTTAGTATTCATTACCGGACATTATTTTGTAATTTTGTTGAAATTTGAGTTGATTTATGAAAGCTATGATTTTTGCCGCCGGTCTGGGTACCCGTTTGAAACCACTAACCGACACTCTTCCCAAAGCATTGGTTCCCGTGGGTGACAAAACTTTATTGGAACATGTGATTCTAAAACTTAAAGATGCCGGTTTTGATGAAATTATTGTCAATGTGCATCATTTTGCAGATCAGATAATTGAATTTCTGAAACGGAATAACAACTTTGGAATTCGTATCGAAGTTTCCAACGAACGTGAAATGCTTTTGGATACAGGAGGCGGGGTGAAGAAAGCGGAGTGGTTTTTCGATGATGGCAAACCTTTTTTAGTGCACAATGTCGATATTTTGTCCAATGTCCATTTGGAGTCTTTGATGAATTTACACCTCCGGACAAATTCATTGGCAACTTTGGTAGTTAGTCGGCGTGATACATTTCGCTACTTATTGTTTAATGACGATATGCAACTCAAAGGCTGGATAAATGAAAAGACAGGAGAAACAAAACCATTTGGTTTGCGAAAGCCTGAACTTTATAATAAACTGGCATTTTCTGGAATTCAGGTTTTATCTCCGCAGATATTTGAACTGATGAAAGATAAAGGTGAAAAGTTTCCGATTATGGATTTTTATCTTGATGTTATGAGAAACAATATTATTTCGGGATACGTACAGCCTGACTATAAAATGCTGGATGTCGGGAAAATAAATGTGTTGGAAGACGCAAAACAATTTTTGTTCGATATTTAATTTTAGGAAATAAACTGTAAATTTATTTGTTGGTTTAAAAATAATTTATCATCTTTGCAGCCGAAAATGAATCAAAAAGGAATGAATTCAGTAATGACTATAAACAAATTTTGGTGGTGGCGCTTACGAAACAATCGTTCGTGAGAGGTTACACCTGTGTATATAGTTAAACAAAAAATATTACAAAAGGCTTGTCGGAACTCACGATAAGCCTTTTTTATTTATTCTTAATAGACTTTATTTCGATTAATATTATATAACACTGTAACTCAATGTAATTCTCAAATTATGTAGTCCACAAGCAAGTTCCATGACTAAATCGTCAAAACCAAACTTGTGACACCTAAAGCGATCTTTG
>JAQVAV010000019.1 GCA_028690665.1 Paludibacter sp.
TAACACCAATATATAAGAACTCAATACTGAATAAAAGAAACCAAGTTTCTTTTATATTGACCTTATATGTTTTTATCTCATTTTTTAAACTATTGATTTATAGATGTATACAATAATAACACTTTCTTGACCATGTTGCATATATTCAAATGTTATTTTATTTGTTATAGATTAAATTATAATGTTTAATTTTAGGTCTGCAAGATAAATAAATTTTCTTAAATTAAAATCTCTATAGAAGTTAAATTTCTAATTTATCCAAAGGACTTTGTATTTGATCAAATCCTTTGGTGGTGATATGCGTATAAATTTCAGTTGTTTTACTACTGTTATGCCCGAGCAAACTCTGAATATATCTTAAATCAGTTCCGGCTTCAAGCAGATGCGTGGCAAAACTGTGACGCAATGTATGTACAGTGATTCGTTTTTTAATGCCTACTTTCTCGACTGACTTATGAAGAATTGTTTGAATAGTCCGGGTTGAATAAGGTCTGCCAGGTTCGCCTTCAAATAACCATTCCTGTGGCTTATGTTCTGCAACATACTTACGTAATATTTCCAAAGTTTTGTTGCTCAGCAAAGTGTATCTGTCCTTTTTACCTTTTCCCTGTTCGATTCTGATTTGCATGCGACCGCTATCTACATCTTTTATTTTTAAATTTGCGGCTTCACTGATTCTTAATCCGGCCGAGTATATTGTCATTAGTAATGCTTTGTGTTTGATGTTTTCTGTTGCCCTGAAAATTTTTATTACCTCCGCTTCGCTCAGAACCTCGGGCAGATACTTTTCTTTTCGTGGGCGTTCAATGAAATAAGTTTTGCGTTGATTACCCAAAACCCGTTCATAATAAAATTTTATGGCATTGATTGACTGATTCTGATACGATCCCGAAATATTCCTGTCATTTACCAAATATCTCAAAAAATCTATAATCATTTTATCCGTAATATTTTCCGGCTGTATTTCGGAATAGTAATTAAGAAATTCTTCGAACATATTTTTATAAGTGGAAATGGTATGTTCACTATATCTTAATTCGCGAAGTTTAGCAATATATTCATCGGGGCATTTACGGTAATTTTCAATATCATATTTTGTAGTCCGGGGTTTGATTTTGGCTTTGATTTTTTCCTGAAAAACCGTTTGTAGAGAGTATGCGACTGCAATTTGCCTCACTTCTTCTAAAAATTTTTCAGAGTAGGGGATCGTCCATGCTCCGGAATCATTATTCCAATGACAATATGGAATTTTCTTCAAATCCTTAATAAGATCTTTATTGTAACTGAAAAATAATTTCAATGTTCGGTTTGAATCATTCAAGATCAATATTTCATTTTGACTAAACTCAGGTTTTTCGCTTTTTGTTGATAAACCGGTTGATGCATGAACGGTTACTACAGCCTGCTTTTGTTCAAAATAATCAGTAATTCGTTCTACATTGTTCCGGAAATTCGGAACTGCCCAGCAAAAATGGATATTATCCCATGCAGCATACTTAAACGAACGAATAAATTGTATGTCAGCATCGTTTTTAGGCATTTTTATATAAATGCGGCTTTCTGTTATGTCTATGCTTATAATATTTTTGAGGGTATTGGGAGATTTTGGAATTACCTCTCTGGTAGCAGAGTTTTTTTCATTAACTATCTGTGATTCTTGGTGGACATTGGCCGTAATTTTCCTTGTGTCAACTGTCTCCGTTTTTTGTATTGGGTTGAAACTTACATCTGGAAATAAGTCTTTCAACATTGCAAAAGCCTCTTTTGTATAGGGAAGATGCCATGCTTTCATAGTTCTACTCCAACGAGCTCCTTCTATTTGTTTTAGTTGATTGCTTACAGCCGGATCATATTTAAATTCTACTTTGATGCGCCATTCCTGTCGGTGTAAAACTTTTGAAATTTTCATTTTGAATCAGGTTTAAAGTTATTAGAATTAACTACTTACAAACATAATAAATTTTACTTAAATCTCAAACAAAATCATTTTTCCACAAAATTGATGTAAAGATATTTTTGAACATAAGAACCAAAGCAATAATATTTCTGGTTAGCACTAACAGTTTAATATATCCGATTATATGTTTTCTATATCTTTGTATGTATGTTACAAAACTTTATATCATCACGTATCCGTGTCGAATTACCTTTTGAACCGACCGAAGAACAATCCGGATTAATTGACTCTCTCGGAGAATTTCTTTTATCCCCGGATATAGAAAAAATTTTTCTTTTGCTCGGCTATGCTGGTACCGGAAAAACATCGATCATAAGTGCATTGGTCCGTGCATTAAATGGTTTGAAACAAAAGACACTGTTGCTTGCTCCAACCGGGCGTGCGGCAAAAATCATTTCAGGTTATTCCGGATTTCCGGCATTTACTATACACAAACGTATTTACCGGCAAAAAGCCATGGGTGACTCCCGTTTCCAACTGGCAGATAATATGTTTACCCATACACTTTTTATTGTCGATGAGGCTTCAATGATTTCAAATACGGGAGTTGACAGTGAATTTGGCTCCGGGCGGTTGCTCGATGATTTGATCGATTTTGTTTACAGTGGCGCTGGTTGTAGCCTTTTATTACTGGGAGATACAGCTCAATTACCTCCGGTCATGCAACCGCACAGCCCAGCGCTTGAACCTGACAAACTTGCCGGCTACGGACTGAAAGTACACGAATTTAGGCTTACACAGGTTGTTCGCCAGGCACTTGGAAGTGGTATATTGCATAATGCCACCGAACTTCGCAACCAAATTACAGATGAGCGAACTCTGACTTTTCCCCAATTTAATTTAACGGGTTTTACTGATATCAGTCATATTAACGGTATGGATCTTATTGATGAAATACAGCGATCATACGATGGAGTGGGTGTGGAGGATACGATTGTAATTACACGTTCGAATAAGCGTGCCAATATTTATAACAATGGTATTCGCAGCAGGGTAATGCTTAAGGAAGAGGAGCTTACAAACGGAGACCTCCTTATGGTTACTAAAAATAATTATTTTTGGAATAAGCCCTACAAAGAAATCGATTTTATTGCCAACGGAGATATCCTGGAAGTAATGAGAGTGCGCAAACACCGGGAAATGTATGGTTTTCGTTTTGTCGATCTGACATTACGTTCGCTTGATTACAATTGGGAAATTGATGCTCTCGTATGGCTTGATTTGTTACAAAGTGAATCGCCACAACATGCCAATGAGATGTACCGAAAATTGTTTGAAGCTGTTGCCGAAGATTATCCGGAAATAACCAATCGTCGTATGTTGGTAAAGAAAATCTATGAAAGCGAATTTTTTAATGCCTTGCAGGTGAAATTTGCTTATGCAGTTACCTGTCATAAAGCACAGGGAGGCCAATGGAAAAAAGTTTTTATCGATCCCGGACAGGTTGCTGATGAGCAAATTAATACTGATTTTTATCGGTGGATGTATACAGCTCTGACGCGTGCTACAGAAACTGTTTTTCTTGTCAATTTTCCTGAAAAATAATTCATTTCTATATTTCGTTTTTCAATTTGTAAGAAAAGGTCATTTTTTAGCAATAAATATGTATGTAAATACAAAAATATTTCAAATTGTCGATTTTATATAATTGTTGTAAACTTTGTAGTATATATTACTAAACAATTTTCATTTTTTTTATGTTTTTATTTATATTTGCAGTCATTAACATTAAATAAAAAAAGTATGAAAAGGCTCTCTGTATTAAAGAAATTACTCGCTTTTTCCTTTGCAATTTTTATGATTAGTTCTTGCGTAAGCGATCTTGATCTTGCAACGGTTAAAGACAATCTCACTTTTGACCAGTCTTTGGTTTTGCCTATTGGTGAAGCAAGTTTAACAATCAGTGATATTCTGAATCAATTAGACTCTTCGGAGTATATTGGTACTACAGATAATCAGATATATTTTCAGATCAGCGATAGTGTTGAATTTGATTTTAGGGATATCACATTAATTAATTCTACAGATCAATTTGAGCGGGTAATTAAACCTTCTCCAAACGGTGTGACGCTTATCCCTACCGGATTTTATATTCCTCCTGTTGAAGATTCTGCAACTATGAATCTTGGATTTAATTCAGATATGCAAAGTCAAAGAATTGATAAGGTTAAAATAAATTCGGCAAATTTGAATATACAAGTTGATAAAGCAGGCATTGATATTCAACCATCTGATCTTAAGTTTACACTCACATTTCTAAACAATACTTTAGAGTTTGATGATAATACTACAGAGATAGTATATTATCCTACAGATTTTGGGGTAGCCAAGGATATTGCGTTGAATAATTTTATGCTGAATACATTTAGTGGAGCATCGGGAATCATTGTAAAAATAAAAATAGAGTTTATTCATCCCCTGATAACCCCACTCACTCTGGATCAATCCTCTTCGATAACAGTGAAAATGCTTTTCAAAGATGTGGATTTTAAAGTGGCTTATGGGAGATTTAGCCCAACAATTGCAGACGCTGCTCAGGAACAGGTTGTTGATTTAGGCGAATATGATTCTATTATGCCTAAAGGTATTTTTAGATTATCTGATCCACAGATGAAAATGACAATAAAAAATAATATTGGTGTTAACCTTGGAGTTAATCTTGATTATGTAAAAGCATATCGTAAAAATGAAGCCGATTTTGACACGATATATGCTAAATTTAAAGATTCAAATTCCACTAAAATACTTGTTAATGCCCCGTCAAGTTATGGAGAAACAGCATATACCTCATACACTCTTGATAAAGATTCCGGTGAGATTGACAGACTTTTTGATAATGTAAAATTGCCTAACATGCTCAATTATAAATATACCGTAAGTAATGCTGGTGCTTCAGACCGAATGGATTTTATAACTCCTCATGCTACAATTTCTGTTCATTTTGATGCAAAAATACCTTTGAATCTTGATTCAGGCAGTTACGTGGAATTTGATGATACTATTCCTGATTTGTCCCTTGATAGTTTGCTAAAATCGGCCTATCTCAATAAAGCTATCTTAGTTTTAAATGTGACGAATGGCTTACCTGTGGAACTAAATCTGAAACTTCATTTATTAAACAAAGATAATATTGAGATTGTAAATGAAAATGATCCGATAAAAACAGAATATACTATAAATGCTCCGGCTTTAGATGAAAATAATAAGGTAGATACTACAAAATTAGCAGTACAAACTATACAAATAGAAGTATTGAAGAATCAACTGGATGATCTTAGAGCAACTAAAAGTATAGCATACACTGTGAATGTTCAAAGTTCAGAAGGAAAACCGATCAACTTTGAACCAGCAAACAGGTTCAAAGTTCGGGCGGGAATTTTTATTCAGGCCGATGCAAGTGTAGATGATATTGATAATCTTAACAATGAATAAAACAGATACATATTATGAAAACAATAATTAAAAAGTTAGCTATTGGAACTATGTTTTGTGTTTCTGTTTTTACAGTTAAAGCACAACAGGTTAATACATTATATTTTCTTGAGAATGCTCCTGTACGTAGTTATCTCAATCCGTCTCTCCAGCCGTTAAGCAGTTTTTATTTAGGATTGCCTGTACTTGGATATACCCAATTCGAACTTGGGAATAATTCTTTTACTCTAAGTTCGTTGGAACTGAGCAAACAAAGTTTGTTAAACTCAATTCGCCCGACAACACTTTTCAATGCAGATTTAAAAATTAATTTGCTGGACTTTGGGTTTAGAACTAAAAAAGCTTACTGGACATTCGGACTTACAGAAAAAATGGACGCTCAATTAGGTTTGCCCAAAGATTTATTCAATCTTCTTGCTTATGGAACACCGGATATAAATGGTAACAATTTTGATTTTAGTTCCTTCAATTTTGGGGCAAGTTTATATACTGAGGCGGCTTTAGGCTATTCCCGTATTATTAACGACAAATGGACAGTCGGAGGTAAAGCTAAAGTTCTGTTGGGTAGTGGTAATATATCAGCTTCGTTTGATGAATTTAGTTTTAGTGCAGGCGTTGATGAATTGAAACTGAAGGGAAATGGAGCCGTCAAAATGTCATCTCCTGCTGTCATCGAGTGGGGTGATAGTTTACTTCCACAAAATGTAACGTTTGATCCTATGGATTTAACTTCTCCAGCCGGAATGGGCGCAGGAATTGACTTGGGTGCAACATTTAAACCTTTTGAAAATCTAACTTTTGCTGCTGCTGTAACCGATTTATCTTTTATTAGATGGAAATCTAACACGAATTCTGTGACATTTAATACAGATTATACTTATACCGGATTGCCTACTGTTGATGGAAACAGTCTTGATAATGGCGGTCCAGATTTTCAGGAAATGGTAGATTCTGTTCTTACAGGTTTAGAGAATTCTTTTGTTAGTGACAAAAACACAGATGCTTATACAACATGGTTAAGTCCAAAAATGAATTTAAGTGCTGAGTATGGCTTTTGGGACAATCGTTTAAGTGTAGGACTTTTATCACGGACAATGTTTCAACGAAAAGCGACATACGAAGAATTAACCACAGCTTTTAATATTCGTCCAGTCGATTGGTTTAATATGTCTTTATCTTATTCAGCTTTGAATGGTAGAGCAAGTAACATTGGTCTGGGATTAGGATTCCGGATACTTTGGTTTAATGCTTTTGTAGCGGCTGACTATTTACCAGTAAGATATAAGTATCTTAAAGACGATGGAGATGATGTTTATGTTAATGATATGAATATATCAAAAGTTCCATTACCTGAAAAAACAGACCGGTTTAATGTGGCCTTTGGTTTTAACCTTGTGTTTGGTAATAAACAAGACAAGGATAAAGACGGAGTTAGTAATTTCAGAGATAAATGCCCAGATACTCCCAAAGGGGTTAAAGTCGATAAACACGGCTGTCCTGTTGATTCTGATGGTGATGGAATTCCTGATTATCTTGATGATTGTCCGGATACGCCAGCAGAAGCATACGGATTCACCAATGAAAGAGGTTGTCCGCTTGATTCTGACGGCGATGGAGTTCCCGATTATAAGGATAAATGCCCGGATACACCAGTAGAAGCAAGAGGTATGGTGGATAGTATTGGTTGTCCACTTGATACGGATAAAGATGGTATTTATGATTATATGGATAAATGCCCGGATACACCGGAAGGTGTAAAAGTGGATAGTGTAGGTTGCCCGCTTGATGGTGACGGTGATGGTGTCGCTGATTATCTTGATTTGTGTCCGGATACTCCGATTGAGGCAAAGGGCATGGTGGATAAGAACGGTTGTTTGCTGGATTCAGATGATGATGGAGTTTATGATTATTTAGATCTTTGCCCTAATACGCCAGCCGAGGCTCGTGGATTTGTCGACAAAAACGGTTGTCCGTTAGATGCAGATGATGATGGCGTTCCTGATTATTTGGATAAATGTCCGAATACACCAACCGAAGCTCGGGGAATGGTTGATGCTGCGGGCTGTCCGCGTGATACGGATGGTGATGGTGTTCCTGATTATTTGGATAATTGTCCTAAACTTGCAGGAGTTGCATCAAATCATGGTTGTCCTGAATTGAAGAAAGAAATACGTACATTATTCCAGAAAGCATTACAAGGTATTCAATTCGAATCAGGCAGGGCAACTATCAAGAAGTCATCAAACACCATTTTAAATCAGATTGCAAAAGTTTTGACCGATAATCCAAATTATCTTGTAGAAGTTCAAGGACATACAGACAATGTTGGAAATCCGGAAAACAATCAAAAGTTGTCGGAAGCCAGGGCTAATTCTGTACGCGATTATCTTATTAGCAAGGGAATTGCCGAGAAGAGAATCACGGCCAAAGGTTATGGTGATACCAAACCTATTGCAAGTAACAAAACATGGCAAGGCCGGGCTAAAAACCGACGTGTTGAATTTATGATTTCGTTCGAAGAAGTAACATTTGAATGATACTTTTTGTAACAATAGAAAAAGGAGTTAAGTAATTAGCTCCTTTTTTATTTAAAAAAAAGCTTCCTTTTCATGGTTTTTTGCTTGTATTTTAATACTTTTGCGCTCCAAAGCAAGGTCTACTCAAGAAAATAAGTCAATATAAATATACTAAGAAACAGAATATAAAATGGGAAGAGCGTTTGAATACAGAAAAGCAACAAAGCTGAAACGCTGGGGAAACATGGCCCGCGTATTTACCAAACTTGGAAAACAAATTACTATTGCTGCACGCGACGGAGGGCCTGATCCTGATACCAATCCTCGTTTAAGAGTACTCATTCAACAGTCGAAAAAGGAAAATATGCCTAAAGACAATGTTGAACGTGCTATTAAAAAGGCAACTTCGAAAGATGAAGCCGGTTATAAAGAAATGGTATACGAAGGTTACGGACCTAATGGTATTGCCATTGTTGTTGAGACGGCAACGGATAATCCGACACGTACTGTAGCAAATATACGCAGTTATTTCAATCGCTATGGCGGTTCCCTCGGAACAACCGGTTCACTACAATTTTTGTTTGATCACAAATGTGTTTTTAAAATTGCTCCAAAAGAAGATGTATCTTTGGATGAGCTTGAATTAGAACTAATTGACTTCGGAGTAGATGAATTAGTTGAAGATGATGAGGCTATTATTCTATACGGAGAATTCCAGTCTTATTCATCTATCCAAAAATATCTCGAAGAAAATAATTTTGAGATTTACAGTGCCGAATTTGAGCGTATTCCTAATGATATGAAGGAGCTTAATGAAGAACAAAAAGCTCAGATTCAGAAATTACTTGAGAAGATTGAAGAAGATGAAGATGTTCAAAATGTTTTTCATAACATGGTCGAAGAAGAATAATTAATAATAAAAAGATAAAAAGGAGAGACTTTAAGATCTCTCCTTTTTTGTATAATTTGATTGCCAAGGCTGGCTACATTCCAAGTTTTGATTAGGTATTCATACCACCACAAACATTGATTACCTGCCCGCTCACATAGCTGGATAAATCTGAGGCAAGGAACAAAGTTACTTTGGCAACTTCTTCCGGACTTCCACCACGACGTAGAGGAATATTTTCCGCCCATTTGGCCCGTTGCTCGTCTGTCAGCGCATGAGTCATTTCTGTTTCGATAAAACCCGGAGCAATTGCATTGGCACGAATACCCCGTGAACCGAGTTCTTTAGCTACTGATTTTGCTAACCCAATCATACCCGCTTTTGATGCCGAGTAATTTGCTTGCCCTGCATTTCCCGAAACGCCAACAACTGAGCTCATATTGATGATACTTCCTGATTTTTGTTTCATCATAATCGGAGTACAGGCATGGATAAAATTAAATGCAGATTTCAGGTTTACATTAATTACAGCATCCCATTGATTTTCGCTCATACGCATCATTAAACCATCTTTTGTAATGCCAGCGTTGTTTACAAGAATATCAATATGTCCGAATTCTTTAGCAATTTCAGCTACAACAACATGCGCATCATCATAAATAGCAGCATTCGAAGCATAAGCCTTAGCTTTAACTCCTAAAGCTTCAATTTCTTTTTGTGTGTTTAATGCATTCTCATCGAGATTCAAATCGGTGAAAGCAATATTAGCTCCTTCGCTGGCAAGTTTTAATGCAATTGCCTTTCCAATACCACGTGCGGCACCGGTTACGATGGCAACCTTTCCTTCTAATAGTTTCATGTGTAAATAATTTTTAATTATCTGATAATATCGGAGAAATTTTTCTGTTTTTAACTTGTCTGTAGGCTGACAAGCGTGTTATTTTAGCCTTTTAATCTGGCCGCAAAGATACAGTTTTTTTCTAAATTGATAACCGATATTGCATATTTTGCCTGTTTTTGTGCAATAAAAAACGGCTGCTGAAAAAGCAACCGTTTCTAATTAATCTTTTTTTATCTGGTTTTAACCGGTTTCAGATTTAATCGTATCAAAGTAGAATTTCGGGATTTTTTTATATTCTGAGGAGCACCACTACCAGTGATATATGGAGTCATATCATAGTAAGTAAGTGTATTAAAATATGTTCCTGAAATAGTATTCCCATAATAGTCAATTAATTCATATTCAATATGGTATTTTCCATCAACCGAAGTTACAGTGGCACTACCATTAACAACATCGTTATTTGTTACTCCAAAGTACCACGTACCCCATGGATTATTGTCCGTATCAACGTATGCCGGAACCAGAGTCCACGGATTCAACGAATCATCCATGGTATAAACTCCTACGGGTATACTGTCAACTATAGTCGAATCTGTATTGAACTCAAGATACATAATTTCACCTTCCCCACTGAAATTATTTATGTTAATATTCTTATCAGTAAGACAAACCGTATAATTATTTGAAACAGATGTTCCGTAAATATCTCCCCAATACCATAATTCACCCTGAGTTACATCAGGTTGTATTTGATCAATAATCGTTACGTTACAAATTGCATTTTGATCCTCAGCAAAAGCAGTGATAGTTGCCGTTCCTGCCTTTAAAGCTTCAAGTTCTCCATCAGAACCGTTACTATGGATGTGTTACTTGATGTCCATGTAATAACTGGAGTTACGCTACCAGTATATTTGTACATCGGCATTTAATGTGCCAGTATGTCCTAACGTAAGTGTGATGGCAGAATCACTCATAGTTACCCTTGTTACTTCATTTTTTAAATAAGAAAACGCCACAACACTTAAAATAAAATATAAAAACTTTTTCATTGTTCAGCATTAACTCAAGCAAAAATCAGTACAGATGGACTTTTTGTAAATGCAGATTCTGGCTTTGATTCGAAGGATTTTCGATCTATTTGTAAAAAGTGGGGAGTTTATTCCCAATGTGGCTTTCAATTATTGCAACGGGGAGCTATTTAGAAAAATTAAAACTAACAAAAAGTCAAGATGTCTTCACGGTTAAAAATAACAACCACAAACATAATTTAAAAAAAATCAGAAAACATAGTATTGGGTTTTATAACAAATAAAACACAGGTAGATAGTACAAATGTTGAGGTTTATGTATAAAAAAACCGGAAAGGGCAAAGCCAATCCGGTTTGTATTTAATGAAATAATTTATCAACTATTCATAGAAATGAGAAACTCTTCATTGTTTTCAGTTTTTTCTATTCTGTCTTTCAAAAACTCCATAGCTTCTATTGAATTCATATCTGCCAAATAACGACGTAGAATCCACATACGGTTCAACGTATCCTGATCGAGCAGCAAATCGTCGCGACGTGTACTTGATGCCATAATATCCACCGCAGGGAAAATACGTTTGTTTGACAACTTTCGGTCAAGCTGAAGTTCCATATTACCAGTACCTTTGAATTCTTCAAAGATGACCTCATCCATTTTGGAACCGGTTTCTGTCAAGGCGGTTGCTATAATAGTGAGACTACCTCCGTTTTCTATATTACGGGCAGCCCCGAAAAAGCGTTTGGGTTTATGCAGTGCATTAGCGTCCACACCTCCTGAAAGAATTTTACCCGAGGCCGGAGATACCGTATTATAAGCACGCGCCAACCGTGTAATTGAGTCAAGCAGAATAACAACATCCTGTCCGCATTCTACCATACGTTTTGCCTTCTCATGAACCATGCTTGCAACCTTTACATGTCGTTCTGCCGGTTCGTCGAATGTAGAAGAAACAACCTCAGCTCTTACACTGCGAGCCATATCGGTAACTTCCTCCGGACGTTCATCTATCAGCAAAACAATCATATAAACTTCCGGGTGATTGGCCGCAATAGCATTAGCTATTTCTTTCAATAATACAGTTTTACCCGTTTTAGGCTGTGCTACAATTAATCCGCGTTGTCCTTTTCCAATAGGGGAGAAGAGGTCTACAATCCGAGTCGAAAGAGTATCATTTTTCCCATTGGTAAGATTGAATTTTTCATCCGGGAAAAGAGGTGTTAAATGTTCAAAAGGTACACGGTCGCGTACATATTCAGGAGAACGGCCATTTATTTTGTTTACTTTAATTAAAGGAAAGTATTTTTCTCCTTCTTTAGGAGGACGTATAGCTCCGGTTACAGTATCTCCGGTTTTCAAACCGAAAAGTTTAATTTGAGATTGAGAAACATAAATGTCATCCGGTGAAGCTAAATAGTTATAATCCGCCGAACGTAAAAAGCCATACCCATCCTGCATCATTTCGAGTGTTCCGGTACCTTCAAGAATACCATCGAAGTCGAATTGTTTTTCGGGTTTATCCTGACGCTGATTATATTTATTATTCCGGTTATTGTTGCCGTTGCCATGTTTAAATTGGCGTTGCTCGAAATTATTCGGAACTGATTTCTCCGAATTTTCTTCGGAAACCGGAGTTTCTGTTTTTTCAGATTCTACGATAATTGGTGCAGGTAATTCTGAGGAGGTTTTAATTTCAACCGGAGTGGTTTCCGGTGCTATTTCCGGAACGGTTGCTGCGTCAGCCGGTTCTGTCGTTTTCTTTTTAAGGAGAACCGGTTTTTTGCCAGGTTTGTCTGTTTTTTCAGTCTGAGGAGCTTTTTTCTTCACCTCCGGCTCAGGAACAATCACTTCTGCGACAGGTTCAGTAGCCGTTTTTTCTGTTTCAGCCTCGGGCTTTGTCGTTGTTTTCTTCGGTTGTCTGCCTTGAGTTTTTTTCTTCGGTTGTTCTTTTTCTGCGATTACACTTTCTACTACAGTTTCTTCTTTGGAACTCACAACTTTTTCTACTTGTTTCGAGTTCTCTTTTTCAGTCGGTTGTTTTACTTCTTCTTTTTGGTTGGCTGAGAATACTTTCTGATCGTTTGTTTTCTTTACCGAAACTCTGTTTCGCTTCTTTTTCTCCGTATCAACAACTTTTTCAACAGATGTTTTGCGTTGTGCGTTTACAACGGCTTGTTGATCCAAAATGTCGTAGATAAGTGATTCTTTTTTTGTTGAACCTGAAACTTTAATGCCAAGTTCGGTTGCGATGTCCTTTAGCTCGGACAATTCTTTCGCATTCAATTGCAAAATGTTGTAATTACTCATAAATGATGAATAAACGTTTTTTAGAGGGAATTCTTCCTGTGAGGAAAATAACGTTAATACGTGATGTATTTATATATTGTTGATTATTTGTAAAACAGCAGGATACTGTTTTTATTCTTTGAAAAATCACTACAAAAGTACAATTATATTTTGAAAATACAAATTCCGG
Source organism: Paludibacter sp. (assembly GCA_028690665.1). Classification (GTDB taxonomy): domain Bacteria; phylum Bacteroidota; class Bacteroidia; order Bacteroidales; family Paludibacteraceae; genus Paludibacter. The sequence continues at coordinate 13,141 of JAQVAV010000019.1, forward strand.
TTTTAAATTTTAAATTTCCTTGTCATGAAATTGCATAAATGTGAACAAAATGAAAATTAAGTTTTAAGTTCTAATGCAAGTGCATGAACTGATTTATCGCTGATTTTAAATCGATTATCAATACGTAATCCTATGAGCCAAACGATTTCTCCGTCTGATTCGAGTACGTAAATATTTTCTTTTGTAAAACGGTCTATCTTGTTGTCAATTAAAAAATCGCTTATTTTTTTCCTGTTATTCATTCCCAAGGGATAAAAATAGTCTCCGTTTATCCATTTTCGGACTTTTAGCGGAAAGGTGATTTTATCAACGTCTAGATAAACAAGAGTATTAGACTTCGATATTTTAAACTGATTATCAATATTTATTAATGAACACTTTATTTTAATGGGCTGACTAATCTCAGTGTTGATATATAATATTCCCGTAACTTGTTCTTCCGGTTTGGCAATATCTGTTAATAACAACTTGTTTCTGTCATGCAAAATCTTGTAATTTTCTGAATAAAAAATTTGACCAGGGTCTTTATCTACAGATAAACCAATTTGTTGTATCGTATCCGGATGAAAGCCATATTCATAAAGATATTCGAAAAGAAAGACCTGTCTGTCCGGTAAATTGGTTAATTTATCCAAATCAATTTCACTTCCATTCGCTGTGGGGACGATCATATCAACAGCCTGCGATGTCACAGCCGAATTATACACTTTTTCTATTGCATTGAATCGCTCAATGGTTTCATATAAAGTCTTTCTGACAGAAGGATTAATTTCTTCAAGCAAGGGAATAACCTGATGACGAAATTTGTTACGTGTATAATCGGTCATGGCATTGGTCGAATCTACAACATAATTCAGGTCATATTTCATCAGATAATCATAGATTTCATTGCGGGTTGTATTTAACAATGGACGTATAATTCTACCATTTTTTACCGGAATGCCGGTCATTCCCTTTATTCCGGTTCCACGAACGATATTCATTAGCAATGTTTCTATATTGTCATCGGCATGATGTGCTATGGCTATATGTTGTGCGCCTTGTTCATTACATAATTTCTCGAACCAGTTGTAACGCAATTCACGAGCAGCCATTTCTATAGAAACTCTTTTCTCTTCTGCATATTTACTTGTCTCAAAATCAATTATATGAATGGGAATATTTAGTTCTGAACATAGTGCGCGAACAAAAAGTTCGTCTCTGTCAGATTCCTCCATTCTCAAATGAAAATTGCAATGTGCAGCAATACAATTATAACCAAAAGTGCGGAGAATATGGAGCAGAGCTACCGAATCAGCACCTCCACTGACTCCGACAATAATTTTGTCTTCCGGATGAGCCAGATTATTTTTTTCTATATATTTTCTGATTTTTTGTAACATACTTTAGTCTTCATGCCACTTGTACAAAGGTAATAGATATTTAACTTTTTGTATGAGGAAAAAGAAATTAATGATAATTTGAAATCTATTTTACCAATATAGTTAATTTATCAATTTTATTTCCAAAGCATTTTTTCCAAGTTTTAAATCTTCGTGTGTGGCCCAAACTACAATTGGCTGATAAGTATCAATATATTTAATTACGTAATCAAAAACTTTGTTTTTCAAGTCCTTATCAAGTCCATTGAGAGGTTCATCCAATAATAATAAATCGGCATGGGCTGCTAAGGCCCTCGCAATACCCACTCTTTGCTGCTGTCCTCCGCTAAGTTCGTTAGGATATTTATGAAGCAATTCTTTTATCTGTAGAGCCTCTGTAAGTTCTTCGATATAATCTTCTTTATGAGTCCGTTCGATTGTTAATCTTAAGCCAAATTTGATATTATCGAGAACGGAATACCATGGTAATAACCTGATTTCCTGAAAAGAATATGCCACGGTATCATTTTCCGAGTATCTGATATTACCGGAATAACTGGCATCAAGCTTTCCAAGCAACCGGAGTAAAGTTGTTTTTCCTGTTCCAGAGGCTGATTTGAGCAGATAAATTTCCCCTTTCCGGAGTTTAATATTCAAATTGGAAATCAGTTCCTCTGTATCAAAGTTTTTATTTAAATCACATAGTTCAATCTCCATATAATCAGAATAATAATGATTTATTCTGACAGGATGTATTTTTATCTGAATATGCCGTCCTTTTTTAATAATAAATTCAAACAGATAACTCATGCCGATGGCAATAACCGTCCAGGCTATTAACTCGGAAATATCAATAAATACCTGTGCTCTTTTCATACTGCTACCAATACCGTGAAGTGGTTGCGAAAGCGCTTCTCCGATAATTACAGCCCGCCAGCCAAATCCTATAGCTGTACTTACACTATCATTGATAAGTTGGTAAGCGGACATAAATTTTATTTGCCAAAAAATTTGGAATCTGTTCTTTCCAAAAACTTTTCCTACTTCAAGTAATTTCTTGTCTGTATTTTGAATACCGCTTAAAACACCCTGATATAATACGGGCCACATGGTTACAAGGGCTATAAAAACAGGCAAATTAGCCGGTTTAAACCAAAGCAAAGCAATAAGTACAAGCGATATTACAGGAATAGAACGAAACATGATCAGGAAAGGCCGGATAAAACGTTTCCAAAAAGGGAATTCGGAAGCTATACCTGCCAATGTAATGGCTAAAAGAAAAGCCGTCGCAAAACCTATAATTCCTCTTACAGTGGTTGCTGCCAGAGCACTATATAGCTCCTTTGTGCGAAATACGTCAAAAATATTAAAAATTAAGTCGGGAACTGTCGGAAAAATAGCTTTATAACCTATCAGCAGGGCAATAATTTGCCAGGCAGCAATCAGCGTGATAATAGCAAGTATTTCCGGTAAATACTTTTTCATTAAGCAATAAGAAGAGCGATCGCGTGTTTATGAGTTCTGTTGATAAATAAATTTACTGTCCGGCATTTTATTTCCGATTGATTTGGGTTCGAATTTATAGAAAAGTTTTAGATACTCGGTCAGTTCTTTTTCTATACCAAAAGCCCCGAAATATTTGATATTACATCGTTTTATACTCGAAGGACTTAATGATCCGGGCCGAACATATCCGTATTTTTCCAGTAAATTGATTGTCCTTTGTGGATAATCATTTGCAAAGCTACAACTTTCTGCATATTTTTCGCAAATAGCTTTCGTTGTATTTTCGTTATGCTTCCAAAACCGGTCATTTATAACAAATGCTGTCTGGACAAATATATCGGTTTCTTTATTGAAAATATATTCTTCACAATGTAATTTACTTACAATACGTATATTTGAATTGCGCGAAAGCAACATACTCGCCATTGGCTCTGAAATAATGGCGTAATGAATTTTTGAAGATAGCAGTGCTTGTGCTAAATCCTGATTAGAATTATAGGAATAATCAATTCCAACATTCTCAAAAGAATAATCTTCAATATATTTTTGCAGGAGAATATCGGCAGTTCCACCCTGTCCGAATACATAAATATCTTTATTTGAAATATTAAGTGTATCCTGCGTTTTTTCATTGGTCAAAATATATAAAGTTCCCCATACAGGACAGGCCGCCATTCGGAATTTTAAGCCCTTATTATAAAGATTTACTGCCATGACGGTAGGAAGTACTGCAAAATCAAGATCATTCTTCAGCAGAAGTGCCTGAATTTGCTGAGGTTCATCTTTAACGACAAATTCGATATTCTTACCATTAAACTGAGGCTTATCAGCAATCATTTTTATGAAACTCACAACAGTCGGCCCGTTTAAAATTCCAATTCGAACAGAATTTTCATCGGCAGATCGGCAAGCCCCCAAAAACAATATGGAAACAAGCAATATAAATCCTTTCAGTATATAATTTTTACATTTAAACATAAAGTGTTGTTATGGTTTACTTTTGAGAACTATTAAACTGATCTCCGGACGTACCCCGATTTGCATAGGCAGACCGATATAACCTATTCCCCGGTTGACATACAGATATTGATTATTTTCAGAATACAAACCGGCATAATGTTTAAAAACAAAAGCTGCCGGAGAAAATAATTTATGTCCAACTTTAAGCCCGAGTTGTGCAGCATGTGTATGTCCCGAGAGTGTAAGCACAATGTTTGTTTTATCCTTTACTTCGGCATCCCATTCGTTTGGGTCGTGAGCCAAAAGGATTTTAATTTCCTCAGGTTTACAGCCGGACAGGGCTTTTTTCAGATTACTATATCGCCATTTTTCAGATTTCCCCCAGTTTTCAACACCAATAATATCAAGTATTGAAGTATCTTTTTTTAAAACGATATGATCATTGTTCAGAAGCCGGAATCCAAAACCTCGAATCGCTTTCTGAATCTCTAATTTATTGTTGTTGCGTTCAGCAGAAGTTCTCCATTCGGTATAGTCACCGTAATCGTGATTTCCAAGGATTGCAAATTTAGCACTTTTTGCCCTGAGCTGCAAGAAATAAGGCTGCCAGCCGTCTGCTTCCTCAGCATAATTATTTACCATATCGCCTGTAAATACAAGAATATCTGCATTTTGGGCATTTACTATATTGATAATCGGGACCAACTTTGAATATTTATTGTTCCAGCTACCCAAATGTAAATCGGAAATCTGGATGATTCTCAAACCATCAAATTCCCGGGGTAATCCGGCTATGGCAATTTCGGTTTTTGTAAGTTCAAACCTCCTTGGAGTTATGTAAGCTCCTGCCAGCATAGTCATGATAATTGACAGACTAATCAATACTCTTACCACAGGATAATAGGAATTTTCCTTACCTTTTCTTTTCACATAAAGTTTTTGTAGTGCATAGAAAATGATATGAACTACTTTGGGTATGTAAATAATAAAAAAGAAAAAATACAACCACATAATCCACACCACAATCCTGAAATTATGGGCATGTTCGAGACCGAATTTGATGTATAAAAACAAAATCGTAAAAAAAACAGTTGGAATAAGGTGCAAAAAGAAAAATATCGGCTTAGCTTTTCTATCTTTCAAATGCCGGTAAAAAAACAGATCCGGGACAATGATAATTAACAAAAATACAATTAATACCAAAGTGTACATTTTCATAATCAAAAAAAACTATTTGTATAACTATCTGTTTAAAAACTTTCAATCAGAAACACATTACTCCAAACAAAGTGATAATTTATAAGCACAAAGTTATCAAAATTGTGCAATTTTTCACTAAATGACAGCATTATTCTGAATTTTATTTTATACATTTGTGCTTCGCAAAAAAAGAGCCTTTTTTTTAAGTTTATGACACAAATTATTTTTATTACGATTATAGTCATACTCGTGGCCGATTTTGGCTTAGAGAGGTTCTTGTCCTACCTCAACATCAGATATTCAAGAATCAAACTACCTGATATACTTGCAGATATTTATGATGCCGAAAAATATGAAAAACAACAGCAGTATTTTCGCACGAATTCTATTTTCGGAATGTATAGTTCTGCATTCAGTTTTTTGCTCACATTAGGGATGTATCTTGGGGGCGGCTTTGGATGGCTTGACCGTTATTTGGCCGGATACAACCTGAATGGAACCTTGCAATCCTTATTGTTTTTTGCTGTGATTTTTTTGGCTAACGATATTCTGACAACTCCTTTTTCTATTTATGATACTTTTGTTATAGAACAACGTTTCGGATTCAATAAAATTACCCCAAAGCTATATATTCTGGATAAATTAAAAGGATATTTAATTACGGTAATTATCGGAGGCGGACTTTTGTGGGCGATTATCAGTATTTATAACTATACAGCAGAATATTTTTGGTTGTTGGCATGGTCGATAGTGACGATTTTTAGTTTGTTTATGAGTATGTTTTACTCCGAATTAATAGTTCCGTTATTCAATAAACAAACTCCGCTTGAGGCTGGAGAATTACGCGATGCCATTGAAAAATTTGCTGAATCCGTGGGATTTAAGCTTAAAAATATCTATGTTATCGACGGTTCTAAACGTTCAACAAAAGCCAATGCTTATTTTACCGGCCTTGGCCCTAAAAAACGTATAGTGTTATATGATACGTTGATGGACAAAATGACAACCGATGAGATTGTAGCCGTTTTAGCACATGAAATCGGACATTATAAACACAAGCATACTATTAAGAATATGCTTATTTCACTACCCTCAACCCTAATTCTGTTTTATCTGCTCGGTTTAATGCTTAAAAGTGACAGCTTGGCCCAGGCATTAGGCGGAACGCATGCTTCGTTTCAGCTCAATGTACTGGGATTTGGAATTATTTACTCTCCGGTTTCACTTATTCTTGATCTGATGACCAATCAGTTATCGAGAAAATATGAATATCAGGCTGATTCTTATGCTTCTGATCATGGCTTTGGCATACAACTGATTTCCGGACTCAAAAAGCTTTCTGAGACTTCGCTAAGCAATCTGACACCTCATCCTACTTACGTCTTTTTTCATTATTCACATCCGACATTATATCAACGTATAATAAATATTACCGATACTAAATAAATATACATGGTCAAATTTAAAATAAACTAATATGGTTTTAGGAATCATGGGAGCAATGCCCGAGGAAATGGATAAAATTATTGCTGCAATTACCGGAAAAGAGATTATTGAAAAAGGTAGCAGACTATACTATCGTGGTAATCTGTTCGGTCAGGAAGTTGTTGCTGTTTTTTCACGCTGGGGTAAAGTGGCAGCCGCAACTACGGCTACCAATATGATTCTTGATTTTAATGTTGATCGTATTGTATTTACAGGCGTTGCCGGTGCAGTAAATCCAGATCTGAAGGTTGGCGATATTGTTATAGCACAAAGGCTTTATCAGCATGACATGGATGCCCGCCCGTTGATGCGTCGTTTTGAAATTCCTCTTACGGGAAAAACTTCCTTTGAGATACCTCAGCAAAACGTGGAAACAATGTCGAAAGCAGTACATAATTTTTTGAAAAATAATAAAGAATTCCGTAAAATATTGGCAGAACAGGACATTGTTTATCCGAAATTTTTGGTTGGCGATATTGCCAGTGGTGATCTTTTTATCTCAAGTACGGAAATGAAAAATGCCTTAGTGCGGAATTTACCTTCTGTACTCTGTGCCGAAATGGAAGGTGCTGCCGTAGCACAAGTTTGTGATGATTATAGCATTCCGTTGAGCGTAGTGAGGGTCATTTCCGATGCTGCGGACGAAGAAGCCCATGTATCGGCTATAGGATTTGTGAACCAGCATGCCGGCGATTATTCATTATCTATTTTAAAAGAATACATTCAATTATTAAATTAAAAGATTTTACCAATCTATATGTTAGAACTAAATCATTATTAAACAATCAATCACAAATTAGTTTCTTATGGAGAATAACATTTTCTTTCTGGTTCCGTTGGCGTCCATTGTCGCCCTGGGATTCGCGTTCTACTTCTTTAAGCAAATGATGAAGGAAAGCGAAGGAACAGATACAATGAAAAGGATTGCGTTGCATGTACGAAAAGGTGCCATGGCTTATCTGAAGCAACAGTACAAAATCGTATTGATCGTGTTTGTCGTGTTGGCACTTATCTTTTCCGTTATGGCTCATTTTGATCTCCAAAACGGATGGGTACCTTTTGCATTCCTTACCGGTGGATTCTTTTCCGGTCTTGCAGGTTTCTTCGGAATGAAAACAGCCACTTACGCTTCAGCACGTACAGCCAATGCAGCCAAAAATTCACTTAACAGCGGTTTAAAAGTTGCTTTTCGTTCCGGAGCAGTTATGGGGCTTACGGTTGTCGGGCTGGCTTTATTCGACATTTCGGCCTGGTACATAATTCTTGACAAGCTTGCTGATTTTGGTGATCACAACAAGCTGATTTACATTACGACTACCATGCTTACTTTCGGTATGGGTGCTTCTACACAGGCTTTGTTTGCCCGTGTCGGCGGGGGTATTTACACCAAAGCTGCCGATGTTGGCGCTGATCTTGTGGGTAAAGTAGAAGCCGGTATTCCGGAAGATGATCCTCGTAACCCGGCAACTATTGCAGATAATGTGGGTGACAATGTAGGTGATGTAGCCGGTATGGGTGCCGACCTTTATGAATCGTATGCCGGTTCTATTCTGGCAACTGCTGCTCTTGGAGCTTCTGCATTTGCATTAAATCCTGACATGCAGCTTAAAGCTGTTCTAGCTCCAATGATTATTGCTGCTGTAGGAGTTGTCCTTTCTATTATCGGTATTTTTTTAGTACGGACTAAGGAAGATGCCAAAATGAAACAATTGCTTTCGGCTCTTGGACGTGGTGTGAACGCTAGTTCTGTACTGATTGCCCTTTCTACTTTTGGTATTTTGTATGCATTGCATATCGAAAATTGGGTTGGAATTTCCTGCTCTGTTATTGTAGGTCTCATTGCTGGTATTATTATCGGTCAGGCTACAGAATATTATACATCACAAAGTTATCGTCCTACTCAAAAAGTAGCCGAAAGTGCTCAAACCGGACCTGCTACAGTAATTATTTCCGGTCTCGGACTTGGTATGATTTCTACCGCAATTCCTGTAATTACAATTGGTGCTGCTATTGTATTGGCATATCTCTGTGCTATTCAGTTTGATATTCATAACTTTTTGTCAACACAAAACATGAGTCTCGGATTGTACGGTATTGGTATTGCGGCAGTAGGAATGCTTTCTACACTTGGCATTACGCTTGCAACTGATGCTTACGGACCTATAGCCGACAATGCCGGAGGAAATGCAGAAATGAGTGGTTTGGGTAAAGAAGTTCGTCAACGCACCGATGCTTTAGATGCTCTTGGAAATACAACAGCTGCTACCGGTAAAGGTTTTGCTATTGGTTCGGCTGCTTTGACAGCTCTTGCGCTTTTGGCTTCTTATGTTGAAGAAATCAAAATAGCTCTCGAAAGAGTAGGGCAGACCGTTCTTACTTTGGCAAATGGTGATACAATCGAAACAGCTAAAGCTTCTTTCTCTGACTTTATGAACTATTATAATGTATCATTGATGAATCCTTTGGTTCTAGTTGGTATTTTTATCGGAGCCATGATGGCATTTCTGTTCTGCGGTTTAACAATGAATGCTGTAGGTCGTGCAGCTCAAAGTATGGTTGAAGAAGTTCGTCGTCAGTTCCGTGAAATTGCAGGTATTATGGAAAGCAAAGCAGAACCGGATTACGCACGTTGTGTTGAAATTTCAACCAAAGGCGCTCAACGTGAAATGTTGTTCCCATCATTACTCGCGATTATTGTTCCGATTGTTGTAGGTGTTATTTTTGGCGTAGCCGGAGTACTTGGTTTATTAATTGGCGGATTAGGTGCAGGGTTTGTTCTTGCTGTATTTATGGCCAACTCAGGAGGTGCTTGGGACAATGCTAAAAAGTATATTGAAGAAGGAAACCTTGGCGGAAAAGGCTCTGATAACCATAAGGCCGCTATTGTGGGTGACACCGTAGGAGATCCGTTTAAAGATACTTCTGGGCCTTCTTTGAATATCTTGATTAAACTTATGAGCATGGTATCTATTGTAATGGCTGGTTTGACTGTTTCTCTGAGTATTTTCTAAATCACTACAGATAAAAAATACGGAAAATTTAAACCATATAAGAAAAAACGGACTGAAAAAATTTCAGTCCGTTTTTTAATATTCTATTTTATCTTCTTTGTTTGTCCATGCTTCAAAAGCTTTAATTGCTTCCTTGGGGAGTAACTGAATTGTTTTTACACTTCTTTGCATTGGGTCCAAGGCTATTTCATCGTAGATAAACGAATCATCGAAACCAATATCCTTCGCATCACTTTTATTGTTTCCGTAGTACATTTTATCAAGACGGGCCCAATACACCGCACCGAGACACATAGGGCAGGGTTCACAAGAAGTATAAATTTCGCAACCACTCAGGTCATAAGTTCCTAATTTTTTCGCAGCCTTTCTGATAGCGCTAACTTCGGCATGTGCTGTCGGATCGTTATTAGCTGTGACTCTGTTAACACCTGTTGCAACAATCTTTCCATCTTTTACAATGACTGCCCCGAATGGGCCTCCTCCGTTTTCAATATTTTTTATTGACAAGGCTATCGCCTTGCGCATAAATTTTTCATTTTTTGTCATATAAACTCATTTTTTGATATGATATTTAGCAAAGATAATTTATTGTTTGAGATATTATAGAGTTTATTTTCTTACTTTAAATATTGGTTGTATTTGAGATTTATATTTATTCTTTCTTTTTTTTTGATATTCGCACTATTTACATTAAATTGTATTCAATACAAATCAATTTATATAAATTTGATTATGAAACAACTATTATCCGTAATAAATAGTTATCGAAAAATAATCTCTCTAAATTATTTATAGAATTCATCTTGACTTTTTGTTTTAATTAAAATTATAGAGGAATTTAATATCAATAGATACAATTTGTTATATGACATTCGCCCCCTTTGGGGTCGTACGCCTGATTTTTGGAAATTATCTACACATATATGACTTCTCCGAGGTCAATAATTAAATATTTATTGAAAAGTCAAGATGACTTCATATCTAATAATCCAATACTGTTTATAAATATTCATTTTTTTGAAATGTCCCCTATTTAATTTTATTTTATATTTGCGTTTCAAAATTCAATTTTTTTAATCGATTATTAAAATTTATGAACAAGATTTTCACTCTATTAATTGCGTGTTTGACTGTATTCTCAGTATTTTCACAAAAAACAGTAAAGGGGATCGTGGTTGATAAAAATACCCATGAATCCCTTGTTGGTGTTAGTGTATACAATCCGGAAACAAGTGCAGGTGTAAGTACTTCTTTGGATGGAACTTTTTCTTTTGATCTACCGGAAGGTATACAGAATCTTACAGTTTCTTATGTTGGTTACAAAACACAAATCATCGAGATTAATACAAAAAAATCAACCTCCCTTAAAGTTGAGTTAGAAAATGAAGCAATTGGGTTAAACGATTTAACAGTAACTTCGTCTGTTGCTGTTCAGCGTAAAACGCCCGTTGCTCTTTCTGTCGTCGAACCGGCTCAGATTGAACTGAAATTAGGAACTCAGGAGTTCCCCGAAATTTTAAAAACAACTCCGGGGGTTTATGCTACCAAGCAAGGTGGTGGTTATGGTGATTCTCGTATCAACTTGCGCGGTTTTGCATCTGAAAACATAGCAGTCATGGTCAACGGAGTTCCTATGAATGATATGGAATGGGGAGGTATTTATTGGTCAAATTGGGCCGGATTAAGTGATGTAACGCGCTCTATGCAGGTTCAACGTGGATTAGGTGCTTCGAAAGTGGCTGCTCCATCTGTTGGAGGCTCTATCAATATTGTAACAAAGTCAACAGAAGCCAAAAAAGGAGGAACTGCATATTATGGTGTGGGTAGTGACGGTATGCAGAAAATGGCGTTTTCTGTTTCAACAGGTTTAGTTAATGGTTGGGCTATGACTTTAATGGGTGCAAAAACTTCGGGAGATGGTTATGTTATCGGAACTCAGTACGAAGGTTATTCTTACTTTTTGAATGTTTCAAAAGTTATTAATGATAATCAGCAAATATCTTTCACCGGATTTGGCGCTCCTCAATGGCATAATCAACGAAAAGATCAGCTTTTAATTTCGGAATGGGCCAAATATGGAACAAGATATAATGCTGGTTTCGGTTATGATATTAATGGACAACAAAAAACATTTAATTATAACTATTATCATAAGCCCCAATTGTCATTGAATCATTTTTGGACAATTAATGATAAATCAAGCCTTTCAACAGCATTATATATGTCAATTGGTATAGGAGGAGGTTACGGAGCTATAGGTTCCAATCGGGGAGACTATTATGGTTCAACTGGCGGAATAGTAAACGAATCATACCGAAAAATAGACGAAACTTTTGATTTTGTGAAATTAGAGCAGGAAAATGCAGAAAGTGATACGGGATCCAAAATTGCGATCCAAAATTCTATCAATAATCATTTATGGTATGGACTATTATCGACCTATAACACAACATTTATGGAGAAATTCCAGATTCAGGGAGGTATTGACCTTAGATATTACAAAGGAATACACCAAGCAAAAGTTGAAGATTTATTAGGAGGTGCTTTCGTAATAGATCCAGCCCGCGCAACCGGAAAGTTTTATGATAATGCCCAATGGAGGGATGAAAAACTTACTGTAGGAGATATTGTCTATCGTAATTACGATGGATATGTAACTCAGGACGGAGTTTTTGGACAGATTGAATACAATGAGGGAGCTTTAAGTTCTTTTGTGGCAGCATCTGCAAATACAAATTCATACTGGAAAGTGGACCATTTTTATTACGATAATGAAAAATCAGATGTCGCAACAAAATTAGGTTTTAGTGTAAAAGGTGGTGCTAATTACAATATAGATGAACATCAGAATGTATTTGGAAATATTGGATATTTTTCAAGAGCACCTTATTTTTCCGGTGGAATTTTTTTACAGGCTACAACAAGTAACCTGATGAACACGGATGCACATAATGAAAAAGTGTTCTCAGCTGAAATAGGTTATGGATTCAGATCAAAATATCTGAAAGCGAATTTGAATCTTTATCATACCAATTGGTTAGATAAAACTATGATTCGTTCGCTTGATTCAACAGATCCGGAAAAAGGAACTTTAAACTTAACCGGGGTAGATTCAAGACACCGTGGTGTGGAAGTTGATTTCACAAGTAATCCGGTGAAAAATTTAGAAGTAACAGGTATGTTATCGCTTGGAGACTGGGCTTGGAAAAATAACGCATCTGGCTACCTTTACAATCAACTTGGTCAGCCAATTAATACTAAAGGAGATGTTGTTGATATGGAAAGCTCGGAGCATGCTTATGTAACTATTAATATAGATGGTATTAAGGTTGGAAACTCAGCACAGACAACAGCCAATATCGGAGCAAATTATAAATTTCTAAAAGACTTTAAAGTAGGAGTTGATTATACCTATTATGCACGTAATTATGCTAATTATAGTGTAATAATTAATAACTGGGGAGTAAACAATTTTCAGCAACCATGGGAAATTCCAGCCGTAGGTGTAATGGACTTATTTGCTAATTATCACTTTAAAATTGGAGAGTATAAAGCAACACTTATTGGTAATGTAAATAATTTGCTTGACCAGATTTACATTACAGATGCAGAAGATGGTGCTTTGCATGATTCGACTACAGCACAGGTTTATTATGGCTTTGGTCGGACTTGGTCGATTAGTCTGAAACTGAACTTCTAAATTTAAAAATTAATTACAATGAAAAAGATTATATATTTTATATTCAGTATTATTGTTGTAGAAGCGTTTTTTGCTTGCGAAGATTACAACATTAAAAATTTTCCGGGCTACGAAGATATGGGGCGGCCAACCAATGTAGCTTCATATACAGATACTCTGACAGCTGCAGATTTTGTGACTATTGGAAATGCAGTAAAAAAGCCAATTGAAACTTTAATTTCAACAGAAGAGGCTAAAATTACAGCTAAAGAAACTGAACTTAAAAATGCTACTAATGCAACTGACAGTGCGACTATTCAGGCAGAACTTGATGCATTGACAATTAAAGTAAACGAAACCGTTGACAGTTTAAAAAATGATTCTGCATATATTGCTGGTACCTTTTTAGCTACAAACAAATATTTTACAGACCAGTATACCGCTTATGAATATGCACCTGTTTTACTTAATGAAAAATATTTGTATGCAGATGTAAATTCATCCGTTTTATTGACATACAAATATGTTAGCGCCGATGATACTGTAGATATTCCTGCTGAGGACAAATATACTCTGACTACGGAGGATTATGATATATTTGGCTCCGGAGATGATCAACCGGGGAAATACAATAATTTTTCGTCAAGTATTGATCAGGATCTTTATATTCCTAAATTGTTGGCTGTAAAATATCCTTTGGTTTTATCAGGCACTGTAAAAATGATTCGTTATAAATATTATTCAGGATCCACAATTGAGCGCTATTCGTTATATATGTTCGATGGAATCGAATGGCAGCCGTACTCGAAAACAGAACAATTTGTTTTTTCGGAATCTTATGTATGGGTCTTTGATCCAACAATAACTTTTACAGCGTCAAAAGACGATTATCTATTAGCTATGCAGTATTTATATAAACATGATGGTGAAACATACCCTTTGATGGAAGGTTACAATGACTGGACAACTGATGATACTTTAAAATTCGTGTATAATCCTAAATACCCGCCTTCAAGCGATGAGTTGTCTAATGTCTACACAGAATATATGTTTGGATTATCATGGAATTTTGGAAACATAGATACGCGAATCATTAGCAGAACATACAGTAAAGACACCGAGCTTCATGCATATTTTACTTCAGTAGATGCAGATGCTTCACTAGATGATGATGGCAAGAAAGATGCTAAAAATGCTTATATTGAAACACGGGTTAAACAAGGACTTGCCTTGTTGTTGTCGTTGAAATACCCGGATCTTGAACCCAAAGTAAGAGATGTTAATCAATATGTTAAGCTCAATGTTCAACTCTACGATGGTACAAGATGGTATTGGACATACAAATATCAATGTGTTGCTCCCGGTATCTATGAATATGTCGAAAGAACAACTTGGAAATAAATTTTTAAAAATATCTTAGTTTTTGAAGCCACAAAATAGAGGAATTATTCCTTACTTTGTGGCTTCAAATTTTTTTATGAAACAAGCCTGTTGTCTTCTCTTTTTTTTTATTTCTGTCAGTTTATTTCCGGCAAAATCAATTAGTTTTGTACCTGGGCAAACACTTAACTACAAAGCTTTTTATGGCTTCCTGGAAATAGGGGCATTTACTCTTACCACAGATAAATTAAAATATAAAACCATGGGGCATGTTTGCAATAAAGTGACTCTCAAAGCCCAGACTAATGGTATTGCCAGGCTTTTTTATATGAATGACACATGGATTTCTTACCTTGATTTTGCTTCGCTTGAAACTTACAAATCATACCGCCATATTCAGGAAGGAAAATACCGCTTACAGGAAATTGTTTATTTCGATCATAAAAACAATAAAGCTTCAGTAAAAGTAAAGGCTAAAAACAGTAATGGCTGGTATTTCCGCAAGCAATATGATACTAAATCTCCTGTGCGGGATGTAGTAGCCGCATTTGTGTATGCAACGCAAATTAATTATTCAAAAATAAAAAAAGGAACTATCCTCAAAATAAATGGTTTTTATCCGGGTAAAGATTTCTCGATCGGCCTTAAATATGAGGGAAAAGAAATGCTTGAGAAAGGAACGATTCGCAGAATGTGTTATAAGTTACATCCTATTCTTCCTGAAAACAAAGTGTTCGATGGAGTAGATGCGGTCGAAATCTGGATAAGTGCCGATACTAAACAACAAGCTGTTTTTGGTCGGGCAAAACTATTTTTAGGTAATTTTGAACTCGAAATTGTAGATTAATTTTAAAAATTTCACAAAATATTATCTCACCTCATACTGAGACTTATTTCTCAGACAATGAATTGTTTTCAAGTAAATTTATACATTCTTATTATATGAATTTATAATAAAAATGATTGCCAAACGGTAATGCCAGGCTTCTATATTGCACAAAATGATTACTTTTGTGCACTGTATAATTATTTTAATGTCATTGAACGAAAGCTAATATGATTTTGTTCGATAAAAGCTGAACAGTATTCTAAAGAAAACAATGAATAAAAACGAAGTATTTGAGCAACGCCGGAAAGCGTTGCAGGAAATGGAAGATAATGCCGCTCACCGACAACATCTTAAAGGAAAACTCACAGCTCGTGAGCGTCTTAATATCCTATTCGACGAAGGAACTTTTTTTGAATTGGAGGCTTTTGTTGCTCCTTCGCAAACTCCCATGAGCAGCCGGCAAGCTAATTTTGGCGATGGCGTTATTGTGGGGCGTGGATTAGTGCAGGGGCGCAGTGTTTTTGCATACGCACAGGATTTTACGGTGTTAGGAGGTTCACTGGGTTATGCACACGGTATGAAAATAGCCAAAGTGCAAGAAATGGCACTTAAGTTAGGAGCTCCTATTGTCGGGTTGATTGATTCGGGAGGAGCACGCATTCAGGAAGGAATTAAAAGTTTATCGGCTTATGCCGGTATTTTCCGGAATAATGTGATGTCTTCTGGAATTATTCCGCAAATCTCTGCCATTTTAGGTCCTGCTGCAGGTGGTGCTGTTTACTCTCCCGCACTTACCGATTTTGTATTCATGACCAATAAAACATCATACATGTTTGTTACAGGGCCTGACATTGTAAAAGAGGTACTAAACGAATCAATTGATATGGAGGGACTTGGAGGAGGAAGCATTCACGCATCGAAGAGTGGTGTAGCTCATTTTGTATCTGACGACGAAGAACATACTATATTATTGATTCGCAAGCTATTATCATACATTCCATCCAATAATTATGAAACTCTTCCGGTTGCCAACAGAATAAGTTATTACAGTACCCGGCAGGAATTTTTAGATAAAATTATTCCGGATGATCCGAATAGAGCTTATGATATGAAAGATATTATCAATATTCTTGTTGACAAAGATACTTTTTTCGAAGTGCACGAAAAGTTTGCTCAAAACATTCTTGTCGGCTTTGCCCGGCTCAACGGAAAAACAATAGGTATTGTAGCCAATCAGCCTAAAGTTATGGCCGGCACGCTCGATATTAATGCCAGCGTAAAAGGGGCCCGTTTCATTCGGTACTGCGATGCTTTTAATATTCCGCTACTTATTCTTGAAGATGTTCCGGGATTTTTACCGGGAATTGAACAGGAGCACAGCGGAATTATCCGAAACGGAGCTAAATTGGTGTACGCATTCTGCGAAGCGACGGTTCCTAAAATCACCGTTATTACCCGTAAAGCTTATGGTGGAGCTTATATTGTAATGAGTAGTAAAAATACCGGAGGTGACTTTAATTTTGCATGGCCAAGCGCCGAAATTGCAGTAATGGGGCCTGGAGGAGCTATACGCATTGTCAACAAACATGAGCTTTCTAAAGCTGAAAATAAAGAAGAGTTAGAAAAAACACTTACCGAAAAGTATAAAAACGAAGTTGCTAATCCTTATAAAGCCGAAGAGTTTGGATTAATAGATGAGGTGATAGTTCCTTCAAAAACCCGGGACATACTTATCACTGCATTTGACATTCTCTCGAACAAGCAATATGTGAAACCGGCCAGAAAGCATGGAAGTATTCCTTTGTAATCGGGTAATTTGTTTATAAAGTTGACAAGTTCAACACGTAGTTAAATACTATTCTCTAAATTGATGAACGCAATAAACTCTATAAACTTTTATAGAAATAAAAATTGAATATGAAAATAGATATGAAAAAACGACTTTTAATTGCCAATCGCGGTGAAATTGCCATTCGGATTATCCGTTCGGCACACAAGCTCGGATTAATGGCTGCTGTTTTTCAAAGCGACAGAGAACCGGATGCCCTATATCTTAAATATGCCGATGAAGTAATACCTGCAGGTGATTCAGCAAATGAAAAAGCTATTTTTCTGGATCCGGAAAGAATTGTACAATTAGCACTCGAACATAAAATAGACCTTATACACCCGGGCTACGGCTTTTTATCCGAAAATCCTGATTTTGCCCAACTTTGTATTGATAACGGAATTGATTTTGTCGGACCGTCTCCGGAGTTGATCCGGGATATGGGTTTGAAAACCGTAGCTAAAAGTATGGCTATAAAAGCCGGATTACCTTTGGTACCAGGTAGTGATGGCCCGGTAAAAGATGCTGCCGAAGCTAAAAAATATGCAGATAAAATAGGTTATCCTGTAATTCTCAAAGCCTCTGCCGGTGGTGGTGGCCGTGGAATGCGTATTGTGGAAAAGCCCGAAACCATCGAACGCAGTTTTAAATCGGCATCAGAAGAAGCCTTAGGTGCCTTTGGAAACGGAGATATGTTTGTTGAAAAATATCTCCAAAATCCTAAACATATCGAATTCCAGATTTTGGGAGATAAATTTGGGCATGTTGTTCATTTAGGCGAAAGGGAATGTTCGTTACAACGTAAACACCAGAAAATTGTTGAAGAAGCTCCATCGGCCAGTGTAACTCCGGAAATGAGAAGTCAGATGGGAGATATGGCTGTTCGCTTTGCCAAAGCCATTGGCTATTATTCTGTGGGTACTATTGAATTTATCATGGATGAGGATGGTTCATACTATTTTATGGAAATGAATACCCGCATACAGGTGGAACATCCTGTCACAGAAATGGTATCGGGCGTTGATTTGGTTGACTGGCAAATTCGTGTCGCACTTGACCAGAAACTGACTTTAGAACAAAAAGATATTCAAATTAAAGGCTGGGCTATAGAATGTCGTGTAAATACAGAAGATCCTCAAAATAGGTTTAGTCCCCAGACTGGTTTCATCGACGATGTGCATTTTCCGGAAGGAGATGGTATTCGTATTGAAACTGGAGTACAAAACGGATCTGTTGTAACTCCGTATTTTGATTCAATGATAGCCAAAATCATTGTTCTTGGGGAAAATCGGGAAGATGTAATCCGCAAAACAATCAATGCCTTAAATGAATTTTCATTAATTGGTTTAAAAACAACAGTGCCGTTTTGCCGATTAGTTCTTCAAACTCCGGAATTTATAGATGCCAGTTATACAACCCGCTGGGTGGACCAAATATATACCCCGGAAATGCTTGAAAACGAAGAAGATGAAATGGTCGGAGCTTTAGCTGCAACCATTATGTATGCATCTGAATATCTGCAACTTTCTTCGGATATTCCATCATATAAAAGCGACCGTTTGAATGTCTGGGTCTTAAATAAACGACTGAATTATTAATTAAAAAAATGAACTAAAAATGGGAACTTCATATATTTATAAACGGGATGCATCACGATTATTTATCGCTGTAAAAGATGCGGAAAAACGTTTTAAATTATATATTCCAAAAGAGTCACATCCGGTAATTGATGGACAAGAACGTGATATTGACTTTGTTGAGCAGGGCGATTTCCATTACACTTTCGAATGGAAAGGTAAACGCTTTTACTGTGAATTGGTTTCGCATGAGCAAAATAAAGCAATTGTAAAAGTAAACGGCGTAGAATACAAATACAGTATCGAATCCATCTTTTCTTATATCCGCCGAGGTATGATTAATACAGATGCTGATAAAATTGACGAAAACAATATTATAGCACCAATGCCCGGTAAAATTGTGGATATTTTTCTTTCTGAAGGAGATTTAGTCAACAAAGGAGAACCGATACTTACCCTTGAAGCCATGAAAATGCAGAATGAAATCACTGCCGAATGTAATGGCGTAGTTCGAAAAATCAAGGTTCATTCCGGACAGTCGGTCATGAAAGATGAACTTTTGGTGGAAATTCAATCAATTGATATGTAATTAAACTTACAAAATATACGCAGGAGAATATTTATCTTTGTGCGTCTGACAAATTCAGGCTGTCTGCTTTTTTGCGGATAGCCTGTTTTATTTCAATAATTATGAATTTTACAGCAATTGATTTTGAAACTGCGCATGCTAACTTTCCCTGTGAAATCGGCCTGGCAAAAGTTGAAAATGGAATCGTAACAAAATCAGAATCATGGTTGATTAAACCGGCCTGCTTTCCCTATATGAATCCATGGAATGAGCGGGTTCATGGCATATCATCGGCTGAGTTGGCAACAGAACACGCCTTTGATGAATTATGGAGTCAAATAAAGCCGTATCTCGAAGATCAATTTGTTGTGGCTCATAATGCTGCCTTTGACATGAAAGTATTGGCAGAAACATTACGATATTACGATATTGCTTTTCCTCATATCGATTATTTTTGCAGTGTCAGTTTATCTCGAAAAGTATGGAAGCACTTACCAAAGCATTCGTTGGGTGCATTGTCGGAATTTCTGGATATCCAATTTAACCATCACCGGGCAGGAGATGATGCACGTGCATGTGCCATTATTACTCTGAAAGCTTTCGAAAAACTGAATACCGAAACTTTAGAGAAAGGTATTGGAGAATCAGGCATTAAACTCAAAAAGCTAATTTATTAAATAACAATATCCTCCCGCTACTCATGGAGTAAGAGGAGGATATCTCACACGTAAATAAACAGCTCATTCTGAAAACGAACTGCTTTTGATTTAAAATTTTACTTCGTAGTTCGGTTCTTCTGTAATTTCAGGAACTAATTGCTCGTAGACAACTTTCCCATTTTCATCAATTGCTACAACTGAGCGAGCCATTAAACCAGCCAACGGACCATCTGTCATCAAAACCCCATAATCAGTAGCAAAGTTATTATACCTGAAATCAGAAGCTGTGACTACATTTTCGAGTCCTTCTGCCCCACAAAAACGACTTGCTGCAAATGGTAGGTCTTTTGAAATACAAAGAACAACAGCACCAGCATGCTGAGCTGCCCATTTGTTGAAATTACGTACTGATGCAGCACATACACCAGTATCAATACTTGGAAAAATATTAAGGACTACACGTTTTCCTTTGAAATCTGAAAGTTTAATTTCGCTTAAATCTGCACCTACAAGTTTAAAATCAGGTACCTGAGAACCTACTTCGGGCAAACTTCCGTTTGTTTTTACCGGAGATCCTTTAAAAGTTACTGTTGCCATTTTTTAATTTGGTTTTTATAATTAATTTAATCTTATCATTGATACACTTGAATAACGCACTAATATCTTTTTTGTTTATTTTTGTAGTAGAAATTTTCATTTTTTGTTCGTGGTGAAATTTTTTCGAGAACAACAATATTATACCTTCCTCATTATTATAATTACAGGTTTTATTTCTTGTAATGATATTCATGAATACAGAGTTGATACTGAATTTCAAGAATATGTGAATCGTTTCACAACAGAAGCTGCAAAACGTGGTCAAAAATATAATTTTGAACAAGATGGCCTGATTATAGAATTTACCGATTTGTCCGATAATAGAGCCGGTTTATGTCATTATGAAAAACCCATCAGAATAGAAATTGATTCCATATATTGGCGGGAGATTTCTAATACAAAAGGGGCCGATGAAATGAAAGAAGATTTGATTTTTCATGAAATGGGACATGGCATTCTGGGACGCGACCATATAAATACTCTGCTTGAAAACGGAGACTGGAAGTCGATTATGTGTGGAGGAGATAAAGTAGGAGACAGACCTTGGAATATTAATTACCGGGGTGAACGTCGTGATTATTATATTGACGAATTGTTCGATGAAAGCACTTCTCAACCTTCATTTGCGTCGATGATTTTCGATGGAGATTCGACCGGATTCTCTGATAAAGTCTATCTTAGTTTTGATACCTCCGATAAATCTGATTTTGGCTGGGAAGAAACTGATAATAATAGTTATAAAATAACGAATGATAATAAAAGATTGAAATTTGAATCGAAACTTGATGTTGCTTTTCTTATTTTAGCAGAGACAAAAGTAAATGTTTTATCTGATTTTATTTTCTCTTTTAGCATCGAATGTCAGTCAAATACAAACACAGACCAATATGGTTTGATTTTCGGATCTCAAAATAATGAGAATGATGCTGTCGAATATTCTCTGATAAATAATAACCAAAAAATGTATATGGGAAATCGCTTGTGGTACAGCTATTATACAGAATTAACCAGAACAACTATCAATAAATCGGGAATAAATTATATAAAGGTTTTTAAATCGGGCAATATGCTTTATTATTTCATAAATGGTATTTATAGTTACTGTACTGAATGTGAATTGGATACAGCAGGTTCTCAGTTTGGTTTTTTCGTACCGCCCTTGGGCACGGCATGGCTTAATGATTTCAGAATCATGACAAAGCAAACTGCTCAGATAAAGTCAACTGGAAATACCAAATCCGATGTTTCATTCAACGTTTACAAAGTAGAAACAAACAATAATTTGATATTATCTAAATAAAAATAAATTACAACATGTCTAAATTTGTTATATATCAGGTGCTTCCCCGCCTCTTCGGAAACTATAACACAAACTTAAAACGAAACGGATCAATAGAAGAAAATGGCTGCGGCAAATTCAATAGTTTTACCTCTAAAGCTCTGAAATCAATTAAAGAACTCGGAGTTACTCATATCTGGTATACCGGAGTTATCGAGCATGCTACCAAAACCGATTATTCAGAGTATGGCATTGCCAAAGACCACGATGCTGTTGTAAAAGGCAATGCAGGTTCTCCTTACGCTATCAGGGATTATTACGATGTTGATCCGGATTTAGCCGAAGATGTTCCAAACCGGATGAAAGAGTTCGAAAAACTTGTAACCCGCACACACAGGGCTGGATTAAAAGTCATTATTGATTTTATTCCCAACCATGTAGCTCGTGAATATCATTCGGATGCAAAACCGGAAAACGTAAAAGATTTGGGTGAAACAGATAATAGCGACTGGCATTTTTCTCCTTTGAACAATTTCTATTACATTTCCGGACAGAAATTTCAACCTAAGTTTGATATTCAGGATTACAATGAATTTCCGGCTAAAGCTACCGGAAATGATTGTTTCTCGGCTAATCCGACGATTAATGACTGGTACGAAACAGTAAAATTGAACTATGGTATCAATTATACAGAAGGAAAACAAAAACAGTTTGATCCAATTCCAGATACATGGTTTAAAATGAGGGATATTCTCAAATTCTGGGCAAAAAAGAAGGTCGATGGCTTTCGTTGTGATATGGCTGAAATGGTTCCTGTAGAATTCTGGAGTTGGGCTATTCCACAGATTAAAGCTGTTCACCCGGAAATAATCTTTATTGCTGAAGTCTATAATCCTGCTGAATACAGAAATTATATAGCTAACGGAAAGTTCGATTACCTGTATGATAAAGTTGGTCTCTATGATAAATTACGCGACGTTACAAGCCGTAATTTTCCGGTACGCGATCTGACGTATACCTGGCAATCGCTTGGAGGCATAGGAGATAAGATGTTGAATTTTCTGGAAAATCATGATGAACAACGTATTGCTTCCGGATTTTTCTCGGGAGATGGCCTGTTTGCACAACCGGCCATGATTGTAGCAGCGACCCTTACAAAAGCTCCCGTAATGATATATTTCGGACAGGAACTGGGAGAACACGGCATGGATATGGAAGGTTTTAGCGGTCTGGATGGTCGTACTACCATTTTTGACTATTGGGCACTTAAATCTATTCAGGCCTGGGCAAACAATGGAAAATTTGATGGTAAACTGCTCTCTGTCGAACAAAAGGAGCTTCGTGAATTTTACCAAAAATTACTGAATATCACTATGTCGGAGAAAGCTGTTACTGATGGTCTAATGTACGATTTGGAATATGCCAATCTGGACAATCATCATTTTAATTCGCATGAACAATATGCTTACTTTCGTAAATTCAGAAACGAGTTATTGCTAATTGTCCTCAATTTTCATGACAAAGATTTATATACCGAAGTGAAAATTCCGGCAGAAGCTTTTCAATATATGAATTTATCTGAAAATCAAACTTTTAATTGCATTAATCTGTTAGATAAAGAGGAGAGTTACGTTACCCGGTTAAGCTCGGACAAGACGTTTAATGTAAATCTTAATGCTTGGAGAGGTAAGATATTTAAATTGATTCGGAATAAATAAAATTATATATATATCATTAACAATTATTTGCTTTTATACGATGAAATCACGAATGATACTTTTATCCGTTGTGGTTTTATTATCCACAACTGCCTGTAAGATAACTAAAACTACACCTGAAGCCCGGAATCAGTTGGCTTCTAAGATAGAGAACAAACATTTTACGGTTGTTTTTAATTATGCAAATCCGTTCAGAATGCAACAAGTTCCGCTAACCGGAGCTGATTATAACTTAAAAATTAGCGGAGATTCGGTTTATACCTATCTTCCGTATTATGGAGTAGCCCATACAGCCCCTTTTAATCCCTCGGACGGAGGCGTCAGATTAGCTACAGTCATGAATGATTTCAGTATGAATTCCACTAAAAAATCAGATGGCTGGGAAATGAAATTTAAAGCCAATAGCGAGCAATATCATTACATGTTTTATCTGACGACTTACGAAAACGGAAGCTCAACTTTACAGGTAAGCTCGGCCGAGCGGGATCCAATTTCCTATTATGGCGAAATAAAAACAGAGTAGGGGAGAAACATGTTGCACAATTTCAAAAATAATTTGAAGCATGAAAAAGAGCAGGCCGACAGAGCCGACAAATTCTATCGGGAGGTCTTGCATGCATCAGAAATCACACGGTATAATCATGATAACGAACAGGATATGATTATGCAAAGAAAAGATATTGATTGCTCGTTTAGCATCAATAATGTCCATTATATGATTTCTGAAAAATTCCGGGATAAAGACTTCGGAGACTTTTACGTTGAATTTTACAGCAAATACCCCAACACACCGGGATGGATATTCACAGGTTCGGCGAATGCTATTTTATACTTCACTCCGGAAAATGTATATTGGGTTACATTTAAAAGTCTGAAAACCTTTTGTGTTGATCAATTATTTACAACTATTCCTCAATGCTGGTTCTCTGATATTTATATATCTCATAAACCGATTAAAACCCGTTATTTACTCCTTGACAAAACAAGGATCCCCTTGAATATCATCCAGGCCCACAATCAATGCGGCGAATGCTGGGAAACGATAGGAATCAGCATTTCATTTGAGATTTTAGAAAAATTTGGAGTAAAATTTAGAAGATATAAACTTAATTCCGTTGATATCCGGTAGATAAAATACTCAGTTATAATTGAATTATATATTGTTATAATAACAAAAACGGAACATAACCAATTGGTTATGCTCCGTTAGTTTAAATTTCAATAACGATTATTTCACATCATTTTCTGCATAATACTCACTGTTGTTTACATAAACAGAAAGGTTAATTGCAGTAAGATATTTTTTGTATTGATCTTCACTGAGTATATATTTAGCATTACCCAAGTTAAAATACATTGCTTTTTCAGCAGCAACTTCATTTTCTGCATTAAGCGCGTTTTTCAGCTTCTTTTCAGTAAGTACAAATACATATTTCAACTGATCAGCCTGTTCATCGGTCACATCCAAATAACGGCTGAGCGATTTAAACGTTTTTTCATTGTTGAGTTTGTAAAATACTTTATATTCATTCAACTCAAGAGCCATAGCGTTACCCGCAATAGTCAAAGCAATAATTGCTAATGTTATAATCTTTTTCATAATTTGCTAACTTTTTAAAACACAATTTTTTATAATACCTTTTTAATATTGATCAGCTTCTTTTAGCTGTATTTGGGATAAGAATTCTGGATTTAACCGAAATTCTTTTATTTACTACACTATCGGGTTATTCTGCCGCCAAATATTTGATTTCGCGGTTATACTCGATAGTAGCATTGAGAGCAAGTACAAATTTTTCGTATTGTTCTACTGTCAGAATTGACTTCAGGTTATTCAAACCCGTATTCATGGCTTCTTCAGCAGCAACTCCATCTTCAGTATTTACTGCAGCCTTAATTTTTTCTCCAGTAGCTGAAAATTCTGATTTTAAATTTTCTTTTTGGATATCATTTAATTTCAGATATCTGTCCAATGAACGGAAAGTCGTTGCATTGTTCAATTTGTAAAACACTTTGTATTCATTCAACTCAAGAGCCATTGCATTGCTTGCAATAGTCAAAGCAATAATTGCTAATGTTATAATCTTTTTCATAATTTTCTAATTTCTTAAAACACAATTTTTATAATACCTTTTGAATATCGGCAGCTTGTTTTGCTGCATTTAGGATCAGAATTCCGGATTAGACCGGAATCTTTTATTTACCACACTATCGATTATTCTGCGGCTAAATATTTAATTTCGCGGTTGTACTCGATAGTAGCATTGAGCACGGTTACGAATTTTTCATACTGCTCATCGGTCAGAATCTCTTTGAGACTTGCCAAACTTGAATTCATTGCTTTTTCGGCAGCAACTTCGTTTTCGGTATTGACAGCTGTTCTGATTCTTTCCTCAGTTAATTGAAATTCTGATTTTAAATTTTTCTGCTGGCAATCATTTAATTTCAAATATCTGTTTAATGAGCGGAAAGTCGTTTCGTTGTTCAACTTGTAGAACACTTTGTATTCGTGTAGGTCCAGAGCAAATGCGCTTGAGAGGGTTGCCATTGCAACAATTACCATTACTAATACCTTTTTCATACCTTTAAAATTTTAATAAAACACAATCTTTTGTTATACCTTAATCCGAACTAAAATATCTTTATTCAAATGTTATTATATAAAGTCTGTTTTCTGTTCTTCATAAGTGTCATAAACTTTTATTGTTTTATGACGATACAAAATTATATGTTTTGCAACATATTTTCCAAATTTTTTGCTCTAAAAATTGAAATAATTTCAATTTATTCTATCTATATTAATATATATAGCAGTAAAATATCTAATAATCAATATATTAAATATTTTATGCTTCAAGAAGAAATTTACAGAAATATTACAAAGTATGTTGTAAAACATATAAAATAACCCATAATTTAAAAGAGAAGCAGTAAATTTAAGCTAAAAATATTGACTATTTAACGCTTTTGAGCAAAGTAAAGTGAGGGATTTCGGAAAAATACAAATATCGGGAGTTCGATTTATCAAGTTTGCAACAGTAATGTTCAAGACCATTACTTAACATAAAAAAATCGACATTTAACTTTAAGTTATAAACGGCAGCCTGATCAAAAGTTTGCTGAGTTATGGGTACATTGGGAGCTTTAAACTCTATGATCATTTCCGGTTGTCCTACATTATCATATAATATTGCATCGCAACGCTTTTTAAGCCCGTTTACCGTAATTTGTTTCTCAACGGCAAGTAATGCTGCCGGATAAGCCTTGGCTTCAATAAGAAAACGAATAAAGTTTTGCCGAACCCATTCTTCGGGAGTAAGCGTAACAAATCTCTTCCGCTGGCTATCGAAAATAAGCATTTTTTCGTTTTGTTTTTTAATACGAAAATTATACGGGGGGAGATTTAATTGCCACATTTTTTAGTATTTTTGTTCTTATTCGCAAAAAATGTATGCGAAAATACTAAAAACAGAAAAATATATCAGAAGATTATGAAAACAAAATTCGATATTGTTGAAAACTGGTTACCACGGTACACCAAACGTCCGCTCAACGAGTTCACCGATTATATACTGCTTACCAATTTCAATAACTATGTAGAACTTTTTGCCGAATGGCATAGCGTGGAGGTTTATGGCCGAGATGGATCCATGCCTAACGCTTCTGCTAACGGCATTACCATTATCAACTTCGGTATGGGTAGCCCCAATGCAGCGCTTATCATGGATGTATTGACTGCTATTCAGCCTAAGGCCGTACTTTTTCTTGGTAAATGTGGAGGGTTGCGTGATAAAAATAAAATTGGAGATTATATATTACCCAGTGCAGCTATCCGAGGCGAAGGGACCTCAAATGACTATTTTCCTCCGGAAATTCCTGCACTTCCTGCTTTTAGCCTTCAGCGCGCCGTTTCTTCGAATGTGCGCGACTTTGGAAAGGACTACTGGACTGGAACTGTTTATACCACAAACCGTCGAGTATGGGAGCACGATGAACATTTCAAAGACTATTTGCGTGCAACCCGTGCTATGGCGATTGATATGGAAACAGCAACTTTATTTTCAGTAGGTTTTCATAACAGTATTCCTATCGGGGCTTTATTACTCGTCTCCGATATGCCTCTGAAAGCAGATGGCGTAAAAACAGCAGAAAGTGATAAAAAAGTAACGGCCAATTATGTGGAAGAACACATTAAAATTGGTATTAAATCACTGTCTTCGATTATGCACAACAGTAAAACAATCAAACATTTACGTTTCGAAGATTTTAATGAAAATTAATTTATTACAGAAACGGGCTTTCTCATAATTATTCATGGCAAAACAGAACTACTCTTTCGATCAGATCATGTCTGATTTACGTAGAAAAGTCTATTCTCCTGTTTATTTATTAATGGGAGAGGAGGCTTACTATATCGACCTGATTACTGATTTTATACAAAACAATGTACTTAACGAAAGTGAACGGGAGTTTGATTTGACAGTGGTTTATGGCAAAGATACTGATATGACGGCTGTTGTAAATGCAGCAAAACGTTACCCAATGATGTCGCCTTACCAGGTAGTTATTGTCAAAGAAGCTCAGCTGATTAAAGACTGGGATGCTTTACAATATTATATAAGTAAACCGCTTAATACAACAATTTTGGTTTTTGCCTATAAATACGGTAGTCCTGATAAACGAAAAAAATGGTATCAGGAAATTGTAAAATCCGGAGTTATTTTTGAATCATCTAAGTTGCGCGACTACGAAATGGGCTCGTGGATAAGTCGTTACGCTAAAAATAAGAATATTGCTGTTGATGAAAAAGCAACTGCAATGCTTACGGAATTTTTGGGAACAGATTTAAGCAAGGTTGCCAATGAAATGGACAAACTGATGCTTACTTTACCAGTCAACAGTCAGAGAATTACTCCGGAGCATATTGAGAAAAATATCGGCATCAGCAAAGATTTCAACGTTTTCGAACTTCAGACGGCACTTATCAATCGAGATATACTGAAAACCAATCGTATTATCAGATATTTTGCCGACAATAAAAAAGCCAATCCAATGGTCGTTGTTTTGGCTCAACTTTTCAATTTTTTCAGCAATCTGATGATGTATCATTATTTACCGGATAAAAGTCAGGGAGCTGTGGCTTCGGAGCTGAAGATCAATCCTTATTTTGTCAAAGACTACGAACGTGCTGCCAAAACTTTCGGAGCATGGCGAACTATGAATATCATTACTTGGATACGGGAAACCGATGCCCGTGGAAAAGGAATAGACAGCAATGGCGTAGAAGAAGCCGATTTATTGAAAGAACTTGTATTTAAAATGCTGCACTGATAAATAATCTTCACTAAAAAACACAGAAATAATAATGCCTTCCAACATCAAACAGATTATAAATCTGATTTCAAATACACTGCAAATTTTTGAAAAACAAGTAAGTAATACTATTAAACTTATAGAAGAAGGAGCTACTATTCCGTTTATCAGCCGTTACCGGAAAGAAATGACCGGAGGCTTGGATGAAGTGCAGATCGGAGCTCTGAAAGAACAGTACGACAAATTTTGCGAATTAGAAAAACGCCGGGAAACGATTTTGAAATCCATTGATGAGCAGGGAAAACTTACAGATGACCTTAAAAGTAAGATTGAAAACTGCTGGAATGCCACCGGATTGGAAGATATTTATCTGCCGTTCAAACCCAAACGTCGTACCCGTGCAGAAATAGCTCGTGAAAAAGGTCTGGAACCGCTTGCCCGCATAATTATGAAGCAAAATTCCACTGATGTGGAACGAATGGCATTGCAATTTGTAAAAGAGAAAGTGGAATCTGTTGGCGAAGCTCTGGCTGGCGCACAAGATATTATTGCCGAATGGATCAACGAAAGTGAAGCGGCACGAAATACTGTTCGTAAAACTTTTGGCTATGAGGCTGTTATTGCTTCAAAAGTTATTAAAGGTAAAGAGGAGGAAGCCCAGAAATACCGCGATTATTTTGATATGAGCGAAAAGTTAAACCGCTGTTCGTCTCACAGGTTATTGGCTATGAGAAGGGGAGAGGCAGAGGGTTTTCTGAGAGTAGGTATTAGTCCGGAGGACGAGCATTGTGTCGAAAAATTAGAACGAATTTTTGTGAAAGCAGACAACGAATCCGGTAATTTGGTTTATGATGCCATGAAAGATGCTTATAAACGTTTACTGAAACCGTCCATTGAAACCGAATTTGCTGCGGAAAGTAAAGCAAAAGCTGATGCCGAAGCTATTCGTGTTTTTGCGGAAAATCTTCGTCAGCTTCTTTTGGCTCCTCCATTGGGGCAAAAGCGGGTTCTGGCAATCGATCCTGGATTCAGAACCGGTTGTAAGGTAGTGTGCCTGGACGCTCAGGGAAATTTGCTCCATAACGAAACTATTTTTCCACATCCACCACAAAGCCTATATGCACAAGCCACCCGTAAAATTCAAAAAATGGTTGAAGCTTATAATATTGAAGCAATTGCTATTGGCAATGGAACCGCCGGGCGTGAAACGGAGCATTTCATTCAAAACATTCGTTACGACAGGGAAGTCAAACTGTTTGTTGTAAGCGAAAACGGCGCTTCCATTTATTCCGCGTCTAAAATTGCCCGTGAAGAATTTCCTGAATATGATGTCACTGTACGTGGCGCTGTTTCCATAGGCCGCCGATTAATGGATCCTTTGGCCGAGCTTGTAAAAATTGATCCAAAATCGATCGGAGTTGGTCAGTATCAGCACGATGTAGATCAAGTTCAATTGAAGAAAGCATTGGATCAAACCGTCGAAAATGCTGTAAACAGAGTAGGAGTGAACCTCAATACTGCCAGCTGGCATTTACTAACTTATATTTCAGGTTTAGGACCACAACTTGCCCAGAATATTGTGGATTATCGCGCTGAAAACGGTGCTTTTCAGGACAGAAAACAATTGTTAAAAGTTCCAAAAATGGGAACAAAGACATTCGAACAGTGCGCCGGATTTCTTCGAATTCCCGATGCTGAAAATCCGTTGGATAACTCCGCAGTACATCCCGAAAGCTATAAAATTGTTGAACGTATGGCTAAAGACCTGAAAACCAGCCTTGATAAATTAATCCGAAACAAAGAGTTATTACAAAGTATTGATAAACAGCTATATGTGACCGAGAATGTAGGTTTACCAACTTTAACTGATATTTTGACCGAGCTTGAAAAACCCGGTCGAGATCCGCGAAGTTCAGCGAAAGTATTTGAATTTGATGCATCGGTCAAAACAATCAAAGATTTGAATCCGGGCATGGAACTTCCAGGCATTGTTACAAATATAACCAACTTTGGAGCGTTTGTCGATATTGGTATTAAAGAAAATGGTCTGGTGCACGTATCACAAATGTCAGATAAATTTATTTCCAATCCGGCGGAGATTGTGTCTTTGCATCAACATGTTCAAGTAAAAATCTTAGATGTAGATTTTGAAAGAAAGAGGATACAACTGAAATTGTTATAAGATAAATTTTGCCCATTATATTTTTAGGAGAAGTAAATTGATAGGGAATTATTAGAAAATACTATTTGACATAATATAAATTATAAGAAAATATATTACAAAAAAATAGAGCTGAATTTTACAGTTTTTCAGCTCCATAATATGTGTATAAAATTATTCTTTAATATCAATAACAAGATTTAATTCGTCTAACTGAGACTGATCAATTGTAGATGGAGCATCCAGCATGACGTCGCGTCCGGCATTATTTTTCGGGAATGCAATACAATCGCGAATACTGTCCAAACCGGCAAATAATGAAACAAAACGATCCAACCCAAATGCCAAACCACCATGAGGTGGCGCACCATATTGAAAGGCATTCATCAAGAAACCAAACTGAGCTTGTGCCTTTTCTGGCGTAAATCCAAGTAATTCAAACATTTTGTTCTGTAACTTGCTGTCGTGAATACGAATAGATCCCCCACCCAACTCAATTCCGTTAACAACCATATCGTAAGCATTAGCGCGTACACGTCCCGGATCTGAGTCAAGATGCTGAATATCTTCAGGTTTTGGTGAAGTAAACGGATGGTGCATAGCGAAAAAACGTTGCGCTTCATCATCCCATTCAAACAGAGGAAAATCAATGACCCAAAGCGGTGTATAAACATTTTTATCTCTCAATCCCAAGCGATTACCCATTTCCAAACGCAACTCGCAAAGTGCTTTTTGCGTTTTTGTTTTATCACCTGCAAGAATTAAAATCAAATCACCCGGTTGAGCGTTAAACAAAGCTGCAATAGCTTTCAAATCATCCGAATTATAGAATTTATCTACCGATGATTTCAAATTTCCATCTGATTCATACTTAATATAAACCAACCCTTTTGCTCCAATTTGAGGTTTCTTAACAAAATCGGTAAGCTGATCTAATTGTTTTCGGGTATAATCGGCACAACCTGAGGCACAAATACCGCCCACATAAGCTGCACTGTCAAACACAACAAAATCATGACCGGAAACAGCTTCCTTCAGCTCCACAAATTTCATTTCGAAACGAATATCAGGTTTATCCGATCCGTAATATTTCATAGCATCATGCCACGTCATGCGCGGAAAAGTATCGCTGAAATCAATGTTTTTTACGTATTTGAACAAATGCTTTACCATGCCTTCAAATAATTGCAAAACGTCTTCCTGTTCGACAAAAGACATTTCGCAGTCGATTTGGGTAAATTCAGGCTGACG
Source organism: Paludibacter sp. (assembly GCA_028690665.1). Classification (GTDB taxonomy): domain Bacteria; phylum Bacteroidota; class Bacteroidia; order Bacteroidales; family Paludibacteraceae; genus Paludibacter. The sequence goes on from JAQVAV010000019.1 coordinate 45,503, forward strand.
GTCTGCACGAAGGTCTTCATCGCGGAAACATTTGGCAATCTGGAAATAACGGTCAAATCCGGAAACCATAAGTAACTGTTTCAATGTTTGCGGCGATTGTGGCAGTGCATAAAATTCTCCGGGATTCATACGTGACGGTACCACAAAATCGCGTGCACCTTCAGGTGTAGAACCGATAAGAATTGGCGTTTCGACTTCCAAAAAGCCCATTTGATCGAGATAACGACGGGTTTCAAAAGCCATTTGATGACGAAGAATCAGATTGCTGCGAACAACATTTCTTCGTAAATCCAAATATCTGTATTTCATACGGATGTCGTCACCGCCATCAGTATTATCTTCAATGGTAAACGGAGGAGTTTTGGCTTCATTCAGGATATTCAGACTTTCGGCCAGAATTTCAATTTCTCCGGTTGGAATATTGTTGTTTTTATTACTGCGTTCTGCAACCTGTCCCGTTACCTGAATTACAAATTCACGCCCGAGTTTATTTGCTGAATCACAGAGTGTTTCATTTATTTCATTGTTGAAAACCAGCTGCGTAATACCATAACGGTCACGAATGTCAATAAAAGTCATTCCACCCATTTTTCGAGTCCGTTGTACCCAGCCCGAAAGAGTTACGCTTTGTCCGGCATTGGCAAGGCGAAGTTCGCCACAAGTATGTGTTCTGTACATTTAATTTATTGAAAATAAGTTTTTAAGCTTTGATTATACAATAAAGAATTCTATTGTTTAATTAAGGAGAACAAAAGTACAAAAAAAATTTTATCGATAACAGGTTTCCTAAAGTTAGTTTACCTGATAACTAACAGTGATTTAGAAAATAAAAAAGATGCAGAGAGTTACCCATGCATCTTTCTATATTTAATTAAATTCAATTATCCTACAGTTACTTCAGAACTGATTTTTTTTACGAGACCTTTCAAAACATCACCCGGGCCAAGTTCTATAAATTCTGTAGCGCCATCAGTTATCATGTTTTTTACCGTCTGTGTCCAACGTACAGGAGCTGTTAACTGATCAATCAAATTTTGTTTAATAGCTTCAGGATCATTTTGCGGATAAGCATTAACATTCTGATAGACAGGACAAACAGGAACTGTAAAAGTAGTTGCATCAATGGCAGCCTGAAGTTCTTCTGCGGCTGGTTTCATCAACGGAGAATGGAAAGCCCCGCCAACAGGAAGTTTAAGGGCACGCTTTGCTCCTTTTTCTTTTAGAAGTTCACAGGCTTTGTCAATACCTTCGATAGAGCCGGAAATAACCAATTGTCCTGGGCAGTTGTAGTTAGCCGGAACGACAATGGCATCTTTGATAGAATCACAAACTTCTTCCACAATATCGTCGCTTAAGCCAAGAACAGCAGCCATTGTAGAAGGTTCTTTTTCACAGGCCTTCTGCATGGCCATGGCACGTGCAGCAACAAGTTTTAATCCATCTTCAAACGACATTGCTTTAGCTGCTACTAAGGCAGAAAACTCTCCCAGAGAGTGTCCTGCAACCATATCTGGTTTGAATTCATCTCCCAAAACAAGTGCAGTAATTACCGAATGTAAAAAGACGGCAGGTTGTGTCACTTTTGTTTGTTTCAAATCTTCGGGAGTTCCTTCAAACATTAAATCGGTGATACGGAAACCGAGAATTTCATTTGCTTTTTCGAAATATTCTTTAGCCAGAGCTGATTGATCGTACAGATCCTTTCCCATTCCTACGAATTGAGCTCCCTGACCGGGAAATACATAAGCTTTCATATTATTTAATTTTGTGTATGTTGAAGCAGTAGACCGCATTCAACTAAACTATTTATGTTTATTACGATAATATCAAAAAACGGCTGCAAAGATAGTCAATAATGTTCGTTTTCAGAAATATTGCGTTTTCAAATTACTACAAATCTGTTTATCAGAGTAATAGTAGATAAAAAGAATCAAGAGCCAAGATATTAGAATCAAGAAGTCAGAGCATAACAAAGAGTAAAGAACAAAGGCTATATGCCATGTGGCAATCAACTCCACAAACTTTATAAACTAATGAACTGATAAACTCGATGAGCCAATTATGAAATAAAAAACTAACTTTGCCTTTCGAACAATTAATTTTTATGGAACTTATTCTAAAATACTTCAAAAATCTAAGTGAACTACAAATCAGACAATTTGAGGCCTTGTATGACCTTTATTTGGACTGGAACTCTAAAATCAATGTGATATCCCGTAAAGACATTGAAAATCTCTACGAGCACCACATATTACATTCTCTGGCAATTGCACAAATCATAAACTTCAAGCCGGGAACCTGCATTCTTGATGTCGGAACCGGAGGAGGTTTTCCGGGAATTCCGCTTGCCATCTTATTTCCGGAAGTAAAGTTTACACTGATTGATTCTATCGGAAAAAAAATAAAAGTTGGCACAGAAGTATCGAACGCTATCGGCCTGAAAAACGTTACACTGAAACATGAGCGTGTACAGGAAGAAAAAGCCCGTTTCGATTTTGTAGTGAGTCGTGCAGTAATGCCCTTGGATGATTTGGTAAAATTGGTTCGTAAAAACGTTGCTAAAGAAGCTAAAAATGCTATGCCTAACGGACTTATTTGCCTGAAAGGCGGAGAATTACAACATGAAATTCTTCCTTATAAGAACATTGCCGACACGCATGAAATAAGTGACTATTTTAATGAAGAATATTTTAAAACGAAAAAGGTAGTTTATGTTCCTTTATAAAAAGCCAAAACTATTTTGCTTAATTAATTTACAATGACAGTTACTCCTCTGACTTTTAATCCTTTCATGGAAAATACTTACGTGGTTTTTGATGAAACCCGTGAAGCTGTGGTAATTGATGCCGGTTGTTTCACCGATGACGAAAAACATGCGCTTTCACGGTATATTGATAGTAACCACTTAACATTAAAACGGGTACTTAATACGCATTTACATATTGATCATCAATTTGGCAATCAATATTTATTCGAAACATACGGTCTGAAACCTGAAGCCTGCAAAGCTGACGAATTTTTACTCGATGGTGTACGCGGACAAGCACAAATGTTTGGCTTACCATATAACGAAACTTCTCAGGAACTTGGAGCATATATCGAAGATAATCAGGAAATAAAGTTTGGAAATACCGTATTGAAAGCTATTTTAGTTCCGGGACATTCACCGGGAAGTTTGGCATTTTATAGTGAAAAGGATGATGTATTGTTTGCGGGAGATGTTTTATTTCAGGGCTCCATCGGTCGGACTGATCTTCCACAAGGAGATTATGCAACCCTGATCCGCTCCATTACCAATCGTTTGCTGCCCCTACCCGACTCTACCGTGGTTTACTGCGGACATGGATTATCGACCACAATCGGCGAAGAAAGACAAAATAATCCGTATCTATAATCCTAAATTATTGATAAAGCTTATTTTCAATAATAAATTCATAAACAGAGGGATGTAGCCAATTTGTTACATCCTTTTTTTGTGCAATGGCCTGGCGGATTTCTGTAGAAGAAATGTCATACAAAGGAGTGTTGAGTAGTCTCATTTGTGGATAAATGTCTGATACATCGGCAAAATCATATCCTTTTCGGGGATAAACAAATACATCATATTTTTGAAGTATTTCTTTGTAATTCTTCCATTTGTCGAAAACAACAGCATTATCGCTTCCTATAATCAGAGAGAATTCATGTTCCGGAAAATCAACTTCCAGCTTTGACAAAGTATCGAAAGTGTACGATGGAATGGGCATGGTAAATTCCACGTCGGATACCTTAAAGTTATTCTGGTTTTGTATAGCTAACATAACCATATCCAGACGCAAATATTCGTCTAACAAATTTTTTTGATCTTTCAACGGATTACAAGGAGAAACAACAAACCACACTTCATCGACCACTTTATGGTCAATCAAATGTTTGGCAAGTGCTGTGTGTCCGATATGAATAGGATTGTAGGAACCTGAATAAAGTGCAATTTTCATTTTTTAGAGCCAAGAACCAATATATTAGACAAAGGGAAACTTATCCTGCCAAAAATTCGCTGATTAATTTTTCAGCTTCTGCCTGAGCAGTTTCTAAAACATCATTGACTACGGTTACATCAAATTGCGGAGCAAATGACAGTTCATATTTGGCCTTTCCAACGCGTTGACGAATCATTTCTTCGCTATCTGTCCCACGATGATTTAAACGTCTCGAAAGTTCATTCACACTTGGAGGAGCAATAAAAATAGCCAGAGCTTTATCTCCAAATTGTTTTTTTATATTCAGGCCACCTTTTACATCCACATCGAAAATAATATTGTTGCCTTTCGCTGCAATACGATCAATTTCAGAACGTAATGTACCGTAATATAAATCCTGATAAACTTCTTCGTATTCAATAAATTCTTTATTTTCAATGCGTTTTCTGAATTCATCCGGAGTCAGAAAATAATAATCAGTCCCGGCTTGTTCTGTACCGCGTGGTTTGCGACTTGTAGCCGAAACAGAAAATTCCAGATTGTCGAATTTCTTTAGTAAATAATGAACAATAGTGCTTTTGCCCGCTCCGGAAGGAGCTGAAAATATAATGAGTTTACCCGCCATGATATTAGTTGAGTTAATAATTGAAAGCTGACAATCTCTATCAAGATCAATTATATTTATAATGCATTGAGTACCTGTTCTTTAATTTGTTCCAATTGATCTTTCATTTTAACCACAATTTTTTGCATTTCACTGTGATTCGATTTAGAACCGAGCGTATTAATTTCTCTTCCGATTTCCTGAGCAATGAAGCCTAATTTTTTCCCGGGAGATTTTTCATGGTTCATGGTTTCAAGAAAATAATTGAGATGATTACGCAAACGGACTTTTTCTTCGTTTACATCCAATTTTTCAATATAAAAAATCAGTTCCTGTTCCAATCGGTTTTTATCGTAATCAATCTTCTCGGAAAGTGATTGCAGGTTTTCTTCGAGACGGCCTTTTATTTTGTCTACTCTTTCGGCTTCGTAAGGTTCAATTTCGATCAAAAGCTCACCGATACGATTTATTTTTGCCTGAAAAACATTTTCAAGAGATTTACCTTCCTGAATTCTGAAAGCTTTCAGTTGCTTTATTGCTTCAGAAATAGCTTTTTTTATTTCTTCCCATTCCTGATCTTCAAGTTCAACAGTTTCTGATTTTAATGCATCCGGTAATCTCAAAAGAACTTCAAACCAGTTTGTTGGAACCTCAATTCCCAGATTGTCCGAAAGCTGGCTAATCTGCTGATAATATGATTCTATGACAGTTTGATTGATTTGGGTAACCGACTCGCGAGATGAATTGTCAACATAAAGAGCAAAATCGATTTTTCCTCTTTCAAGTTGTTGTGCAATTTCATTTCTGATTTCAATTTCTTTTTCGCGATATAATCCCGATATACGTGTTGATAAATCTAATTGCTTGCTGTTTAAAGATTTAATCTCTACAACTATTTTTTTATTCCCGTATTCACAAGTGGCTTTACCGAAGCCTGTCATTGATTGAATCATAATTATTAACTTCTTGTTTTATAACTGGCAAAATTACAACAATTATTTTGAAATTGGACGATTGGGGTGTGAAGTTAATAGGTTCAATTTACCAAGTTGACACGTATAGGTCTTTGCTCTTTACTCTTTGTTCTTTACTCTTTCTTATGCTCTGACTTCTTGGTTCTAATATCTTTGCTCTTGACTTGATACACTCCTTTTAATTCACTATTTATTTAGGCCTTTTGATTTTAATTTATCTAAATGTTTCCTATCTTTGTATGAAAATTTTATATTTTTCATTATCAGATAACTAACTATCAAAATCTAATTATCATAAGAAGTTATAATTATGGAACAAACTAAAAAATTCTTATTGCCGGAAAATGAATTACCGGAAAAATGGTATAATATTATACCTGACCTTCCTAATAAACCAAAGCCAATGTTGCATCCGGGAACTAAACAACCACTTAAACCGGAAGATTTATATCCTATTTTTGCCGAGAGCCTTGCACAACAGGAACTGAATACAACAGATTCATGGATTGAAATACCGGATGAAGTCCGCGAAAAATATAAAATTTACCGTCCTACTCCGCTTGTACGGGCAAGAAATCTTGAAAAAGCGCTTGATACTCCCGCTCATATTTATTTTAAAAATGAAAGTGTAAGTCCCGTCGGCTCACATAAACTAAATTCTGCCTTAGCTCAGGCTTATTTTTGCAAAAAACAGGGTATTACCAACATCACGACAGAAACAGGCGCCGGTCAGTGGGGAACTGCATTGTCTTTTGCAGCTAAAACATTCGGATTGGAACTTGCCGTTTACATGGTAAAAATCAGTTACGAACAAAAACCGTATCGCCGATCTTTAATGCAAACCTGGGGTGCTCAGGTTATTCCTTCTCCAAGCATGTCGACCAAAGCGGGAAGAAAAATCCTGACTGAACATCCGTCCTATCAGGGAAGTTTAGGAACGGCTATATCGGAAGCTATTGAACTCGCAATGGAAACTCCTAATTGTAGATATACCTTGGGAAGTGTATTGAACCATGTATCTTTACATCAAACTGTTATCGGACTTGAAGCCGAAAAACAAATGGAGATGGCCGGTGAATATCCCGATATGGTTATCGCTTGTTTTGGTGGTGGTTCAAATTTTTCAGGTATTTCTTTTCCTTTTATACGGCACAACATTAAAGATGGTAAAAAGACACGCTTTATCAGTGCAGAACCAGCATCGTGCCCCAAGTTGACTAGAGGTGTATTCCAATACGATTTTGGAGATGAAGCCGGATATACTCCGCTTATTCCAATGTTTACGCTCGGACACAATTTTGCACCGGCCCATATTCATGCCGGAGGATTACGTTACCATGGCGCCGGTACTATTGTAAGCCAACTGATGAAGGATAAAATGATGGAAGCTGTAGATATTCAGCAACTTGATTCTTTTAAAGCAGGTGTGCTTTTCGCTCAGACCGAAGGTATTGTACCGGCTCCGGAGTCGGCTCATGCCATTGCAGCAACCATCAACGAAGCATTGAAAGCTAAAGAAGAAGGAACTAAAAAGGTTATTCTTTTCAATCTTTCGGGACACGGGTTGGTAGATATGACGGCTTACGATCAGTATCTTGCCGGTGATTTGACAAACTATTCTCTCTCTGATGCAGAGATACAAAGCAATGTAAATCAATTGGAAAAAATAATATAAGCAGTATTATAAAATAACGTAAAAATCAGCTATAATAAACCGGCTATGAGTTCATTTCAGGCCGGTTTATTTTTTAGATTATAGGCTATAATTTATGAAAGATATTGAAATAAAGCAGATTAGTCTTAATAGTGAAGATTACCGGCAGGAAACGGATTTACGCAACAAAGTATTACGTAAACCATTGAATATGAATTTATATGATGAAGATCTAAGCGATGAAAAAGATCAAATTCATTTTGCGGCATTTTCGAAAGGAAAAGTCATCGGAACCCTGATTCTGGTTCCTCAAAGTTTGGAAATTATAAAAATGAGACAGGTAGCTGTTGATTTTTCGTTTCAAAATATGGGGGTCGGACAAAATTTGATAGTTTTTTCAGAAAAATATGCCCGTGAGCACAGTTTTTCGAAAATAGAGCTTCATGCCCGGAAAGTGGCTTCCGGTTTTTACAAGCACATGGGCTATCAAATTGCCGGAGATGAGTTTTTTGAAATCAATATCCCTCATTTTAAAATGTATAAAAATTTGTAGAATATGACGGAACGACAAATAATTGATGCGACAGTAGATTTTGTAAAAAACAGCCTTGCTAAAGCAGAAGGCGGACATGACTGGTGGCACATTTACCGGGTATGGCAACTGGCTAAAAAAATAAATGAAAACGAAAAAGGTTCCCAAATTATCGTTGAACTTGCTGCCTTGCTGCATGATATTGCCGATTCAAAATTTTATGAAGGAGACGAAAAAATCGGACCACGCAAAGCAGAAATGTTTCTGCAAGAATTAAAGGTTGATTATTCTGTAAAAGAACATGTTGTGTCTATTATCCGAAATATCTCCTTTAAGGGTGGCAACGAGCAAAGGACTTTTAGTTCACGTGAACTTGATATTGTTCAGGATGCCGATCGACTCGATGCCATCGGAGCTATTGGAATCGCCCGGACATTTAATTACGGTGGTTTTAAAAACAGGTCTCTTTATGATCCGGCAATAAAGCCAAATTTGACAATGACCAAAGAAGAATATAAAAACAGTACCGCTCCTACAATCAATCATTTTTACGAAAAATTACTTTTATTGAAAGACCGCATGAATACTACGACAGGAAAAAAACTGGCTGAAGACCGGCATCGTTTTATGGAACTATTTTTAGAAGAGTTCTACAAAGAGTGGAATGGTATAAAATAAAAACGGGCAGCAGTCTTAAAATCTGCTACCCGTTCATCGAAAACATATATAAAATTAGAAATCAGTGACTTTTTCTTTCTTGTAATTAATGTTGGTAATCAATCGCAATGAAGTATCTTTGGTCATATAACTCCATGCCCAGTTAAAGAAAATTACAAGTTTATTACGCACACTTAAAATCAGCATAAGGTGCAGAAACATCCAAACATACCATGCCAACGGGCCTTTAAATTTTATAAAGGGTAACTCTACTACGGCCTTATGCTTGCCAATCGTTGCCATCATACCCAAATCTTTATATTCATACTCTGTAAAGTTGGTTTTGCTATTGATAGATTTCAAAATATTATGCGCCAGATTTTTGGCCTGATTAATAGCCACATTAGCTACCTGAGGATGTCCGTGAGGATATTTCGGAGTTTCCATGTAAGCTATGTCTCCAACGGCATAAATGTTATCAAACTTTTGCAATTTATTGTAACGATCAACAATATAGCGGTTTCTGACAGTATCTTCCGGAGAAATACCATCAATTACATTTCCGGTTACTCCGGCGGCCCAAATCACATTTTTAGTAGGTATTTTTTCACCGGTGTTTAATTCGGCTATGTTTCCGTCGTAAGATTTCAGAATCGTTTCTGTCCGAACATCCACCCCAAGCTCTTCCAGATATTGGCGAGAAGCTTTTCGTGATTCTTCGCTCATGTTATTCAAAGTATTTGGGCTTCCTTCGAGTAAAATGATCTTAAATTTTGAAAAATCGATATTATGATAATCTTTCGGTAATACATTATTTTTCAGCTCGGCAAAAGCTCCTGACAATTCGACGCCGGTGGCTCCTCCACCTACTATGATAAGATTCAGCCAGGATTGTTTGTCTTCAGGACGGGCAAAAATTTCTTTCTCGAAGCTGAATAAAATTTTATTGCGTATTTCTATCGACTCTTCAGTCGTTTTCATCGAAAAAGCATTAGTACTCATCTCATTATTTCCGAAAAAGTTGGTGTGGCAACCCGTAGCAATAATCAAATGATCATAAGAAATTGTTCGGTTATAAGAAGTTAGCAACTTATTCTCTTCCGGAATAATTTTTACTATATCAGCCATTCTGAAATCGACATTTTTGCTTTTTTGAAAAATTTTCCGGAATGGAAAAGAAATACTGGAAGGCTCGAGACGACCGCTGGCCACCTGGTAAAATAAGGGTTGAAACTGATGATGATTCTGCTTATCAATCAACATTACCTTTAAATCTGCATTACGTAACGTTTTTGCCAATTGTAGTCCGGCAAATCCACCTCCGATTATTACTGTTTTATCACCTTTTTTTATACCTAAAAAGTTCATTTATGTATGTATTTAAATTTCTCATCTACAAAACAAGGTTCATAGAAGAAAGTTTGATAATAAGAGAATTTTTTCCGTAATTCAATGAAACCTGTATAATTTTATAAAGATTATGAGTCATTTAGAAGGGATATTATATAATAAAAAAAGTCCAACACAAAAGTGAGGACTTTTTAAAAGGACAACTGCCATATATTTTCAGAAAGACATTACAATTAATGCTTATTAGTAAGTTTTTCCGGGGAACCTTGCCAGGAGCATCCCAAGCAGTAGAGCACTTCTAAGTCATAACCTTCGAGTGACATTTCGGGATATATTGGCACAACCTCTAAGTTTTCATTTACCGTAACTACAATACTATCTCCGTTTTTGTTACGGACACGAAAACGATTAATCTTACATTGTGGACAATTTAATTTTCTCATTTTATAGTGACATTAGCTATTTTTCAAGTGTTTGACAATTTAATTTTGTCACTATACAATGAAATAATGCACTAAAAAGTTCAAATTAATTTATGGTTCCGAAGACATTGCATCATCTTCAGTGTCCCCTTCGTCCTCCACAATCATTGTTTTTTCGACCACCGTGTTATTATCCGCAATAATCTGGACTTTAACGGTTTCAATTTCTCCAAAACTATTCAATGCTTTCACCTGTTCATCCTCAAAGCGGAGAATCTTTCCGGGAAACTGTTTGAGCCATGTGAGATTGTGTGTAGCCATCAGAATAGTTGTTCCTGCTTTTGAGATATTATAGAGCAAATCAACCAGATCTCGACCTGTTTCAGGGTCAAGATTTCCTGTCGGTTCATCTGCCAGAATAATTTCAGGAGAATTTAGCAATGCCCTCGCAATCACAATACGTTGCTGTTCACCGCCGGATAATTGATGTGGCATTTTGTATCCTTTGTTTTGCATGCCGACCTGATAAAGCACATTACTGATTTGCTCTGCAATTGCCGTTTTATCTTTCCAGCCCGTTGCCCGGAGTACGAATTCCAGATTTGCCTCAATCGTACGATCGATTAATAACTGGAAATCCTGAAAAACAATACCTATTTTACGACGTAACTGTGGTAAATCTTTCGATTTTATTTTAGTAAGTTCATATCCGAGTACCCCTGCTGTTCCATTCATGACAAGGACTTCTCCATAAAGCGATTTCAGCAAAGAACTTTTTCCACTACCAACTTTTCCTAATAAATATATAAACTCTCCAGAATGTATTTCAAGATCCACATTCTTTAAGACTAACAGTTCCTGTTGATAAATATCAACATCCACATATTTGATTAAAAGTTTATTTTCCATATATTCAGGAAATTATGTAGTTATTTTATTTTTTATTTGTGACGTTTTTTAAGTTCACGCCCCAAATCATCTAACGAATATCCTTTTGATGTGAGCAGTACAATCAAATGATAAACCAAATCAGATGCTTCGTAAATAAAACCATCGTCTGTACCGTTACATGCTTCGATAACTGTTTCTACAGCTTCTTCTCCTACTTTTTGAGCCATACGGTTAACGCCTTTTTTAAAAAGTGACGTAGTATATGAACCTTCGGGCATTTCTTTGAAACGTACCTGAATGAACTTTTGTAAATAATTCAAAAAAGCAAAACCGCCATCGTTTACCTCATTCCAGCAAGTGTCCGAGCCGGTATGACATACAGGACCAACCGGATGTACTTTAATCAATAAAGTATCATTATCACAATCCGTAGAGATAGAAACTAAATTTAAAAAGTTACCACTCTCCTCTCCTTTTGTCCAAAGCCGATTTTTCGAACGGCTAAAGAAAGTTACTTTTCCTGTTTCCTGGGTTTTTGCAAATGCTTCTTCATTCATATATCCAAGCATAAGCACTTTAGATGTCAGTTCATCCTGAATAATAGCGGGTACCAAACCACCTGATTTTTGAAAATCTATGTTCATTTTAATTCTATAGTTTCATTTTAAATAATTGACTGCGAAATTACAAAAAAACAGACAGATAAGCAATCGAAGAGAATATTGTTTATTTATTTGATATTTTACGACTGAAGTATCTGTCAATATAAAAAAACATTAGGAAGACAAATTATTTTTTCAATGCATTGTAAACGATTTCATAAGTCGGAGTCGGGATATTATACTTCTTACCCAGTTCAATAACCACTTCGGTCAAAGTAAGTAGTTCGACATTACGGCCTTTTTGAAAATCAGTATGCATGGATGAGGTAGTACCAAAAGGCAACTTTTCAATATGGCGAATAGTAGTAGCAACAATATCAAAATCAAAGATAACGCCTTCCGCTTTCGCAACCGCTGACACTTCATTCATAAAAGCAAGGGTAGTTTCTTTTCTTTGGGGATCGGTCAACAGATCTCTGAAACCAACGTTGAAATAGGATGTCAATGAAGCTGTAGTTGAAATAAAAATAAATTTACGCCATATAATCATGCGGATATTATCGCTCAAATGAGTTTCGATACCCGATGCCGTCAGTAATTCATTCATAAACTGCAACTTTTCAGGAGTCCCTTTTTCCGCACCGAAAAAGAAATCGTGCAAACCGCCTGAACTTTCAACCACACCCGGTTCATTCAGCCGTCCTACAATATAAACACAACCATCCCACACTTCAATACCGGGCAACTGTGTTCTGATTCTGTCGCTAATATCGGCTCCATTCAATAAAGGCAAAATTACTGTGTTCTTACCTACAGCCGGTTTCAATTGATCCACCGTAGCAGCCAGATCGTAGCTTTTAGTACAAAGAATAATATAATCCGCAATTCCTATTTCAGCAACATTATCAGTTACTAATGTCGGATGAACAATAAATTCTTCCTTTTCAGCAATTACTTTCAAGCCAGCTTCCTTCATTTTTTGCAAATGAGCACCACGCGCCACAAAATATATATCAATATCGGGATTATTTTCACAATAATGGGCCAACATACCGCCATAATAACCTCCGACACCACCGATACCGGCAATAATTATTTTTGTTTTCATATCTCTTTTTTAAGCTTAAAAAATAAAGTGCAAAGATACCAAATAGAGCCGGCAAAACAGGTATTTTTATAATAAAAAGCCTCAAAGCTCCGAAGAACTCTGAGGTTTTCCAATTAATCAACCAAACTTTACCGTCCTGAACGAACGATATAATTCTTTAGTTCGTCATTAAATTCATCATTTTCGATTAAATCTTCCATATTGACATGCAAACGATACCTCCAACTGAATTTAGAATTTGAAGGAACATTAATACGCTCTTCATTCGGATTCTTTCTGCGGATTTTTTCTGAGATGCTTAATAAATCCTGCATTTGAAAAATAGCCCACATTGCCGGAGAATATAAATGCTGCACAATAATATCACGACAAATCCACCACTCACAAAAATAAGGAGCTTCACCCCAATGCCCCAGTTGCGAATTGAAAAAACGCTGTGTCACTCCGCGATCTTCTTCCCACCAGCCTCGTATAGTGCTCATATCGTGAGTCGAAGGTGTGACTACAGACAAATAAGGAGCATCTGCCGGATGGAAAAATTCAACGTTATTTGTTTTAGGTGCCCGCTGGACTTCCAAGCTGAGAATTCCCAATTCTTTCATAACAGAAGTCACGCAGGGAGTCATCATTCCAAGATCTTCGCCGCAAATCAGCATATTGGTCGCACGTTTCAATGCCGGAAGTTTCTCCATGCCCGATTTATACCAGTGAGCATCTTGTCTGCGATAAAAATAATCGACATAAATTTCGCGTAACTTATTTTTAGTGTAATCATCCAAATCCTGAAACGACCGAAGCGATTCCATCCCATAACGCGGATAATACTGTGATCCGTCAGAACCTTCTACCTCAAAAAACAATACATTGGAAATCAAATCAAACAAACCCCATTTGACTCTTTCAGAAAACTCACCTGCTTCGAATTTTTTTTCTACATCCAGCTGGTTTCTGTATTCCTGTTTTAGCCTCAGCACCCAGCCATCCTCTATTTGCAAACAATTTGCTTTTACCCACAGAGTTTCATCTCCAAAGAAATCCCATAAGATATTGTCCGTAATGTAAGGTTTACAAAAACGGTTATAATCAAACCACAAGCCATGCTCTGCAAATTCATTAATATGAACAGGAATGGAAGGATATAAATGCCCCATGATACCTTCAAGTTGGTTCATTGGAATTTGCCAGATACGAAAAAATCCCAATATATGATCAATCCGGAACGTATCGAAATAGTTTGACATTTGTGCAAAACGTTTTTTCCACCAGTCGAACCCGGTTCGCTTGATTGTATCCCAGTTATAGGTAGGCAATTCCCAGTTTTGCCCTTTTACGGCAAACATATCCGGTGGAGCTCCGGCCTGCATATTCATGTGAAACAGTTCAGGATGCGCCCATGTATCAACGCTGTTCCGGTTGACTCCGATAGGAATATCTCCTTTAAGAACAATACCTTTTTCGTGAGCGTAAGCAGTTGCCTTTTTAAGCTGCACATGTAAGTGGTATTGTATAAAATAATTTACGGCAATATCATCAAAACTGTCACTTTCGGTAGAACTTAATATTTTTATTTTAGAATTATCAAACGTAGAATATTCACCCCACGAATGGTAATCTGAGGTTCCGAAACGATCTCTCAGTACACAATAAGCAGCATACGGAACCAGCCAGTATTCATTTTTTATGAAGAAATCTTTGAAATCCTTGGACTTTAAAAATTTATCTTTTTGTGTAAAATAGAGTTCCCGTGCATAGCGCAATTTGAAGTTTACCACTTCTAAAAACGGAACCAAGTCCTGTTTATTTAATTCGGGTTGCCGTTGAAGATATTCATTTGTCAATGGATGATCTGCGGACAAATAGCCCATTTCTTTTAAATTCAGAAACAACGGATTTAATGCAAATGCTGAAATAGCAGCATACGGAAGTACATCAGCCTCGGTATGTGTACCGATCGTATCGTTAAGGGGTAAAACCTGAATAAGTTTCAGGCCAACCTTTACAGCCCAATTTGTCAGCAAGCGTAAATCACCAAAATCGCCCACTCCAAAGCTTTGTTTTGTA
>JAQVAV010000027.1 GCA_028690665.1 Paludibacter sp.
AGTGCCCCAGATGGCTGTTTTACTTCATTTATTGACATCTGGGCATCTCTTGGGTTTCTAAGGGCTAGAGGCTTGTTGTCAACAAGGAAATTGGAATAAATGGGACATTTTCAAAAATGGTTCACAGGAGTTTCTTATTACTTTATTTTAATTTCTTATTGCTTTATTTTAATTTTCATATTGATTGACTTTAATTTATTTATATCTATTATTTTTCTTTTGATCAAAAATACATTTTAATTTACTGCCTGTTTTTGTCTTTAATACACTTCTCAGGATCAAGCTTAATCAGCTCCCATGTACCATCTTTATTTTTTTTGTATTGTGCTATCTCGATATCGGTATCATTCGTTAACTGAAAAAACACAATTAGATAATCATTACCATCGGTTCCTGCAAAATAGATATTCTTTTCATATCCATTTTGTATCGTGGGATACAGCTCTTTGATTAAGTCACACCATCCACCATACCTGATCTGTACCGAGGCCTCTGCATCATGAGACCATCCATGCATCGGCGCACAAAGATAGTTCTCCCCCGTATATTCTATACTTGATATTTTATACTGATCATCCTCTTTTATTAGATCAATAAATCCATAATAGTAAGTAAAATTGGCAATATTCTTTTCGGAACCACCGATTGTTTCAATTTCAATAAAGTAACGTAACATACCGGTTTGATTATTATATACCGGAACTTCATTATATTTAATTAAACTGGTATGCAGTATGTTTTCGAACGATTCCAGGTATTCTTCATAGGATAATTTTTTTTGATACGGCTCCGATAGAAAATGATAAGCCACGGGATAAGGTGTTTCACTCCAACCGATCGACCCGCATCCCGCATGTTTTCCTGCTTCAATATTGGCGGCATCCCGTAAGACACTGAAATAATTTATTAAAGTTTCCTCCGGTGATTTTAATAACTCCTTCGGAAGAACAATTTCAGAAACCTTGTTCTGATAATTCTGACTGAAAAAGCGTATGACAGAGTATATATTTCTATTGTTTAGAACTGGTAAATCCGAAGGTCTGACATACTTCTCAACATCCTCAGCCTTACTGATTGCCTTCTCCTCTACCTTTTTATAATTCTGAGTATATAGGATACCTCCCATCACCATTTGCGAAGGAATAGGATTAGTTATTTTAAGAAATAACAAAAAAACAAGTACGAATATAAAAATTATCGTTAGACTTACAAATACCTTTTTCTTGTTGATTACTACCAGCGTCAAAAGATTTCCCACCTTAATTCCCTCTTAATTAAATATATGAAAGATTTATGATTTGAGGATAATGAGATAGTAATTTTTCATTTGCAATCTCCATTTGCTTACAATATTCCGAATACGAAGCACTTAATTTCTTCATTGTGGGAATAAATATATTATAATAACCGCTCGTTTTATAAAAGGCTTTCAATATCTCTTGAATTTTGTATACAGAAGAATTCTTATATGCTTCTGACTGCTTGTAAAGTAAATATTCTTCTAACCATTCCTTGTTTTCTGTTAAAAACTGATCAAAGTGATCAATTGACTTTTTTGTATTTTCTAACATAGTACCAATTTCATCCGTTCCAATATACATTGTTTTTTCGTTTAAAAACTCACGCAAATCTTCCGGCAACTCTAATGATGACGTATTGTCAAGAAACTCAATAATTTCTTGATATGCGGTTTGCTGTTCCTCCGTTGTAATGGGTTCATTTAAGAAGCGAGCAAAATGCATACAAATAAATCTTCCATAGTATCCCGGAAAAACCTCTAACAATTTTTCGGATATATTAACACCTTGTTCCAAAACTTTTAGATCCATACTTATTTCAGTATAGCTTTTCCCACAACTAAGCTTATCCAAAATCGTTTTTTTTATTTTCTCTCGTTGCAATTTTAATTCTTTTTGAACCGACAACTTTTGTAAGCTATATCCCGTTTTATCAGCTAGCACTGTCCTAATCTCTTCGGTACTAAGCTCCAACTTACGCAATATATATATTTTGCTCAAACATTCTACATCATCTTTATTGAAATCTCTGTAACCATTTTCTAAAATAGTGGGAAACACCAATCTTTGTTCTGCATAATATTCAATCGCTTTTTTCGTTAAACTGGTAATTCTACTTACTTCACTAATCAACATATCTATCACCTCAAAACTATAATAAACCAACACCCAAGGTGATAGTCAATCATTTTTGTAAAAAATTTATCTTTACTTTGATTTTTGAAAGGTAGCTGCTATTCAGCCGATACCGGTATTAAAAATGCCGAGAATCAAAATAGGTAAAATACTAGCATGAAAGCACTTCCATTGGCAGCCAAACGCTTCATAGAATATCTCCCATACAGGAAGAAAGTGTGAAGGAACGTATCTTCACACTATAGAAGAAGTTCAAAATGAATCCCAGTGGAAATTCATTTTGAACTTCTTCTTTTAATGTTTATGCTGCTAACAGTGATACGGCAGGAAGAGTGTACAATTTCTCATGTTTTTACTCCGCATGTCTGTGTCTGCGTTACTTTAACATATAAACTCAACCTATTTTAAATAATGAAACGATTCTATCCCACACTGTTTCCTTCGTTTTTGACTCTTCTGTTGTCTCTGTTACTTTTTTATCTTCTGGCAGTTCGATGCCTTCGCATTTCAGTACGAACTGAACCAGTTCGGTATTTTGATTCTTAGTTGAAACATAAGAAACAGGGATAAATTCTGAGCCGTCATATTCGCTCATTAACTTATCGATTTCATTTTGCATCCTGTCGGGCATTTTAGATACCTCTTCGTTCAATTCGGTGGTGCCATCATATAGTTCCTCTACACCGCTGTTCAATTCTTCCACTCCGTTTCCAAACCCCGAAAGTCCCGAATGAAACTGATTATAACCGACCGCCAGCTTTCCAACGCCATCCATATATGTGTTTAAACCTTTATCAAATGCTACATAATTGTTTGCTAAATCAGACATTCCAGTAGTCAATTGGCCAAGGTCTTCCATGATGTCCATACCTTGCAAAGAACTTCCGATCTGTGTTGAAATTTGGTCTAAGGATCCGGATATGTTATCAATGTTAACGGCTAAAGAGTCGATGGTAGGCGCTACTGCATCAAAAGCCTTTTTCACCTGATGATAGGTTACCTTTACTGTCTGGCCTGCTGTGTAGGATGCATACAGCTGATCCAGTAATTCGCGCTGATCGGAGTTAACGTTGGGGAATTGCTCTTCTATCTGTTCTCTGGTAATAGCAGAATCCGGAATCCCCTCTATGGTAGTACCAAGCGCTTGAGATGCTGCTGAAAAACCATTTTCCAACTCTCGTAAACCAGCTGATATCCCTTCAAGTCCATCGGCTAGCTGTGACAAGCCGTTCGGAAGTTGTGTTAAATCAGAGAGATCCGGTTCTGAGGTTGACCCACTACTCAAGGAGCCGGATATTGTTAACAACGCATTCTTGATCTGCGTGGATGCGGCAGTGATAGCATTTGAGTTCTCTTTTAGCAATGAGAGACCCTTTGTAAATTCAGATGAGCCATTCATTAAATCATCTGTTCCCTTTTTTAGTTTTTTGGTTCCCTTTGCTAATTTGCCTACCCCATCGTCAAGTTCTGCGATTGCCTTTGGTAGTTGATTAAACTCTGCTAACATATCATCCGCTTCCTGTAAATCCACTTTCATGGAAAAGGGTATGGCCGACAGTTCAATACCACTCATGGTGAAATCCTTTACATCAGCCATAATCTGAACATCAGCGCCCTTATTCGGCATGACAGCAAATGTAAGTATTTTGTTATTGCCAGCATCTGCAATTGTGGCATCCGGAGCATCAATGTTCTGGCATATATCCGAATTTAAAGTTAACGATATCTGAAGCATATAGTTTTCAAAAAAAGCAGAGTTAACATTATCATTTCGTTCGGCATTGATTTGAATTCTAAGTTTTCCTGTCTTTCCTGCAAGGTCCTGCGGTGTCATAGTTAGATTGTCTAACTCGTAGTTTATTTTAAATTTCCAGGGTAAATCGGTTGTTTTCATATTACCCTGATAGTAGTAGTTCTCCTTATCCGCTTGAAAAGAAACAGTATCAGCGTTTACTACAATGGGTTTACTGTCTGTTAAATTTAACACTGATTTATAATCTCCATAATCAGTTATGCTCCCATTTTTCTCTACATCAAAATGATTGACAACATATACGGCATTAATCGTTCCATCTGCTGCAAGAGTTGCATACACCACTTCACTTTTGCTCTTTATTTCCGCTGCTCCGTTCTGCTGCTTCGAATTCTTCGCTTCCGAATTACTCGCAGTCGCTTTACTTGTTGAACTAACCGTAATAAGTGCCATTGCTGTAATTAAACAGATGGATAGAATTGATTTTATCACTCTAGATCTCATTTTCTTCTCTCCTTTAACTAGTTTCATTTTATAAGGCTGTTAACTAAATTTCTTTATTCATCGAATGATGTTGATCCCTCGATCTAATTCTTTCTGTTTCTATATGTTCCTCCAGGTGATCTATCTTTATAAATTTTGAATTTAGTGTTGTTTTACCAAGCAAATGATCAAATATCATCAGCATCGCAGGTAGAAAGCATACCACCATCAGAAAAGAGAATATTGTTCCTCTGCCAAGTAACAATCCAATATCCGCTGCAGCGGCATTCGAAGAGGTTGCATTTAAAGTGAAGCCAGCGATGGAAAGAGTAGATGCTGAAACTAACATTGATTTAAAAGTTTCTCCCAAGGTAGCGTGGATTGCTTTCCTTTTCGACATTTCTTTTCTGTTTTTCATATAATGATCCGTAAGTAATATAGCATAATCTACGGTTGCTCCAAGCTGTACCGTACTTAATACCAGATATCCGATAAAGTTAATCTTTGATCCCGCGAAATATGGGATCGATAAATTGAACCAGATACCTGCTTCAATGGTTATCAGTAAAATAAAAGGCAGCGTTAATGATTTTAATGAGAACAGAAGCACAAAAAAGATTGAGATTATTGCAATCAGATTCACCAGGGTATTATCCTTCTCCACAATAAATTTCATATCATACAGGTTTGTACTCTGACCTAGTGAATAGGCCTTGTCAACATAATAGTTTTTTGCGATTGCCCGTATCGTTTCAACGGTTGAGAAGGCTACATCCCCTTCTTCCGCCGTATTTGTATAGATGATAATACGTGCATAATTGTCCGAATAAAAACGATCTGCTATATCATCCCCTAGATATTCCGGGGGAATGGCTGTACCTACGGTACTTGCATAGGACATAATACTTGTAACATGTTCCAACTCATTGATTTCATCGCTTACTTTCTTTTCTTTTGCAATATCACCACGTGGTACTAGCAAGACCATAACCGTAGATTTTCCGAAATCCTTTTCTATTTCCAAACGATCCTGCCCGCTTCTACTGTTAATACCCAGGCTACCATTTCCATAGATAAAACCGGTACGTCCCTGACCTAGAAATCCAGGTACAATCAGTACAATAACAAGTATTACTACAGGTATTGAAAGCTTTGTTAAGAGATTTCCTATATTCTTAAAACCGGGCAAAAAAGGACGATGCTGTGTCTTATCTAATAACTTATAGAAGCTGAGTGTGAGTGCAGGTAGGAAAATCATTGTCGAAATGAAACTTAGTATAATACCCTTCGCCAGATTAAGTCCCAAATCAGCACCAATCCCAAACTTCATAAACATCAAGGCTATGAATCCAAATAATGTAGTCAGGGCACTTGCTGCCACCGTAACAATAGAAGATTTAATTGCATGCTCCATTGCTTTATTCACATCGTCATATTTCTGACGATACTCGGCAAAACTGTGTAACAAGAAAATTGCATAGTCCAAAGATACCGCCAGCTGTAAAATTGGACTGATCGAGCCAGTCATAAAGGATATTTCTCCAAATATAATATTGGATCCCATATTGATTAAGATTGCAATGCCTATGGTCGATAAAAATAACAATGGCTCAACCCATGAAGTTGTGGAGATAATTAAAATAAATATAATAGCAGGAACAAGAATCAGCATTGCTCCCACAACTTCCGTAACGGTGCTTTCCTGCATGGTAGCCAGATCAGGTGCTTCTCCTGAGAGCAGGTTTTCTTCGCCGATAAATTCACGAATGGCTGCACAAGTTTCCTTTTCTGTTCCCTTAGCTACTGTGACCGAATACAAGGCATTGCCATTTTTATAGAAGCCTTCGACGGTACTGGGATCACTTATTTCCAGTGGTTTTTTGAGATCAACCATATCATCGAGCCACATTACCTGTGTTACTCCATCAATGTCCTCAAGCTGCTTTTTGTATTCAACCGCTTCCATGATTGAAACGTTTTTCATCATGACACTGGCATTTGGCATAGATTCCGAAAACTCTGCGTTCATGATTTCTAAGGCCTTGGTTGATTCGGCATCCTGAGGAAGGTAATCCACCATGTCATAATTTTTCTGTACAAAGGCTTGAAGCACCGCACAAACGATGCCAGTTATAACAAAAATAATTATGATTTTCTTTTTGCTTTTAATGATAAAACGTGCTATTTCATCCATCGTTCTATTAATCCTCCATTTCGCAACATACTGTTGCACATTACTGCGTTCTATATTATAATCGACATAGTGTAGTGTTACAACCATCATTGTTGTATAAAAAGTATAATAACCAACACATCATAAAAGAATGATGGTTATTTAGACTTTTTTTATAAATAGGAGGAAGCGAATGGAGAACGTAAAAAAAGACAGGCGAGTCCGATATACAATTATGATGTTAAATGACGCATTGATCGAACTTATGCAAAAAGAACATATTTCTAAAATATCGGTAAAAGCGCTTTGCGAAAAAGCGGATATTAATAGAAGTACTTTTTATACTCACTTCTCTGATCCGTATGATCTACTTAGATACATAAATAAAGAAGTGATTAAAAACATTAAAAACCATTTGGATGAGCAACATTTCGATGTAAAAAAACCAATATCAATTGAAACATTAGACAAGCTTTTAGTTTATGTGAAAGATAATGCGAATCTATTTAAAGCGCTTCTGAGTGATAATTGCGATCCTGATATTCAAAGAGAAATCATGAATGAACTGATGGTATATCAGACTTTTGAAGGGATTGACTTACGAACGAAGAATTATTTGGCTGCATACGGTTTGACTGGCTGTATTAGCATACTGCAAATATGGTTGAAAGATGGTATGCCTGAATCTACTACCAGAATGGCTGAAATAATCATACAGGTTATCGATAAAGGAATTACCCGTTCTTAAGATAAAAATGGACATTATGCTGAATTTTTGTAAATTAATATCAAACTCAATACAAAAAAGAGGTATACCACTCTGTGGCGATTGCCTTTTCTAATTGCATCATAACAGATTATGGTAATTCAGCAAGTATTTAACTATATTCCATTCAAATCAAATCTCTTCTTCCACCATACTCTTCTTTCGGTTAACAATATCATAAATACATGGAACTAGGAACAATGTTAGTAGTGTTCCGTATATTAAACCACCGATGGATACAATAGCCATTGGCTGAATCATATCCGCTCCCATACCCAGTCCTGCTGACAGGGTTGACAATCCGAGGATGGTGGTTAAAGCAGTCATAAAGATTGGTCTGAGACGGGTTCTGCCTGCTTCAATAATGGCATCTTTCTTATCTGCACCGGCTCGCCGAAGCTGATTAATGTAATCCACGAGAACGATACCATTATTCACGATAATACCGGACAACATTACAAAACCGATCATCGCAATTACACTCACGTCTTTTCCGGTAAAATATAATCCCAAAAAACCACCGGTGAAGGCTAACGGCAAGGTAAACATTACAATAAACGGTGAAAGTAAGGATTGGAATTGAGCTACCATAATTAAATACATAAAGATGACTGCCAATACAAGCATTAGAATAACCTGTTCAATTGCATCATTGGTGGTTTCGTTTTCACCGGACATTACAATGGTGTAGCCCTCCGGCAGTTGATATTTACGGACCTGTTTATTAATCTCATTTCCCACCAGACCAATATTATATTTATGATCAACTTCAGCACTCACGGTAATATATCTTTGCTGAGCAGTACGATGAATCGAGTTCGGACTTTTCGCTTCCATAAAATCCGCAATCTCTGAAATAAATATTTCTTTTTCCTTTCCATCCGCTTCTTTTACTTTCATCGTAAGATTCTCCAAAGCTTCACGCGTAAATTCTTCATTTTCTTGATCCTTCACAATAACTTCATAATCTTTTGTATCAGTAGCAATGATTGTTGCTGAGTTTGCTTCACTTAATATTTTATTCAGCTCCTGAAACACTTGGGCAACAGTCAGGCTATAAGCAGAGGCTTTTTCTTTATTCACTACAACTCTCAGCTCCGGCATTGATTCTTCCATACCGTCCGAAACATTTACTGTTCCCTTAACATCTTCTACTATCGCTGCAACATCAGAAGCAATTCGCTGTAATTTATCCAAATCTTTACCTCTTACCTGAACTTGAATACCACTGCCCCCTAATGCACTCATATCCATAGAATTCGTCTCAACAGTAAGCGTTACCGGAAGGTTCTTTGTTTTCTCTAATATTAGGTTCTCTAGTTGCGCGCCGGATAATTTCTTATCATCTTTGAGGACCAGGTACATGGATACGGAGTTAGAAGAGGATCTTCGTCCACCGCCGAACCCTAATATAGATTGTGAACCGCCACCAGCAGCCGCACCAATGGCAACTACATCTTCTATTTCCATGATCCGGCTGATTACTTCGTTGGAACGTTTTGCAGTATCCTCTAATGAGGTACCTGCTTCCGTCTCTAATGCAACGGATACCTGAGTACTTTCCATCGGTGGAATGAAAGAAGTACCGTTTGATATTGCCCCAGCTGTACTTAAGATTAGTAATAGAAAGGAACCTATGATAACAACTGCCTTTCTACGAAGTGCCCTTTCTAATAATGTTCCATATACATTCAAAATTCGGTCAAATGTTTTATTTTGTTTTACCGTAGTATTTTTTAATAAACCGGCACCCATCATAGGAACAAGAGTTAGGGCGATAATTAAACTTGCCAGCAAGGAATAAGCGATGGTAAGTCCCATATCAACAAATAGCTGTCTTGTAATGCCTTCTGTAAACACAATTGGCAGGAACACACATACCGTAGTTAACGTAGATGCCAAAATCGCTCCACTCACCTGTTTTGCACCTTCCACAGCTGCTTTTTTCGCTGAAAGCCCTTCGTTTCTCAAACGGTATATATTCTCAATCACTACAATGGAGTTATCAACCAGCATACCGACACCCAGGGCCAGACCTGACAGGGAGATAACATTTAACGTGATACTGGAAAAATACATCAAAGCAATTGCTGTCATGATACTGATTGGAATAGAACAAGCGACAACGAAGGTCGGTTTGATATCCTTCAAGAATAAGAACAGGATAAGGATCGCTAAAATACCACCGAATAACATATTCTGAACAACAGAGTTTACAACTAGATCAATATAAATACCCTGATCCATCAACGGTAAAATATTCAGTTCCTCACTATTCCCCATTAAATGTTTAAATTTATCATTTATTCTGTCCGATACGTCTCCAGTTGAGTATCCCGTTTGCTTTTGTACCTGTATGATAACCCCTGGTTCTCCGTTGATCACAGAATATACCTGATCAGCATTATCTGAGATTATTACTTGAGTAACATCGGATAATTTTATTGGCTCAATGCCTTCGATATTCATATCAAGAAGGATTAAGTTTTTTAGTCTATCGATATCATCTATTTTATCGCCGACACGAATGAGATATTCCATACCCTCTTCCGTTACATAACCTGCAGGCATACTAAAGTTTTGCGCAGCAAGAATTCCTTTTATCATATCCGTAGTGATAATATTATCAAGTGAAGCCTTTTCATACGCAGCACTCTTGGTATCTTCATAGGAGGATGTCGCATTTTCTAATTCTTTTTCCCCGGCTTCTATTTTACCTGCCGCTGTACTTATTTCTATTGCAGCAAGAAATTCATTCTGACTGAGTTTTTCCAGGGCATCCTTCACCGTTGTTTTGCCCGTCTGAATATCATTTTTTGCTGACAGCAATGCTGCCTTTCCCTGATCCAGCTGTGTTTTACCAGCCAGCATCTCTTTTTTTGCTGCATCGATTTCTTTTTTTCCGTTCGTTATTTCCGCCTTTGCTTTACTTATTTCCTGCAAGCCGGCATTCACTTTAGTTAGCTTATCATTTATTTCTTCCGAAGTCATGCCTATCGCATTGATTTGCTGCTCTAGCGAAACCAGTTGACCCTGCAAAGTAGCGGCTTGTTGTTTTAAAATTTGTAACCCTGCTTTTGCTTCACTCGGTGCCAGATCTCCCATTGCCTCAATTTCATTGATCTTCACTGTAACTTCATTTAAAGAAGCAGCCAGGCCGATCTTTGCAGAGTTTAACTGCTCTAGTGCTGATTTTGCTTTGTTTAACTGTTCCAGTGCCAACTGCAGTTCATTTTCGTTTTGACTAAGTTCTTGTTCTGTCGAAAGTACCCTTGACTCTTTTTCTGCTAACTCTTTCTCCCCTTCTAACAGCTGCGCTTCCTTCTCTTCTAAATCCTTCAGCTGCTTATCAATTTCAAGCTCACCTTTTAAGATTTGAAGCTGTTTTTCAGTTAACTGAGTTTTTGCTTCGGATAAGCTGCTGTTTGTAGTGTTTTTACCTGTCTCAAGCTGCTCTTTCCCCTGATCTAATTCTTCCTG
The DNA here is from genome assembly GCA_028690665.1 of Paludibacter sp. GTDB lineage: Bacteria > Bacteroidota > Bacteroidia > Bacteroidales > Paludibacteraceae > Paludibacter. The sequence goes on from JAQVAV010000027.1 coordinate 10,809, forward strand.
TGACCGTTGAAGTTTTTCTTCTGCCTCTGAGAAGGAGTCATCTAAAGCATTGCGGATTTGAGTATTCGCTGCATCTATTTTTTCCTGATCAATAATTACATGGATTGCTTCTTCTATCTCACCACTTGAACTAACGGAGGCGACCCCTTCGATACTTTCAATTTCAGGAATCATATTGGCTTTAACATACTCTGTTAATTGAGAACTGTCTAAACCTTTTTTACCAATGGATGCGACCATGATTGGTAACATATCGGGATTTAGCTTCATAATCATTGCATTGCCAACCTCATCCGGCCAATAGGTACGAATCTGATCCAGACTCTCTCTCATCTCTATGGTTACAGAATCCATATTTGCAGTCTGTTCGAATTCCAGGATTACCATCGACATATTCTGGTTGGATAATGATCGGATATTTTTGATGTTACTGATTGTAGCCATAGATGCTTCTACCGGTTTTGTTACTACCATTTCTACTTCTTCCGGGCTTGCCCCCGGATATGTAGTCATTACAATGGCATAAGGCAGATTGATACTGGGTAATAAATCTGCAGTCATTTTAGATATAGATACTACACCTAAAATGATGATCAACACAATTCCAACAAGCACTGTATATGGTTTTTTCACACTGATACGTGATAACATTGATGCCTCCATGTCTAATTGTCATATATTGGTCTCTTATTGTTTCTTTTTAATCACACATATTAATATTTTAAAAACGACGCTCTTATAAATAAAAGAACGGGCAATTTATAAATTATAAGGTTGGTAATATTTTTTACTTAAATATCAGATATATTCTTATAAAGAAACAATTTCAATATCACCAACGCAAAAAACCTTCCCTGTACTTTGGCGAGTCTAGGAAGGTTCTTAACTATCTTCTTCTGGTCAACCACCCTGTGGTGATTACCTTTTCTAATCACATATAATAAATTGTAAGATATAATTCAATTCGGCATGTTCATTATAGCACACTGACATTCATTTATTGTCCCATATCCTTTCAGATTAAAGCATCTATTTTCTACTTGATCTTTCTTTTGTTTTATTAAGGTTGCAACAATCCATTCTTCCACTACCATATAATTCTTTATTTTCCTTAGCAAGGTCTTCAAGAAATTTATTTATTATTTTTTTTATTTTTTTAAACATACATTTACCTCCATCTATTGCACAATTGATATTTTTTAATAGCTCTCATATAAAATATATCACTTAAATAAGGAGAAATTATGTAAATGTTCACTTCATAAATAGAATATTAGATTGTAATTATGCAAGGAAGCATAAAATTTTCATAGTCTATCAAAAGAGACCCTCATATCAACTTTACCAGTTAATGTAAGAGTCTCTCAACTTATTCTCAAGAAAAACTACTCTCTTCTCTCAGACAAAAACTCATCTTACTTATTATTCAACACTGCTCTGTGCAAGCCCAAGCCGGGATTACATTCAAAAATTACTTTTTGTTAAGGACAGCTTATGCTGCTATGGTTCAGTGGTGAGTAATCGATAATATTTCTATTATCATCGTTCCTTATAGCACTACTGACATTGTAATTGTTGCAGTACCTTTTGATACTCCTCTCAACTGTACTTTATCCGTGATAGATACAATCTTCTTATTAGATGACTTACAGGAATAATCTGCATCCAAATTACGATTATCAATAAAATCGTATACGTATGTGGACATCAGTGTATGTATGCCTATTGTATCTTCTGTTGTATTAAGCCGTACTTCGTTTTTCTCGGCTGAATAAGCCGCGATTTCTGTTTCAATATGTAACCATGGTAGCAGATGTAAAAGTATCGGTGATATAAATAAAAATACTAATAACCACATCCTCATCTTAAGTGTTCTTCTCATGTCTTCCTCCTTAGTTAGTCATAGTTTGTCTTCGGTTTGTGGGCTAATTTTGCAAAATAATTTCGTAGCTTTCATTATACTCTAATTATTTTTCAGGTCAAATAAACAGATTTCATTGTTACTTTTAACACTGCCTGGTGCTCAAGCAGCACCAGGCGAATAACGAAAAGCAGCCTTCTCGGACTGCTTTTCTGTGTATCTTATTATTTATTGTTTAAAACGGGTTGTGCTGCCCTCAATGAAAACATAGTTATCAATTCAATACCGAAATCAAGGTTAAGCTTGATATTACAAGCTATTTAATATCTTTTAGTTTAATTAAATCTTTAACTTATTTTTTCGAACTGTGTTCTAGCTTGCAGTATGGTATAATTCACCTAAGCAGTTTACCAACTGCCGGCAATCGTGTATAGGGTGGTTGGCCTTCATTCTACATAGAATGGAGGTGATGTATATGAATAATAAGTTTGATTTCAAAGACTTAATACAATTTGGTATGTTCATTATTGCATTACTGACATTTATTTATCTAATATGTCACTAACATAAAAAACCTTCCCTGTACTTTGGCGAGTCAGGAAGGTTTTTTACTATATTCCACTGGCCAACCACCCTGTGGCGATTGCCTTTACTAATTATATTATAGCAGATTATCGGAATATAGCAAGAGCTAACAACGTGTTAAAAACTTTTAATGCGCAAATCCTTTTGTTCGTTCCGGATAATCTAATGCGGAAGTTTGACAGCTTAGCCTTATTGACCAATTAACAAAATATCCTCTAAAGCATTGATAGATCTGGATTTCCAGGTCTTATTTTTTGTCAAGTTTTTACCATATTTATGTAGCTATTTGTAGCTA
>JAQVAV010000003.1 GCA_028690665.1 Paludibacter sp.
TGAATTTCATTGATTTGAAAATACCGTTGTTCGTATCCTGCAAAAAGATAAATTGTCATTAATTCCTGATCGGTAAACTCCGGTCGGAAATTATTGCTGTTTCTTTGGCAGAGAAAACAAAGTTCTTTATCGTATAAATCACAAATATAAAAGTAAATGGCTATTAATTTTTGCTCTTTCTCGTTGGAGATCATACTTGTGAAAAATGTGGTTATTTTTCTTCTAAGTTAATGATTTTTCAACGAATTGAGCAAATTATTTGACAACTAATTTACTCTATATCAACAAAATAAATCAAATTGAATCTAGGAGCCGCTACTCCTGATTCGCATAAGTAATAGAAACATATTTCTAAAATTGACAATAAAATCAGATATACAATTAACAAGCATATCTTATTAGATATTTTATGAATGACATATCATTCATAAAATATTATTTTCCAATTTAATGACTGATTTATCATTCGTATTTTGTGGTTTGGAAATAAATATTTATATTTGCATGAATTATCATTCACTAATGCAAATAATTTAGCTTTATGACTGACTTATCATACACAAATTGGGATTCAATGAGCGATAAAGCTTTAGCCGAACATATTGGGAGTTTTATAAGCCACCATCGCTTGGAACAAAATAAAACACAGGAAATGTTGGCAAGTGCTGCCGGTATAAGCCGCTCTACTTTAAGTTTGTTGGAACGTGGAGGAACTGTAACGTTAGCTACATTAATACAGACACTTCGGGCGTTAGACCAATTACATGTAATGGAGGTGTTTTCAGTAAAACAAACAATAAGTCCATTGGCATTAGCCAAAATGGAAAAGGAGAAAAGACAAAGAGCTCGTGGAAATAAAGAATAATTTCAGACAGAAATAAACAATAAATTATGGATGTAGCTGAAGTAAAAATCTGGGGAAAACTTGTAGGAGCAGTTGCTTGGGATGAAAGTACTGGATTGGCAAGTTTTGAATATGATCCGAATTTCAAAAAACTAAATTGGGAGTTGGCTCCATTGAAAATGCCGGTTAATTCCACAAAAAAAATAATGTCGTTTCCGGAACTGAGACGGGATAAAAACGCAGAATTCGATACATTCAAAGGATTACCTGGTTTGTTAGCTGACATGCTTCCGGATAAATATGGAAATCAACTGATAAATATGTGGCTGGCTCAACAGGGACGCCCACAGGATAGCATGAACCCCGTGGAAATGCTTTGTTTTATAGGTACAAGGGGGATGGGAGCACTGGAGATTGAACCGCCTACAATAAAAGAAAGCAAAAGAACATTTTCAATTGAAATAAATAGCCTCGTTGAGATAGCGCAAAAAATGTTATCCCAAAGAGAATCATTTACAACTAATCTTCAAAAAGATGAAGAGAAAGCAGTGTTGGATATTTTAAAGATCGGAACTTCTGCTGGTGGAGCGCGTCCAAAAGCTGTAATCGCATATAACGAAAAAACAGGAGAAGTCAAATCCGGACAAACAAAAGCTCCTAGTGGTTTTGAGCATTGGTTGATTAAATTAGATGGAGTAAGTGATGTTCAGGTAGGGGCAAGCAAGGGATATGGGCGTGTGGAAATGGCCTATTACAACATGGCTAAGGTTTGTGGCATTGAAATGATGCCATCTCAGCTTTTGGAAGAGAATGGAAGAGCTCATTTTATGACCAAACGCTTTGATAGAGAAGGTGGAGACATAAAGCATCATATACAAACTTTTTGTGCAATAAAACACTTTGATTTTAATCTGGTAAATAGTTTTAGCTATGAACAGCTATTTCAAACTATGCGTGAACTTAAATTGGATTATCAGGATACGGAGCAAATGTTTAGACGAATGGTGTTTAATGTCGTTGCGCAGAATTGTGATGATCATACTAAAAACTTCTCGTTTAGATTGAAAAAAGAAGGTAAATGGGAATTATCACCCGCCTATGATATTTGCTATGCGTACAGTCCCGATAACAGATGGATAAATCAACACGCATTAAGTATAAATGGAAAACGAAAAGATATTACAAAGGAAGATCTTCTGTCTGTTGAAAAGTCAATTAAAACAAAGAAAGCGTTGGATATTATAGATAAAATAAGTGAGACGGTTAGCCAATGGAATAAATTTGCGGATGAAGTGACTGTTTTTCCAGAACTTAGGGATAGGATTGACAAAACACTAATCATTTTATGATTTCTAACAAGTCTGTTTGTCTTCGAACTTATGTGTAATTTTTTCTCTCTTTTAATGAAAACCCAGTATAATTAATGAAAGTCTAAATTTAACTAGAATATGCAAAATATAATTTGATGAAAGCTGAGAATATAAAACACATAAAGCAACACTCTAAAAAACTCGATAAAGCATTTAAAAGACATTTTGGGTTAAAAGGTTCGGTAGAGCTCAATAACAAACTTGAAAGTCAATCTAAAAAGAATAAAAAAATTCTGGATAAAGAATTAGAAAACTATTTGGTTTTATTTGATGATGGATTAAATCTGATTATTCAAATACATGAGGTCTGTAAATCAACTCACCAGGAAAATAAGTCAGGATTATCATTTCTTATATTGTCTTCCAAATTGATTAGTTTGTTGATTGGAATACGAAAAATGATTTATTCTGGATTATCAGATTGTGTTAAGAACTTACAAAGACCTTTTATTGAAACAATGGATGTTTTTTTTGCATGTATTATCAATAAAAATTTGAATGAATCTTTTTCTAATACAAATGAACTATATGACAATAACAACTTCTTTTGGAAGCATTTTTCAAAAGATAAATTACCAAATGAATACAAGAAACTATTTGAGAAACTATCCATTACTCCCGACTATATACAATTCTTAATTGATAGAAGAAAAAAACAAAATTATCAATTTTCGATTGATTGTCATCCTTATTTCTATCCAAATGACAAGGCATTTAAGAAAAAAGACTTTGGTTCATTGTTGGGAGAAAAAGAATTGAAAACTTGGATTCCAAGACTTGAGAAACTAACAAATAACATTGCTGTAATGTATTATTTCCTTGCAGATAAAATTATTGAGCAAAATCAAAAATCATAAATACACATGGATAAACATTATTCTTGTTTGGAATGTAACCAATCAATAACACAAGGAGTTTTTAATTTCTCAGTTCAGCAATTTGGAGTTCCGTTGTGTATTTACCATCAGGATTGGATAAATCAAATGTCTGAGCAATCTACTATTGAAGCAATATCTTTGTATTTCGAATTAAAGCAAAGAGGTGTTCCTGCTGAACTTGAAAAATTTGATGGATTTAAGCATATAGACATTGCAATTCCAGAAGCAAAAATTAATATTGAAGTGGATAGGTCATCACAATTACAGTTACGAACAAGCTATGGCTGATTTGAAGCGAACTTATCATTCATTCCGAAAAGGATATTATACTGTTAGAATCCCCAATGTATTGATACATGGGCGTATTCAAGAAACTGCAAATTACATAGTTGGAATTTTGAATGAGAGTTTTAAAAGAAATTATCGATAGTTTTTAGCTATGATATTTCAAATATTACTTTGAGATACCTTGATTTAAGATTCAAACTGCTTTTAGCGATCAGGCTCCACCTGATAGATAATTACGGTAACTCCGCATGCTAATCCCCAGCCGCCAGCAATCCCCGCCCCTGTACCTCTGGGCTTGCACAGGCTTTTTGTCGGCCTCCGCGCAATCCACCCTGCTGTTGTTTTTTTCTGTCACACTTTTTGCAATCCTCGCACAATTTGGCACATTGCTTTTTCTCGTTCCTCAAAAAAATCAATAAGCCAATCAACCCACAAGCAAAAAAAATCAGGTACTCCAACCGCCACCACCGTGCCTGAAATGTGCCAGAAAAAACAACCCGAAGCTAATATACATAACATGTAGTTATATTCGATCCCCGCCTAACGGTGAAACAACAGGGATAAATATAACCTAATTATGTATAATATCCGCAAAAGATCAACGTATTAGTCTGCTCCGTTGCCCGACACAAGAATTCCACTCCTCCCTTTCAATGATTGCAGTATCAAAAAACAAGTCGGGTTTTATTTCCATGTGCTTGCGGTCGGTTCATTTTTTTTACTTATTTCCATTTCGCAAGCTCCATTCATTCCGGTTTGCCTTCTCGTCGAGGAGAAGATGTCCGCCAATTGGAAAGCGGATAAGGTTGGAAAAAGGCGGGGGGTAAGGTCTAAAAATTTCTATTTGAAAATTTGAAAATCAAATTTAAACAGTGAACTCGTCTTGACTTTTCGTAGTAATTCTTTGTTTCAATAAAGATTAGAAAAATAAGACAAAAGATTCCTCGATAGAATCAGAATTACAGAAATCTGTAGAAAATAAAATCTGTATTTTCTGTCTGAAAAGGGAATATAATACTCGTTAATTCTGCCTTGATTTAAAAGTCAAGATAAGTTCAGTTGAAATTAAAAAACAATTTTTATGGCTTTGTTCCATTTATAGTAACTACCTTTAGCCCACACTAAAAAAACATCTATGTCAATAAATCTGAAGCGCAAAAATATAAAATTCAGTCCTGACCCATCGCACGTTATCGCAAGGTTCTTATTCATAACAGAAGAAAGGGCTATGAGCACAATCCGATCTGTATTGGGAATGCCGGAAGAGGAAGTTTCGAAGGCATTGAGTCCTGTATTAAGAGATTTTTCACTTCGCCACAGGAATATTTCCAAAATATTCGAGAAGCATTTTAATAAAATAGCTTATTTGTGTGTTAAATTGAATGTTGATCCTCACTCAATTCATTTTTCTCGAAAGATTTTAATTGGCTCTTATTTTACGATGGAATATTCTATTGAGTCAGCTGCATTTTTTAATCCTTCTATCGTTGAACATCCGGACCAGTCTGAAGTTTTGCCGGACGAAAAAAGGGTTATTCTTAGTTTTAGAGCTACCGGTGAAGGTCACATTTCTTCTATCGTTTTTCGCACAGGTGTAATGGATAAAAATAATCATTTGATTATTGAGCCAATTGGTAATATGCTCGAAGAAGCCGAACATATTCGCCGATATATATACGATAAGAAACCGTTTAAGGAGAAATTGGAAGAGATGAATTTCCATTCTACAATTCCGTCAGAAATAGTTCTCAATAAATTAAATGAAGAATTCACTTATGATGAGTTGAGCAAATGTATTGACGATGCGAAGCAATCACTTCAGTTAACCTCCGACAAAGAACTGCTTTTTAATCAACTTACATGGTTGGCTTCATCTCATTATGAGCTTGATTTTTCGTTAGATACCAACATTTCTGAACGAGTTATTTTTCCTGTTTCATCTAATGAAAAAAATGGGATTGAAGATGCTCGTTTTGTAAAATTTATCGATGAAAACAAAGAAGCAACTTATTATGCGACGTATACTGCTTACGATGGTACAACCATATTGCCTAAAATGCTTGACACCAAAGATTTTTATCATTTCAGAATACTACCGGTTCACGGCGAAATAGCCCAAAATAAAGGGATGGCACTTTTCCCACGTAAAGTGAACGGAAAATATACCATGCTCTGTCGTTTGGATGGCTTTAATAATTATATTGCTTTTTCAGAAAATATTAATGTTTGGCGTGAGGCAAAGCTACTACAAACTCCAAAATATTCTTGGGAGTTTGTTCAAATAGGTAATTGTGGTTCTCCTATTGAAACCGACGAGGGTTGGTTGGTAATTACTCATGGAGTTGGTCCAATGCGTGAATACTCATTGGGAGCTATATTGCTGGATTTGAATGATCCAACAAAAGTAATCGGGCGCTTAAAATCTCCTTTATTGATGCCTAATGAAGAGGAACGTGAAGGCTATGTACCCAATGTTGTTTATTCATGCGGTTCAATGGTTAACAACAACGATCTGATTATTCCTTATGCCATGTCAGATTTAGCTTCAACTTATGCTACAGTTGATTTGAAAGAATTGTTGGTAGAATTAAAAAAACAAGTTTAAGAGAAATATCAATCAGTTCCGCTACACTTTTTCCACACCTACATTTTTTAGCAGATTAAATGTGTGAATGATGTAACTTATTCGCATAGTTGTGTAATACTTTCCGAATAGAATAAGAATACCTTTGTTTGATAGAAATATTACTTGAGAAGTAATCGAAATACAGAATACATCTCATTAACAAAACAGAATAAAACTAAAAAAATGAACTACTTCTATTTAATTATCATACCAATTGTTCTGTTTTTTCTGGCAGGTATAAGAATTGTAAGACCCACCCACAGAGGACTTATGGAGCGACTTGGTAAGTACAAGAAAATAGCTAATCCGGGTTTTCATTGGATAATACCTATTATTGACCGTATATTTTTAGTGAATATTACCGAACAAATGATTGATGCTGATCCACAGGAAATTATTACTAATGATAACCTGAATGCCAGTGTTGATGCACAGGTTTATTTCAGAGTAAAATCGGATGAGAAAAGTATCAAAGGCTCTACCTACGATGTAAATAATTATCAGTGGCAGATTGTTAATTTAGCCAGAACAACTCTTCGCAATATAATAGGAACACTTACGCTGAAATCAGCGAACAGTGAACGAGGAAAAATTAACGCAGAATTACATGAAACCCTTCATAAAGAGACTCAAAACTGGGGAATAGAAATTATTCGTACCGAATTGAAACAAATTGACCCTCCGACGGATGTACAGGAAACGATGAACAAAGTGGTGAAAGCTGAAAACGAAAAAATAGCTGCAATTGATTCCGCAACGGCAGCTGAAACTGTTGCAGATGGTATTAAACGGGCTAAAATTAAAGAAGCTGAAGGCTATAAACGTGCTAAAATACTACATGCCGAAGGTGAAGCCGAAGCCATTAGACTTGTAAATGAGGCTGCCGATAAATATTTTGTAGGGAATGCCCAACTTTTGCGAAAAATAGAAGCTGTTGAAACATCTCTTGAAACGAATGCAAAAATTGTCGTTCCAACAGGAACAGAATTAATCAATATTATAGGAGAAATGGCTGGCGTTGTGCCAATAGACCATAAACAATAAAAAAACATTTATACACCTTAATACTAAGAAAATTATTAAAATGAGGATATCTATTATTAACTGTAATACTCATACAATTTAATCTATTAGCATTAATTTAATTATTAAAAAATGAATAAAGGAAAAGTGAAATTTTACAACGAATTAAAAGGATTCGGATTTATTAAAGACGAAGAATCAAACAAAGATTATTTTGTCCATTCAACAGGATTAAAAGATAAAATTAAAGATGAGGACGAAGTAACCTTTGACCTTCAACAAGGAGAAAAAGGATTAAACGCCATAAATGTGAAACTCGTGTAGTTTGATATAAAAATGTCTTAAACATAAAAATCCGCAAATTGCGGATTTTTTTATTTCATTTTGTGTATTCTAAAGATGAAAAAAGCGTTTTAAGTCAGTTCCTTTTTTTAGACGACGATGTGCATATAATAGAATAATCGAAACAAACGCAACAGCAACCATTACAATAATGCTCCATCCTAAACTAAGACGGCTTTCAATGTAGATAGAGATAATTCCGTCGATGCAAACACACAGCAAGCCTAAAGCAATAATCGAGTAAGCAATAAGATTTAACTCTTTTTGTTTTGCTTTCCTTTCAATCAAAATAAAGGATAAAACGATAATATATGCAGCCAACAACAAGGGAATTCCAAGTTTCGTATCCCATCCGTTATTTCCTGTATAATTATCAAGGAGCAAAAGAAAAACAGTTGATGCTATAAAACTCAAGAAAAACAATGAAAATATTTTTTTATTCAAAAACAAAACAAGAGTAATATTTACGAATAAAATAAATCCGGTAGTTATGATGTATTTTGACCAAGTCATGGAATGGTTTATCACTAAATTGATAGTTAAAGTAATAAGCATACCTGAGAAAAGAATGATACCGGCAATTTCCCAAAATATCTTTCGTTTTTGCAATTGGTTTAATTTCTGAAAATCAGTTAACGCTTTATTTTTTGTTTCACCAAAAGTTAAATGATCTAATTGAGCACTATTTTTATCTAATACCGGCTCACCGCATAGCGAACAATAATTCGCATTTTCTTCCAGTTCTACTCCGCAATTTTGACAGCAAATCATTTTCTAAATTTTTAATATATCGTTTCTGTGCTAATGCCTTGATTTTTCAAAAAACAATTAAATTTGTTTTCAAATTGTTTCGATTTCGTTATGTTGCTAAAATTCAATACCAGTTTATCTCCATAGCCGATTACCCCACAGTGTATTTTAATCGTTTTGTCGGGCGGAGGCAGAATAACAATAAAATAATCAATCATATCATTAATTTCGGGCGGCAATTTTACTCTTCCCAAATTGGAAATCACTCCACTATATTGTGCTGCCCCCAAGGAATTATATTTCATACGCAGGAGAATACTTTTAAGAAAAAGTGGAACAGCCCGAATGTAGATTTTTTTTTCACTACCCACATTTCTTGCTATATATTTATTAATTAGTTTTTCATCCGTTTCCAATTCCATTTGGTGAAAGACAGATTTAAGTATTTCATCAAAGGTATAATGTCCTAAACGCAAATCTATTTCGGGCATCACAAACAACGAAAAATTCCGCATAGTTTTCGTCGTAAAAATATTTCGCAAATTGATAGGCACCTCTATTCGTAGTCGTTTGTTTTTTCTGAATTTATTTGAAAGAGGCAAAGTTTCAAAAATTTCCTGTAATACATACAAGTATACCGATGTCAGGTAAACGGTAATACTTACATTCTTAGCGTTTGCCACCTGTTTGATTTGGTTAATTGAAATTATACTTGCAGATTGCTCAAATCGTGGTATTGTATTTAGTTGAAATGGAAGATGAAAAGCTTTCGAGCGTTTTACGGCAGGTGGAATCTCTTCTTTAAAATACCTCTTGTATGCGTCTTCGTATTCTTCTTCTAATACTGGAGAATCCGGTTTTATATAAGCATATTCAACAGGAATATTTATTCCACAAATTTTCGAATATTCAATCAGAATAGTTTTTAAAAACTCAAAACCACCATTGCCATCAGTTATAGTGTGTGAAAATTCAACACTTATACGGTTATCACGCACTAAAATTCGTACAAGGACTTCACCTTTTCGAAACCTTCTGCATAAAAGCGATTTGTCAACATTGATAGGAATATGCTCCGCCAGATTTTCCAGATAAAACCAAAAAAAGCCCTCTTTAAGTTGGACTTTGTAGTAGGGAAAACGTTTTTCCACTAACAGCACGGTTTTTTGAAATAGTTTAATTTTAACAGGCTGTTTTAATACGGCTGTTAACCTAAAAACGGCTGAAACTTCATCAGAAATAATTGCAGGATAAATCTTTGCCGCATTATCTAACGGAAGCCAAAATCGATTTTTCGAGAGTGACTGTGTTTTCATCTCATTTATTCCGTTTTAAAAATTATATTACTTTGTGAAAATCATCATAAGCTTGTAATACAGTCAAATATGAAATTAAATATGCCAGCGAACTCTCGGCTCCCTGATTGCGGTTTACACCATAATTTTCAAATCCGTCGCAACACCCTTGAGTCTCAAAATCATAAAGACTCATCCGGAGGTCGTTCTCACCCAAAAACCACAAGAATGAAGTGTACAGTTTGTTTAGATATTCTTTATCTTTTGTGAGATGAAATGCCTGATGATACATTAAAATGGATGCCATAGCATCGATAGGCTGTTGTGCAAAAACAGACCGCTCTCCCTCTTTTTTAAACCATTTTTCGTTTCCAATAATCGAAAGATAATTGTCTTTCAACGTATGTTTAGTCAGAAAATTCATAGATTCAATTGCAACTTTAGTGATTTTGCTGTCATTCAGTATTTGGGCTGAATGTAAAAGGGCTAAAGGTAATATGCCATTGTCGTATGCCAATAGAGATTCGAACCATTGCCATTCGGAACTTTGATTTTCATTGTAATGTTTAACTAAAATATTTGCCATGTTCCGTAGTCTTTCGGTCATTGAGTCGTCTGAAGGATTATTTTTCAGATAGAAACAAATACCAATCATTGTATTTGCAATGCCTCTGATGGATTTTAATTTTTCAAAATTTGGTAATGCATTAAAGAAAATTAGTCTTCCTGTTTGATAATATGCATCATTGGGTGCTTTATACAACAAATATCCCAGCGCCCATATTGTTCTGCCAAAAGAATCTTCGGAACCTACTTCATCAAGATATTTGCGGCTAAAACTCAAAAAATTACGAAAAGTACCATCAGTATTCTGCAAATAATGAATATAACTAAGATAAATTGGCGACAATTCAAGTGCGCGCTTATCTTTCATTTGCTCATAAGCCATCAATACCATAAGTAATGCACGCGAGTTATCGTCGAGACAATAGCCTTCTTTCAGGTTTGGAATTCCAAATTTTGCATGTTGGATAATGCCAGTATCATCGGTTAACCGGTTGATGTGTGCCAACGAAAAAGGAGGTAGCGCCAACAAATCTAATTCAACCTCTTTTTTTTCTGATGCAGTTAACTGGGCGGTTAAAACTGTTTGAGCCAGTTCTAAATATCTGTCGCCAATTTTTGGCCACGTAATATTTTTACCGTAATCAGCAGCTTGCTTTTTAAGGCCAATCATTTTTACCGGATGACCCAACAAATCGTTTATGATAGTGCTTAACTCTTCATAATCATTAAAATTAAACAATAAACCTCTCCCATCTGCCAGCAATTCTTCAGCATGCCAATAGGGAGTTGAAATTACCGCAGTACCAACACCTACGGCGTAGGAGAGTGTTCCACTGGTAATTTGAGCTTCGTTAACATAAGGAGTAATGTAAATGTCTGAAGCATATAGGTATTTAAATAAGTCTTGCTCGTCGATAAATTCGTTGAGAAACACTACATTTTTTTCAAGATGTAAGGAATTTACCAAACGCATAAGATAAATACGGTATTCTTCTCCCGAATGTCTTATCACATTGGGGTGAGTTTTCCCTAAAACAATATAAACCACGTTGGGATATTTTTCTACAATCTTCGGAAGGGCTTTAATTACTGTTTCAATGCCTTTGTTTCGACCTACAAAACCAAAAGTTAAGAGTACTTTTTTGTTTTCAAGTTTGAATTCTTTTTTTGCAGCTTCGGGAGTAAAATGGATATTGGGAACACCGTGTTCGATTAAGGCTATTTTTTCTATAGGAACCTGATAAACTTCAGTTAAAAATTCAATAGCTTTGTGGCTCATTACTACAATTTTCTGTGCCATTTTACAAATTTCCTGTAAAACCGCTTTTTCGTTGTAGGAGGGATTTTTAAGAACGGTATGAAGAGTTACAATCAGTGGTATTTCCAAACGATACAATAACGGAAGAATGTACACCCCGCTTTCTCCGCCAAAAATTCCAAATTCATGTTCCAATATGCAAAGGTCGGCGCCACTAAGATTAATGTATTTAACTGCTTCTATATAATCGCTTTGGTAATCTTGTTTGATGGTTAACTTAACCTCTTCGGGGTATTTGTAAGTGAGGTCATTATCGTTTAGAGCAACCACAAAACCTGTATTTATTTTTTTTTTACTTTCAATATTCTTTAGTACAGAATTATACAAATTGTGCGTAAAAGTACCAATGCCACATTCTCGAGGAACGTATGTACCAATAAAAGCTATTTTCATATTCTAATTTTATTAATTTACATAACGGTACATGAACCCCAAATTACAATCTATAAAAATTAATTTACATTATTACTGTTGGGATTTTTTATGTAAGTGCTAACGTTTTGAGTGAAATTTATAATTCATTTTTTTTATTTTTCTCAGCCTTTTTTTCTGCTTTTGCTGTTCTTTTTTCTTTTAGACTTTTAACAGCTTCTTTTTTGTTTCCTTTCGATTTTGCATTTTTATCTTTCGACATAATATTGATTTATTAGTGTTTAATTACAATATGTTAAATTGAAATCTCATCGTATCCGCTTTTAATTACGGTCGAAATCATTTTAAATCGTTGATTTGCTTTTATTATATTTGAAATATGGGGAGGAATAATGATACCTTGCCCTGCCTTTAATATATTTGATTTAGTATCAATAATAACATTAGCTGTCCCATCAAGAATTTGAATAAAAGTTTCAAATGGAGAGATTTTTCCGTATAAAACCTCATCGGCATCAACAGCTATTATACAAATGTTACCTGTTGCTTTGCGAATAATAGTTTTACTGACCACAGAATTTGGCGTATATTCAATGATTTCATTGAGGGTGTAGATTCTTGATTTTTCAATTTCTTGTGTAACCATTTGTTTTGAATTGAAAGTAAAGATATTACATTTTAACCCGTAAAATGTTATACAATTGAAAAGATATGTTACATTATTCACACATTTTCAAGAGTGTTTCGGCGTTGGGTTTTGAGCTTTTTGAAGTGGCTTGGAGTTAGCCCTGTAATTTTTTTAAATTGATTTGAAAGATGAGCAACGCTACTGTAGTGCATTTTATAGGCAATTTCGGTAAGGGTTAATTCATCATAAACAATTAATTCTTTTACTTTCTCGATTTTATGTGTCAGGTAA
Organism: Paludibacter sp.; assembly: GCA_028690665.1. GTDB lineage: Bacteria > Bacteroidota > Bacteroidia > Bacteroidales > Paludibacteraceae > Paludibacter. The sequence goes on from JAQVAV010000003.1 coordinate 12,593, forward strand.
AATTTTTCGATGGTTATCCCTTTTACTTCGGAAAAAAGATTGGCTAAATAGGTATAGTCATAGTTTAACTTTTCACTCAAATAATCTGAAAGATTTATTTTAATTTGTTCATCGGTATAATGAACCAATTCAATAATAGCACTTTTTATTTTTTCAACTAAAATACTTTTTTTATCATCCATCAAAAGAAGTCCTGATTTCTTTAAGGCTAAATTAAGTTCTTCTAATTGTTCCGGTAAAATGTTTCCAAAAATATTAGCTTCTCCGATTTTGACATAAGTATAATTTAACCCCAACTTTTCCAATTCAGATTTCACAACCATCTGGCAGCGAATACAAACCATGTTTTTGATATAGATTTTCAAATCCTTTAAATTTTTAACGGAATAGAGTTTATATAAGTTATTTTGTTATAGATATTTTAGTTTGAAATTAGATAAGGCACAAGCCGGTACCATAACTAAGTCTCGGAAATCATCACCAAATGATCTAATTTTCTCTTTTACAATTCGAAGTATTTTGCAGTTGCCAACTGCATGTTCGACTTTGACACGAGTTCTGGAAATTTGTTAATTTGACTTCTTTTCTATTTGAGTCAAATCCTTTCCCTTTGGTTTATTTTTAGGACGGTTGATTTCAGTATTGAATCCTTCGAAGCCAGAATCAAGCCAAAGTCTAACTTTTTTAGTTTTGAACATCAGGATCGCTTGGTCAAAGTATAGCTGTTCTGTTCCATCAATAAAAATATCTTGTCCTTCAGCAAGTAATTTGTTTAAAGCATCTACTGTTCTGCATGGAATGCAATTTGCCTTTTCCAAAGTATTATTCAGTATCTTCTTTAGCAAATAAATCCACAGATTCGCCTGAGGTTGATTCATATTAAATACGGCAGCATGTGCTTGCTGCAAGGGGTTATTCTTCATGTAGGAAAGAATAAAAATCAACATAGTCTCTATATCTGAGAAAACACCGTCTTTACGTTGCTTTTTTATCCGTCTACGGTAATTACCAGAAACAGTATAGACTGAAATATAAGATTCTCAACAAGGTTCAAAGAATTGAACTATTGAACTTTAATGCCCACAACTGATAGAAATTGGGCTTCATTTAATTTTAAATCGTTGTAATTCTGCATATTGTTTGCAAAGTAACAACTTTTATTTCATATATTTATAACTTATATAACGACTAATATACAAAGAATTATTTTCTTTATATTGAGCTTGATAATAGCCACATAAGATCTACTCTCCCGCTCCACTGCCCGAAAACCACAAGAATTTCCCACACCCAAAGCTCCAGCCATTCCATTTTCCCAAAGCTCTTTTCCTATGCATTTCCAATGGTCTATTTTTCATTCTGCGTCGAGTTCACCCCAAAAGTATTATTACTAATTCTTGCATTATTTTCAATGATAGTGATAATGCTGCAAAATATTATGATAACAGCTTGCCCTGAACAAGTTGGCTACTGTCTAATATATAACGCTATTTCTGGACTAAACAGGTATTCACAACAAAAAGCCTCCCTTTCGGGAGATTTAGGGGGTCTTAAATCACTTCAACAATAGCTAACACGTTATACGAGCTGTTATTCATAGAATAATCAACATTGTTCACCACCTGAACAAAATCAGTTGCCAAAAGGATAAAACGGGTTCCTTCAAGCTCGGGAGCTGCTGCTGGCTTTACAGATAAAGCTTGTGTATCTGCATTGATGGCCAGTCTTACCGGTTCCGAAACTACAATAGCCGAATCGCCGGTCACAAAATTATAACAACCAATCCACTCTTAAAAATCACGTGAGTGGCTCCTAACGTCCCTTGCAGGGCTCAATTCTGCTATACTGATTTCACCGGTTTCGGCATCTGCCTGAAACGGTTTATACAATACAGCGCCAAGAACCGCATTGATGTTGAAGTTGAAACCCTTCAACAACAATTTTGCTTCGGCTTTCGCCATTTCTTCAGCTGCGCTTCGCTCTCCCCTGGCATTGGCATCGTCCATGTTTTTGACTTGTGCCATAATTTGGGTCAAACGGGCTGTTACACGTCCATCGGATAACCGGCAAGAGTGAACGGTACGGCAGAATGTTATTATCTCCCTGCTTCATTACCCCATACTATACTAAAAATTAGCCTGCAATTTGCTTTTACAAATATCATAAGTAATCAAAAATAATGAATGATTACTTATATACTTATGGTTTATTTCTATTTAAACTCTTACAAAATCAGATTCAATAGAATTGATTAGTTGTTCATCAATTTTCAATTCCAAAGCAAACTCTCTGAATTTAGCAACTGCATTGCTAACCTGTTCAATTAAAGACTTATAATCCTGAATATCATTCCGTTGAGCAACAGCTTCCAAATCCTCGAGGGTTATACCTTCAGTTTTAGTATTAATACTCATTGAATGTTTGTTCATATATGCTGGAGCTGTAAAATCTACCCCATAGGTCAAATCGTAAGCAGGAGACAAACGCCATGTACCGTCAGGTCTCATACAAAAACTGAAGTTCTTTGAATGATCATCCACATTACGGGCAAACACATTAAACACCATCCGTAAATATTGTTGCTTACTATCCTCGTATGGTAAATTAAGCCTGCGTATTACAGCAAACAAATCTTCGTAACTATCACTTCCGGGAGACATAGCAGCTAATGTTTGTGTATGAATCCGATCATTACCGATACGGTCAAACCGACGGGTCAGAAAATGGGTAACATTTCCGTAAGAACGTAATTCAGACGGCATCATAGTTATTCCCGCAGCCAAAGCCATCTGATAATAAATATATTCCAACCTGGCTAATGGATAAGAAGAATTATCATCGTATTTGAGAATGAAATGTTCAAATCCTTCAGGAATATTTCCCTGACCGGATATCACCTCACCGTTTGCCTTATTTACCGCCACAATTGCTTTCGGTCGTTTTCCACCCGGCGATGAACTGATTTTGATCAAATCCTGCCAAAGAATTGAATTTTCAGCATTAAGAATTGTTGTCTCACGTTCATTCAAAACCTGTTTTGCAAACTCATAAAGGTGTTCAATGTCTACTGAAAAAACAGAATCATCACCTAACTTCTGAGCCGGTTCATATTCAAGCGCACCCATTGCCCGACTTCCAATAAACGAAAGATGATCAACAGGATTTACTCTCTTTGTCGAAATATGATTATCACGCAGCCATGCATTGAAAAGAGAATGCCCCCATTTATCGGGAAGTGAATCGGCAATCATAGGGGGAAGACCCAGATACAATTTATCCTTATCACCGGTCCAGGGTATATGCTTCCTGCTACGTGGTGCATGAATAGACATCGTTAGCGGTGCAATATCCAGGCCTTTGTCTAAAAATTCCGAATCATATTCAAAAACAGCTAAGTCAGCTTTTTTATCCCACGAAAGATATCCCACTGGCATTCCCCATAGTTTTACCATTACTGCATTCGTATCCATACCCTATTTCCCTTTCTGTTGTTTCTTAAACAGGTTACGAGGACTTTGCGGAAGTTCTGGTAGTAGTTTCTCTATTTCGTCCAGGCTGTCAATGGCTCTAAGTAATTTGATAAGTGAGGCCAACGTTACACCGGTCGAGTACCCATTTTCAAACGTGCTGATAGTGAACACACTTAACCCTGACTTTTCGGAGACTTCTTTTTGGGAATATCCCATTCGTTTTCGATAGTCACTGTAGCGTTTTCCTAATTGCCGGATTAGTTCATTACCCGATTGTTCATACAATTCGTTGTACATACATTTAATTTTTCCACAAATATAGATATATCTATAATTATATACAAATAATATATATTATTTTAGATATATCTATAGTAAATACAAGAAGAATGTCAACTCAATATATGAATTTTAGTTTACAACAATTCGTTATGCTATAGTATTAAAAAATAACAAACAAGCTAGATCTGTTTGTAGTTTCTTCACTGATTTTGGGTTGTTCTAATGTTTTTTAGTTTGCAATATGGCAAATACAAAATGTTATGCCTGAAAAGCTTTTGCTTTCCGCTCTATTTCAGAAGGCGAAATCTTATACTTAGCTGCAACCTGTCTCCAGTTAGAGACTGCTTTGGTCACTTCCTCTTTTATTTCCTCCGCGCGTTTGTCGGACAACAAATAGTAAGGCGCAGTGCTCATAACCAAATCAATATCCAAAGAGTTGTCTTCTTCATCAATATTCAATTTTAATCCTGTTCCAGTTTCGTTGGCATTAATATCAAATGCAGGCGATAAAGTCCAGCCTGATTCGATATATAAAAATCCATGGTTGCGTAGATGATCGTCTGTATTAGATACGCAAACAGAAAATAATACCCTACGAAAAAGCTCTTCTAAATTTTCAGCAACATCCGTACAATCCGATTTGATAAATGCTACCAAATCCAGATAGCTGGCTCCACTATCAGCATCGTCTCCATCTGTTTTTTGCAACAATGTCATAGCTGATGCATAATGTATCCTTCTGTTATCTTCGGTTCTGTCAAATCGCTGAGACAAATAGGTATGATATGATGATCCCAGTTTCTTAACTCCGGCATTGGCAACTGTTATACCAGCTTTTATCGCTAAATCATGTACAACCATTTCCCACAAACCAATATCTGTATCATCATTCCGACTTGGGAATTTTGCGATCCATTGTTTTCCGGTAGTATCAACTACATCGGCCTTTGGTCTTGTTCCTCCCAGGGATGAACCGGGGGCAATCAATTGGTTAATCCATTTCAAAGAAGCCTCATCCAATTCATCTGCATTCTTTTCATACTGCTCAACCGCATATTCCAAATCCCGTAAAGATGTCCATGGAGGAGCCGCCAGTCTCGAATAATCACTCATAAATTCACCATCTTCAGTTTCTTTAAAACGCAGACCGCCCATCCTATGATTATCATGAACCCCTGTAAGAAAATCAATACCAAATAATTGATTTGGAGAACGGTTTTCTTGCCTGGCTAAAAGAATTTCTCTACGTTTCATTAAGAGCTGCCCCCATCTATCTGGTGATGAATCCTTGAATATTCCAAAGTTTTCATTTCCTCCTGCGTATTGTTTTCCCGTGAATAAAGGCAACTCCGGATCAATAGTTATTCCTGTTTTTAGCCACTCTTTTTCATATTCAAAAGAATATACAGCCTTACCTCTGATGGTTGAAAACCAAAGTCTCCCTACTAATTTTGGCTCATCGTACATAAACCAATCAGCATAAACAAGTATCTCTTTTTCCTGATTCTTTCCCATTTTCATTATTTAAATTCTGGCATTTCAGAATCTCCTTTATCAATAACATGTTTAATTACAGAAGAAGTTTCCTTCTTTTTTGGAGCTCTCTTTTTCACCACCAGTCCGGCATCCTGAATTTGACGGCCAACCGGATCTTTGTCTGCAATCAACAGTAAATCATCTTCAAGTTTTAATACTGTCAATACCTGCAAATAGTTACCCAATGAAACAGATGGCGAACCGGCTTCAATGTTAGTCATTGTAGAAATAGCAATCCCGGCTCTTTCAGCTAAAGATCGTAAGGAAAGTTTACGCCTTAAACGGGCTAGCTTTATATTCTCCCCGAGCGTATTTAATATCTTTTTTTGCTTAATTGTATAATTCATTGTCTTATTATTTCATAAGAACTGATATTTCAGTACAAAAGTAAGTATTTATATTGAAATATCATACGTTATTATGAATTTAGTTTTATTATTTACTATTTCAAAAAGCAGTCGGCTTAATGATTGAGATACCAAATAAAATTCGCATCTTTGATGTGTGAGGTTCCTCATTTTCAGGTTATTTTTCGAGGTGGAGAGCCAGGTGGACTGATAGATTTTGCAGATATAACGTATTGAAATTCAAAATATAATTGAGAGAGTACAAGTCCCTCTCTCCGCCAGTAAGCTAAGACAATTAGCGACAAAAAACGGATAAACCCTACAAATTCAGCGATTTGTAGGGTTTTTTATTTATCCGGTATTTGGATTAATTGACAAAAAATGGACTAAATCCTATCAAAAATATTTCCTAATTCGTACCCCTTTTGGAAAGAACAAAAAAGGGGTACGAATTGAACTAAAAAGACACTCTCCTGTCTGACATTGACAGTCCGCATAACTCTCATCAATAATTTATTAAGTCTAACTTTATAATTACAAATTGAAGTTATGAAAACAACATTCAACGTACTCTTTTTCCTGAAGAGAGTGTATCGTCCTGAAATTTGTTTACAGTTTTTTGTTTATAATCCTATAATTGCTTTACATTTAATTTCTTTATGCTATCATATTGAAGCGGAGTTAGGCTCTGCTGAGGAGCAACCTAACAAGGAATAAATATGATTAGCGACAAGTACGTCAGACAGATGGGATAGTTGATTTTCAGCTATCCTTTTTTTATGACAACTAAGAGCTATTTATACCTTGAAAACCTAATACGTGACTGCGGTTTATTCAGCTTTGTAATACGTTTTCCAATGTTTTTGAATACACCTGATTGGCAGTGAGCATATTTCGGTGTTTTCATATCCAAAACTGGCATGAGGTCGACAGCTATTATAAATCTGAACTATTCGTTTCAGTTCTTTTATAGCATCTTCAATTGAACTTAGTTTCATTTGATTCAGCCACTCGTCTTTTAAAATGCCATTTACACGCTCTGCTATTACATTTTCACGAGGATCTCCATTTTCAGTCATACTGATTTGAACATGATTCTTATTCAGTACCTTAACATAACCACCAACAATATTGATCTCTCCGAATGGTGAATTAAACCTTCAGCACCTTTGGAAACTTGCTTTAAAGCCATTCTTAAAGCTTCAATCGTATATTTAGTTGGAATATATTTACACGAAAAAGTAAAATCAAGTAGAATCCTCAACAATGGCAGAAGGGCTAAAAACTTCTTTAAAAACGGGCTAACTTTCATTGCTTCTGTGCTTTTAAATGTTGATTGTCAATCAGATATAAATATCTTTATATTCTTGTCATGTACTTAGTTGTTTTTTATAAAAAATAAACACATTTATCCTGATATTTTCGTTAAGATACATAATTTATATTCATTTTGAGATAAAAACACAGACCATTTTTACATAAAAAACTCCCGCAACCTGATAGTTACGGGAGTTTGTCGATATAATTCCGATTAAAATCGGAAATTTTTTGCTCTAATACTTATTCACCATGGCATTTACTTCGTCGTTTACGAGTTTGGCAAAGTCTTCCACTTTCATGGTTCCCTTATCGCCTTCGCCCTGACGGCGAACGGCAACTTCATTGTTTTCAGCTTCTTTTTCACCAACAATCAGCATGTACGGAATACGTTTCAACTCGTTGTCACGAATTTTACGTCCGATTTTCTCGTTCCGGTCGTCCACCTGAACGCGAACATCCTGCAAGTTCAGCGTTTTAGCTACTTCGTAAGCATAGTCGTTGAATTTTTCGCTGATAGGCAATACCACCACCTGATCGGGAGTAAGCCACAACGGGAATTTACCGGCTGTGTGTTCGATAAGTACCGCCACGAAACGTTCCATGGAACCAAACGGTGCACGGTGAATCATTACCGGACGGTGTTTCTGATTGTCCTCGCCGGTGTATTCCAGTTCAAAACGTTCCGGCAAATTGTAGTCTACCTGAATGGTTCCCAGCTGCCAGCGACGTCCGATAGCATCTTTCACCATAAAGTCAAGTTTCGGACCGTAGAACGCAGCCTCGCCCAGTTCGACACGGGCTTTCAGACCTTTTTCTTCGCAGGCTTCCACAATGGCGCGTTCGGCTTTTTCCCAGTTTTCATCCGACCCGATATATTTTTCTTTGTTATTTGGATCGCGCAAAGAAATCTGAGCTTCGAAATTTTCGAAATCCAACGCTTTAAAAATGATGAATATAATATCCATTACTTTTAAAAACTCTTCTTTCAACTGATCGGGACGGCAGAAAATATGCGCATCGTCCTGAGTAAAGCTGCGCACACGGGTCAGGCCGTGTAATTCACCGCTTTGCTCGTACCGGTAAACCGTACCGAACTCAGCCAAACGCAATGGCATATCTTTATACGAACGCGGTTTCACCTTGTAGATTTCGCAGTGGTGAGGGCAGTTCATCGGTTTCAGCAAATACTCCTCGCCCTCTTCGGGTGTATGAATCGGCTGGAACGAATCTTTTCCGTATTTTGCATAGTGTCCGGAAGTCACATAAAGTTGTTTATTTCCGATATGCGGAGTCATTACCTGCTGATACTCGAAACGACGCTGAATTTTTTTCAGGAAATCTTCGAGACGAAGGCGTAAAGCCGTTCCGCGAGGCAACCACAAAGGCAAACCTTTGCCTACCGTATCGGAGAAAGCAAATAATTCAAGTTCCTTACCTATTTTACGGTGGTCGCGTTTCTTGGCTTCTTCCAAAAGCGCCAGATATTCATCCAGCATTTTCTTTTTCGGGAAAGTGATACCGTAAATACGGGTCAGCATTTTGCGCTTCTCGTCGCCACGCCAATAAGCTCCGGCCACACTTAACAACTTGATAGCTTTAATATCGCCGGTATTGGGCAAGTGCGGACCACGACAAAGATCGGTAAAATTGCCCTGCGAATAAAGCGTAATGGTTCCATCCGCCAAATCGGTGATCAGTTCCACTTTGTACTCGTCGCCTTTGTCATTGAATTTTTTCAACGCATCCGCTTTGCTTATATCACTGCGGACAATAGCTTCCTTGCGTGCAGCAAGTTCCTGCATTTTAGCTTCAATAGCCGGCAGATCGCCTTCTTTGATAACCGCCGTACCCGGATCAACATCGTAGTAGAATCCGTTTTCGATAGCCGGCCCGATACCGAATTTTATGCCAGGATACAACTCCTGCAAAGCTTCGGCCATCAGGTGAGCCGACGAATGCCAGAAAGCATGTTTGGCTTCTTCGTCTTCCCATTTGTGTAATTTGATGGTCGCATCGGTTTCAATTGGCCGGGTCAGATCCCATATTTGGCCATTTACTGTGATAGCAAGCACTTCCTGTGCTAAACGTGAGCTGATACTTTCAGCTACTTGAAGTCCGGTGGTGCCTTTGGCAAACTCTCGCACCGAACCGTCGGGGAATGTAATTTTAATCATGTTTTTTGAACCTTACAAGTGGTTTTTAAGTTTGAACTGCAAAGATAGGACTTTTAATATTAATCAAACCGAAACACCAGAATATTTTTACGACACAAATATGTAGTACAACAATTTATGCTGAAAATAATAGACATTTGTACTTATTATATTGTTTATTAATCTAAATAGTCATGAACCACTCGGAAAACCAAAAGCTAAGAATCATAGAACAATTAATCATGCTCAATGACGATGTTTTATTTGAACAAATATATGAACTTATTAATAAAGCTTTAAAAAGGCCCTATCATAAAACCATGTCCGAGAAAGGACTCAAAGCCAGAGCTGAGTAATCAAATCTGGACATTTCAAATAATCAGATATTAGATCAAAATGGAATTGAAGATATTTCAAAAGACTGGTAGAATATGAAAGTTTACTGGACTAAATTAGCATTAAGCACACTAAAGAAATCTATATTCACTACCGAAATAAAATGTATAGGAGTAATGATATAACTTTAAACGAACCTGATTCCGGACATTCTAAACAACCTACAACTTTTTATTTATCAACCGATTGAGAAAATTTTCAATCGGTTGTTTGTTTTTTAATGAAAATATTTTCCAAAAGAAATAGTTCATTTTAAATAATAGTTATACTTTTGTAACCATTTTCAAAATATAACTATCATGACTAAATCAAAAGGTGAAAATGTGAACTCAATTGTTGAGAATTTACTTTCTATCCATCCCATGTTATCCAAAAATATCTCCCGGGCCATCAGAAGCAAAACAAATCTGAATCCGGGTTCTCTTTTCGTCATAGGCATGCTGAAAAAGCATAAATTATTATCCATGACGGAAATCGGCTGTAAACTTTCGATGCCGAAACCACACGTTACGGCACATATCGACAAACTGATTGCGGCAAAATTAGTTGAACGCCTGAATGATCCGAACGACCGGAGAATTATCAATATACAACTCACCGCGAAAGGTCTTCAGGATTTTGAAGCAATCAAAAAAGATATTACTGAAGAATTAAGAATTCAATTAAACAAATTAGATGAAAACAGATTACAAAATTTACAGGAATCGTCCCAAATTGTTCGTGACGTTCTCACGGAAATTGTAATTGACAATGTAGATCAAGGCTGCGCAAAAAAATAAATCATAGGTAAAAATTAGATAAAAAGGTAATTAGTTTTTTAAGGTAAAAAAGAATGGCAACAAAAAAAAATTTAAAGATTTATATTCCTCTTGCAATTGTGATATTGCTTGTATTAACCGGGGGAATTTACTGGTATATAGATTATATCAGCTATGTTAACACTGACGATGCTTATGTTACTTCGGATGTTGTAACTGTAAGCCCCAAGATTATGGGACGCATCAGTAAGATATATGCCGAAGAAGGTGACACTGTAAAGGCGGGAGAACTATTGGCCGAATTGGACAGTACTGATCTGTTGGCTCAAAAACAACAAATCATTGCAGCCAAAGCACAGACAGAAGCCGGAAAAGTGCAAGCTGAGGCAAAATACGATTTCGATGTAAAGAATGCCGAAGTAATGCGTATCGGACTCGAAAAAGCCAAAGATGATTATGCACGGGCCCAAAAACAATTTGCCGGAGGCGTGCTCACCCAGGAACAATTCGACCACATCCAGAAAGGTTTTGAGACTGCTCAGGCACAGTACACTGCCACCAAAACGCAGTTTAAACTCTCACGCTCACAAATTAAAAGTTCAGAAGCCGCCGTTGCAAGCGCCGAGGCTCAGATTCATGTAATTGACACGCAACTGAGGAATACCCGGCTTTATGCTCCGGCATCAGGCGTAATTGCCAAACGCTGGCTGCTGGCCGGAGACATTGCAAATCCCGGACAATCCGTTTTTACGATTAACAATAATTCGAAATTCTGGGTCATGGTGTACCTTGAAGAAACAAAAATGGAAGCTTTGAAAATCGGTCAACCGGCAAAATTCACATTAGACACCTACCCCAGCATAACATTTACCGGAAAGATATTCATGTTAGGATCAACCACAGCTTCTCAATTTTCACTCATTCCGCCAAGTAATGCTTCGGGTAACTTTACGAAAGTAACTCAGCGTGTTCCGGTCAAAATTTCCATCGACGGGATTGAAGACGGCAGAAAATTACAATCTTATCATTTGATGACAGGCATGTCAGCTATTGTAAAAATTGTAAAATGAGAAAGGTAGGCATAACACATAAACTTCGCCGGAAACTCCGTACCCGTAACTCGGCATTCCACCCGCGCAACAAAAAATACAAATGGTTTGTGCTGGGAAATATTATGCTGGGAACGTTTATGGCCGTGCTCGACAGTACGATTGTAAATGTAAGTTTACCCAAAATTATGTCGGCATTCGGCGTCGGCCTTTCGACCATACAATGGGTAGTTACGGCTTACATGCTTGCCATGGCGGCTATGCTTCCGACTTCGGGATGGCTGGCGGATAAATTCGGGTACAAGAAAGTTTATTTCTGGGGACTGTTTTTATTCACCTTTGGCTCGTTGCTCTGCGGACTGTCGAATGATGAAACTTCATTGATTCTTTCGCGTATTCTTCAAGGATTGGGCGCCGGTATGGTACAACCGCTGGGTATGGCTATCATTACCCGTGAGTTTCCTCCCGAGCAACGCGGTGTGGCTTTAGGTTTCTGGGGAATTGCAGCAGCAGCTTCGGTTTCGTTCGGCCCTATGCTCGGAGGATACCTGATTGATAATTTCAACTGGCAACTGATTTTTAATGTCAATGTTCCTGTCGGCATTGTCGGACTAATATTAACTATCGTTATTCAACGGGAATTCATACATCCCAACATCCGGAAGTTTGACTATATCGGATTTATTTCGGTAATTATTTTTCTTCCGGTGCTGCTATACGCTCTTTCCGAAGGCAATGCAGCCACCAACTCAGCCGGCTGGTCGGCCACCTATATTTTGGTTTGCTTTGCCATTTCGGCAATCGCCTTCGTTGTATTTATAACACGTGAATTCACCACCGAATATCCGTTGATTGATCTCCGTTTACTGAAAGACCATAATTTCGGTCTGTCCAATGCCATTATGCTGGTATTCGGTATGGGTATGTTTGGAAGTACTTTTTTGCTTCCCCTTTATCTTCAGAACTCGATGGGATACACGGCATTACAATCCGGAGCCGTTTTTCTTCCAGTTGGAATAATTCAAGGCTCTATTTCGCCTTTGGCCGGTATTTTCTCGGACAAGGTAAATCCGAAAATTCCGTTGTTCACAGGAATAGGTTTATTAGTTACCAGCTTTATACTGAACTCGCATCTGTCTTTTCTGACTGAGAAATCATTTATAATGACATCTCTTTATATCAGAGGATTCGGTATGGGCATGATTTTTACGCCCCTGAGTTCGCTTTCGCTGACAACCATTCCCAAAGATAAAATGGCCCAGGCATCCGGTATTACCAACACGATACGACAGATAGGCGGAAGTCTGGGCGTGGCTGTTTTATCCACTTTACTGACAGCCCGTGTAAATTTCCACTCACAAATCTACGGAGGTGCCATTCAGTCCAATTCACAAATATTTCATAATACGGCCCAAGGAATTGCAACTTACATTCAGCATAATGCCGGAAGTTCTTATGCAACAGCATTAAAACAAAGCCAAAGTGTTATCATGCAGCATATCAGTTCCCAGTCATTTATACAAGGAGTGAATGACGATTTCATTGTCGCGGCAGGTATCACTGCCATCAGTTTCATTCCGATATTTCTGATGCACAGCAGAAAGAAACAGGCGCAAAAGTTACAAACAAAATAAAGTATCGAAGTCATGACAAAAAATATAAAATATATTCTCCTGTTGATATTATTTCCGGCGATCACTCTTACAGCTCAGGAAAACCAACAGGATTCACTCACTTTTACAGATATTATCAGTGAGGTTTTCAATAATTATCCTACATTTAAAAAAGCGGAGAAAGACCTTGTAGCGGTCGATGCAAAAATAGGACTGGCGAAAACAGCTTATTTACCGAATGTCGATTTTTCAAGTTCCTATTCGAGAATAGGGCCGACATCCTCCATCACCATGCCGATCAACGGAGAAAATCACACTTTCAGCTTATATCCCGAAAATGTTTATAATGCAAAAGTGTCAGTCAATGAGGATATTTACGATTTTGGAAAGACAGCGAAAAATGTAGAATTTGCTCAAAAAAATAAAGATTTGGTCTTACTCACTGTCGAACAAGCCAAACAGCAAATTTCTATGGCTGTGACAGCCAATTATTACAGCATTAATTTTTTGCAGGAAGCTATCAGTATAAAAAATGAACAGCTTAAAACACTCAACGAACATTTACAATACGTGCAGAAAAAAGCCAATACCGGTTCGGCAACGAATTATGATATTCTTACAACAAAAGTCCGAATTTCGGAAATTGAAAATCAAATTACTGATTTACAAACGTCTTTAGATGTCCAGTCGGCCCAGTTGAATTCATTTCTCGGAAAACCGGCGCAAAGTCCGGTATTACTAAAAAAAATTACCTTTTCAAATGCGCTTATAGCTTCGGCAGATTCGCTTTGCAATACGGCTTACAACAATCGCAGTGAAATGAAATTAGCCATGCAAAAAGAAGAAATTGCCAAATCGAGATTGGCCGTTGTAAAAGCACAAAACAATCCATCGCTGAATGTTTTTGCTTCCGGAGGATATAAAAACGGTTATTTTAATGAAAATCTACAAGATGTTGGTAAAATGAATTTTGCAGTAGGAGTTGGCCTGAAAGTTCCCATTTTTGATGCAAACAGGTCTAAATATTCCAAAATTCAGGCCAATGCAGAATTGGAAGGAAACGAGCAGGAAACCGAATTAGCCCGCAGGAATATTACCAACGAAGTAATTGAAAACAGAGCCAATGCATTGTCGGCCATAAAAAAAATAAAACGTTCGGAACTTCAGTTACATCAGGCACGACAGGCCTATGAACTTGCTGAAGTAAATTACAAAGCCGGCGCCATTACGAATCTGGATTTGCTTGACAATTACACCTCGTTGGCTCAAAGCAAATTAATGTTTTTCAAAGCTAAAATTGACTACGAAGTGAACATGCAAAAACTAAAAATATCGATTGGAGAAAAAATATATTAAGTAACTATCTAATTTTATGCTATATACCGATTAATTCATGCAAACCCGCCTAATTAATATTCTATATAAATTTTTCTTTTTTGGAATAAAATTTGCGGCATACTAGCAATTTTAAATTGGATATCTTTTTTATCCTCGTTTATTAATTGTATGAAATATAACATTATGAAACAAAAAATTTTCTACCTTCTGTTTTTATGCATGGTTGGTAACACCCTACTGGCCGGCGATGTAAAACCAACAAAAAATGTAATAATAATGATTCCAGACGGGACATCTCTGAGCGTACTCTCTGCTTCACGTTGGCTTCAAATATATAGAAACGATGGAACCTCCCTACAAATTGATCCTTATTTATGCGGAACAGTTACTACTTTTTCATCCAATGCCCCTATTGGTGATTCCGCTCCAACCACATCGTGTTATATGACCGGGATTGCAGAACAGGCCGGGAATGTATCAATTTATCCCGTAGTCGACCCGGGTAATGACCTGATAAAACTCAATCCCGACAGTGCCTATCAGCCTTTGGCTACAATTCTTGAAGCTATGAAAATAGAACAAAAAAAGGCAGCAGGTCTTGTTTTCACCTGCATTTTTCCACACGCGACTCCGGCCGATTGTTCATCGCACACATACAATAGAAATGATTATAAATCAATTGCACCTCAAATGGCTTACAACAATCTCGACGTTGTTATCGGTGGTGGAAGTGCTTATATTACCGACGATATTAAAAAACATTTCACAGATAATGGCACCGCTTATATAAACAACGATAAAACAGCCATGCTAAACTTTTCGGGAAATAAGCTATGGGCTTTATTCGGAGATCACGATATGCCCTACGATATTGACCGTGACACAGCTATAACACCTTCGCTGGCGCAAATGACCCGAAAGGCGTTGGAACTTTTGCACAAAAACAAAAAAGGTTTTTTTCTCATGGTTGAAGGAAGTAAAATTGACTGGGCAGCCCATGCAAATGACCCTATTGCAATCATGACTGAATATCTTGCATTTGATAAAGCCGTAGGAGCTGCTATAGACTTTGCCAAAAAAGACGGAAATACAACAGTGATCATTTTGCCTGATCATGGAAACAGCGGATTTTCCATAGGCAAAAGAGATATGAAAAAATCATATACCCAAATGACACTTGAAGATTTATTTGGTTCCGTATCAAAATACGAAAGAACGGCCACCGGTCTCGAAAAAATTCTTTTAAACACTAAACCAAATGAGATAAAATCTGTCTTCAGGGAGTTTACTGGTCTCGAACTTACAGAAGATGAAGTAAAGCTCTTGCTCAAATCAAAAAATTATAAAGCCGAAAATTATATGGAGGTAAGTAATAGCGAAAATATGACCCATTATATTACCCAGATATTAAATGATCATAGTACTTTTGGTTTTACAACCGGAGGACACACCGGCGAAGAAGTATTTTTGGCAATGTATCACCCTAAAGGGGATATTCTGACAGGGAATATAAGAAATAAAGATATAAATGCTTACCTGTTTCAGGTTGCTGGTTTAAAAAGATCCCTCAATCAGCTTACTTCTGAAATTTATGCTAAGCATACCGATGTTTTTCGGGGACTCAATTATTCTATCGAAAATCAGAAATCAGGAATTCCACAATTGGTTGTAAAAAAGGGAAATAAAACTTTAATCATCCCGGCTTACAGCTCCGTTGTCACTTTGAACGGAACTCCGCTTAATTTAGGCTCGGTTGCTGTTTATATTGACAAAATTAACACTTTTTATCTTCCGGCACACTTAAATGAAGTAATGCAATAGCAGACCGATATTATTAAAAATAACAGGAGGGTGTCCCGACAAGAACACCCTCTTATTATTTATTGTTTTCAAATTATAAACGACACAGAAACGTATTATGCATTTTTAGCCTTCACCACAATAGCTTTAAAAGCTTCCGGATGGTTCATTGCTAAATCAGCCAATACTTTACGATTCATTTCGATACCTGCTTTATGCAAAGCACCCATTAATTTAGAATATGACATACCTTCGAGACGGGCAGCAGCATTAATACGCTGAATCCACAGTGCACGGAAGTTACGTTTTTTGTTTTTACGGTCACGGTAAGCATACTGCAAACCTTTTTCCCAAGTATTTTTTGCAACGGTCCAAACATTACGACGACCGCCATAATAGCCTCTTGTAAGACTTAAAATTCTTTTTCTTCTTTTACGTGAAGCAACGTGATTTACTGATCTTGGCATAATTAAAAATGATTTGTGAATGTTAGCGTCGTACCAATTACGAACTTTAAGCTAAGCACTCTGATTTTCGATGAAGAAAACTGTGATAAAAATAAATTTCTCCGATTATTTCACACAAAGTAAAGCTTTTACGCCCTTCACATCAACTGAGGCAATGATTGCATCGTGTGTAAGATTACGTTTTTGTTTTTTGGTTTTTTTTGTCAAAATATGACTTTTAAACGCATGTTTTCTTTTAATCTTTCCTGATCCGGTAAGGGTAAACCTTTTTTTGGCACCGGAGTTAGTTTTCATTTTTGGCATTGTTACTATATTTAAATTTAAATAAAATCCTTTATTTAACAGGCTTTTTAGGCGATAACATAATAATCATACGTTTACCTTCAAGCACCGGGAGCTGATCGACCTTCGCATAATCTTCCAAATCCTGAGCAAAGCGTGCCAGTAAAACCTCGCCTTGTTCTTTAAAAAGAATCGAACGGCCTTTAAAAAACACATAAGCCTTTACTTTACAACCTTCTTTAAGAAACTCCACTGCATGTTTTAGCTTGAAGTTATAATCATGGTCATCGGTCTGTGGACCGAAACGAATTTCTTTTACCACGACTTTGGCTGTTTTGGCTTTCTGCTCTTTCTCCCGTTTTTTCTGATGATACAAAAACTTTTGATAATCAATAATCTTACAAACAGGGGGTGCGGCATTTGGAGAAATTTCAACCAAGTCTAATTCAAGATGATCTGCAATTCTCATGGCTTCATCAAACGAAACGATGCCCTGTTCTACATTATCTCCTACCAATCTTACTTCTTTTAGACCTCTGATTTTCTCATTTATTCTATGGGGCATTTCTTTCTCTCTGCCTCGTTGAGGTCTGACATGTAATTGTTTAGCTATTGCTTGTTTCCTCCCTAAATTAAGTTATAAATATTGTTGATTTAGCTTTGCATTTGAGCGCGCAAATATAATACTTTTTTTTCATTTAAGCATACTGTACACCAAATTATTAGAAAAATATTTTGATTAAATAAATTTTTCAGGCAGCACACAAATCAATGTTTATAAATACTTTGCAAATAATTCTCTAACCTGTTAAGCCCCTTTCGAATGTTCTCAATTGAATTGGCATAAGAAAAACGAACAAAGCCCTCCCCTCCTGTTCCAAAATCAATTCCCGGTGTAATACCTACATGAGCATTTTCCAAAACATCAAATGCAAATTTATAAGAATCATCCGTGTACCGGCGCGCATCACAAAAAACATAGAAAGCACCCTGTGGAATTGTATGAATAACAAATCCCATTTTTTGTAACCGTTCAATCATATAAATACGTCGTTCATTATAAATTTCGCGCATATTTTCTACATCTGCACCGGCATTCAGAAGGGCGGCTATACCAGCCTTCTGAGCTGTACTGGGAGCACAGATAAACAGATTTTGCTGTAGAATCTGCAGAGCCCGCATATATTTTTTCGGAGCAATCATATAACCCAGTCGCAAACCAGTCATCGCAAACCTTTTCGAAAATCCGCTAATCACGAAAGCATCTTTTGTAAATTCCAGAATAGTCCGGGTATGTCCTTCATAAGCCAGACCATGATAAATTTCATCGGAAATAACAGGGATTTTCAATTCGGCCAAACCTTTAAAAACAGCATCATCAATTAAAGTTCCGGTCGGATTCATGGGAGAATTTACAAAAATCGCCTGCGTTTTATCCGTAATTTTTGATTTAATCTCATCTATATTGTACTGAAAACCTTTCTCTGCACAAAGATCGACGAAAACAGGTTCTGCATGACACGCCAAAGTAAAATTTTTATAACAGGGATATCCAGGATTCGACATAATCACTTCATCTCCTGTTCCGCACAAAATCATTAAAGTCATCAGAATTGCCGGAGATGAACCCGAAGTCACCAAAATACATTCCGGGTCAACCTCCACACCATATTCTGTTTTATAAAAATCTGCAATCGTTTGTCTCAGGACAGGATCACCTAATGAGTGGGTATAATGCGTAATGCCCGATTTCATAGCCGCAACTTCGGCTTCCGCAACTATAGCAGGAATATCAAAATCAGGCTCTCCAACTTCCAAATGTACAATATCAATTCCTTCGCTTTGTAATTCATTAGCCCTTTCGAGCACATCCATTACAATAAACGGGGTCATTTTGTCCACTATTTTATTCATTTTTCTCCGGAATAAAAAATTTTTCACAAAAGTATATAAATTAGAGCAAACAATCAGCATGGATGTATTGTGTATTTCTGAAAAATAAGCTACTTTTGTGCCGCTTTTCTGGAAAAGAAAGTGTGATGGGAAATTAAGCGACTAATCACTTAAAAAAGCAACGCTTAAATTTTGAGTAACACATTAATTATTAAACAAAATGAAAACATTTGAACTTAAAGGTGAAGTAAGAACTGACCTTGGTAAAAAAGCCTCAAAAGCTGAACGTGTAACAGATAAAGTTCCTTGCGTACTTTACGGTGGAACATCAAACGTACACTTCACTTGTACTAACGGAGATCTTCGTAAGTTGATTTACTCTCCGGAAGTATTTATCGTAAATCTGAACGTTACGGGCAAAGCATGTAAAGCTATCATTAAAGCTATCCAGTTTCACCCTGTAACAGATAAAATTTTACATATCGACTTCCTTGAAGTTAGCGAAAACAAACCTGTAGTTGTTGAAATTCCTGTTAAACTCGGAGGATTGGCAGAAGGTGTAAAAGCCGGTGGTAAACTTGCTCTCGAAATGCGTAAACTTCGCGTAAAAGGAATTTACACCAATATTCCTGAAACAATTAATATCGATGTTACAAACTTGGGCTTGGGTAAATCCATTCAGGTTGGTAAAGTGTCTGTAGATAATCTTGAAATTCTGAATGCTAAAAATGCTGTGGTTGCCCAGGTTAAATTAACAAGAGCTGCTCGTGGAGCTGCTGCCGCTGCTGCAAAATAATCAGTATAGATGAAATATTTAATTGTCGGACTGGGTAATATCGGTTTAGAATACGAAAACACCCGCCACAACATAGGATTTACAATATTGGACGCTTTCGCTAAGGCGTCCAATGTTTTTTTTAGCGAGAACCGCTACGGCTCAACGTGCGAAGTTAAAATCAAAGGTAAAACATTGGTTATGCTAAAGCCCTCAACGTTTATGAACCTCAGCGGAAACGCCGTTCGTTACTGGATGCAGAAAGAAAAAATTCTGGTTGAAAATGTATTAATTATTGTTGACGATCTGGCTCTTCCTTTTGGAACTCTGCGTTTAAAACCCAATGGTTCTGCAGCCGGACACAACGGGCTGAAAAATATAGAAGAAATTCTGGGACATAATAATTACGCCCGACTTCGTTTTGGAATAGGTAGTAATTTCCCAAAAGGCCGTCAGGTTGAATACGTCTTAGGAAAATGGGATGATGAAGAACTGGCTAAAATACAGGACAGAGCAGAACGTTGTGGCGAAATAATAAAAAGTTTCTGTCTGGAAGGCACACAGCTTACCATGACACGATTTAACGGGAAATAAATGCCAAGAACAAAGAGCAAAGAATTAAGACAATTTGCCAATATGATAATACGCCAATATAAAAACAAAAAGCCGATGGTAGCTTGAGGACATTCCGGAAAACATAAAATATCAATTGTCAATTAATTTTAAATCTCCAATAAAAAATAATGAAAACAGAAGTCAGAATAGATAAATGGTTATGGGCTGTACGTCTGTTTAAAACACGCTCTTTAGCTGCCGAAGCCTGCAAAAAAGGGAAAGTATCCATTCAGGGCACATCGGTTAAACCTTCCCGAAATATAAAAATCGGAGATGTTATCTGCATACGCCGCAATCCTGTCTTATATTCATTCAAAGTATTGGCTTTATCCGAAAACCGTATGAATGCTAAATTAGTGCCCGACTTCATGAAAAATGTAACAACACCGGATCAGTTGGAACTGATAGAGCTGGGGAAAATGGCCGGACATGCAGGCAGAGACAAAGGGACTGGCCGTCCTACCAAAAAAGAACGTCGTGATCTTGATGACTTTTTCGAACCCACGTTCACCGACGGCGATGACTGGAATTTCGATGAAGATTAATTATTCTCCATAAATCAAAATTCACCTGAAAATTAAAAATCAATGTTTATAGCCCGCAAACTAAAAAAAGAAAATATCTGCGAATACCTGTTGTACATGTGGCAGATAGAAGATTTAATCCGGGCTTTCGGATTGAATATAGATCTCATCAACGAAAAGATTATCAAAACATATCCCGTTCACTCAGAACAGGAACGTAAAGATTTATATGGCTGGTACGAAAGCCTGATAGAAATGATGCGTCTGGAAAATGTCCAGGAAAACGGACACATTCAACTCAACAAAAATATCATCATAGATTTAAATGATTTCCACAATCTCATCATGAAATCCGGAAAAGTTCCGGCATACAACGCTAAATTTTTCTACATATTACCCTTTATTAATCAACTCCGCATGAAAGGAGAAGCTGGCCTGAGCGATATTGAACTTTGCTTCAATTTTATGTACGGAATTATGGTGCTACACATAAAAAAGACTGAAATTACACCAGAAACCAAACAGACTCAGGAAGAAATAGGCAAATTCATGGTATTACTTGCCAAAAATTACAAAGTCTATAAAGAAGGAGGGCTAGATCTGGAAGCATAAATTTAAAACAGGCTTATCAGCATTCACATTCGTCTTTCAAAAAAAAACTGTACTTTTGAATCTAAAATTAAAAACCATAAAAATTCATCCTAAAAACGAACGACATGAAAGGTATTGTACTTGCCGGAGGCTCGGGAACGCGACTGTATCCTATTACTAAAAGTATTTCTAAGCAAATTATTCCGGTCTATGATAAACCCATGATTTATTACCCTTTATCTGTTTTAATGCTCGCCGGAATCAAAGAAATTCTGATCATTTCCACTCCGCAGGATATACATCTCTATCAAAATCTGCTTGGAAACGGAAACGATCTCGGCATAAAACTCGAATATGCGATTCAGCCTTCGCCCGACGGACTCGCTCAGGCCTTTATCATTGGAGAAGAATTTATCGGAAACGATAATGTATGTATGATTCTTGGAGACAACATTTTTTATGGATTTGATTTTTCAAGAACATTACGCGAAGCTGCACAGCTAAAAGATGGAGCTACTGTTTTCGGATATTATGTGAACGACCCTGAACGCTATGGCGTTGCAGAGTTTGACTCCACCGGAAAAGTTTTAAGCCTTGAAGAAAAACCAACTCAGCCGAAATCGAATTATGCGGTTACCGGATTGTATTTTTATAGCAACGATGTCGTAAAAAAATCAAAAAGTCTGAAACCATCGAAACGAGGAGAACTGGAAATTACGGATCTGAACAAACTTTATCTTGAAGAAGGCCGTCTTAGCATGAAAATGATGGGGCGTGGTATGGCATGGTTAGACACCGGAACTCACGACAGCCTGCTGGAAGCTTCAAACTTTATTGCAACTATCGAAAACCGTCAGGGACTCAAGGTGGCATGTCTCGAAGAAATTGCCTACCGTAACGGATACATAGATAAAGAACAACTACTAAAATTGGCTGAACCTTTAAGAAAAAACCATTACGGTGAATATCTGATAAAAATAGCAAACGAAAAATATTAAACTGAAACACCAAAGCTTCGGAGCAACTGAAACATGGAAATTATTGAAACACCTATCAAAGATCTTATTATTATAAAACCCCGTATATTTAACGATGCACGCGGTTTCTTTTTTGAATCGTACAACGAAAAAAATTATAACGAAAAAGGCATTAACATTCGTTTTTGTCAGGACAATCAGTCAAAATCTTCATACGGAGTAGTTCGTGGTCTTCACTACCAGCTCAACCCGCACAGTCAATCTAAATTAGTATCGGTAGTCCGTGGTGCAGTATGGGACGTGGCAGTAGATTTGCGCGCAGGTTCTTCAACTTACGGACAATGGTACGGCGTGGAACTTACCGAAGAAAATCATTTACAATTCATGATTCCACAAGGATTTGCACACGGATTTTCGGTATTGAGCGAAACGGCCGTTTTTACGTACAAATGTGATGATTTCTACAATCCAACATTGGAAAGAGGAATTTTGTACAACGATCCGGCATTGAATATCGACTGGAAAGTTCCATCTGAAAAAGCCATTATTTCGGACAAAGACACAAAACATCCATTATTTAAAGACGCTGAAAAAAATTTTTAATCATGAAAACGATTCTGATAACCGGGAGCAACGGTCAATTGGGCAACGAAATGCGTGTAGCCTCAGCCCGTTATCCTGAATTCAAATATATTTACACTGATGTAGCCGAATTGGATATTTGCAACAAAGCTGCCATTGAGGCATTCATAAAAACCAATCCTGTTGATTTTATCGTCAATTGTGCTGCATACACGGCAGTAGATAAAGCCGAAGACGATATCGAACTTTGCTATAAAATCAACAGGGATGCCGTACAAAATCTCGGGGAAGCAGCTTCTGCAAACAACATAAAAATCATCCATGTTTCGACGGATTATGTTTTCGACGGAACAAATCATATTCCTTATACAGAGGATGAACCCGTCTGCCCGGCAAGTGTTTACGGAAAATCGAAATTAGCCGGTGAAGAAGCTTTAATAAAAAGTTGTAAAGATGCCGTTATTATCCGGACATCCTGGCTTTATTCTTCTTTCGGAAACAATTTCGTAAAAACCATGTTGAAACTTGGTGCGGAAAAAGAAAGTTTGAATGTTATTTTTGATCAGATCGGGACTCCGACTTATGCGGCCGATTTGGCCGAAGCCATCTTAAAAATAGTTAGTAGCGAAAAATTCATAACAGGTATTTATCATTTTTCAGACGAAGGTGTTTGCAGCTGGTACGATTTCACCAAAACCATTCACAAAATTGCCGGAATCACCACCTGCAACGTGAAACCCATAGAATCAAAAGATTACCCCGCAAAAACGCCCCGCCCGCATTACAGTGTTCTGAACAAGGCCAAAATCAAAAACAATTATCAAATTGAAATTCCACATTGGGAAGAAAGTCTGGAGAAATGCGTGGCTATTCTTTTAAATAAATAAAACATACAAAGTTATAAAAAAGCAAGGTATTCAGTTGATTCTGAACACCTTGCATTTTTTATTATTTTCCACGACTTTCCCGGTTATTGGAATGAAAGTCTCAAAAAATGTCTATTAGAAAAAAAGTGTGTTATTACACAAAACAAATACGAATATAATTCCAATAAAAATATCTTCAAATATCTTCAAATATCTTCAAAATATTTGATGTATTATTTTGAAAATCAAAATATTTTTATGAACATTTGTGATATCAATATAATATTATTTTAAAATTACAAATTATGAAAACTACAGAACAGGATTTTAATGGTGCCAAGCTTCCTGGAATTCCGGCTATTTTGCTAAATATGGTTATTGAAATTGCATTAATTGGCTGGTTTATATGGACAATTAATGCGGAATTATCCATCGGGCAGACAATAACTTTTATCGTGTTAGCATGTCTTTTATTTATTGTCAGTTCAATTTGTTGGGGTGGTTTTATGCAAATAGAACCGAACGAAGCGCGTGTTATGATATTCTTTGGCAAATACGAAGGTACTGTCAAAGAAAACGGATTTTTCTGGGTAAATCCTTTTTACGCAAAGAAAAAACTTACTTTACGGGCCAGAAACCTTGATGCCGAGCCCATAAAAGTAAACGACAAGACAGGAAATCCTGTAATGATCGGATTGGTTGTTGTATGGAAAGTGGCGGATACTTACAAGGCTTCGTTCGATGTTGATAATGCGTCCATGTCTGTTACTGCTCCCGGAGCTTCTAATACAGATAATGTAAATCAAAAAATGAAAGCATACGAAAATTTCGTGAAAATTCAGGCCGATGCAGCTTTGAGGAATGTAGCCGGCATGTATTCTTACGATCATAGTGGAATAACCGACGAATCGGAGTTAACATTGCGCTCGGGAGGCCACGAAATAAACGAAATTTTGGAAAAACAAATAAATGAACGCCTTGCCATTGCCGGTATTCAGGTGGTAGAAGCCCGTATTAATTATCTGGCGTATGCTCCCGAAATTGCAGCAGTTATGCTTCGCCGCCAGCAGGCCGACGCAATTATTTCTGCCCGCGAAAAAATTGTTGATGGTGCAGTGGGAATGGTAAAAATGGCATTGAACAAAATAGCTGATGAAAATATTGTAGAATTGGACGAAGATAAAAAAGTAGCCATGATAAGCAACTTATTAGTTGTTTTGTGTGGAGAAGAAAACGCACAACCTATTTTAAATACAGGTACATTGTATCAATAAAAACGTCGATTATTCTTACTATTTTGGCAGGAGAAAATAAAAATAAAAATTTTGTATTACGCATTGATTCAGAACTGATGAATGCGATTGAGAAATGGGCTGCGGATGAGTTTCGCAGCACTAACGGACAAATTTTATATATTCTTGATCAGGCACTTCGCAAGAATGGCCGTTTGCCCAAAAACAAGAAAAGCACATAAAACTTTCGTCCGGTAAAATATATTCTTAGATAACGAGCAAAAGATGGAGTTTTCATGGTTTGGATTACAATTTTTCGCTAAAGCTCAAGACCGTTGATTTACTTCAAACATCTGCGAAGTTTTGAGCACTTAAAAATTATATCCAAATAAATTTAACACTACTGAGGGAGTTTAGAGAAATATGTAGCCATTCTTTCAAACAAGTAAAATATACGATATTATAGAAAGCAAAGGTGTTCAGTTAATTCTGAACACCTTTGCTTTTATTATCTTCTACGGCTTTTCCGACTATTTGAATTCTTGAAGTTGTCGTTTCGATCTCTGTTCCGCCATGGCTTCTCGGAATTGCTTCCGCCTCTGTCGGATTGACGTCCGCTCTTTTTAGAAAAGCGACTTTCATCTTTTCGATAATCTTCGCTTCTCTTTTTACCATAATCCCCTCTCCTGCTACCACCATCATAGGATTTACTTCCTTTGGCTTCGGTAACACTCATGTCCGATTCGTTGGAGAATGCACTTACAACTTTATCAAGCTGATCTTCAAAAACATCGAAAAAAGTAAATTTATTGGTAATTTCAATCGAACCTATATTGATTGATTTATCTCCGACAACATCGTTTATAATTCCGAGAAAACGTTTCGGATTCATACCTTCGCGTTCACCAAGATTTATTTTCAGACGAACTTTTCGCCCTGATTTTGAGCCACGTTCTTCCCTATCGCCCCGTTCAGACCTGGACTTTTCCTGATAATTCAAATCTTCGGCATCTTGATAATATTCAAGAAAACGATTAAATTCCAATGACACAAAACGTTTCAGAAGTTCTTCTTTGGTAAGGTAATCAAGTTGTTTGTTGATTTGTTCCACATAAGGTGCAATCTGTTCCTCGTTCACTTCCACATTTTGCATCTTGTCAATCATATAGAAAAGCTGCTTTTTACAAACTTCCAAACCATTAGGAATCTGCTGTTGCTCAAACGATTTGCGCAACATGCGTTCTATTTCCCTGATTTTATGCTTTTCTTTCGAATGAATAATAGAGACGGAAACACCTTTTTTATTGGCACGTCCGGTACGTCCGCTCCGATGTGTATAAATTTCCACATCATCGGGCAAATTGTAGTTGATAACATGAGTCAGGTCGCTTACGTCAAGACCGCGGGCCGCCACATCTGTCGCAACCAGTAATTGCAGATTCCGGATTCGGAATTTTTGCATCACAGTATCCCGCTGGGCTTGCGACAAATCGCCATGCAAAGCATCGGCATTATAGCCATCCTGCATCAGATGTTCGGCAACTTCTTTGGTTTCCTGACGGGTACGGCAAAAAACTATTCCATAAATGTCCGGATTCAAATCGACAATACGTTTCAACACCAAATAACGATGTTTAGCCTGAGCTACATAATAAATATGCTCAACGTTTTCCGAACCGGAATTCCGATGCCCGATCGTAATTTCCTGATAATCCTTCATGTATTTTTTAGCAATACTCGCAATTTCGCGCGGCATCGTAGCCGAAAACAACATGGTACGACGAGTGTCGGGCGTTTTGGACAGAATAGTTTCCAAGTCGTCTTTGAAGCCCATATTCAACATTTCATCAGCTTCGTCAAGAACAAGATAATCAACAGCCTCAAGTTTTACTTTTCCACGTTCCAGCAAATCAATTAAACGTCCGGGCGTAGCAACAATAATTTGCGGTGTATTGTCCAACTGTTTCAACTGTTTGCGAATATCCTCACCACCGTAAACAGCAACAATGCGAATTCCTTTCAGGTATTTGGCGTAGTTTGTCAGATCGTTAGCAATCTGAATACAAAGTTCACGGGTCGGAGACAGAATCAGAGACTGCACCTGTTTTCGTTCCGGTTCAATCATATTTAAAACAGGAAGACCAAAACCAGCCGTTTTTCCGGTTCCTGTTTGAGCAAGTGCCACCAAATCAGCACTTTGTTCAAGCATAAACGGAATGGTTTTTTCCTGTACAGGCATAGGCTGCACATAGCCAAGTTCCTCAATAGCTGATAAAATTTCAGCTTTGAGATTCAATTCTTTAAATGTCATGTATGAAGTTTTAAGTACACGTTTTGAGTAATTTATCCGGTGATTATTTCATTTGTTTTATCAAACGTGTACCCTCAGATAAGCAGACTGCGATATTAAAGCAGTGATTTTCGGACATTTACCCTGAAACGCATGGTTATTTTTAATCGGGTGCAAAGATAATCATTTTTTTATTCCTGACAATCAAGATTTTATATATTCATTATAGAAAAAAATCCGAAAGACAGCATTTATCTTAGAGAATACAGACAAACCTGCACGAAATAGCTTTTGAAACTTTGATTAAAAATCATAGAATTTTCGCAATATCCAAAGCCATAAGTGTCTTGCAAAATCGTTTTTTTTTATTAAATTTGCGTACATTTTTTAAAAGAACCATGCATTTGATTATCAAACTATTATAAAAATAAAACAAACATGAAATCAATGACAAAAAGTCCATTGCAAATTGCACGTGCGACTTATCAACCCAAGTTGCCCAACGCACTGAAAGGCAATGTAGTCCTAAAAGAAGGCGCAGCCACTGAGTCTGTAGCTGACCAGGCAGATATTAAAAATCTTTTTCCAAACACTTACGGCATGCCCCTCATTACATTTGAACCGGGTGCTGCTACAACTCATCCTGTAGTAAATGTCGGTGTTATTCTTTCCGGTGGTCAGGCTCCTGGCGGACACAATGTTATTTGTGGTTTGTTTGATGGCTTAAAGACTCTGAATCCTCAAAATAAATTATATGGATTTCTTGGAGGTCCCAGCGGACTTGTTGATCACCAATATATCGAACTCACCAAAGAAATTGTTGATGAGTATCGTAACACTGGTGGTTTTGACATTATCGGTTCCGGTCGTACAAAACTCGAAGAAACCGAGCAGTACGAAAAAGGCGCTGTAATTTGTAAAGAACTCGGGATCAATGCCATTGTAATTATCGGTGGAGACGATTCAAATACAAATGCCTGCGTATTAGCCGAATATTATGCTCAAAACAAAAAAGGTATTCAGGTAATTGGTTGTCCGAAAACAATAGACGGAGACCTGAAAAACGAAATGATTGAAACTTCATTTGGCTTCGACACTGCTTGTAAAGTTTATTCTGAATTAATTGGTAATATCCAACGCGATGCTAACTCTGCAAAAAAATACTGGCACTTTATCCGCCTTATGGGGCGTTCTGCTTCACACATTGCGCTTGAATGTGCTTTGCAAAGTCAACCTAATATTTGTATTATTTCAGAAGAAGTTGAGTCTAAAAACATGACTCTGAATGAAATCGTTGACGATATTGTAAAAGTAATTGTAAACAGAGCAGAACATGGCCTGAACTTCGGAACAGTTCTTATTCCCGAAGGTTTGATTGAATTTATTCCGGCTATGAAGAAACTTATTTCAGAATTAAATGACCTGCTCGCTCATAATGAAGACTTTAATGCTCTGGAAACAGATGACGAAAAACGTCAATATGTAAAAGGCATGTTGTCTCACGAAAGTAGTCAGGTTTACCGTGATCTTCCAAAAGGAATTGCCCGTCAGCTGACACTCGACCGCGACCCACACGGAAATGTACAGGTTTCATTAATTGAAACAGAGAAACTGTTGATCGAAATGGTTGCAAAACGTTTAGCTCAGTTAAAAGCTGAAGGCAAATACAAAGGCAAATTCTCAGCCATCAACCACTTCTTCGGTTACGAAGGTCGTTGTGCTATTCCTTCAAATTTTGATGCCGATTATACTTACTCATTAGGATATACTGCATCGCTGCTTATTTCCGCAGGAAGAACAGGATACATGTCATCTGTACGTAACCTGACTACTTCTGCTACAGAATGGATTGTAGGTGGTGTGCCTATCACCATGATGATGAACATGGAAAAACGTCATGGAAAAATGAAACCGGTTATTCAAAAGGCACTTGTTGAACTGGATGGAGCTCCGTTTAAATACTTTGAAGCTCACCGCGAAAGTTGGGCTGACGAAAAACAAAGCTACATTTATCCGGGTCCTATCCAATATTACGGACCATCCGAAGTTTGCGACCTACCGACAAAAACATTGATGCTTGAAAAAGAATAACTTATAAGTTAGGTATTAAACATAAAAAATGAAAACTGGATCGGAATAATTCTGATCCGGTTTTTTTATTTTTGAAAGTATTGTCAGTTATTTTAAATTGATTAATTTTGTTCAAATTATAACAATTGACAAATCCAATAATTTAAACAAAATGAAAGCTACAAAAAAAATCATTGTGCTGATTGCAATAGTTGTAATCGGCATTCAGGCATCATTCGGCCAGACTCAGGGAAAAATACGGGTTGGTTTTGATCTTGGACTTGCACTGCCCCATGCAGGTGCCGGAATTACAGGAGACCTTGATGCCCGATACAACATTACAGATAATATCAATGCCGGTATTCTATTGAGTTCAGCCGCACTACTCAAAGATATTTCTGCAAGTAGTACGACAGGAACATTAGTTGTAGGAGCAAACAGCGCGTTTTTAGTACATGGCGACTACTACTTCGGCAAAGGTCTAAGCTTGTTTTCCCCATTTTTAGGAGCAGGATTAGGGAAATATAGTGTAAGCAATATCCAAATAACTTCCGATGACACTTCAGCGGATGCCAATTCCATATCTGTTCCAAGCGAATCCAAATTCGGTGGTCTGATCAGAGGTGGATTTGAACTGGGGCATTTCCGCATGGCTTTGTCATACAATATGATACCTGCGTCTTCAGTATATGATTTAAGCAGTAATTATGTTGGCACCACCGGAAATAATTTTGTAAATCTTTCATTAGGTTTTTATTTCGGAGGAGGTCATTGGAAAAAATAACATCTACCCAACAAACAAAAAGCCCGAAACATCGTTTAAACAATGTTTCGGGCTTTTATTATATTTGGTACATTAATTCTAAAAACAATGCTCATAATACTATCTCCTACAAAGATTCAAAATTTTAAAGACAAATCCGTCACAGCACAACACAGTCTGCCCGAAAATATCCATGAATCCCAAAAACTGGTCAAATTAATACGAAAACTCTCGCCGGCAGAACTTGGAAAACTATTAGACATTAACAATCAACTAACTCAACTTAATTTCGACAGATTTTTCAACTGGCATTTTCCATTCACTCTACAAAATGCCAAACAGGCCGTATTGGTATTCGATGGTGAAGTTTTCAGGGGGTTGAATGCCAAATCTTTTTCGGAAGAAGATTTTGAATATGCCCAGCAGCATTTACGTATACTATCAGGACTATATGGTATATTAAAACCACTTGACCTGATACAGCCATATCGATTGGAAGTAAGCTCAAAATTGGTCAATGACAAAGGCAAGGATCTGTATGCTTTCTGGGAAAATAGTATTACGAAAAGTATTGATAAAGCGATAAAAGCATCCGGAGAACCTCAAGTTTTAATCAATCTGGCTTCCGACGAATATTTTAAATCCATAAACTCAAAATTACTAAAACATAAAAAAATTATCCATATTGAGTTTTGGCAATACAAAGATGATAAATATAAACAAATAGTTATCTACACCAAAAAAGCCCGCGGGCTAATGGCTTCCTTCATTATAAAAAACAAAATTGAAGATGTGGAGATGTTGAAAGGTTTTGCAGAAGACAGATATTGGTACAGCCCCCAAATGAGTACGGAAAAAAAATTAGTATTTATTCGCTAAGACTATAATTATTTTCGAAATGTTGTTTTAGCCAAATGTTTCAGAAAATCCCCGGGGTAATAAAATAGCATTCTTGGGCCTGAATAACTCATAACAATTTTAATTTGTTTGCGCATTTCCGGTCTGTAACAATGTACCTTGCACACTTTACAGGCAGGCTTATTTTCACCGAAAGAACATTTAGACAAACGGTTCAAGGCATAATCTTCCAGATCCAGGCAAGATTCACAAAGTCCTTTTTGTGTTCGATGCTTGTGCCGGCAATAAATAAGTATCATCTTAGAGACTATATCTTTCTCATATTCAATATCTCCCATAAAATTTTCAATCGGAAGCCGCCTTATAATTACAGCAATATAAATTCAATATCATAAAACACACTCAACCAGACAATTAAAAATCATATTCAAAAGCCCCTTCGATATATTTTTCGAAAGGGCTTTTGCTGTAATCAAATCTGGATTATTCCTTATTCTTATTTTCTGTATTACATAATAATACTACGATTATAATTATATAAAAATATATTTCAGCATAAAGAGTACAGCCAAAATATACATAGGAATAGTCAATTTCTTAAAATTTCCAGCAAACATATTAATCAATACATAACTAAGTACCCCCAATGTAATACCTTCTGCAATACTATATGCCAAAGGCATGGCAATAATACAAATAAATGCAGGGATTGATTCCGAGAAATCGGTCAGATCAAGTTCCTTAATGGGCGACAACATAAACAGCCCTACCAAAATAAGTGCAGGTGCAGTAGCAGCTCCAGGAACAGCTAAAAATACAGGAGCGAAAAACAAAGCCGCAGCAAAACATAAAGCTGTAACCAATGAAGTAAGTCCTGTACGTCCTCCTTCCGAAACTCCGGCAGCGCTTTCAACATAAGTTGTAACCGTACTTGTTCCGAGCATAGAACCAATTGTAGTTCCGACAGCATCGGCCATGAAGGCTTTTTTTACATTAGGAATCTTCCCATCTTTATCCAACATACCAGCTTTGCTTGAAACCCCAACCAAAGTGCCTAAAGTATCAAAAATATCAACAAACAAGAAGGTAAATACAACGACCAACATATCTAAACTAAATACATTACTGAAATCAAATTTAAAGAAAATCGGTTCAATTGAAGGAGGCGTATCAATTACACCTGTAAAATGTGTAATTCCCATAGGAATTCCGATGATCGTTGTTACAATAATACCAATAAGTAAATCTCCCTTTACCTTTTTAATAATTAATACAGAAGTAATCAACAATCCTATAAATGCAAGTAATGCAGGTCCGGAAGTAATAGAGCCTAAATGAACGAGAGTAGCATCACTGTTTACAATAATCCCGGCATTTTGTAAGCCGATAAATGCAATAAAAAGCCCGATACCTGCACTAATAGCTGTTTTAATAGAATTTGGAATCGCATCAACAATAGCCTCACGTACATTGAACAGCGTAAGCAAAATAAAAATAATACCTTCAATCAAAACCGCCGTAAGAGCAAATTGCCAGGAATAGCCCATGCCCAAAACTACCGAAAAAGCAAAGAATGCATTTAATCCCATACCCGGAGCCAAAGCAAAAGGCAACTTTGCCCATAACGCCATAACAAGGGTACCTATAATGGCAGCTACAGCCGTAGTCGTAAACAGCGAATTGGGGTTCATACCTGTTGCAGATAAAATACTCGGGTTTACAGCCAGAATATAAGCCATTGTAAGAAATGTAGTTATACCGGCAATAACTTCTGTACGTACAGAAGTTCCGTTTTCGCTGAGTTTAAAATATTTTTCGAACATATTTAGCTAATTTTATTGATTAAAAATTCCATTTTACCGCAAGTGTCGGACAAACTTTAAAACCTTTCACTGCAGAAAAATTACTTGCAACCTCTACTTCTCCTCCAAGCGATAAATGTTCCGTCGCATTATACCAAAACTGAGGTTCGCTAATGAATACAAATTTTGTATCAACAGGAGTTATACCATTGCCATGAGCATCATAATAATTTGTATTATCTTCCCGCCAAAAATCAGCAAAACCCGAGGCCGTAAATTTTTTATTGAAAAAGTTCAGTGTCCAGACACCAGTAAGTTGAAATGAAGCATCATTTTTGCCCTGAATATATTTATAAAGCACTTTAAAATTCAAAAATTTAGTAAAGCTGTTATCATGCCAACCATAATCAACGCCACCAAGCCAGGCATTATTAATAGGATAGTAATTTGAATTGGACTGAAACATTCCACCATTGTATTCCACATGAGCACTAAACGGGCCATTCCAGAATTTCAAACAACGAGCAATTTCCATATATGCCAAAGAAGGATGATTACCATCGGGGCTATTATAGTCAATATCCACGAAAAAGAAAGTGTTTCCCCAATCATCGGGCTTGAACATTTCCAAAGTTGAAGTGAAATACTTACGTCCCTGACCGAAATCATAATGTAACTGAAGGTTTGTTTGCGCGTAAGCTGAAATTCCCAACAGCAAAGCGAATGCGAAAATTACTTTTCTCATAAAAATTGTGTTTTAAAATTTATTAATCAATGGTTTTTTAGAAACTATATTTGTTTATTCTATTTTATACACTGCAATGAATAAGCAAAGGGTAGGTCAGTGAAAATTTTACCATATTTCACATATTTTTTTGAATACCTGCGAGTAAAAACATGTAAATAACTGTATATATGCAGATTAAGTCTACGTTGTAATAAAAATAACAAGTCGCAAATATAATACTTTAAATGCTAAATTTATAATCATTTTTTCAGTATATTTTATATACAGACTATACCAAAATTCATTATAAATTTCTTTTCAAAAGTATATTAACAATAAACTTTATACGATTATTCTTTGTTCATATAGAATTTAACAAAGCAACCTGTTATTCTAATCCAGGAAAAGTATACTTTTGCAGCCGGATTTTTAATTAAATAGAATTCATGTATAAAGAACGTCCCTGGTTACACTATGTACTTCTTTTTTTCGGTGTATTTTGCATATCATGGTCTGCCATTCTCGTAAAAATAGCCAATATCAGTGGATTTGGATCCGGATTTTACCGATTATTGTTTGGAACGATAGGCATTCTTCCTATATGGTTGTATTTCAAAAAACCAATAACAGACATGCACGGAGTCAGGATAGCAATTATATGCGGAATTCTTTTTGCCTGCGACATTGCCCTATGGAATTCATCTATTATGCTTTCAAAGGCATCGATCTCAACTTTGTTAGCAAATCTTTCACCCGTATGGGTCGGACTTGGAACCATGTTATTTATGAAAGAAAAACCTAAAAAAATTTTCTGGATCGGCACAATTATTTCAATTGCCGGAGTAACAATAATTATCGGACTAAGCGAAATTTTAGGAACCGGACTCAATAAAGGCAGTTGGTTAGCCATTGGAGCAAGCATATTTTATGGTGCATATTTACTTACAGTAAAAAAAGGACGCAGCAAATTAGATACTTTTTCTTTTACAACTATATCAATGATTTCCAGTACATTTGTACTCGGCATTATTTGTTTTGCGACAGGGACTCAGTTAACAGGATTCAACACAACAACCTGGGGATCCTTGGTTTTATTGGGATTAGTGCCACAAGTACTGGGCTGGCTGTCAATCAATCAAGCTTTAGGACATATTCACCCGACAGTTGCATCAGTCAGTCTATTAAGTCAGACTATTTTTACAGCAATATTTTCGTTACCGGTACTTGGAGAGATATTAAATATAAATGAAATTGCTGGCGCAGGTATTGTTCTTACAGGTATTTACCTCGTAAACAAAAAGTAAATTTCAACGTTTAAAATCTTTAAAGGGACAAACTCTACAAATTAGCAGCATGTATTTTATAGACAACAACAGCAACAGGTATCTAAATTACAACAACATATTAAAGTCGGAATTCAGCGAACGCGTACAAAAGATTTCCATTAATGCCGGTTTTACATGCCCCAACCGGGATGGAAGTAAAGGTGTCGGAGGTTGCACCTATTGCAATAATCAAACTTTCAGCCCACAATACTGCAAACCGACTAAAACCATTACACAGCAAATAGAAGAAGGTATCGATTTTTTCAAACACAAATATGATGGTCAGGTGTATTTAGCTTATTTTCAGTCGTACACCAACACTTATGACAAGTTAGATAAATTGAAAAAAGTTTACGAAGAAGCCCTCAATCATCCCAAAGTAGTTGGTTTGGTCATCGGCACACGACCCGACTGCGTGAATGACGAATTGCTTGATTATTTTGCCGAATTGTCGAAAAAATGGTACGTTATGGTTGAATATGGTATTGAATCAACCGATGATCGTACCCTGGAATTTATCAACCGGGGACACGACTATGCATGTGCCGAAAAAGCTATTCGTAACACAGCAGCACGGGGCATCCGAACCGGAGCACATCTTATCTTAGGCCTGCCACGTGAGTCGCGCAATAAAATATTGAACCACGCCATCAAAATTTCAAAACTGCCGCTTACTGCGATTAAGCTACATCAACTTCAATTAATAAAGGGAACCCAAATGGCCAGACAATATGCAGAACATCCCAATTGGTTCAAGCTTTACACTGCCGAAGAATATATTGACCTCGTAATTGATTTCATTGAACTACTAAACCCCAAAATAGCGATAGAAAGAATGATCTCGCAATCCCCTCCGGGTTTTGTAATTGCTCCGGAATGGGGACTGAAAAATTTTGAGTTTATCGTAAAAGTTGAAAGACAAATGAATTTACGCAACGCACGGCAGGGAAGACTTTCTAATGGTTTATAATCTGTGTAGTGATTAGTCTATAGTAAATATAGAAATACACGGGCGGCTGACATAGGCCAGCGATAATTTATTGGCAAAAACACCATTGACGGGGATTTAGAGTCAAAAAAACTCGTTCTCCCTCGCGGATATTGTTTTGGATCAGATATTCTGAGGGTGTCCAATAAGTAATTTATCCACGAGTTACCCTTAGTTTGCAGTATGGAAATTTATGTTCAGAATAGGCAGTTATTGGGCACCTCCTTATATATAAATAGTAATCAACTCTTTGCTACAACTTTTTTCTCAATGAAAAACATTCAAAAAGCTCCGTGGAACAGGAGTTCCAAATTTCACCTCCTTTTTGGTAGCCGGATGAATGAAAGTCAGTTCCCGGGCATGAAGGCCGAGCCGGCCAATCGGGGAAAGCGTTGAACCATATTTTTTATCTCCGGCAATAGGATGCCCGATTCCCTGTAAATGAACACGAATCTGGTTTTTTCGTCCAGTTTCAAGTTGAATTTCCAATAAAGAAAATTGGTCGTTATATTTTACCCGACGAAAATGGGTCACTGCCTCCTGACCTCCGTTATCCACCGGACTTGAATGAATTTTAAGTGATTTCGGGTTTTCGGTAAGCCATGTACGAATCGTTCCTTTTTCCTGTTCTACAGTGCCTTCGACAAGCGCCACATAAACACGACGTGTTACAATGCGATGCCAGTTCTCCTGCAAAGCAAGCTGCACATCCCGGCTTTTGGCAAACATAATAACACCGGAAGTCTCTCTGTCAAGACGATGAACTACAAAAATACGATTCCGCGGAGAACTTTTCTTTACGTAATTCTTCAGGATAGAAAAAGCAGTTACCTCGTCGCCTTTTCCTGTGCTCACTGTCAGCAGTCCTTCTTTTTTTTCCACTACAATAATGTCTTCATCTTCATACATTATTTTCAGTTTCGGATGTATTAACTCCACATTGCCACGCGAGCTGCTCACTACGACAATGTCATTAGGTTTCAAAGGAGCATTGAACTGGGTAGTAATTGTCCCGTTCACCATCACCTGCCGGTGACTAAGAAGCGATTTTACGGAATTGCGGCTCATTCCGCCCATTTTGGCCAAAAGAAAAGCCATTAGATCAACCGGTTCGGAAACCGTCAGTTTTGTACCTTTATCAGCAGGTTTGCTGGGTTTATTTGTTTTCATTCAATTTATTTTGACTGAATTTTACTCAGTAATTTATTCGGGAACAACTATTCCCATTCCTTTTGCCACTGCAATGGCAGCATTTTCTCCATCGATGGCCGACGATGTAATTCCGCCGGAATATCCGGAACCTTCTCCTGCCGGAAACAATCCTTTTACATCGGGGTGCTGTCCTGTCTCGGGATCGCGGGGAATACGAACAGCCGAAGATGAGCGGGTTTCAACCCCGACAACAACTGCTTCGTTAGTAAGATAACCGTGCATTTTCCGGTCGAACATTTTAAAGGCATCCCTCAAACGGCTTGAGATATGCTCGGGTAACCAAAAATGCATAGGAGAAGCAATTAAACCGGGCATATAAGAACAATCCGGAAGATCGGCAGAAACTTTACCCCGGACAAAATCCAACAAACGCTGAGCCGGAGCTGTCTGTCCCAAGCCGCCGTTATTTTTATAGGCAAGATTTTCAAGATACTGCTGAAACCTCAATCCGGCCAAAGCTCCATACTGTTGGAATTCTTCGGGAATATCCTGAGGCTGAATTTCAACAACAATTCCGGAATTAGCATAAGGAGAATTACGACGCGATGCAGACATGCCGTTTACCACAATTTCCGAATCGGAAGTTCCGGCAGGGACAATACGACCTCCCGGGCACATACAAAACGAATAAACGCCACGTTCGTTCACCTGCTCCACCAAGCTGTAACTTGCAGCCGGAAGATATTCGCCACGCTCTTTACAATGATACTGGATGCTGTCGATCAGCGTTTGAGGATGCTCTACCCTCACTCCCATGGCAAATCCTTTCGGTTCGAGACGAATATGTTGGGTATCGAGCATTTCGAAAATATCGTGAGCCGAATGCCCGGTAGCAAGTATCATTGCATCTGCCTGATACGTATTTCCAAGATTGGTTTTACAACCCTTCAACGCACCATTCTCAATGATTATTTCGGTCAGCTTCTCTTCAAAATGAATTTCTCCACCACAATCTGTAATGGTTTTACTCATATTGGCAACTACAAGCGGCAATTTATCGGAACCGATATGCGGATGAGCGTCGTACAGGATTTCTTCGGCAGCTCCATGATGATGAAAAATTTCATAGATACGGTGTACATTTCCCTTTTTCTTGGAACGGGAATAAAGTTTACCATCCGAAAAAGTTCCGGCTCCTCCTTCACCAAAACAGTAATTTGATTCCGGGTTAAATCCTTTTTTCAAATTAAGCTGGGCAATATCCGATTTCCGGTTTTGGGCATTTTTACCTCGTTCGAGGATAATTGGTTTTAATCCAAGTTCGATCAATTTCAACGCGGCAAAAAGTCCGGCAGGACCGGCACCTATAACTAAAACAGGTTTTTTATCACCAACCTGTTCATAATTAAAAACCTCGTAAGTTGTTGCAGACGGCTGTTCATCGACAAAGACATCAATACTCAGATTGATTCTAGGTTGAAATGAACGTGCATCAATAGATTTCCGGACAATGCGCATTGCAGTAATACTGTCCGGTCGAATCTTTAATTTTGTCGAAACAATTTTTTTAATTTGCTCTATTTTCTCCGCCTGTTCAGGAGATATAATTATTTGTACTCGGGTATTCATATTTTTTGAAAAAATGTTTGCAAAGATACATAAAAACTAATGACTAATTAATTCTCACTGTGAGTTTCACAGTCCTGTCGGTTTTCGACCAGACAGGGGACTTTTTTATCAAACGCAAAAACTCCTCTTCAAGTTCTTCACAATTGCATTTTATTATCTGAACATCGACAGGTTTGCCTGATTCATCAATACGAAATTTCACTTTTAATGTTGATTTTTCGCCATCACACAAATATTTTAAACGATGCTCGTTGAAATATTTTTTAAATTCTTTTTCGCCAAACTTATAGCTACCGGCAGCTACTCCGGCAACATTACCAGTAAGTGCCGAATCAATATTCCCGGGACTAACCTTCTTATTCACAATTATAACTTCATTTAAAGCGAGATTATCGGGCTTTAACCTGAATATAGCACTGTCTCCGGGCAAAGAAATTTCTTCTTTCTGATAACCAATATAAGAAGCCCATAATTTATCGTCTTTGTTTTTAGAAACAGGCAAAACAAACCGTCCGTTCAAATCGGTAACCACTCCGTCATAGGCGCTGGTATATTTCACTCTAGCACCTATCATAGGTTCTCCATGTTCATTCAACACACGTCCGTAGATAATTTTATTCTGTTTATTTACAGATTTTAGCGAACTTGTTCCACGAATCCTTATTACCGGATTGGATTTTGCTTCCGATTTATCGGTGTCAGTCCTATCCGAAGCGGCAACTGTCAGCAAAGACTTTACTGAAACAGCTTCATCGTTACCATCAGTCTCTTCAACAACATTATCTTCTTTATCTTCAACAGAAACTGCTGCTATTCTCTTATTTTCAGCAACAATTAATTTCTTAGGTTTTTTCTTAGGTTCTGTTTTTACAACCTCTTTATTTTCCTGTAATTCAGGATATTCATCCGACTTTGCAACCGGCAATTCTTTCTGTTTGGCTTCCGGAACAATATCTTTCACAGCCAACGGTTCAGGAGAGTTTTCCGACTGTCTGAATAACACTGAAATCCCGATTAAAAGTGTCAATGCGGCAGCAACGGACAAAATCCACATACGTAAATGAACTGGGCTTTTCTTATTTGATTTCTTGTCAATTTCTTTTTCAAGCTCCCCGATTACAGACAAATGATCGGCCTGAATACCATCGAAACCATCGATAGCATCTTCAAAGAAGGGATCATTCAAAGCTTGTTGCTCTAATTTATTGGCTTCACGCCCCATCCTTTTTCCCTGTATGTAATCTTTAAAAGTCATTTAGTTATTTTTTCCTTTCCGCTCAGGACTTTCAGAATGCAATTTTTCAGATTCCGTTTTCCATTTTGTATATAACTTTTTACCTTACTCAAAGCATAACCGGTAATTTCAACTATATCGGCGTATGATTGTTCCTCTATGTAAAACAGCTGAATGCTCCGGTGCTGTTCTTCCGGCAAAGTCCCCATGCAATAGTCCAACGCAGCGACTTCTTCCGCTGTTTGCGGTTTATCTGTTAGAGTAAATAATGCTTGATTTTCCACAAAAGCATCTTCAATATTAATATATTTCACACGATTTTCCTTTCTTAAAACATGCAAACAATGATTCTTAACCACTGAATAAAGCCATGTATTGAAATTTGATATTTCGTATTGTAACACTTTCTCTGTAAGAGTTTGAAAAATATCCATAACGGCATCTTTTGCAGCCTCCTGTTCGCCCAGATATTTAAGACATGTACCGTAAATTTTCGGAATATAACGCTTGTACAATTCACCAAAGTATGATACATCTTTACTTTCGGCATACAGCCTTAGCAATTCTGCATCATCCATATTGTTTATTTCTTTATTGTTTTTCAAGCAGTTATATTTTATTGCATTATTTTTTTACAAAAATAGAAAAATTTTTCTGTCCAATTTATGGAATCCGGGAGCAAAATGGATCTAATAGACAGAAACAGGATATTAAAGTCTGGACATTGGAACAAAGAACAAAGAATAATGTACCAATGAGACAATTAGCCAATGTGCTTCATGAACTCTATAAACTACTAAAAAACAAAAATACTAATATAAAAAACAAACATCATGAAACAATTTAAAATTATGCTGACAATAAGCTTATTATTCATAGCTCTGTCATCAATGCAAGCGCAAAATCTTACTGTAAACGGAAAAGTAACAGACTCACAACAAAATCCAATTCAAGGAGCAGTTGTAACAGAAAAAGGGACTACCAACGGAACGGTAACAGGTTTGAACGGAGAATTCAGTCTTAAGACTTCAAAGGGTAAAACATTAGTCATAAAAATGATTGGTTATAAAACAGCTGAAATCGTTGTTAATAAAACATCTTTACATATTATTCTAAAAGAAGATCCGAATACATTAAACGAATTTGTAATTTGCAACGACAATGTGTCAACCGCCTTGCAGGGACAGGTATCAGGAATATCTACAAAAAATAAAACAATAAGGATCCGGGGTGTCGGTTTTACAGGAAATACTCCCCGGATAAACCCGATATACGGTTATACAGAAGGCAACACCGAAGAATATCAATCCTTTAAAGAAAACCTGTTTATTCCAGTTAGTTCCGAAGCGCTTTCTACATTTTCGCTGGATGTTGATGCAGCATCTTATAGCAATGTCCGTCGCATGATTAATCAGGGACAATTGCCGGACAAAAATGCTGTACGTGTGGAAGAAATGATAAATTATTTCAACTACGACTATCCTCAACCCAAAGGAAAAGACCCGGTCAGCATCACTACCGAAACAGCCGATTGCCCGTGGAATCCCGAATACAAATTAGTCCGTATCGGTGTAAAAGCCCGCGAAATTTCTTCGGAAAATCTACCGGCATCCAACTTTGTATTTCTGATTGATGTCTCCGGGTCCATGCAAAGTCCCAACAAATTAGAACTTATAAAATCGTCTCTCAAACTACTTATCAATAATTTACGGAACAAAGACCGGGTAGCTATCGTCACCTATGCCGGAGCCGCCGGAGAAGCCCTGCCATCGACTTCGGGAAGCGACAAACAAAAAATCAAAGACGCGCTTGAACAACTTACCGCAGGCGGTTCGACAGCCGGTGGAGCAGGAATAGAGTTAGCCTACAAAATAGCGGAAAAGAATTTTATCAAGAGCGGAAACAATCGTATCATCCTCTGTACCGACGGTGACTTTAATGTAGGGATTTCGTCCAACGAAGAACTTGAAAATATGATTGAAACCAAGCGTAAAACAGGCATATATCTTACTGTTCTCGGTTACGGCATGGGTAACTACAAGGATAGCAAATTACAAACTTTGGCCGAAAAAGGAAACGGGAATCATGCTTATATCGACAATATTCAGGAAGCAAACAAAGTGTTGGTCAGTGAATTTGGCAGTACCATGTACACTGTAGCCAAAGACGTAAAAATTCAGGTAGAATTCAATCCAGCTCAAGTAAGCGCCTACCGTCTGGTAGGTTACGAAAGTCGTCTGCTCAACAAAGAAGATTTCAACGATGACACCAAAGATGCCGGTGAACTTGGTGCCGGGCATACAGTAACAGCACTTTACGAAGTTATTCCTGCCGGGGTAAAAAATAAATATGGCGGCGTAGATGATCTCAAATATCAGGAAACGAAACAAAAATCGACTAAAGGAGCATTCTCCGACGAATTAATGACCGTAAAACTGCGTTATAAACTTCCGGACAGCGATACTAGTTCCAAAATGGAAATTCCGGTGTTAGTCAATAGCAATCAAAAAATGTCAGAAGATTTCAGCTTTGCAGCCGCAGTTGCCATGTTTGGACAGTTGCTTCGCGATTCTGATTTCAAAGGTGAAGGCACCTACCGGAAAGTTATTGAACTTGCCCGACAGGGATTGGATAAAGACGAAAACGGTTATCGTAGGGAGTTTATCCGGTTGGTGGAATCCGTGGAAGGAATGGCAAAATAAAAAATTCTATAAAAATTATCCAACAGGATTCAGAAATCAAATCTGAATCCTGTTATTTTATATTCACCAAGGTTGTGTATAATTTTAAATAGCTATTGCTTTGGCCTGACTTTATCTATGCCTTCAACCGGCGTAGTATATTTGATTCTGACCTGTTCCGGATTTAAAAGATTCTTTTTTAATGGCTTGATGTTTAGTTCTTCAATCCCTTCTACAGCCAGCTTGGCCATTTCCATGGCACCGGCATCCTGAAAATGAGTATCATCCTGTCTTCCGGCAGGTAATGACTTCCATTTACCGGGTTCGACATTCATATATAAATGTTTGGATCCTTCAATACCATATTTTTTAAGAACTTCCGTACTTTTAGCCTTCATATCTATCAATGGAACGTTCATGTCTTTAGCAACTTTTTTCATTATTTCCGGATAAACTGGATGCGTATCGACAGGATTTCCTACGGAGTCGAATTTACGGCGGGCTACAGATGTGCACAATATCGGATGAGCTCCCTTATCTAAAACATCTCTGACCATCCTGCGTAAATTAGCTTCATATTGATCCTGTGGTGTATATGATTTTTTTGTTTCCACTTCATCATTGTGGCCAAACTGAATAAAAACATAGTCTCCTTTTCCCATCCGGCCAAGTGCAAAATTCCAACGGCCTTCTGCTATAAACGTTTTTGTACTTCTACCGTTCCTTGCATGATTTTCAACAACTACATTATCGTTAAAAAACGAAGGAAAAACCATCCCCCAGCCTCTTTCAGGATTTCCGGCAATATCCGGTTTATCAGCCATGGTTGAATCGCCAATCATAAAAACCTTTACTGGTCTGTTTTTCATCGAGCATAAAGCCGCAAATGCTAAAAATGGCATCATAAAAAATATAATCTTTTTCATTTCCAATATCTATCTAAGCTAATTAATCTTATTTCAGTACACTGTTTTGAGGATTCCAATTATCATTCCCTTTCAAAACATTTTCGACAGTCCACTCAGCAGCCTGCTTTTTATTAAGTAAATACGACCATTTTACCCGCTTGCTAACATCCGCTCCCGGGCCAGCATTTCTATATTCTGCATAAAATGTTGTTTTCTCAGCCTGAGGCTTTTTCCAGTTGTGCCATCCTTCCGGACGAATATGAGCACCCATTTCGCATTCTCGAAATACTACTTTTGCATAATCTCTCCAGGGCCGGCCTAAATAGACTTTATGCACATCTGACTCTGCAGTAAGCCTGCATTTATAAAATAAATATCCGAATTTTGTCGACTCATGCGTTGCGGCAGCCGTTATGTACGACTCCCGTAAACTATGGATTTCACAATCATCAAAAACAGCAGTCGCCTTTCCAAAAATAAAATCGGTAGATCCTTCTATATAGCAATTTTTATAATACTGGCGACTATTTTCTGCATAAGTATAAAGAGTATCCTGAAAACCTAAGAAACGACAATTATTGAAGACGCAACGGTCAGCTCCGACTAATACTGCTACTGCTTGTCCTATCGGGCCTGCGGTATTTTGGAAAGTTATATTTTCCGCACAAAAATCATGTCCAAAAACAAAACATGTAGAAGATCCCGAAGTCCCAGTATTTTCGCCTAAATTAGTTTGCTTTTGAGCCCAGTCTCCATTGGTAATGACTGTTTTCCGAACATTTTCTCCTCTAAATGTGACCAGTTCTTTCGAGGCAGGTAAAGTTAGCTTTTCTTTATAAATTCCGTTTTTTATATAAATAATTGTTCGTACTTTTCTGTAATCAGGAATAGCATTAACAGCAGCCTGTATGGAAGCGAAGTCTCCGGCCCCGTCCTGAGAAACAATATAAGTTACGACTGTATCGGGATTTTCTATCTGTTGATTATTAGAATATACATTTACGCAACTAAACAACAATATCGCTAATACTAAAACAGTTGTGGAAACATTTATTTTCAAAAAACACATAATGAATAAAGTTTCTATGATTTATTTTTTAGACAATTCAAGAGCAGCCAAAATGAACGGTCCGACAACTTTAGGATCATCACTGCGAACGGGCTCGCTTATATAATACTGATAGGATCCATCTCGATATGGATTTCCTCCCAAACCGGCAACCGAACAAGCTTTTGTTATCGAAACCGTACTATCTGCATTTTGTATTGTACTGAATTTTACAAGTCCCTGAAATGCTTTTTCTGCTTTTTTCATAAATTTCTCAGGCAAATAGCCCTTATGAACTCCCTTGGCCATCGCATACGAAAACATAGCCGTACCGGAAGACTCAAGATAATTTCCGGTCTTTTTAGGCATATTAGTCACCTGATACCACATACCTGTTTTTTTATCCTGATATTTAAGGAGAACTGTACACTCCCGGTTTAGTATTTTAATCAAAAAAGCTCTGTCCTGATGATTCACTGGAAGGTAATCCAGAACATCTACTATTGCCATAACATACCAACCAATACTGCGACTCCAAAAATTGGGAGACTGGCCTGTCATCGGATTAGCCCATTTTTGAGTATGGCTTTCGTCCCAGCCATGATAGTTCAACCCAGTTTTAGGATCTTTTG
Organism: Paludibacter sp.; assembly: GCA_028690665.1. Lineage (GTDB taxonomy): Bacteria > Bacteroidota > Bacteroidia > Bacteroidales > Paludibacteraceae > Paludibacter. The sequence continues at coordinate 57,566 of JAQVAV010000003.1, forward strand.
TATATTTATCGCAAACATAAAACTGATTGGTTACATCATTAAAAATCTGGGGCTGATCAAAAATGGCTCCATACCTTGTATAAAAAGGAGTTCCCATATACAACCCATCCAACCAGACCTGATGCTCATACCTTTTTTTATGCCAGAACGCCCCTTCTTTCACACGTGGATGCGTATAAAGTTGCTCACGAAGAGTCTGAATTGCTTTTAAATACTTTTTATCCTTTGTTGCAGTATATAAATCAAAAAGAAAATTACCCCCGTTCAACTTATCAATATTATAATCGGACATTTTATAGGTAAGTATCTCACCATCATCGTTGATAAAATAATCCGCAAAAGTTTTTACATAATCGAAATATTTTTTATCGCCAGTGGTAAGATACATTTGCATCATTGCTTTGGCAATAAGACCCTGAGTATAATCCCATTTTGGAGTTGATAAAAAATCAACGGTCCAAAGCTCAGGATTGTGTTTCATTTCTGAATCAGCCACTTTTACCGACCATTCGGCATAATTAAACGGCTCTTTTGCACTAAGATTAAACACAAACACATATAATAAAACTACAAAAAAAAGTTTCTTCATGATAAAATATTATTTGAACTTATCTTGACTTTTAAATCAAGGCAGAATTAACGAGTATTATATTCCCTTTTCAGACAGAAAATACAGATTTTATTCTCTACAGATTTCTGTAATCCTGATTCTATCGAGGAATCTTTTGTCTTATTTTTCTAATCTTTATTGAAACAAAGAATTACTACGAAAAGTCAAGACGAGTTCATTTTATAAATCATTATACTGCTACAAATTTCGCTTATTTTATTCGATTTCTTTGTGTACATTTTGTTTAAAAGAGTAAATTATTTGATAATTTCAGTACTAAAAACAGAATCATAAAGCCGTTTATCATACATTCATATAATCGTAACATTTTGTCATAAAAATGCACCAAACAACTACACATATCAGACAATAATGAGCAAAATGTTATTTTTCAAAATAAATAAATAGAACTTTTCTTTAGTTTCAAAGAAATTGAAGTATAGAAATGAAGCATAAAAATTAAAAAAACACTACTTTTGTTGATAGAAAATTAGTATGAATATCCATTAATAAATGAAGCCAATAATTTCACCAATTGATAGGGATTTGCTAAAAACAGAATTATCTGAGGATAAATTCTTGCGCCCAACCAATAAAGCACACAATAAAATTTACATTATAGATGCCCATAACGCACCTAATGTAATGCTCGAGATAGGTCGACTCAGAGAACTGTCGTTCCGAACAGGAGGTGGAGGTACTGGAGAAGAAATTGATACGGATAAGTATGATTATATGGATAAACCCTACAAACAACTTATTGTATGGGATCCTGAAGCTGAAGAAATTATCGGTGGTTACAGATATTTGCCCGGAGCCGATGTAGAAATTGATGAAAATGGTCAACCTCAATTTGTAATGGGGCATCTATTTAGTTTTAGTGATAAATTTGTCAAAGATTATCTTCCTTATACAATTGAGTTAGGGCGAGCCTTTGTACAACCCGATTACCAAACTTCTAAAATGGGAACGAAAAGTCTGTTTGCACTTGACAATTTGTGGGATGGACTTGGTGCATTAATACACTCTATTAAAAATGCCAGGTATTTTATCGGAAAAGTTACCATGTATGAAAGCTATCCAACTGTTGCCCGTGAATTGATTTATGAGTATATGTTCAGATACTTTCCTGATCCGGCTGGACTAATTAAGCCGAAAAAAGTTGTTGAAGTAAGTGATACCACCCGGAATTTAGCTGCTGAAATTTTCGAAGGGAATAATTCTTCAGGCGATTACAAAGCTCTACAAAAAACCATAAGACATTATGGAGCTACAATTCCTCCTCTTTTTAATGCTTATATAGGACTTACCGAGACAATGAAAATGTTTGGCAGTATTCAGGATCCTGATTTTGGTTCGGTCTACGAAACAGGCATTATGGTCACAATGGCCGACTTACTCGAAACCAAGCGAAAAAGGTACATAGAACCCTATATCGAATATCTGAAAATTGTCTTGGAAGAACGCAAAGCAGCTCTGAAAAAAGCACGTGCAGCTAAACGAAAAGAAAGAGCAGCAAAAAAAGAGCTGAAAGCAAAAGAAAAAGAAAAACAAAAGAGTAAAAAATAGTAACTAAAAGAGGGTGTCCAAAAAGAGAATCTTGAACGCAAATTCCGCAAATTTTCACAAATAAAACAGATTAATAAATTTAATATATTATTGAAATAGAAATAATTATGATTTGTAAAAATTTGCGTTTATTTGCGAAATTTGTGTTCTCCTTTCTTTTGAGACACCCTCTTTTTATATGACAATACTAAAGCAATTAGTCTGAACATCAAAAAAGCAATAATTTTATCATGAAGTTGAAGTAAACATTAGTGTTTATAATTCTGAGTTCAATTTACTTTTTTGTAGGCCTGCTTCTGGATTAAATAACGAATGTTCCCAAAAAACATCTCTATTGATTTGGAAAACAAATTGTAAATTTATCAAAACTTATAATGGAATTAAAGTATAATTTTTCCCTTTTTGTGTCTCAAAATCAATAATAAATTCTTTTTGGGGAGACAAATCCGGTAAAGGCTGCTTATTATGTTGTACAACCGAAGCTTTGGAACTCAGCTGATAAAAAGAATTTTTATTGGGTCCTTGACTTCGTATGGAACTCACTTCTACAACTTTCATCGGTACGAATGTTTTGATACGGCAATAGTCACCAAATTCAGAAAAAACAATTGCCTTCGATAATACTCCATTTTTCCATTTTATATTTATCCTGAATCCACCCCGGGCTTTAATTCCTGTTATTTCTCCATTTTTCCAGGCATCGGGTAAAGCCGGCAATAAACTTATTAACCCATCGTGGCTCTGCAAAAGCATTTCGGTCATGCCCGCAGTTGCTCCAAAGTTACCATCAATCTGAAATGGAGGGTATGCACTAAGTAGATTTGGGTAAGTACCGCTTCCTTTTATCGAATCATTTCTAGGAGTAATATATCTTAATTCTTCTTTTAAATTGACGAGAGCATGGTTTCCATCTTCGAGCCTTGCCCAACAACAAACCTTCCAAGCTTCGGACCAACCCGGGCCTACATCACCACGATGTAAAAGTACTTGCTTTGCAGCTGCCGCAAGCTCAGGGGTTCGGTGCAAACTAATCTGAGTGCCCGGATAAAGACCAAAAAGTTGTGAGATATGCCGATGTTTATCTTCGGGGTTATCCCAATCGAGAAACCATTCTTGGAGTTGACCGTATCGTCCTATTTGGTACGGATAAAGTCGCTTCAATGCAGATTGGAGTTTGAGCCTAAATTCCGGTTCCATATCTAAAATTTCGAGCGTACGGATAGTGTTTGAGAACAAGTCACGTGTTATAGCCATATCCATAGTAGAGGCCATACTTATTTCCAATTTTTCACCATTCAATAAAAAAATATTTTCAGGAGAAGTAGACGGATTTGTGACTAAATAACCGTTCTTGTCTTCAACCAGCCATCCTAAAAGAAATTGTGCTGCACCTTTCATCAATGGCAGAGCTTTCTCACGTAAAAACTGTAAATCTCCGGTATACTCATAATGTCTGTATAAATCCTGACATAACCATGCCCCCGCCATAACCCAACATGACCATCTCACACTACTTTTTGAGTCCCAGTTTTCTCCCCCTGCCGGACTTGTTTTAGCCCAAATATCAGAATTATGATGTGCACACCAACCCTCAAGGTTATAATTTATTTTGGCTGTTTTAGCTCCATTTTGTGCTAAATCATCTAAAAACGATAAAAGAGGCGCATGACATTCAGACAGATTGGTATTTTCAGCCAACCAATAATTCATTTCAGTATTAATGTTTGTGGTATAGTTACATCCCCATGCCGGAATTAGCTCATTGTTCCATAACCCTTGTAGGTTTGCAGGCATTTTTTGATTACGCGAACTCGAAATAAGTAAATAACGACCAAATTGATAATACAATGCTTGAAGCTGATTATCTGTTTTTCCTTCACTTAATCGCATTAAACGTTTTTCTATTGGGAGATGCACAACATCCTTATCAATATCTAAATTAAAAGAAACCCTATTAAACAGTTTTTGATAATCGGTTAAATGAGCAATTTTTAACTCTTCGAATGTCTTTTTATAGGCATTTTCAATGTTTATTGAAGCTTCAACATGAGGATCCTTGCCCTGAGCACTCGGTGACTTATCAAATCCATTGTAACTTGTAGCATCCGAGATATAAAGAGTTACTCTGTCGGCATTAGCTACGATAATTTTATTGTCGGTTGTCGTTACCGTTCCTCCGACTGTTTTTATCTTTAAATGAATTTCAAAGTTAGTTCCTTCCCCATCAATATCATCATAACCAATCTGAACTGGTTCGTAGGTTCGAGCAGCAACATGATTTGGAGCTTTTCCACGCAGAATAATATAATTATTTGATTGTGGAATGATTTGATATCTTAATTTACTTGACAGCCAAGCTTCAAATGAAATCGATTTTTTCTTATTTCCGAAAAGTTGAATAACCATTATCTTATCAGGAAAACTAATAAAAGACTCTCTTTTAAATTTCCCTTCATTTGTTTCATATCTAACATTTGCTATGGAATTTTGAATATTCAAATCCCGATAGTAATTTTCTACCAGACTGTCTTTTATATTCATTTTTATAAATAAATCTCCCATTGGAAGGTAACGTGCTGAATAGGGTCCGTGAATTTGTCTCCAGATTTTACCAGCCTTTTCATAATCGCCTTCATTAACAGCTTCTCGTGTTTGTTTCAAGATTTCAGGACCTCTAACATTGTTGCCTGCATTGGGAGCTCCAGACCATAAAGTAAGATCATTCAACTGATATCTTTCAGTATAAATTCCACCAAAAACCATAGCTCCGATTTTGCCATTTCCCAAAGGCAAAGCTTCTTCCCAAATTGTTGCAGGTTGGTCATACCAAAGTTTTAGATTTTTATCTTCTGCTTTTATAGATGAAGTTCGTACACCTAGGAGAATTAATAAAATTGAAAATAGGAATGTAATAATTAATGTTTTTCTCATAAACGAACGTTGAGTTTTTTAGATTGTGGTATATTTCAAAAGACCAATCAAGTTGATTTGTTCTTTATTTTAATTTTTAGTCAGTGTAGCCTTTAACATAAAAATAGTTCCGGCTTTTTTATTGATCATAACCTTGCTTCGAACGAGAGTTCTGAATGACATGTAAAGTATATAATAACGAATGACTTACAAGGAACAATATTAAAAAATATTAGAACGTCCCTTAATCTATATATAACCTTTATCTCTCAATTATGACTTAAAACAATATTTTTTTCAAAGGGACTCAAATTTATAATAATTTCTTTCTGAACTTTAAATTATATATTTCTCTCTTAAATTGAATAGCTGAAATATTACAGTTGTAAAAAAACTGTTTCCATATTAGCAGACTTAACTCCGGCAACACTTTTCCCTTTATTAAGTTTTATATTTATAGTAGCCATACCATTACATACCTGTACTTTTCTTGAGCCACCTACTGTTCCCTGGTTATCGACCAATTTACCATCACCCTCAAGTAAAAATTCCACCTGATTGACGGCATCGAGACATTGCACACCTTTTTCATCTACAAGTTGAACCTGAATAGTTGCGATATCATCAACCTGCTTTAATTTTTTAAGGATTAATTTAGCCGGGACTCCCCACTTTTCTGTTTGGTAATATTGATTTATCTCATCAGTTACTGTTATTTTCCCTTTATGGGCAACAACCTTAAGGTTATTTATCCCTGATTTAAAAATAACATTCCATCGCAAACCTGCAGCCGGAAAATCCTGGCTATTACGTTTTCTAACCCCAACACTTTTCCCGTTTAAAAATAATTCAGCCTTCTCGCAATTAGAATAAACCTTAACCATTTTTTGTTCATTAATCTCCCCCCAGCGAGTCGGCCAAGTATGACCGTAAATATGTACCATAGGCTTTTCTGTCCAATAAGATTGGAAGACATAATAAGATTCTTTTTTAGTAAAATCACGCTGAACAACTCCTTTTTGATTCACATAAGGAATAGGATTATCAGGCCTTATCGGAGTCGAAAAATCTTTAAATACCCAAAAAGCCGAACCGGTCAGCTTTGGCATAGTTTCCTGCTCTTTAAGATGCCATTCAAACAAATTGCAAATATAGGATTCGCTCCAGTCACCATCTTTCGATACTCTTGCCGAGCCACCGACCAATGAAGCATCACCAAGTCGTTCATCAACTCCACCGCCTTTCTGTATATTTTTAAGCACTTTATCCGGATTTTCTGAATGTCGACCGGCATGACTGTCGCCACCCCACTCTGCATGAAAAAAACGAGAAACTTTCTGAATTTCTTTCTCGGTAACTTGTTTGTATTCAGTAAAACTACCACGATACCAACCTGCCCATATTGAAGGAGAATACACATCAGGAATATCTTTACAGAAATCACAACGACGAATAGCCGTTTTACGGGATGAATCTAATTGATGGGCAATTATATTTAATTCAGTCATATACTTGCGAACATCATTTTGATTATACTCAGGAAAATCACCGGCCCAATCATTTTCATTTCCAAGGCCCCATAAAATGACAGAAGGGTGATTTTTGTGTTGATTTATCATATTGTGCAACATATTGCGTCCTATCTCTTTATAATTTTCACCACCGAGCCCACCTCTACACCAGGGAATTTCTTCCCATACCATTATACCGAGACTATCGCATAAATCCAACACTATTGGAGATTGCTGATAATGAGCCAAACGAATAAAATTGACACCCATATCTTTCATCAACAACATTTCTTCCCTAATTTGAGATTCTGTCATTGCAGCACCTACACCTGCATGGTCTTCGTGTCGGTGAGTTCCATGTATCAGGAGTCTTGAACCATTAAGCAAAAAAGGACCTCCTTCAACAAATTCGTAATTACGGAAACCAAAATTTTCTATCACACTTTGTTCCCCAGATTCTGAACTAATTGTAATTCTGCAAGTATACAAATTAGGTTGACCGGGTGACCATAATTGAGGATGCTTGATTGTCGTTGAAAGAAGTTTGTTCTCTCTTGTGAAATTTGAAATTTCCGTCTCTTTTGTCAAAACCACTCTTTTGGCATGATCCGATATCTCAATTTTTATTTTTACATTTAAAGCGGATGAATAATTCAATAAATTAATGCTTATATCCAACTTTCCAATATTCTTTTTTATATCTAACGAAGGATATATATTTACTTTTTCGATAGATAAAGCAGGAACATATTCAAGATTCAGATAACGATAAATTCCTCCATAAATATTAAAATCAGATAAATCAGATGGCATCATTTCTAAATCACGGGAATTATCACATCTGACTTCTATCGGGATTGTACCTGCATATCTATCTGTCAATTTTGTATCTTTCTGAAATTCTTTTATGGCATCAGTTATATCCACCCGCCATTCATCATATCCCCCAATATGAGAGCCAACTTTTATGGTATAAACAAAAACATCCGTTTTTTGCCCGGCACCTTCAAAATGAAGAATTGTATGACCGGATGGATAAGGATTATTTACTTTAATCTGAGTTTTATACCAACCAGGGCCCTGGTAATAATTTACATCAGGATCCACAGCATCAGTTGCATTAAAACAATGAGGTAAATTTACATTTTTCCACACAGGAACACTTTCCGGACTTCCATCTACTATGGGCCTTACGGCTTCCCAAACACCTCCAAGATCACCACGGAGGAACTGCCAGTTAGTATTCAGACGGATTTTATTTGTTTGAGAGTTAATAAGTACAGAAAAAGATGATGTAAAAACTAATGTTATAATTAAACGTAGATATCTCATACAATAATTTTTGAAGAAATAATAATCAAATTACCCTCATTACGGATATGATAGTATTGAAATTAAATTCTGAAAAACATAAAATACTTTTTCATTATTTTGTTTTAACACCTAAATATCCATCTGGTAAATAATCTTTTATCGGATTTACAACAATACGTGATGAACCTTTACCTTTAGCAGGCAAACATGCTGTGAACAAGGCCTGTACTTGCCCATTGTCATCTACATAAACAAATGGCCTTTCTCTTCTGCTAAATATTTCTGTCGAATTATCATCAAAAGTTACTGTTTTAGTATAGACAGGTTCTGTCGTGACAGACTTAAAAATCTCTCCATCAAATGAATAATATTGTGCTCCTGCTTTTCTCATCCCAGTTAAGTCCCCATTTAAATCACTACAAAGAACATAGAATATGTTTCCATTCAACCAAATAGTGGGATCTTCAAACTGAGCATTTTCAGGAAGTAAGTTTTCACCGCCTTTAACAATGGAGTATTTTCCGTCAAAAGACTTTGCTGAGTATGCCTGAGCAATTCTGTGGTTTTCTACTGTTTTTCGTCCCAATGCGTAAATACTCCCATCAGGTTTAACTACTGGGGCTACGTTGCTAAATGTCATTACCACATTATTGGAACGGATCCATGGACCATTAATCGAAGACGCATAAGCATATCCTGTTTCGCCGGATGTTGATGAATAATATAACACAAAATATTTTCCTGATTTTACAACTCGGGGATTGTGAACCCGTTCATTATCCCAATAACCATCACGTTTTTTAATAACAACTTCCTGAAAAGTATATGGTCCATATAAATTAGACGACGTTGCTCTAATAATTTCAGAATGTGTAGTCCAACCTGCCATACCATAAACAGCCGGCCAACGTGAGGCAAACATATGATACGTTTTACCAACTTTAATAACCGACGGACACCACAGCATATAATCGTCCATAGAAAAACCACCATTTTTAATCGCTGGTTGAATTGCAACTTTCATACTTTTTATTTCTTGCGAAAACACATTTTGTGCACTTATAATTATCAGTATGATGAATACTGTTGTTATTTTGTTTCTCATAATTCTTGAAAAATATTTTTTACTGTAAATCTTTTATCTATCCTAAGTAAGAATATCGGAAGTTCTTCTTTATTAAAAAGATTCATACAAAGTAAGTATTATGTTTTTATATGATTGTAATCCAATCACTCAGGTATAGTTTTTAAAATCCGGCCATCGTTTACAATGTAAAAATCGTCAAACCAGAGAGTTGTTGAACCTGGGAAAGTCCAATTTACCTGGTTGCAAACAGGAGTTTCATTAGGATGTAATCGCAGCCACGTCCTTATAGCGTCGCTACTACAAACCTCCTGATTATTTCGGTAAGCATAAAAAATAGTGTCTGCATCAATACTCATACTGAAGTCTTCGTATGAGTTCTCAGTCATCGTTCCAAGTACATTTACTGCATCAGGAAGCAAATCATTCAGAGTACTCTTTGCAGTATTAGGCTGGTAAGTTTCAAACTGAATTTTTAGATTTTTTGTGGTACTGGTTGCCTCAGGCAGAAACTGCCATCTTATTTCTCTTATATAAGGAGATGCAAGATCTTCAGGTTGCATAAAATAGATTCGATATTGCAGGTAAGATGTGCTATTTTTGAACGTTTCGAATCCGGCGTTAGAAAACACAGAAAATGGAATTTTCAAGCTATCCGTCGTTGTCAACCTACGAAAATAGCCATAGCTTGTTTCACTCGTACCAACACATTTTGCTTTATGCTGATCTAAATCGTAGCTTACTGTTGCTTTTGACGAAGTCCAACCAGCCAAATTTAAATCATTATCGAAATTTTCAAAAAAGAAATAACTGACTTTCATCTTTGTTTCGCGTATACTCACTTTATTTCCAACGGTGGCAGTTACAGTAACTGTATACTCTCCGGGAACGTTGGGAGCTACCCACAGATTTTCAAATAAATACTGCGGTCCGGTAAAATAACCGCCATCACACTTCCAGATATATTTCACATTTGTTAAATCTTTAGTGTCAGTACCAGCCCAAACTACCACCTTTTCGCCAAAATAAAAAAGTTCTCCAAATTTGCTTAGCGTTTTTATTTCTACATCATCGTCGGAACAAGCCGAAAAGAGTAGAATAAAAAAAACTATAAGAAAGCTATTTATCAGATGTTTCATATTCATATTATTTTAATCCTAATTGAAATTTAGTTGGAGGGTTAACAAATTTATCCATCACATGCACAGCACCTGAATTCAGGCACTCAAGTCCGGGTGTCCGTGGTTTCAATGATTCAAATGCCGTATTTGACAAATTATTTTGAATATACAGATATGCATATCGGTCATTTGTCAAAACAAAACTCATTTTACAGGTGTCTCCACTGGCATAAGTTGGTGCCCAGACTCTTGTTGCGGTCAATTGAGCATAATTGTAAGTTCCTTTCACAACATGGTATTTTAAAAATTCTCTTATTATAGTAGTATCGTAATCGCTCCATTTACTTCCGTAAATCATTTTAGTCGCATCAATCGGATTGGGTACTTTGTTTATATAGAAGTAGGAATTCTTATTTGTCAAGTCGGTAAGGGCATAATTTGTGAGTAACAAATAGGTATTGTTCTCCTTATTATAAAGCGTGTCCAATCCAGTATATTCAATTGCTTTAAGCATACTTGAAAATATATCCTTCCTCGAATTCATATATTCAAGTACAGTTTTATTGGTTTGTGGATCAATTGAACTATTTTTATACTCGTAATCTTCTTGCAAATCATAACCAAAAAGGCTGCAACCTGTCATTAAAATCGAGCACAGTATTGTTAAAACTATTTTTATTGTATCTTTCATACGTTTAATTTTTTATTTTTATTAATCATTGTCACATTGAATCACTAATCATCAGTTAGAAATGATCATTCGGAATAAGGAAGGTTTTGATCACCTCTCAATAACGGATTCGCAGCAAAAGCAGTCGATTCAATCGGGAAAAGAATACGGCCTTCATTTTCCCCTGTATAGCTGACCGAACCACTTCGTGCGGCCATTACCGGATCCATTATTTTATGAAAATAATCGTAGGATACATCACTGACCTCTATTAAGTCAAACCATCTTTTCCCTTCTCCTAAAAATTCGATTCTACGTTCTTCCATGATACAATCAAGTACTCCGGAATCAGGGTTTGTAAAATCAGCTAATTTTGCCAGCACATAATAACCGACTCTCATTCTTGCCGTATTTACGATATTAAGAGCTTTCTGGTATTCGCCCCTTCGATAATAAATTTCGGCCTTCAATAATTCTATATCGGCATATCGATAGATGGGAATTTTTGCATTACACATATTCACAGGTTCATAAACAAAACCGCCTGTCCTACTTTCGCCTGTTCGTACCAGTTTGTCATCCCATGGGTAATACTTTCCACATTTATCTTGCAAAGTAGATTGTGTCGAATTATAAGTTATTGTATCAAAACACAATTGCCATCGGGTGTCAATATTTCCATTTCTATTTCTATTCACCAGAATCTGAAATAAATCAGGTGCTATTGAAAATGTACTTGTATTACTGCTACTACCAAGACGCTGAGCGATTCCACTTCCTCCATTATCTTGTAATTGTTCAAAGTAGAGGCTAAAAATAGTCTCTGTTGAGCCATCCGGTTCTGTAAATATTTTTTTCCATTCAGCGCTGTTTAAAACCCATTTATAATAGTTCAGTGCTTCTAATTTTTGAATGGATTGTTCAGCCAAATCGTATTCTTTAAACCACATGTGTACATCCGTTTTGAGTGCATAGGCGGCTCCCAACGAGAAATAATATTTTCGATTAGTAGGGCTAATATTACTTATACAACTATCTAAATCATTTAATATGACTTTTTTGCACGAATCAATCGGTGAACGTTCGAAATAAATATTTTGCGATAATGATTCGATCGGGTCATTGCCGACTATGGGGACTCTCCCCCACACGCGGGTGGCATAAAAATACATTAACGCCCGTAAACCATAATATTGCCCCATGTAATCTTTGTAAGTTTCACTATTTCCATCAACATTGTTTTCAATCATTTTCGCGGTATATTTCAGTCCGAAATTACAACGGGCAATAGTTGTATATATATTTTTCCAACTTGTTAAGACTACCAAATCAGCATCACCCGCAACCAAGGTATTGGTAGTTACTTTAACTTGCATAGTGCCCACACCATTCGAAACAAAATTGTCGGAACGTGCTTCCCCCCAATCTAATACCCCAGTTCGCAGGGTAGTCTGAAGGGCATCGTACGTACCAGCCAACCATAGATCTGCATCTTCTTTTGATTTCCAAAAAGTTTCAGGAGAAGCTGCTGAAATAGGATTTCGAGACAGGAAATCTTCACATCCCGAAAACGCTACTCCACAGAATATAATTGTCGCTATTTTAATTATGTTTTTCATATCTGAAAATTGTTTTAAAAAAGTCGCGTGGAACTTGCATATCCGATTTTTATCCTCATTGGTAAATATATGTATGTCTGCTTGTTTCATAATAATTTTATTTTATAGTGATACATTTATACTGAGGCCAAATTCTCGTTTACGAGGATACCGCCCTTTATCTTTACCCGGTTTTAGTACAGAATTCTGTGCTACTTCAGGATCGTATCCTGTATAATTTGTCCATGTAGCCAAACCATTGCCATATAAATATATAGAAGCCGCCGTTAATCCTACTTTTTTTATTAATTCTGAATCCATAGTGTAACCAAACCGTATGGATTGCAACCGGATAAATGATCCATCTTCAAGAAAATAGCTGTCATCTGTTCGCGCATTATTTGCCGATCTGTCATTTGCATTATATAGCGGAGTTATTTGTCCCGGATATTTCCAAAGATTATACACAATAAATGGAGTAGGTGTAGATCCAGAACTTATTAAAGCTGCACTATTCCTATTCATTTCATTGTAAATCATATTTCCAAAGTTTCCATAAAAAGAAAACGACAAATTAAAATTTTTATAGGTCAACGTATTAGACCATGAACCATACCATTTGGGCTGTCCACTTCCAAGTACCTGACGGTCTTCACTATTGACATCTCCATCAACATTCCCATTTTTATCTGCGACTTCTTCCCATATTACATCTCCACCTTTACAAACTATACCATTGGTAGTTTTGCTTTTCACCGCCCCTGTATAAGAGGAACCATCGGGTAAAAGATATTCCAGCACACTGGGTTTCCTGTCTTTCCCAATTATTACATTTCCTTGTGCATCTTTTTGAAAGACAGGAATTAAATTCGTTTTGAAATCTTCTGTCCATGCATTCGATTCATCATACTGATAAATACCCTGATATTTGTAACCATAAAAGGCACCGGCTTCATAACCTTCGCCTATCCACCAAATATCATCTGCCCTGTTAACCCCAGCCAAATCGGTAATTACATTTTTATTTTGCGAATAATTAATTGTCGTTAACCATGAAAAATCGTTCATTTTAACCGGCGTAGCTGAAAGCGTTATTTCCAACCCTTTGTTTTGCATTGCTCCAAAATTTGTCCACGCATAAGTGAAACCCGATTCCTGAGGCAACGAAGTCAAATACAATAAATCTTTAGTGTTCTTTATGTAATAATCGACTACCATGTTTATGCGCCCATCCAAAAACATCAAATCTAATCCAACATTTGATTGCCTTGTTTCTTCCCACTTCAGATTCGGATTTCCTAATGTAGTATTGGGAATAACCCCGGACACATCGTTATAATAATAATCTCCAAAAATATATTGATTCTGTGAGTCGTAATTGCCAATCCGCTCATTTCCGGTGACTCCCCAACCAAATCTTAATTTTCCATCGGATAACACCTTACTTATTTCGTTGGCAAAGGATTCATCGGTAAAACGCCATGCCCCTGAAACAGACGGGAACCACCCCCAACGATTGTTTGCACCAAAACGTGAAGAGCCATCTCTGCGTATTGTTCCATTAATCAAATAACGGTCTTTGTAGCTATAACGCCCGCGTAAGAATATGCCGATCATCGAATGATCCTCCTTGTTCGAAGTACATAATGTCGGGTCTAATTCTGAAATTGAATTTCCGGTAGTAACAACTTCCGAAACATAATTAATTCCACCAAGACTACTAAAAATGGTATTCCAGTCTTCTACAGAAGTTCCAAGAGTAGCTTCTACGGCATGTGTTTTTTTGTTAAATTTCCGTTTAAATGTCAAATACGATGTTGTAGAAAGATAGGTATTCCAATAACTTGTTTCGCTTCCACTATTAACTTTTGGCTTAGCGGTACTCAATAATTTTGAATTGAATTTTTCATTCCTTTTCAAGTCGAATTTCCCTGACACATCGGTATGAAATATGAAGCAAGAACCAAGATTTACATTTACTTCTTCTATAAAATTTAAATTATATTGATTTGTTTCATTTTTTCGAAGGATTTCTTCTGCGATAGGATTTTTTTGTCCCGCAATATCATAGGCAGGTGTTCCATCAGGAAAAGTAAGAATAAAATAAGGATTTCTTAATAATGCTTTTACTAAAACCATACCTTCGTTTATTTCATTTCTACTCGTTTTTGAAAAACCTATACGGGTGGCGGTTTTTACAATTTTGTTGGGTACATAATCTATGTTTACCCTCCCTGTTAATCTTTTCAACCAACTATTGCGAACAATTCCAGTTTCATCGTAATACTGTAGGCTATTAAAATACTTCAATTCTCTGGTTCCTCCCGTCAAACTCAAATCAAGCTGATTACGAACGCCTGTCTGAGTCAATATATCCTGATAATCATTGTCTGTATTAGTCGTCAGTGCAGTAGAATCATTCAATGTTTTGGTTACCCCGGGTAAGGTATAAATTCTATTTTCGAATATTCTACGCTCCAATGAGTTTGCCTGAGGTAATTTATGAGACAATTGAGAATATGATCTCAAATACTTAGCATCTAATTTGGGTTTGCCAGCATTACCCTTTTTAGTTGTAATAATAATAACACCGTTAGCTGAACGAGATCCGTAAATAGCCGACGATGAAGCATCCTTTAACACTTCCACTGATTGAATATCATTCGGGTTAATATCATCAATTCTATCCACCGTCATTCCATCCACAATAAACAGGGGAGCAACACCATCATCTGACAACGTAGAAGTTCCACGAATACGAATACTGGACTCTTCTCCAGGTGCCCCCGAAGCGTTTGAGACCTGCACTCCAGATGCGGCTCCCTGTAATGCGTCAAGAACGTTCACACTCATTTTTTTCTCAATTTCTTTTTCGTTAACAGAAACAATAGAGCCGGTTATATCTCTCTTTTTCATCGTTCCATAACCTGCTTCAACTACAACCTCACCCAATTTTAAGGCATTCTCTGTCATTGCAACATTTAACACCGAAGTTGCCACTTTTATTTCTTTGTCTTTATATCCTATGTATGAGAACTTAATTACATCTCCAATCTCGGCCGAAACAGAAAATGTACCATTAAGTCCTGATACAGTGCCTGTTGGCTTCCCTTTTACAATAATATTGACTCCAATCAGCGGATCATTCTGATTTTCATCATAAACTCTTCCCATTACTTTGTTTACTGGCATAGTTTTTTGAGCAAATGTTTGCATCGGAGTTCCCCAAAACATGATTATAAATCCCCAGAACAAGAAACAAGATATTTTTTTATTTAACAACATATCAGCTAATTTTACTTGATAATTTTTATAATTGAATAAAAATTTACGGGTATCAAAGAAACCCATATATTTGACAGTCTATTCAAATGATATTTCATAAAACCCAGGACCTTTTTTCTCACTTCTTTCTAAAACTGTAAGTTTGAAAACCTGAGCAGTTACCGGCTTAAATGAATTTTTATAAGTATCGGATATTAAGCTATCTTTAATCAACTTAATCCACTGATCTCCTTCCTGATATTCAATAACAAATTTTGTAATACGTGTTTTGTACTGTTTGAACTTTATTTTCGAAACCGTGATAGGCTTACCATAATCAGCCTGAATCCACATCGAATCAAAGTCTTTATGATCGGGAGAAGCCCAACGAGTCTTTTTATCCCCATCAAAAGCTAATGACGGTGGATAATCAGCGTTATACTGAGCAAATGCGGTTACTGTTGGAGTCGGTTTTTGACCAAAAGCAATAAATGTTATTGCTGATAAAATAAATAATAAACTTGTTTTTTTCATATTATTTTTAATTAACTATTATTTTTCATATTACTGATAATATACAGAGTTCATCTAAAGCAGTATATTAAAGCATTTATTTACAAAGCTTTCATTGTCTCTTTATACAATCTCTAAATCTATCTAATTTTCATTTATTGAACTCGTCCTGATTTTTGAGTCAGACAGAAGCAACTCCAGATAAAATCGGGATAAGGTATTTATACCTTAAAAACATCGGCCAATTTAGTGCTTCCTTTTTTTCGGAAATTTTATCTTTTCTCTATGAGATAGAAGTTATTACTAAAAGTTAAGACAGCTTTATTCTTTAATGAATCACAACCAAACGTAAAACCTCTGATATTTTGTTTTTAAAAACAGATTTACACAAATAGATTCCCTCAGGTAAATCTGCAACCGATATTTTAATATTTCTCATTTCGTTTCCATTACTCACTGATTTTAAAACAACGCCCGTCAATGTTGAAATCTCAACTTTATCGAATTCTGTTTCGGATTGTAAAAAAAAATATTTTCTCGATGGATTAGGATAGATTTTTATTCTCGATAAAAGCTTTGGAGTATGTGTCCAAGTAGGATTACTGAGTACCCCTGCCATACTTTTAATTATTTTAAATGTTGTAGCTCCATTAAATACACGTTGTGGGCGCATTAACTCAGTAGTAATACTTCCTACTATTTGAAGCTGAGGATCTTCTTTGCAAAGAATATAAGTTTTTCCATCTACTGCTTTTATTCCATCTATTTGGAAAAGCTCATTCATATTGCGTTGTTTAGTAATAGTGGACGGAGGATTAATCACGGAATATTCTCCATATCTAACTGAAATCCATTTACCTTTAAGTTCATCTCCTTCCGGAATTACTGCATCCGTAACAAATGCATTATAAGCGGCTCCAGCTACTTTTCGAACTACCCCTGTAATTGTTCCTGTATAAACAAAGTCTGGAATATTCAAATCATTATCAGTATATGATAATTTACTACCCTGGACTAAATAACCATTCACCAACGAATCAATATTAGTAAAAAGACCTATTTTACCAGTTAAAGAAAAAATGGAATCAGCCGTCTGAATAGTTTGAGTTGCTGTAGTTCCTGTTATTAAATCGCTATTGAGATTTATTAAAACAACATCTTTTCGTCCACTCTTAAACACAACAGACAATGCAACATATTCATTTGATGCATTAACCAACGGTAATTTACTGACACTCGCAATTTTCGAAACAGAACTATAAGGTTCTAAAATGTGGACAAAAACACTTTTTGAACTGTTATTGGAACCTATACGTCGCTCAATTAATACCGGACGTGAATAAGCAAATAGATTTTCGGCGCACGTTCGGCGATACGGATAGGGAGATGTACCTACATATATAGTAGGAGTTTTATCGTCTACCGCAAAAATTTTTAGACCTCCTGATAATGAATCCTGAAATGTGACATTCCAGTTCCCTGTCGAAGTTGCTTGTGATACATCTCGAAAAACTCCATACCAATTTGTTACATCGTCTATAAGAACCGGATCGGTATAAGTACCTCCAGCCGGCAACAGTGGATAATTTTTATTTATTTTCGTCAATGGCAACGAAGAAGTTGCAGTTTGTGCAACTTGCGTCGATCCATTCAAGATATAATCGTGTGTTTTCCCTCCATTCACCACAAAAACATCAACTAAATATGGAGTTAATAAATCAATCGTATTCAATACTTGCAGCCGTTGATACCTTGTGACCGTTCCCGGATTAATTGTGTTGCTGTAAACTTCCGTAGCAGAAATACCATTCAGTCCATCTTCAAACATCGTAAAATATCCATTTGTAAATACATGTCCATCGTTACCATAAACCTGTCGGCTACTACTATAATATTGTTCCTGAGCCTGATCAACTGCAACCAAATTATGAGCCTGTACCGAATTTGTAAAATTTCGACCCGGAATACGGGAATACCGAATATCTCCGACTTTTTCTTTACCAAAAGCATAAAGAGTCATATTCATCATGCTGCTGCCCACGTGATTTGCTTTATCATTCGCTCCAATATTTGACTGTATTTGTTGAATTCCTGTACCATCTCCCAACATGGCATGCGAATAAGCCGGTAAAAGATAAGATTTAGTTAAATCACGTATTACCGCCCCCCCTGAACGTGTGTCATCAAACGGAGCCAAATCACCGTCAGGAAAAGCAACTGAATCCTGTACCTGCGTAGTACGTTTTGTAAACGCAATACGTTCGGCAGAGCGTGTTGCTATCGTATTTAAAACAGGTGTATTAGGTGGAAAAAGCTTAAAATAATTATCTAAAAGAAGCATATTTGAATAGTTCTCATCAACGTATCCTACATGGTAGGAAAACGATTCCGGATACATTCCATCCCGTTTATAGTTTCTGCCCAAACTTAACGTATAATATCTATCCACAAAATCAATTATGCTTTCTTTTAAAGCCGAGTCGGCACAAATCGCGGCTACTTCTATCATACAACCTATATGTCCTACCAGGTTAGTTCCTAAATGTGAGTCCATTGTAGGCTGATCTTTAAGCCAAAGAGCAATATTTAAAAACAAATCATTGGTAATATGCTGACGAACATCATATCCTTTTTCGACAGAAAGCGATTGCAACGCCTGACTGTCATAAATCCGGTCAAAAGCCAAGATTTCACCCTCATGAAACTCATGTGTAAGACCATTATGATCAGATGCACGCTGAACAAATGCTATCGTATTCCGGTAAGCATTCAACTCGTCTAATCCCACAAGAGTCGATTTATTCCAAGCCTGAGTCATAAAATAGTTTGGTACTACATTAGCCCATTTATCTAAAGCTAATGCCACATAACGTGCATATTTTTCATTTCCAGTAAGTTGATAAGCTATCCCCAGAATGGGAAGATTAGAAGTAAGAAAATTTGTTTTTTGATAATCAATCTGGGCCTGTACATAGGTCACTCCTTTACTGGTATTATTGTATGGCACTTTAACTATTTTTCCTGTCATAACCTTTGTACTGGCATAGGAAACAGGATAAGCTGCATTTGGAAAAACGATACCCGAAGAGTCGCATTTTATTTGATTTGGAGTCAAGGGATCCCAAGTCCAAGAACTGTTATTAACACATGCCGGGCTAAATTGTAGACTACGAGGAGCCTGAGTTGGGACTAAATCAAGCCATTGAGACTCCGTATATTTGGTTATCAATGCGAATGCTGAATCTACAATACGACTGCTTCCTACAAAAGGATAATAAGGATGTGTTTTCGGAGTAGGAAGCGTTTTAATATCATTTTCTTTATATTTTTGAACCAAGACTGCACCTAAAATAGGCCCATAACCCTGCGAAGTCGTATTATTATAGCTAAATGATCGAATGCGATAGGTTACCGGTAATTGTGATACAATCTTATTATTCGGTAATGTATCCAAAGAAATGTAACCATCGTTGGCAGGATACAAAAAACGAGCAACCTCCATCCAACTTCCATTTTGTTGTTTGCTTTCAACTACACAGCCAATACTGGAGTACGCTTTATGCACAAAAAGAATTATTTTTCCTACACTTGGTAAAGTAGGCAACTGTAAGTAGCTCTTAACCTGCGTTTCATTAAATGGAGAATACTCTTCAGCAGTATTATTACTTTGGTAAAGGTCTTTTATGTTAAGCATCCCCAACAAATTGTTGTAATTTCCCAACCGTATCTGAAACAAAGTATATTGAAGAGGAGCACCGTCCAGCATGGCCGGTTTCCCGTTATATATCGCCTGTTGAGTTACAGGAGCCGGATAACCCAGCCAGCTATTACACCAATACATACTATTAACACTTCCATACCCTGGCGATATTGACATATTTCCCCAACTATCTGATCTAAAATTATCAATTATATAGCAATTGGTTGAATCAATACAAAGTTTAATATTTGTATTAACCTGTGCATATACCGATGTTTCAGCAAAAAACAAAAGAAAAACAATGCTCTGTATTATGTTGTACTTTGTAATTTGATTTTTCATTAACGCAATTATGGCTAACACGTTTTTTATTGGACTGATCGGTAAATGGCATTAAAATCTTTATTGAAATGATCGTCAGCTTAAATCACTGACGATCAGTCAATTTTATAAACAAGCTCTATTTCAGAGTTATCTGTTCTCCAGTAGTTGTAATAATCTTGACTATTAGAAACTTATTTGATGGTAATTCAACAGTCGTATTTTGTGCCGAAAAACTACTTAAAAGATGACCTGTATAATCATAAACTATTACTTTATCTCCAACATGCAAGCCCTGTAATTTACCACCCAGTCTAAATGTTTTGGCTGTTGACGATGATGGAGAATTAACAGTTGTAATACCAGCTAATATTTGTGAAACCGTCTTACTGCCTGATATTAATTCAGCACAGTTATTTGCTGATAAGTAATCATTATAAGTTGAAGAATGCATAGATGTATCCCAGTTTGTAATACCTCCAGATACTCCTGAAATATATACACCATTGGCAATAGAATTTTCGATATTTCCTATAGAATCAACAACTCTGATATCTCTCCATTCATTTCCTGCTACTTCGGGATTCGTGCCTTCGGGAGCACCCGTAGCCACAAATTCATCGTTAGATAAAGCCCGATAAATATTATTCGAGACAATACTGTTTGTCATATTAACAACATCACCATCACTCTTTGCACAAATAGCCTTAAGATTATAAGTCAGCCACCCCGGCGTACCGTAAGTCCTATAATAGGGAGTTGTAGTATTTTGAATAAAAAAAGAATTATTTATGGTTGTGGTGGTATTACCTGATGTTAACAAAATTGCACAATTAGGTGATGAATTATTATAAAACTTAGAATCGCTAATATTGATTGTAGCTGTTCCACCTATTTGTCCAAAAATTCCTGAGGGATAATCTGTATTAGTGGCTGTTGTCACTACATTATCATTAAATTTACAATTTGAGATGGTAATATTATTGTTTGCTCCCTTAAACCGACCTACTGCACTCGTATAGGTTGCTTTGTTATTTGAAAAGGTAGAATTTGTAATATTGGTCGTAATATAAGGAGATTGCAGATAGAACACACCTGTTACATTATTTCCTGTTCCGGAATTCATTCCCTCACATCTGTCAAACACACAATTGTCTATTGTGAACGTAAAACTGTTTTCTAAACTTGTAATACCTGAATTCCCATTCTGAAAAAATACGCCTGAACTCATTGAGACACATTCACTAAACGAACAATTCTTCAACTGAATATTCGATTTGAATTTATTTGATACAGTCGTCAATATAGCAGCCTGATTAGTTGAGGAATTATACGACTTCTGAAAATTAATTCCCTCAAAACTGACTGTGTTTGTGTTGTTGTCAAGCTCAGGATTGGAGCTAAAATCCAGGCTAAAAAAGGTAAAGTTTTTTGCTGTCGTGCTTGGTGAAGTATTTGATGTGAATGTCGGATATTTTAGAGGATCAGGAGCAAGACTAGAAACATCGTCGCCCATATTGTATCCACCAATAATGGAAACAGGTACTTTCATAATAACTTTAGCCGTTACAGTATATGTACCTGACGAAAGATATACTCTATCATTTGCCTGAGTTGCCAAAGCAATAGCATTGGAATATGATACAGCGTTTTCCCAATTCACACCGGTGCCTTCTGTTCCGGTTGGTGTAGCAAAGTAGTTTGTTGCTTGTGTCAAAAAGAAGGACCAACAAATTAACGTCAAAGAAAGAAGTAGTTTTTTCATAATAATTAAATTTTAAATTTAAGAATGCTATTAATTTCACATATCAAACCATTTACTTTTTGTTTTTTAATTGTGCAAGATATAATGATATCGGTATTAACCCGGGTTTATTTAACCCTTCCCATTCTCCATCAGGTCTATCTTTAAAGTGTCCTGAATATTTATTTCCAGTTTCTCCGATACAATAATTTTTAGCAGAACTCCAGGGGCTTTGTACACAAATTTCCTTAGCTTTACAATTCCAAAGCACTTGATTGGCACCGGCCCATCCATGCCCGGATCCCATATTTCCGCGATCTTGTACATTGATTTGTCCATCGGTATAAATATTATCATACAAAGTTCCTGTGGCCCAACGGTGGTGCGGCCCAATATCGGCATAAGTATTTCGTGCTATACAGTTGTAAAATACATTTGGACCGCAAGCCTTCGCTCCTGTAACATAATCATGACGGGCATTGTCCGACTTGCAGTTTTTCACTAAATTAAGTTGACCATCAATGCAAAATGAATATCTCCGGCCTCCGGTGATTATCGATTTTGGGTCAAAGCAACCGGACTCGCTTACCGTAATAGATTTTGCATTAGTACCGATATTAATACAACCCATACCAAAATACCAAGAATTAATATTACGAGCCCAACAATTTTCAGCAGTTTCAAAATCAACAGCTACCCAGCCATGATCTTCATCTGTATCTGACTGATAATCAGATTTAAACATAATGTTATCGACTCCAATTTCAGAAATTCTTTCTTCAAAAGTATATTTAAAAATTGCACCTCCTCCGTATTTTGCTTCCATGGCCATAACTATTGGATTGTCAATAAATATTCGGTTCTCATCTATTTTAGTAATTACCCGTTCATAATATAAATCATAAGCGCCTTGAAGCCACTGTTTCGTACCCGGTCTTTCTTCAATCTGATCCATTTTTATATCCTTAATCCAATCGGCAGTGCCCGGACGATAGACAATTATCTGATCACCAACTTTAAATTGTTTACTATCTTCCACATTAAATGAAAAAGCTCCCACAGGTACGTAGCTATCCGAAATAGCGATTTTTGTTTCCAGAAGGTCTTTCCGTTTTCCAGAACCGGAGATCAGCAAAAGGTTACGCTTACCTCTACCCGATGCAACCAATACAGTACCATTATAATCATTTCCTTCTCCCTTTAATATAACTCCGCTTTTGGATATTTTTAATGTCCCGGGTATATAATAGACACCCCTTTTCAACAATATAGTTCCCCTTAAACCTTTATCGTTTAATGGCAATGCACTGACCTCATCAATTGCCTTTTGGATAAGAGTCTGACTCTCACCCTGTGGAACCGGGGAAATAACTCGGACAACATTTTCCACCGAAAACTCGGCATTTCCTTGATGATAACCGACTCTGCTAAAATCAGGAATTATGTTTCCATTTTCATCTGCTTTATAAACCAGTTTTCCTGCCGATTCAAAAACAAACTTTGACTGCCATGTTGACTGGCAGAACACCGTAGATATTGAAATCGTCAATATAAACAACGGGAAAATATAAACTTTAAAAAGATTCATGTTCTTAAATCCGAAAATAAACGTATGGATATTTATTCTATATTTTCAGCGGCTTTTCCTAATTTATTTTTACGAAGTAAAGCTTCCAGAAAATAGTAATCAGCATACACTAAAGGTACATCAACCTCAACATTGGCCGGTTTGGACCCCGTACTATGAAGGAGTAGAAATCCTTTATTCTGCCTCGGTTCAGATCTATAGCTAGTTGTTAAATTTTCAATAATAGCATTTGCTCTATTTATATATACTGTTGAATTTTCACGATCAAATGTTGACAATTCGTACAATGCAGAAGCAATAACAGTTGCAGCTGATACATCTCTGGGTTCATTTGGAATATTCGGAGCATTAAAGTCCCAATAAGGTATCAAATCTTTGGGAAGATTTGATTGTGTAAAAATATAATTTGCAATATGTTTAGCCTGCTCAAGGAACTCCGGATTTCGGGTTTCCCGGTAGCACATAGTAAAACCATAAAGGCCCCAAGCTTGTCCTCTTGCCCAAGCAGATCCATCGCTAAAACCCTGATGTGTCGTCTTTTTGATCACATTGCCAGTTATTGTGTCATAATCAACTACATGAAATGAACTATAATCATTTCTAAAATGATTTTTTGCTGTTGTTTTGGCATGATTGACTGCTATTTTATAGTAGCTTGAATCTCCTGTTACACTTGTTGCCCAAAAAAGGATCTCGAGATTTAACATATTATCTATTATCACCGGATATTCCCAATTATTAGTGCTGTGATCCCATGAACGCAAACATCCTACTTTCTTATTATATCGGCTACTTAATGTTTTTGCTGATTGTATCAGTATTTTTTTATATTGCTGATTTTGCGTTAATCGAAAACCATTTCCATAACTACAATACATCTTAAACCCCATATCATGAGTTTTTCCATTCCATTGCTCTTGCTTAATTAGTTTTGTCGATTCATCTGCTTTTTTCTTCCAAAATTTATCTCCAGTGTATTCATACATATACCACAATTCTCCTGGGAAAAATCCACTTGTCCAATCTTTTGAAGCCACTAAATGTAAGGTTCTATCTGGATTTAAACTCCGGGGATTTACCATTTTTAATGTATCTGATTGAGTGCTTTTGCAATTTTTTTTTACTCTTCTTGCAGCTTCCACTTCTGTTAATCCGAACCTTAATTGTTTTTCGGCAAAAGCAAAATTTCTACCAACAATTGTTTCGTGACAAGACACATATTCAAATCCACACGCAAACATAAGCAATAGCACTTCGATTCTAATCCTCATACTTTTTCTTCATTTTAATTTCTATAGGGGCAAAAGTATTTTCAAACCAGCAGAATCTATTGATTTATTATCTCAAAATCATGATTTAATGTCTCAAATCATTTAAAAATTGCAGTATTATTGGCAGTTTAGAGACTCGTCTTGAATTATTTGTTTTTATCCAATATCTATTTCTAAAAAATATATGATTATCCGCTAAGCCGCCAATTATACTTTTTTATTTAGGTATAGATAAGTACCTTCTCCCCTGAAACTTCACTGACTTTTTTTATTTCAAAAGAAAAAACCAGCAGAAAAGTCAGGATTTCGCCAGAAAAATTAGCGTTAGAAAGGCTAAATCGTCCAAACGGGTTCCTTCGTCGCTTAAACGAGGACGATTTTTACGCCTTCTATTTTATTCGGTTCACCAAACGAAATCGGTCGAAGAAGCAGGTGCAGAGCATTAATGCGGATTATCATTAAGGTTTTTATTCTCTTTGTCTGGTAATATAAGAAACAAAGAGGGTGTCCCAAAAAAAATTTTGGGGACACCCTCTTATATTTAGACAATATAAGACTCCCGATAAAATTTGGGAGCATTGAATTGACAGATTTTACACCGTACTGATTTCTGTAAATTCTCTATTTTCTGTCTAAAAAATGTAATATGACATTTTTGATTCTATCTCATTCAAAAGTCAAGATGGGTTCTATATATAAAATTAATCTGTCAGACCGGAAAAGGAATTTGTAAAATTAATTGACTCCCTTGCTTCGTTTTTTGTGAATAAAATCTGTAGGTGAAAGTCCATACGTTTTTTTAAATCCGCGGCTAAAGTGTTCGTAGCTATTAAAACCCGTTGCTGTCGCAACTTCCGCAACATTCATTTCTGTATCAATTAAAAGCTGAGCTGCAATTTCGAAACGTTTATTCCGAATTAATTCAGTAGGTGTCAGTTCGGTAATAGCCTTTAACTTTCTGTACATATTAGCCCTACTCATTCCTATTTTTTCACAAATAAAATTAATATCTAAATCTGTATTAGACGCATTTTCCTCAATTATTCTGAAAAATTTTTGGGTAAATCGTTCATCAGAAGATGTATTTTCAATAGAAACACCATTTATATCCCCACGTTTTCCATAAAGTGTTTTTAGGTTTTTTCGTATTAAGAGCAAATTTCTTATCCTTACTACTAGTACCTGCATATTAAACGGCTTAATAAGATAATCATCTGCCCCAAATTCAAATCCTTCTTTCACGTGCATAACCATCGATCTCGCTGTAAGTAATATAACAGGAATATGTCCGGTATTTAAATCATTCTTTATTAATTTGCACAGTTGTAACCCATCAACTTTAGGCATCATAACATCGGTGACAACTACATCTGGGAAAAACTCAATAACTTTATCAAATCCGTCTGCACCATTATTTGACTCAATAATATTAAAAAAAGGAATTAATTGTTCTTTAAAATAAGTTCTCACTTCGTCATTATCTTCAACTAATAAAACAGTAGGCTTATCCAATGAATTTACTACTGGTAACAATTTCTCATCTGCACCATCCATTTTTATTTTATCCTGTTGTTCTATAACATTATTTTCAATTATCTCACTATCATTAAAAGCATCTTTATTTATAGGAATAGCGACCTTGAAAATAGAACCTTTAGGCAAATTTGGTTCTACCCACATCATACCATAATGCAAACGCACGATGGATAAAGCGAGACTTAATCCAATTCCTGTACCGATAACATGTTCATCATCATTATGCTGCGCTTGATAAAACGGTGTAAAAATATATTCAATCTCTGAAGGAGAAATACCTTTTCCTGTATCACTTATTGATAAACAAACATAATATGCTGAGTCTTTTATTGTGAACATACCATTGGAGTTCAGCTTTTTTAATTCAATTGGAGTAATCCTTTTTAAATCTATTGTTATTTTACCATCTCCTTCAGTAAATTTGAAGGCATTGGAAAGTATATTAAATACCACTTTTTCAAGCAAATTCTTATCAAACCAGGCATCAATCGCATCAGAATCGTGAGTAAAAGTAAACTCAATATTCCTAATGACAGCTATTTGATTAAATACACAATAAATCTCGTTAAGGAATAAGCACAAGTCCTGTTGCGTAACTTTTAATTTCATATTCCCCGATTGATTCTTTCGTAAATCCATCAATTGATTTACCAGCAATAATAAACGTTGTGCATTATTATAAATCATTTGAATCGATGCTCTTACTGATGCATTTATGTCAATACGCCGGAGAATATCTTCAAGAGGAGTAATAATTAAGGTAAGAGGAGTTCGTAAATCGTGTGAGAAGTTCGTAAAAAGCCTAACTTTGGCTTGGTGAAATTCTTCCAGTTTTTGTTGCTCAAATTGTTTCTTTTGTAAATTATCTTCCAATTGTTTTTCTTTCACTACATAAAAGATTATTGTACCTACAATTGTTACAAATAACAGAAAATAAAAAAGATAAGCATACCATCTGGCCCAAATCGGTGGCTGAATTATTATTTCAATACTTTTACCTGAGTTATTCCATTTCCCATCATTGTTGGAAGCAATAACTTGAAATATATATTTTCCAGGACTCAAATTAGTATAATAGGCCTCTTTTCTATTTTCCACCCTATTCCAGTTGTCATCATGTCCTATAAGTCTGTATGCATATTGATTCTGTTCTGGAAAAATATAGTTTAATGCAGCGTAAGTAATCGAAATATTATTTTGATTATACTTCAAAATAATTTTATCTGAATTGTCGATTGTATTCTTTAGTATCAAACTTGAGTCGTTTGGCTCAACTATCTTATTATTTATGAATAAACTTCTGAGAACCACTTCAGGAATATTGGGATTTTTGTTTAATTGAGTTGGATTAAATGAAATAATACCATTACTACCCGAAAAGCAGATATCACCTGATGGTAATTTAACTCCGCCATGTGGAGAGAATTCTCTGACATAGATTCCATTACCCTGATCAAAGTTTTTAATTTTACCAGTTTCTGTATTGAACTCGGATAATCCGTTATTGGTACTGACCCAAAGATTTCCGTCATTACTTTCAACAATATCACATACTATATCTTCAATTAATCCCTGTTCGGTAGTAATTTTTTTCAGAACTCCAACAGTTTCTTTGAAAAGAAAAATTCCTCCACCGTATGAACCAACCCATATCTCTCCGTTTTTCTTTCTTATAATAGATGTAATATAGTTGTTGTATATCTGCCTATTACTTTTTTGATTCATATTATACTTTAGAATACTTTTTTTATTAGTATCATAAAGAATTAGTCCTGCATTACGGGTTCCGATTAAATAAACATTCTTTCGTATTTCTTTAAAGGTTCTCACATTAGGAAAATGAATATATTTTCCTCCTTGTATTGGAAATGAATTTTCAATTGTACGCGAAGTAACTTTGTATAATCCTGCACTATCAGAAGAAGTACAAATCCATAGATTGGAAGACAAATCTCTATATATTTTGTAAATTGTTGCGTTAGGAGCTAATCGATAGGCTAATGTAAACTTTTTTGTATTCGAGTCAAACTTATAAACACGTCCTTTAAAAGCCCCACACCAAATAATGTTATTCTCAATATACAGAGATTTTATGATATTTTTTGAATACTCCCATGTAGCATTCTTTTCAACCAAATAATTATTAAATTCTTTTGTATTTAGATTCAATTCCAGTAATCCTCCACCTTCAGAAGCAATCCACAATTTATCATCAGGTTGATATGCCATTGCTCCAAAAATTCCGACAAATGCGTTCTTTCCATAGGTTAAATCATAATACTTAAAACGATTATTAAACTGATTGTCAAAACTTATCCCTCCGGAATAAGTTCCCACCCATAGAGTTCCCACTTTATCAACAAATGTACTAAAAACAGAAGGATGACTCAACCAACCATTACTTTGGCCGAAATTGTAATTGATTTTACTAATTGTATTTGAAGACAAATCAACGATATTTAATCCATCGGAAGTGCCAAGTAGAATATTATTCCCTCTTTGAACTATGCTTCTAATATTTTTACTACTCAATCCACTATTTGTTGGATTAAAATTGATTACCTCTTGATTATCTAAATTTAATTTAGATAATCCCTTCTCATAGACTCCAACCCATATCTGATTTTTTGAGTCTTCAAATAAAGCTGTAATATTATTCCCGGCTAACGGCTGAAAAGAATTTGAATCAAAATGATTTAAAACTCTGAAATCTTTATCACAAACAAATAATCCTTTTGTTGTAGTGCCAATTAAAATCTCGCCAGAATGGGTTTGATATAAAGAGCTGATTGATAAATATTTAGATTTTCCATTCCAATTTACGGCCTCAAATCTTTTTGTGTTTGAAAGAAAAATATTCAATCCTGTTTTTGTTCCGACCAACAATCGTTTTTGCCTGTCAAATAGCAATGATAAAATACCATCATTCAGTAATCCAACATTGTCCTCGCTTTTATATATGGTTATTTCCTCATTTTTTAAATCCATTCTATTCAAACCATCAGCGGTTCCTATCCATAGCGCATGATAGTTATCTTCCACAAGACAATTAATTTGATTATCACTGATGGATAATTGTTTACTGAATGTATTATGTTTAAACACTGTAAATGTATTTCCATCATAACGATTTAGCCCATTGCGGGTACCAAACCACATATAACCTCTAGAATCCTGAGAAATGGCCATTACCGAAATCTGAGAAAGCCCATCCCTTAATCCTAACTTTGAAAAGTAAAGTTGTTCTCTTGAGTTTTGTTGGGTAAAACCAATTGAAGAAAACAACAAAACAAAAAGCAAAATAATTGCATTCTTTTTTATGACTGATTCTGAGTTATTCATATATTTTAGAAACATTAGGTTACAACAAATTCAATTTCTAAATTTAGTTTTATCAAAAAAACATCCTATTTTATTGATAATCTCCTGACTAATTAGCAAAATACATATCAATGCCAAGATGCTAATTTTAAATACTTATTGTCATTCAATAGCAATATTAAACTCAACTTTTACGTATTGAACAAAATATAAATTAGGTGTACTTACAACAATTATTGCTATCTGACAGAAACGAAATGAAATATCAAAAAAGCTACTCATATCTTCGTCCATCTCAGCTCAGAATGATAAAAGAAATTATTTATTCAATAATTGGGGGGAAATTTCTATAAAAGAAGCTATCCTGATTTTTTATAATATCGCACTTATGAAGCTTTTATTTCCACGAAAGGACTATTTTTGCCCCGATATTGCTCCTATCTGCCATGTTAACCTAAAATTTATGAACTGAACTCCGTCGGGGGCGAGATTATAATTAAGGCAGAAGTCAGGATGACTTCAAATATAATTTTGAGCATTAAATACGGAAACTTCTACAAATATCACAACTCGTAAATTTTCTCATTTACACAATTTTACAGATAGCATTATTACTATTTATCATTTTCATTTCCAGCGCTTTAATTCGTTGTATAATCTCTGAATAGGTAATCCCATAACATTATAATAGGATCCACTTATGTATTCAACCCCAACAAAACCTATCCATTCCTGAACACCATAAGAACCGGCTTTGTCATAAGGTTTATAATTTTCAATATAAAAATCTATTTCACTATCCGTTAATTTAGAAAAACTAACTTCTGTAATTACATGAAATATCTTTCTTTTGTTTATGGTAGAGATACAAACTCCGGTTATTACCTGATGCGTTTTTCCGGACAGTGTTCGTAGCATTTTATGAGCATCATCTTCATTCATAGGTTTACCAAGCACTTTCCCTTCGTGCCATACAATCGTATCTGCAGTAATAACCATCGTATTTTCATCCATGATTTCATTAAAGGCACGCGCCTTTTTTTCTGCCAGAAACATAGGGATGTCAACTCCGATAATTTCCGAAGGATAACTTTCTTCAACATCCATTACCTTCACTTCAAAATCAAGGTTCAGTCCCCGTAGCAGTTCCTGCCGGCGAGGCGATTGCGACCCCAGGATAATTTTATATTGAGCTATATTCTGTAATAAATTCATCAATCAAAGTTTTTTAGTTTTACTTTACAATAAAAAGATTAAATAGTGATAAACCGTATGTTTTTGCCATTAAATAATAAAAAACAAAACCGTAACAAATACCTATAATCATAATAAATTTCAAAAGCCTGGAAGCAGAAGCAAACCCAGCAGAATCGTCTGCTTTAAAAAGCAAATAAACCAGATATATAAATGGTAATGTTAAGCCCCAGATAATATATTTAAGGGTCAGCGAACCTTCAAACGGAATGCATTCAAAATTAACAAAATACAATAGTAAAACTTCAATCACAATTAATACATATAATATCTTCTTTGTTGCTTGTATTCCCCATTTAACAGGTAAAGTGCGGCATTCCATTTCACGGTCACCTTCGATATCTTCAATATCTTTTACAATTTCACGAATAAGTGTAGTTAAAAATGAAAATACAGCCAGCCCTCCGACCCAGCCATATATATCTCCGGGTATCGGTGTTTCATAAATTAAATTACTATATTCATGATGTAATATGGCTATCTGATTGATGGCAACAACAAACACAGAAAGTCCCGCCAACAGTGCTACAATAAGGTTCCCAATCAAAAACTGCCTTTTGTAACTTGCCGAATAAAACCACAACATGCCGGGAACAACAATAAAAACAAAAGCAAGCGTAAAACTTTTATTTATCCATGCCAGCATAAGGCCTGCAACTGCGCCTAAACCCGTCAGTATCTGATGCAGCAACATAGCTTTTTGTTTGGTCACCGAACGTGTTACTATCACATCATTCGGCTTGTTTATGACATCTATTTTGACATCAAAATAGTCATTCAAAATATACCCACCCGCCGCAATCAAAACTGTGGCTAAAATAAGTAAAACTACACATAAGTAGTTGGTACTTATATCAAAACCATACTTTTGCATCAGGGGAGTAATTACTGTATACTGAACCACTAACTGAATAAAAGCTATAAATAATAAATTTTTTATTCTTATAAACTTCAGAATATCCGGCATTTCTGATTATAAAATTTAGCTATTAATACAAGAAAGAATTATACAAAAATACTTTGTTTTTATAATTAACGTACACAAAACAAAAAAAATCTGATTTCAGAAACAAAAAAACAGATTAATGTAACTAAAATGATCTATATATTAAGTTTGTATCGATCTTTCTTTAGTACAGGATCTTTGGTTCTTTTTTACTTGTGCTCCCTTCTTTGCATTTTTCCATTGAAGCATCTGATTTAACGAAGAAAAATCAAATACATTTCTGCAATTTTGGAATGTATTTTTTATTTTTACAAAAAATTTAATTCCCCTGCAAAACAGAGCATCGAAAGCGAAAAAATTTTAGCTTATAAACAAAACAAGATGCCAGGTTAGTCCTGACTTTTAGTGACAAAGATTGTTTGTAAAAGAGCTTGGACAAATTCACAGCCATCTTTATTGGGGATAAAATTCAGAACAACATGTATAAAATTACGTCCGCAATACTACTTAGTTTGTTTTTAGGAACACTAACATCCTGCAACATACAACGCAATCATGATCAGATTATAACATCTATTGAAAAAGAGGATACCTGTTCATCAGACAAAAACAACACTTATGAAATTTATATTCCGGAAAGAAAATCAACAGACAAGGTTTTGCCGTTATTGATTATTCTCGATTCTCACGGAAGCGGAAAGTTTGCGCTGAATAAATTTAAATCCGGAGCTGATAAATATTCCATAGTGCTTACAGCATCCAATTATGTAAAAAACGGATTTGAAGGATACGACAATGCTATCCAGACAATCATTGAAGATGTACGTCAGAAATATCCGGTCGGACAAACAACATTTATAACCGGCTTCTCAGGCGGGGCACGTATGGCTCTATCGTATGCCCAGGCACATCCGATAGATGGTTTAATATTATGCGGAGCTTTGGCCAATGCATTACAGATTAACGCCTTACATTGCCCGGTAATTTCGATTTCAGGCATGGACGATTTTAATTTTATTGAAACGGCACAATACATTTTTCAGAAACAACAAATGCCAGCAAATCTTAAAATTGAACTGACCAATGCATCTCACAGCTGGCCGGATAGTGTGATGCTTACGAATGAACTTGGTTATCTTTGTTTGTCTGTAAAATCAAAAGAACTCCCCCTTATTTCTCGATTACAAATTGCGGAATATACAGAACTGCAACAATCTCGCATCGATACTTTGCAAAAACAGGGAGACTTTCTGAAAGCAACTCTCATTGCCCGGAACATGGCTTCATCGGAGGGATTGGACAAAAACAAAACTTTTGCAGCGATCTACAATTCTCTGAAAACAAGTAAGGAATACACCGATGAATTAGAACGGCTTGCCCAGACCATGAATTACGAACTGAATATTCGACAGACTTATATCGATGCTTTTACTACCAAAAATCTCACATGGTGGAGCAACGAAATAAAAAATGTAAACAATAAAATAAATCAGGAACAGGATGTATATAATAAAGATATGTACCTCCGCATTAAAGGCTTTTGGGGCATTGCCTGTTATTCTTTGTGCAAACAGGCTATTATTCAGAATAATGCCGAGATGTTGAATAAAATATTATCCGTTTATCGTATTACAGAACCTGAGAATCCGGATATGTTTTATTTTAGTTCTTTTATTCCTTTCTGGAAGGGAGATAATTCAGAAACGCTTTTATCTCTTCAGCAAGCTCTGAAAGCGGGATATTCTGACATACAACAGCTCCGGCACGATTTTCCGGAATCTATTACTTCACAATTAAATAATTTATAGAAAAATGAAAAAAAAACAACTCGTAGGTTTAGTTGCATTATTTATTACAATTTTCAACGGATATGCACAACAAAGCAGTGATGCCCCAAAAGTAAAAATCGGGGAAAAAGAAAAAACATTGAATTCACAATGGAAAGGTCGGCGAGTAGCATTTCTGGGAGATTCAATGACCGATAAACGCCGCATAGGTACAACCTGCATTTATTGGGAATATCTGACTGAATTACTTGGGATTGAGCCATATATATACGCACATGGTGGTGACCAATGGAATAGCATTTATAAACAGGCTGAAAAACTAAAGGAAGAAAGAAATGATAATATTGATGCCATAATTATTTTTGCGGGTACCAACGATTATAACGGTGGAATACCCATGGGAAACTTCTATAGTGAAACCATCCGGTCTGTCAATTCCAACGGGCAAATTGTAAAACGGAAATACCGCACTCCCGTTATAAATGATTCTACATTTTGCGGACGGATTAATCGGGCAATATCGTATCTTAAAAATAATTTTCCAAAACAACAAATTATAATTATGACGCCTATTCACCGTGGGTACGCCAACTTTAACGAAAGGAATATACAACCTGACGAATATTATGCTAATGGACAGGGATTATTCATAGATGATTATGTAAACGCCCTGAAACAAGCAGCCAACAATTGGGCTGTTCCTGTGATTGATTTATATTCGATAAGTGGATTGTATCCTATGTCAGATTCTTACTCACAGTATTTTCATAATGCCGAAACAGATATGCTCCATCCTAATGCCAATGGTGATTACAGATTAGCCAAAACCATTCAATATCAGTTATTAGCATTGCCTTCGACATTTGTACTGTAATAAGTAAAAAAATCAATTATCTTTGCAAACGAATAGCAAGCCGGTTTGTCGCTCAGCTTTTAGCTGTGAGGAAAGTCCGGGCAACACAGAGCACCATACTTCTTAACGGGAAGTTGTACGCGAGGGCAAAGCAGTGTAACAGAAAAGAACCGCTCCGATTTATCGGGGTAAGGGTGAAAAGGTGAGGTAAGAGCTCACCGGTATTGTTGGTAACAGCAGTAGCCGTACACCTTATGGGTTGCAAGATCATGTATACCGGCGCATGTAGGATGGCTCGTCCGATGTCGGGGGGTAGATCGCTGGAGATATTAGGCGACTAATATCCAAGATAAATGACAAACGCTTCGCTCCTGCGAGGTACAGAACCCGGCTTACAGGCTTGCTGTTTTTTTATTCTTCTTCCTAAAATACCGAACATTATGTCGAAAATAAGCCTTTTTATAAAAAATCTGCTCAATTTCTTTCGGTTCGATATCTGGAGAATTACCGAATTTGAACTATCACGAACAAGAAAACTTTTGTATCGTCTTGTGAAAATCGTGATTCTTTCAACCAGAGTATTGATTAAAGAACGACTTTCGGCAAAAGCTTCCGCACTCACCTACTCCATTCTTTTTGCCATCGTACCTATGTTTGCATTAATTATTGCCATCGGTCGTGGATTCGGAGTTGAAGACATGATTGAGAAATCCCTGCAAAGCACATTCATTGCGCAGGCTAACATGATCCCAACGGTCATGAAATTTGTAAAAAATTATTTGGAAACAACACAGGGAGGTTTATTTATAGGCATTGGTTTGATTATTTTGCTCTTTTCTGTAATCAATTTTTTCAGACAGGTGGAACTTTCTTTTAATGCTATCTGGAAAGTAAAAAAATCCCGTTCGGTCATCAATCAAATCACTATGTATTTCTCAGCTATGCTTGTAATCCCGGTTTTACTGGTATTTATGAGCGGTTTTTCGATTTTCATTTCCACCAAGCTGACACAGACCTACATGTATTATATCTGGAGTCCACTGATCCGTTTTGTTGTATATTTCTCGCCATATTTTATAAACTGGGTTGTGTTTACCATTATGTATATGGCTATTCCTAATACAAAAGTAAAATTTTCAAATGCATTGATTGCCGGAGTTATTGCAGGATCGGCCTTTCAGGTATTTCAGGTTTTGTACATTAACGGACAGGTTTATCTGGCCCGTTATAATGTTGTTTATGGAAGTTTTGCTGCATTTCCATTATTATTATTGTGGTTACAGATTTCATGTCTGATCGTTCTATTAGGCGCTCAAATATCCTATGCTTCACAAAATATTCAAAACTTCGAATACGAATTGGATGCTAAAAACATCAGCCATCGCTACAAAAACTTTCTAAATTTATTTGTTACTTACATAATATTCAAACAGTTGCAAAATAACGGTACTCCGCTTACGGGTTATCAAATTGCGAATATCTATAAATTGCCCATTCGTTTAGTGAATGAAGCCTTAGATGATTTGACCGATGTGAACGTAATTATAGAAGTCTATGATGAAAAACACCGGACAAAATCCTACCAACCAGCTGTAGATATTAACCAGTTAACCGTTAAAGCTCTTTTAGAAAAATTAGAGAGTTATGGTTCCGAAGAATTTCTGGCAAACAAAGATGAACTTTTAGACATTTTTTGGCATAAGACTATTGAATTGGATGAGCATCCGGAACTTTTGTCAGATGAATTGTTAGTGAAAGATATAGTATAAAAATATAATTTAAAAATTATATATACTTTATTTACAACAACATAATAAACATCATTATTTTAGTTATAAAAAATTACATACGCTCCGGTTGTTTCAGGAGCGTTTTTTGTGTCAACAAAAATCAATTAATTAACGATGGACTCGCAAATATAATTTTAAATACTATCTTTGTCAGTCTTTTTACAAAGACATTTATCAGCTAAAAACAATAATATTAAGATATCATGGGATTTAACGACATTCTGAAAAAACTGTTCGGAAATAAAGCTCAACGTGACCTCAAAGAAATTGCACCGTATGTCGAAAAAATAAAAGAAGCATACGAACATATCAAGACACTCTCCAACGATGAACTCAGAGCAAAAAGCGAATCACTGAAACAACACATTAAAGATTATGTGGCTACCGAAGTTCAACGGATTAATGAACTCCGGGAATCCATTGAATCACTTGAAATTAATGAGCGTGAAAAGGCTTATACTGAAATAGATAAACTCGAAAAAGAAGTAACTGAAAAATATGAAAAAGTTCTCGACGAAATTTTACCCGAGGCTTTTGCCATAATGAAAGATACAGCCCGTCGATTTACTGAAAACCAGACTATTATCGTAACAGCTACTGACTTTGACCGCAATCTGGCTGCAAGCCATGACTTTGTAACTATTGATGGAGATAAAGCCATTTATAAAAATGAATGGACTGCCGGAGGAAATGTTATCAAATGGGAAATGATTCACTACGATGTGCAGTTGTTCGGTGGTACTGTGTTGCATAAAGGCAAAATTGCCGAAATGGCAACCGGTGAAGGAAAAACCCTTGTGGCAACATTGCCGGTATTTCTTAATGCTTTGACTGGAAACGGTGTTCACGTAGTAACTGTGAACGATTATCTGTCGAAACGTGACTCGGAATGGATGGGGCCGCTTTATATGTTCCATGGTTTAAGCGTAGATTGTATCGACAAACATCGTCCGAATTCGGATGAACGTCGTAATGCTTATTTAGCGGATATTACTTTCGGTACCAACAATGAATTTGGCTTTGATTATCTGCGTGACAATATGGCAACCAGTCCGGATGATTTGGTGCAACGCAAACACAATTATGCCATTGTCGATGAGGTTGACTCCGTTTTGATTGACGACGCCCGTACTCCGTTAATTATTTCGGGACCTGTTCCTAAAGGCGATGATCAGCTTTTCGATGAACTTCGTCCAAAAGTGGAACGCTTGGTAAACGTACAAAAAACACTCACGACTAAATATCTTGCTGATGCTAAAAATCTGCTGAAATCTGAAGATAAAAAAGAACTGGAAGAAGGTGCACTTGCATTATTCCGTTCATACAAAGGTTTACCTAATAACAAACCATTGATTAAATATCTGAGTGAATCAGGAGTCAAAGCACAATTGCTTAAAACAGAGGAATTTTATATGCAGGAAAACAACAAAAACATGCATATTGCTACAGATCCTCTGTATTTTGTTATCGATGAAAAAAACAAGTCGGTTGAAATGACTGATAAAGGTATTGACCTCATTACGGGCGACAGTGAAGATCCATTGTTCTTTGTTTTACCGGATGTAGGAAGTCAGATTGCCGAAATTGAAAAGGATAAATCGTTAACCAACGAAGAACGTCAGAATCGCAAAGATGAAGTTCATCAAAACTATGCTGTAAAATCTGAACGTGTTCATACGATCAACCAGTTACTGAAAGCTTATGCCATGTTCGAAAAGGATGTGGAATATGTAGTCATCGACAATAAAGTTAAAATTGTAGACGAACAAACCGGTCGTATTATGGAAGGCCGTCGTTATTCTGATGGTTTACATCAGGCTATCGAAGCCAAAGAGCATGTAACTGTAGAAGCGGCTACCCAAACCTTCGCCACAATTACCTTACAGAATTACTTCCGTATGTACAATAAACTGGCCGGTATGACAGGTACAGCAGAAACGGAAGCTGGTGAATTGTGGGATATTTATAAATTAGATGTTGTGGTTATCCCCACCAACAGACCCATTGCCAGGAACGATATGGAAGATCGCGTTTACAGGACAAAACGCGAAAAATATATCGCTGTGATTGAAGAAATTGTTCGCTTGGTTGAAGCTGGTCGTCCTGTATTAGTTGGTACTACTTCAGTCGAAATTTCGGAATTGCTCAGCCGTATGCTCACCGGTCGAAAAATCAAACATAATGTTTTGAATGCCAAATTACATCAGCGCGAAGCAGATATTGTGGCAGAAGCCGGTCGCAAAGGAACTGTGACAATCGCAACCAACATGGCCGGTCGTGGTACCGATATTAAACTTACACAGGAAGTAAAAGATGCCGGAGGTTTGGCCATTATCGGTACAGAACGTCATGAAAGCCGTCGTGTCGACCGTCAGTTACGTGGTCGTGCTGGTCGTCAGGGAGACCCGGGATCTTCCGTGTTTTATGTTTCGCTCGAAGACGATTTGATGCGTCTGTTCGGTTCGGAACGTATTACCGGAGTTATGGATCGTCTCGGATTTAAAGAAGGCGAAATGATTGAACATTCGATGATTTCTAAATCTATCGAACGTGCTCAGAAAAAAGTGGAAGAAAACAACTTTGGTATTCGTAAACGTCTGCTGGAATATGATGATGTGATGAATTCGCAACGTGAAGTCATTTACAGTAAACGCCGCCATGCGCTTATGGGCGAACGTATCGGAGTAGATATCGCCAATATGATTTTTGATATGTCGGATTTAAGTGTTGAAAACAGCAAAAACGATAGCGATTACGAGATGTTGAATGAAGATTTGCTGAAAGTATTTGCGATGGATGCTCCTTTTGACGAAAGCACTTTCAACACGACAAGAATATCTGAATTATCGGACAAAGTTGCTGATGCGGCATTGGCAAACTTCAAACGAAAAATGGATAAACTTTCGGCTATTGCCTATCCCGTGATTAAACAAGTTTACGAAAATCAGGGAAAACAATACGAAAACATTCTGGTTCCTGTAACCGATGGCAAACGTGTGTTCAATGTAACAACTCATCTGGAAACGGCTTATAAAAACGAAGCTAAGGAAGTTGTAAAATCATTCGAAAAACAAACCTTGCTTTACGTTATTGATGACGAGTGGAAAGAGCACCTTCGCCAATTGGATGAACTACGTAACTCGGTACAAAATGCAAGCTACGAACAAAAAGATCCGTTATTGATTTACAAACTTGAATCGTTCGGATTATTCAAGGAAATGCTCGAATCGATGAACCGGAAAGTGCTGGCAATTTTGATGCGTGGTCAAATTCCGATGCGTGAACCGGAACAAGTTCGAGAAGCACGCCCGGCACAGCGTTTGGATTTAAGCCGGCTCAAAACCAGAAAAGACGAAATCGGAAGTGGCTCAGGAAGCGGTGATCCAACCAAACAGGACACCCGTGAGCATCAAAAAACAGAACCGATTCGTGTAGAGAAAAAAATAGGACGTAATGATCCGTGCCCCTGCGGAAGCGGTAAGAAATATAAGAACTGCCACGGAGCTAATTTATAAAAATATCCTAAGGTAAAATGTACCCTGTTTGTTTCCGGGAACATTTTACCTTTTTTGACTTATAAAACACATTAAGAGACAATTATGCTTTTGAATTATATCAACTGGACAGTTAATCCTGAAATTTTCCATATAGGAGGAATTCACGTAAGATGGTATGGGCTTTTATGGGCTATCGGAATATGGTTGGCACTTGAAATTACCAGACGCATTTTTACCCACGAAAAGTTACCGGAAAACTGGTTGGACAAACTTTTCATTTATACAGTTGTAGGTACAATTTTAGGTGCAAGGCTTGGCCATTGTCTTTTTTACGGTTGGGAATATTATTCGGCTCATCCTTTGGAAATATTATATATATGGCACGGAGGTTTGGCCAGTCACGGAGGAGCAATAGGTATCCTTGTTGCAGTATATCTGTACAACAAAAAAGTGTCAAAAAAAGGATTTATCTGGGTTTTGGACCGTTTGGTTATCGGAGCGGCGTTAACCGGAGCATGTATCCGTTTGGGGAATTTAATGAACTCCGAAATCTATGGAAACGTAACAACAATGCCATGGGGATTTATATTTTCCAAAGATCCTCAGGGAGATGGACTAGCCCACCACCCTACTCAGATTTACGAAATGATATATTGCCTTGTTACTTTTGGAGTAACATGGTGGTTATATTGGAAAAAAGAAGCGTATAAAAAAACAGGATTGATTTTCGGGGTATTCCTGATTGGTATATTTGGTTCACGATTTTTACTTGAATTTATCAAACTCGATCAGGAAGCTTTCGAAGCAGGAATGATTCTGAATATGGGCCAAATTCTGAGCATACCATTTATCATTTGGGGTATCTGGTTGATTCTAAAAAGCAGAAAGCAAAAAGTAGAATTGAAAAAATAATAAAAACGTTTTTACTTCTAAATATAATATAACTTCGTATACAAAATCGGCTTATATACCGGGGAATTTTTCTATATAAAACAAAATCCATGTCAGGCAATCAAACGACAGATTACACAAAAGTAAAACCCTACAACGAAACAGAGGCCAAAACAGAACAACTTTCCCGGATGTTTAATCATATCTCCGGTAAGTATGATAAATTCAACGATATCATGTCCTGGGGGATAGCTCGCTTCTGGAGACGAAGCTCCCTGAAAAGCCTGCAAGCCTTTGACCCGAAACAAATATTGGACATTGCAACCGGGACAGGTGATGTTGCGATTAAATCATTTAAATTTTTAAATCCCGACCATGTTACCGGAGTAGATATTTCCGATCAAATGATGGAAATCGGGCAAGAAAAGGTAAAAGTTGCCGGATTAGTCGGGAAAATAAATTTTGAAGTACAGGATTGTGCATCGCTGACTTTCAGCAATGATAGTTTTGATGCTGTAACGATTGCCTTTGGAATCAGAAATTTTGAAAAATTAGATCAAAGTATTCAACAAATATACAGGGTACTCAAACCGGGAAAGCACCTGCTGATTTTAGAAATGAACGAACCTCAAAAAAACTTTTTGTTGAAACTGTATAAATGCTATACAACTGTTTTTGTAAAACTTACTTCGCGCCTGTTATCCAACGACGAAAAAGCCTATGATTATTTAACGGCATCGATGCATGCTTTTCCCAATGGGGAAAAACTAATTGCCGCATTGGAAAAACATGGATTAAACGTTATAAAATACCGTAAATTCAATTTTGGTGTTTGTAGTATGTATTTGGCTGAGAAACGATAAAAACCTCGGAATATGAAAAAGTTCCAGTTAATTTTAATCATTTCACTCTTTGTTTTCAACATTCAGGCCCAGGATGACATTGTACTGAAAGGCAACATAGTTCCTAACTTTACGATAAAATCTGCAGGGAAAAATATAGTATCAATCTCCGAATTGAAAGAAAAAGTAGTGCTTATCAACTTTTTTGCAACATGGTGCGGTCCCTGTCGTCAGGAACTCCCGGTTTTACAGGAGAAAATCTGGAATAAATACAAGCATAATCCTGATTTTCAGCTATTAATTATAGCTCGCGAGCAAAGCGAAGAAGATGTAAATAAATTCAGGATAGAGAAACAGTTTGATTTTAAAATGTACGCTGACTCTGATCGTAGTATTTATAGCCTTTTTGCCAAACAATATATCCCGCGTAATTATCTGATCAATAGAAATGGCGAAATAGTTTACACATCCGTAGGATATTCTGAAGAGGAATTTGCCGTATTGTGTAATACTCTCGAAGAGTTACTTTCAAAATAACTTTCTTAAACTATCTTCCAAACAATTTATTTTGCAAATCCGGACGTTTCATTCGTTGTAAATCACGAATAATTTGTTGTTTATATTCTTTCTTGTACCAAAAGAAAAATTTTCGTTGTTCCAACTTTTCATTCTTCGACTTCGCTGTAAATACTGGTTCAAGTGTATAGGGATGATAACCGGAATAATAAATTTCCGTTGCCAAGGTCATTGGAGTCGGCGTAAAATCCTGTACCTGCTCCAATTTAAAATCCATGGTCTTGGTCAGGGTAGCCAGTTCGGCCATATCTTCGTTGTGGCATCCCGGATGGCTCGAAATAAAATACGGAATAAGTTGCTGATTCAGGCCTTCTTCTTTATTTATGCGCTCGAATTGCTTTTTAAATTGGCCGAAATATTCAAACGCAGGTTTCCTCATAAGTTTCAAAACACGGTCTGATGTATGTTCCGGCGCCACTTTCAGCCGACCTGAGACATGTTTGCTGATAAGCTCCCGGATATATTCGGCATGACTTTTATTCGCGGCTTCGCTTTTTGTATCGCTTAGTAGTAAATCATATCGGACTCCGCTACCCACAAATGATTTTTTGATACTGGGTAAATTGTCCACAGAACGGTAAATATCAATCAACTTACTATGATTAGTGTCTAGATTCGGACATACTTTGGGATGAATACACGAAGGTTTTTTACACTTTTTACAAATTTCCAGATCAATGCCCTTTAGCCCGTACATATTAGCCGATGGTCCGCCCAAATCGCTCAGGTAACCTTTAAAATCAGGCATTTCTGTTATTTTCCTGACTTCATTTAAAATGGATTTTTTTGAACGCGAAACAATATGTTTGCCCTGGTGTGCAGAAATTGTACAAAAAGCACAGCCACCGAAGCATCCCCGATGAAGATTCACAGAGAACTTAATCATTTCGTAGGCCGGAATTTTTTTATCCTTGTATTTCGGATGAGGAAGTCTGGTATAAGGCAAATCAAAAGAAGCATCAAGTTCGGCTTCGGTCAATGGTTCATAAGGTGGATTAACCACAACCCAACGATTCCCGGTTTGTTGTAACAGTCGGTCTGCTTCGAAACGGTTCGATTCCTCTTCAATATGCCGGAAATTTGAAGCATAAAGTTTTTTATCTTTCAGGCAAACTTCGTGAGAAACTAATGTAATATCTTTCCATGGAGATGCCGGAATCTGTTTGGCAAGAAAAGATGTTTGTGGAATATCTGTTATTTCGCCAAATTTTTCGCCGGCACGCAATCGCGTAATCAATTCCCTCAAAGGTTTTTCTCCATTGCCATAAATCAACATATCCGCTTTTGTATCGAGCAAAATGGATGGCATAAGTTTATTGGACCAGTAATCATAATGCGTAAACCTGCGGAGCGAGGCCTCAATACCACCTATCAATATCGGAACATCCGGATACAACTTTTTAAGGGTATTGGTATAAGTAATTGTCGCATAATCAGGACGCATTCCGGGACGACCATCGGGAGAATAAGCATCATCGGAACGAAGGCGTTTATTGGCCGTATAATGATTAACCATCGAATCCATATTTCCTGCTGAAACGGCAAAAAACATACGTGGACGTCCCATTTTTTTGAAATCTCTCAAGTCATCTCTCCAATTGGGTTGTGGAACAATGGCTACGCGTAATCCTTCTGCTTCGAGAATCCGCCCTATAACAGCAGCTCCAAAAGCAGGATGATCAATATAGGCATCTCCGGTAAAAAGCACAACATCAACTTCATCCCACCCACGCAAATCAAGTTCTTTTTTGGTAGTAGGTAGAAAGTCAGTCAACTGATATATCTTATTTTGCATTTAGTTTTCTGTTTATTATTTCAATCATAACGACCGAAGTATTCAACAAAGATACAATCAAATAAGTTCTTCTGGACTATTCTTAAATCGAATATTCGGTATTATGCGTATGCTGAACAACAGTTTAAAATGTATTTTGTTTTAAAAATTTATACAAAAAAAAAGCGTAATTTTGTACTCTAAAAATTAAAAAAACTAATTATGACACTTACTAAAAGATTCTTCAAATACGTAAGTTTCACCACCACTTCGGACGAAAACACCAAAATGACTCCGAGTACTCCCGGACAAATGGTTTTTGCCAAATATCTGGTGGAGGAACTTAAATCAATTGGTTTACAGAATGTTGATTTGGA
Organism: Paludibacter sp.; assembly: GCA_028690665.1. Taxonomy (GTDB): domain Bacteria; phylum Bacteroidota; class Bacteroidia; order Bacteroidales; family Paludibacteraceae; genus Paludibacter. Next base: position 101,798 of record JAQVAV010000003.1, read on the forward strand.
TAAAAATGGATATGTAATGGCTACATTGCCTGCAAATATAGATAAACCTATTCCAACTATCGGATTCATATCTCACATGGATACCAGTCCGGATATGACCGCTAAAAATGTGAAACCGCGTATTGTTGAAAGTTACGATGGTAATGACATTTTATTGAATGAAGAAAAACTAATTATCCTTGAAACTGAAAAATTTCCCGAAATTCTTCAATATAAAGGTCAGGACATTATTGTAACCAACGGAACAACTTTACTTGGAGCCGATGATAAAGCTGGTCTGGCTGAAATTGTTACAGCTATGGAATATTTGATTGCACACCCTGAGATAAAACATGGAGATATTCGCGTAGGATTTACGCCGGATGAAGAAATTGGTCAGGGCGCCGACCATTTCGATGTACAAAAATTTGGAGCGGAATGGGCCTATACTATGGATGGCGGTGAAATCGGAGAATTAGAATATGAAAATTTCAATGCTGCCGGAGCCAAAGTTATTTTTAAAGGAATTAATGTACACCCGGGCTATGCTTATCACAAAATGCGTAATTCAATGCGCGTTGCTCAGGAATTTGTAGGTATGTTGCCGCGTTGGGAAACTCCTGAACACACACAGGATTACGAAGGATTCTACCATTTAGTCGGTATGGAAGGAAATGTAGAAGAGTCCGTTCTAAGTTATATAATACGTGATCATGATCGTGACCGTTTTGAACGCCGTAAAAAAGAAATGCAGCATTTAGTCAATAAAGTAAATGCCGAGTTTGGAGAAGGTGTGGCTACACTTGAACTTCGTGACCAGTATTATAACATGCGTGAAAAAATAGAACCAGTAAAACATATTGTTGATCTGGCATTCGAAGCTATGGAGGCTGTCGGTGTAAAACCAAATGTAAAACCTATCCGGGGCGGTACCGATGGCGCACGTCTCTCTTTTGAAGGCCTGCCCTGCCCTAATATTTTTGCAGGTGGACATAATTTTCATGGAAGATTCGAGTATGTCCCTATTCAATCGATGGAAAAGGCCATGATGGTAATTGTAAAAATTGTGGAAATCATGGGACAACGTTGATAAGAAACCATCTTTAAAATACTGATTCTAAAACAAGAATGAAGACAACTCCATTTACAGATATACATATTGCTCTTGGAGCAAAAATGCACGAATTTGCCGGTTACAATATGCCCATTGAATATAGCGGTATCACCGATGAACATATAACCGTAAGGAATAGTGTAGGCGTATTTGATGTTTCTCACATGGGCGAATTTTGGGTAAAAAGTTCTCATGCATTGGCTTTTCTGCAGAAAGTTACATCAAACGATGTTTCGGCTTTGCCGGTAGGAAAAGCTCAATACTCGTGTTTTCCCAATGGGAAAGGCGGTATCGTAGACGATTTACTCGTTTATCACTATGAACATGAGAAATACCTGCTCGTAGTAAACGCATCCAATATTGAAAAAGACTGGAACTGGTGCATAACTAATAACTCCGAAGGAGCAGAACTTGAAAATGCTTCCGACTGGATGGCTCAATTAGCAATTCAGGGCCCCAAAGCAACCGAAGTTTTACAAAAACTTACATCGGTTAATCTATCTGAGATACCATATTATGCTTTTAAAACTGGCAATTTCGCAGGCGTCGACAATGTCATTTTGTCAAACACAGGCTATACCGGCGCCGGAGGTTTTGAACTGTACTTCTATCCTGAACATGCACTAAAAATCTGGAATGCCATTTTTGAAACCGGAGCTGATTATGGCATAAAACCAATCGGACTCGGAGCACGGGATACTCTACGTTTAGAGAAAGGATTTTGCCTGTATGGAAATGATATAGATGATACTACTTCGCCAATTGAAGCTGGTTTAGGCTGGATCACCAAATTTGTTGATGGTAAAAATTTTATCGACCGGGATTTGCTTGCACAGCAAAAAACGCAGGGAGTCAGCCGGAAATTAGTTCGTTTTGAATTGACCGAAAGAGGAATCCCGAGACATGATTACAATATAGTCGATGTTAATGGCGAAAATATAGGCAAAGTCACCTCTGGAACTATGCTTCCTGATAGTAAAAAAGGGATTGGGATGGGATATGTAAAAACAGCATTCAGTAAAGCCGGAGCTGTTGTATATATTCAAATCAGGAATAAAAACCTTGAGGCTATTGTGTTGAAATAATCCGATCAACAATGGGAAAGCATGTCCATTAAATTCCTGCTGCTAAATATCATTTTTATCTGTTTGATGGCTGCTACTTTTGTTGTCTCAGCCCAAGATAAATATGCCATTATAAAAGATACAACGGATAGCAATTCCATTACTAAAAAAAATATACAAATAGAAGAAGTTCAGGTCAGAGCCAGACTGAAAAGTATAAATCTTTTATCCGGCTCTACCGGAATTCAACTGGATATGGAATCTATGCAGCAGTTGCCCAGATTAGTTGGAGAAGCTGATCCTTACAAAGCTTTGCAATATATGGGAGGAGTCTCGCAGGCAGGTGAAGCTAATTCCGGATTGTATGTACGAGGAGGAAATAATGACCAGAATTTGATTCTTCTAAACGGAACTTTGATACAAAATCCGACACATGTTCTGGGAATTTTCTCCGTATTTAACCCTGATCTTATTGATCAGATGAAGTTTGTTAAGTCCGGAATTCCTGCCGAATACGGAGGACGATTATCTTCTGTCGTCGATATTTCAACGGCGTCTGTTATTCCGGAAAAATTAAAAATTGATGGTTCTCTCGGATTGATTTCGTCCCGGATATGTGTTCAGTTTCCCGTAACAAAAAAGTTTTCTGTCTACGGATCATTACGTGGAAGTTACATTAGTTCTCTTATTCTACCAGGCTTAAGTCTTTTGGGAATTGATTCCTCACTGACAAAAAATCGTTATGAGTATTATGATGTCAATGCCGGATTTAATTATAAAATCAATTCGAAACATCGTATCATCGGACATTTTTACTCAGGAAATGATGATATTGGTATTATGCAAGTCAGGCAATATAATCTGGATAAGAATTCTTTGTGGTGGAAAAATACAACAGGCGGTATCCAACATATTTACTATATAAACAATCAGCTTTCATTCAAACAACAATTATCTTATTCTTCTTTTGAGATTGAATCTGATTTGAACTGGTTTAATTCTGTCAATAATCTTCATTCCGGATTCAATCAATACGACTATAATGCGGGATTTATTCAAATCAGTGGAATACATCAGCTACGTTACGGAACAGAAATATCATACAACCAATCACACCCCAATTTTATCAGGTCAGACTCAATAATTCCTATCGAAATAGACAACAAGCACAACAATTATTATGCATTACAAGGTTCTGCCTACTTTCGGGATGAACTAACGATAGGAAAATGGCAGGTCAATGCAGGGGTAAGAGGTAACATATATGCACAAATCGGACCTTACACCGATTATGACGATGACCAAACTATCAAATATTCAGCCGGAAGCATTATTAAAACATATCATTCGATTGAACCGCGTTTTTTTGCCCGGTATCTGATCCATAAAAATACATCTGTAAAACTTTCCGCCAGCCGTATACATCAATATCTTAATCAAGTACCTGTTTTTAGTTTTGGCATACCGGCTGACTTACAAATTCCCGCGAGTTTATACATAAAGCCACAGGCATCATGGCATTTTTCGGGCGGATATTTTCAAAATTTCAAAGAAAACTCATGGGAAACAAGTGTGGAAGCCTATTACAAAACACTGGAAAACCAGCTGGAATTTAAAAGTAATGTTGCTGATATATTCACCAATGGCGATATTGAAAAAAATTTACTGACAGGGCATGGTTGGAGTTATGGGATTGAATTCAAAGTCCGAAAAAACTCGGGAAAATTCACCGGCTGGTTCGCATATAACCTTGCATGGAGCTATCGTCAGTTTGATGCAATAAATGACGGAAAGCCCTTTCTCGCCAGCAATGACCGCCGACATGATTTATCAATAGTTACCATGTATAAACTAAATGATAAATGGAATTTTTCCGCTTTATTCGTTTATGCCACAGGGAGTCGTCTTAATTTACCTTTAAGTTGGTATGTCATCAATCAAAAAGTAATACTTGAATACGGAGATTATAATGCTTTTGAAATGCCGGCTTATCATCGTTTGGATCTGTCGGCTATTTACAAAATGAAAACAATTCATGGAATTCGCTCTGAATTAAATTTCTCGGTTTACAATGCATATAACAGAGCTAATCCTTTCCAAATATTATACAGTACAAAAGGTTTCAATGGTACTGATAATTTCAATGTCGGGATACGTATGTCATATTTATTACCGGTTATTCCATCTGTCTCCTGGGTATTTCATATATAACAGTATTTATAATGAAAAAATTAACATATATAATACCATTATTAATTTTGATTTTTTCTAATTCATGCAAACCAGACTTAGATTATGCAGTGCATGGCTATACACAAAAAATCATCGTTGAAGGATATATTTCAAACGGAGAATATGCCAAAGTATATTTATCGCTGAATGTGCCCGTATGGCAAACTATTGATAGTGCAACGATACTTGACCATGTAATCCGTACTGCTAAAGTGACCATATCGGATGGAAAAAACACAGAAATTCTGACCTCCTCCTGGGATAAAGAACATTTTCCTCCTTATGTTTACAAAACCACATTATTAAAAGGAGAAGCAGGTAAAACATACAATTTGAAAATTGAGTATAGCGGATATACAGTATACAGTGTAACTACAATACCCCAACCTACCGATATTATTCAGTTCGAAACACGTGAAAGTGGTGAAAATGATAGTTTGAAAATACTTTCCGCCAGCTTTATTGCAGATAGCACAAAAAAATGCGGATATCGAATCTTCAGTCGAAAACAAGCTGATGGATTTTATACCGAAACTCCTTTTGTATTCAATGCAGCATTTAGCCTTAAAGGGCTTCAAACTATTGATCTGAATCCATTTCCTCGATCAACAGATCCAAGTTATTCGGAATCGGGATGTTTTCATATAGGTGATACTGTTAAAATAAGATTTGCAACTATCGATAGTATTTCAACCCAATTTTTCAATGAGTTGTCCCTGTTTTCGTCTACTACAGGAATCGGGAATGCTTATTTTACCGGAGAAAAAGACAGTCTAAGCTCAAATATCAGCTATCCGGGCTTTGGCATTTGGAGTGGAAGCGGAATAAAAATTTATCAGGTAGTAATAAAATAACGGGAATCGATATAAAAATAGTCCCGACGGACTTGATTTTGGAGTTCGTTCATTGTGAATATAGCTTCCCGCTTCCACAGGCCTTCCGCAGAACTTAGCCTTTACTCTTTTATTTAAATTCCATTTTTATAACCAGGATATTTAAAGCATCAATTTCCTATTTGAGTATTCAGCAATTGGATTTCCTTCTTTCTTTCTATAACATCCTGATAATGTTGCGCAATATCGACATAATGATCATAATTCTGAAGAATATCATTGACGGCATATTCATAAGCCATTTTAGCATAAACAAGTGCATTTTCTATATCTCCATTAATTTCGTAGGCTACAGAAATATTATTGGCTAATTTAGATTTTGTATCATTGGCATTTCTTTCAAGCCCTTTTTTCCAAATATCAATTGCAGCATCCCAGCTCCGGACATACATCGAGTCAATCCCCTGTTTCATATATTTGTCGGAGTTTGAAAAGAAATACCGGTCCGCTTTATCCCAATAAGGCACAAAACGTTTCACTGTATTTTTTCCTACATATAGGGCTCCATCAATCAAGGCATCTTCTCGCCGTGGCAATTCAAGCAAAGCTCTTTTACGTTTGTATGATTCTGCATTCCAATACACTGTATCTTTGAAATTCATTGATTGAAATGTTTTTCCCCCCGGATAATGAATTGTCCAGTAAGAGTCGAAGCGCAATTCAAGCATCATATAATAAGTGTATGTTCTTTCATCCAATTCTTCTGATATTTTATCATTTACTTTTAATCTGTCCAACGCAATAATCACATCTGCTCCATATTTTTGACACAATTCGTCTACTTTTTTCGGAGTCAACGCATTCACGGTAAAAAAATCTTTATCTTCATTGACAGAGTTTGTTTCCAAAGAAACATTATTGAAAAATTCATTATCCTGAAGTTCTTGCGCTAACACGCTCAATGTAAAAATTGGCAAACTATCAGTATTTAACTTTATATTTCGGGCTCTTTCATTGTAAAATTCCGTTATATGGCCATAATCTTCCGGCTGGGCAACAGTATTATTGACCAGCAACACCTTTGTGGCATCCGCATCAAATGCTACTTTGGCTGGTTTCAGCACATCCACTGTTGTATACAAAACTGTTGTACACGATGCTAAAAGTATCAACAGTCCGGAAATTATCAGCTTTTGTAATTTTGCCTTTTTCATTGAACTAAAACTTATAGTATTATAGATTTAATTTTAAACCATCATAGGCCAGAAAAAAATTTTCCGGAAGACTTTTTTGAACATCTTCATGTAAACCTAAATCATGGCTAAAATGAGTGAAATATGTTTTCTTTGCACCAATTTTTCCAGCAATTACCAGAGCTTCCGACAACGAAAGATGAGCTATATGTTTCTCTATTCTTAGCGCATTTATAACCAAAACATCTAATCCCTGAAGTTTATCGATTGTCGAATCAGGAATTGTCTTCACATCCGTCAGATATGCCAGATTATTAATCCGATAGCCTATGATCGGTAATTTAGCATGGAACACCCTTAATGGAGTTATTTCAATCTGTTGTACATAAAACTTACTATTTTCAGTAACTTCATGCAAATGAATTTCAGGTACCCCAGAATAACGCTTCTCAGAAAAGCAGTAAGGCATATTATTTTTTATCTGAGCCAAAACTCTGTTTTCGCCATAAACTGTCGTCTCTCCCAAAGGCCTTATATCATCCAATCCTCCAATATGGTCATAATGTTCATGCGTTATTAATATTGCGCTTAAATAATTTAAGCCGGTTTTCAGTATTTGTTGTCTAAAGTCAGGTCCAATATCAATTAAAAAATGAATATCATTTATTTTTACTAAAACGGATGACCTTAACCTTTTATCTTTCGGATTTAATGACTTGCAAACCCTACACGAGCATCCTATTTGGGGAATTCCCGTAGACGTTCCTGTTCCTAAAAAAATTAACTCCATGTCTGCTCCCCTTTTTCTATATTCATTCTGATTCTCCAGTTATTCGGATACAAATTATTGCTTCTGTTTCCTAAGTTCTTAACCCAGCCAAGAGCAACATTCCTATACGTTACCAAAAGATACCCCCTTGGAGAATCAGGTAAATAAATCGCCTCTTTCTTTAAAAAAGCAATAGCCTGCTGTTTATCCAATTCCACACAAATTTCTGGATTAGGTCTGAAAGATTTTGAAAGTGCCAATTGTGCAGAAGGAACTAAATCCTTACCTTTTAACTCAGCAACTAACAAACTACTCTCAATGCATTTAAGCTGTTTTATCAAAAATATAAATTTATCAAATTTCGATTCATCATAAGCTCTTATGAAATTTGCATCATTCACAAAAATCCATTTTTTAGACGGATCCAACATAAACGGCAATTCTATTGACTTAACAAATTTTATGCCTTTCTTCTGTTCTGGTAATTTATCTTGTTTTATCGTAGAATCTTTATCGCTCTTTCGAACAACAGACAGAAAAAAGCCTTCACCTTTTGTTCGATGCGGAAAAAACCGATAGCCAAAATTAGTTTCAAGAATTCCTGATTCTGGCTGAAAATCAACTTTCAAAAACTCTCCTCCTAATTCGGAACATATTTTTTCAACATTATCCTCATTCTCTTTCCGGTTATAAGTACACGTGCTATAGACTAAAATTCCGCCCGGTTTTAAAGCATTCCAAACATCGCTGATTATATCGATTTGACGAAACGCACACATTTCAACGTTTTCAGGAGACCATTCATCCACCGCCCCGACATCTTTCCGAAACATTCCTTCTCCGGAACAGGGCGCATCAACTACTATTGCATCAAAGAAATTTCTGATCCCACCAAAATCAGCCGCCTTATTGTTTGTAACAAGTACGTTTGGATTTCCCCATTTTACTATATTTTCAGCCAATATATAAGCTCTGTTTCTAATTATCTCATTCGATACCAACAAACAATCTTCACTCAATGTTTGCAGCAATAATGTAGATTTTCCACCAGGGGCTGCACATAAATCCAGTACCGTTTCAGCCTTTTCTAAATACTGTTTCACAACCTGACATAAAAACATAGAACTCGCTTCCTGAACATAATATGCCCCGGCATGAAACAGGGGGTCAGCTGTAAACAGAGGCCTTTCGTTTAAATAATAACCTTTATCACACCATGCAACTTTATCTTCAGAAGGATGAAGCTCTGTTTTATTATTAACACGAATGCTCACCATTGCCGGCTGGCTGACAGCATCCAAAAAAGGCTCCAGTTCATCTTTTAACAATAAACTTACTGATTCAACAAACTTATCCGGTAAATTCATGTAAACATTTTTTATTAAAGAACAAATTTATAACTTTTAGGAATAAAAATACATTATAAAAACATAAAAAACATTTGTACTAACAGTGTACAAATGTTTTTTAGTTGATTTATGCCTATGGTTTTATAAATTGGAAACTAACTCTTTAATAATTTGAGAATATTCCTCGTCCGAAAGATAAATTTTACCCGGATTCATTTCAAAAGTACCTCCGAAAGACAATCCATTTTCATACTTGGGAACCAAATGAAAATGCAGGTGAGCCAGCTTATCAGAATAAGCTCCATAATTAATTTTCACGGGAGAGAATGTTCTTTTCATTGCAGCTGCAACCTTCACCACATCTGCCATGAACAGATTGCGTTCTTCATCTGAAAGTTCAAACAATTCATTCACATGATCTTTGTAGGCAACCACACAACGCCCCTTGTAACTTTGCTCTTTAAATAAGAACAAAGTAGAAACCCGCAAATCACAAATTTCAATCATCAAACTTTTCTGAAGTTCATTGCGCTGGCAATAAAGACAATCTAAAGATTTTTCCATTTTCGTAATTCCTATTTTTAAATTTTCAATTAAAAAGGCAGTGAATCCAAATTCACTGCCTGTATTATTTCGTTTTAACTTTATATTCTAAGATTTGTTTTCATCTAAAATTCTCATAGCAACATCTAAAATTATCGTATCGTCCAGCATAACTAAGCCTCCATCAGGCCCCGGTTCAATATGTACCCCAACACTTTTACCTTCTTTAAAATTATGTCCTCCGAAATAATTACGTACTGTTTCTCTTTCCAGACCAAGTTCTTCGGCGATCTTGGTCATACTACCGCTTGGGAGTGAATCTTTCACTTTACGCAGTTCATTAAATGTTATTGTTTTCGTCATAACTATAAGTATTAGAATGTTAGTACTTCGTGATTTAATAGTCGCTATAAACTTACAAGTTTCAATTGAAACAACAAAATAATTTCACAATAATTTCACAATAAAATTATACTTCTGCAACATAAGACACATACAATACTGTGATACTGAACTTTACAAAAATGGCATTTTTCACACGGAAACAATTTTTAATTAAGCACACAAACTAAGAACTTAACGAGCATAATTTCTATAAAATTCAACAATTGTTTCAATTCCTTTATAAAACATATCCAAACTAAAGTTTTCATTAGGAGAATGAATTGCATCTTCCTCCAAACCGAACCCCATTAATATAGGCTTTACCTTTAATTCTTTTTCAAAAACCGGAACTACTCCGATACTTCCACCCCGTCTTACAGGCAATGGTCTTCTGCCAAAAGTAGTTGTATATGCAGCTTCTGCTGCCTGATAAGCTATTGAATCGATGGGACAAACATAACTTTCAGCTCCATGCAGATATTCTATATTAACATCAACATAATCCGGTGCAATAGATTTTATATACTCCGAAACCAAAACAGATATTTTACCTGAATGTTGTTCAGGAACAAGCCTTGTTGAAATCTTGGCAAACGCTTTAGCCGGCAAAACAGTTTTAGCACCGTCTCCTGTATAACCACCCCAAATACCACAAATATCAAATGTTGGGCGCACTCCGGTTCTTTCCAGTGTCGTATATCCCTTTTCTCCATGTACAGCCGTTATTCCCAAACTTTTTTTATAGGTTGTTTCGTCGAACGGTATCATGGAAAGTAGTGCTTTTTCTTCTTCCGAAAGTTCAACTACATCATCATAAAAACCAGGAATAGTAATTTTACCATCGGCATCTATTAATTGTGCAAGAATTTTTGTCAATTCATTGATAGGGTTTGCCACAGCTCCACCAAAAATTCCCGAATGTAAATCTCTGTTTGCCGATGAGACTTCAATCTGCCAATACGCAAGTCCTCGCAAACCGGTAGTAATGCTTGGCAAATCGGCTCCCAGCATGCTCGTATCTGAGACTAAAACAGTATCACATTTCAGCATATCTGCATTTGTTCTGCAGAACTCTTCGAGATTAGGGGATCCTATTTCTTCTTCTCCTTCGAGAATAAACTTCACATTACAATTTAACTCGTTGGATTTCAATAAATACTCGAATGCAACATAATGCATAAATGACTGGCCCTTATCGTCATCAGCACCTCTGGCATAAATTTTATCATTTCTAATTTCCGGGGTAAACGGATCTGACGCCCATAAATACAAAGGCTCAGCCGGCATAACATCATAATGTCCGTAAATTAACACAGTAGGAACAGATTCAGACATATTATATTCCGCATAAACTACCGGATTTCCCTTCGTCGAAATCACTTCAACATGACTCATCCCTACTCCCTTTAATAAATTCGCCCAAAGATTAGCACAACTCACAATTTCGTTTTTTTTATCAGCATGAGCGCTAACACTTGGTATTCTGATAAGACTAAAAAGTTTATCAAAGATTGCATCCTCGTTTATATGAACATAATCCTTTACTGTCATAATTATTATTTTTTATATATTAATCAATAATATTCCTATTTTATAATATAATAAACATAAAACATAATCGTTTTATTATGTTGAAACATAAAAATATTATATAAAGTTAGTTTATTGAGTAATGACTTAAGCCAGCACGATAAATTAACCTAATTATTTTGTATTTTCATTTATTTATACAATAAGATTACTTTGTAAGTTGAAAAATTTAAGTACTTTTGCAGCTCTAAAAAACTTAAGTACATTTGTAATATTGACATTTTTCAATAAAACTGACTATTAAAATCATTTTGAATGAAAAAAAATTTACTCTTCCTCTTTTTATTTTTATCAATACTTTTTTCTGGCTGTATCTCACAAAAAGAAGTTGCATATTTCAGAGGATTAAGCAAAGACTCAACGGCTGATATCAACAAAAATTTCAAAACCATTCATGAAGCAGTAATATGCAATGGGGATATGTTGTCCATAACAGTAACCGGCATTGATCCCAATGCCGTTGCTCCTTTCAATCTTCCACTTGTATCATACGCATCACCAGGTAGCGACAAATTATATACAGCTCCGACATTACAATCGTACCTCGTAGATGTAAACGGTGACATTGATTTCCCGGTTATAGGAAATATTAAGGTTGGCGGATTAAAAAAATCAGAAGCAATCATTCTGATATCCCAGAAATTGGCTCCATATCTAAAAAATCCAATTGTTACGATACAATTTATGAACTATAAAATTACTGTCCTCGGGGAAGTAACACGTCCGGGACAGTACACTATCAATAACGAAAGAGTAACTATATTGGATGCGTTAGGGCTTGCGGGTGACATGACAATATACGGAGTTAGAAAAAACGTACTCATAACCAGAGAAAATAATGGTAAACTTGAATTTGAACGATTGAATTTAAACTCAAATGAAATTTTCAAATCACCATATTATTATCTTCAACAAAACGATGTTGTATATGTTGAGCCTAACAAAGTGAAAGCAATTGCAGCAGAAAACTTCGGGTTATATTTGTCGACACTATCAACTTTAGCTTCTGTTTCGACAGCAATATTTTATTACATAAATACTACAAATTAGAACAACTAATAAACCTCACGCAAGCAGTATAATTTTACGTAAATAATGGAATCTAATCAAAATACAAACAGGTCTACAAATAATAATGATATTATTGATATTAGAGAAATAGCGTCAAAGTATCTGAAAAAATGGTATATTTTCGTTATTTCATTATTTATAGTTTTCTCATTAACAGCACTATATTATTTGAGAACAGTTCCAAGTTACAGTGTACAAACAAGCATATTACTTCGCCAGGATAATAATGCAGGTGCACTCAGTGAGCAGGCTATACTTGAAAACTTCGGCATGACCGGAAGCAACAAGGATGCTGAAGATGAAATGCAGATTCTGAGTTCCAAAACTATTATGCAGAATGCCGTAAAAAAATTAGGAATTGAAACAGAATACTATAAAAAAACAGGACTAAAAAAATTGGACATCTACCCTGCCACTCCATTAAAAATAATACTTCCTGAAAATTTCAACGATACACTCAAAAGCACGTTGAAACTTAAAATTGAGGCATCTGGAGATGGTTATAAAATAAAATATGAGTGTTGGAAACAAAAAGAAACTTATAAAATAAAGAATCTGAGCTCCGGGATTAGCACTCCCGTTGGAAAAATCAGTTTCATAGTCAATCCGGATTTTGACAAAACAGAGAAATACGAAATTGTATCATACTCATACAGAGTTATATCAGACATATATTCGCAACAAATAACTATTGCACAAGCCAATAAAAAATCCAACGCAATTAACATTTCAAATATCGCTAAAAACAAAACCAAAGCAATAAATCTACTTAATAAACTGGTTGATTTGTATAATCTGGATGCTGTGATTGATAAAAACATGATTGCAGCCAATACTAAGGACTTTGTTGATGACAGAATTAAACTTATCCAGACAGAACTATCAGATGTTGAAGAGCATGTTGAAAATTACAAGAAAGAAAATAATCTTACCGATATTTCTTCGGAAGCAGAATTGTTTTTACAAACGTCGAGTGAATACAACAAAAAACTTTCTGAGATAGAGACACAATTGAATATCGTCAGTTACATTGAAGACTACATTAAAGAAAACAAAAATCAATACAGTTTGATCCCGGCTAATTTGGGAATCGAAGATCAATCTTTAGCAGACCAGGTTAAAATATATAACGAAACTCTGTTGGAACGACTTAAATTATTGAGAACGACAAACACAGAAAATCCTGTTACCAGCCAGTTGGAACAACAGATAAGAGCGCTTCGTTCAACTGTAATTATGAGCATAGGCAGTATCAAAGAAGGTTTGAAAATTTCCAAAAACGATCTATTGAAAAAAGAAAGCCAGTTTACGAACAAAATCAAAGAGATTCCTACCCAGGAAAGAAAATATATTGAGATAAAACGTCAACAGGAAATAAAACAAAACCTTTATTTGTTCTTATTGCAAAAACGTGAAGAAAATGCCTTGACACTTGCAAGTACGGTACCTTCGGCAAAAACTTTAGATAAGGCTTATGCGTCTATTCAACCAGTATCCCCTAAACTTACTTTACTTTTTGCTATAGCTTTAATTCTTGGATTTGGATTTCCTATTGGAATTATATACGTTTTGGATTTGTTTGACAACAAAATCAGTGACAGAAAACAGTTCAGAAAACTTGTTAAAGTGCCATTTTTAGGAGTTATAGGAAACAGCAAAGAAAATGATCGAGTTGTGGTTCGGGAAGGTAAGACGACTTCCATTGTGGAAATGTTCAGAATGGTAAGAACAAACCTTCAATTTATGCTCAATGGGGAAAGTTCTCATGTTTTACTTATTACATCCAGCATTAGTGGTGAAGGTAAATCATTTACAGCCATAAATTTAGCTACATCTTTTGCTCTTTTGAATAAAAAAGTAATATTAGTTGGCTTGGATATCAGAAAGCCTAAATTAGGCGATTACATGCACATTTCAAAAAGTTCAGGAATAACACTCTATCTTTCAAGCGATTCATATCAAACGAAAGACATCATTATTCCTTCCGGGATTCATAAAATGTTTGATGTTATACCAGCCGGACCAATTCCGCCAAATCCATCCGAATTACTTATGAGTAAGAAGCTAGACAACCTAATTGAAGAATTGAAAAAAGATTATGAATATATTATTATAGATTCAGCACCTGTAGGAGTAGTATCAGACACTTTCCTTCTTAATCGATTTACGGATTTGTCAATTTATGTATCCAGACAGAATTATACACCTCGTGAATTAACAGAACTTATCAACGAAATATATAATAATAACCGTTTAAAAAACATGGGAGTTATATTAAACGGAGTAGATGAAAACTCAGGATATGGATATGGGTACGGATACGAAAGTAAAAAATGAAATAAAAAAAATGAAATAAAAAAAACCTTGAAAACAATTTCAAGGTTTTTTTGTTTAAATCAGGAAACTTAGAAACTTATATATTATTTAAGTTTCCATTAAATAACTTATTATAAAATACTTATAATAAAATGCACACACATTTAATCTATTTTTAATTCATTTTACGAATTAAATAAATTTGTTTTTATAATTTTGCAACTTCTTTAGTTTAAAATGATATGGATCTTCAAAAAGAACAAATAATACAAACATCAGATAATCTTTTCAAAACAAATGGTATACGCAATATCTCTATTGATCAAATCTGTTCAGATCTTAGGATATCAAAAAAAACATTCTATGCTCATTTTATGCAAAAAGAAGATTTGGTTGATGCTGTGGTTACCTATAATAAACAACAAACATTAAACAAATTTTCTAAAAACCTTAAAAACAAAAATGCAATTGACGGTCTAATATTTATTGTCAGAGAAATAAAAAAGAATGCTGATTGTGAGTCTCATGCCATGTGGTTCGACATAGAAAAGTATTACCCCAGATTATTTGAAAAACATCAAAACGAACAAAAAGTTACAATTAAAAACGGATTCGAGAATAATTTACATCAAGGCATTACCGAAGGATACTACAGGAAGGATCTGGACATAGAACTAACTTCTATTTTTCATGCGATTCAAATAAAAAACACTTTTGATTTAATGGAACAATCTTCCATAAAATTCACAAAAAAACGATTGCTCGATTTTTTTATTGATTTAATGATGCACCTTATCGCGAATGAAAAAGGATTAAAATATTTAGAAGAACATTATTTTAAAGATGAGAAAACAGAAAAAGTAACAACTTAGACACAAAAACGAATCATTTCGTCGGGGAATGATCTCTGTTTATCGATTTTATTTTATTGATATTCGATATAACCACTAATTTTGCCCAAGTTTATAATAAAAAACAACATATAGTTAATAAAGATTGTGAGAAGACTAAAATTCAGAACAGGAATGGTTTTATGCTTAATGAGCATATTACCTATGGCTATGCTTAAAGCACAGGATACAGTTAGTGTATCGCTTTCCAAAGCAATTGAAATTGCGCTCAGCGAAAGTCCAACAATAAAAATTGCCAATAAAGAAATTAAACGGGTTGACTATAGTAAAAAAGAAAGATTGTCTGGCCTTTTTCCTACGATTAGCGGTTCGGGGACTTATGGACGAACTTTGGCTAAATCGAAAAATGTCATTACGATGAATGGCCAGGAAATAACCATGGAGTTTGGCGTAGATAACACATTTTCGGCAGGAGTATCGGCTTCTTTACCCATTATCTCCCCTACTCTTTGGGCAACTTTGAAATTAAACGAATATGATGCTGAATTAGCTCTAGAGTCAGCCCGTTCATCAAAATTATCTTTAGTAAATCAGGTAACAAAAGCATATTATGCTATTTTACTGGCCCAGGACTCTTATGATGTATTTAATAAAAGCTATCAAAGCAGTACTGAAAATGCAAAAATAATTTCTGATAAATACAAACAGGGAACTGTTTCCGAGTATGAATGGATCAGAGCGGATGTTCAGCAAAGAAACTCCCAGACAAACCTTGTTTCGGCAAAGAATGCGGTTAATCTCAGTAAATTACAGCTAAAATTGCTTATGGGCCTAGATATGTATACCGAGATTAAAGTAACCGGTAAACTATCTGATTTCGAAAATGATTTATACGGTACAATGCTCGAAGTTGATACAACAAAACTTACTTCAAACACAGATCTGAAACAATTGGACATCAAAACAAAACAACTAAAACAATCATTGAATATACAAAAAACAGCATGGTTGCCAACATTGGGAGCAAGTATTAATTACTCACAAAACACCATGGGCAATGATGAAGTCAATTTGAGTGATTACACTACCTATCCGGCAAGTACAGTCGGATTGTCATTGCAAATTCCTATTTTTCAGGGAGGAAGTAAGCATTATAAATATAAACAATTACAAATGCAACTTTCAGAACTGAAAGACCAACGGGAAAATCTGAAAAAATCAATCGATTTGCAGGCAATCAATTGTATGAACAATATGAAAAATGCCATTGAAAAAATAGCATCAAATAAAAAAGCCCTTTCCCAGGCAGAAAAAGCCATGTTGATTTCTCAAAAACGCTATGAGGTTGGAGCCGGAACATATTTAGATGTAACCAACTCCGAACTGGCTTATGTACAGGCAGGTCTTTCATACAATCAGTCAATTTATGATTATTTATCAGCTAAATCAGATCTTGAAAAATTGTTCGGATCAGAATATTAAAAATAAAAGGTATTAGAGTTCATTAGATAACAATCAAATTATAAATATGAGAAAGCTTAAATTTTTAGGGATATTTATTATAGCTATTGCAGCTGTAACCCTTGTATCGTGCAATAAAAAGGAGAAGGCAGAAACAGCTGCAACAGAAAGTACAGCTTCACTTCCGAAAGTAAAGCTCGCTTTGGCAGAAATTAAAGATATAAACCAAAATGGTTCTTTTACCGCAACTGTGGAGCCAGACGTAAAAAATAATATTGCACCATCTGCACCAGGACGTATTCGGCATATTTTTGTTGAAGTTGGCGACCATATAAGTAAGGGTCAAAAAATAGCCCAAATGGATGTTGCGAATCTGTCAAACTTAGAAACACAGGTTGAAAACTATAAGAAAAATTATAAACGTGTATCCGAGTTATTTTCTGTGGGAGGCGCCTCACAACAGGAACTCGACAATGCAAAATTGCAATTGGACATGGCTGATACGAACCTGAAAAACATGAGTGAAAACACTTATCTTTTAAGCCCTATAAACGGAGTTATAACAGCTAAAAATTATGACGAAGGAGATCTTTACACAGGTCAAATGGCCATTGCAACAGTTATGCAAATCAACCCTGTTAAATTGAAAATAAATGTATCCGAATCGTTTTATTCGCAAATAAAAACAGGCATGCCGGTTAGTGTAAAGTTGGATGTATTCAAAGATGAAGAATTCTCAGGAAAAGTAAGTCTTATCTATCCGACAATAGACGAACGTACGCGTACATTTACCGTAGAAATTAAGCTACCAAATAATAATGGGAAAATTAAGCCGGGAATGTTTGCCCGTGTAGGAATTGATTTCGGTAGTCTTAAACGAGTAGTAGTACCCGATGTTGCCGTTGTAAAGCAGGTTGGGTCCGGAGCCCGTTTCGTATATATTTATAACAACGGGGTTGTCGTTATGAAACAAATAGGAATAGGACAAAGATTTGATGATTTATTCGAAATAACCTCCGGATTGGACGGTAACGAACAAATTGTAGTTTCGGGCATCTCAAAACTTGTTGACGGCTGCAAAGTTAATGTTGTGAAATAAAGTATAAAAAATTAAGACATGAGTATATACGAAAGTGCAGTAAAAAGACCTATTATGACGGCTCTCATATTTGTAGCCGTTGTTGTTTTAGGGATCTTTTCATATACAAATCTTCCGATTGACCTGCTCCCCAAAATTGAAACCAACAGCATTATGGTTTTAACGACTTACGATGGAGCAAGCGCCTCGGATGTGGAAACAAATGTGACAAAACCACTTGAAAATTCGTTGAATACAGTTTCGAATCTGAAAAACATAACCTCTGTTTCCAAAGAAAATCGCTCTATAATCACACTCGAATTTGATTATGGTGAAGATATTGATGTGCTGACCAACGACGTTCGGGACAAATTGAATATGGTAAAATCCTATTTACCTACAGGTATTCAGGAACCTATTATTTTCAAATTTAGTACCGATATGATTCCGGTAATGTTGATTTCGGCATCGGCAGATAAAAGTCTGCCGGCACTGTATAAAATATTGGATGATAAAGTTGCAAACCCGTTAGCCCGTATTGACGGAGTCGGATCTGTTTCAATAAGTGGTGCTCCGGAACGTGAAATTCACGTATATGTGGATCCCATGAAATTAGAAGCTTATAATTTAAGTGTCGAAGCAATATCACAGTATATCCGCATGGAAAACGTAAACACTCCTGCGGGGAACATGGATGTCGGAAATGAAACTTACTCTTTGCGTGTACAGGGGGAATTTAAAGATCCTTCGGAATTAAATAAAATTGTAGTCGGTACATACAACGGAAAAACAATCTTTCTTTCTGACGTAGCTAAAGTTGATGACAGCGAACAAGAACGACTACAGGAAAGTTTCACCAACGGTACTCAGGGAGCTACCATTGTTGTTCAAAAACAGTCTGGGTCAAATACTGTAAAAATTGCAGATGCTATCAATAAAGCATTGCCGGATATAAAGAAAACGTTACCCGCCGACATTAAACTTAATGTAATTATTGATACCTCAGACCAGATCAAAAACACAATCAATGGATTGACGGAAACGGTTTTATACGCATTTCTTTTCGTAATTCTGGTAGTTTTAGCTTTTCTTGGCCGGTGGAGAGCAACAGTAATCATTATTCTGACAATTCCAATCTCACTGATTGCAGCCTTCATCTACCTTTACGGAACCGGAGGAACATTGAATATTATATCGTTAAGTTCCTTGTCCATTGCAATTGGTATGGTGGTGGATGATGCGATTGTGGTACTCGAAAACATTACAACGCACATTGAGCGTGGGGCCAGACCCAAAAGTGCGGCTGTTCACGGAACAAACGAAGTTGCTCTTTCCGTAGTTGCTTCAACTTTAACCATTATTGCAGTATTCTTCCCGCTTACCTTAGTTTCCGGTATGGCCGGGGTTATGTTTGAACAATTAGGTTGGATGGTGACCATTATCATTGTTGTTTCAATGATTTGCGCGCTGACCTTAACTCCAATGCTTACATCTCAGCTGCTGAAATTAGATCCAAATCATAGCAAGGCATTTAAAATCATTTACGCCCCTATTGAAAAAGCATTGGATAAACTTGACAGCATGTATGCTAAACTTGTCAATTTTGCCGTTCGTCACCGCAAAACAATTGTAGGTTTGGCTATCGGATTTTTCATATTGAGTTTATTACCTTTAAAAGGTATCGGAACTGAATTTATACCTGCTCAGGATAACGGTAGGATCTCGGCAACCATAGAACTACCAGTAGGAACACGTGCTGAAATTACCAAATCGGTAGCCCATCAGTTACGAAAAAACTGGCAAAAGAAGTATCCTGAACTGGACATGATTAACTTTGCCGTTGGTCAGGCAAGTAGTTCCAATGTTTGGGGATCTTTGCAAACGAATGGTTCCAATATTATATCGATGAATATGAGATTAATTCCGTTAGAAAACAGAAGCAGAACATTATTCCAGATTTGCGACAGCATCCGTAAAGATTTGGATTATATGCCTGAAATTGCCAAATCGAAGGTAACTGCCGGTGGTGGAATGAGCATGATGGGAGGTCAGTCAACACTCGATCTGGAAATTTACGGTTACGATTTTGAATCAACAGATAAAGTTGCTCAGGAATTAGCCGGTAGGTTTGCTAAAATCCCGGGACTAACCAATATCAATATCAGTCGTGAAGATTATTCTCCGGAGTTTCAGGTAGACTTCGATCGTGAAAAATTGGCCTTAAACGGGTTGAATATTGCAACAGCCTCCAATTATCTGAATAACAGAATCAATGGATTAACAGCCTCTCTGTATCGTGAAGATGGAGATGAATATAATATAAAAGTTATGTATGCTCCTGAATTCAGAAAATCGGTAGAAGATATTGAAAACATTCTGATTTACAACAGTCAGGGACAGCCCGTCAGATTAAAAGAACTCGGAAAAGTTGTCGAAAGATTTACTCCGCCGACTATTGAACGTAAAAATAGACAACGTGTGGTAACTATTGCGTCTACAGTTTCGGGAACGACTATTGACAAAGCGGTAGCAGCCATGAACAAAGAAATCAGCCAGGTTGATATTCCTAGCGACATTTACACTAAAATTGCAGGAACTTATATCGACCAGCAGGATTCTTTCAAAGATCTGTTCTCTTTGTTATTAATCATTGTGATGTTAGTGTTTATTGTAATGGCATCTCAGTTCGAATCGTTGACTTATCCGTTTATCATCATGTTCTCGGTTCCTTTCGCAATATCGGGAGTTATACTGGCTCTCGGACTGACCGGTAGCACATTGAACATGATGTCGTTTGTAGGTATGATTATGCTTGTAGGTATTGTTGTGAAAAATGGTATTGTGCTCGTTGACTATATCAACCTGAATCGAGAACGTGGTATGGGAATTATCAGAGCCGTGGTTTCGGGAGGAAAATCACGTCTGCGTCCAGTATTAATGACGACTCTCACAACTATTCTTGGTATGTTGCCGTTAGCAATTTCGCACTCGGAAGGGTCTGAAATGTGGAAGCCCATGGCTATAACAGTTATAGGAGGTCTGACAGTTTCAACTATTCTGACATTGATAATTATACCCACAATTTATACTATGTTTGCTTCAAGCAAGATTAAACGTCAACATCG
This sequence comes from Paludibacter sp., assembly GCA_028690665.1. Classification (GTDB taxonomy): domain Bacteria; phylum Bacteroidota; class Bacteroidia; order Bacteroidales; family Paludibacteraceae; genus Paludibacter. Next base: position 122,750 of record JAQVAV010000003.1, read on the forward strand.
GAAGAACAAAAAACTGATGTTGGAAAATAATAATATCGACTAAATGAAATCTCAAAAGGATGTGAATTCATATCCTTTTGAGTAATTTTATTATTTCAAAATAAAATAATATGAAATCAATTTTTATAGCTTTCGATCAAGCCTATTACGAACAGATTCTCCCAATTCTCAGCAACAATCACGTCAGAGGTTTTACCCGCTGGGAAGAAGTTCAGGGCAGAGGTAGCAAAACCGGTAATCCTCATTATGGAAATCATGCGTGGCCAACATTAAATTCCGCCATGATAACAGTGGTAGATGACAGTAAAGTAAAACCCATACTGGAAGCCTTGAAAAAACTTGATGCAACGTCCGACCAAATGGGCATCAGAGCATTTGTATGGAACATCGAAGATGGAATGTAAAAAGTGCTGGATAATATCAACAAAAAAAGCTGAATTCTCTTTAATTCAGCTTTTTTGTTTGATTTAGTTTTCTTATTAGCTTAGCGTGTAAATTTCAAAGCTCCCTGAATACCTGCCGCTTTTACAACATAAATACCTTTTTGCAAATTTGAAGTATTGATATCTTCTGCTGATTTCATAATGAGGCTACCAACTGTATTGTAAACTTTCAGTTCTATGTTATTAGGATTAGAAATTTGAGAACCATTGTAGGCAATACCCTTGTCTGACAGCAATATTTTTACCGAAGCAACAGCAATATCTCCACTTGCAATAGAAGTTGCATTCGTAGCGCTAACCATATATAGATTTAGTCCACCTGCCGTATATCCATCGGTATCAGCATCCACATTTTTAGCTGAATAAATATAAATTACAGTTTCAGCACCGGTGTAAGTAAATGTGGGAGGATCAATAGTTTCATCTTTACCAGCGTTTCCATCTACTAACATTGAACCAATCACAGTTCCATCCGCTGAAGCAACTTCAAGTTTTCGAACAGCAGAACTTGATGAAGAAACTGCGCATACCTGAATAGTCGAATTGCCAGAAACTTTTAATGCCAGACAATTAGCAGTAGCAACTGCTCCGGATCCTCCTGTTTTCAAGCGTGTGTGATAAGAGCCTGTAGTCCATTTTTTCATTGAAGTTGATGACGTATTATCTATAGACATTTTTTCACTTATAGCCATTAACTCACCAGCAATGACATCAGAGTTACCTACATCTAAAGTTTTATCTTCAGTTAAGAGAATTGAAAAATCCCAAACTTTATCAGCAGCACTCATTGTACTACATAAAAACAATACCGAAATAAAAAGTAAACTTTTTTTCATGATCTTATAATTTAAATGATTTGTGATAGAAATAATTCATATTCACAAAAATAAACTGAACACATAAAACCCATGAGTAATTGTTGACCGAAAATGTGTAATTATTGACACTTTGCGATTGATTAATACTGAGCCAATTTGGCGCCAGTGTACTCATTATCAGTGATACGTTGTACCAGACTATTCAAATAAATTTCCAAATAAGTGTAACCCTCATTATTTTTATCACCTGCATTTTTGCCTGGAAAATTTTCTGCCATCCAAACATCAGGAATACCATCAGCATTAGTGTCTTCTGGAGCTTCTTCGGAATTATAAACAGGATATCCTCCGACATCTTTAGGCGAATCTATAATTCCCGGACGACCACTAACGGAACCTTTATACCGGGGAATACCCGTAATAATTTCCTGAGCAATGCGTAAGTCTACCGGATCACGACGAAGAGAGGCACCTGCATACGCTAAAACAATTTTATAAGCATCTTCAACTGGTTGCTCCATAATTGGAGTACAAGAATATGGGACTTTTGCAAGCGCATCCTTTTTCTTCACACCCGAAGCAAATTTAACATGCTGCCAATCATCCCCCGCGGGCTCTTCGGCTCCAAACAAATAATTACCTGTTATAAAATAAGTTCCATGTCCGGGAGGAACCTCTTCCGGATTTTTATCTCTGTCGATCTGATTGATATAATCCCGTTTAGAATTTTTTGTTGCAGGACCCGGCTTATAATAATTTCCAACCATATTGTAATGACCTGCACTTTCGCCACCGTAAGTTACATTATCGCCCCAATTAAAAACAACATTATTTCTAAAATCCACTCTTTCCTCTTCAAAAGTAGCATGATACTTTAAACCTGCACGTTTCCACCCGTTAAAACGAGGAACCCGGCTCAAATGATTCGCAATTATATTATGATGAAAACTTGCATTATCACCACCCCAAATTCCTCCATAACCATGAGCTCCTTTTTCATGTCCGGCATTATCCAACGATTCAGAAATAATACACCATTGCAATGTAAAATCTTTATTGTCATAGAACGATGCTGTTTCATCAATACTCCAACTCATTGAACAGTGATCTACAATAATATTTTTGAAACCCCTGGCCCCTATTGCATCACTTTCATTGGTAAGATCGACATTACCTAATCTGAAACGCATGTATCGTATAATGACATTGTCTGCGTTTATAGTTATTTCATGATCTTTAATGCAAATTCCGTCACCAGGTGCTGATTGTCCGGCAATAGTCAAATCTCCATGTTTAATAGATATTTTTCTTTTTAATTCAATAATTCCTGAAACCTTAAAAAGAACTGTACGCGGATAATGCTGATTCAGAGCCCATCTTAATGTACCTTCAGACTCATCATCGGCCAAAGATGTTACATAAATTACTTTTCCATCACGGCCTCCTGTGGTGTACATACCTCCACCATAAGCACCTGGAAATGCCGGTATCTGTCCGCTTAATGAAAATACGAGCAAACTAAAAATGAGAAATGAGAAAGTTATTTTTTTCATGATTGCAGATCAATTATAGTTAGTTATAGAAAATCCGATTCATTAATACAAATTCTGGACTAAACTGTTCATATAGACTTCGAGATTTGTGTACGTTCCATCCAAAGTTTTCAAACTTCCGTCTGAATTATTTTTTTTATTTAAGCCATAAGCATCTTCCCAATCATCTGGAATTCCGTCGCCATCAGAATCTTTTAAAACATCCGATTGTGTGTACGAATAATCCGGCCATCCTCCTACATCTTTCTGTGAATCAATAAGTCCATTGTTGCTTCCGTTGGACCCGGTGTAAGTAAATGTGCCCGATTTGCACTCCTGTACAATGCGCCTGTCAACGGTATCACGTTTGAAACTGGCTCCGGCTTTAGTCAAAACATCATCATAAGCTTCGGACGCTGTCTGAACCGATAAATAAGTCGTAATATTGAATTCAATATTCGACCGGATATTATCTATATTAAAATCGGTATCGTAACTTTGTACATTGGGTTGTATACCGGAGGACCAATTGTCAGTGGCTACTTCGCTGTTACCTTCAACAATATTTCCTGATACATAAAAACTGCCCCAGATTCCTTGTTTCTGACTGTTTGTACCATCGTCCGAATTGGGTTGAAAAATACGGTAAACTACACTTCCTCCTTTTGCAAATGTAGCCGGGCCGGGTTTGTAATAATTATTTATCATGTTATACGAACCCCCTTCGCCGGCATAACCGCTGTTGATTCCCCAATTATAAATTACATTGTTCCGAAAATCAACTTTTTCATTTTCGGCATCATTACTGTAACGACTACCGCAAAAACGCGGATTACGACTATCGTGATGCGCCAGCAAATTATGATGATAAGAAACGGTTTTACCGCCCCAAATACCTCCGTATCCATGAGCTCCTTTTATATGAACGGAGTTTCTCAGGCTTTCGGAAATAATACACCATTGTAATGTAAAATTTGAATTATCGTAAGACGAAGCGCATTCATCTGTACTCCAACTCATCGAGCAATGATCTATAATAATATTTTTTCGATCGGTACAGGTAAGCGCATCTCCTTCAACCTGTTTTTCATCTCCCATCCTGAAACGAAGAAAACGAATTATAATATTATCGGCTTCAATGATTACAGGATAATTTTTAATACAAATACCATCTCCCGGTGCCGATTGTCCGTAAATAGTTATGTTTCCTGTCTTAATTTTTAATTGGGAATGTAGCTCAATAATGCCTGCTACTTTGAAAAGGATATTTTTCGATCCGGGTAAATTCAGAATATAACGTAATGTGCCAGGCAAGGTCACATCATCCTCCAAACTTGTCACATAATAAACCGATGCACTTCTGCCTCCTGTTGTATGTGCGCCAGCCCCATCTGCTCCTGAAAATGCCAGAATCAGTTCATCCGGTGTACTTTCTGTAACTTCATCGGATGATTTACACGAAACAAAAAATAAGAAAAAAAAGAATGGAAGGAATTTTATCATTTTATTTAAAGAAAAGAAAAAGAGCGTTGAACCTTCGGGTTCAATACTCTTTTCTTTATAAAAATATTTTTTAATTAGTTACTTGGATATCCATAATCATTCCACAGCGACCCATTACTTGTACCCAGATTTGTAATAAATATTGGCCAATAATGTCTGGAATCTATAGTTTCTTGGTCATAATATAACATGTACGACGCCGGGACTAAATATCGACCATCAGTATCTGATTCGAAAATATCTTTAGCAACCCAGCCATTACTTGTATCAAAGCCATCGGGACGACCTGTTTCTCCTTTATTTAGTCCCCAGATATTGGTCATTTTATATCCATTCAGACCTGAACCTTCATAAACCAGACTATTATCCTTAGCATATTGAAAATAAATGGTATCACCCGTTTGAGCATAGTCACCTCTGTGTGCATTCAAATCGGCAATTTTATCCATCGTATTTACTAAATTGTCTTTCAGTTTTCCCCAACGCTCCAAATCATATTTTCGGATATATTCTCCTACAAATTCAAATTTACGTTCATCCATCAGGTTAGCCATATTCAGAGTTTTAGCTGCTAATCCTGCACGTGTACGTACTCTGTTGAATTCATCCTCCGGATTTAATCCCGTATTATTAGCAGGAGCATCTCCTGTAATGCCACCCAAAGAAGCTTCTGCAAACATCAATAAAATATCAGTATATCTCATTACAGGATAATTTATTCCATCATCACTTCCATTTCTTTCGCGTGCCATCCATTCAACACGATATTTATTCAAATAAAAACCTGAAATTTTTTGCTGTTTCTGATATAAACGTTTATCTGCAGCATCTGTTCCCGAAAATAATGAATCTCTCTTTGTTACATCAGATACAACAGATGATGCGTTATCATTAACCCACGTATAAGGAGCAATCGTTACAAATTTACGGGCATCACCACTTTCAAAATCATAAACCAGAGTAGGTACAATCATCTGCACGGAGTTAGTAGAGCCAGATTTATTATTTTTCAACGCTTTCAATGCGTCTGAACTTTTAACCGTGTTGTAGTTCATAAATTGTCCACGGGTTCCGTTTGCAAAAGGAATTTCCCAAATATATTCACTTTCAGAATAAGTAGTATTATCGATACACAAATCTTTAAAAATATCTTCAAAAGTAGTTTTGAATTTAAAATCTTCCTGTTTAATAATCTGTGCACAAGCATCCAGTGCCTCCTGATACAGTTCTGTGCGCAAACTTGCGTCTGTTGTATTCAGCTGTACTCCATAAGTCGATCCACCACCTTCAATCCATGTATCCGGACGAAGTGCATATCCTGCATACATTAAATTGTTACGGGCCAACAATCCTAAAGCAAATGCTTTACTTGGGCGGCCAGTATAATTTTGAGCATCTCCAGGGCATTCAGCAGACCATGGCATTAGCTCTGTCGCTCTCTTTAAATCAGAACGTAATTGTTCAAAAATTATATTTCTGTCTGCTTTTGGAGAATAGATGTCATTTTCATCGTTAGGATCCATGGGCTCAAACCGAGCAGGCACATCACCCCACAACTTTATCATCTCCAAATAAGTAAAGGCTCTTAATGTCAACACTTCTCCCAGAAAATATCTAAACTCAGCTTGGGTTGTATCGGAATTATTTTCAATACCATCAATTGCAACATTGGCACGTTCAATCATTGTAGTTAAGTAACCCCAGGGATCTTTACCTGTTGAAACAGATAATTCTGAATTAGAGGTTGACATATTATAAATAGCATATTCAGCCTGACCACTATTTTTACTATTATATTCCACATCTGAATTTAACCCCTGATATCCACATGCTAATCGGTTTCGATAAGATTTATCTTGACCCATTTGATCATAGATTCCTGCAATAACCCGTTCTGTCTGGACTGTACTTGAATATACCGAAATATCCATTGCAGATGGAGATTCCGTATTAAAAAAATCTTCACAAGAAAGAAGCGTTAATCCAAAAAGTCCTATTATAAAATATTTATATGTTTTCATTGTTCTATATTTTTTACATTAAAAGCTTAAGTTAACTCCGACATTAACACCTCTACTTTTGGGATAAGCTGAAAAATCTACTCCTATAGCCAACGGATTACGTTTGCTTCCGGTATCAACTTCCGGATCAAGTCCTGAATAATTTGTCAAACAAAATAAATTTGAACCGGTAACAAAAATACGTGCTTTAGTAATATAGGCACTTTTCAATAATTTATCAGGTAAAGTATAACCAATTGTCAAAGAGGACAAACGGAGAAAAGAACCATCTTCAACAGCATTGTCAGTTAATGCGATTTTTTCAGAAACGGGATTGTAGATCACTGCTGACTTATTAGCTTCATCCAGCAAATTACTCAATTGAGCGTAATCGTCACCAGACACAATTCCATTAACCGCATTTGCAGTAGCAGGAATATAAGTACCATCCGCTTTGAACAATGAATACCGTTTGCCATAAGCAACATTCGCAGTATTATTTCTTAGTTTTGATTTATCGTAAATGGTGGAATAATCAATAGAACTAAGGTTTAACACATCATTACCATAAGAATAAGTAAAGTTTGCATTGAAATCAAAATGTCCGATTTTAGTACTTCCAAAACCACCTTCAACCGAAAATCCACCGGAAAATTTTGGCATCGTATTTCCAAGTATTGTTCTTTCCTCACTATCAATTTTCATCATACCCGGACGTGCAGTTCCAATAATAGTTTCAATTTTATTACCATCTTGATCCAACCACGTATCAGTTGATGCATTGTAAGAGGCAAAATCTTCTGTTGTATACCAGCCATTTGTTTTATAACCATAAATACGTCCGATTGATTCACCTACTTCAACCTTATATTCGGTATCAGCATTTACATATCCGGAACTAAAATAACCAGTTGCTACAGGATACTCATCCATACCACCTAAATCAGTCACTCTGTTTTTGTTTGCACTTATATTACCTCCAAAAGATAAATCATATGAGAAGTCCTTCATTTTTTTATCCAGGATAACAGCTCTCACAGAAAATTCAATACCTTTATTCTCTGTCGAACCAATATTTCTAAACTGATAATTATACCCGGCAGGTAATTTATATTTTACAATCAGATCATTTGTTGTGTTCCAATATAAATCAACGGCCCCACTGATACGTTCGTTAAAAAATCCATAATCGATACCTAAATTTCGGGTAGATGTAGTCTCCCATTTAATATTAGGATTTGCTGCAATCTTTTCGCTGCCACCAGCAGTCAGGATACTACTGAAGTTTTCCATATAGGCAGATGTCGAAGATAAATAATCCAAATGTAAATAACCAAGATCCACATTATTATTACCGGCCATACCATAACTTAAGCGAGCTTTCAGGTTCGAAATCCAATCTCTGGAAGATGACATAAAATCTTCATCTATAACACGCCAGGCTGCTGCCAATGAAGGGAAGTAGCCCCATTGATGACTTTTATGACTTTTATCGAATCTGGTAGATCCATCTGCGCGCATAGTTCCTGTAAGATAATAACGGCCTAAATAATCATAATTTACACGACCAAAAAAGGACAACATATTATCGGTAGGATCAATATAGTTACTTAAATTTGAATAAGTTGCCAAATTCGGATAAATAAAGACTTCTTTTCCTGTAAAATTACTTTCATAACCGGCTCCCAGAAAAGTATAAGTCTGTCCTTTATTGATAATAACTTCATGTCCAATCAATGCATTTAGGTTATGTGTTTTATTGAACGATTTTTTATACTCCAATGTATTTGAATTTCTTAAAGTAGAAGTATTTTGATTTATAAGAAATGCTGAACTTGTCCCGGTAATTCCCCCGGCAAAAGTTTTACCATCGCCCTCACGGGAATAATAAGTTGTTGGGCCATAAAACCGCTGTGTTTGAATATGTCTTGATTCATATCCCAAATCACTTCTGAAAGTAAAGTTTTTCAAAAATTTATATGAAACATATCCGTTTAAAGCCCATTTATCATCGGTTTTATTCTTATAATTATCTTCAATAGTCGTAAGTGGGTCGTAAAGACTGCCAAAACTTTCTTCATCATCTAATGACGATGCATCTTTCGACAACAAATCAATCGGAGTATATGCAATCGCATTACGGACTCTTGACTCTGTTTTAGAACCGGCATCATCAGCTGTATTAGTACCAGATCCAAGTACACCTGTACTGCTATATCTACTATTAAAACCTAATGTCAGATTCTTTACAGGTTTGAATTTACTCTTAAAATTAATGTTATTACGACTATATTCGGAACCTTCCATAATCGCAATATCATCAATTCGATTATAACTCAGGTTAAAATTGGCAATGTCGTTTCCTCCGGAAAGCGATACATTATGGTTTGAATTAAACCCGATACGACCGAATGTTTCATCCTGCCAGTCTGTTCCCTCTATATTTCCCCAGTAATCAAGCAAATCGGCAATAGGAGTCACAAAATTAGCATCTTTTCCATTATCCTGATAGTACTGATCAAAATACACATTAAAATTAGCAGGCAGGTTACTTGCTCCCTTTGTCAGATATGCATATTCATATTGCATCAACACAAAGTCTCTCGTGTCCAGCATATCATACTTTTTCGCAATCGTTTTCCAACCTACATATCCGGTATAGTCCACATTAAATGTTGTTTTATTGCCGTTGGATTTTGAGTCTTTGGTTGTAATAATAATTACTCCATTAGCACCCTGCGCACCATATATAGCTGTAGCTGCAGCATCTTTCAACACATCCATGCTTTGAATATCTGATGGCGGTATATCATTGATACTACTTACTGGAAATCCATCTACAATATACAACGGTTCACTATTTTGCGTTAAAGAACTACCGCCACGAACCCGTATTTTTACCTGTGCATCGGGTGAACCTTCAGTTGTAACTACATTTACGCCGGCCAACTTACCTTGCATAGCTTCCGCAGCTGTTGATACCGGGATATCTTTCAATTGTTCCGCATTTACAGAAGCAATACTTGTTACCAGATCGCGTTTTTTTGTTGTACCGTATCCGGTCACAACAACTTCTTCCAACTGTTTTGAATTTTCTTTTAAGGTTACATTAATTTTACTTCCGTTGATAGTAACTTCCTGAGTAAGCATACCGACATAAGAAACCACCAATATTTTAGCATTAGCAGGGACATCCAGTTTGAACTCTCCATCAATATTCGTTACAGTACCAATGCTTGTTCCCTTTACTACTACTGATGCGGCAATAACTGTTTCTCCTGATTCATCCTTTACAACTCCACTGATCGTTTTTGTCTGGGCAAAAATTTCTCCCACAAACAAAAAGATCAAACAGAGTGAAAAAAACATTCTCAGGCTAAAATTGCCACTAAATTTTTTCTCATTCATTTTTGACATGACTAGACTTTTGTTTAACATAATATTGTTTAAATGTTTTGATAGTAAATCGAAACAAAAGTAAATTAATAATAAATCCGTAATGTGCAAAAAATGACGTTATTTTGTATACGTATTGACTGCTGAATACTTAAAACAAAGATATTCCCGAATATACTTAATTTCTTCTTCTGAAACGAACTTTCAGAAGACTCTATTAAAACAATCATAACATTTCTGAATGAAAAAAAAGTATCTTTGCATTAGTAAACTAAAAATCAAAAAATTATGTTTAACGCCACAGACAATCTTTTCATTGAAAAAAAAGGTATTAGTATCAATCAAATCAACGAACAACTAAATTCTTTCAAAACCGGTTTCCCTTTTCTAAAAATTATTAGTCCGGCAACTCCGGGAAAAGGTATTAAAGTAGTTACTGAAGATGAAAAAAAATCATTACTCAAAATTTGGGATGAATTTCTGAATTCAGAGGCAGACATCCTGAAATTCGTGCCGGCATCAGGAGCTGCAAGCCGCATGTTTAAAGATTTATTTGAATTTATTGATGGAACATCGGAAACTCCAGTTAAACCTGCAGAAATAAAGTTCTTTGAAAATATTGAAAAATTTGCTTTTTACAATTCATTAAATGAAGCATGTATCAAAAACGAAGGTAAAAATATCCCTGATTTAATTAAACTGGGAGCTTACAAAGCCATTGTAAAAAACCTGCTTCTGAACAACGGGCTTAACTACGGCAATTTACCCAAAGGTCTGTTACTTTTCCACAATTATAAGGATGATAAGAGAACTCCGGTAAAAGAGCATCTTGCCGAGGGTGCGATGTATGCTTCAAATGCTAAAAATGAAGTGAATATCCATTTTACGGTTTCTACCGAGCACCGTGCTTTATTCGAACAGCATTTAAATGAATCGTTGCCAGCCTTCGAAAGCAAATTCGGAAAAAAATTCATTGTTACCTTCTCAGAACAAAAGCCATCGACCGATACCATTGCCGCCGATTCCAACAACGAACCCTTCCGCGATAACGGCAAACTGGTTTTTCGTCCGGGAGGCCACGGTGCTCTTATCGAGAACCTCAATGATCTGAACTACGACATAATATTTATTAAGAATATTGATAATGTTGTTCCTGATTCATTGAAACCGGAAACTGTAACCTACAAAAAAGTAATTGCAGGCTTACTCGTGTCGCTTCAAAAACGCTCATTTGAATACCTGCAGGAAATGGAGAAGCCCGGCATTCTATCTGAAAATAAATTACAGGAAATTGCAAATTTCTGCAAAAACGAACTCAATAATAGTCTCCCTGCCGGAAAAGAATTAAAAGGCATGGAATTGCAACATTATTTATTCGAAAAGCTAAATCGTCCGATCCGGGTGTGTGGAATGGTGAAAAATACCGGAGAACCTGGTGGCGGCCCATTCCTCACAGTCAATCAGGATGGTACAATCTCGGCACAAATTCTTGAAAGTTCTCAAATAGATCAGAATAATCCGGATGAAAAAGCTAAAATGATGAATTCAACACATTTTAATCCGGTTGACCTGGTTTGTGGTGTAAAAAATTATAAAGGAGAAAAATTCGACCTTTTAAAACATGTTGATAAAAACACCGGTTTTATTTCTTTAAAATCAAAAAACGGAAAAGAACTGAAAGCACTGGAACTACCGGGTTTATGGAATGGAGCCATGAGCGACTGGAACAATGTTTTTGTAGAAGTTCCGATTGATACTTTCAATCCGGTAAAAACCGTTAATGACTTACTTCGTCCACAACATCAATAGAAACTAAAATCTCGAAAACATCTAAAAAATAAAACCTGACAGAATTTTCAATCTATCAGGTTTTATTTTATATAAAAAGCTTTTGTAAACGTTCTAAAAAAACTTTGATACAGCACTTTTCATTTATTAATCTTTTCCTCGCAACAAATTTACAACTCCTTTCTTTGAATACTTAACACCATCAGCACCCGTAGCTTCAACAACATAAAGATATGCACCAGGACGGGCAGGCCTTCCGCTGATAGTTCCATCCCACCCTTTTTGCGGGTCAGTCCAACTAAATATCTGACGTCCCCAACGATTAAACACCCAGCATTTAAATTTCACAATCGATTTATAGCCAACCCGAAATTCATCATTTACGCCATCTCCGTTCGGAGTAAAAACAGGCGGTACCTGCAAATCCGAAGTCGACACGGTAACTGTCACCGAGTCCGCGTAAGAACAATAATTGTTACTAGCTATCAGCTTCACAACATAATCTCCCGCTTCTTCAAAAGTATATTGCTGATCCTGATCAGTCCTGTTAAAAAGAAGAGTACTATCTTTAAATATCTGCCACTGATAATATTGAGCAACTGGCGTATTGGCATCACTTTCAAATAATATATCAAGAGGAGCCGAACCCGAAACAACATCTGAAGTAGAAGGTCTGTCTGCCTCATTTGTTTCAGTTCGTACAGCGGTTGTGGTTACTATATGGCTTTCAACCCGGACTGCCGAATAAAGATCTGACTCAATTGATGGCTGGGTTAAGCCAAGATCCTGGGCAAACTGGTCACCCGTGATTTTAAATTTCGTATCGCAAAGTGGAGCATCTGTCACAGTAATTTCAGTTTGAGGTAAAGTAATCGTTTCTGTTACCGCTTTGTCCGCCCAGGCATCACTCCACTCCAAAGTATTATAAGTCAATGTAAATTCACGATCAATTGTATCAGTAGTTCCGGTAAGTGATTGATACTGCATCACAGGGACATTGGCATTAAGCTCTAAGTTTAGCTCATCGCATTGTCCGGAAGGATTATCTTCGGGTGTCAAACTTGTGAAAACCGGCATATATTTACTATAATCAATCACCCAGATCGTATATTTCTGTCCGTCAACATCCAATATATAACCTGTGGCATCTTCCACATTAAAATTTTCATCCTGATTACTGATAGAAGTAGTCTGATCTGAAAATTTATACCAATTAATAGAAGAATAGGTACCGGTATATTTTATGGAGGTATTATTATCAATCGGACTAAAAACCAATAAGAAATCGATGTTTTGATATGTATCCTGATAAATTTTACAGATACCGGTAGCCGTAATTTGTGCACCGGCAGATAATGTAATAAAAATCAGGGAAATTATCAGAAAGAACTTTCTCATTTGAATATATTAAAAAAGCGGTTTGATTCGTGCAAAAGTACATCTTTCTTATCAAAAACAAAAAAAACATTCATTTATTGCCACCGCAAATAGCCTAAAGTATATTTTTTGTACATTTGCAAAAACTAATGCACGATAATTGTGCGCAAACACATCGAATTTAAACATACTTATCTGCCATTATATTCATGAAAAAAAATTTATTATTTACCTGCATAATTCTTTTTATCAGTTTATGTTTATTCAGTCAAAATCAGACTGCCAAGCTACCGACTAAAACCATCAAAGGCGTTGAATATTATATCTACACAGTACAGCAGGCCGAAGGTTTATATTCAATCAGTAAAAAATTTCATGTCACTCAGGCTGAAATAAACACGCTCAATCCGGAAATACAAAACGGGTTAAAAAACGGTCAGCAAATCATTATTCCTGTCAATAACGAAAACAAAAACATCTCTTTACAAGCTGTAGAAAACAAAACCGGCTCTTCTGAAAATAAAATAGCAGTTTCGCCACAAGCAAACACAAATGTTACTTTTATTGATCATGTCGTTCTTAAAAAACAAACTATTTTTGCCATCAGCAAGCAATATAATGTTAGTCAGGACGAAATTTTGAAATACAATCCTGAATTAAAAAACGGATTGAAAGCCGGAATGACTCTGAAGATACCCGTTGTAAAAGAAACTCAGACCGAAAAAAAGAAATCCATTTTTGATATTTTCAAAAAGAACAAAGACAATCAGGAAAAGGAAGAAATAAAAAGCACTGGTTATATAGAACATGAGGTAAAAGCCAAAGAGACTTTATATTCCATCAGCAAACTTTACAACATTGGCATAGAGGACATTATACTTAACAACCCGGAAGCAGAGCACAAACTGACAATCGGAACCATTCTCAAAATTCCACAGGCCAACACACTTCCCAAGGTAAATAAACAAAATCAAAAAGAGGAAAAAACCAAAGTAGAAAAAGAAAATACCGTTACAGCCGAAACACCGTCCATAAAACCATCAGGAAATTTCCAAAGTATAAAATTGGCTTTCATTCTGCCTTTTATGCTCGAAAACAAAACTGATGCAATTAACGATAAATTCACAGAATTTTATGCAGGAGCACTCGAGGCTGTTAATGAAGCCAAGAAAGAAGGTCTCTCGTTCGATATTTACACTTATGATTCCGAAAAAAGCGAGAATCGCATTAATGAAGTAATTACCAGTCAGGAACTGAAAAGTGTAGACTTAATTATCGGGCCGGCTTATACAAATCAAATATCGGCAGTCAGCCAATTTGCCAAAGATTTCAGGATAAATACCCTCATTCCGTTTTCATCCAAAGTATATGATTTTGAAAAAAATCCATATCTTATTCAGTTCAATCCTTCACAGAATGTTGTTCTGGATTTCATGGTTGAAAAGCTAAAGACAGAATATACAAACAGTAATATTATTTTCTGCGATTTACCCGGAGTAAGTTATGCTGATGATGGTAACGACTTCTCAGTCGGATTAAGAATCAAATTGAAAGGAGCTAATATCAGTTACAGGGAAGTTCCGGTGGTCAGCTTTGAGTCGTTTGAACAATCCTACGCGTTCCAAAACAATATGCAAAATATTGTCATCTTCAATACTGACAAATTTTCATTAGTCAATCAATACATCAGTGCACTAAGCAGTATTGGAAATAAATATGACATATTACTTTACGAACAATATAGCTGGCAAACAAACAATTTACTGAATATAAATACATTTTGTATTGCTCCATTCAAATCTTTAGCAAATTCTCCCGATATCATAAATTACGAAACAAAATTCTATAAAGCCTTTCAATGGCATCCGGAAAACAGTTCACCCCGGTATGATATTTTGGGATATGACCTGACAAAATTCTTTATAAAACAAATTCATACCAACGGCTTCAATTTTGCCCGTAAAGAGCTTGTATCAAATCCTTATACAGGATTACAATCGGAATTGAAATTTGAAAGAGATTCAGACTATTCAGGCTTAATGAATAAACAACTTTATCTTATAAAAACAAACAGAAAATAAAATCAGGCTTGGCTTTCTTATTATGAATAAATTGCTCAGAATCATCTTTTCAGTATATCTGCTTATGACATCGTTTTTTCTGGATGCACAAAAATTAGACAAGCCTGAAGTGTATTATGGTATTAATTTCGGCATGACTGCCTCCCAAATTTATTTTTCTCCATCTGTAAATCAGAATTATCTGACAGGCTATAACGGTGGGGTTATTTTCAGATATATAGGAGATAAAAGCCTTGGATTACAAACTGAACTAAATTTTTCGCAGCGTGGCTGGAAAGAAACTGATAATCTGTACACAAAGCAACTCAATTATATCGAATTGCCGTTTCTGACTCATTTTAATTTTGGAAATAAATTCAGATTTTTTTTCAATGTAGGGCCTAAAATCAGTTATTTAATTTCTGAAAAAATTCTGACCAACAATACTAACGGAGCCACGGATTATCAATATTCAAAAGGCGTTGAGAATCCTTTTGATTATGGATTTTGTGCGGGATTAGGTTGCTTAATGAACATCAAAGGTCAGGTCTTTCAACTCGAAGGTCGCGGAGCTTACAGTGTAAGCAATATCTTTTCAGATGCGAAAAAAGATTATTTCGATTATTCAAATAATCTTACGGCATCTGTAAATTTCTCGTGGCTCATTCAAACTCAATAAATCCGGTAGCCGGCAACCGCATCTATATCTCTGACTCAAAGTATTATAATTTAATGACAATAAATGTTTTCATATTCAGATAAAAAACGTTATTTTTGGTCGACCAATCTATTGAATTTCTTACATAGAAAATAATCTGATTTTAAAATAACAAATTGAGAATGAAAACAAATTATGAAGTACGTTATGCATCAAATCCGGAAGATGCAAAACATTATGACACAGCTCGTTTACGAAAAGAACATCTCATCGAAACTGTATTTAGTGCAGATGAAGTAAACATGGTATACACACTTTATGACCGTTTGGTTGTAGGTGGTGCCATGCCGGTGAAAGAAAAGCTTACTCTTGAAGCAATTGATCCGCTAAAAGCAGAGTATTTCCTTTCCCGTCGCGAATTTGGCACATTTAACGTGGGCGGACCCGGTAAAATTAAGGTGGATGGAACAGCCTACGAACTTGACTATAAAGAAGCGCTTTATCTTGGAGCTGGTGACCGTACAATTACCTTCGAAAGTATCGACCCGGCTAAACCTGCAAAATTTTATTTCAACTCAGCTCCGGCTCACAAAACTTATCCCGATCGTAAAATAACCAAAGCAGATGCTATTGTTGTGGAACTTGGCTCTCTTGAGACATCTAATCACAGAAATATCAACAAGATGCTTGTTTGCCAAGTACTGGAAACATGTCAGCTTCAAATGGGTATGACTGAACTTCAGGTTGGCAGCGTATGGAACACAATGCCGGCACACACTCACAGCCGTAGGATGGAAGCTTATTTCTATTTTGAAGTTCCGGAAGGAGATGCCGTTTGCCATTTTATGGGTGAACCTACAGAAACACGTCATATATGGATGAAAGGCGATCAGGCTGTTATTTCACCGGAATGGTCTATTCATTCGGCTGCCGCAACCAGTAACTACACTTTTATATGGGGAATGGCTGGCGAAAATTTAGATTACAGTGATCAGGATTTCCGCAAAAACACAGAGCTTAAATAAAAACAAATCAGAGTATACTGCTCTTTTAAATGTATTATAACTAAACAATTAATCAAGATATGAATCCATTCGATTTAACAGATAAAGTTGCTCTCGTAACAGGAGCTTCTTATGGTATTGGTTACGCCATTGCAAGCGGATTTGCAAAAGCCGGCGCTACTATTGTTTTCAATGATATTAATCAGGCCCTTGTTAATAAAGGTTTAGCTGCCTATAAAGCTGATGGTATCAATGCATACGGATATGTATGCGATGTTACTAATGAAAAACAGGTAAATGACTTTGTAGCACAAGTTGAAAAAGAAGTTGGAAGTATTGATATACTTGTAAATAACGCAGGTATCATTAAACGTATTCCTATGCACGAAATGTCAGCCGCAGAGTTCCGTCAAGTAATTGATATTGACCTGAATGGTCCGTTCATCGTTTCAAAAGCAGTTCTTCCTTCTATGATGAAAAAGAATGCCGGTAAAATTATCAATATTTGTTCTATGATGAGCGAACTCGGACGTGAAACCGTTTCTGCTTATGCAGCAGCTAAAGGAGGTTTGAAAATGCTGACTAAAAATATTGCTTCCGAATACGGAGAATATAACATTCAATGTAATGGTATCGGCCCGGGGTATATTGCAACACCGCAAACAGCTCCGCTTCGCGAAATTCAGCCAGATGGTTCGCGCCATCCGTTCGATCAGTTTATTATAGCAAAAACTCCGGCTGCCCGCTGGGGAACCCCTGATGATCTTATCGGCCCGGCAGTGTTTCTTGCATCAAACGCATCCGATTTTGTAAACGGACACGTACTTTATGTTGATGGTGGGATTCTCGCTTACATAGGAAAACAACCTAAATAAGTCCATTTTTATTAAAAATAATTATAAATCGAAACTTGTCATGTTTTAAAACGTGACAAGTTTTCTAAATATTTATCCATAATGAAGAAATCCGGAATCATATTGATTGCCTCACTCCTGCCTTTTTCCGGTCTTTTTGCCCAGAAATCAATTATTGTTACCAACAATTCAGATTTTGCCCGTAAAGCGGAAATGGTAGAAGTAAAAGCATCTGCAATAAAAAGCTGTTTAAAGAAAAAAACTTATATTCTGAAAAACGACGCTGATAAGGAAATTCCTTATCAGTTGGTTTTTGATGGAAAGAAAAAAGTTCAATATATTATATTTCAGGCAGATGTAAAAGCTCACGGAAGTAGCACCTATACGCTGACAAACGGTAAACCGGCAAAAGTTGAACCCAAAACTTTTGCCAGATATGTACCCGAACGCAAAGATGATTTTGCCTGGGAAAATGATTTGGCGGCTTATCGCATGTACGGACCGGCTTTAGCCAGTGAAACTAATAGCAACGGTGTTGACCTGTGGCTAAAATCAACAAATAAGCTGATAATCAACAAACGATACAATGACGACCTCAATAATGGTATCTCATACCACGTTGATCATGGAGAAGGGTTAGATTGTTATAAAGTAGGAGCTACTTTGGGTGCCGGAGGAATTGCTCCTTATTCGGCGGATAAAGTCTGGACCGGAAAGCACTACGATAAATATAAGACTATAGAAGTGGGGCCTTTAAGATCTACGTTTCAATTAATTTATGACTCCGTTGTAGTTGGGGATAAAATCTACAAAGAAACAATTACCATAACAACTGATGCAGGAAGTATGTTGAATAAAGGTGTTGTAAAATACGAAGGGGCCAAAGGCGATATAAAACTTGCTGCCGGTATTTATCTTCACGATGGAAAAGGTTCCTTAAAAGAAAATGCTGAGAACGGGATTATTGCTTATGCTGAAAATGCAGTCTCAGATGCAGGAGTTCCTGCCGGAAGAAACTACGTCGGTGTGTTTATCCCGGGCAAAGCTACGGAAACTATGAAAACGGAGGACACCACAATCATACTTGCTGATTATCAGATTGGAGATACTTTCACTTATTATTTTGGTGGAGGTTGGAACAAATGGGGTTATCCTACAGATGCCGACTGGTTTAAATCCGTTAGCCGTTTTGCAAAACAAATTAACAGCCCATTGATTGTTACCGTAAAATAAGAAAATCTAAATCTCATCATCTAATCCCTGTTTTTCGGATCTTCTGAAACAGGGATTTTTTTATTATAACTGATAAAAACAATTTTACAGCTCACTTTTATTCTGTAATTTTACCTTCCAAATAAAAAATCTATGATTATACTCCATATAGAAACTTCCACAACGGTTTGTTCTGTTGCTTTGAGTGAAGATTCCCAATGCATATTTTCTCGATCCAATGGAGATGGATTAAACCATGCAACCATGCTGAGTCCGTTCATTCAGGAAGCTATGGATTTTCTGAAAAATAGCCATAAAAATTTAGATGCCGTAGCCGTTAGCGGAGGTCCGGGATCATACACCGGCCTGAGAATAGGAGTTTCAACGGCAAAAGGCCTTTGTTACGGGCTTGAGTTGCCACTAATTGCAGTAGATACTCTCGAAATAATAACTATGGCTGCCATCAAAAAGAACAGAGATGAGGATATTGATCTGTTTTGTCCAATGATAGACGCCCGCCGTATGGAAGTTTATACGGCATTTTATAATTCCCGGCTAAAATGCATAGAAGCGGTTTCTGCCGACATTATCACCCCGGATTCATATCAGGAAATTCTGAACTCAAATAAGGTCTTATTCTTCGGAAACGGAGCCGAAAAATGTATGGAAGTTATCAAGCATGAGCATGCACTATATCTGCCGGATATAATACCTTTGGCTGAAAATATGATATTTCTGGCTGAAGAAAAGTATCAGCAACAGGTATTTGTCAATGTTGCCTATTATGAACCTTTTTATTTAAAAGAATTTCAGGCAACTACACCCAAAAAAAATCTCTGAAAAAATTCAGAGATTTTTTTTTATTACTTCTGGACTAAAACCCACGAATCGGGGAATCGCTCCTTAATGGCATTTATTTTGGCACGAGCCTCTGCGTAAGTATCAAATGAGGCAATCAACACCCGAAACATTCCCTGCTCATTCACTACAACCAAAGCCTGATTACCCTCATTGTTTAAAGTAGCTTTAAGATTTTTAGCATTATCCTGATTTTTGAAACTACCAACAACCACATGATATTTATAATTCATAGAATTGGCATCTCCATCGGATAGCGAAAATTTTTCATTTCTTGTAACTTCAGGTTCATTTGTTGGCGTTGATTCAGGTTGTGAAACAGCAGGAGTCGTTACAGTAGGACTTGTCGTCGTACTTCCTACCACGACGTTGGCACCTGTAATTTCGGCAACCTTTTGTTTGGATTTACATGATGTCCCCGCTAATGCGACTATTGCAAGCGCTAAAACTAATTGAATGATCTTCTTCATACGGATAAAATAATAATTTTTTATATGTTGCAAAGATGCTAAGAAAAAAACAGTTAGCCAAGATTTTTCCAAAAAATTTAGTAAAAATCAAACATAGGATGAAACAAAATATTTATCGTATTCAGTCAACAACTATTTAACAAAACATAAAAATAGAATTATGGCTTTTTTCACCATCTAAACCAGTGTATTGACGACAATACAGTTTTCATTTATCTTTATATCAAAACATACTGATAAACAGAGCAATATTCAGTATCGAAACAATTACACCAAGTGAAATCAGCAGATATTTTGTATATGCTGAATTTTTGTATTTCCCCATAACCTTTTCAGAGGAAGTCAGGTAAACTTGTAGGAAGATAGTAAACGGCAATTGAATACTCAAGAACATTTGAGAAAATATAAGTCCCTTGAACGGATTAGAAATCAAAAATATAATGCCCAAAGCAAAAAGTAATGAGATCATCACTCCCACTCTTGAATGGTTATCTTTAATATCATAAGGCTCCTTGTACATTCCGGCAAAAATAGTTCCCGCAGCCATACCCGAAGTAGTAGTTGAAGCTACACCGGCAAACAGCAAAGCAACCGCAAAGACTACAGCTGCATTATTTCCCAGAAGCGGAGTCAAAAGACTTTTGGCCTGCTCCAGTTCTGTAACCGGAGTTCCGGACTTGAAAAAAGTTGCGGCAGCTAATAATATCATAGCACTATTAATAGCCCAACCAATAACCATGGAAGATATGGTATCCATAAACTCATAACGTAATTGCTTTTTAATGATATTATGATCCTGCAAATTCCACTGACGGCTCTGGATAACTTCGGAATGAAGGAACAGATTATGCGGCATCACTACAGCTCCCAACACACTCATAATAATAACCATGGAACCTTCGGGGAAACTCGGTTTTACCCAACCGACAGCAGCACTCTGCCAGTCAATCTGTGTCAAAGATAATTCATAAAGAAATGATAAGCCGATAATAGAAACAAAGGCAATAATCCATTTTTCGATAACTTTATAAGAGTTGGAAAACAGCATAATAAGCACAAAAACAGTCACCAACACCGCTCCCACTTTTATCGGAATATCGAAAAGCATTTGTAATGCGATGGCTCCACCCAGGATTTCGGCCAGTGATGTTGAAACAGAAGCCATCATTGCCGAAATTAAAAGGAACTTTGAATATCGCGGTTTTAAATATATAGCAGTGGCTTCGGACAAACAAAGACCGGTTGCGATGCCAAGGTGAGCTACATTATGCTGCAATACAATAAGCATAATAGTGGATAATGTAACCATCCAAAGTAAAGCATAACCGTACTCGGCACCGGCAGCAAGATTAGAAGCCCAGTTACCCGGATCGATAAAACCGACCGTAACCAATAATCCAGGCCCTATATACTTGAAAATATCTAATCCTCCAAATCCTGGACGATAGTTCTTTTTATCTATATTTCGAAAAAGTTTAAACATAATAATCAATTAATGGAATATCATTAAACATTCAAATTAAAATATAGTTCAAAAATAGAAAGAATAAACCGTCCGGAGAATACCTATAAAAGCTGAAAAATCTGATTAATTTTGTCTTCATCAGGCAGAGTGGCATCTATCCAGTGAATCGTAAAGCCACGTCGTTCCATGCCACGGAACCAGGTCATCTGACGTTTAGCAAATTGATGAATGGCAATTTCGAGCTGGTTATACATTTGCGGATAAGTTATTTCTCCGATAATATACTGAGTAACAAACTTATATTCAAGTCCGTAATAGATTAAATCTTCTGGCTTCACTCCCTGATCTAATAAATTTTTTATTTCGTCAATCATACCTTCATCCAAACGACTTTTCAGACGCCGGCTGATTTTTTGCCTACGACACTCCCGGTCTATCTCAATTCCGATAATTAAACTATTGATTGGCTTAAATTCATAATACTCTGCAGGTTTTGAAACTGTATAATCGGCAATTTCTATAGCACGGACAGCTCGTTTTGCAGAATCAAGGTCAGTCGTATTGTGCAAACTGCCATACTTAGCCAAAATAGCGGTAAGTTCTTCGAGCGATTTTCCTACAAGATTTTTTCGTAATTCGGCATTTTCAGGAACCTTCAGCAACTTATATCCTTTCAGTACCGATTCGATATACATACCGGTTCCTCCACAAAGTACAGGTAACTTTTCTTTAGCTCTGACAGCTGAAAATGCTTCGTGGAAATCATGCTGAAACTCGAAAACATTATACTTCTCCCCTGCTTCGCAAATATCAATGAGATGGTAAGGAACCTGTTTGCCGTCCACCCGGTAATCAGCCAAATCTTTCCCCGTACCAATGTCCATGCCCCGGTATATCTGGCGAGAATCACCGCTTATTATTTCAGAATCAATCTGACTCGCAAACTTTGCAGCCAGGGTTGTTTTTCCGGAAGCAGTCGGACCAACAATGGTAATGAGTTCGTATTCAGATTTTAAACTACTCATTATCAACCATATTAATAAACACGATTACCAAATATGGAACTACCGACACGCACCATAGTACTGCCTTCTTCAATAGCAATTTTAAAATCGTCGGACATTCCCATCGAAATTTCGCTGAAACTGTTATTATCTGCAAAAAAGTCTGCCTTGGCCTTATTAAAAAGCGATATCAGGGTACGAAATTCTTTTCGAACCTGATCGTGGTTGTCGGTGAATGTTGCCATTCCCATCAGCCCGCAAATACGAATATTTTTCAAGTTTCTCCACGCTCCGGCGCTCAGCGTTTCAAGCAATTCATCCGGAGAAAATCCGAACTTTGTCTCTTCGGCTGCAATATGAACCTGCAAAAGGCAATTCATGATTTTATCCTCTTTTGCAGCCTGCTTGTTTATTTCCGATAATAATTTGTAGGTATCGACTCCGTGAATCAATTCAACGAAAGGTACAAGATATTTGATTTTATTGGTTTGAAGATGCCCGATAAAATGCCAGTGAATATCTTTAGGGAGGCGTTCATACTTTCCGCAAAGTTCCTGTACTTTACTTTCACCAAAGATGCGTTCTCCCGTCTCGTAGGCCTCCATAATAGCTTCATCCGGATGAAATTTGGAAACACAAACAAGTTTTACATGTTCCGGTATGTATTTTCTGACAGATAATAAATTAGATTGAACAGACATTTTTCTGATATAATTTTATTCTTTTTCGTATTTATAAACATCCATGATGGTTGTTTCGGTAATACTTGCAATCTCATAGTCTGCCATTGACCCCTTCATTCCGTCTACAATTCCGTCAAGAGCCTCTTTCATGTCTGATGCCTGAACCATCATGGTCACACCTGTTTTTTTCTCAATACCTTTTTCTTCATCAAGTGTAATAAAATTAACTTTCGAACGATACCATTTGTCTCCGTTTTCATTAAAAAACATCTCACCGATTTTAGCTCTTTTGATATTGGCAACTTCAAACTCCCCGCTGATAAATGGTTTCATTTCCTCTATAATCCGCGCTTCGGCTTCGGTAAACGACAAAGCATCAATCAGGTATCCTTCACTCACTTTGACAATTTTTCCTTCTTCTGCTGTTTTCTCGTATTTAATTTTACATTCAAACCAGGTATGCATATTAATTTTAATTAGATAATAATTGAATTATTTGATTTTAAACACATTAAATATCACATTTTAAAAATGTGATACTCTTACAAAGATAATATCTTTTGTGGTAAGCTGACGATACAACACCAGATAAAAAAAGCATTTTACAACCCGGAACAGACTGCAGAATGCTTCTCAAATACTATAAATCAATTGCTTAATAGAGCAATTTTTGTGTTTTAGAATAATTATCGGTTTCTATCTTAATAATATAAATTATATTCTGTACAGGCAATTTCATCTCAAATTCCTGACTATTGATATTCTGATCCGAATAAATCAATCGTCCCAATACATTGTAAAGAGCCACATTCCTAATTATATCAGGAGATTTTACTTTCATGAATCCGTTTGTCTGATAAATAACCATTTTTCTATTTGTCGGATTTTCTACTCCTGTATTTGTGTTATATTTTACAGTTTCAATATCTGGCATACTTACATTATCCAGGCCATCCCCAATATAAAACCCAAGATGAGGCGGTTGATTATAAGCCACATTCTGCCAGGCGATTCCAAGCCGATAAATAGGATCATGCATCAAAGTAAACAACTTATTTGTTGTTAATGTCGTAGTGGTATAAATCATGAGAGAAGCTGAGTCGGTTTTGCTAAATAATATGAGTTCCTCACGCCAGTCTCCCAGAATGTCAGCACTCAAACAAGGTGTTTGTTTAGTCGAATTATTGGATGTTGCATTACCATACGACGAAGCTGAAAGCAGATTAGATGTACCATTGCCGCTCCATTTGCTGATGGTTGTACCATCAAGCAATTCGTCTTGTAAATCACCATCCCAATAAATTCTGAAATTCACAGAAGGACGTTTGGTTGAAATTTGAGTTCCTGTACAAGAATAAGTTCCTGATCCTCCGGTGCTCCACATTTCAAAACCCCTGTAACGAGCATCAATATCGGCTGCTAATCCCCGTCCATTATCCGAGCCTAAATAAGCGCCCCAAAGAATTGTACCGTTAGCCGCATCGTGCATTTCATACCCATAGGCAGAGGAAGTATCTTCATGAACATCCCAAACTTCAAGACCATCTCTATCGGGGTTTAAATCCGACACATGCATTGCGTCACCATGCCCCAATCCAGTACGATACAACAAAGTTCCATCATTATCGATAGCACACGATCCATAAATAACTTCATCTTTACCATCTGCATCCACATCAGCAACACTCAAATTATGATTTCCCTGTTCGTAAGCCCCGATTCCCGAAGTAGTACCAGAATCGTACAACCAGCGTTTGATTAATTTTTTATCAACGACATCGTAAGCACAAAGAGTTGTCCGTGCGTAATATCCCCGGCACATCACAACACTCGGCCAAACACCATCGAGATAAGCCACACATGCCAAATATCTTTCGGAACGATTTCCATAAGTATCTCCCCAGTTCGAAAGCGATCCACGCTCGGGTTCATAAGGAACAGAATTCAGCTCTTCTCCGGTTCCACCATCAAACAAAGTCAGATATTCTGGCCCGTTTAATACAGTTCCAAGCATTTTAGAACCTTTGATCTGAGTTGTATCCTTGCTCCGGTAATCCGCATTCGGATCATCCTCATTCATAATTACATAATTTCCTTTACCATCAATGGTTCCGGGAGCAGTTTTACACACAATTTCTGCAAGCCCGTCTCCATCAAAATCATACACCATAAACTGAGTATAATGAGCACCTGCACGTATATTTTTTCCTAAGTCAATTCTCCAAAGTTGAGTCCCATCCAATTTATACGCATCCAGATAAACATTTCCAGTCAGACCGTAATACGAATTATCCTGAGAATTAGACGGATCCCATTTTACAATAATTTCATATTCTCCATCACCATCAACATCTCCGACGCCACAATCATTCGGAGAATAGGTATAAGTTTGGCCATTGGAAAAACTACCCTGCGCAGCCTTCCCTACACTACCATATTTATTGGGTTCTGTTTTTCCATTAGCCGGACGATTCAGTTTAATTGTCTTATAAAATTTAGCCCAAGGCTTTACAACAGGAGAGCCTGTAGTGTCTTCTACGCCATTAATTACAGCTTTAACCTGATAACTATCATCGACGGTTCCATTTGAATCGATTAAATTGGTTGATGATGTAAGCGGAGACTGGTTTACAAGTATATTGTTCCGATAAACATTAAATGCGGTGGTTTTATCTTCCGTTCCTAACAATCTCCAACTAATATATACTCCTGAAGAAATTTTTATGGCAACAGTGCCTCTGTTGAGGTATTCCATTTGCCTTTTCCCGGCAAAAATAAAAATCGTTGAAAAAAGAACTAAAAATAAGGGTAGTGTAATTTTTTTCATTCAAGTATTAATTTTGAGTCAAGTAATTTTTAGTCCTCAAAATTAAATAGTTTGCACATAAAGCAGAGTAGGCATTTTGACTGAAAAAGTTTATTTTTTGATAACGAACCTATTAAAAGTAACTTAATGTTTATATAGCTGGTTTAACTTCCATTTACCATATTCGGCTGCCGGCAGATTAGAATTGGTGATGGTAATATCAGCCTGTAGCAATTCTGTAGCATTTGAACTACAGAATTTTATAAAATCATAAATTTCCTTCTTATAATAAATCATGGGAAGATAACTTATTTCATGCCCTAAATTATTAAAACGCATAATTGAATAAGAATATCCCGAACGTTTATACTTTTTCACCAAAGCATCCGAACCAAAAAATCCTAAACGAAAAAACTGTTTATATTTATAATATACAATTCTGTCCTCTTTTCCATGAAAAAACATGGTTGGTGCTGGAGTCCTCTTATAATCAGGTTTCCCCTCGTGACTTAGTACTCCTCCGGAAAAAGAAATCACTCCGGCATATTTAAAATTTTCAGGTAAAAGAGCTGTCGCTGCTCCTTGATTAGCAAGTTCGTAATCGGCCTGCAAAACAGTCACAGCCCCGGCACTTGAACCGCTTATCATTATTTTATCCGGGTCTATATTCAAACTATCGGCATGAGTTATTAAAAAGTCGGTAGCTGAATACAAATCTTCAACTGCCATATTTATAGATTTATCCAGATATTTAATAGCACGAATCCCATGAACTTTTACACCTTTCATTCCAAGCCGGTAATCAATAGCCACAACAACTAATCCGCTGTTTGACATAGTTTTACAAAATGAAGCATTTACTTTTTCTGATTTCGACCCTTTAAAAAACCCTCCTCCGAAAACAAAAATAAGACATGGAGTTTTTGATTTAATATTTTCCGGACTATAAACATCCATAGTTAATATCGAGGTATCTTTTTGGGCATAAACATAATTTCTGGGTAAATTGGAAGAGAATATCCAACTCGTCAGCCCCACAAAAACAATCAATATCAAAATTTTAAACTTCATAACTTTCTATTTTTAGTGTAAAGCTATCAAATTTTATAAGACCAATGTATTGAACCAAATTAAAATTATATGAATAGTTAATATCAATTAATCCTTATTTAAAAATATTTTGGATAAAGGCATTTTTATATAATCAAAATTTGACAAATTCTCATCTTTTATAATCATATCGGATTCCATTTCAACAAACATGTCATTCGAACACAACTTGGCAAATTGACAAATTTCCTTTTTATAGTATATCATTGGTAAATAGCTGATTTCATGTCCAATATCCTGAAATCGAAAAATTGAATACGGATATTTCGAATGTTTAAACTCTTTGACTAACTCATCTGAACCATAAAAATCATAATTAAAAAGATGTTTATGTTTATAACAAATTATTCTGTCTTCCTCACCATGAAAAAACAACGTTGCAGCAGGATATCTTTGATATTCAGGCTTTCCTTTGTGAATCAAAATTCCTCCCGCAAACGAAATTACGCCATCATACCTGAACTCGTCAGGCAAGACCATTGAGCTTTCCATTTGATTTGCAAGTTCATAATCAGCCTGTAATACAGCAATGGCACCGGCGCCGGAACCACACAATAATATTTTATCTTTGTCTATTTTAAGGTTATAAGCATCTTTAATCAAAAAAATTGTTGCGTCATATATATCTTCCACGGCCATTGCTATTGCTCTGTTCAGGGCCTCACCGGTTTTACTTCCTTCATATTTCAATCCTTTCATTCCAAGCCGATAGTCAATAGCAGCAACAACATATCCACTGTCAGACATTTCCTGACAAAATGTAACATTTCTCTCATCCAATCTGGAACCTTGTGAAAACCCATCACCAAACACAAAAATAACGCAGGCACTCTTCTCATTATAATTATAGTTGTCAGGAAAATAAATATCCATCGACAGCTTAGTCATATCTCTATGGGCAAAAACGTAATTAGACGACTGCCCCACTATAACAGAATTACAACTACAAAAAGTTAAAATTAATACACTCAAATACTTAAACCTCATTTTCAAACACACTTAAATTTTAGTAAAACTAGTCAACAGAAATTGAGCAATAAATGCTATTCTGTTTAAAAAATATTAAAATTTTTCAACAAAAAAAACCGGAAAACTTTAAAAAAATTTTCCGGTTTTCAATTTAGGTCTATTTTGCTGATTTTAATTCATTTTCAAAATATTGGATTGTCTTCTTTAATCCATCTTCAAGTTGGATTTTAGGCCTCCAATGATCCAGAAGCTTATCTGCCTTTCTAATATCAGGCTGACGCTGCTTAGGATCATCTGCAGGTAAATCACTAAAAATAAGCTTGGAAGAAGAACCTACTAAATCAATAACCTTTGTAGCCAATTCAAGCATTGTAAATTCATTCGGATTTCCGATATTAACTGGCCCTATAACATGATCCGGAGTATTCATCATCCTCACCATCCCTTCTACTAAATCGTCTATATATTGAAAACTTCTCGTTTGGGTTCCATCTCCGAAAATAGTAATATCTTCGCCTTTCAGAGCCTGCACAATAAAGTTAGACACAACCCGCCCATCATTCGGATTCATACGGGGACCATAAGTATTGAAAATACGGATAATCTTTATTTTCACCTCGTTTTGACGATGGTAATCCATAAAAAGAGTTTCTGCACAACGCTTCCCTTCATCGTAGCAGGAACGTATTCCAATAGGATTTACATTCCCCCAATATTCTTCAACCTGAGGATGAATACTGGGATCACCATAAACCTCACTTGTTGAGGCTTGAAGAATTTTAGCTTTTACACGCTTGGCAAGTCCCAACATATTAATTGCCCCCATTACAGAAGTCTTTACCGTCTTAATAGGATTATATTGATAGTGTACCGGTGATGCCGGACAAGCTAAATTGTAAATTTCGTCAACTTCTGCCATATAAGGCTGAATTACATCATGGCGGACAAATTCAAAATATGTGTCATGAAGATTATGTTCAATATTTTTTCTTCGTCCCGTAAAATAATTATCCATGCATATCACTTCATGCCCTTCTTTTAAAAGCCGGTCACACAAATGTGATCCGATAAATCCTGCTCCTCCGGTAATTAGTATTCTACTCATAATTTTGATTGATTATGTAATTGCATTTTTGTCTTCAGAAGGATAATCATCCCCTCTTCGACCGTTCCCAGTTTACATTTTGAGATTTTCTTATATATCTTCCAAATCCCATAAATACAGCATAATTCATTATAAAAAAATAATATGGGATGAAAAAAATCTTGGTCTTCATTTTTTTATTTTCCAGCATCCAACCAGTTAATGCAAAGATATAAAATATAGCTTGCAAAATAAGAAGTATCGTGTACAACGGAGCATAAAAAGCCAATGGAATATTTACAAGCACAAGAATCAGTAAAGCCAGTGGCGTAATTGTCCAGCGTAAAACACGGTGAGAAATATACTGAAAGGATAATAAACCGTATTTAAATATATTCAACAGAGGCCGAAGCCTGACAACCGACTGAATGCCTCCGGCAGCAATACGAATTTTGCGTTTCAGTTCTTCCTGCACATTAGCCGAAGCAGTCTCAATAGCATAAGCATCTGGATCATAATCTATTTTATAGCCATCCATAGCCACACGCAGTGAAATAATAAAATCATCTAGTAAAGTATCCGGTTCAACTTCTTTGAAAAGTTCTGTTCGTATGGCAAACAGTTCACCGGCAGCTCCCACAGCAGAATATAGTTCGGCATCCCAACGTTTAAGAGTCGACTCGTACTTCCAGTATAAACCTTCGCCGGCCGCAGAAGCAGCTTCCTCTTCTGCGTTAAAAATACGTTTTTCTCCTGAAACGCAACCCACTTTCGGATCACCGAACATTTGGGCTATTTTCATAACAGAATCCTCTCCCAACATGGTGTTAGCATCCGAAAAAACGACAATCGGAGTTTTCACAAACTGCATAGCCCGGTTTATTGCCGCTATTTTACCATTTCTTTCCGGCTTATGCAAAACCTCAACATCGTCAAATCGTTTCAGGAGTTCTGGTGTATTATCATCAGAACCATCTGTTACCCACATAAAATGCAGCTTATTTACTGGATATTTAAGCTTATGACCGTTTTCCACCTTTTGGTGGACATAATCCTGTTCATTATACGCTGCGACAAGAAGAGTAACATCCGGAAGTTCATCTTCTTTCAATATTACATGTAATTTCTTTTTGAAAATACGCTTAATCCGTACCATAAAGAACAGGACTATTCCATATCCCAAATAAGTATAAAAGATTAAAAATACAAGTATCCAGAAAATAATTTCAAGTGCTTTCATATTAGATGATCAGTCAATGTTTCAACATCAATATTGTTCAGTTTTCAAAAGTATGAAAAACTTTTCATTTATTCGGATTCACCTTTTTATGGAACTGTAGTAAAACGACATCCTTTCAATTCAAAATTACATCTTATTAAAAAAGAGCCCCGTAGCGACAAATACAAGACGCTACAGGGATCCAACATATTTTAATCTTACAAAACTGTCAACTTTGTAAGTACTTTATAATATTTTTAAAATTATCCACCACAACTGAAATTAGCAATGCTGTAATATAACCAAGAATAATACCGATAATACCATATTTCAACCTGCTGTTTTCAGGCACAGGCTTTACTATAAACTCAGAAGTAAAATCTACAGGATGCTTGTATTCCAACAATTTATTCATCGCATATCCCTTAATTTCATTAATACGCAACAACTCATAATAGAACAATTGTTTGTTTTGATTCCCCATTAATAAAGTATTACTGCTAAACTGCAATTGCTGTTTCGGATGTTCGAAAAAGTAAACCTTTTCCATACTATCAATACGATTTAACTCGATATTGCATATATCAATCTGATTTTGAAGACTTTTTTTACCGTTTTCAAACTGTTCTTTCAAAATGGGTTGCCTTTCGAAAAATTTCACAAGAGCATCCTGTACTTTGGGTAGCTGAGCTACATTTTTTGTTTTTATCCTCATGTAAAGACGATCACGCATAACCAGATTCAATGTATCTTCAAGCGAATGGCGGTTGCTAAAATCAACCATATCTGGGGTACCGTCTTTCAAATAATCAATGATTTTAAAGGTCTCAATAGAAACTACATTTTTTGCAATACTATCTGGAGTTTGTAACTTGTAGGACAGCGAGGTCACTTCCTCTCTCGGAGAAAATGAAGTCAACTGTTTACAAACGTCATCGAAAATTTGTAACTGAGTACGCAGTTCTTTATCTTTTAACATTCTAGTATCATTCCCATTACAAACGGCTGTTGCTTCAGCAACATATACCTTAGCAGAAGGTCGCGAAAGATACATGGCAGCTGCAACAAAAACTGCGACAACAATAACCGTCAGCCAAATATGCTTATAAGTTGTCTTCAGAAGCTTACCCAAAAAGTGTACAAGCAGAATTAATACTTTTTTCAACCATTTAAAAAACAAATTTATCAACTGCAAAAGATTAATCTCCTTTTGTTCTTTTTCTTCCATATAATTTCAATATTAACTTTTTATTATAAGTGTTAATTTATAAATTTTCTCTTTGCCAATCATTATCTTCCTCATTATCATCTTCTTCATCTTCCCAATTCTTTACTGGCTTTTGTGGACCATATTTACGAAACAAGACAGACAAAATTAAACCCGTTACGGCACCGGCAAAATGTCCTTCCCACGATACCGGATCGTCTACTGTCCATGGAAACAGATGCCAAACCATACTTCCATACAAAAATGTAACAACAAGAGATATGGCAATTAACGGAATATGCTTCCGGAAAATTCCACTAAAAAAAAGGAAAGAAGCCAACGCATATATCCAGCCACTTGCCCCTATATGCCAACTATCTCGGCCTATTATCCATAAAATAATTCCACTTAACAAGTACGACGACAACATTACCGGATTTGCAATCTCTCTATAAAAAAAGTACACACATGTACTCAATATGAAAAACGATAATAAATTATTTAATAAATGACCTATTCCGGCATGAATAAAACCATAAGTCAGGATTCCATAAATACTGCCGATATGCCGGGGATAAATACCTGCACGATGAAAATCCCAGCCCATTCCTTTTTCGAGCACAAAAACCAAAACCATAAAAACGGACAAAATCATAGGAAAAAATATAGCTAACAGGAATCTTTTTTTTTCCAATTTTTGATTTTCATTCAAAAGCATCTCGTCTTTTAACTTTTGATTGCAAAATTACAACATAATTGTATATACAACGTATTTTTTGGAATAAAATTACTTTTTAAGGTGATTTTATGTGAGCAAGATGAAAATTTCGTGCATATTTTTTCATAATATAAATATAACATTTTCAACGGCTGATCATCGAATAATTAACAAAACGGTTTATTGTGAAAAAACAATGTTTTTTTATGATTTAAAACATGAATTATATAGAGAATAACGTTTGCAACAATGATTTTTTTTAAATAAATTGCGAACGATTATTAACTGATGAGTTCTATATTTTCAGAATTTCACCTATTTATTTAATCCTTAAATATTTAATATTTATATTTTATCACAAAAAATACTTCCATATATTTTAAACCGCAAATTATATTATGAGTTACCTCAATTTTGACAAAACATTGTTGATTAATCTGGAAAAATCGTTGTCGAAAGAGATGATTCGAACGAACCGTGCAGGAGCCTACAACAGTTCAACTCTGATTGAATGTAATACCCGCAAATATCACGGCCAGCTTGTTGTCCCTCTCCCCGAAATCGATGATTCGAACCATGTTTTACTCTCATCGCTTGATGAAACTGTGATTCAACATGGAGCGGAATTTAACCTTGGAATACATAAGTATGAAGGCAATAATTTCAGTCCGAACGGACATAAATACATTCGTCAATTCGATTGTGAAGTCATATCAAGGACAATATACCGCGTAGGTGGAGTTGTCCTGTCAAAAGAGCGCATGTTAGTTTCTTTTGAGCCCCGTGTCTTGATTAAATACACTCTGCTCGAAGCTCACTCTCCTACTCTTCTAAGATTCAAGCCTTTTTTGGCATTCAGAAGTGTAAATGCACTTTCGCACGAAAACGACAATGCAGACAAATCATACCAGATTGATCCTCAGGGAATTTCAATGTGTCTTTATGAAAAATATCCGTGTCTGCACATGCAATTCTCCAAACGGAACACCTATCATCATGAGCCAGACTGGTACAGAAACATAGAATATTATAAAGAACAGGAACGCGGCTATGAATATAAAGAAGATCTTTTGGTTCCAGGATACTTTGAAATGCCTATAAAAAAAGGGGAAAGTATTATTTTTTCAGCTGGAATTACAGCTACTCACCCCCGAAAACTAAATGAACTTTGGGAGACTGAGATGAAACGTCGCAACCATCGTGTCGACATGTTTAGCTGTCTGAAAAACTCAGCACAACAATTTTACAAACGTGAAGAAAGCAAAACTTATCTGTTAGCCGGCTATCCTTGGTTTGGAGCCCGTGCAAGAGACCAGTTTGTTTCATTACCTAGTTGTACAATCTGTATTGACCGCATGGATTATTTTGATGACATTATGAAAACTTCGCTTGAAGAAGTCGAGGCTTTTATGAATGGAGACAACAGCAATATAAAGTTACAGGGCATAGATGACCCGGATGTTTTATTATGGTTGATATGGGTATTTCAACAGTACGCAAAATATGCAACATTAGAAAAAGCCACTGAAAAATTTGAAAAAATTGCAGCAAGAATTATCACTTATATCAGAAAACAAAATCATCCGAATTTGTTACTACATAGTAATGGTCTATTGTTCGTTAATGGAAAGGAAAAACCTGCTACATGGATGAATGCGATCGAAAATGGCCGTCCGATTACTCCGCGTACAGGTTATGTTGTTGAAATTAATGCTCTTTGGTATAATGCTTTAAAATTCACCTCAGAAATGACCCGGAATGCGGGAAATGAACATGCAGCCGATCTAATGGATTATCAGGCTGAAATAGCGAGACAGTCCTTTGTTGAAAATTTTTGGAATGGAACTTATCTCTGTGATTATATCGATGGAGATTATAAAGATCAGGAAGTTCGCCCAAACATGATTCTTGCTGTAGCATTACCCTATTCCCCTCTCGACCGACAACAGCAAAAAGCCGTTCTTGACATCACGACAAAAGAGTTACTCACTCCCAAAGGACTTCGAAGTCTTAGTCCTAAAAGTGGTTCTTACCGGCCTAATTATGTAGGAGGAATGCTGGAACGTAACCGAAATTATCATAACGGCCCAGTCTGGCCATGCACTTTCGGAGCTTTTGCAACAAGTTACCTGAAAATTTACAAGCAAAGCGGACGTTCGTTTATCGAAAGAATGCTGACCGGATTTGAAGCAGAAATGTCAGAGCTCTGCATAGGGACTTTACCTGAGCTTTTTGATGGAAATCCTCCTTATAAAGGTCATGGAGGAATGTCATTCGCTATGAGTGTTTCCGAAGTATTGAGAGTGTTGGATATTATGAAAAAATATGAAAACGAATAGAAAATGAAAGCGTTAATGTTTGGTTGGGAATTCCCCCCCCACATCTTAGGAGGTTTAGGCACAGCCAGTTATGGATTAACTAAAGGAATGTCCCAGCAACAAGATATGGAAATATCCTTCGTAATTCCAAAGCCACATGGAGATGAAGATCAAAGTTTTTTGAAAATAATAGGCGCCTGCAATGTACCTGTTGTATGGAAAGAAAATAACTGGGATTACGTAAACCAAAGAATAGGCTGGATCATGCACCCTGATGAATATTTTTGGTTGCGAAACGGTATAAAATATGACTTTACCCGGATTGGAACAAATGATCTTGGTTGTATTGACTTTTCAGGAAGATATCCCGAGAATCTAATAGAAGAAATCTCAAACTACGAGGCAGTGGCGAGTGTATTAGCTCATCAAATGAATTTTGACATCATTCACTCTCACGACTGGCTTACATATCCTGCCGGAGTATTTGCGAAACAAATTAGTGGGAAACCGTTGGTAGTGCATGTTCACGCCACCGATTTCGACCGAAGCAGAGGTCAGGTAAATCCCACTGTTTACAGCATTGAAAAACGTGGAATGGACTCCGCAGACCATATTATTACCGTGAGTGAACTAACCCGTAGAACCGTTATTGAAAAATATTATCAGGATCCACAGAAAGTTACCACAGTACATAATGCCGTAGAACCATTACCTAATGCAGACTCTTTTACAAAAACACCCCGACAAGACAAAGTAGTAACTTTTCTTGGACGAATAACCATGCAAAAAGGACCGGAGTATTTTGTTGAGGCAGCTCACCGGGTATTGCAGAAAACAAAGGATGTTCGTTTTGTTATGGCCGGTAGTGGTGACATGATGAATGCAATGATTGATCTGGTAGCAAAACGTGGGATGGCCGACCGTTTTCACTTTACGGGTTTTCTGAAAGGTCGTCAGGTTCATGAAATGCTAGCTGAAAGCGATGTTTATATTATGCCATCAGTTTCCGAACCTTTCGGAATTTCTCCCCTCGAAGCCATGCAAGTTGGAACTCCTACTATTATTTCAAAACAATCGGGTTGTGCCGAAATTTTATCAAATACGATTAAAACCGACTATTGGGATATAGATGCGATGGCTGATGCAATTTATTCCATCGTTAAAAACCCGGCCATGTATAAAAGCCTCCGGGAACTTGGAAGAGAGGAAGTAAATAACATAAAATGGTATGATGCCGGATTGAAAGTACGAGCCATCTATAACGATGTTTTAAGCCATTACAACAAATAATAAAATAAAACCATACATATATGCGTAACATTTGTTTCTTTTTTCAAATACATCTGCCATTTCGGTTGAAACGTTATCGTTTTTTTGAAATTGGGCAGGATCATTACTATTATGACGATTTTCAGACCGAAGATCGGGTAAGAAATGTAGTTGAACAATCATATCTGACGGCAAACCGCACAATAGCAGATATGATTAAAAGCTCGAATGGAAAATTCCGTTGTTCGTTTTCCATCTCAGGAGTTGCTCTTGAACAACTTGAGCAATATGCACCGGAAGTAATCGACAGCTTCAAAGAATTGGCAAAAACAGGTAGTGTAGAATTTATGACTGAACCTTATGCCCATTCCCTATCATCGATATTTGATCATAATGAATTTGAAAAGCAGCTAAAACTCCATTCCAATAAAATTGAAGAATTGTTTGGCAAAAGGCCTACAACCGTGTTCAATTCAGAAATGATATATTCAGATGAAATTGGAGAAATTGTCTCAAAAATGGGATACAAAGCCATGCTTGTCGACGAAGCAAAATACATTATGGGTTGGAAAAGTCCAAATTATTTGTATTCGCACTCGTATTTGTCTAAATTAAAATTATTGATACGTAATCACAAATTAAGTGATGATATAGCATTCCGGTTTTCGGATCATAGCTGGAATGACTTCCCGCTTACTGCAGAAAAATTTATTGGCTGGATCTCGTCGTTACCTGAAGATGAGAAGCTTATCAATCTTGGTATGGGTTATGAGATTTTAGGAATAAAACAACATGCGGGAACCGGTATTTTTGATTTTCTAAAAGCGTTACCATATCATGCTATGGAGCAGCAAATAAATTTCATATTGCCATCAGAAGCAAACAAAAAATTAGACCCTGCCAGTAATCTTTCCGTTCCCTATCCAATCAGTTGGGTTGGAAATGATAAAGATCTTACCCCCTGGACAGGTAATGACTTGCAACAGGAAGCTCTGAACAAATTATACGCTGTTGGAGAAAGAGTTCGTTTATGTCAAGACAAGGCTTTGCAAAGAGATTGGCTAATTTTACAAAGCTCTGATCACTTTCGGTATATGAGCCATAAAGATGCTTACAATACCAACTACGATTCTCCCTACGAAGCATTCATTAACTATATGAATGTTTTAGCCGATTTTCTGGAAAGAGTGGATGCTCAATATCCGACTACAATTGAAAACGAAGAATTAAACGAGCTTCTGAAAACAATTAACAACCAAGAAAAAGAAATAGAAGAACTTGAAAACGAAATAAAAAAACTGAAAACAAGAAAGGCAAAGAAAACGGAATAAATACAAAAAACAAACTTTAAAACCTGGCGGAACAATCTGTCAGGTTTTTTGTTTTTTTTTGCAGAACAGATTAAATGAAGTAATTTTGTAATTACAAATACACACTATATTTCAATATTTTAATGCAGGAATACCTACAAGATAAAATTTTTCAGATTATTTCTACAGCGGCTGACGAACAGCAAAAAGAATGTTATGTTATTGGAGGATACGTCAGAGACATATTTCTTAAAAGAGATTCGAAAGACATCGATGTTGTAACTGTCGGAAGCGGCATAGAATTGGCTGAAGCTGTAGCTAAAAAACTTGGAAAGAAGGCTATATTAACCGTTTTCAAAAATTTTGGTACAGCCCAGGTAAAGAATTTTGATCTTGAGGTTGAATTTGTAGGAGCCCGCAAAGAATCATATCAACGCAATTCACGCAAGCCAATCGTGGAAAATGGCACACTCGAAGATGATCAGAACCGGAGAGATTTTACAATAAACGCATTAGCCCTTTGTTTAAACAAAGAACGTTTTGGGGAACTGATAGATCCTTTTAACGGGCTTACCGACCTGAACAACAAGGTACTGAGAACTCCTCTCAATCCGGATATCACATTTTCGGATGATCCGTTAAGAATGATGCGTGGAATTCGCTTTGCTACACAACTGAATTTCAATCTGGAAATAAACACTTTCGAAGCAATATCCAGAAATAAAAGCAGGATTAATATTATTTCTAAAGAACGTATTGCAGATGAGCTGAACAAAATCATGAAATCCGACAAACCATCCAAAGGTTTTATCCTTTTGGAAAAAACAGGATTACTCGAAATTATTCTCCCGGAGGTTCTTGCCCTCAAAGGAGCTGAAACCAGGGATGGCATAGGACATAAAGATAATTTTTATCATACGCTGGCTGTACTTGACGGAATTTGCGAAAAAACAGATAATTTATGGTTGCGCTGGTCGGCATTACTCCACGATATTGGGAAACCCCGCACAAAACGCTTTGACAATCGTCTGGGATGGACTTTCCACAACCATAATTATATCGGAGAAAAAATGATTCCGGAAATCTTCCACAAACTGAAACTTCCGACAAATGACAAAATGAAATATGTGCAAAAAATGGTATCATTGCACATGAGGCCGATAGTACTCAGCGAAGATGAAGTCACAGATTCGGCAGTGCGTCGCTTACTCTTTGATGCCGGCAACGATATAGATGATTTAATGACACTCTGCGAAGCAGATATTACTTCAAAAAATCCAGAAAAAGTAAAACGCTACAAATCGAATTTTCAACTTGTCAGAAAAAAATTAAAGGAAATCGAAGAAAAAGATCGTATCCGTAACTTTCAACCACCTGTAAGCGGTACTGAAATCATGGAAACTTTTAACTTACCAGCCTGCTCAGTTGTTGGAGATATAAAAATGCGTATTAAAGATGCTATTTTGGATGGAATAATTCCGAACGAACATGAGGCAGCTAAAAATTACATGTATAAAATCGCAGAAGAATTCGGAATCAAATCCGGAACGGAATTGAAATAAAAAACGAGCAATAAACTATCTTTCGGCTTCGTTCTTATACTGATAAACCTCATCGTAAATCATTTTTTTTATATTCTCAAAATGACGTTTTGTAAAATGGTAATTATTCGTCATAATAAACATTGGTATCATCAATGATTTTCCATCATAAGGAGGCTGCATATAAAAATTAGATACTAAATAAAATCCTTGCCGTTCATAAAAATTGATCCTCTTTGCAGCAATTTGTGTTTTGGGAGTTTCCACTTCAAGAACAACCGGCAAGTCTGTTTCCGATAAAAATAAATTCAGCATTTTCGAACCAATTTTTTTATTACGTTTTTCAGGTACCACTGCAAAATGTTCTATGTAAACAAAGCGGTCAAAAGTCCAGTAGTTTACAAAACCAAGAAAAACATTATTCTCAGTTAGAGCCATCATGGTAAATTTCCCGACATTTCTCAGTGCCAGAATTAGTCCCGACAGACTTCTCCTCTCATTAGCAGGAAAAGCTATCTCATACAATCTATAAATATCATTAAAATATTTATCGGTTTCATTTGTTAGTTTAATCAATTCAACCATATTTATACGCAAACAACATTATATAAATTTAATTTTTCGTACAAATTTAAATAAAATAAATAAAAAATAAAACATAATACTACCATAACAATATTTGTTCATGAAAGTTCAATAAAACATGTAGAATGCCCGTCTGTTTGCTTTGTAAAACGATAAAAAAAGAGTACTTTTGCAAACGAAAAATTCAAAAAAGCATCAAACTATTTTTTATAATAACTAAATAACAAAAGTATGATTTATTCGCATGAAGTAGAACACATGTGTGTTGTTAAGAAAGGGCCAAATCATGGTCCGGCTCCTATCCCGGAAGAA
Source organism: Paludibacter sp. (assembly GCA_028690665.1). Taxonomy (GTDB): domain Bacteria; phylum Bacteroidota; class Bacteroidia; order Bacteroidales; family Paludibacteraceae; genus Paludibacter. The sequence continues at coordinate 162,323 of JAQVAV010000003.1, forward strand.
GGAAAATGGATTCAGGCTAAAGAAATTAAAGACATTTCAGGTTTGACTCATGGTGTGGGATGGTGCGCTCCGCAACAAGGTGCATGTAAACTTACCCTGAATGTAAAAGATGGTATCATTGAAGAAGCTTTGGTTGAAACAATTGGTTGCTCAGGTATGACACATTCGGCAGCAATGGCCGCAGAAATTTTATCAGGCAAAACATTGTTGGAAGCTTTGAACACTGACCTTGTTTGTGACGCAATTAACACAGCAATGCGCGAATTGTTCCTTCAGATAGTTTACGGTCGTTCACAATCGGCTTTCTCTGAAGGCGGATTACCAATTGGAGCCGGCCTTGAAGATCTTGGAAAAGGACTTCGTTCACAGGTAGGCACAATGTACGGAACAAAAGCCAAAGGCGTTCGTTACCTCGAAATGGCTGAAGGTTATGTTAATCGCATAGCACTTGATGAAGACGGAGAAGTTTGTGGATACGAATTTGTTCGCATGGGCCCAATGATGGATATGATTAAAAAAGGCGTTGACGCTAATGAGGCATTGAAAAAAAGCACCAGCACTTACGGTCGTTTTGAAAATGCAGCGAAATATATCGATCCTCGTAAAGAGTAATTGACATTCAATTATTATCAACGATAAAATTAATAAATTTACTAACATCATTCCATTATAAAAAATTATGGCATTATTTGAAAGTTATGATCGTCGTATCGAAAAGATTAATGCGGCATTAAATACATACGGTATTAAAGATATCGACGAGGCCAAAGCTATTTGTGACGCTAAAGGCATCGACCCATATAAAATTTGTGAATCTATACAACCCATTGCATTCGAAAATGCAAAATGGGCTTATGTTGTCGGCTCTGCAATTGCTATTAAGAAAGGCTGTACCACAGCTGCCGAAGCTGCCGAAGCAATTGGTATCGGACTTCAGGCATTCTGTATTCCGGGTTCTGTTGCCGATGACCGTAAAGTAGGCCTTGGACACGGAAATCTTGCAGCCATGTTACTTCGCGACGAAACTAAATGCTTTGCATTTCTTGCTGGTCACGAGTCATTTGCTGCTGCCGAAGGAGCTATCGGTATTGCTCAATCAGCCAACAAAGTTCGGAAAGAACCTCTTCGCGTAATTCTTAACGGTCTTGGAAAAGATGCTGCAATGATTATCTCGCGTATAAATGGCTTTACTTATGTTCAGACTCAGTTTGACTATGCAACTGGAGCTCTAAATGTTGTAAAAACAAAAGCTTATTCAGAAGGTACACGCGCAGCAGTAAAATGCTATGGCGCAGATGATGTTCGCGAAGGTGTTGCTATTATGCATTCAGAAGGCGTTGATGTTTCTATTACAGGAAACTCGACCAACCCGACACGTTTTCAACATCCCGTAGCTGGAACTTACAAAAAAGAATGTATTGAACAGGGTAAAAAATACTTCTCGGTAGCTTCGGGAGGAGGAACCGGGCGTACACTTCATCCGGACAACATGGCTGCCGGCCCTGCATCTTATGGTATGACCGATACTATGGGACGTATGCACAGCGATGCACAGTTTGCCGGATCTTCTTCTGTTCCTGCACACGTTGAGATGATGGGATTCCTCGGAATGGGAAATAATCCGATGGTAGGAGCTACTGTACAAGTGGCTGTTGCTATTGAAATGGCAAAATAAATTATCTCTCCATTATAAATAAAAATTCCCTGATAGTTAAGCTATCGGGGAATTTTCATTATAATTGTACGTACATAATTATCCTCTAATTTGACATACAGATACACTCCTCAATAGGACAGAATTAGCATAAAATCAATACATTTGCTCTTGAAAATATATAAAAATCAAAGTCATGGTTTATCAGACAGAATTTTCACTCCGTCCTTATGCAAAAGGATTTCATCTTATTACGGATGAAGTCATAAGTAAACTGCCTAAACTACCGGGCCAGGGGGTCTTAAATCTTTTTATGAAACATACATCTGCAGCTTTAAGCATGAATGAAAATGCTGATCCGGATGTGCAATCCGACATGGGACGTATATTTGACAAACTTATCCGGGAAAACGAACCTTATTACGTACACACTTTCGAAGGGGATGATGATATGCCGGCTCATGCCAAATCGGTAATTGTAGGAGTTAGCCTGAATATCCCTATTACAAATGGCAAGTTAAACATGGGAATATGGCAGGGTATTTATCTTTGCGAATTCAGATTAAATGGTAAAAGCCGAAAGGTAGTTGCAACAATTATTAGCTAAAACAAAAACTCCGGGATAAACCCGGAATTTTTGTTTTAAGTCAAATTATTTTACTTTGTAACTTTTCTCTCCCGTTTCGAGCCAGCTAACAAAAGCATCCACATCTTCTTTATAACTATAGGAATGATTTAATGGTTTTCCATTATTATCAAGAATGACATAAAACGGCTGGGCATTGGCTCCGAATTTTGAGCGTTGCAGATAACTCCATTTATCACCAACTGTTTCAAGCAATTGTTCTTTACCATTTTCTGTTACCTTAACAGGCTTCGATAATTTGGTTTTATCATCCACATATACCGAAATCAGCACAAAATCCCGCTGTAATTTATCTTTAACAGCTGGTGCCGTCCACACGGCAGCTTCCATCTTACGGCAATTCACACACCCATAACCGGTAAAATCAACCAGTACAGGTAATCCTTTTTCTTTGGCATATTTCATACCTTCATCGTAATCATTAAATGCAGGATGAACTTCGTCATGATACAAATTGAAGTCCTGTGTATACAACGGTGGTGAAAATGCACTGATCGCTTTCAATGGAGCGCCCCATAAACCTGGAACCATATATACAGCGAAAGCTAACGAGATGATGGCCAAGAACGTTCCTAATACGGAGGAATGATGGCTTTCGCTATCATGAGGAAATCTGATTTTGCCCAATAAATAAAACCCTAATAAAGCAAATATTACAATCCACAATGCCAGGAATGTTTCCCGATCCAAAATATGCCAGCCATAAGCTAAATCGGCAACCGAAAGGAACTTCAGAGAAAGTGCCAGTTCAAGAAATGCTAAAACAACTTTCACCGTATTCAACCAACCACCAGATTTAGGCATCGATTTCAATAAAGACGGGAAGAATGCAAAAAATGTAAATGGAATAGCCAACGCCAGTGCAAATCCGAACATAGCAACTGCTGGGCCTATAATGTTACCACTCGAAGCAACTTCAACAAGTGTTGTTCCGATAATCGGCCCTGTACACGAAAATGATACCAAAACGAGCGTAAAGGCCATAAACAAAATGCTGATAAAACCTGCTGTTGAATCTGCTCTGGCGTCCATTTTAGTCGACCATGAAGCAGGCAAAGTAATTTCAAATGCTCCAAAGAACGAAACAGCAAACAATATCAACATAGCAAAAAAGATGAGGTTAAACACAGCATTCGTTGACATACTGTTTAAGGCGCTCGGACCAAAAATCAACGTAATCAGAATACCTAAAGTCACATAAATAATGATAATAGCCACTCCGTAAAAAACAGCATCTCTCCTTCCCTTTCTTTTATTTTCTGACCGTTTTAGAAAAAAACTGACCGTCATTGGGATAATAGGCCACACACATGGAGTAAACAGAGCGAGAAATCCTCCGGCCATACCGGCTAGAAAAATCAACCATAGTGCTGCATTGTTCGAATGTTCTTCACCGAAAGCTCTTAGCTCATTAATCACCGGCGTCCAATAATCTGCAACAGTCGCTTTTTCTGGTTTTTCTGCAATAGTAACACTGTCGCTTTTTACCGGTGCGATTTGAACCACGGGAACAGCCGGCTTTTCGCTGGTTGCAGCAACAGTGTTTTTATTTGTCCCCGGAATTGCCAATTCAAATTTTTCTTTTCGGGGCGGTAGGCAATTCTCATCATTACAAGCCATAAATTCGACATAACCGCTGACTTTCACATCGGCACCTTCAGCATATTTCAATCCCTGAATAAACTTGGCTTCACCAACATACCAATTAAGCTTCATATCGAAATTGGAATCATACTCTTCATGTAATTTTGAAACAGCTTTTAATGTTCCTGATTTCTCAGCGTTTTCAATTTTATCAAAAATTATAGAAGTCGGTCTTGGCCCATCTGGAGGAATATTTAATCCATAAAGGTGCCAACCTTTTTCAAGCATTGCAATTAATACGACATCTGCAGTTCCTTTACCTGTATTTTTAATTGTAAAATTCCATTTTACAGGTTCATAAATTTGGGCTGACAAGGATATAAACCCTGTCAGTGCAAAAATAAACATGAATATTCTCTTCTTCATACTATACTATAACCTATCTATTATTTATACAAAATATGATTTTATATTTTTCTGATTCAAATATACTTTAAAATATGAACAAATGAATAATCTTTCATATTATATTTAATTTAATTAATAATTTTAATAATATATATTTAAAAACTCTCAAATATAAAATGCAAATGCTACCGTAGAAATGTTTTACGATAGCATTTGTATTTAACGAGTTAACATAAATTTAAAACTCAAACCAAAGTTAGTCGAAGAGACCGGATACGTCGAAGATATAAGAGGAGTAGTTGCCTGCCTGTCATAGAAAAGTTGTATATTAACTTTTGAACTAAATACATAATCGGCCATGATCTTCAGGGTAAACAATTTATTTCCACTCGAAGCCTGTGTTACATCTTCTTCTATTTTCCTGAGTAATGTTTTTATATCTTTATAAGACAGGTCTGCACTAATTTTCAGATCGTTCTTAATTTTTGATTGTTGATCATTTTTTAAACGAAGAATAACATCAAAATCTTTCAAAACATAACCCAAACCAAGAACAAATTCATCAGAATTTGCCTCAACAAGCTGAGTGCTTGAAAGATTAAGTGATAAGCTGCGTTGTTTTTTGTATTCAGCTTTTGCTGTCATACTATTCTTCATCGCTACATTTACTCCAAACAACGGGCTGAACTGTTCGCTTAGAGATACTGTAGAAATAGAATATGGTGAAGAAGGTATTATACTTTTTGTGCTCTCATCAAACACAAATCCCATTAAATCATCAGCCGAACCTAAAGCCACCCAATCAGAATATGAAGTGTAGCTGCCTATACTGTAACGACATGTATAAGCATGGGAAATACTGACCGATTTAAATCTATCTTTAATCCATGGAATTTTCGACAATCCATCATAACTAATACTCCAGTTAGGTAAAGTATTCAACATTGAAAGAAACGGATTGGTATCCATTATATTTACATCCCGTCCTGTATATGCTGAAAGAAAAGCAGGAATAAGCACATCTGCCGAATTCAGGCCGTATGCACCAAGTTCAGAATTGTAGGTTTCGGGAACATCCGAAAGATCCTCGAAAAAGCCGGTTGTCGGATATTTTGTTCCGGCATACTTTGCATTCAGCCGATTTGCAATAATCTGACGATTTTCTAAAAATTTATTATATACCTCCGATTCATAACCTCTTTCAGCCGTTCCTAGTTTTTTAAATGCCGTGGCAATAGCCACCTGAGTAATATTATAACTACCATTATAGGTTGTCGGCATACCATTATACATATATTGAACCGTACTATTGTCAGCCGTATAACGTTTAGCATTCAGGCTTATTTTAAATCCGGGAATAGGCTCCAGATTCGCTTTTATGTCCAAATCTGAAGTATATGCCAAAGTAACAGGATTTACGACATCGGTACCACCATACAACCAACCATTATCAACGGCATTCTGCAATGTATTGTCGTCAAAAAGGCCAAAGGTAAACGCATAACCGGGAATACTTTTCCCTTCTTTGTCCTGCCCTAAAAAGCCAGGCTCAGAAAGAAGACCGGGAAGCACCATGCTACTTGATTTCCGGTATGTGAATGAAGCGCGTCTTACCATCATTAAGAATCTGGATCCAAAATCAACTGCCTTACGTGCAAAACTGACATTATTCGGATCAAGTGTTGTAACTATCACTGTTACACTGTCCATATTTTCTTTTGGAAATATATCCAGAGAATTCTCATTTGCCTGCTTATAATTGAGATTGATCTGCTTACCTTTTTTATCTGTAGCAAATAATTTCAAAGTTTGACTTCTGAGTTTATGGTTAAGCGTCAGTTTATTTCCCTGCTCAAGATTTATTGTCTGTTTATATGATTTAGGTACAAATTTTTGCCTGTTTTGTTGCATTGAAAATTTTCGATTGACATTCTTTAGATAGGCAGATTTGGTATACAATTTTTCAAAATTAAACTGCCCGTCTATAGAAAATGCGCCCATTGAAGTTGCGACATTACCGATAGAAACTGAGTCTTCATACATTGCTGTGCGATTCCAATTATAAGTAGAATTATATGAAGTATTAGCAGTTATCCAGTCAAATAGCGGGATTTTATTAATTGGCAAAGTCCACGAAGCTGAAAACACTTGTTGATATGTATATGGAGTCCCTAATTTCCGAATACTTGCCAACACGGTATCACGCCATTGCTCATAGTATTCCTTTCCAATTTCAGGAGTATACTGATATTCTTCTATATTTGCATTCATAGCTGTCTGGAAACTTAAATGCAAAGATTTTGTCAAATCAAATTTAATATCAAAATTTCTGTTCCATGCAAAATCTTTACTAAAAGTCAACAAATTTTCTCTGGACAATTCTCCGGTAAAATCTCGCAATAAAACCTGCGAAAACTGACGGTTCATATCGGTATTAAAACTAATTGACGATGGCTGATAATTAAAATTAAAGTCTTTTATGATTTTATATATTGGCTTGTCTAATGCTTTTACGTTTTTAAAAGGCTCAACGGGTTTATTTCCGAAAGAATAATTATAATTAATAGCGCCACGTTCCTGCTTATCCATATTTTTCTCAACTTCAGGACTTGCCTCATTGTTTTCGGAATAAGCATAAGTAAACGTAACGTTGGCCGGATCATAGAATTGCGGTTTTTTACTTTTTATATTGACTTTAGCAGAAGATATATTAAAGCTTTTGGATGTAGTTATTGTTTTCGAATTTGCAATTAAAGTATCTTTTGCACTTTGAGAATCAAGGTTATCCAACGCATCTGTCAATAGTATATCCTCATCCAAAGGATCATACTTGGGTGTAACTGTCTGATTTGTGTAGGAAAAATATGCGGGTAGCTGAATTTTAACTTTTTCAGGGAGAAAGCGCCCCAGCTCCATATTTGTTGAAAGATTCATTTGGTAAAGATCATCCTGACGACGGTTCAGAACATTACTTTCGATACTTCCGTATCCGGCTGTTTCCACCCGTCCGGAAACATTGATATTGCCAATATCCGACACACTTACGGCAAGATTACCCATAGCAGCCCAACCTCCGGATTCATCAAATTCGGAAAGGCGCATCTCATTGACCCATACCTCACCTGACTTAATTTCACCGCTTATATCCCGGATTCCGATCATAATATTCTGAACATCTGAAAGAGTCGGATTTCCAACAACACGGATTTTATTTTTGTCATTATCGTAATAAGGAATCAAATCGGAAATGTATGAACCATCTTGTTTGGCTTTATTCCTTTTTAGTTTTGCATTAGTAAGTACCGAAAATGGAAAATCAAACATATTTTCTTCGGGCCAGACAGTTTCCCTATCGTCATCTGAATCACCGGAGTACACACGTGCCGGTGTAAGCTTCAAAGGAATTTCATATTCATAATAATTATTCGTTAGATCCGAACCTAATCTTACAAAACAGCTTAACTGATAATCCTCTAAATTATGTGTATCATCAGCAGGTTGTTCGGCATGAACGAACATTTGGAAACGTTTATAATTACGCATATCATAAGATGTTTGTTTATAAACACCTCTGGCATCGCCCGGAGCAAGATCTGATACTTTAAGTACCATTGATTGTTCATTCAGTTGTAAAATTTGGGTTTGTCCAGGATCAGTTTCACGGGTAATTCCCGGAGGCATAACATAATTAACAGGCGTTTTATCAGAATTTTCTTCGATATTAACGGACTGAACATCTAAAGTTCCATCTGAAACAGGTACTGTTCCCGCATTATACAGCACCTTAGAGAAAGTTCTCCATTCTCCCCGAACCAAATCTAAAGAAGCAAATCGTAAATGTTTTTCCTGTTCAAAACCAGTCATAAACATACGCATAAACCTGATTGATTTGAAATTACGGATATTTCCGATTTTTTCTTGATACTCTCTGATCGGAATTTTAAACTGATACCATGTAACCGGCTCAGAAGTCCCATTCGCCAGATTTACCGTAGAAGTATAGCTATCGACGATATGATTATAGCCGACTACCATAGAATCTTTCTTAATCGCGACTTTATACTGATAGTATTTTTCATACTCATTCAGTGTATTATCTCCATTAACATCCTCTACATCAGGCAGTGATGTAGCTGTTGTAGAGTAAGTCTCATCCGTATTATTTGCATCGGGAGAATTTCCTTCTGTTCCATTATAATGTTTGTAACGTGTCAGGATATCCGCATCTTCATTATCGTAAATTGTAGATTTATAAAAGCTGTAATTGTCTCCGGCCGGATCATTTATTGGTGAAAACCGGTCACTTTTCATTCGTTCACGTGCTTCCGGTGTAATTTTTGCCTCCACTTCGGACACATAATCCCTGTAAGATGGAAACTTAAATTCATCTTCGGTTGATAAACCATCCAATCCCACATCCTGATGTGCTCTGGCTCCCTCTGTATTATCAAAAGCTGTAACAGTAGACTGCGTTTTAGGAACACGTCCCCAAATCGTTGAAGTTGTTTTTGTCGTGTCCCCATCAATAGGCAATCCGTGTTCAAATGCTTTTTTACCATCTTTCAGAATGTCTTCACTTATATCCCCCAAATTAAAGTACAGATCACCTCCTTTATCGATACCATCTTCATCATAAATAAATGGATCCATCAGCCAGAATTCAATATATTCAATATTGGCTGTTTCAAAGTCAGTATTATCCAATTTACGCATGATTCCACCCCAGCGCTGTGCAGGATTAGTCAGGTAGCCATTAGCATCCATATTCTTATCAACCACAAGATTATACGGACCGCGCTCAGTAGGATAAAATGAAAGATTCATGACCGTAAGAATTGCCCGGTCTGTTACGAGCGTACTCTTATTGGGGAACACTTCTTTCACCAGAACATCACGTGTATAATGATTGGATTGAGACTCAACATTATTTCTAAGATTGACAGGCGTCGTACGCCCTGGATTCGTAGAATTCAAAATTTGATCAACATAATACCATGCCAACAATGCCCGGTTCTTGCCATAATCAAGACCAGAACTTGCTGCTTCGGGAAACAAGGCCTCATCTTCTTTGGGATTATATGGCGTAGACGCCAGATACCAGTTAACTGGATAGTGAAGATCAATGGAAGTTTGGGTTGATTCAAAATCATCAATATATGCAAGCCCTGCACTACTTACCACAGACGAATGTCCCGGAATAAGCTGAGCAAACTCGGCATTTAGCGCAATAGTCGATGGTTTCGTTGCATTTACAAAAGGTAATTTGTCAACCATATTCGTCAACCATTGAGACTCTGTTTTCCACGAAGTATTTAATCCCCAGATTGTATTAGAAATAGGTTCGTCTCCTGTATTGACTTTAGTAGTCAACGGAACTTCTGAGAGATGCATTATTGTACCACCCAACGTAAAGTCTTTATTAAACTGATATTCAAGATGAGTACCCACCAACGACTTCCGTTGCATACTAAACGTTGATTGATTCTCTAATTTTACGTCAACACTCGTTCCCGATTCTAAGATAGATTCATTCAAAATCGTCACGGTTCCCATCGTATAATCCACCGTATAATCCACATTTTCGGTAAGCGTAGCACCTCCCGCTGTCACTGTTACCGACCCCCGGGGAACATTCATGGCATTGAGATTAATCTGCGAACTACTTGAAGATTTATATTCACCAACGAGTTTAAATTTATTTTTTTCTGTTAATTCCTGAGCATCAACAAGTGTAGAATTATACAGTTCATCGAAAGCATACTTATCAGCGATAATACTATCCCCGATTTCTTCTCTGAGGTGTTTTCCGAATGGTTCTAACACAGGAAAAATGATTCTACCAGAAGTCGGCAAAACAGTCAATCCCTCCACATAATCAAATTTCCCATCCGGATTAAGATTGTCTTTTGAATCCAGACGATCAAGATTCATTACTTTCAAAAGTAATTTATTCTTGATATTTCCAACCGGAAGATATTGTAATTCAGTGCCTACCGAATCATTTTCATATACAATATTCAACTCAAAACCATCTTCCTGAATTTGTGTTGAACCCAGATAATATACATTCTTCATCATCAAATCCCACATAGCTAAATCGGGAGATTCCGTAGTACTTTTCAAAAGTTTTACAAATAAAGCTTTAGGAGTTGTAATATTATCAGAAGAAAATTCACCAACCTGATAAGTCGTCCCGGCATACGTATATTCGTATGCAACAGCAAGTACTTCATCCGAATTCAGAGTAGACTTAAGCGAAAGAATGCCTAGTGATGTATTAAGGGTGTATTCTGATGGTTCAAGCTTGCGTGCGCTCTCTACTTTTTCAAAATCTTCTCCTCCAACAAAATTAGTTTCTCCAAATGCAGATGTCAAAACACTATTAGTCAAATCAATATCTCGAACGCCAGCTAAAGCTTTTACAGATTCATAAAGGTTATTCGCCTTATTTTGTGGCAATGATGTTGATACTTCTTTTGACCATAAATCGGGATTATCAATACGATCGGCTTCTCCAAGATCTTCAAACGCAACGATATTTCTGGCCTCATCATAATCCGCTTTTTTATTGGTCACCCATACCTCAATTCGGTTAATTGTAATACCCGAAGAAACAGTAGGAAGACTTTTCATAGCACTTTCGAAATGATCCCTGAAATATTGGCTCAAGAAAAAATGCCGGTTCTCATCATACTCATCAGCGCTCACTTCAAAGCTTGTTGTTTGAGACCCTCCTTTTGAACTTACTGTTTTGGTTTCAGATTGTTGTTGACTTGCAATGGCCGATACATTCAGTTTTCCAAACTGCAAATCGGTTTTTATACCAAATAAAGCCGTACTTCCTGTAATTAAGGAACTATTAAGTTGCATACTTACATTCCCGGCTTCAATATTTTTTATAATATCATCTTCTTTACCTTTGTAGGCTAGCTTTACCTTTTTCTGGTCAAAATCAAATGTTGATTCTGTATTATAATTCATTCCGAAATTCACCTTATCTCCCACTGAGCCATTAACATTCATTTGAATTTTCATATCAAACTCAGGAACAATGGAGCTTCTCATCTCCTCCGTAAGGGCCGGATTGTCAATCCGATTATGTTTTATTCCAAATACAAGTTCGGCTGAGCCCTGAGTTTTCACTTGTACCCCACCCGGTCCAAAAACTTTATCTGCCGGACCAATATTAAATTTCATATCAGAAACAGAGAATTTGTCTTCGTTACTTTTTTCTACCGTTGAATTTTTTTCCTTCCAATAATCCTGCAGTTCTTTTTTCCCGGAATAGTCAAAATATTCTTTTCCCGTCATCATATAAGGAGTAGATATTTCCATATTCCCCACATAAGTCCGAAATACATAAAATCCGGATTCAGGGTCATAGTCAATGACCGATTTTACGTTATCCGGTTTCTGTGTATCCATAGGATATATTTTATTCAAATCTTCGTATGAGCTAATCTTATATTCCTTGACAGGAAATTTTCGGGTAGTATCCGGTATTGAATTATCATTCTTTTCTTTTGCCGGCACAACTTTTTCTTCAACAGGCATCTGAGAGTTATCAGATGTCTTTACAAAAGCATAAGACGAACTAAAAACAAGAACTAATAAAATTAAAATTGGAAAGAAGTTTTTTATATTTCGCATATAGGACATTTCGGAAATTAACGCATCAAGTCAAGGTTAATCAAATCAGTTAAAGCATTTTCAGGGCTTGTTTAATAATTTGCTCAACACGAAGGCCCTGTTCTGATTTCAGAATTTGGGTTACAACTTTCTGTGAAGCTGAAGCTGTAAATCCCAACATAACAAGTGCAGAAACAGCTTCCTCTCCGGTTTCACCCATCAATGGCGCATTTGAAGACAAATTATTTCCTGTACTAATACCGGTAACTTTATATATTTTATCTTTTAAATCAACAATTATCCTTTGGGCGGTTTTAGAACCTATGCCTTTAATCGCATTTAAAGCGGTAACGTTCCCGGATCCAATCATATCCTGAAGCTCATTTACAGAATATGAAGACATTATCATACGGGCAGTATTAGCTCCGATTCCCGAAACTGAAATCAAAAGTAAAAACAGTTGCCTTTCTGTCTGATTCATAAACCCAAACAGCAAAAGGGCATCTTCCCGTATCGATTCATAAATAAAAAGTTTTGATTGGCGATCATTCTGCAAAGCAGAATACGTCGGAAGTGTTATCTGAATATAATAACCAACTCCGGAAGTCTCAAGAACAACTGCAGTAGGCGTCAGTTCTGTTATCTCTCCCTTAATATAATCTATCATTTTTACTTTTTATTATTAACCTGCAAATGTACTTATTTTTTATAACTAACACAATAAGAACCGCGGGTTGCATGCGCTATATATTAACTAATCAGAATAACGTAAAAAGAGCGCAAAAAGTACACTTCTAAACTTAAAAGGAGTGAAAATACTTTATTTTTTAACGTAAACAATCAGGCCCTTAGCAACAAAATCTTATATTTGGTGTTATGCAAGGAAAACGATTTATTAACTACAAACAATTTTAAAAATCATGAGACAAACAATTTTTACAATTGCAATCTGGTTCGCAGCCACCATAATAGGCTTTGCACAGTTTAAACTACCAACGCTCCCATACAGCTACAGCGCATTGGAGCCTTATATTGACAGCACAACTATGTATATCCACCTGAATAAACATCATGCTGCGTATACAAATAAACTAAATAAAGCAATTGAAGAAAATCCTTCGTTTAAAGGTAAAACCATTGAAGAATTATTTTCTGCAATGAAAATGATGCCTAAAAGCCTGAAAGAAGCGGTCAGAGAAGCCGGAGGTGGGTACTACAATCATTGTATTTTTTGGGAATCACTGGCTCCTGCTGGTACTGCACCGATGTCACCCGAATTGGAAAAAATAATGAATGAAAATTTTGGTAGCGTTGATAATTTTAAGCAAGCCTTCGAAAAAATTGCATTGGACAGATTTGGTTCCGGTTGGGCATGGATGATTAAAATGGACGATGGAAAACTTAAAATTGTCACCACTGCAAATCAGGATAACACATTAATGTCAATTATTGGATTGCACGCAAAACCTATTTTAGGCCTTGATTTATGGGAGCATGCTTATTACCTGAAATATCAAGCTGACAGAAAAGCTTATATCGATGCCTTCTGGAATGTCGTTAACTGGAAACATGTTGAGGAAGCTATAAAATAAAACATAAAAAAACTTCGGTGAAATTCACCGAAGTTTTTTATTATTTTTTCTTCCATTGTTCATCCCTCACCTTGTAGATACGTTCTATAATTTCAACTACTTTAAGGCCTTCCAGCACGTTAGTAGTTATCGTACCTTTATCTTTTAGCTTATCTACTACATTCTGAATTACATAATGATGATTTTGGGCAGATCCTTTGTATAATCCATAATCATTAGGAGGATTTGATGGGGCAAGTTCCGGCATTTCGTAATCTTTCACATGGCAGTATACCACATCGTTCATATACTGGCCGGCGACTTTAATTGTTCCCCTCTCTCCAATAATCGTAATGCTACTTTCCAGATTAGTATCCCATACAGAGGTAGAATAATTCAGAGAGCCCATACCTCCATTAATAAAATCGAAAGCGACGACTCCACTATCTTCAAAAGCAGTCAAATTCTGATGATTGAAATCCGCAAAATTTCCACGAATATTCGTAATATCCCCAAACAACCAGTACATGATATCAATAAAATGCGAAAACTGAGTAAACAAGGTTCCACCATCTAATTTTGCATCCCCATGCCAGTTTCCTTTTTTATAGTAACGGCTGTCCCGATTCCAAAAGCAATCAAGTTTCACAAAATAAATATCGCCAAGAATTCTATTATCAACAACTTCTTTCAACCACACAGAAGGAGGTGAATAACGATTTTGCATGACACTAAAAACATGTTTTGACATTTCAAGTGATTTAAACAAAATCATTTCGGCATCCGCTTTTGTCAATGCAATTGGTTTCTCAAGGACAACATGTTTTTTTGCCTGCAAAGCCTTAATTGCATAATTAGCATGAAAACCGTTAGGGGTACAAATATTTACAACATCAATATCCAGGTCAGCAGCCAAAAGTTCGTCTATAGAACTAAAAAACTTTTCTGTAATTCCTTCTATACCGAGCTCTTTCGGAGACAACACATCACAGACAGCGACCAATTCTGAATCGGGATTGCGGCGAATCATTTCGGCATGCCTTTTCCCGATATGTCCCTGTCCAATCACTGCAAATTTTATCATTTCTTATTTTTTTATATTATGAAAGTCGTTTAACCTCACCATCTGACAAATGATACCGCTGACCCGTTTCCGGACAAACAGCATCTCCCGCCTTATCAAAACTCAATTTATGTCCATACTCACTAACCCATCCTGTCTGCCTGGCCGGATTGCCAATTACAAGCGCGTATGGTTTTACATTTTTTGTTACTACCGCTCCAGCCCCAATTAATGCATATTCCCCAATTTCATTTCCACAAACCACCGTTGCATTTGCCCCGATACTTGCCCCCTTACGAACATACGTTGTTGCATATTGACTCTTCCGGTTAACATGGCTCCGAGGATTAATCACATTGGTAAAAACCATTGAAGGTCCCAAAAAAACATCATCTTCACATATCACTCCGGTATACACAGACACATTATTCTGAATTTTCACATTCCGTCCTAATTTAACAGCCGGCGAAATTACTACATTTTGGCCAATATTACAAGCATCTCCTATTTCACAACCTGCCATTATATGGGAAAAATGCCATATTTTTGTTCCTTCACCAATAATACACCCAGCATCAACAACCGCAGTATCATGCGCAAAATAATTACTCATAGTTTTTTATTTTTCTGATAATTGAAAAAAATCTTGAACGTCCGGTCGGCTAATAAAAAATGTAAAATATAAGTTCCGACCATAACTGACACAATTTCAACAAAAAAATGCATTAATTTAAACGAAGATGCATCCGCTATAAAAACTTCCATCAATAATCTGATAAGATTTAAAATTACCGTCAGTGCAACAAAAAAAATTACAGATCTTTTAGCCCAGACCATCCCTAAAAAAACGAAATAAAATAATACTATATAAAGTAACATAGCCGCCAAAAACACAACGGCTAACTCCACTGTTATTTCATTTATAATCAACGCATCTGCTATTAGCAATAAACCTAAAAAAATAAACAGGAAATATACTCCGAGTGCACTTTTCTTCCCCTTTTCAATTATTCCAAGTTTTATTTTTCTTTTTTCCTCTTCTTCCTGACTTACCAACATTGCATCCATGGACAGATAATCATCACATTCTCCTGTATTTACAGGCCGGAACAATTTACACAATAACTCTCCTTTCGAATTATACATTCGATTCATGCACTTTTCACATCTTTTTATCTCACGGTCGTCAGGCATATTTCATAGTATTATATTATTCAAACTACATATTCCAGTACACTTTTAGTTATATATTCTAATTGTTCTACAGACAGCTCAGTATGCATTGGCAAAGATAAAACACATGCCGAAAGTTCTTCTGCTACAGGAAAATCACCTGGCTTATATCTCTCATCCTGATATGCCTTTTGTAAATGCAACGGTACCGGATAATAAATCATTGCAGGAATGCCTTTGCTTTCAAGGTATTTCTGAAGTCCGGCCCGATCTATATTTCTCAATTTTAAAGTATATTGATGAAAGACATGTGTTGACTTTTCATTCCGTACCGGAACAATCAACCTTTCACAGTTTTCAAATGCCTTATCATAATAATTGGCAGCGGCCTGCCTATTATATATATATTCATCCAGGTATTTTAACTTCACATCTAGTATTGCAGCCTGAATACTATCTAATCTTGAATTTACTCCGACAATATCATGATGATAGCGTACAACCATCCCATGGTTTGCAATAGCCCGTATTTTTGCAGCAAGTTCATCATCATTTGTAAACAATGCACCTCCATCTCCATAACATCCAAGATTTTTTGACGGAAAGAAAGAAGTACATCCAATATTCCCCATACAGCCGGATTTCACTTTTCGTCCATCCGCAAAATTATAAACAGAACCTATTGACTGACACGCATCCTCAACCACATAAAGCCCGTATTCTTTTGCAAGTTCCAGAATCGCCTCCATATCGGCATTCTGCCCAAATAAATGCACAGGAACAATAGCTTTTGTCTTTGGTGTAATAGCTTTTTTCACGGATTCGACACTAATATTGAAAGTATCAAAATCGACATCGACGACTACCGGTGTCAGTCCCAATAAAGCAACGACCTCAGCCGTAGCTATAAACGTAAATGTCGGTGTAATTACCTCATCCCCTTGTTTTAACCCCAAAGCCATTAAAGCGATCTGAAGCGCATCTGTTCCATTTCCAACAGGTATAACATGCTTGACATCCAAATATTTTTCGAGATTTTTCTGAAAATCGTTTACTTTACCTCCTTTTATAAAAGTGGTAGTATCTATTACTTCCTGAATACCTGCATCAACCTGATCTTTTATTTTCTCATACTGACTTTTAAGGTCAACCATTTGAATTTTTTTCATTTTATTTTCATTTTATTCCACAAAAGTGTTCATCATTCAACCATAGGTTTCATTTCTATCAGATATTCTACATCAACAGGAGATATCCTTACATTGGTTATATATGGTCTTCTGTTGATAAACTTTAATCTTAATTTTGAATTATCTGATTTTCTTATATCGTTATAATCAAAAAGTACCGTTAAATCTTTTTCATTCACCTGACTAAAATGACTCATTCCAACATTGCATGTTACGTTCACAAAAGCAGGAAACGTTTTAATCATTATATTTTCAGGACAATTAATTACTGTAACTGGGATTTGGAGTTTTTTCTCGGTAAACATTTCCACATAAATACTGACTTTCACTTCTGATGTAGCAAATTTCACATTATCTATTGGCTTAAGCTTACAGTTTAGATACGTTGTATCATTTACATTTTTAAGCTGGACTAATTCTGTCTTTACGACCTTTAAAGTATCAAGAATTCTTTTCGGTCCGAAAACCGTTATTTTAGGAGGAAACAGTTGTATCTGATCACTAATAATGTATTGATGCGCAAGTTCTATTTTCGAGCAAAATTCAACAGGAAGACTTGCAACACTCAGCTTTTCATAATTGATTAAAATAGAATCCGGATTAATCTCAAGAACATTCGTGGTAGGTAACAATAATCGAGACAAACGTCCCCTTATTTGATCAGGAGTAATAACAATCGCTCCTTTTTCGTAAAACACCTGTGAAACATCAAAAGTTATCGGAGTTATATCATTGCGGGAATAAGAAAAAAGATTTAATCCCTCATCCCTTACTTTTACATTTACTGTACGAGGAATTTCATTGGTAATTAAAATATTCTGGGGAATCCCTGCATAACTTACAGGGATATCAAAACTGGTTTCCCTTGCTTTATCAAGAGAATTTACGAACCAAAATCCGGTAGAAAGTGCAAGAAAGAGCAAAAAGCTTAAAACATCTTTTGACCAAAAGAATGATTTAAGCTTTAATACATAATAATTCAGCAATCTTTTGACACTTTCGTTGGCCATGACAGCTGAATTTATTTAGACTGAGTCTGGGCGTCTTCTGCAGTTGCAAAAACAGAATTTTTGTCCACTTTTATTCTTACATTCTCTGCAATTTCAATCAGCACAACAGAATCTTTAATTTCTTTAACTCTACCATAAATACCTCCGGATGTAACAACTCTGTCTCCAGGTTTCATAGATTCACGTTGTTTTTTTATTTCCTTTTGACGTTTTGTTTGAGGACGTATCATAAAGAAATAAAACACAACAAAAATCAGCACAATCATCAAAAGATTCACTCCACCCGCTCCAAACATACCTCCTTCGGCTGCCGGTTTTGCCTGTAATAAAATACCCAATAAATTCATACTTATAAATAATTAAATGTTTCTTTTCGCAAATATATGAATAAATTATGTTTTAATCATCAAATAAACATTTATCGGTCAATGTTTTTCGACATACATAACTTAATTCGGGAACATAACTACCTTGATCAGTTTATTTTCTTTACGCAACTGATTCACAATATTATCAAGTACCCCGTTGATAAAAGTACCACTTTTCTCGGTACTATAGTTCTTGGCAATCTCAATATACTCGTTTAGCGTTACATTCACAGGAATTGTCGGGAAATCCATAATTTCGGAAAGTGCCACTTCCATAATCAATATATCCATAAACGCAATCCGGTCAAGTTCCCAGTTGCGGGTATGCTCATCAATCATTTTGCGATATTCGGCTCCATTAGTCAATACTCCCCGTAAAAGTTTACGTGCAAATTCCGCATCTTCTTCATCCTTAAACATCGGCAATAAAGGCTGATTAATCCCATTTTCCATATCAAAGCGTTTAATCGTTTTTATCACGAAGCTAATTACAATTTCAAGCACATCAACCCAATAAATACTTTGATCTTCAATAGAAGTGTCAAAGTCTTCACTCTGTAGAATTATTTTCTTAAATATTTTTCGCCAAATATCTTTATCTGCGACATAATCAGCCTCAGGGGCATTCATATATTCCAAGTAAAAATCAGACTTAATAATGTCTGCATATAATTCTTTTACGATATCCTGATTATTTACCCAGGAAAGTTTCTGCTTTGTCAGATATTCATTAAAAGTAACATTACCCGCAAGCTGACGAATGAATTTATTATCAATAAAACGCGTATTCGGATTTAGATCCTCTGGAGTAGGACGAAGTTTATTTCGCTTCGTTTCTATTTTTTCTGAAGCATAATTGGTAATTTCCACAGATAACTGGAGCAGGTGAAAGTATAGATCATAAGTTCGTTCGATGCTATGAAACAATTCTTTCTCGGCTAAAGGAATTGATTTACCATCACCTTTATAAAATGAATACAAGATTTGAATTATCTTGATTCGTAATAAAACTCGATTAATCATAAAATTTTTTGAACGCTTTTCAATTTTGGTTGCAAAAGTACTATTTTTTTCTTGTTTGCTTATCATTTTTAGAATGAGAAATATGAGCAAAATTTGACTTGATTTTCTTAATCAAATTAAAATCATCTTCAAAATCAATAATATTAACACATAAGTGTAAAATATTCGTACTTTATTTGATAGTTTCAAAAAAATTATAGAAATTTGAACAATCAACTATTTTAGATAAACTCATTTGCGTTAGTTTTTAAAAGTTATGCCCTATGGAAGTAGAGAAAAGAAAAAATGACCAAGAGAAGAAAGAAAATGAGATAATTTATTCCAGGGCCATTAAAGCCGGAAAAAGAATATATTATCTTGATGTGAAGAAAAGCAGAAATGATGATTTGTTTTTGGCTATAACGGAAAGCAAAAAGAAAGTGGTAGGTTTTGATGATGAAGCCCAGATAACATACGAAAAACATAAAATATTCCTTTACAAAGAGGATTTCGACAAATTTATTGAAGGTTTGGATGATGTTATAGGCTTTATAAAAAAAGAACAAAAGGATACCACAACCGGAGAGCCTGAAAAAACTGATGAACAAAAAGATGAACAAACCGAAGAACCGAAAAAAAGTTTCTTCGATAAGTTTAAATTTTAGTCAGAATTCGAAAAATTCATTTCCATTTTTTTAATTCAATGAAAAGCTTTGCAAGCGACAACTATTCAGGCATTCATCCCAGAATACTTGAAGCTGTAGTACGTGCCAATAATCTGCATGAAATTTCTTATGGAGATGACACTTACACTCTAAAATCAAACGAGTTATTCAACCGTATTTTTGGCGATACATCGGTTCTTTATGCCTTTAACGGAACAGGAGCAAATGTAATAAGTCTTAAATGCTGCCTACAACCTTTCGAAGCGGTTATATGTGCTGAAACTGCTCACATCAATGCTGACGAATGCGGTGCTCCTACTCAATCAACCGGAAGTTCACTCCTGACCATAAAAACATCTAACGGTAAACTTGCACCCGAACTTATAAAGCCATTCCTTAGCAGAATAGGCAACGTACATAATACGCAGCCGAAAGTAATATCAATAAGCCAAAGTACTGAATTAGGCACTGTATATAGTCTGAAAGAATTACGGGCATTGGCTGATTTTGCTCACGACAATGGCATGTATCTTCATGTAGATGGTGCCCGCATTTCAAATGCCGTTGCTTCACTCGGCGTCGGTTTAAAAGAAGCAACCGTTGACTGTGGAGTGGATATTATGAGTTTTGGTGGAACAAAAAATGGGTTAATGATTGGTGAAGCAGTTTTAGTATTCAACCCCGAACTTCAAAAAAATGCACCGTTTTTCCAAAAGCAAACGGCTCAGCTTTTTTCTAAAAATCGTTTTATTGCAGCACAATTTGAAGAAATGCTTAAAGATGACCTCTGGCTCGAAATGGCACAGCACTCCAATACTATGGCTCAGTTTTTAGTAAAAAAATTGAATGAAATTCCAGAAGTGAAAATTACTCAGGCTGTTGATGCAAATGCTGTTTTCGCCATCATTCCAGAAAAAGCCATAATTCCATTACAGAAAAAATATCGGTTTTATATATGGGACGAACAAACAAGAGAAGTTCGTTGGATGTGTTCTTTCGATACTACAGAAGAGGATGTTATTGATTTTGCAGAAACTTTAAAATCACTCATATAAAAAATCCCGATAGCCTCCTGCTACCGGAATTTCCACAATCACAATTAAAAATCAGAGAGTCACTCCTGTTTTGAAAATAGCAATCTCGCGATAATTTTTCTTTTCATTATTCACAAGTTCACCACTTGCCACTTTAATAACATAATCTGCAAATCTTTCTTTCACTTGTTCAATCGATTCGTTTTCGACAATTGTGCCGGCATTAAAATCAATCCAGGAACCTTTACGTTTATAAAGCGGAGTATTGGTCGAAATTTTCATTGTCGGCACAAAACTTCCAAACGGAGTTCCCCGTCCTGTGGTAAACAGAACAATATGGCAACCACTTGCTCCAAGCGCTGTCGAAGCCACAAGATCATTACCGGGGGCACTCAAAAGATTCAAACCTTTGATTTTAATACGTTCTCCGTACATTAGCACATCTTTCACAAGTGCCTTACCACATTTTTGCGTACAACCCAACGATTTTTCTTCCAATGTAGAAATACCTCCGGCTTTGTTTCCCGGAGAAGGATTTTCATAAACCGCTTGATTGTTTCGCATAAAATAATCTTTGAAATCGTTAATCAAATGAACCGTTTTATCAAACATATTCTTATTCACACAACGGTTCATAAGAATTGTCTCGGCACCAAACATTTCCGGCACTTCTGTCAGAACTGTACTTCCACCCTGAGCAATCAAAAAATCAGAGAAAACTCCCAACAAAGGGTTTGCCGTAATTCCCGAGAAACCATCCGAACCACCGCACTTCAAGCCAATTTTTAGTTCTGCAACAGCAACATCTTCACGTACATCTTTCGAAACCACATCATAAATTTCCCGCAACAGTTTCATCCCTTCTTCATATTCATCATCTACCTTTTGCGTTTCGATAAACTTAATCCGGGATTCATCATAGTTACCCAACAGCTTCTTGAATGCTTTCACCTGATTATTCTCACAACCAAGTCCAACAACAAGAACACCACCTGCATTCGGATGCAATACCATATTACGCAAAACCTTACGTGTATTTTCATGGTCATCTCCCAACTGGGAACATCCATAATTATGCGGATAGGACACAATAGCATCCACATTTTTCAGTTGTGTTTCCTGACGAAGTTTTTCGGCCAATGCATTAATTGTTCCATTTACACAGCCAACTGTCGGTATCACCCAAATCTCGTTTCTTACTCCAACTTCACCATTAGCACGTTTATATCCCCTGAATGTAAGTTTTCTGTCGGGAATATCGAGACTGACATCTTGGGGTTTATACTCGTAATCAAGTAAACCTTCCAGATTTGTTTTTACAGTAGTTTCATTTACCCAGTCACCCATCTTAATATCCACACGTGCATGACCGATAGGATAACCATATTTAATTATATACTCGTTTGCGGCAATATTATTCAGAGCTATTTTGTGTCCCATGGGAATGTCTGCTCCAACTACAATATTAACACCATCAACTATTAAAACTTCTCCAGACTGCAAGGCTTCCAAAACAACAGCTACGTTATCCGCCGGATTTATTTTCAGATATTTCATTCAAGTCACTTAATTATAATTGTTTATACTGACAAACAAAACCGATTGCTTAAAGAATCGGCTTTGTTTTTTTAAATAATTAATTACAAAGTAGCCATTACCATTTTTACAGTTTCTTTCATGCCTGCTTTGTGTATTTCAACTAAATACTCTGTAAGCTTTTCAGTCAATCCGGGTATATTATTCAGATTCTCTCCCCAAATAAATTCTGCAGCCAAAACTCCTTCTGCAACCTTAGTCACATCGTTTGTAGCCCAAAGACTTTTCAACAAATAGAGAATGGCTTTATCATCGTTCGGAACAATTTCATCGTCACCTCGTTTACCTCCCTTGTAGTAAGTAATAATTGCCGCAAGCCCCAAGACAAGTCCAACCGGCAATTTACCCTGACGATCCAAATAAATTTTCAATCCTGGTAAATCTCGTGTTTTAAATTTAGGGAATGAGTTCAACATAATACTTGTCACGAAATGTTTTACAAACGGATTATTAAAACGATCCAAAACATCGGCAGCAAATTTTTCAAGCTCAGCCTTTGGTAAATCAAGCGTCTCAAGCAATTCATTAAACATTACCTGATGCAGAAATTTCGAAACAACTTCATCGTTCAAACATTCACGCACTATATTTAAACCAGATAAATATGCCACAGGAGCCAACACTGTATGGGGCCCGTTCAGCAAAGTAACTTTGCGTTCGTGATATGGTTTTTCGTCTGGCACAAACAGCACATTCAATCCGGCTTTTGGTGCAGGAAATTCTGCCGCCACACTTTCAGGTGCTTCAATAACAAGCAAATGGAAAATTTCGGCCTGAACTACCATTTTATCCTCAAGCTGAATTTTATCTAAAATTTCATGAATTGTCTCACGAGGATAACCGGGAACAATGCGATCCACCAAAGTTGAATATACTCCACAAGCAGTATTGAACCAGTTTTGAAAATCAGCCCCAAGATCCCAAAGTTCGATATACTGATTGATCGTTTTTTTCAATTCCACTCCATTATGAAATATAAGTTCACACGGAAAAATAATCAACCCCTTATCTGCTGCCCCGTCGAAAGTTTTAAAACGGTGATAAAGTAACTGGGTCAGTTTTCCCGGATATGAGGATGCCGGAGCATCATCAAGTTTACATGAAGGATCGAAAGCAATTCCGGCCTCAGTTGTATTTGAAATTACAAAACGAATTTCGGGTTGTTCTGCTAGTTTCAGGTATTCGTCAAATTGAGAATAAGGGTTCAGAGCTCGGCTGATAACATCTATAAGGTCGATACTGTTTACAGTCTCGCCTTTATCCAATCCCTGAAGATTTACATGATAAAGTCCGTTCTGTTCGTTCAGCACATCAATCATACCGGTTGGAAGTGGCTGCACAATAACAACGCTTGAATTAAAATCAGCTTTCTTGTTCATGTTATAGACCATCCAATCAATGAATGCTCTTAAAAAATTACCCTCACCAAACTGAATAATACGTTCGGGATACTTAGTCGAAATGTTGGCTGAAGCTCTGTTTAATCTTTCCATAAATAAAAATAATTAAGTATATATTATAAAAATTTTAATTCGGACACAATAACATTAACAGCAAACGCAATAACGTTCACCCAAAATCAAAAATTCGAGTTATTTTTTGAAGCAACACGCATATTTATGCAAAAAGTAGATATTCTTGCATAAATACAATATTTATAAAATATTAGATTTGGTTAGTTTCAATCGACTTGAGTTCGTATAAATCATTGAAAAATAGCGAACAAATACGAATGATGTATTTCTGTGTGCGCACACGGAAATACACGCGCAAAAATACAATAATATTGTCGAATACAAAAATCCAATGAGGAATTCATAAAAAATTTTATTATAATAAAAAATAAAACAATAGTTAGAAATCGGAACACCTATAACCGCTAGACTGCCATAGGATATTTTAACACGCAACTTACGTCAAACAAAAGAAATAAATTTATATGGCTGGAAATAAGTAAATCCTGCGAACTTTATATTTCACATATTTGTTTGTAGATAAAACTAAAAAATGAATGCAATATGAAAGCAAACATTGGTTCAACCGACAAATTAGTCCGTCTTGGATTAGCAATCGTTTTGATTGTTCTATTTTATAAAGAAGTTATAACCGGTACACTTGGCATTATCGGACTTGTAGTGGCTCTTTTATTAACCGTTACCAGTTTGATAAGTTTCTGTCCTCTTTATCCGTTATTTAAAATTAACACAGCAAAGAAAAAAGAGAAGAAATAAATTTTCTAAAATGCAGTTGTTCAATTTGGTTGAAAAGAAATAAGAGGGTGTCTCAAAAGAAAGAAGAACACAAATTTCGCAAATAAACGCAAATTTTTACAAATCATAATTATTTCTATTTCAATAATATATTAAATTTATTAATCTGTTTTATTTGTGAAAATTTGCGAAATTTGCGTTCAAAATTCTCTTTTTGGACACCCTCTTATTATTTTATTTGACCCTTATCGGTTTTGTGTAAAGAAATCTTTTGATTTTTTGAGACGCAGTTTTCTCAAAAGGGACTTCCATAATGTCCACTCGTTTCAATTGGGATACTTTATTTAACTTTAAATTCAATTCCTTTGTAAAATTAGATCTCCACTCATAATATTTTTCGGTTTTTTCTTCAACAATTGTCTTGATATGTTCAATATTTTTTTCAAGGGATTCTATATCGAGTATAACTTTAGCAACTAAGAACCCATCTTCTTCAATAACAAGGGATTCAGACACATACTGATTATTATTAATTATCGATTCAATATCCTCAGGATAAATATTTTCACCACTTGCACCTAAAATCATATTTTTCAATCTGCCTTTGATATACAAACGGTTCTTTTTATCTAATTTACCGTAATCACCTGTTTTAAACCAACCATCCTGCGTTAAAACATCAAAAGTTGCATTCTGATTTTTATAATATTCCCTCATCACATTAGGGCCTTTAGCCCAAATCTCCCCTACTCCTTTTTTGTCTGGATTATCAATTTTCACGGTTACTCCCTCAAGCGGAAATCCCGTAGACTGTAATTTTGTTTGATGGGGAGCTGCACCGGCAATCAAAGGAGCCGTTTCTGTAAGTCCGTAGCCAATGGCATAGGGGAAACCAGCTTCTTTTAAAAAACGTTCTACCCGGGCATCTAATTTAGCTCCACCGATACCAAAAAATTTTAATCTTCCCCCAAAAGTTTCTTTCAATTTTTTGCCGGCAATGTGATGAATTAAAATACGGAAAAACGAAGTTTTATAAATCGCTCTGCTTAACGGTGATTTGCTAAATTTCGATTTAACCTGGCTTTTATAAAGTTTTTCCATGATTAATGGCACCGAAAGCATCATCGTAGGCCTGATAGTTGCCATAGCAGGAATTAAACTACTTGCTGTAGGTGGTTTTTCCAAAAAGTTAATCGAAGCTCCGTACATGATCGGATACAACATACCTATCGAATTCTCATAAGTATGTGATAATGGCAAAAATGAAAGGAAGACATCACTATGGTCTATCGGAAAAATGCTAAACGATTTTGAGGCCACAAACGTAATATTCTTTTGGGTCAAAACCACTCCTTTAGGCCTGCCTGTAGTTCCCGAGGTATAAATAATAGCAGCAACATCCTCCTCTTTCACCAAATATGAATTTACTTCGGACAATGTTAGTTTCTGAGTTATTTCTCCTGAAATCAAACTAAAATCGTTTACCAAAATTTTAGCTTCTAGTGCAGGAAGTTCAAGTTCTTCAACTCTTGGTCTCAATTTATTACTTACAACAAGCACTTTACATTCTGAATGCAACAATACATTTTCAACTTCCTGCCGGGTAAAATCAGGTAATATCGGAACAATCACCAAACCTTTAGCCACAGCTGCAAAATAGGCAATGACCCAATTGGGCATATTTTGGCTAAACAAGGCTATTTTATCTCCGGGTTTTAACCCTATTGAATAATATAATAATGAAACCTCATCTACTTTTTTTCCCAACTCACCATAAGTCAGGGAATTACCATTAACAAAAGAGACAGCAGGATATGAAGTAAATTTAGAAACGGAATTATCGATTAGTTCCCTCAGAGTCAAACTTCTGAGCTCAATTTTTCTATACATTCGTTGCGTTTTTCAAATATTTATTGTCAGTAAAAACGTGCAAAGATAGAAATAGTTTTTCAAACATGCACAAATAAAATAAAAATGTGCACTATTTATATAATATAAAAATGCATGGCCGTTTGTTCAAATCCGGCAAATTATTTTTCCAGTTTTTAAGTGTTTTTGTTTTGATATATTCTGTACCAAGTGTAATATCTGCGGCAATACACAATTGGGTATTGGGCTGACAACAATTAAGAATATCATGGAGCATTTTCATATTACGATACGGAGTTTCAATAAAAATCTGGGACTGGCTCTCAGCGTATACCCGATTTTCAAGTTTTTTCAACATTTTTGAACGATCGTTAGGCTGAATAGGCAAATAACCGTTAAAGGCAAAACTCTGTCCGTTAAATCCGGAAGCCATCAATGCTAATAAAATAGAAGATGGCCCCACCAGCGGAATCACCCTGAAATTATTATTCTGAGCAATGGCTACCACATCAGCTCCCGGATCTGCAATAGCCGGACAGCCTGCTTCTGAAATAACTCCCATATCATTGCCGGCCTGCATAGGTTTCAAAAACGTACTTATTTCTTCCGGAGAAGTATGTTTATTCAAAACAAAAAAAGTCAGATCATCAATTACAATCTCAGAGTTAACTTTTTTCAGAAATCGCCGGGCTGTTCTGACATCTTCAACAATAAAATATTTTAATTCGGTAATTATCGTTGAGTTTTGTACCGGTAAAATATAATTTAAATCGGTCTCACCCAAGCTTGTCGGAATAAGATATAATGCAGACATTTTTAATCGAATTCGTTTTTTAATGATTCAAGTTCTTCACAAAGTATTTCCCATTCATACATCCGATGTTCCAGTTCCCGTTGTTTCTTTTGATATAATATGATAAATTCAGGGTCCGAAGCCTTTTGAGGGTTTTCCAATTCCTTATTCATCTCATCTATCCCGGCTTCCATAACAAAAATTTGTTTTTCCGCTTCCTCTACCTCTCTTTCTGCCTTACGAATTTTTTTACTATGTTCCTTTCTGGCTTCATAACTCAGTTTATTTTCTGAGACAACTTTTTCCTTTTCGGCTACATTCGCGGTTTTCTGTGGCTGATTTATCTCCAATTCACGCAAACTATCCATCTTTTTATGTTGCAAGAAATCGTAGATTCCCCCCAAATGTTCACGTACCTTTTTATTGGAAAATTCATATACCTTCGTTACCAAACCATCCAAAAACTCACGATCATGCGAAACTACAATTACAGTTCCGTCAAAAGATTTTATGGCTTCTTTCAACACATCCTTCGAACGCATATCCAAATGATTTGTAGGTTCGTCGAGAATCAGCAAATTGACTGGATCAAGTAACAAACGAATCATAGCAAGCCGACTCCGTTCTCCACCCGAGAGTACTTTTACTTTTTTATCAGAAGCCTCACCTCCAAACATAAATGCTCCCAAGATATCCCTTATCTTAGTACGAATATCGCCAACGGCGGCATAATCAACAGTTTCGAAAACAGTCAGATTTTCATCTAACAGAGAAGCTTGATTTTGAGCAAAATATCCAATTTTTACATTATGTCCAAGCTTCAATTTTCCCGAATACTCAATTTCATTCATAATACACTTTACAAGTGTAGATTTACCTTCTCCGTTTCGTCCGACAAAAGCCACTTTTTCGCCCCGATTTATAATCATAGCAATATCATCCAACACTAAGTGGTTGCCGTAAGTTTTGGAAAGATGTTCAATTTCAACCGGAATTATACCCGAATGAACCGTTGTTTGAAATTTAAGATTCAATCGGGAAGTATCTTCCAAATCCACTTCCAGCCGTTCTAACTTTTCAAGTTGTTTTATTCTCGATTGCACCTGAACCGATTTAGTTGCTTTATAACGAAATCTCTCAATAAAATCTTCGGTTTCCTGAATCATCTTTTGTTGATTCTCGTAGGCACGCACCTGCTGTTCATGTCTTTCTTTACGCAACTGAACATATTTCGAATAATTCACATTATAATCGTAAATTTTCCCCAGAGAAATTTCAATTGTTCTGTTAGTTACAGCATCGATAAAAGCCCTATCATGCGAAACCAGAATAACCGCACTACCGGAAGAAATAAGAAAACTCTCCAGCCATTGAATAGATTCAATATCTAAATGGTTTGTCGGTTCATCAAGCAATAAAACATCCGGACGTTGTAACAGAATCTTAGCAAGTTCAATACGCATACGCCAACCTCCGCTAAATTCCGAACACTGACGTTGAAAATCAGTTCTCTCGAATCCCAGACCGATTAACGTTTTTTCTATTTCAGCATAAAAATTACCATTACCTATAATTTGAAGATGTTCGTTTGCATGAGCAAGTTTGTCAATCAGTGCATGATAGCCGGGCGAATCATAATCAGTTCTTTCAGCTAGTTCCTGACTCATTTTTTCAATTTCGGCTTGCAACTCTGTTATATGTTCAAATGCTTTTTCAGCTTCTTCTGTAACGGTTGTACCTTCGTTATGAATCATGTGCTGAGGCAAATAACCAATAGTCAAATCTTTAGGCATGGAAATATGCCCTTTGGTTGGCTGTAACTTCCCCGCAAAAATTTTCAGCATAGTGGTTTTTCCCGCTCCATTTTTCCCCACAAGGGCAATTTTGTCCTTTGGATTTACAAGAAAACTTATTTCATCGAATAATGGCGAACCTCCAAATTCAACCGTGAGTTGTTCGACTGAGATCATTTAAAAAAAGGATTTTTATTAAATAGAAGCCATAAAAAACGGCTATAAAAAGAATTATTGTTGCTGTTGATTATTTTTTCGGTCAACAACTCTCCACAAAATAAATGTAAGAATACAGGCCAAGATAAAATCAATTAAGACCAAATATCCTATGCCTAAATTTCGACAAAGTATGCCTATAAAGAGAAACACAATGCTGACTATCATTAAAACAAAAGTCACTTGTCTATGTTTTAAACCCGTTTTCAACAGCAGATGATGAATATGGTTTTTATCCGGATGAAACGGTGATACTCCGTTTTTTATTCTAGTAAGCATTACCCTCAAAGTATCAAACAGTGGCACCATTAACAACGAAATTGCAACTGCCGGAGCTGAATTCACATGATAGTTAGCATAAATATCAACTGAATTTATTTCACAAAATTCAAAAACATATAAAGTAATCATATAACCCAGCAACAAAGATCCTGAATCCCCCATAAAAATCTTATTCCTTTTACCAAAGACATTGTATATGAAAAATACCGCCAAAGAACCGACCATAGCATAAGCTGATGCCGAAAGATTTGGATAATCTGCTAATCCAAAATAGATCGCAAAAAAGATGGTGTATATAATTCCTAATCCTGAAGCGAGCCCATCAACTCCATCAATCAAATTTAAAGCATTAATAATAACAATGAATACAAAAAATGAAAGTAAATAGCTCAAAAATTGCGGAATAAAATAAATTCCAAGGAACCCATGTAAACTTGTCAAACGAATATCAGCCAAAACTATGAGAAAAAAAGCAGATACTAATTCACCTAATAGCTTCCATTTCACTTTAATATCAATCAGATCATCCACAAACCCGACAATCAAAGTGATAATTATTCCCAAAATAATGTATTGTGATTTTGAAAACACATCAAAATTAAATATCAAGAGAGAAATAAAAAATGAAATAAAAATATTCAGCCCTCCGATATTAGGAACTAAACCAATATGGGATGTTCTTTTATTAGGCTTTACGACAAAATTTTTCTTTTTTGCAATATTAATAACAACGGGCATGAAGCCCAGCCCGATTAAAAAAGAAACAATGGCAGTAAAATATGGAAACTGGCAAATTATATGAGTCAAACTATTCATTACAAAATCTAAATATTACACATCTAATCTTTCAAATTGAGAGTTTTTACTTTTAAACTCAGGCACAATCCTCTTCATTTGCGATACAGTCAGAAAATTTTTACACATAGCGCTGTATTTTATCAACTCATCAATTTGTTCCGATACCACATCATATTCATATTCCTGAACTTTTGCAATCATAATTTTAGAATTATGGGTTTGTGTGGTTATTTCCTTTTGGTTCAACAATTCTTCATATAATTTTTCTCCTGGACGTAAGCCGGTATATTCAATTTTAATATCAACTTCAGGTGTAAAACCTGCCAAACGAATCATTTTCTTCGCCAAATTTACAATTTTCACCGGACTGCCCATATCAAATATATAAATTTCACCTCCATCTCCCATAACTCCGGCTTCCAGTACAAGCATACAAGCTTCAGGAATAGTCATAAAATACCGGATAATTTCAGGATGAGTAACTGTTACCGGGCCACCTTTTTCTATCTGACTTTTAAATAATGGAATTACAGATCCATTGGAACCTAAAACATTTCCAAACCTTGTAGTGATAAATTTAGTTGTATTTTCTCTCTCTTTGTGAATTTTCCGGTTAAGTGACTGAACGTAAATTTCAGCAATACGTTTTGAAGCACCCATGACATTCGTTGGATTTACAGCCTTATCTGTCGAAACCATAACAAATCTTTGCACATCATACTTCACAGCCAAATCTGCAAGTATCTTTGTCCCCTTTACATTAGCCTGAATACTTTCAACCGGATTATCTTCCATCAGCGGTACATGTTTATAAGCTGCAGCGTGATAGATGATATCCGGCCTGTACATATCCATCATGTAATCCATACGTTCTTTATTTCTTACATCTCCTATAAATACCGAAAAATTTTGATCTTCAAAACGTTCCTCAAGTTCCAACCTTAAATTGTGCATAGGTGATTCAGCCTGATCAAGTAAAACCACTAATTTAGGTTTGTATTTCAACACCTGTCTTATGATTTCACTTCCTATGGAACCAGCAGCCCCTGTCACAAGAACTACTTTTGATTTTAAATGTTCTTCAATATTCTCTGTGGAGATACTAATTTTAGGCCTTTCCAATAAGTCTTCAATCTGAATTGATTTTATCTGCTTTACATCTGGAGTATTATTATTCCACACACTGACCGGAGGAAGGGTTAGCACAGACATATTATTGTTAAGAAAAATATCCAAATCTGTCTCAGGGTTAATTTCTTTCATTTTTAAAGGAGATACAATGACAGCTTTAGCTTTTTTTATCACTTTTTTTCTTAAAACATTCTCATCTAAATGATAAACCTTTACTCCCATAATCATTCGTTCGCTCGCCCCTTTATCATCATCAATAAACCCGACCAATTTGTATTGTACATCGTCTTTTCCAGATCTCAACACTTTTGCAATTCCCTCCGAAGCTGATTTCGTTCCATAAATCATAACAGGAGTAATATGTCTAATATTTTGAATCATAAAATCGAACAACGATTTCACACCCAATCTTAAGAAAAACAAAAGGAGAAATGAAAATATAGCATAAAATACCAATGCCGAATAATTAAAAAGAACAATGTGATATATTTCCTCAGTCACAAAATTAACAATAGAAAGTAGTACAAAATTGGACACTACAGCCATCAATAATTTTGTGGCATCCACATATCCTGAGTATCTTAATACTCCTGAATAAGTATGAAAAAACCAAAAAAACAACAACTGGAAAACAAGTAATAAAATTATACGTTGTATAAATGAAAAAATACGAATATCCGGGGCCCCGGATAAGAGTCTAATCGAAAAATAGCTTGCCACATAATAAGCAAACACACAAAGAATTACATCTACAAGTAAAACAAACCAACGAGGTAAATAATTCAAAGAAGTGATGTGTGAGAAAACATCTGTATTCTTTATAAAGCTGAAATTGTCTTTCATTTTTCCAGATTTATTAGTATAGAGTATATTTTAAAGTGCAAATATAGCCTTAAAAAACGAAATAGCATTCGTGTTTATAAATTAACTTTATACATATTACAAATAGAAGGCACAAATATATTTAACTGAAAGATAAGTTGACAAAAATTTCTCTAAAAAATGAAAATTTATTCCATATCTTTGCAGTCTTTATTACTAACCATAATATAAACTATGTCGGTACATAATGAAAATATGAGAAGGGTAACAACCCATCGCCTGCTTGAAATGAAGCAAAGAGGCGAAAAAATCAGTATGCTTACAGCTTATGATTACACCATGGGAACTATTGTAGATAATGCTGGTGTAGATGTCATTTTAGTGGGAGACTCTGCTTCCAACGTAATGTGTGGAAATATGACAACCTTACCAATTACACTCGATCAAATGATTTTTCTTGCAAAATCTGTTGTTCGTGGGGTAAAAAGAGCATTAGTGGTTATTGATATGCCTTTCGGGTCTTATCAGGGAAACTCAAAAGAAGCTCTTGCATCGGCTATTCGCATAATGAAAGAAACTCATGGTGATTGTCTGAAACTTGAAGGAGGAGAGGAAGTTATTGAGTCTATAAAAAGAATCCTGACAGCAGGAATTCCTGTTATGGGGCATTTAGGACTAATGCCACAATCCATTAACAAATATGGATCATATACCGTTCGTGCTCAGGAAAATGAAGAAGCTGAAAAATTAGTTCGCGATGCTCATTTATTGGAAGAAGCCGGTTGCTTTGCTCTTGTTCTGGAAAAAATACCGGCAGCTCTTGCCAAACGTGTTGCAAATGAACTTACTATTCCTGTTATCGGGATTGGAGCCGGCAACGGAGTTGACGGACAAGTTTTAGTATTACACGATATGATTGGTCTTAATCAGGATTTTTCGCCAAGATTTCTCCGGCGATATGCTGATTTGCAAAGTATCATGAACGATGCCATTGCTAACTATGTGAGCGATGTAAAGTCAGGTGATTTTCCTAGTGAATCTGAACAATATTAAACAACAGAAAGAGGCTATTTCAAAATACAATGAAATAGCCTCTTTTTCAAAATAAATTATATAAATTTTTATTTTGTATAATCGGCAACAACCTGAGTAATACCATCTTCCAAAATAATGGAAGGTTTCCAGCCTAAACTATTCAGTTTTGAATTATCCATCAATTTTTTCGGGGTTCCATCCGGTTTTGTGGTATCCCAAAAAATTTCTCCTTCGTAGCCGACAATTTTCCGGACAACTTCCGATAATTCCCGAATTGATAAATCTTCACCACAACCGGCATTTACATGCGAAGGAGTAGTATACGGTGCATCATAGTTTTCTAAAAGAAAAACACTTGCATCTGCCATATCATCAACATGCAGAAACTCCCGCAAAGGAGAACCTGTTCCCCAAAGGGTAATGGTCACTTTGTCGCCGGACTTTGTAATACCATATTTTGCAAGCTTCTGCATAATTTCTCCTTCGACAGCATCTCCACTTACACCTTCAACAGGCAATTTATTGAAATCTTTTCTGACCAAACCAAAATCTCCGGACATAAGGTATTTTCCCAAAACCATTTTACGGATCAAGGCAGGCAAAACGTGGGACTTTTCGAGATCATAATTATCGTTTTGCCCGTAAAGATTTGTAGGCATAATAGAAATATAATTACAACCATACTGGGCATGATAAGCCTCGCACATTTTGATACCGGCAATTTTGGCTATGGCATAAGGTTCATTTGTTTGTTCTAGCAAGCCAGTGAGCAAAGCATCTTCACGCATAGGCTGCTCTGCCATCCGGGGATAAATACAAGATGAACCGAGAAACAATAACTTCTTCACTCCATGTAAATAGCTCTGGTGAATAATATGATTTTGTATCATCAGATTTTCGTAAATAAACTGCGCACGATAAATGCTGTTTGCGACAATTCCACCAACTTTGGCTGCGGCAAGCACAACATATTCAGGCTTTTCCTGATCAAAAAATTTAGCTACCGCAATGCTATCCAACAAATCAAGCTCCTGTCGTGTACGCGTTACAATATTCTGAAATCCTTTGGCTTCCAAGTTTCTTTTTATTGCCGAGCCGACCATTCCCCGATGTCCGGCAACAAATATTTTTCCATTTTTTTCCATTTTTTTGTTATTCAAAATAATTCATAATACGGAAACCACCATCTTTCAGATAGGTTTCTTTTTTCATTACTTTGATGTCTGAGCGCATCATATCCTCAACAAGCCGGGACAGATTATATTCCGGGATCCAGTTCAGCTTCGTTTTTGACTTAGTCGGATCTCCAATCAGCAACTCAACTTCTGTCGGGCGAAAATAAGCTGGATCAACTTCCACTACAGCATCTTTACGGTCTTTTAATTTCCCCAGGAACACCTTCCCTACTTTTTCTGTGAACTTAACTTCATCTATTGATCCAATATAGCCTTTCTCGTCCACACCTTCGCCTTTAAAGGCGATCTGAACACCAACTTCGGCAAAAGCCAAACGGACAAATTCCCGAACTTCCGTTGTAATACCGGTAGCAATTACATAATCATCCGGCTCGTCCTGTTGAAGGATCAACCACATAGCCTGTACGTAATCCTTGGCATGTCCCCAATCACGTTGAGCAGAAAGGTTCCCTAAATAAAGTTTATCCTGCATACCCATAACAATTTTGGAAGCTGCACGGGTAATTTTACGCGTCACAAAAGTTTCTCCACGTAACGGAGATTCATGATTAAACAAAATTCCATTATTTGCATGCATGCCATAAGCTTCGCGATAATTCACCGTAATCCAGTAACCATAAAGTTTAGCAACAGCATAAGGAGAACGCGGATAAAACGGAGTGGTTTCCTTTTGCGGAATTTCCTGAACCAAACCATAAAGTTCAGAAGTTGAGGCCTGATAAATGCGGGTCTTTTTAACTAAGCCCAATAGACGTACAGCTTCTAAAATACGCAAAGTTCCAATACCATCTGCATTGGCAGTATATTCAGGTGAATCAAAACTCACTTTAACGTGGCTCATTGCAGCTAAATTATAAATTTCATCCGGCTGTGTTTCCTGTATAATACGTGTTAGGTTCATGGAATCGGTCATATCACCGTAGTGAAGTATTAAATTACGTTCTCTCACATGCGGATCCTGATAAAGATGGTCTATACGATCAGTGTTGAACAATGATGAACGGCGTTTCAAGCCATGGACAATATATCCTTTTTTTAATAGTAGTTCAGCCAAATAGGCACCATCTTGTCCGGTAATTCCGGTAATTAAAGCAACTTTTTTCATTTTTACAGATTTCATTTACATAAGAAATAAAATAATTAATTCTATTCCGGTTTTCTATGATATAAAATATTAATTATATGTCAATTTCACAAATCACTGTCATCCTGATAATACTGGAAGTACTTATCAGCCATTTCTTTCTTTTTCTTTCCAAATAAATTTCTACCACCACCGGTAGCATAACCATAACCATAAGCATAATTATACTTCTTCGAATAATATCTCGAATACTTATTTTCTTCGATCGAAATATCATTGACTATAGTGTACAAATTCTCTATTTTATCATTTTTAAGCTGATTTATTATTTTTCTAAAAAATGATTTGTTTGTTTTATTATTCCTTACAATAAACAAATTCACATCGGAAATTAAAGAAAGTGGATAAGCATCGGCTACAATGCCAATCGGACTTGTATCTATAACAATATAATCATACTTCTTTTTCAGTTCGGCAAACATTCCCTGTAATTTTTCAGAACGAATTAACTCACCGGCATTAGGGGGTACTGTGCCGGATGGCAATATATCAAAATCAACCCCGGGTAATTTGTAAATAACATCTTCTAAATCCCTTTCCCCAATCAGATAGTTCGTTACACCTGCAGCATTGCTCATATTAAATCTAACATTAATACTTGGTTTACGAATATCCATATCAACAAGTAATGTTTTGCGGCTTGCCATAGCATAAACACATGCCAGATTTACACAAAAATATGTTTTCCCATCTCCAGACTCTCCGGAAGTTACTGTGAGCATAATATTTTTTTTCCGTTGCACAACAAATTCAATCCGGGTTCGGATAACACGAAACATTTCAGTAAACGACGACCTTGGATATTTTGCGACAATCAGAGGTTCTTTAGAATGAGTATGTCTGACAATGCCAATTAGTTTAAACGGAATTCCTTTTTCGACATCATTTGTTGAACGAATTGCAGCATTTGTTAACTCTCTTATTATGACAATCAAAGCCGGGGCAAGTACACCTATTAATAAAAATATTATTGTAGTTTTAGATTTTTTATCACCATTGGTAGTTCCTACTACACGCGCCTTGTCAAGAATTTCATTATCCGGCGTATTTGAAGATTTAAGAATCTCAGCTTCAGCTCTTTTTTGCAAAAAGAAAGTATAATAATTGTCATCCATTTTATAATTTCTTTCTATATTCGACATGGCAATTTCCTTTTCAGGCAGTTCCTCTATCTCTTTTTGAACTTTAGCATACCGGGTATCAAATTCCTTTTTCTCGATATTCAGTGCAGCTCGCATATTCTTGGTAACTTCGTTGATTGACTTTTTTACATTTTTAATCTCATCTGTATATTGTGAATAAAAAAAGTTTTTCGGACTCAGGCTGCTTCTTTTCAGATTCAAATCATTTATTTGCTGAATAAGAGACATCAACATTGGTTCATTAAGGCCTAAACTCGCCGGTGCAATAACATCGCCATCACTCAAGTTCGTTTTTAAATAATCGGTAAGATAGTTCAGGTATATTTCACGAAGCCTCAGTTCTGACAATTCAGCATCATAATTAGTTGCTTTGGTAATCAAGTCTGTAGTGTGCGTTTCAACATTGACTAATTGATTTTTCTGTCTAAAATTAGTCATTTCATCCTGAGATTTATTCAACGAAACTGCAACTTTCTCTAGTTGAGTATCAATAAAACTGACCGTTTTATTGGCAGCATCATTCTTTCGTTCCAAATTTTCAGCCAGAAATGTATCAAAAAGTTTATTTATAAAATCAATGTCACGCTGATAATTCTCACTTGTCAGAGAAACCTCCAAAACAGAAGATCCTTCACTCTTATAATTAAACATAAGTCGCGAAGTAAAATCAGCAACTAAAGATGATTTGTCCCTGAATCTAAAATACAATTCACTCTTAGTTCCATAATTCGGCGTGCTTGTAATTGTCAGAAAAAACAAATTATTGGAAACAGGTTCACCGATCCGCCCCCGAATGCTAAAATCTTCATATTTTTTATCATCATCAACCGTAATAAGATAAGTTCCATCCGGTTGTAAATTAATCTTAAATAATAAATTGTACGCCTCAGGAGCAATATAATCCGATTGAATAGAAATTGGAGATAAATTATAGATATTTCGGGTTTTAAAATTTCCTTTGGTTATATAATCAACTTCCAATTGAGGCAAACTATCAATAACTCTATTAATAAGGTCATTCGATCCGAGCATAATAACCTGGTTATCGGTATTGCTATATCCGGCCTGAACGCCAAATCCTTGCATCAGGGCCTGAGCATTACTCACCGCTTTGTATTCTTCAATAATAATTGTGCCCAGTGTCTTATAGGACGGTATCCATTTTCTGTTTTGAAGATATGCTAATCCAAGCGCAATAATTACTCCTATAACAAATAAGTACCAATAATGTAAAAAATTAAAAACCCATTCCATAATATCGAAATTGGATTCTTCATCATCTAAAAATGGCTTTTCTATTTTATTCTGATTCATATTTTTAAAACGAGGATCGTTATAATTAATTTTGAATGTATAAAACGGTAAAAAAGAATGACAGCGAAGAACTTATCACACTCATAAAACTACTCCATGAATTTTCTATTTTATAAAAGCTTGATTTTGCCCGTTGTACATAAATAATATCATTAGGATAAATATAATAATACTGAGATTCAATAACACTTTTAGGCCTTATGTCGAATTCAAGAACCTTAGTCTTACCATCCAATACTTCACGAAGAATTCTCACATGCTTAAAATCACCAGAATGATTAATTTCACCAGACATGGATAACGCCTGATAAATAGTAAGCCTGTCCCGACTTATTTGATAAACACCCGTCCCGGCATCTCCAATTACCGTAAATGTTTTATTCATAAGCCCTAATTTCACAACAGCATCCGGGATTATTTCACGTATTTTTTTTTCTACTGATTCCTCTGCTTCTCTCACTGTAAGTCCTTCAACCGGAATACCCTTAACAAATGGAAGATCTATGGTTCCATCCGGATATACCCTGTAAGATAAAATGTTGTTCAAATTATTCGAATTGTTTGGAGGGGTTATAAGCTTTGAAATCGTTTCATCAACAGTGATTAAACGGAAAATTATTTCATCGTTAATTTTAATTGTATAGTCCTCATAAGGTATTTTTTCATATTCAGGTAATGAAGCATTATTTTCCTGCATAAGCCCGATACTCCGGTAATTATAGCACGAAGAAATAACAAATGGAATTATAAAAATAAAAATATATTTTATTGAATTTTTCATACATAACAGGAAATAATTGTTACTTCGTTCCGGTAGAATTTACAATTTTATCATACGAATCATATATCAGCGCCCCAAAAGAAACTGTAGTTAACGCAGTTGATAAAAAACTGGTCAGATTAGTTATACTGAAAAACTGCTCATTAATGTTCTGAATATAAATCACATCATTAGGCTCAATATAAAAAAACTCAGAATGGATAATATCTGCACTTCTCAAATCAAATTTTTTCACAAGAACACCCTTGTCTGTTTCTCGCAAAACCCGAATGCGGCTTCGGTCCCCATATATACCAACATCTCCGGCCATTGCCAAGGCCTTAAAAATATTGATTTTTTCCTGAGGCAAATTTATATAAGCTGATTTTCCGCTCCCTAAAACGCTGAAATACCTTCCAACCACACGAATTTCAACAGTACTGAATTTCAAAACAGGTTTTATTGCTTTTTCAAGAGCATCATTAGCCTCTCTGAGAGTAAGACCTTCCACATGAACATCACCTACCATGGGAAAGTTCAAGTTTCCTGAATCATCGATCAGATAAGTATACAAATCAATGGCACCGTTCGAACTTCCATTTAAAATAATAGAAACAGTATTATTGACTGTTCCATTGAAAACATCATTGGTTTTATCATCAGTAGAATATACACGCACAAACAACCGGTCTCCTACTCTGAGTTTGTAGTCTGTAAATGAAATACTGTCTTTATAAGCAGGTATATCAAATCCAGATGGTTGCATATAATTTATCTTTTTTGCTGTAATACAAGAAGATAAGATTATTGTAATAAAAGAGTATATGAATAAATTACAAAATTTTTTATACATTTTTATTTCTGCCAGAAATTTTAATACGCAAAGATATTAAATATGATTGAATTATTGAGTTTACAAAAAAGTTATACTCCCTCTTAAATATAGGATTCACCATCTGCGTTTTGGAATAATCTTTGCCAACAGAGTAAAATATCTAAACAAAACATGCAAATAAAAACAATTTTATCAATATGAATCTGTTTTATCATTGTATAATAATGACTGATTTTTCACAATAGCAGATAAAGATAAAAAAAACGATTAAATTTGTATTGCAATATTTAGATTCAAGCTACGTTTAATTTATATATTCTAAATTCAAATAACCCGGTATGCGTAAATTCATTTTTTCACTGAGTGTATTAGCTTTATCCCTGAGTGTATCAGCTCAATTTGTATCGATTCCGACTCAAAAAGTTGATTTAAATAAAATAAGTCTCGAAGATATTACTTTCGGGTTTAAAATAATTCCAAGCATATCATGGGTTGCCATTGATCACAATGATG
The DNA here is from genome assembly GCA_028690665.1 of Paludibacter sp. Lineage (GTDB taxonomy): Bacteria > Bacteroidota > Bacteroidia > Bacteroidales > Paludibacteraceae > Paludibacter. The sequence continues at coordinate 202,769 of JAQVAV010000003.1, forward strand.
CACAGGCTGATGGAGCAACACTTAAACTTGGGCTTGGCGCAACAGCCGAATATGAAGTAAACAAAATCATTTCGATAATTTCAGGAGTAAATTATAATACTACAGGAGGTTACATGTATGACAGTTTATCTTTAAATACAAGCACAAATAAGGATAATTATAAAGTATCATATTCATTAATTGAAGTTCCATTGGGAATCAAACTACGGACTCCTGAAGTCAACAGATTTTCATATTATCTGAACGGAGGATTTAACGCCGGATTTATTCTGAGTGCTACAGAAAAGCATAAATCTACAGTAACCGGCGTAAACGATTCGAAATACGATATACTCAAACTCTCATCTGCAAGCATGTTAGGATACTTTGCAAGTGTCGGGACTACTTACAAAATAATAAAAAAAATAAGGCTATTCGGCGAGATAACCTACAAAAATGCACTTACGAGCATTGCTAACGGAAATGAATATACCACAGTACTCACCCCTATTGACCATAAATACACCTCTCCTATATATATTTATCCTGGAAGTATGGAATTTGCAATAGGGATTCAATTTTGATTAACAAATAAATATTATTTCAGGCATCTATCAAACAAAATGAGTAAAATAAAAATATTTTTATTATTCTTTGTATCTATCGCTGTTTTAAGCTCTTGTGACAGCCGTGCACGTCAGGAAAAACGAGCAGACTCATTAATCAACGATATCCGGGAATTTATTAAATCTGAAAATTACAGTCAGGCACAAATTTATATTGATTCGATACACAAAACATATCCTTTATTAGTTGATAAGCGTAAAAGTGCAGCTGCATTAAAAGATACTATCACAAGGCGTGAAAGTGCAAAAACACTTGATTATTGCAGTAATATTTACCCTCAAAAAAAACAAGAACTGGATTCCTTACAAAAAAATTTCAGATTCGAAAAAAATGAGAAATATCAGGAATTCGGAAATTATGTTTATAAAACACAAATTACCGAACAAAACACTGACAGAAACTATTTAAAATGTTACGTTGACGAAAATGGAGATTTTTATCTTATCAGCAATGTTACCGGAACTAAAATTGAACAATATTGTATTAAAGTAATCTCTGGTGACGAATTTGCGCTATCAGATTCTATCGGCATTGACAAAGGAATTTTTCATAATTTTTCCGACGGAGGTACCTACTGGGAAAGTCTGACCTACAAAAACGATGGAGGAATGCCTGTCGCAAAATTCATTGCAGATCATTCTGCTGACAGAATAAAAGTAGAACTTATCGGGAAAAGAAAATACTTTTATATAATGAACGAACAAGATAAAAAAGCCATTACAGAAACTATAAAATTCTGGGTTGTAAAAAAAGATGTTCTCGAATTAGAAAAGAAAATTAAAATAGCTACAATAAAAATCGGAAATATAAAATTAAGGTATCAATAGTAAAAACAAATTGTATGAAACGTAAAATAATTTATTTAATGCTTGGTCTCATTATCAGTGCAGGAGTTTTTGCACAGAATTCAGAAGCCAAACATATTGAAATTTTAGATGCAGCTGCCTTTAAACAAAAAGTCTGGAATTTTGATAAAAACAAAACATTTACAAGAGAGGGTAAAACACCTATTTTATTAGACTTTTATGCAACTTGGTGTCCTCCGTGTAAAAAACTTTATCCACACCTTCAGCAATTGCAGGAAAAATACAAAGGTAAACTTGTTATTTACGAAGTTGATGTTGATAAAAATCCGGAAATAGCACGTCTATTCAACGTTCAGGCTATGCCTACTTTGGTGTTCGTAAATTCTAAAACGAGCTACAAAACCGAACTTGGCTACAGAGACTATAATGAATTGGAAAAAAATGCTGTAAACTATTTCTTTACAAAATAATTCTTACACTAAAACACGGATAAGAAATCCCGCTTCTGTGGTTCGGAAGCGGGATTTCTTATTTACTCTTTGTGGACTTTTAATTCTCAACTATAGTTTCTCCATCTATTTCCGTTCATTTACAAACGCTTCCATCCATGGAGTGATTTGGCTATTGTCCTAATACGCATAACTTAATCCAACATTTAATCCTTTAATTTTAGCATCAGGCTCGTAAATATAATCATATTCATTATCATTCAAATCACCCCAACTATCATTTACTTTACGAGGATTAAAACTCAAACTCAACATAATATATTTTTTGTTTTTAAATTTATAAGCCAAATTAACACCATATTTAAAACCACCTGTCATACTACTAACAATCCCGGTATTCATCCCTCCATAAGCCTGAATAAAAGGTATTATATAATAGCGTTTAATTTGAAAAGGATAACGATATCCCAACAATAATCTTATGTTATAATAATTAATATATCCATCTTTGGTTATTTCATAACTACTTGTATCATAATTATATTCAGTTGAATAAGCATGGTGATTATATTTACTTACACCTAAACCGGTATAATAATTTTCTCCATATAATAACTCAAAACCATACCCCACAGATTCAATATCTGAACTTGGGAAGAATGCTTCTAAATTTAATGTATATCCAAAATCAAAATGCTTAACAAAACCAATTCGTTCATCTGCATCTATAAATTTCAAATTACTTAAGTTGAGCAGCTTCCAACTTTTTTGTTCTATTTGCCAGGTTGTTGTTATTGGTTTGTTATTATACATATAAAAGACTGTAGCAGGAGCATCAGAAGATGCAAGTCCGGCAATTGAAGAAAAACTTAGAGTATTTTTTTGTTTTTCAAAACTTCTTACAATTGCATCTGCTATTGCAATTCGTACTGCTTCTACGGGATTTTGTCCACTTTGAAAGACATTATAAATATCTTCTTTTGCATCATCTGATGCTAAATTTAGATATTGTATAAAATTTTCTGCGCTCAACTTTGATACGTAATCATAAGCTACATATTTCAAAACCTTTTTATAGCCATGCATCAAATCTCCAACAAATTGACGACTGATTTTTTCTAATGTCTCATTCCCGGGTTTGTCTTCTTGGCTTAGTGCTTCAGATATAAATTTTGTTATTGTTGTATTTGGAATTGACAGATTAACACTTTCTCTATCAAAAACTTTCCATGTATTTAAACCCACTACAGAATAGCCAGATGTTTGTGTTGTATCAGCTATTAATAATGGACTTCCCGAACTTCCTCTATCAATTTGGGCTGTATGTTGAATCGCAAAAGTTTTTACATCTTCATCTAAATTAGACATTTCAAAAGTTGAATTGGATACAATGCCTTTACCTAACTGCCATGACGGTTTACCATTTAAACCGGGAAAACCAGCAGAAAACACCTCCTGACCATCTTCAACAGGATCTATTCTTAAATTTAAGGATCTATCTATATTGACATCTTTAGGAAATGCCAACAAGGCTAAATCAAAATCAGGGTCAATAGCCACAATTTCACAGTCGTTATATGAAACCTTACTACCATCCGAATTGAAAAACTCAATGTTGGCTTTCTCTGCCTGTAAAATTACATGTCGATTGGTAAGCACATAAACCAAACCATCTGATCCTTTTACAAGAAAACCTGAGCCAAAGCCTTTACCTTCAGCAAAAGCATCTAAATAATCTGCTGCTTTTGGATATCCATTATCTGAAGCATATTTACTAAGATTTTTCAAAAAATCAACTGTTGATTCACGATAAACTGGTCTTACAACTACTACAAAGTCTCTTAAATTCTTTTGGGAAAACAAATCAAGCTGAACCAACAGGACAAAAACTAAAATAATTATTTTTTTAAACATAATAAATTAAATTTTATTCCAAATTAAAGACGCTAATAAAACAAGTAATTTCAAAATAGTCTAAAATAAAAACACTATAGGCATTAAAAACCCAGTCATTATTTTAGCACAACAACTGGGTTATATCTTTGGGCCTCTTATTTTAAACTTAGGATATACAATTATTTATTTCTTTCGACCCAAACTCTTGCGTTTACAAACGCTTCCATCCATGGAGTAATCTGATCGCTGTTCACCCGGTCAGCCGGATAATAAGCACATTGCCAAGGGAAAATAGCACGTTCAGGATGAGGCATCATCGCTAAATGACGACCATCAGCAGAACTGATACCTGCGACATTATATGCAGAACCGTTCGGATTAGCAGGATAGCCTTCATAACTGTATTTGGCAATGACATTATATTCATTTTCAGCTTTCGGTAAATAGAATTTTCCTTCACCGTGAGCAACCCATACGCCTAATTTAGTTCCGCTCAGCGAGCCGAGCATCACCGAATTATTTTCAGGAATAGTCAAGCCTATAAATCCGGATTCAAATTTGTGTGAATCGTTGTGTAACATTCGTGGCTGTACATCGTGCTCCGGAGTTACCACACCAAGTTCCACCATCAACTGACAACCGTTACAAATACCTAAACTCAAAGTATCATTGCGTTTGTAAAAATTATCAAGAGCTAATTTAGCCTTTTCGTTATAAAGAAAACCTCCGGCCCAACCTTTAGCAGAACCCAGAACGTCTGAATTGGAAAAACCGCCACAGAAAACAATCATATTTACATCTTCAAGCGTTTCGCGTCCGGTAGCCAAATCGGTCATGTGAACATCTTTTACATCGAAACCGGCCAAATATAATGAGTAAGCCATTTCTCGTTCACCATTCGTTCCTTTTTCACGGATAATAGCCGCTTTAACTCCACTTGGTTTTCGTTCAGGCGAAATTCCGAGCTGAGAAAACTTACCTTTAAATGCTGTATTAAAAGCATATTCCAAAGGTTGATTCTTATAGTTATTGTAACGTGCCTGTGCACAAACTTCCCCACTTTGTTTACGATCCAACAAATAAGATGCTTTATACCACAAATCGCGCATATCATTGATAGAGAACGAATATGATTCTTTTTTACGGGTAATTTCAATGCGACGGTCAGCAATTGGAGTGGCTATGCGGGCAAAACCGACACCATTCGCAGCCAGAATTTTTTCAACAGCTTTTTTATCTTTCACCTGAATGAGAACGCCCGGATTTTCGGCAAACAACATAGTTACTAACGATTTTTCAGCAATGTAATCCAGATTCACATTCAATCCACCATGTGTATTACCAAAGGTCATTTCGAAAAGCGCAGTAATAATGCCACCTTCCGAAATATCGTGTCCGGCGAGAATCAAGCTTTTAGCAATCATTTCCTGAATGCTTTCGAACGCTGCTTTAAAATATTCAGGTTCCGTCACTGTCGGAACATCATCTCCGATTTTATTCAGAGTTTGTGCCAATACTGAACCTCCTAATTTATGGCTGTCAAATGAAAAATCGATATAATAAACTGACGTTTTTTCATCGTTTACCAAAACGGGAGAAATTGTTTTTTTGACATCAGAAACTTCTCCTGCAGCCGATATAATTACAGTTCCCGGAGAGAAAACTTTTTCGTCACCATATTTCTGAGTCATCGAAAGAGAATCTTTTCCAGTAGGAATATTAATTCCCAGCGAACAAGCAAAATCTGAACAAGCCTCAACAGCCCGGTACAGGCGGGCATCTTCACCCGGATTTTTGCAAGGCCACATCCAGTTGGCACTCAATGAAATTGAATCCATTCCATCCTTCAACGGAGCCCAAACCAAGTTAGTCAGAGCCTCAGCAATTGCCAAAACAGAACCAGCCTCAGAATCAGCCAAAGCAGCTAATGGCGCATGACCGATAGAAGTAGCAATACCGGTAGTTCCACGATAATCAAGAGCTACCACACCAAGGTCGTTCAGTGGCAACTGAATTTCGCCGGCGCATTGCTGACGGGCAATTTTTCCGGTCACCGAACGGTCTACTTTATTCGTCAACCAATCTTTACAAGCTACCGATTCTACCTGCAATACGTTTTCAATATAAGTTTGAAGTTTTTCTTCCGAAATTTCAGGAGCAACAAAATGTTCATCCACACTATTGTCGGTAATCACCGTACGGGGCGGCTTACCAAACATATATTCCAACTTCAGATCGATAGGTTTTTCACCATCCTTTTGTTCAAACACAAAATCCATATCGCCTGTAGTTTCTCCAACAACATAAAAAGGAGCGCGCTCGCGTTCGGAAATTTTACGAACGCGTTCAATATCCTGTTCTTTCAACAACAATCCCATGCGCTCCTGACTTTCATTCCCCACAATTTCTTTAGCACTTAAAGTCGGATCTCCGACCGGCAATGCATCAACATCAATTTTGCCTCCGGTAGTTTCAACAAGTTCGGATAAGCAGTTGAGGTGACCTCCCGCTCCATGATCATGGATTGAAACAATAGGATTATCACTTGATTCGGCTAAAGTACGAATTACGTTCGAAACACGTTTTTGCATTTCAGGATTGGCACGTTGTACAGCATTCAGTTCAATAGCATTGTCGTACTGACCTGTTTCAACAGAAGAAACCGCTCCTCCACCCATACCAATACGATAGTTATCACCACCCATGACAACCACTTTTTCGCCTGGTACAGGATTGCCTTTTAGGGCATCTTCCATTTTTCCAAACCCAACGCCTCCGGCAAGCATGATTACTTTATCGTAGCCGTATTTTTTATTGTGTTCTTCATGTTCGAAAGTAAGCAACGAACCGCAAATCAGTGGTTGTCCGAATTTATTACCAAAATCCGAAGCTCCATTCGAAGCTTTAATCAAAATCTGTTCTGGAGTTTGGTACAACCATTTGCGCGGAGCAATATTATTTTCCCACTGACGACTTGTATCGTTACGGGCATAAGAAGTCATATACACAGCTGTACCAGCAATCGGCAAACTGGCTTTACCTCCACCGAGACGATCACGAATTTCACCTCCGGTTCCGGTTGCCGCACCATTAAACGGCTCTACTGTTGTCGGGAAGTTATGAGTTTCAGCTTTCAGAGAAATAACCGATTCAATTTCTTTTGTTTCAAAAAAGTCCGGTTTATCACCACTTGCCGGAGCAAACTGTTCGATTTTCGGACCTGCATTAAAAGCCACATTATCTTTATATGCAGAAACAAGCTTATTCGGATTTTCTTCAGAGGTTTTGCGAATCAGTTTAAAAAGTGAAAGTTCTTTCTCTTCACCATCTACAATATATTGCCCGTTAAAAATTTTATGACGGCAATGTTCCGAATTTACCTGAGAAAAACCAAACACTTCGCTATCGGTCAGTTTACGTCCGACCTTTTGGCTAACACTGTTGAGATAGTCAATTTCATCGGCACTCAAAGCAAGCCCTTCCTGCTCGTTATAAGCCGCAATATCGTCAATATAAACGATAGGATCGGGTTGTTTATTAATGGTAAAAACATCCTGATTCAAGCCGGAATAGATTCTTTCTAGCATAGGATCGTATTCCAATCCGCCCTGTACCGAAGGAGTCGGAGGCAGCAAACGGAATTCCTCTATACGAAGAATGCCGCTGATACCCATATTTTGAGTTATTTCAACGGCATTCGTACTCCATGGAGTAATCATTTCTCTACGCGGGCCGACAAAGTTCCCTTCGACAGAAATTTCGGTCAAAAGTTTGGCTTCGCTAAATAGCCACTCTAATTTTTTTACATCATCATTTGACAAGTTTTCCGCGGATTGTACCGCATACACATGCCGGGCGGGTGTTCGGAAGAATTGAATCATTGTGTTATATGAGGTTTTGTAAATTACAAAGCAGAGCAATTATCCTAAATATCAATAAGTTATACAGATAATTATCTTATTTTAATTCGCTGACAAAGATAAGGAAATTTTGTGGCGCCGGAAAGGACGTTTTCATCTATTATGAAAATCAAATATATCCCAAAATCTGATTTCTTTTTTATCATCCATATAAGATCTGATTTTCAATAAATTATTTTTGACATTATCATTTTGATATTCAACGAATATTCGCATTTTTGTATAAATCCCTGTAATTATTTAGACATTGCAACTACGACCGGCAAACAGAAACAATTATTCTTTCAAAAATTCCCAGTTAAACAATCAGGAGCAATTCTATGTTTATTGTAATTATTACAAATAAATGCAACAAACAGGAGAATATCATTATGTTATTGGTAAATAAAACTGACAGAAAAATACTCAAACAACAACTTCAAAAAGAAACTTTTAAGCGACGTACAATTTCATTTTACAAATATTTCGAAATTGAAAATCCACAGGAATTCAGAGATAATCTATTTATAAAATGGGCCGAACTTAATTGCTTTGGTCGAATTTATATTGCCCGAGAAGGTATTAACGCTCAAATGAGTGTACCGGAACATAATCTCGATATTTTTTCACAACATTTATATTCCATATCTGATCTGAATCAAGTTCCCATAAAATATGCTATTGAAGACGACGGAAAATCATTTTACAAACTAACCATAAAAGTCCGGCCCAAAATTGTGGCCGATGGTCTGGAACACGGAACTTACGATTTATCAAAAGTTGGCAATCATCTTACGGCTCTTGAGTTTCATAACGCCTTGGATGATCCGGATACGGTTGTAGTTGATATGCGTAATCACTACGAAAGTGAAATCGGACATTTCCGGAATGCATTTTGCCCTGACGTAGATACTTTTAGAGAAGAGATTAAATTGGTTGTTGATAAATTTCAGGATGAAAAAGACAAAAAATTTCTGCTTTATTGTACCGGAGGTATTCGTTGCGAAAAAGCCAGTGCATTTCTTATAAACGAAGGGTTTCAGCATGTATCGCAACTTTACGGAGGCATCATTGAATATGCACAGCAAATAAAGCAACTAGGCGTTGCCTCGAAATTTTACGGAAAAAATTTCGTTTTTGACGAACGATTAGGAGAATCAGTTGATGGCCAAATTATTTCCCGCTGCCATCAGTGTGGAAAACCTGCTGACACGCATACCAATTGTGCCAACGATGATTGCCATTTGTTATTTATTCAATGCGACGAATGCCGTGAAAAATACGATGGTTGTTGTAGTGACGAATGTAAAACAATTTTTCATCTTCCGAAAGAAGAAAGAATACAATTTCGCGCTAAAAATGCTCAAAAATATGCCGAAAGTAAAATATTTAAAAACAGATTAAGACCCCGATTAAAACAAAAAAACGTGTAAAAAATAAAGGTCTGCTTTCTCATTTTAAAAAGCAGACCTTTATTTTTTGAACTAAAATTCTATTATCCAAAAAACCATTTATGTAACTCACCATAATGTTTCTGATACATTTTAAAACTATCATGCATAATTTCTAATGCAGTAGCCTTATCGAAAAATTTTTCAACCACAACGGTTTTGTTTTCGAGTTTGGTGTAATCCTCAAAAAAACTCATGATTTCGGTAATCATGTGAGGCGGAAGTTCCGAAATATCGTTGTAATGATTCACACTCGGATCTCCTGCTGCAACTGCAATAATTTTATCATCAGCTTCATCGTTATCAAGCATCCTCATCACTCCGATCACTTTCGCTTCTACTATACATAAAGGAACCACCTCTATTTGCGACAAAATCAGAATATCAAGCGGATCGTGATCATCACAAAAGCTTTGGGGAATAAATCCATAGTTATGAGGGTAATACATAGAAGAATAAAGTACTCTGTCCAAACGAAGCAAACCGCTGTCTTTATCCAATTCATATTTAGCCCGATTTCCTTTCGGAATTTCAATAATACCTTTCACCACGTCAGGTGCATTGGTTTGTGGCACCACCTGATGCCACGGATTAAAGTTATTTCGCATAATTTTCTTTACGATATTTAATCATCATTAAATCATTTTCAATATGCAAAGATAGTATGTATATTTTTTCATTTCTATACAAAATCTCATTTTTATCAAAAAATAAAATGAAAAAACAAATTTCACATTAAATTTATCGTTAAAGAATCTGCTGAGCGTGCGTTTTGGTTTTAATTTCTTTTGGTCCTATAATTCGCGTTATAATGCCATTTTCATCAATCAGAAAAGTGGTCCGGAACATCCCCATATAACTGCGGCCATACATTGATTTTTCGCCCCATGTTCCGAATTGTTCCGACAAAGTTTTGTCTACATCGGCTATCAGGTTAAATGGTAAGCTTTGTTTTTCTATAAATTTTTTGTGAGAAGCCGCACTGTCGGCACTGACACCGATTACTTCATAACCGGCATTTTTCAACTCGGTATAATTATCTCTCAGACTGCAAGCCTCCGCTGTACATCCGGGAGTACTATCCTTGGGATAAAAATAAAGTACAATTTTTTTCCCTGCATAATCCGACAGGCGGATTTCCTGTCCATCCTGATTCAATCCTAAAACTTCAGGAACTTTTTCGCCTACATTTAAAGCCATAATTTTTATTTTATTTATAAATGAATATACTTTTATTTGAAATTTCGATTTTTGTTGTTTATTATCTTTTTCTATAAACTATTGACTACTTACAATAAATTCCCCTTCTTGCCTTTCTTATCTCTATTAATTTAATAAAACACGATATTTTCATTTTTGTTTTTCACCAACGCTTAAAAGTCACCAAAACAAGATAAACCGATCAATTTTCAAAATATATTACTGCATTATTTTGTATCTTTGCACCCTGAAATTTCAAAAACTACCTGTTATGTTAGACATTCTCAACCAGCGCAGATCGATCAGAAAATATACCTCGGAAAAAATCAGTAACAAACTTATGACAGAACTTTTGCAGGCTGCCGCTCAGGCTTCCAATACAGGAAACATGCAGGCATACAGTGTTGTTGTAACAACTGATGACGAAATTAAAAAACAATTGGCGCCGGCCCATTTTAATCAGCCAATGATTACTAGCGCTCCGGCTGTTCTGACTTTTTGCGCCGATTTCAATCGTTTCAGCAAATGGTGCGAACAACGCAATGCTGAACCGGGTTACGATAATTTTCAATCTTTTATGGCAACAGCCATTGACGCTTTGCTTTTTGCGCAGACATTTGCTATTGCAGCTGAAAGTAAAGGGCTGGGGATTTGCTATCTGGGAACAACAACTTACAACGCAGGTGAAATTATTGAAACACTGAATCTTCCAAAATTAGTTGTGCCCGTTACAACTATTACTGTGGGTTACCCAGCAGAGAATCCTCCCCTCACCGATCGTCTGCCTTTAGAATCCGTCGTACACTACGAAAAGTATGAAAATTATAACGCTGAAAAAATCGATATTCTATATGCAACTAAAGAAAACAGCGAATTTTATCAGAATTTCGTCAGAGAAAACAATAAAGAAACATTAGCTCAGGTATTTACAGACATCCGGTACAGTAAAAAAAACAATGAATTTTTCAGCGACAAATTTATTAACATACTAAAACGACAAGGATTTTTAAAATAAAATTCTGTCCACGACCTTTAATCTGATCAGAACAAATCATCATTTTTTTGAATTATATAAAAAACAATTAATCTACAAATAGTTTCATGATTAAAGGTTCGTTTTTCATTCTACTTTTTTATTTCCTCGGCGAAATAGTAAGTAAACTTATTCACGGATTTATTCCCGGAAGTGTTATTGGCATGATACTACTTTTTTTAGCTCTGTTTTTTAAGGTGCTAAATCCGGAAAACGTAAAAGATGTTTCCATCACTATCACCAAAAATATGGCTGTATTTTTTGTGCCTGCCGGTGTCGGTCTGATGGTTTATGCCGATTTATTTTCGAAATCATTAGTTACCATTTTTGCAGCAATAGGCATAAGTACTATACTAACAATCAGTGTAGTAGCTCTAACTCAGGAACGATTTGAAAAACGAAGAACAAAAGGAGGAAAACAGGCATGAACTCATTGATTGAATTTGTAAAACCATATATCAGCACAGAAGTTTTCCTGTTGGCATTAGTTATGGGAAGCTTTCTCTTCGGCGTTTTCATTTACAAACGGACAAAAATAACTTTACTGCAACCACTGCTCATTTCAATGCTGATTATTATTCCGTTTCTGAAAATTGCAGGTATTGATTACCAGACATTTTATACACAGACACGCATTCTGAATTTCATGCTCGGGCCAAGTGTTGTCGCACTTGGATACGTACTTTACGAGCAAATGGAACAAATTAAAGGCAATGTAATTTCTATACTGACTTCGGTTTTTGTTGGAGGAATTGTAGGTATTTCCAGCGTAGTACTAATCGCAAAAGCTTTTGGCGCAGATAAAATTCTTATGGCATCACTTGCTCCAAAGTCAGTCACAACTCCAATTGCTATCAGTCTCGCAGAAAAAAGCGGTGGTATTCCGGCTCTGACAGCTGCATTCGTAGTTATTTGCGGAATTTTTGGAGGTTTGGTAGGGCCGATTGTTTTACGAAAAATAGGTATAAAAAGTAAAGTCGCCCAAGGACTTGCCATGGGTTCTGCTTCGCACGCGCTGGGAACTGCGCGAGCCATGGAAATGGGTGCTGTGGAAGGTGCTGTCAGCGGTCTGGCTATCGGCATCATGGGAATTATGACTGCCCTGTTGATTCCTTTTGCAGAAATGCTCTTCTAAATCAACTCTTCAAGATTATTATCTTTTTTATTCAGGTAAATATCGTTGTGAAAATGTTCTAATTTACGAAGCATATATGCAAGCATATTCTTTTCATTTACAGTAAGATTTCCGGCAACTATTTGTGAAACCGTGCGCATTTGCGGCAGAATTTTAAATAATTCAACACGCCCCGACGGTGATATTTTCACACGAATACTGCGCTTATCGACTTCATCCTGATATTGTTCAAGTAATCCGAGTTTAAGCAGGCGATTGATAATTTCCGTTCCGGACGTTTTTTCCATCACCTGTTTTTGAATCAATTCGGTTTTGCTCAGACTATCGAAAGTCAACAAAGTTATCAGAAACGAAAATTCATCGGCAGTTTTTATCATGCTGTCTTTCAAAGCTTTTTTTATGTATCCTTTCGCATACCGGAACAGCAAAACAATCAAAATAGAAATATCCGTATTTTGCCCGTTACCTTCTTCGGGTTCATAATTTTTAAAATCGCCACCCAGCTCCCGTGAAGTAACACTTTCGTGCACATATCTGCTATTCAGGTAACCGAGGAAATCAGTCATATTTACAGTTGTTCCTGTCTGTTGAGCCTCCAGCTCGTAATCGTTGAGCCGTTCTATTAATTCTATTAAAATATTTTTCGTTTTCATCCTTTTTTCTAAAAACCAAAACAAAATTATACTTTTTTGTACTATATATAAATAATAAAATTCAGATTTATACTTTTTGTTCAATTGTTTGTCCTATAAAATCCCATAACTTAAATTATCTTTAAAGAAATGTTTTTAAACCGGGCTTTCATTAATTTTGCAGAGCTTAAATCTAAACTTTTTTAGAAGCATTCGGTTTGCCTGACTTTTAAATAAAATCACCACTTTCTGAACTAAAAAACTCCGTTCACTGTTTAAAATTCCGGCAGTGAAATCAATCTATTGTAAGTAAATGACACATAAAAAAACGTCCAACAAACAAAACAAAGGTTCGAAACGTCCCAATATATTTGAGGTTTTGAAACCTTATAAAACACTTATTTTCATACTCATTCTCTTTGCCTTACTAAGTAACGGAGTGAATCTCGTTATTCCGAAAATTATCTCACACGGCATCGACGACTTCTCAGCCGGGATATTTTCTTATAAAAAAATAGTCATTCAATTTCTGTCGGCAGCTTTTGTTATTTTCCTGTTCAATCTGCTACAAACTTCTTTACAAACTTATGTTTCGGAGAAAGCAGCCCGCGAACTCCGGACAAAAATATCCGCCAAAATCTCACGCCAGAATTTCAGCTACATTCAACAATCAAATCCGTCCAAACTACTGACAAATCTGACTTCCGATGTGGATTCTGTAAAAATGTTTATTTCTATGGGGATTGTCTCGCTGGCATCTTCCGTATTTATAGTTATCGGTGCAAGTGTCCTGCTTATTTCTATTGACTGGAAATTAGCACTATCTATTTTGACCATTATCCCGATCATCAGCGGAGCATTTTTCGTTGTTTTCAAAAAATTAAACCCGCTATTTCGTCGCAGTCGCGAAGTAATCGACAGACTCAACAAAGTAATCAACGAAAGTATTCTGGGAGCGGCATTAATACGGGTTCTGAATGCCCAAACTCAGGAATACAACAAATTTTTAGACGTAAATACCGAAGCTAAAAATATCGGCATTTCCATTCTCCGGTTTTTTGCCACATTAATTCCAATTGTAGTATTTGTAGGAAATCTCGCCTCTCTTTCCATTCTGGCCATGGGAGGCCATTTTGTCATTCAGGGCAATATGTCGCTTGGTGATTTTGCGGCTTTCAGCTCTTACCTAACCTTACTCATTTTCCCCATCATGGTCATAGGTTTTATCAGTAATTTTATGGCACAGGCTTCGGTTGCTTACGGACGTATTTCGGAAGTGCTGAATGCTCCGGAAACCGAAGATACCGGAACGGTTACAACTCCGTTGACAGGTCAAATAGAAATGAAAAATATTTATGTAAAATTAGGCAATAAACCTATTCTGAAAAATATCAACCTGAAAATTGAAGCCGGATCAAAAACCGCCATTATCGGGCCTACGGCAGCAGGAAAAACACAACTGCTTTATTTGCTTACCGAACTTTTACAGCCAACCAGTGGTGATATTTTGTTTGATGACATCAATATTAAAAATTACAAGAAAGAAAGTTTTCAACATCAAATAGGTTTCGTGTTTCAGGATAGCGTAATATTCAATCTCAGCCTGCGCGAAAACATTGCGTTTAACGAGTCGGTTACCGAAGAATTGATGAACAAAGCCATTGAGACTGCCGAATTAAAAGATTTTATCAACACACTGCCCCTAGGCTTGGACACGGTTGTAAGCGAAAGAGGTAACAGCCTATCGGGCGGGCAAAAACAACGCATTATGCTGGCGCGGGCATTGGCACTGAATCCGAAAATTTTGTTACTCGACGACTTTACAGCCCGCGTTGACAACCAAACGGAGAAAAAGATTCTGGAAAATGTTCAAAAAAATTATCCTGAACTGACCTTGCTGAGTGTAACCCAAAAGATTGCTTCGGTTCAGAACTATGCCCAGATTGTAGTGCTTGAAGAAGGCGAAATTGTGGCAAATGGGACACACGATTATCTCATGGAGAACAGCACGGAATATGTCCAGATTTTTAACTCGCAACGCAGTACAAACGAAATCGAAAAAGGCTAAAAAGAAATGACTAATTATAATCTCAATCTGAAAAAAGGTCCGGCAACTGCCGAAAAAACAAGTGTTTTACAAACTATAAAACGCCTGCTGACTCTTATGGGTGAAGAGAAAAAAAATCTCTTTATCGCCATGATTTTTATTTTGGTGAATTCAGGGCTGACGTTGATTGCACCTTACCTCATGGGGCAGGCTGTCGACAAATATATTATGACTCATCAGTACAATGGTGTAATTACCTATTCTGCAATTTTGCTGGGGATTTACATTGCCACTCTTTTCAGCGGTTACACCCAATCGCAGCTCATGGGACGTGTCGGCCAGCGCATGTTATTCAACTTACGAAACACCATTTTCAATAAATTACAGGATTTACCCATAGATTTTTTCAACCAGAACAAAGCCGGAGATTTGATTTCCCGCATCAATAACGATACGGACAAAATCAATCAGTTTTTTTCGCAATCGCTGGTACAGTTCATGAGTAGCATTTTCGCCATGACAGGAGCTGGAGTATTTCTTATTTCCATCAACGCGAAATTAGGATTAGCCGCTTTAATTCCGGCTGTTTTTATATGGATTTTCACTAAAATCATTTCTCCCAGAGTAAAGAAGCTGAATGCCCAAAACATGAAAAGCACAGGAGGATTAAGTGCTGAAATACAGGAAAGTCTGAACAATTTCAAAGTAATTGTAGCTTTTAACCGCCGCGATTATTTTCGACGCAAATTTAACGAAGCCAATGTAGAGAATTATAAAACCGCCATCAAAGCAGGCATTGCCAATGGCTTGTTTATGCCTGTATATACTTTAATGTCGAATATCGGGCAATTGGTTGTACTGGGTTTTGGTATTTACCTGATTGCAACCGGAGAATTCTCGGTAGGTTTACTGATCAGCTTTCTGGCATACATCGCCCAATTTTACAACCCATTGAGACAAATAGCTTCGTTGTGGGCTAACTTTCAGGTGGCACTGGCAGGCTGGGATCGTATTTCACAGATACTTGTGCTCGAAAACGACCTAAAAAAAACAGACAAAACAGACTCTGTAAAATCTGAAAAACTCATGGTTTTCGAAGATGTTACTTTTGCTTATGTGGAAGGTAAAAACATACTGAACAAAGTCAGTTTTGAACTTGAACGGGGAAAAACTTACGCATTTGTCGGACCAACCGGCGGAGGCAAAACCACAACAGCTTCATTAATGGCAAGACTGTATGACCCGACCGCCGGAAAAGTTCTGCTGAACGGAACGGACATCCGTTCTATCGACGACAGTACCCGCACAGCCAAAATCGGATTTATTCTTCAGGAACCGGTACTTTTCACCGGAAATCTGCGCGAGAATATTCTTTATGGGAACGAATGCTTTGCCAATTTGAGCGACGAAGATCTTATGAAAGAACTTCGTGAAGTAAACCTCGACGGACTTATTCAACGTTTTGAAAACGGATTCGATACGGAAATCAATTCATCGGGAGACAATATCAGTCTGGGACAAAAACAAATCATTGCTTTTATCCGAGCTGTCATCCGCCGTCCTGATCTGCTGATTCTGGATGAAGCAACCGCGAATATTGATACTGTAACAGAACAACTACTCGATAATATTTTACACAAACTACCCCAAAGCACAACCCGTATTATCATTGCTCATCGCCTGAATACTATTGAAAATGCAGACGAAATTTTCTTTGTAAATACCGGGTCGGTAAAACATGCAGGGTCATTGAACGATGCCGTACATCTGCTTCTGAACGGCAAACGGGCAAGCTAATGGCAGAATATATGAATAAAACAGATTGGTCAGATTAGTAAAATTAATCAAGAGTTTTTTATGCAGGCATTAGCTCCGTTTGGTAAAAAATCGTATTTTTGACTCAGGTAATTTTTTAAATCTCAAATTATGGAGTTCAATTTCAAATCGTGGTATTTGAAATCAAAATTGTTTTTTAATCCGCTTTTCAGATTTGCCATCAACGTCATGAAAACAGCGGATACTATTTTGTGCCTTCTTTCTCTGTCAGTATTTATTTACCAGTTTGGGTTCAACATTCCGGAAAGCCAGTTTTATTATGCGCAAACTCTCTATAAACTGACCTTTGTTTTTTATTTTCTCAGACTTACGCTTTCCATTTCACGTAACATTTTTCAGCGCCCCATAAAGTCATCCATTTTTACTCTAATCTATTACCTGCCTGTATTATTCACTTTCGTTTCAGGGTGGGTATTGCCACAACATTTACAATCGGCTCATCCGGTTATTGAATTTTTCCGGAAAGATTTCGTAATTTATTTCTTCACGGCCATTCACGTGGTTTTTGGTCTTTCGCGCACACTGACACGTTCGCTGAGTAAGCATATCAACCCTAACTGGCTTTTTGTAGGCAGTTTTCTTTTCCTCATTTTCGCAGGGGCGGGATTGCTAATGTTGCCCAATGCCACAACAATTCCCGTTACTTTCCACGAAGCATTGTTTACTTCGGTAAGCGCCGTTTGTGTGACCGGACTTGTGGTTGTCGACACGGCCACCCGGTTTACTTTAATGGGAAAAATCATCATTTTAGCTTTGATTCAGGCAGGAGGAATAGGCATCATGACTTTCACCAGCTTTTTCGGACTATTTTCCGAATCACGCCATTCATTACAAAATCAGTTCGTAATTAAAAACATGATGAACGATGAAGAGGGCATCAACCATATTTTTTCGGGATTAAGAAATATCATTTTTGTAACCTTCTTTGTAGAACTTGTGGGAATGGGCTATCTTTATTATGCTTCCCACGGCCAGGGATGGACGGATTTGTGGTTTGCCGGATTCCATTCAGTATCAGCTTTTTGTAATGCCGGTTTTTCCATTCTTCCTAACGGATTGTGCAATTCAGCTACTTATACCAATTACAGCTATCTGAGCGGAATTTCAGTTTTAATCATTATTGGAGGATTAGGATTTCCAATCATATTCAATATTTTAACCTGGGCAAGAAAAAAATTGGCTAACTTTCTGAGAACCATTATAGGACGTGGATACAAAAATACGCACGTTCCCCGTATTTTAAATACATCAACAGTAATTGTGCTTGTAACAACATTAATTCTGTTAGTTTCTGGAACCATTGTATTTTATATTTCGGAATACAATAATACGCTCGCTAACTATGATAGCATAGGAAAAGTAGTGACAGCCTTCTTTATGTCGGTAACGCCCAGAACAGCCGGGTTCAACTCATTTAGCATGACAGGCCTGCTACCGGTTTCGGTGCTTTGGATGATTTTTTATATGTGGATTGGGGCATCTCCTATGTCGACCGGAGGCGGTATCAAAACGACAACGTTCAGCATTGCAATTTTGAACGTCTGGAACACACTTCGCGGACGCGACCGGATCGAAATCCGTTACCGGGAAATTGCTCCATCCTCTGTAAACAGAGCATTTGTAATTATATTTATTTCCATTATATTGATCGGGGCCAGTGCTATGATTATTTCGGTACTTGAGCCACACATTCCGATACAATCCGTTGTATTCGAATGTGTTTCAGCAATATCAACTGTAGGATTATCGCTTGATGTGACTCCGACATTGAGCCAGACAAGCCAAACGATTATTATTCTGTTGATGTTTGTAGGGAGAATAGGATTTTTTACTTTACTAAGTTGTTTCATTCCACAGAAAACGAGGCTGAATTACCGCTTACCATACGAACATATTGGAATAAATTAAAAACAGGGACACTTTTATTTTATTAGTTAAAAAAGTGCAAAATCAATAATATGAACTGACAAACTCTGTATACAAAAAAATATATATAAAATAAACTAACTATAAAATAACATGACCTACATTATACTTGGATTGGGAAATTTCGGATCGGCATTGGCAGAACGGCTTACAGCCATGGGACACGAAGTTGTGGCTACCGATAAAAACATGCAACGTGTGGAAGAATTTAAAAACACGGTAACAGTGACTATGTGCCTCGATGTAACCGACGCGAGGGCTTTCGGGATGCTGCCCCTGAAACAGGCGGAAATTGTATATGTCACCATGGGCGAAGATTTCGGAGCTTCGATTCATGCCGTGGCCATACTGAAACAACTCGGAGTAAAAAAAATCATTGCCCGCGCAACCACCAAATTGCACAAAGCCGTACTGGAATCGCTGGGTGTCTACGAGATTGTTATTCCGGAGGATTACGCAGCTGATCTGCTGGCAAATGCCGCCGACTACGAACCTGTCAGAGCCTCACATGCTTTAAATGAATCATATCGCTTTGTCGAATCAGATGCGCCTTCAATCCTTTTTAAACAAAAAATCAAAGACATTAATTTTGAAAAAACATTTGATATAAAATTAGTCGGTATCAAACGCCCGAAGGCAGACAAAAACCTGATTGGCAAAAGCTCTATTCGATATGAAGTATTTGTTCCAGAGCCAACAGGTATGATCGAAAAAGACGACATTTTATTACTTTTCGGAACAATCACCGCTCTGAAAAGATTCTGGAAAGAAGCATAAAAAAACAGCATGTATCAAAAGTAGTTTTTGGAACATGCTGTTTGCACTTTGTTTGAAAATTATTTTTAAACTAAATTTTCAATCCCGGTCATTTCATTTACATCCCTATTATAATCAATATTTTTGAATCCGAATCCAAAAAGTTTTCTGAATTCTGAGGCATATCCACTCAGGTCTCCAAGATGATGGATTGATTCGGTATTGGCTTTTTCCCAAACCTCTGCAACCTCTGTCTGAACATCATCCCGCATCTCCCAGTCATCAATACGTATCCGCCCCTTCTCGTCTAC
Organism: Paludibacter sp.; assembly: GCA_028690665.1. Taxonomy (GTDB): domain Bacteria; phylum Bacteroidota; class Bacteroidia; order Bacteroidales; family Paludibacteraceae; genus Paludibacter. The sequence goes on from JAQVAV010000003.1 coordinate 222,752, forward strand.
GGGAACTTCTCCTGTATTGAACAATTTATCAGCATAAAGTCGCTGAATTTGTTCAATACAGCCTTCGTGAATACCTTTGGACTTCATCACTTTAAACAAAATGGTAATATAAAGCGGGATAATCGGAATAGCAGAACTGGCCTGAGTCACAAGTGCTTTGTTTACCGAAACATAAGCTTTCCCACTTATATCAGTAAGTCTGGCGGTGAGGTCATCAGCCGTTTTTTCCAAATGATCTTTGGCTTGCCCGATAGTTCCTTTGCGATAAATTGGTTCCGTTACAGCTGGACCGATATACGAATAAGCCACGGTTACAACGCCTTCAGCCAATACTCCGGCAGCTTTCATGGCATCAATCCATAGCTCCCAATCTTCACCGCCCATTACAGCCACAGTATTTTCAATTTCTTCCTGCAATGCAGGTTCAATAGTCACCTCAGAAATATTGCCATTGTGAAAATCAACTGTTTTGTTGCTGTAAGCCTGTCCGATTGGTTTCAGTACCGAACGATAAGTAATACCTGTCCGTGGATTAGTACGAACCGGAGAAGCAAGACTGTAAATCACCATATCCACCTGCCCCAGATCGGTCTTAATTAAATCAATAGTTTTTTGTTTAATTTCGTCCGAGAAAGCATCTCCATTAATATTTTTTACATAAAGACCTTCGTTCAGAGCAATTTTAGTAAATGCCGCCGTATTATACCATCCCGGAGAAGCTGTTTTTTCCGGTTGAGGTTCTTTTTCAAAAAAAACGCCAATGGTTGCAGCATCGTTGGCCAAAGCGCTTGTTATACGCGATGCCAGCCCGAAACCGGTTGACGCTCCAATAACCAAAACTCTTTCCGGCCCCTTAAATTTACCTTTAGACTTTACATATTCAATTTGTTTCAGGACGTTGTGTTCGCATCCTGCCGGATGTGCGGTAAGGCTGATAAAGCCACGCATTCTGGGTTTTACAATCATTACTAAACGAATAGATGAATAAATATTTTCTCTTTTTTATACTTTTATTGCCTTAACGTTTTTAAGGCCTGCAAAAGTACAACAGTTCATTGGAACAAACAAAACAGACAAAAAGTTTGTCATTTTTTAAATGAACTGAACTTTGCCCACACCTCCAGAATATTTTAAATAACTATATATCAGAATCTTAAATCAAAAACTACATTATTTAATGAGATCACTGAAATTTTGTAAAAAATAAAATACAAATTCATGAAATGAGCTAAATACAATCGTGAGATGTTCTTCTCCATAGCTTTCTGATTTACCTATTTTTTTGTATTTTTGTTGCTCATAAAAAATAAAATTTATGCTTGAAAAATTAAAGAATTCAACTACCATCAATGGTATTCTTTATGTTGGTGGCTTACTCTCTCTTAAATTTTTGTTTTCTGTCATAAACAATCCGCTGCTAACCATACTCTCATTATTGATTTCCGTAGCTGTAATCTTTGTTTTATACAAAGTAGCTACAAACTACAGAATTCATCAGCTAAACGATGAGATGAGTTACGGAGGAGCATTCAGATACTGTTTTCAATTATATTTTTTCGGTTCGATTATTTATACCCTGGTATTTTTTATTTATACAACTTTTATCAATAAAAATTATTTTCAGGTAATGATGGATGCCATCCTGCAAATGTACGACAAGATGAATATCAAAGTAGAGGATAATATTTATGATCTGCTAAATACAATGTATCAACCGATACCAATGGCTTTTCTGAGTCTGCTGGGAGCTGCTGTTAGTGCTGCGTTCTGGGCATTTATTATTGCATTTTTTGTAAAAAAAGAAAAAAGCATTTTTGATAAAAACGTTTAGAGAAAATTTATATAAACACATTGTGCAATGGATATATCGGTTGTTGTTCCTTTGTTTAACGAAGAAGAGTCTCTCGAAAAACTTTATGAATGGATTGAGCGCGTTATGAAAGCTCATAAGTTCAGCTACGAAATTATTTTTGTAAATGATGGCAGTACCGATAATTCATGGGATATTATTGAAAATCTGCAAAAGCGTGATTTTAATATTAGGGGCATCAAGTTCCGGCACAATTATGGAAAATCTCCGGCACTTTACTGTGGTTTTCAGGCAGCTAAAGGAGATGTAGTTATTACAATGGATGCTGATTTACAGGATAGTCCGGACGAAATTCCAGAGCTTTACCGCATGATTACCGAAGAAAATTTTGATTTGGTATCGGGCTGGAAAAAGAAACGTTACGATTCAAAACTTACCAAAAATTTGCCTTCAAAAATATACAATGCAACAGCCCGTAAAGTAACCGGGCTCAAATTGCATGATATGAACTGCGGATTAAAAGCTTACAAACTGGAAGTGGTAAAAAACATTGAAGTATATGGCGAAATGCATCGTTACATTCCATATTTAGCCAAAATTGCAGGATTCAGACGTATTGGGGAAAAAGTAGTTGAACACAGAAAACGTGAATTCGGAGTTACAAAATTCGGGCTTAATCGTTTTGTCAACGGCTATTTAGATCTTATCAGCCTGTGGTTTTTATCCCGTTTCGGAAAAAAGCCTATGCACTTCTTTGGTAGTATTGGCAGTATGGTATTTTTATTGGGATTTCTATCCGTCATTGCTGTGGGTGTAAACAAACTGTACGCCATATCACACAGTCTGCCGGCTCCCCTGATCACCGATACTCCCTATTTTTACTTAGCTTTAGTTGCCATGATTATTGGTACTCAACTTTTCCTGACAGGGTTTCTCGGCGAAATTATAGCAAGAAGTTCTTCGGACAGAAACAGCTATTTAATAGAAAAAGAAATATAATAAAAAAATAAAACGGTATGAAACAATTACTGTTGGTTGGCGTTGGAGGTTTTATCGGAAGCATCCTCAGATATTTGATTTCAAAACTAAATCTGAGCTGGCATTTTCTGTCACTTCCAATGGGGACACTTACAGTGAACATTGCCGGAAGTTTTATTATCGGACTTTTGGTCGGCATCTCGGCCCGCTCTGAAGTTATTTCACCTGATCTTCGTTTACTTCTGGTAGTTGGATTTTGTGGAGGATTTACCACATTTTCGTCATTCTCAAACGAGAATCTGGCTTTACTTCAAAACGGACAAATAGCTACAGTATTAATTTATACTGTAATGAGTATTACACTCGGATTTTTAGCAGTTTATTTAGGTTACGAATCGGGCAATCATCTACTTTAAAAACTAATTCGTATGGACAACAGCGTTTTAAAAATATACATTAGCAGTACCGACAAAACGGAAAACGAACTTCTTTACGAGTACATTGTACAGGAAGCCCGGAAAACCGGAATTACAGGCGCTACAGCATATCGTGGAATCATGGGATACGGCCCCAGCAGTAAACATATCCATACTTCGAAATTCTGGGAACTAACCGAAAAATTACCCATTGTTATAGAGCTGGTGGATGAGACGGAAAAATTAAAATCGTTTTACAAAAACCTGGAAAATCTTTTCAATAAGCTGCCAAAAGGCTGTCTTGTTACATTGCAACCAACAGAAGTTTTGCTTCACAAACAAGGACAAAACAAATGATTGAGATACTGAAAATAATTTTGCCGGCCATTCTCGTACTAATCACAGCTTATTTTATGATTGACAAACTGTTGAAAAATGCGGAAAAACAACGTTCATTTGAACTTCGTCGCAGTAATTTATCAACAGTTACGCCTATACGCCTGCGGGCTTACGAAAGACTGACACTTGTTCTCGAACGTACACGTCCGAATCAGCTATTGCTGAATAATATGCAGGCAGGCATGAGTGTTCTCGATTTACAAACGACCTTACTCTCTGCTATCCGGCATGAGTTTAATCATAATGCTTCGCAACAGATATACGTGAGTAATGAAGTGTGGCAGGCCCTGAAAACCACCCGGGAAAGTCTGGTACAACTTGTAAATGTATGTGCAACAAAACTTAATCCCGAGAATGAAGCCGCTGCATTAGCAGAGCTGTTGATTCAGGTTTTCGACTCCACAGAAAGTAGCCCCTCAGATTATGCTTTAGAAATTTTAAAAAAAGAAGTTCAAACATTGATGTAAACAATGAAAATAAAATGAAGAAATTCAGGTATCTGATTTACATACTGATTATAGGTCTGGCAGCCTGTACTTCTACGGAAGAGTGCGGAGAAGATACGGAAGTTACCGCACAAATAAATTTTTATCAGAAAACCCCAAGCCTGATTGATGGTTCGGATTCTCTTATTACACTGACGGTAGACAGCATATCCGTACGCGGATTATCTGTGGATTCTGTTCTGTATAACAACAGCAAATCAAAAACTTATATATATCTACCGTTGAACAAATTAGCCGAGCAATCGGATTATATAATGACATTCAACAGCACAACCGATACTATCTCGATACTCTATCATAACGACAGCAGCTATTATTTATCCATTGAATGCGGCTGCATTGTACTGCCAACAATAGACGAAATCGTTTCGACAAATCATTATATTGATTCTGTTTCAATAATAACTAACACAGTAATTCCGACGAATGCAGAAAATATTCAAATATATCATTTTTAGTTTTATGCTGGTGGTGTCCGGGATTGCTAATGCACAACAAGCTCCGGGAGGAGAACCTAAACCCAAATTTCAGGACAAGAAACAAAAACAGGATACTGTTAAAACATTTTTTTTTAATTCTATAAGGGTCGAGTTAGATGTTGCTCCATTAGTAACTTCGTTTCTCAGCTCTACCGGCAATTATACTTACGAAGGGGCTATTCAGGCTTCCCTGAAAAACAAATACTACCCCATTTTCGAAGCCGGCTTTGCCGGTTCTGATCACACTTCTACGACAAGCGACATCCGTTACACGACAAGCGGACCGTTTGGACGTATCGGGATCGATTTCAATTTGATAAAACCGGCCAAAAATGCAAAACCTACTAACAATCTTTTTTTAGCCGGAGTTAGATTAGGATACTCGAATTTTAATTACAATTTGTATAATGTTGTCATTACCGACGACTATTGGGGTGTAACTCAAACGTATAATTATGATAATTTAAACTCACATAAATTTTGGTTCGAAGTTGCAGCCGGTATTCGGGTGGAGATTATAAAAAATATCTTCATGGGGTGGACTGCCAGACATAAAAGTATGATAAGTAAAGTAGACTCCGGAGATTTCGATCCGTATTATGTACCCGGGTTTGGTGTTAACAGCGGAACGGGAAACTGGTCATTCAACTATTGTATCGGATATAAATTCTAAACGCAGATAAATATTTATACGGATATTCCGTAAAAAGGATGGATAATGAACAATGAACCATTATGAATTTTTTTCGTAAACAATAACAAGTAAAATTATACAACAACCAAATAACAAAAACTATTTATGAATTCAACTCAAATCTTAAATCGTGCAGCAGATAATATCCGTATACTTGCTGCATCAGCCGTAGAAAAGGCAAAATCGGGGCATCCCGGCGGAGCCATGGGGGGAGCTGATTTTGTCAACGTATTGTACTCTGAATTTTTGGAATATGATCCGAAGAATCCTAAATGGGAAGGTCGCGACCGTTTTTTTCTTGATCCAGGGCACATGTCACCTATGCTATATTCGGTATTAGCTTGTACAGGGAAATTCAGCATGGAAGAACTGGGCCAGTTCCGTCAATGGGGAAGCCCTACTCCGGGACATCCAGAAGTAGATGTAATGCGGGGCATAGAAAACACTTCCGGCCCTCTTGGGCAGGGACATACTTACGCAGTAGGCGCTGCAATTGCAGCCAAATTTCTCAAAGCCCGTTTTGGCGAAATAATGGGACAAACTATTTATGCATATATTTCCGATGGTGGTGTGCAGGAAGAAATTTCACAGGGAGCAGGTCGTTTAGCAGGTCACCTTGGATTGGACAACCTTATTATGTTCTACGATTCGAACGACATCCAGCTATCTACGGAAACAAAAGCTGTTACAAGCGAAAATGTTGCACAAAAATATTTAGCTTGGGGTTGGAAAGTCCTCGAAATAAATGGCAACGATCCAGAACAAATTCGTACAGCGCTTCAGGGAGCCAAAGCCGAAAAAGAAAAACCAACTCTGATTATTGGAAAGACCATTATGGGAAAAGGCGCCCGGAGAGCAGATGGTGCAAGTTTTGAAAATCAGTGTGCAACACATGGTATGCCTTTAGGTGAAAGCGGAGCTTCTTATGAAGAATCTATCAAAACCCTGGGCGGAGACCCTACAAACCCATTCGTTATTTTCCCGGAAACAAAAGAGCTTTATGCTAAACGTGCTGCCGAACTCGAAAAAATAGTTGCTGAAAAATATGCAGCAAAAGAAGCATGGGCAAAAGCCAATCCCGAGCTGGCAGCAAAATTAGATTTCTTCTTTTCCGGAAAAACTAACGTAAACTGGGACGGTATTGTACAAAAATCCGGCGCAGCAACACGTGCTGCATCAGCTACAGTTTTGGGAGAGTTAGCTCAACAGGTAGAAAATATGGTCGTTGCAAGTGCCGACCTCTCGAACTCAGATAAGACAGATGGTTTTCTTAAAAAAACCAAAGCATTTACAAAAGGTGATTTCACCGGTGCATTTCTTCAGGCTGGTGTGGCCGAATTGACTATGGCCTGTGTATCAATAGGTATGAGTTTGCATGGCGGTGTAATTCCTGCATGTGCAACTTTCTTCGTGTTTTCCGATTATATGAAACCGGCTATCCGCATGGCTGCACTGATGGAACAACCTGTAAAATTCATTTGGACACATGATGCATTCCGTGTAGGAGAAGATGGTCCTACTCACGAACCGGTTGAACAGGAAGCTCAAATCCGTCTGATGGAGAAACTTAAAAACCATAAAGGGCACAATTCCATGCTTGTTCTTCGTCCTGCTGATGCTGAAGAAACAACTGTTGCATGGCGTATGGCAATAGAAAACACGCACACTCCTACTGCATTGATTTTATCACGTCAGAATATTGTAAGCTTGCCGGCTGTAACCAATCGTAAAGACGAAGCCTATCAGGCAGAAAAAGGAGGATATATTGTATCGTGCGATGGAAATCCGGATATAATTCTTGTTGCTTCCGGTTCAGAAGTTTCTACATTGAATGAAGGAGCCGCTCTGCTTCGTGCCGATGGCGTAAAAGTTCGTTTGGTTTCAGTTCCTTCCGAAGGATTATTCCGCAGTCAGTCTGCCGAATATCAGGAAAGCGTATTGCCCAAAGGAGCCAAAATTTTCGGTTTAACAGCCGGATTGCCAGTAAACCTTGAAGGACTTGCAGGAGCAAACGGTAAAGTGTTTGGATTGGAATCTTTCGGATTCTCTGCTCCATACAAAGTTCTGGACGAAAAACTTGGTTTCAATGGCAAAAACGTTTACGAGCAGGTGAAAGCAATGCTGTAAATAACAATACTGGATGTGATGTAAATAGTCAGAGTGTCTGTGATAGACGGACACTTTGACTTATTTTTTGATTCATGGTACTTATACTTGAATTATTTTTTACTTTCTCTATTCTTTAATTTCACATTTTTAGAAATGGATATTCTATCAATAATCATTATAGGAATCGGACTGGCAATGGACTGCTTTGCAGTATCCATAAGTAAAGGAATATGTTCAAACAAGTTCAACTGGGCAAATGCTTTACGTATGGCTTTTCTATTTGGATTTTTTCAGGCATTAATGCCTCTTATCGGCTACTTTGCAGGATTTAGTTTCGCAAAATACATGGAGGCTTTCGATCACTGGATTGCTTTTGGTTTACTGGTAATTATTGGTGGAAAAATGTTTATTGAAGGACTAAAACCTATTGATCCGCAATGCGAACTTACCCCGGCCCCATTCCGCTGGAAAACCTTGATTACGCTTGCTATTGCAACCAGCATAGATGCTTTGGCTACCGGAATTATATTTATTTCCTTTCCTGAACGAATTTACACAGCAGTTGCAATTATCGGATTAATCAGTTTCTTATTTTCACTTATAGGCACTTATCTCGGAGTACATTTTGGTAAAAAACTCAGATTCAATGTCGAAATTATCGGAGGAATTATTCTCATCGGCATTGGAACAAAAATTTTAATAGAACATATATTCTTTTCATAATCAAAATTTGTTTCCAAGCTCAATACACAATTGAGCTTTTTTATTGTATAATTTTTTAGTCATGAACTTAAAAAAACAATTATTATTCGTTCTTTCATTTTTCTTATTCTCAAATCTTTTTGCAGAAAAGACTTCAGTAAACTATCAATTATACGGTTTTGTCCGTAATGTTCTGTATTTCAATTCCCGACAAAACGTCGAATCTATTGATGGACTTTACAACTTGTTCCCAGAACCCGTTGAAATTAATACGAACGGAGAAGATGAAAATGCTGTCCCCAATGCAGAAATGCTAAGTGTTCACAGTCGTTTGGGACTCAACTTTTCCGAAGAATCTCCTGTTTTTGGAGCAAAAGCATCTGCTAAAATCGAATGTGATTTTGCAGGTTTCTCCTCGAACTTCTATCTCATTCGTCTACGTCAGGCATACATCAAATTAGACTGGGATAAAACCGAATTGCTTGTAGGACAAACCTGGCATCCTCTTTTCGGCAATGTTTCGCCAACTATTCCCGATTTAAATGCAGGTGCCCCGTTCCAACCATTCAACCGCAGTCCGCAAATCAGACTAAAAGAATCACTGACAAATGAATTATCGCTGACTGTTGCCGCAACCTATCAAATGCAGTATATGTCGCAAGGGCCTGACGGAAAAAGTGCCTCGTACATGCGGAATGCACTTATCCCTGATGCTTTTGCAGGATTGGAGTATAGAACTTCAAACTGGATTTCAGGTCTTGGCTTTGACACTAAAACATTAAAAATCAATCACCAATATCATAGTTCGGCAAGTTTATCCGTTTACAGTCAATATCATAAAAATAAATTTCTGCTGAAAGGAAAAGCTCTTTGGGGACAAAACATGAGTGATCATATCATGCTGGGCGGTTATGGTATCTCCGGAACCGATGCTGTTTACAACGAAGATACTTATACAAACTTTGATGCACTCACAGGCTGGTTAAATGCTGTTTATGGAAAAGAACTGCAAATTGGACTTTTTGCCGGTTTATCACAGAATTTGGGCACAAATAAAAATCTGAAAGCTGATTCAAATGGAGCATTTACTGCTTATGGATACGGATTTTATCAAAACACACAGGAAATTGCAGATCAATTTTTCAGAGTTTCTCCCAGTATAACGTATAATATAAAAAACCTGAGCATTTCAGCCGATTACGAACTCACTTCTGCTGTATACGGAACTATCAAAGCAGACGGGAGAGTTGCAGACACTTATCGTGTGAACAATCATCGTGCTGTAGCAACAATTACTTATAACTTCTGAGCAGGCAAAATCTGCATTTCGCACTTTTTGCAGTCAAATATCAATTCGAACCGACTGCCTTTGTGGGTGAGATACAATGGTTCACGAAAATTGGGTTTGTGTCCTTCACGTGGACACCAACCCATTTCGTTTTTTACGCAATGGCGTGTAAACATCAACGGAACATCTGCTAAAGCCTTTGCCTCAAAACCGGGCTGTATATGTTCAACACCGTGTTCATGATAAAAACCAGAGGCAAGTTTATTCGTAACATTCCCCAGATAAGTGAGATTTTTCTGAGGAAAGGAAGCCTGAATTGGGAGTCTTCTACTTTTTCGCGAATATGATTTTGCCCTTTCAGCATCTAATAAATCCGTTATTTCCCGACGCCATTCGGCAAGCCGGGAAGCCGGAAAAAACCATGGTTGACGAATTTGAATATCGATGTTTTGAGCTTCGTAAATAGTATTGCCAAGTTTCGAAAACTGGTTCCGGATATTGTTCTCCACAACTTCCACTTTCTGTGCAGTCTGTTTTTCTGATAAAAAATCAAGACTAACTTCACTCCCGTCTTCCGAAATCATTTTCACCTGAAATCCGGTCATTGATTCTGAAAAAACAATGTTCACTCCTACCCTGCGCTCGGCTGTTTTTCCGCGCAATATTCGTTCAAAAGCCTGATCCTGATTCCGGTAAAGAAAAGTATTTTTTTCTGGTAAAAACCTGTCAGCAGGGTAAATTTTCCCCGACTCAACTTTATTCACTCTGAACCCGACCAATTCACCTGATTTATTCAAGAAACAAAGTCCGTCACCATTGCTCAGTTCCACGCCTTGTTCCAGCCGAAAAAAATCGGAACCTACAGTTGTAACTTTTCCCACAGACTCACCGAGAGACTTGGGTGTTTCCGGTTGAATAATACCTTTATGGCGTCCATGCAAAAAATAATCGGTAGCACTACGACGAAAACTTTTCTCCGGATTTGGTTCAAAAAAGAATATCGTTTTACCGGAAGAGGCCCTCTGATATTCTGATTTTCCTTCCAGAATGGCATCAATTTTCCGACGATAGAAGGCTGTAATGTTTTTTACGTACCCAATGTCCTTCAAACGTCCTTCTATTTTGAATGACGTTATACCGGCACCCAGCATTTCAGAAACAGACTCAGATAAATCCAAATCTTTCAACGAAAGCAAATGCTTATTCTTAACCAGTATCCTGCCATCTACATCCAACAAATTGTATGGTAAACGGCAATATTGAGCGCACTGTCCGCGGTTGGCACTCCGCCCGCTCATAGCCTCACTCATATAACACTGTCCGCTGTAACTCACACACAAAGCACCATGCACAAAGGCTTCCAATTCGACATCCGTGTTTAATGAAATTTCTTTTATTTGTTGCAAACTAAGTTCACGGGCAAGCACCACTCTCGAAAAACCTACATCCTGCAAGAACTTTACTTTTTCGATGGTGCGATTGTCTGTTTGCGTACTGGCATGCAGTTCTATAGGAGGCAAATCAAGTTTCAGAATACCCATATCCTGCACAATCAGGGCATCGGCACCGGCTTCGTAAATCTGACGAATTAATCGTTCGGCCTGAGGTAACTGCGCATCTGTAAGTATAGTATTTATAGCCACAAAAATTTCCGAACGATACTGATGAGCATATTTTACAAGCGAAGCAATATCCTGAATAGAATTTCCGGCAGCAGCCCGCGCACTAAACTGCGGAGCACCGATATAAACGGCATCAGCCCCGTGATTGATGGCAGCCATACCTATTTCGATATTTTTTGCAGGAGAAAGAAGCTCTATAAGTTTGCCCATAATTATTTTTAAATTCCGAATTTTCTAAACATATCTTATTGCTAAGACTTAATATGGACATCAACCTGAGGAAATGGAATAACAACCTTATTCTCAACAAATTTCCGATTGATAATTACCCTTATTTCACTTTTTACGCGATCAATTCTAAAAATATTTTCACTGTAAAACAATAATTGAAAGTTCAACGATGAATTTCCGAAATCCGTAAACCGAACTTCAATATTATCTTTATTAGAAACATCGTTATGCTCCAGCGCGCTATCTTTCATCAGTTTCATGACCAAATCGACATTACTGCCATAAGCTACTCCCACATTTATTTTAAACCTTGCCTTTCTGGATTGGTGACTCCAGTTTACCACTTTGTTCGTGGTAATCTTGGAATTCGGAATAATAATCGAAATGTCATCCCGGTCAAGCCCAACAGAAGTTCTCATACCAATTTCCTGAATCCGTACAACATCGTCATCAATTTCAAGAATGTCATTTACTTTGATTGAACGTTCGGAAAGTAAAATAATACCGGAGATAATATCGTTGAAAGTTTGTTGCAGACCAAGTCCCACACCTACCAGCAATGCCGCCGAACCAGCCAGAAAAACCGTCAGATTAATGCCGATTGTCTGCATAATCAACGCAATGGCAATAATCCAGATAATATATTTTATAATCTGATATACAGCATAAAAACTACCTTCATCAAAACTTTTCGTGTTGAGTCTTTTTCTGGTTAAAGCTTTCTTTATCAGCCACATCAAGAGCTTGGAAATCACAATTATCAAAAGAATAATAATCAAAGTATAAATCTTGATATTATACTTATCAATATGAAATAAAACTATATTAATATAATGATCAATATCTTTCATAAAAAATTATTTTTCTCTGATTATAATCTATTACATCACAGGCAATTACTCTATTTTGGAAAGATCGTAAGGAGTTTCCTGATATACAAAATAATTCAACCAATTGGTAAACAATAAATTAGCATGGCTTCGCCAACGTACAAGCGGTTCATTTTCAGGATTATCATCCCGATAATAATTTCGAGGCATTTTAATAGGTATACCTTTAGCCAGATCGCGTTTATATTCCGTGTCCAAAGTCAGGGGAGAATACTCGGAATGACCTGTTACGAAAAATTCACGTCCATTACGCGCCATAACCATATAAACTCCGGATTCCGAAGATTCAGACAACAAAGTCAGCTCCGGATTTTTCAGAATGTCTTCACGACGAATTTCGGTATGGCGGCTGTGAGGAACATAAAACACATCATCAAATCCCCGGAAAATAGGATTTTGCGGGTTGTATATTCTGTGTTCAAAAACACCAAACATTTTTTCGTCCAAAGAATATTTAGGAATACCGTAATAATGATACAAACCGGCCTGAGCTGCCCAACAAATAAAATAGGTTGAAGTTACATGCTTACGTGCCCAATCAAAAATTTGTGTAAGTTCCGGCCAGTAATTCACCTCTTCGAAAGGCATCTGTTCAACCGGAGCTCCGGTGATAATCATACCATCGTAATTACTTGCTTTTATTTCGTCAAACGTTTTATAAAACGACAAAAGATGCTCAATCGGTGTATTTTTGGAAGTGTGACTTTCCATGTGCAGAAAATCAATTTCAAGCTGCAACGGAGAGTTTGAAAGCAGTCTTATTAAATCTGTTTCGGTAGTTATTTTCATTGGCATTAAATTCAGAATCACAATCTTAAGCGGACGTATTTCCTGACTTGAAGCGCGATCCGAATCCATTACGAAGATATTCTCTCCACGGAGAATATCCACTGCCGGTAATGTTACAGGGATATTTAAAGGCATAAATTCAACTTTTATTTTTAATGAGGATGTCCAATAAGTGCTCATTCTGAACACAAATTCCGCAAATCGCACAAATTTACGCAAATTTAATTTACATTATTGCCATATTATCAACAACTTATAATTTGTGTTAATTTGCATTTTTTTCTTTTTAGACCCCCTCATTAATACATTCTCAATAATATTTATTAAAAAGTTCCCAATAAGCAGAACTTCCCGTAAAATCAGTTAAAAAATTATTCAGTTTTTCGGCTAAGTCTTTCGACTTCGCATTAACAACCCAGCCGTACTCCTGCTTGAATCCCAAAGGTAATGAAATATCCAGATTCGGATACTTCCGAAGTGCACGTGAAGCAAATATCTCGGGACAGATTGTGTTTTTTATTCTGCCCTGAGCTACCATGCTGACCATGGCTTCAGTGCTTACATTTTTCACCTCAATCACTTTTATCGTATCCGCAATTTCATTAGCAAGATGTTCTATGCGTATCTTATACAGTGAATTGAACGGCAAATAAATCGTATCTTTTGCCAAATCATATTGTTTACGAACCAGATGTCGCGACGAATCCTTGTCCTCCAAACGCTGAACAAACATTTGGCGTGTCGTAAAAAAAGGTTTAATAAAAGTCAGACCCTTTTTAAACTCCGAAAATGCAGGTGTGAAATTAGCTACAATATCATATTCTCCATCTTTCAGTCCCTGCAGAGTTTCTTTCATATCGTTTTGTTCTGAAATCTGCAACTCAACCCCTAAACTGTCGGCAAACGCCTTTATTATTTCGTACTGAAATCCGTAAACAGAATCTTTTATATTGGCAAAACCTAAACTACTACTATCAGTAACCACTACAAGACGACCCGATTTTAATATCTGAGGCAAGTCTCTTACTTCATGCCGGGGTCGAAGAAACAAAAAAAACAAAATAACAGTAACTAAAACCACCAATGCAATTTTAGCTACCACAATAATATGTTTTTTAGATATTTCCATAAAAATTCAAGGTTAATGTTCGGTAAAAATCTCACCGTTTAATCATAGAAATTCCATGTCAGCCCCATCTTAACGACTGCCGGATTTATCGGATAGTCAGGCATTGAATAATAAATGTCCTTCATAAACTTTTGGTTCAGATGGTAGTATTCAATATAAAACCGGGTACGCTTCAAATGCAAATTTGCATAAACATTCACAACCGGAAAATTTCCAACCTTCATTGTATGCTGGTTATAAAACTGACCTGTAGCCGGCATATAACCCGGAGCATAATAAGCCGTATTGTAGCGCACATTAACTCCAAGCTGAACACTTAACACCTTCGCAAACCATTTGTCATCATAATAAAAATTATGGTACAAAGCTAATGCCGGTAGTGGGATAATCTCATCGTTTGAGGTCAATTGAGCAACTATATTATTATCAAGGCCAAATTTGCCAAAATGAAAATTCTTTTTTAAATCTGCTGAAAGAATCTGAACATTTCCAGAATATTGAGCCGGCATTGCCCACGAATCGTAATAAACAGAGCGAGTCACATTCTCCACTCCTACTTTCAACCACAGTTCCTGAGTCGGAATTGCAAATTCGCCACCCAAATGAGTTCGGTAAATTTTCGAAAAATTATTTTCCCAAACAAAATGATTGGAATGATAATATTGTTCAAAGTACGAAGGTTCATCACTTCGGATAAAACCGTTTGCCAAAAGTTGAATCGTATTATTCCATAATTTAAAATTGCCTTCGATTCTCGTTTCCAACAAAAAATCACCTGCTTTGTATCCTAAGAAATCAAGTTCTCCAAGAAATCTGTACTTGAAAGTCTGGCCCAATTCCTTGGCTAAAATTCCTCCAAGCTTTGTATTCGATTTAACATCATGCAGATAAACTGTGTCGGTCGTATAAAGAAAATTCTGAACTTCATTCTGTATGTAGGCAGTGAGTCCAAACTGCATCCATTTATTAAACTCTTCGGCAAGACTTATTGAAAATCTGTTGGTCATCGATTGAAGTGCGGCAGTATCATTTGTCTCCTCAATTGGTAAATATGTATGAGCATAAAAACTAGTATCTACGGAACTTTCGAAATACCGCTTACGCATTTGTTCTAGCTTAATAGTATGTGCAAACTTAGTTACGGGCACAAACTCCATAGCTGTCGAATCTTCCGAATCTTTAATATGACGTTCAAAACCAAGACTATACTGCTGATTATAATACAACTGAAAAAACTTATACGAAGACTGAACCCCCGTTCCTAAATTTGTTGCAATATTCTTTGTCTCCAAGCCCGATGGCGGATTTGTAATGCTACTGGAAGAGGCAATTCCTCCGTTCTCAAGATTTGTTATTGAATTCGTTGTTATTAATCCGGCAGCTTTATACTTTTTGCCATCGTAAGTTCCGAAAAAAGATGCGGCAAAACGTTTTGAACTCTGATTTTTATATTCACCCGGAGCGTAAATATAATCCAAATCAATTCCAAAATTCGCCTTCTTATTGGCATTGGCCGTAAACAAAAACGCAACCTGATCTTCTTTTCTGTATTGTGTTCCACCCGTCAGATACTTTAAACTGCTAAATGGGGTTTTTGTATTGTAAAACGTATTTGTACTAAAACGATTTATATAAGGATAGTAAGAATCAGCGAAGATAAAATCAGATTTTTCAGGGCAATCAAAATATATTTTGGACTGAATCGGAGAACCTAAATTTCCATTATAACTATTGGCAATGCTATATCTGTCGATCAAATTTATATCCTGAAAATTCAAATGGGCAGTATCAACCGGAATTGAATCAGCAACACCCGTAAATTCAAGAATTCTCCACGTCTTTACATAGCGGTAATCATCCGGCACTTCCGCAAAAACAGAATTGCATAACAGTACCCATAAAAATAAAATAATGGAAAATTTCTTCACTACCTTGATTAAAATAAAAAACGAACCTGATATATTTTAAGGGTTACAAAGATACTAAAAATATCAGGCTCGTAAGATTAGCGAATATGTAAATAAAATTAAAGCGTAAAAATATATATTTATTTCAACAAAGCTGGTTTCTATAATTTATCCACAACCTCATTTACAAGAGGTTTTTCATTTATAAAATCATCTACATTCTGTAAAGTTGTCAGGGCAATATTTTCAAGTGCTTCTTTAGTGAAAAATGCCTGATGGGAAGTCACAATTACATTATTGAATGAGAGTAAGCGGGCAAGCACATCATCATCTATTACTTTATTTGACAAATCTTCATAGAAATACTCACTTTCTTCTTCATACACATCTAACCCGGCTGCTCCTATTTTTTTCGACTTAAGTCCATCGATAAGAGCTTTGGAATCAATCAACTTGCCACGTCCTGTATTGATAATAGTTACACCTGCTTTCATTTTCAAAATCGAATCTGCATTGATAATATACTCAGTCTCTTTTGTCAAAGGACAATGCAGAGAAATAACGTCCGAATTGGCATATAAACTGTTCAAATCGGTATATTCAATCTGATTTTCTAGTGCAAAATTCTTATCGGGATAAAGATCGTAAGCCAGCACATTCACACCCATGCTCCTTAGAGTTTTAATCAAAATCTTTGCAATTTTACCGGTACCAATAATTCCGGCAGTTTTTCCATGCATATCAAAACCCATTAAACCGTTCAAAGCAAAATTTCCTTCCCGGGTTCTGTTATAAGCTTTATGCACTTTTCTGTTTAATGTCAGCATCAAGGCCAACGTATATTCAGCCACCGCATAAGGAGAATAGGCAGGTACCCTGACGACTTTAATTTTACCTTTTGCCGCATCCAGATCAACATTGTTGTAACCAGCACAACGCAAAGCTATTAATTTAACTTTATTTCGATATAATGCATCTATAACGACTTTATCGACAACAGCATTCACAAAAATGCAAACAACTGAAGCACCTTGAGTCAGAGCAACATTGTCGATATTTAAGTAACCTTTATAATACTTTATATCAAATCCGTACTTTTTATTTACCTCTCGGAATGAAGATTCATCATAGGGTTTTGTATCAAAAAATGCTATTTTTAATGACATATTTAAGCTTTTTAGTTTATTGGATAACAAACAAAACAAATAAAGGTTTAGTTTCTATTCCGAGCTCAAAGATTCTTTTAAAATCAACTTAAAGAAATTTCTCAGTTATATTAGTATAATATCACTAATTAATTGTTATCTTTGCATGTATCAATGCCAATCAAAAACAAATTAGCTAATAAAAACATGCTCTTTAAAGAAGATATATCACCTGCTTACGCCAAGGAACTTTTCGAAGACAGCGAAAAAGTGCTGAAATTTGTGGCTGATATAAAATGGGAAAACGGGTTTGTTTGTAGGAACTGCGGTCATACGAACTATTGCGAAGGAAAAACCCCATACTCTCGTCGATGTACACGTTGTAAAAAAGAAGAATCAGCAGCAGCTCATACTATATTCCACAATGTAAAATTCCCATTAAATAAAGCTTTTTACATTGCGTATAATGTCTGTGTTTTAGGTAATGAATTTTCTTCTTATAACTTTTCCGATCAGTTAGGCCTGAACCAAATGACATGCTGGAAATTCAGAAAAAGAATTCAAAATTGCATGCTGAATATTGACAACAAAAACAAGAATAAAACTAAAATACAGACCATTTTAATGGCTGATTACAAATAGAGCAAAATGTAAAAATAAAAGTCGTCAGATTATAAAACCTGACGACTTTTACTATTCTTCAACAGGAAAAATTCCCTGAGTATTTTTAAATCGATATTTTGTTAGCTGTTGGTTCGACTCAAAACCGAGTGCAATAATAATTTGAGTTGTCTGGGTTATTTTTACCAACGAATCCGTGTAAATTCTTTCCTGCCGTTCATCCCAAAACAATTGCTCTGTTTCAAAAAGCTCCCCTTTTATATTTGTCATTCTTACTTTCCCCTTCAGCTCCCACACTTGTCGGTTTTCTTCATAACGAGCATAATTACTATGAATGTCAGATTCAACTTTCAAATGTTCATCAAACTTTTCAACATGAATTCCCATGGGAAATTCCCAATAAGGCTGAGAAGCTTTATCATAAACATCCCAAACCGGAGCTGAAATGCGATACCGCGTCACTCCTGAATCAGAAATAACCGTAGAAATCTCTGTAGCATGAAGTTTTGGCATATCTGCTCTGTCCGTGATTGCTCCGATCTTCTCCTGTTCTGCATTTGAACAAGAAATAATAAACAAAACAACAACCATCCACAGGATGGTTGTTATTTTGAAATTCTTATAATAATTTTTCGTGTTCAAACTTTCAAAATTTGTCTGAAATTATCTACATGTTGTACTTTCACCAATCCAACCTCCGACAAAATAAGATTTGCCTTTTTGAAATTCCGGTTTAAAGAACATATCATCATTGGATGGAAAATATTTAGTATAGGTACTGATCAATTCATTTGCATCATCAGCACAACTTGGGTCTACCTGTCTGGCTTTAATAAATTTATCAACAGCCACCCAATAAACAGCTTTGGATAAAATATCATCGCTAAACATATTTTTTGATTTAGCATACATAGTGCCAATCAACAAATAGGGTTTACCGTTATTGGGTTTAAACTCTAAAGAGTTTCTGGCATATTCTCTTGCTTTTGAATAATTGTTCAACTCTTTATAATAAATCTGGGCAATTGTAAATTGATATTCAGCTTTAGACTCATTATCCTTTGCAAGTTTTGTCGCCTCATTATAAAAGTCAATCGCTTTTTCATTATCGCCCTTTTTGTACGACATGGCAGCACACCCACTGGCCGATTCAGCTGAAGGTTGTAATTTATAAAGTCCGACTGCAGCTGTAAAATAAACATCTGAAGATGTACAGTCAATCCTTTTGTAAAATGTTACAATATTAGTCAGGAAATCTGCATTATTGATATTATTCTTAACTTTTTCTTTAAATAGATTATCCAAAGTTCCGCAATCTGCAGCTCCACTTGATACAAGCAAAGCATCAATACTTGGTTTCAGCTGTGCTGCATACTGACTGTAACGTGAAGTTGAATCAGCAATCATTGCTTCCAGAATATTGTTTACTTTCATATAATCAGCCACAAATTTTTCTGCATGATCCGGATTTGCTTTAAACATTTCATTGGATAACACTATAAAAACACGAAGCACTTCAAGTTCCGAATTTTCTTTCAAAGCGTCAATTGATTGTTCCAACCATTCATAAGCAGGTTTTTTCAAATCATCTCCTTTTACATAAACGGCATAATCCAAACCTTTTAACCCCAAAATCCATGGAGTAGGATATTTAGGATCATCTCCGAAATATTTAATTCTATTATCATACATTCCCATTAGTTTATCAAATTCTTTTTTATAAACTGCAGGGTCTTTAATAGTAGAAAGTTCCCATTGTAAAATTTCACGTCCCCGGCTATAGATTGCTTTATTTGCCCCTGGGCATTCAGCATAAGCCTTATTCCACGGACCTAATGCATCTGCATACTGTTTATTTTTTGCCGACTCATTGAAAAGACTGATGTTCACTAAACAGTCTTCTGTTACTACTGGTGTTTCCGGAGCCGAAACCGCCTCGGTCTCTGCGTTTTTACCTTCCTTGTTTTTTTTGTTTTCCTTTTGAGCAAAACAGTTGGTAAACATTACAAAACTCAAAAGCAAAACCACTACATGTCTCGTTTTCATATTTCTATACATTTTTTGTTATTTGCCTATAATTTACGCTTGAAGAACCAGTTTTCATTAAATACTGCATTCAATGTGAATTTGAAGTACGTCTCGCTTAAAAGACTGTTAGCACCAACCTTGCCAAATTCAAATGTTGTATTTACAAGCGTGTTGCTATTCTTCAATGGTAAACCCATACCAAAAGATATACCATAATTTTTAGGTTGGGTTGCTCCATCTAATTTATAATAAGCATCACTCATACTCAAACCAGCTCTATAATGTACCCGATCAAAGTATCTGCGGCCTCTTTCCGAAGGAATATATTCTGCACCAAGAACGAATTTAGACCGGTTATTAAGAGTATCTGTCTTTCCAAAAAATTTAGCATCAGCCCACTTTTGCAAAGAATAATCAAATCCTAAAGTCAATTTATTATTATATCTATAATTTAATCCTGCACCATATATTTCAGGAGTTTCAAAATCAGAGAAGGCTTCCTGAGATGGAACTTCCACATCATCAACACTACCTGTAATTTGAGAATAAGTAGCGCTCATTTTCTTTTTCGGTTCATATATAACACCTATCGAAACATCATGTTTTTTATTAAAGGTATTCCAGAATTGTAAACCGTAACGAAACCTGAAGTTATGTACCGTAATAGAATCTTTCTGAACAGATGAATAAAAATCGCTTTGGCTAAAGCTCAAATATCTTGTATTTACCGAACTTCCAAACATATAATAGGCATTAACACCCAACGAAATATGATTAAAAAGCTTTAAGGCCAATCCTGAATATACCTGAGCAATACCTCCGTTACCGTAAAACGTTCTGGTAGTGGTAACAGTGTCAGGATATAGCTCAAAGGGCATGTATTCTGTAGAATAAAAAGAATACCCTGAAAAGGAATATGGCAATACTCCCATACTAAACCCTAAATTTTTCGATAAAGGAAATTGCATTGTAAGATATTCGATATTTGCATTTAATTTCGAATTATACCCATTAGTTGAGTTAAAACTCGAAACTAAAACCGATGTTCCTAAATCAAACATAAAAGTCATACTGTCGACCGAGCTGTACGAAGCCGGATTCAACGTATTTATATCAGTTTTCGAACGGGCCCCAATTGCCAAGCCACCCATAGCCCGTTGCTCACCCGAATATCCATCACGAACATCACCATATCCAAACATAGTATATGGTGAATTTGTATTGTTTTGAGCAAAAGACAACTGACTTAAAAATAACGTAAATAATACGTAAATAATTTTATTTCTATACATTGAATCTAAGAATACGATTGAGTCCTGTTAACACTAAATTTTTGTCTACAAAGATGGGGCTTTTTAGTTTTGTATAAAAATAAAATATGCTACCACCAGTTAAAAATACTAAAAGGTCAGCATGATAAGTTTTTAATTCATCAATATAGCCATTTATTTCATAAACAATTCCATTAATTACCCCATTTAAAATTGCACTTTTAGTATCAGTACCCAAAAGAGTTGTTTCTGATTCCGGTTCAACTAAAGGCAGCTTTTTAGTAAATACATTTAACGATTTCAATCTCATATCCACTCCGGGTGCAATATTTCCTCCACGATAAATACCATTCGCATCAATAAAGTCATAAGTAATGGCCGTTCCGGCATCAATTACCAATAAATTCGCATTAGGTTTAAGAAAACAGGCACCGGCAATAACTGCAAGTCTGTCTTTTCCCAAAGTCTCCGGAGTTTTATAAGAATTGATAAACGGAAGTTTCGTATTCTGATCGAGTGCGATAAATTTGGGAAACACAGCTGCTGAGTAGCTGTACAATTCATGATCCAACCCAACCACATTAGATAAAATGCAGCTTTCAGGATTAAAATCATCTTTCAGTTTTTTCAATTCAACAATTCCGAATTTCGCAAACCCATGCGTATATATTAATTCAGCATTATTGAATATACCTACTTTTGTACTTGAATTTCCCTGGTCAACACACAGGTTTATCATAATGACTTTTGCAAATAACGAATAAAAAAGTACTACAAAATCATTTTTTCAATTGGAACTACGAGAATTCCCTCAGCACCAAGAGCTTTTAGCTTTCCTATTATGTCCCAAAAACGCTTTTCATCAATCACCGCATGTAATGAGTTCCAACCCTCTTTGGCCAATGGCATAATGGTAGGACTCTTTATTCCCGGTAAAACTTCTATAATTTCTTCAATATTTTCTGTAGGAACATTCATTAAGACATATTTTTTATCCTCTGCAATTTGTACTGATTCAATACGAAAAAGCAACTCATCCAAAATTGTTTGTTTTTCAGCAGATAATGCCGGATGCTGGATCAGTAAAGCCTCTGATTTCATCAACACTTCCACTTCTTTCAGGTGATTTGTTACCAAGGTACTTCCTGAACTCACAATATCAAAAATAGCATCTGCCAATCCAATTCCAGGAGCGATTTCAACAGAACCGGTTATCACATGTATGTCTGCGTTTACGCCCTTTTCGACTAAAAAATTTTTTAAAATTTCCGGATAGGATGTTGCTATAACTTTCCCGTTAAACCAACTTAAATCATCATACTCAACTTCTTTGGGAATAGCCAGAGACATCCGGCATTTACTAAAACCTAAACGTTTGGTAATGAGGACATTTTTATTTTTTTCCGTATATTCATTTTCACCTACAATTCCAATATCTGCCACACCATCTGCCACTGACTGTGGAATATCATCATCCCTGAGGAATAAAACTTCTAATGGAAAATTTCGTGCCGGCAATAATAAAAGTCTTTTACCTGACTCAAGTTTAATCCCTGTCTCGGTCAGCAACGACATAGTATCTTCGTAAAGTCTGCCTTTGGCTTGTACTGCTATTCGTAACATTATCTATTTGTTTATAAAGGACTACAAAAATACAAAAAAAGCACAAAAGGCTGACACTTTGTAACATAAAAAAAGTCCGTTAAAACAATTAACGGACTTTAATGCCTTTAGCATTTTTTGTAGTAGCATCTGATTATTCTGCAACAGTTGTATCAACTGCAACAGTATCAACAGTTGCAACAGTATCAACAACTACAACTGAATCTTCAGGTGTAGTAGATTCTTCAGCAGCTTTAGGTGCACATGCAGCAAAAGCCATAGCTACGGCAAAAAATAAAAATACTTTTTTCATCTTTCTTACTCTTTTTAATAATTAAACATGTTTCGTTTTGCAATTCAAAATCGATGCAAAATTACAACAATATTTGAGACCTCATTAATAATTATCGTTTTTTTTTAATTTTTTTTTGCTATAGTAGTTAAATTAGCGTCTAATAATGCTAATTTAAGTTAACGCACAAACAAAATGCAATTTTCAGAGATAAAAAATGCCGAAATGAGAAAAATCATTTCGGCAGAAATTGCGCAACAAAATTATTATTGCGTGTTTTTTATTACTGAGCAACTACTGTATCAGCAGCTACTGTATCAGCAGCAACTGTATCAGCAGCTACTGTATCAACAGCAACTACAGCAGTAGAATCAGCAGCAGGAGTTTCTTCAGCAGCTTTAGGAGCACATGAAGCAAATACCATAGCTACAGCGAAAAAGAAAAATACTTTTTTCATTTTTTTAAACCTTTAAAAATAATTTGACATGTTTATTTTGCAATTCAAAATCGCTGCAAAATTACATCAAATTTTGATACGACATCACGCTTGAACCTTTTTTTTTCTATTTTTTTTATTCAAACTTTCATCTTTTTGTAGCATATTGATTTTCAGTCATATTTAAAGATTGAAAACCAGCCTGATAAAGATAACGTTTTATACTTTTCTTTGGAGTTTTTTCAAACTCGTGGGGATAAAGTTGAATTTTAGATATAGTTTCATAAGAAGCAACCATAGAGTTCAACGTTTTTCGGTTCTCTTCCATTAAAATCTCCAATTTTGCATGATCCAGCTGCTCTGCATCTACAGCATCATAGTCGGGATAAATCAGAGCTACTAACTTTCCATTATTTTCAATAACCAGACTTTCCAATACGTATGGCAGGTTATTCAATCTGGATTCTATTTCTTCAGGAAAGACATTTTGACCGCTTGCTCCAAGAATCATCGTTTTATTCCGTCCTCGAATAAAAATATTACCATCAGCATCGACCGTTCCTAAATCTCCCGTATGTAACCAGCCATCTTCATCGATCATCGAATCGGTTGCTTTCGGATTTTTAAAATAACCGGACATCAGGTTTTCACCTTTCACACAAATCTCTCCTACTCCGGTATCCGGCTCTGGATCCAATATTTTTACCTTCATAATATCAAGCACTTTTCCTGATGATTTAGGAATAAACTCTTTATTATTAGAATAACTAATCAACGGAGCACATTCCGTCATCCCATAGCCAATTGTAAAAGGAAATTTTATCTTGGCAAAAAACTCTTCAACCTCGGCATTTAAAGGAGCCCCACCTATAACGATTTCAGAAAACTCTCCTCCAAAGGCATCAATCAACTTCTTCCTGATCTGAGCCAGTACCGGTTGATCTAGTAGGGGAATACTCAACACCCAGCGCATTGATTTTTTAGCTAACAAAGGCTGAATCTGCTTTTTGTAAATTTTCTCGATAATCAACGGAACAAGAAAGACCACATTAGGCTTAATTGCAGCAAAAGCTCCCAACAATATCTTAGGTGAAGGCACTTTCCCTATAAAGTGAATATGACATCCGGCACAAGTGGTAGTCAAAAAATCAAAAGCACACCCATAAGCATGGGCTAACGGTAAAAATGAAATAATTCTGTACTGAGGAGCAACTAATCCGGTGCGAAGTCCAAAAGTTATATTTCCGGCCAAAGCATTTCCACTAGTCATTACACCTTTACTGAAACCTGTAGTTCCTGATGTATAATTAATGGAAACAAGCTCTGTATTCGGTTTATCAATATATCTTACATGATCCCGAAAAAAACCCTGGGGGTATTTTGACATGTACAGGGTATTAATGACATCCTGTTTCAGCTGACTTTTATCAAGACTTATGGAAACCCCTTCATCATTAACCTGACTTGGGACTGAAATACAATTAAAATCAGTAAGTGAAAAAACAGCCTTTAAACCGGGCATTTTTTCTTCTTCAAGGTTTTCCCAAATATTATCCCCGGTAAATAATAAAACAGACTCGGAATGATTTACGATATGATGAACATCATTTGAATTAAAATCCTGTAAAATAGGAACTATGACAGCTCCATAGGTCACTGCTGCCAGGTACGTTATTGCCCAATGTGCATTATTACGGCCAATCAGGGCTATTTTATCATTGGGTTTTATCTGACATTGAGCGAAAAGGATATGCAAACGAGCGATTTTTTTAGCTACATCAGCATAAGTCATGGTTACATCTTCGCCATAATTACTATATGCTGGCAAATCCCAATTCGTTCTAAACGAATCTTCAAAAAGGCGAATGAAATTTTCCTGTATCATCTAAATAGTGTGTGTTCCTCTGTAAAAAAATGAACGCAAATATAATGAATAATTACTCAATCAGAAACGAAATGTGCATTAATTTTTATTCTCCAAGAATTACACCTTTATTCATATATATTATCCGAAAAGAAGACAATCAGTTGTCAGTCCTCCATCCATTTAGCTGAAAAAATTGTATCTTTGTGGCTTAAAATTTTTTAGAAAATACTAAATAAACACGGATTTTTAATTCCGGCAAAATATTATTGTATATGAATATTTCGTATAACTGGCTTAAACAATACATTAACATTGATATTACGCCTGATGAATTATCGAAAGCATTAACATCCATTGGTCTTGAAGTAGGAGGTGTTGAAGAAGTTCAAACAGTGAAAGGTGGCCTTGAAGGTCTTATAATTGGAGAAGTATTAACCTGCGTTGACCATGAAAACTCAGATCACCTGCATGTAACCACGGTAAATGTAGGTGCAGAAGCTCCTTTACAAATTGTATGCGGAGCACCTAATGTTGCGGCAGGACAAAAAGTAGTTGTTGCAACAGTTGGTACCAAACTTTATTCCGGAGATGAAATTTTTACAATTAAACGCTCAAAAATCAGAGGTATAGAATCATTAGGAATGATATGTGCCGAAGATGAAATTGGCATCGGAACAAGTCATGATGGAATTATTGTTCTTCCTGCTGAAACAAAAATCGGAACTTTAGCCAAAGATTATTACGGAATAAAAAGTGATTACCTGATAGAGGTAGATATAACACCTAACCGGGTCGATGCAGCATCACATTATGGCGTTGCACGTGACCTTGCTGCTTATTTTGCACTTAAAAATCCGGCTATAAAACTGACCAAACCTAATGTCGATAATTTTAGTATTCAAAATACTGATTTATCGATTCCGGTCATTGTCGAAAATCAGGAGGCATGTCCACGCTATTCTGCGGTAACAATATCAGACGTAACTGTAAAAGAATCGCCCGACTGGCTGAAAAATGCCTTATTAATCATCGGCCTGCGCCCTATTAATAATATTGTAGACGTAACAAATTATGTTTTGCATGAATTAGGACAACCATTACATGCTTTTGATGCCGATAAAATTGCCGGCAAAGAAGTACATGTAAAATGTATGCCGGAAGGAACTCCTTTTGTAACACTTGATGGCGTTGAACGGAAATTAAATGCTGCCGATTTAATGATTTGTGATGTTGAGAAACCTATGTGTATCGGTGGGGTATTTGGAGGACATGATTCGGGAGTGACCGAAAAAACCAAACATGTTTTTCTCGAAAGTGCCTATTTCAATCCCGTATCAATTCGCAAAACAGCCCGTCGGCACGGACTAAACACCGATGCTTCGTTCCGATACGAACGCGGATGCGATCCGACCAATACTATTTATGTTCTGAAACGCTGTGCTCTGCTTATACAGGAAGTCGCCGGCGGCACAATTTCGAGTGATATTGTTGATATTTACCCCAAAGAAATCAAACCTTTTGAAGTAAGTATTACACTTCAGAAGATCAACTCCTTAGTTGGAAAAGAAATTGGCAAAGAAAATATTGAGACAATTCTGAACGCATTGGAAATGAAAATTGCCGAACGTGCTGAGGACGGATATTTACTGCACGTACCGCCATATCGCGTTGATGTACAAAGGGATGTAGACGTAATTGAGGACATTCTTCGTATTTATGGATATAATAATGTAGAAATTGGCGAGAAACTGATTTCAAACCTGAGTTATAGCTCGAAACCGGACAGCCATAAACTACAAAACCTAATAGCCGAGCAACTTACTGCACAAGGTTTCAATGAAATCCTGAACAATTCTTTGACTAAAGGCGGATATTATACCAACCTGACTTCATTTCCGGAAGCCAATTGCGTAAGAATTATTAATGCCCTGAGTTCAGATTTGAATGTAATGAGACAGACATTACTTTTCGGGGGACTTGAAAACATTGCCTACAATATTAACAGACGCAATGCCGATCTGAAATTTTATGAATTCGGAAATTGCTATTATTATCATGCCGAGAATAAAAAAGACGATGAAATTTTGTCAGCATATTCCGAAGATTTCCATTTAGGTATATGGCTAACAGGCAATAAATATGCACAATCATGGGCCGTTGCGGAACAAAAATCAAGCATCTACGAATTAAAAGCTTATATCGAAAATATTTTCCGCCGCATGGGAGTTAACCAGCGCAAATTGGTAATCGGCGAATATTCGGATGACCTTTTAAGTGAAGCTCTGACAGTTTACAGTCCTCGTGGAAACAAATTGGCTGTTTACGGTATTGTTCATCCCAAAATTCTGAAAAAACTCGATATTGATCAGGAGGTTTATTTTGCCGACCTGAACTGGAAAGCTTTGTTGACTGAAGTCAGCAAACATCAGGTAGAATATACTGAAATATCGAAATTTCCTGAAGTAAAACGGGATTTAGCCCTGCTAATTGATAAAACAGTAAGCTTTGCCGAAATAGAAAAAATCGCTTTCGAAGCCGAACGGAAATTACTTAAAAACGTTACACTGTTCGATGTTTACGAAGGTAAAAATTTAGAACCCGGCAAAAAATCATACGCTGTAAGCTTTATCCTTCAGGATGAAACAAAAACGTTGAATGACAAACAGATTGACGGCATCATGCAAAAAATGATCAAAAATCTGGAAGGAAAATTGGACGCAAAACTAAGATAAAATATACAGCAGGTAGTTTTAAGTAAAAAGTAAGTAGTAGCGTCAAAAATTTTTGAAAGTACCACTTACTTTTTGCTTTTATACAAACACGATCGGGAAATTCTCAATACCAATTATTTATCATTACTTGATTTATGGATAAAAACTTCGATACAAGTCTGCTTCATACGCCCTACGGCAAACCGGATGCATATAACGCACTAAGCATGCCTGTATATAACTCTGCCGCTTACGAATTTGATTCGGCAGAACAAATGGAATCCGCTTTCACGGGCAAAACTTCCGAATTTGCTTATTCGAGAATAACAAACCCTACAGTTCAGTATTTTGAAGACCGGGTAAAAACCATCACAAAAGCATTTAGCGTCACTGCTTTAAACTCGGGAATGGCGGCTATTACAAATACAATTATCGCATTGGCAAAAACCGGAGATAATATTGTTACATCGCGTCATTTGTTCGGAAACACTTATTCATTTCTGGCCTCTACTCTAGCCGCTTTTGGCGTAGAAGCCCGTTTCTGTGACCTGACAAATCCGAAAGAAGTATCTGCAATAATCGATGAAAAAACCTGCGCCGTTTTTCTCGAAATCATTACCAATCCGCAACTTGAAGTTGCTGATTTGAAAGCTCTTTCTTCAATATGTAAATCAAGAAATATCCCATTGGTGGCAGACACAACCATTGTCCCTTTCTGTGCTTTCAGAGCCAATGAGTTTGGAGTTGATATAGAAGTCGTTTCGAGCACCAAATACATATCAGGCGGAGCTACCAGTCTGGGCGGATTAATTTTAGATTATGCAACCTTCGACTGGACAAAATCCGTAAAGCTTTCGGGCCTGGCAAAAGATTTTGGAACAAAGGCTTTTACGGTTAAACTTCGCAAAGAAATTCATCGCAACATGGGCGCATATATGACTCCTCAGGTTGCTTATATGCAGACTCTTGGCCTTGAAACCATGTCTCTACGATTCGAAAAAGCCACCAAAACATGTATAGAATTGGCTGAAAAAGTAGAAAAGTTAAGCGGTGTGGAATCGGTAAACTATACCGGACTGAAATCCAATCCGTATTACGAATTAAGTTGTGCCCAGTTCGGCGCTTATCCGGGTGCGATGTTTACTTTTGATCTGGCATCGCGTGAAGCTTGTTTCCTGTTTATGAATAAACTGAAACTTGTAAAACGCGCAACAAACTTATTCGATAACAAAACATTGGCTATCCACCCAGCTTCTACTATTTATGGCACATTCACTGCCGAACAGCGAGAACTCATGAATGTATCGGACAAAACCATCCGTATTTCTGTAGGATTAGAAGATGTGGAGGATTTATATCAGGATTTTGGGCAGGCTTTGCTATAATTCAAGATATTTATCAAAAGAACAGAACAGAGTGTCACAATAATATGGCACTCTGTTCTTGTTATTATATAGCTGAACAAGTCATTAAGAAATACTGCTCAACACTTGCAAAACTCTTAAGCAAAAATTGATGAAATGTTGAGCAAGAATAGGATAACTCTTAAGCAAGAGTTCACAAGTGTCAATAATAATAAAAATTCTCGTATCCGACACTCAGATCAAATCTTCCGTTGGTAATAGCTACCGGTTCGTCATCGAAAAAAGTTTTAAATTCAATTTTCCCCGAAAGAATTGTTTTAGTGAACTCTTTATCGACATACAAATTCTGAACTTTCTTAAAAGTAAGATTTCCTTTAATAATTTTCAAAGTAGAAGTCGTATTATACTTTTTCAGCTTAACAATACAATCCGAAGAAGTCAAATCAATTACAGAATCATTTAAATCAATTAAATCCGGATAATCTAACGGAGCATAACCGACAATATAAATTTGTAAAGTTGCATAATCATTATCCAGCATTCCATTCAAATTTAATTTAAACGTATCCGGATTTACAATTATCTTCACAGGAAACACATCTTCCGAAGAAACAAAAGCAGTACGGTCAACATACATTCCAAAAGTATTATAGCCCCATTCCGAATATATTGGCAGTCCGGGATAGTCACTGTCTTCAATAAATACAGATTTTGTAAGTTCAAAATCATAACTGGTGCATGCAGGCAATAAAATTACAAACAATGCAATTATCGCTGTTCTGATTTTATATAGTGAATTCATTTTCATTAGCTTTAAATATTAAATTTTATTTAAACGGAATACTTAATGAAATTTGTACGCCTGAGTCATTTTGAACGTTTACAAGTCCGGAATTATCTGTCGTTGTTAAGAATGACGGAACAAAAACATCCAGATTAATATACAAGCTCTTATTCAGCCGCAAATTTGCTCCGACAGCAGCGTAAATCGTACCATAAAACGAATTCGCTTCAGGATTTATTTCATTCAGAACAGTTGATTCATATTCCTGCATCTCAGCTTGTTTAAAATTAATATTCGTATTGGTAGCCAGTTTATAAGCTACATCCAAACATAATTTTCCATAAAAAGAAAAATACTTATAATCGAACGGAGTATATTTTAATTCGACAGGTATACCGGCATAAGTCGAACTTTCGGTAATAGATTTTACGCGTGCATATTCGGTAGTGGTTCCTTCTGTTTTTATTCTTAAATAATAGTAGCCGCCATCATCCTGATCAGCCTTTATTAAACCGGAATTAAAAAACAAGACCTTCAAACCGGAAAGAACAGACAATTTATTTTCGTAAAAATAATATTCATATTTTACACCTACAAAATCAAGCCTATTTTCAACATCCACACTCAAATTATAGCCGTTACTGTAAAAAGAAGAACTTACATCCTGCCTGATCGGCCACGCATCATTCATTTCTGAATTCAGGGTTTTGGTACCGTAGACAACAGATATTTCCGATTGTTTTTTCTCTACCTGAGCAAATAGCTCAAAAAAAGAAATCATAAAAACTCCTATACAAATTATTATTTGTTTCATACTGATTTTTCGGTTAATTATTTTTATTTCCCCCAATTATTCACAATATCTAAAAACTTGCCCCGGTAACCATTCGGATCAAAAGTCGTTGCATTCTTTCCCAAAGTCAGAACCATTGCTTTATTGGCCGTTCCTTCAAATTCCGAATGTTTCAGAATAAGTCCGAATGCTGTAAGCGAGCTTGCAAAACGCATATTCTCAGAAGCAGACTCTATGGTTACAGGAGTTCCGTTAATGCTGTGCTGCAACAAACGACTCTCTGTTTCATTGGGTTTCTTGTAGCGGAAATCAAATTGTGCAAACTGTGCATCAATAACGGTGTCGACAGGAATAATTTCGTACATGGCAGTAATCGTCTGCCCCGCTCCTATTTCACCGGCATCGGTCGAATCATTTTCGAAATCTTCCTCATCCAACGAACGGTTTTCGTAACCAATTAAACGGTATGATTCAACTTTATCCGGATTAAATGTAATCTGTATTTTGGAATCTTTAGCAACCGTATAGAATTTCGATTTTTCATTCACAAAAACTTTCACCAACTCGTCCGCACAATCAATATATTCGTAGTTTCCATTTCCTTTATCCGCTATTTGTTCCATCATATAATCGTTCAGGTTTCCTGTCCCGACACCAAGCACCGTCAGGTAAACTCCCGATTCACGTTTTTCTTCAATCATCTCAGTCAAGTCTTCGGTCGAAGAAGGACCAACATTGAAATCTCCATCTGTACCAATTATAATACGATTATTTCCACCCTCAATAAAATTTTCCTGAGCTATTTCATAAGCCGTAATAATTCCCTGAGCACCAGCAGTAGAACCACCGGCTCCCAATTTATCAATGGCTTTTTTTATTTCCGTTTTTTCACTTCCGCTTGTCGATTCCAATAATACAGCGGCATGTCCGGCATAAGTAACAATAGCTACCCGGTCGTTGTCCCGAAGCTGGTCGGTCATCAATTTAAATCCATTTTTCAGCACTTCCAGTTTATCATCAGAAGCCATGGACCCGGAAACATCAATCAGAAAAACAAAATTTGAATTCGGCATCTCACTTTCAGTAATCGATTTACCTTTCATCCCCACACGCATCAGATAATGTGTCGTATTCCACGGACAAACAGCCAACTCCGAATTAAGAGCCACATTTTCATCTCCCGAAGGATCGGCATAATCAAACGTAAAATAATTCAGAAATTCTTCGATACGAACTGCTGCTCGAGGCACGGTATCGCCATCGGACATAAACCGGCGCATATTGGCATAAGAACCGCCATCGGCATCAACCGAAAAAGTGGAAACCGGCTGTTCCGAAGCATCTACGAACTGATTCTCAGCATAGTCTTTATATTTCTCATTGGATTGCTGATCATAACCATTTTCATAATAACTTAAATACGAATCTGCATAATTATCTGATTCACATGCAATAAAAAACACAATGGGTATAAACAGGATAAAAAAGTTCTTAATTGTTTTCATACTTTAATTGTTTTTAGTTTTGAGTCCGGAGGTAATTTAAAATCGATAACATTGATGCAGATATTTTTAAAAATGTTGCATAAAATAAAAAATTCGGCAAAAAATCATCACCGGATTTTTTTATCTGTACAGAAAAATTCTGACATTAATTTATCTCTATTTCATCCAGAAACAATACGCTGTCTCTCGTATTTCCGTTTAAATCAAATACATTTCCACCATTCAAAAAAACTATTTTTACATAACGTGCCTTTTTATACGGAAAAAATATTTCCGGACGATAAATACGGATTATCGAATCATAAACTTTTTCTGATTTTTCGCGGGCCGTTTCTACGAAATCTACGCCATCCTCCGACAATAAAACGATGATACCGAAAGGATAAATTCCGCATATAGCTGGCTTATTCAAAATGCTGACAGAAACCACATGTACCTGCATAACCGAACCCAAATCGTAAACCAACTCCCGATCCGAATTTCCTCCGATCTGAATCCAGTTATTTCCTGATTTTGTTCCGCCATAAATTCCATCTGTCAATTGTTGCAAAACAGCATCGTTTTTAAAAATAGGAACGGAAGATACTGGTTTTTTACCAGAAATTTTACTTACTGCCAACTTTTGAATCAGCTCCTTTCCTACTTCTTTTTTCCCTTCAAAACTCCGGGCATGTATTACTGTATTTTTATGAATCGTAACAGGCGATTTATAAACCGAAGACTTTAGGCTTACCTGCGAATCATCTAAATTATAATGAATTACAGCTTTAGAATCATCGGTTCTCAGAATGAATTGTACCTTATCTGCCGATACACTTACAGTTTGGGCCGATACTCCGTAAAAGGCTTTCGAGGCATTAATATCCAAAACTTTATACCGCTGAAACTCAGTCAGCATATTCTGGCAAAAACGATCGTAATTTTTATATTCGGACTGAGTCCACAAAACTTCTGATAAGGCAGCAATTCGAGGAAAAACCATATATTCAACATCCGAAAATTGTTTCAGATATTCTGTCCACACATTAGCCTGAGCGCCGATAATATACCGTGCCTCTTCTGCACTAAAAGAAGCCGGAACCGGCTCAAAACTATATACCTTTGATAAAGGCGTATATCCTCCAATAGCAGTTGGTTCTGTCTCAGGATTATCCTGATAATGATCAAAATAACAGAATTCTCCGGGAGTCATTATTACATTGTGCGAACTCTTGGCAGCTTCAATTCCTCCGGCCACCCCACGCCACGACATCACGGTAGCATTATCGGCCAAACCACCTTCCAAAATCTCATCCCAACCTATAATTTTTCGGCCTTTTGTGTTGACAAAATTCTCAATCCGCTGAATAAAATAACTTTGTAATTCGTGTTCATCTTTCAATCCAAGCAATTTGATGCGTTTCTGACAATCCGGACATTCGTGCCAACGAACTTTCGGACATTCATCGCCTCCAATATGAATATATTCCGATGGAAAAATATCCATGATTTCCGTCAGTACATCTTCTAAAAAATTAAAGACAGAATCCCTCGTACAATAAACATCCTCAAAAATGCCCCATTTTTTGGCTACGTTTATTTGTTGGCGCGTACATGAAAGAAAAGGATACGAAGCTATCGTCGCCGAAGCATGCCCTGGCATTTCTATTTCGGGAATTACAGTAATGTTGCGTTCGGCTGCATACCGTACAATTTCACGAGCTTCATCCTGAGTATAATAACCACCATAAGCATCGTCGTCATAACGCTGTGGAAAATTTTCATAATAATGTCCGACCAAAGTTTCAATCCGGTGTGAACCGGTTTTGGTAAGATTCGGATATTTTTTGATTTCAATTCTCCAACCCTGATCATCAGTTAGATGCCAGTGAAAACGATTAAGTTTGTGGATAGCCATAGCATCCAAATATCGCTTAATTTCGTCTACCGTAAAAAAATGACGACTTACATCCAAATGTAGACCGCGATAAGCAAAACGAGGGACATCTTCTATCTCAACACAGGGAACAGTCCATTTTTTCCGTTCAGACAATTCTTTTCCATAAATATCGACAGGCATTAGCTGATACAATGTTTGCAGAGCATAAAACATCCCTGCCTGCGTAGAAGCTTTCAGTACAATATTTTTTGAATCTGCCGACAACGAATACCCTTCTTCAGATAAATTATTCGCTTTTTCAAACCGGATTTGTTGCGTACAAATTTCATCGTTCTTGCTGAGCTGAAAACCGGAAACAAGTTTAAACCGGGTCTGAAAACCGGAAGCTAATTTTTCAAATCCACTATCTGCAAAAACAGTTGTTCCTGAATTTATTTTAAAATGGCCCGGCTTTATATCCATCTTTTGAGGATAAGGAATGATATTGATTTGATCTCCGGCATATAAGGCCAATGAAAAACACAACAAAAATGAAAAAACGGCAGCAATCTTATTCATGTAAAATAGATTTTAATAATTTGGTACACAAATATATAACTTTCAACATAAAGTTTTATTGGATTTTTGACTTTATTCCTGACAGAACATCACTTTAGAAAATTTCAACAAATCACTTACAAACCTGATAAAAATTCACGAGTTTATGATAACATTTTATAAATCAAAAAAATATATTACAAAATCAAAAAAAACGACGTTCAAATTCGTAAAAAAAAGAATAAATATCTAATTTAGTGCTCTGAAACAGAGAGACACAAATTTATGATAATTATTGGTATTGCCGGAGGAACCGGTTCAGGAAAGACTACTGTAGTAAAAAAGATATTAGAACAACTTCCCGAAAGCGAAGTGGCTATTCTACCTCAGGATTCTTATTATCGCGACAGTAGCCATTTGCCTTTGGAAGAAAGACTTGAAATAAATTTTGATCATCCGGACTCAATTGAATTTGAACTTCTTATCCGCCATTTGAAAGAGCTCAGAAAGGGTAAAACCATTGATCAGCCCATTTATTCTTATCTGACTTGTACCAGATCGAAAGAGACTATCCCGGTCAAACCCTGCCACGTAATTATTGTAGAAGGGATTCTTGTTCTCACGAATCCGGAACTCCGCAAGCTCATGGATCTGAAAGTTTTTGTAGATGCTGATGCTGACGATAGACTTATCCGCGTTATCAATCGGGACATCGTTGAGCGTGGACGATCTGTAAATAAAGTTATGGAGCGTTACGAACAGACTGTGAAACCGATGCACCTACAATTTATTGAACCTACGAAACGTTTCGCAGATTTAATAGTTCCTCAGGGAGGAAACAACCATATTGCGATTGATATTCTGACACATTACATAAAGAAGAATTTGAATCTCGAGACGAAATAATCTGAAAAAATTAAATCAAACTGTTTTATGACCCCGACTGATTTATCGAAAATAATGTTTTTAGATATTGAAACGGTACCTATGGAAGCCGATCTGTCCCTTGTTTCCGAAGACTTAGCTCATTTATGGGAAGATAAATTTAATCTGATCTACAAAAGGATGCCCGAAAAATATCCGGAATTAACAACTGCTACCGAGGCATTTGCCAACAGTGCCGGCATTTATGCGGAATTTGGCAAAATTGTTTGTATTTCAGTCGGATTTATCCATTACAAAGGAACCGAAATGCATTTCCGCACCAAATCTTTTGCCGGAGATAACGAAAAAATTCTGTTGCAGGATTTTGCCCAATTGCTGGCAAAATTTTGTACCACTAAAGAACATACGCTTTGCGGACACAACATCAAAGAGTTTGACATACCCTATATTTGTCGCCGAATGTTGATAAATGGCATCCAACTGCCGGAAATACTCCGGATTTCAGGGAAAAAACCCTGGGAAATTAATTTTATAGATACATTAGAACTTTGGAAATTCGGCGATTACAAGAATTATACAGCTTTAAAACTCTTAACTGCCATTTTTGGTATTCCGACACCCAAGGACGATATTGATGGAAGTCAGGTGGCAAATGTATTTTACAAAGAAAAGAATATTCAACGTATTGCCATTTATTGTCAGAAGGATGTTGTTGCAACAGCCCGGGTTTTCCTCAAATTGCAGGGAATGTCGGCTTTTAATGACGAAAATGTAGAATACATATAACATTTTATGCTTTATAAAAGAGCCGCATTTCTGACCATACTTACCTGTTTTATTTTTACGGCATGCCATGAACGTAAAAATGAAAACAAGACCGTCGCTTATAACGTGGACCTGGAAAAAATTGAACAACGTGACACATTACGGGTCGGCGTAATGTTCGGGCCTGTCTCTTATTTTCTGTACCGTGACGACTACATGGGTTATGATTACGAGATGGCCGAAAATCTAGCCGATAGTCTCGGAGTAAACATAAAATTCTACGAAGCCAAAAGCGAGCTTGAGCTTGAACATAAACTTCAGGACAGAACCATCGATCTGATTGCCAGCAATATCTATGAAACGAATGAGCTTAAAAAATTATTCTGGTTCGTTTTTTCGCAAAACGACTCTTATCAGGTTCTGATCCAACGAATGAATGCCGACAGGATTAATGATGTTACAGAACTGAAGGGTAAAAAAATCTATGTAAAACCTAACACTATCCTTGAGTCAAGGTTGATTTCACTTAATAAGGAACTGGGCGAAAGTTTTGAAATTGCAGAAGCTCCAGACTCTTTGAGTTCTGAAGATTTGATCGAAATGGTGGCAGCTGATAAAATTGACTATACTACTGCTTATTACAAAACGGCCTCATTGTACAAATATTATTATAAGCGCCTTGATGTACGCATGCCCATCGGATTCGATCAACGAAATGGCTGGCTCATACGCCACGAAAGCAAGAAACTCAAAAAGGCCATTGAACAATGGCAAAAATCGAAATACACTAAGGATTTGGAAGAAGACCTTGATTATAAATACCGGACAAGAAATTTATACTTTTCTCAGAAAAAAATAAGAATACCTAAAGGAGCAATATCGCCTTACGATTATATTTTTAAAAAATATGCGTCTGAAATTGGCTGGGACTGGCGGCTACTTGCTGCCGTTGCATATCAGGAGTCTCATTTTGATTCTGCTCAGATTTCCTGGGCCGGAGCTGCCGGTATCATGCAATTGATGCCACGTACTGCCTCTAATTTCGGATTAACACGAAAAACAATATTCAATCCCGAAAAAAACATAGAAGCCGGTGTTCAATACATCAAAAGTTTAAACATGTCCTTTCAGAAGGTGACCAATAAAGAGGAACGAATCAAATTTATTCTGGCCGCCTATAACTCGGGACCGGCACATATCATCGATGCCATGTCGCTTACGCAAAAGTATGGTAGAAACACTCAAATATGGTATAACAACGTTGAATACTTTTTACTCAAAAAATCAGAACCCCAGTTCTACAATGATCCCGTTGTAAAATACGGTTCTTTCAGAGGCAAAGAAACAGTCTCTTATGTAATAAACACTCTGGATACTTATGAAAGTTATCTCAGAAAAAAATAATCTCAAACGGTATAAAAAAGATGCAAAACAGCGAAATCATTCTAATCAGCATTTCGGGTGAAGATAAACCCGGTGTTACAACCGCAATCACCCGGATTTTGGGTAACTATGACGCAACTATTCTCGACATCGGACAGGCCGATATCCACCATACCCTTTCGTTAGGTATACTTTTTAAAATGTCGGACAGAAGCGATTCAGGCAACATCCTGAAAGAAATTCTTTTTAAATGTTCGGAACTTAATGTTTCGGTACGATTCACGCCGATCACCGCTGAAAGATATAACAACTGGGTCGATCGCCAAGGAGCAAGCCGGTTTATTGTCACACTTTTGGGCAAAGAAATATCGGCCCGGCAATTATCCAAAGTGACACAGGCTGTAAGTGATCAGGATCTGAACATTGACTCAATCAAGCGTCTGACGGGTCGGCCTTCTCTTGACCCGGATGAGAATGCAGCGATACGTTCATGTATAGAACTTTCGGTTAGAGGCAATATCTTAGACAAAAAAGCACTTTCGGCAAAATTCATGAAATATTCAGTCGATCTTGGAATAGATATTTCTTTTCAGGAGGACGATATTTTCCGGCGTAGCCGACGTCTGATTTGTTTCGATATGGATTCGACGCTTATTAAAACAGAAGTTATTGATGAACTGGCTGACAGAGCCGGAGTCGGCGAACAGGTTCGGGCTATTACAGAATCGGCCATGCGTGGAGAAATTGATTTCGTGGAAAGTTTTACAAAACGCATTGCCCTGTTACGGGGCCTCGAAGAAAGTGTTATGCAGGAAATCGCTCAAAACCTGCCGATTATGGACGGAGCTGCCCGTTTGATGTCTATATTGAAAAAATGCGGATTCAAAATAGCAATTCTCTCCGGAGGGTTCACTTATTTTGGGAAACATCTACAGAAAATGTTTGATGTTGACTACGTTTATGCTAACGAACTTGAAATTGTGGATGGAAAACTTACAGGAAATCACATTGGAGATATCGTGGATGGAAAACGTAAAGCAGAACTGCTAAAACTCATAGCTCAGGTTGAAAAAATTGAACTCCAGCAGGTAATTGCCGTTGGAGATGGTGCTAATGACCTGCCTATGCTCAACCTTGCAGGACTGGGAATTGCATTTCACGCCAAACCAAAAGTAAAAGAAAATGCCCAACAATCCATTTCAACCATGGGCCTCGACGGAATACTTTATTTTTTGGGATTCAGAGATATACATATCGATAATTAATTTCCAGAATTCTACAACAGAACAAGAAAATACGCGGAGTTGTTATAAGTTCGCGTATTTTTCATAAATATCCCCATAATCATAAAAAAATGACAAACAAAAAAGCAATTGTAATTGGTTCTACCGGATTAGTCGGGCGTGAACTTATAAAACAACTGTCAGAATCCCCAAAATACTCTGAAATAATTTCATTGGTGCGTCGCCCCTCCGGGTTCAACTTTCCAAAAATTAAAGAACACATTATTAACTTTGATGAACCTGAAACATGGAGAAATTTAGTAATCGGAGACGTACTTTTCTCCTGTATGGGCACTACCATAGCTAATGCAAAAACAAAGGCCAATCAATATAAAGTAGACTTTAAATATCAATACAAAACCGCTCAGATAGCCGCAACAAATCAGGTTCCGGCTTACGTACTTATTTCAGCAGCAGGAGCCAATGCCAAATCGGTCAACTTCTATTCGCGCATGAAAGGAGAACTTGATGAAGCCGTTTCCAAACTAAATTTTCAGACAATTAACATACTCCGTCCAACACAACTATACGGAAACAGAACTGAAAAACGCACCATGGAAAGATTAGCCCTGAAAATAATGTTTTTCATAAATAAAGCAGGTATTCTCAAGAAAATTCGCCCGGTTCATGCAGGCGAAGTCGCTAACGCAATGATTAAATCAGTTGATTTCCAAGGATTAAACATAATTAACCTGAAAGACATTTTTTCACTCATAAAATAATCTTTATAGAAAGATAAAATATAATTTAAATAATATCGTTTGTTTATCATGATATTTATTTTAAATATTTGAAAAATTCATGCAACATTTTCTTACTTTTGCACATCATTTTCTTATTTAAATTAATTTATGAAAAGAAACATTTCTGCTACTATTGTAATATTGCTGTTTACCAGCATTTTAAATGCTCAAAGTTTTACCATAAGCGGGTACATCACAGAAGCTAAAAACAGTGAAACATTAATTAGCTGTTCGGTTTACGACAGCAATACCCGGTTAGGAACAGTCACAAACACCTATGGATTTTATTCAATCACGTTACCTAAAGGTGAAATTGATTTAAATTTTTCGTATATGGGTTTTGGCACTGAAAAGAGGCACTTCTATCTGGATAAGGATACCATAATAAATGTCAGTATGGAAGAATCCATTGAACTAAAAGAAGTTACCGTCACGGCCAATCATAAGGAAATTGGTATAAAAGGCTCACAGATGAGTACAATTGATGTACCTGTAACATTGATTAAGTCGGTACCGGCATTGTTTGGAGAGACCGATGTCATCAAAACTCTGCAACTACTGCCGGGAGTTCAGGCCGGAGTTGAAGGTTCATCAGGTATTTATGTACGGGGAGGCGGACCCGACGAAAATCTTTTTATGCTCGACGGAGTTCCTATCTACAATGTAAACCACATGGGAGGATTCTTCTCTGTTTTCAATGCCGATGCAATCAAAAATGTAACTTTCTATAAAGGCGGTTTCCCAGCGCGTTTCGGGAGCCGGCTATCTTCTGTTGTCGATATTCAAATGAAAGATGGAAATACAAAAAAATTGCATGGAAATATCAGCGTAGGCATCATCTCATCGAAAATAAATCTTGAAGGGCCAGTTTTCAGCAAAAAAACATCTTTCAATATTTCAGCCCGCAGAACTTATTATGACATTATAGCCCAACCATTTATCAAAATGGCTGCTGCAACGGAAGGAGTCGAGAACATTTCGGCAGGCTATTATTTCTATGACTTAAATGCTAAAGTCACCCACAAACTTTCAGATAACGATAAACTTTTCCTAAGCATTTATTCGGGTGATGATGGCATATACAGCTCCTTTAAAGAGGGTTATCTTGACTATGACCTGGGAAATATTGACAGTGAAATGAAACTTAGTTGGAAATGGGGAAACCTGATTACGGCTTTTCGCTGGAATCATATTATCAACAATAAGTTGTTTATGAATACCACGGCAACCTATACTCAGTACCGGTTCAATATGAACATGGGATTGGACTT
Organism: Paludibacter sp.; assembly: GCA_028690665.1. Classification (GTDB taxonomy): domain Bacteria; phylum Bacteroidota; class Bacteroidia; order Bacteroidales; family Paludibacteraceae; genus Paludibacter. The sequence goes on from JAQVAV010000003.1 coordinate 263,866, forward strand.
TAGTCAAAAAAACTACGACACTTCAACTGATATTTACGAATCGTCTGAATTAGGATACCGGTCAGGAATTAATGATATTGCGGCAAAAGTCGATTTCGATTATAGTCCGCAACCGAACCACGACATCAAATTTGGAGCAGCACTGGTAAATCATACTTTCCGTCCGGGAGTTTCGGTAGCTTCGGAAAAGCTTGTCACAGACTCGCTGAACGAGCACAGTGATACTATTATCGGAGATAAAAATATAACGGCATTCGAAACGGCTCTGTATTTTGAAGATAACTGGACGATTAACAACTACCTGAAAGCCAATCTCGGATTACATTATTCAACATTTTTTGTTCAAAACGAATTTTATCATTCATTGCAGCCCCGTATCAATTTGCGCCTGCTCTTGACCGATGACATTTCTTTAAAAGCATCGTATACGATGATGAGCCAGTACATTCATCTTTTGTCAAACAACAACATCAGCCTGCCAACCGATTTATGGGTACCAGTAACTAAAAAGATAAAACCGATGAAAGCCAATCAGTATTCAATCGGAGCATTTTATAATTTGCTCAGTATGTTTGATTTTTCTGTAGAAGCATATTACAAGGCAATGGATAACCAAATTGAATATAAGGACGGAGCTACTTTCTGGGGTTCAAGTACTGGCTGGGAAGACAAAGTCGCCATGGGGCGAGGCTGGTCTTACGGTGTTGAATTTATGGCTCAAAAGTCTATCGGAAAGACGCAGGGTTGGATTGCCTATACGTGGTCTAAAACCGATAGGCTTTTTGATAAAACGGAACAGGAACTAAACCAGGGCAAAGTTTTTCCGGCAAAATACGACCGTCGGCATAACCTCAACATTGTCATTACACACAAATTCAATGATAAAATTGATATTGCCGGCACATGGATTTATCGTACCGGACAAAACGGTACATTAGCCATGCAAAACTCGTATGCTTATCCAATTCCGGATGGTAATAATTATTGGTACAATCCGGAAGGTTCTATTCCAAATCTGACTCAACGAAATAATTTTAAATATCCAAGCTACCAACGACTCGATCTGGGAATAAACTTCAACAAGCAAAAAAAACACGGTATCAGAACATGGAATATCAGCGTATATAATGTGTATAATCGCCAAAATCCATTCTTAATTTTCCCGTATACCGATTATAGTTATAATTACTATACTCAGGAAATAACCGAGCGAAAGACATTAAAACAAATCAGTATATTCATGATTATGCCATCCATCAGCTATTCTTATAAATTCTAAATCAAACATTCATGAAAACTAAATTATATTTTCTACCGACTTTTATTATTTCAATATTTCTGACAACATCATGCATCTCCGAAATAGAGTTTGACGGAGATGTTCAGGAATCTCTTTTGGTAATGAACGGTTTTATCAACCCCGATTCATTAATCAAAGTTCATTTAAGTAAAAGCAAATTCTTTCTGCAAAGCGATTCCGATTTTCCTGTGGTTGCCGATGCTACAGTAACGCTTTTTGTAAATGATCAGGAGAAAGGAATACTCAATTATACCTCCAATGGCTACTATTACTATCAGTCGACTTACATACCTCAGGTTGGAGATAAAATTAAAATAACTGCTTCAAACAGTCAGTTTTCCACGATAGAATCAACTACTGAAATTCCTTCAAATCCGAATATTCTATCGGTTGATACACTGAATTTCAAAACGAACATGGATTATATAATAAATTATGATTACTATAATGAAAATAGTGAACCGGTAAAAGATACTGTAGGGTTATACATTTCTGAAGAAGGTGATTTAAGAATCAAATTCAAAGACAATATTAAACTTACGAATTATTATCGAATAAAAACTGCGGTAAAAAATTATTTTGATAATGACAGCACGGCTATTATTTACACGAATGGTTATTCCGATGATATGGTTTTCGGAGGAAATGAAATTGAAGATATTTGGGATGTAAGCAGTTATAGTCAATATAATGAATTTAACGATGAACTCTTCAACGGAAAAGAATACACTTTAAAATATCATTACTCGTTATACGAAAGCATTTACACAAAAAAAACTGATGTAGAAACCAATTATTATGATTACAGCAACCCGTATTATAAAACCGAAACAAAAATTCCCGTCAAACGAGAACTTTTAGTTATATTACAATCTATTTCTAAAGACTATTACTATTATCTCAAAACACGTTCGGCCAGCGAGAATGAGATGGAATTTTTCTCTGAACCTGTACAGGTTTATTCAAATATAAGCAATAAAATTGGTATAATAGGATCTTTTTCTACTTCAACTTATTCAATTTCTTTACCATAAAAACTTTCATTTGTTTACTTACAATTTGTAAGTAACAAGATAAATATATTTCATTCCGAAGCTGTATTTTAGTAAATTAATTCAAGAACAAACTAAAATACAGCTTCTTTATTTCACTATCAAGGAACAGAGACAAACAAATAATATTCTAATTATCAGACAAATAAACAAAAACAAGCAAGATTAAACTTTTTTCACGCTGGGACTGTTTCAGTTTAAAAGCAATCTTATAACTTTACATCGACTTTTGTCATTGATTTATTCAAAACAAAAACATTAATAGTATTCATCATTCTAAATATTGAAATTATGATAATCGGTGTTCCAAAAGAAATCAAAAACAATGAAAACCGGGTTGCATTAACTCCGGCAGGTGTTCAGACCATGGCTAAAAACGGGCATACGGTTTATGTAGAAACCAATGCAGGCCTCAACAGCGGGTTCAGTAATGAAGAATATATCCAGGCAGGAGCCTCGGTTCTGGAAACAGCAAAAGAAGTATTCGATATTGCCGAAATGATTATGAAAGTAAAAGAACCTATTGAACAAGAATATGACTTAATCCGTCCGAATCAGTTACTTTTCACTTATTTTCACTTTGCATCAAACAAACCACTTTTAGATGCCATGATCAAGTCCAAAGCCGTATGCTTGGCTTATGAAACCGTTGAAACACACAACACACTTCCACTGCTTATCCCCATGTCGGAAGTTGCAGGACGCATGTCAATTCAGGAAGGCGCTAAATACTTAGAAAAACCTAAAGGCGGAAAAGGAATTCTACTCGGAGGAGTTCCTGGAGTAAAACCAGCCCATGTTCTTGTACTTGGCGGTGGTGTTGTGGGAACACAGGCAGCTCTTATGGCTGCTGGTCTGGGAGCACACGTAACCATTATGGACATTTCTCTACCACGCCTCCGTTATCTGAGCGAAATCATGCCGGCAAATGTTGATACAGTCATGTCATCGCAATACAACATCGAACAACTGTTACCACATACCGACCTGGTAATTGGTGCAGTACTAATTCCCGGAGCTAAGACTCCATATTTGATCAACCGTGAAATGCTAAAACGAATGCAACCAGGATCAGTGCTCGTCGATGTAGCCATTGACCAGGGAGGTTGCTTCGAAACATCTCAGCCAACAACACATACAAAACCGGTTTACGAAGTTGATGGCATATTACATTACTGTGTTGCCAATATTCCGGGTGCAGTTCCGTGTACATCTACATTAGCCCTTACCAATGCGACATTACCATACGCTGTAAAATTGGCTAATCTTGGCTGGAAAAAAGCCTGCGAAAAATATGACGATCTGAAAAAAGGATTAAATGTTGTGGACGGAAAAGTTGTGTGTCCGGCTGTAGCTGAAACATTCGGCTTGTAATTCAAATTCAATTCCGATAAAAACCTCAATGAGCAAAATAAAATTACTCATTGAGGTTTTTCATTTGTAGAAATATAAATTAATATTTATAATACAAGTCATTTACATATATTTCTCACTTCCCGATACAGAATGTGATGATTTGTTTTTAAATAATTTATTATCAATTAATTGAAATACTACTTATTATACTTAAGTAACAAACAGGCAACAAATATAATAGAAAACTGCCTTTTGGGGAGCTAATGGAATAACAAATAAAACCTATTTTAGATACAACCCCCCGTCCATAATATCGCCGATATACTCCATTTCAGAAACATCAATACCTTTCATCAATTCAGACACACCCGGATAAACCGCAACAAGTATTTTGCCCTCTTCATTGATACGGCTTACAATATTTGAAATTTTATCAAAATCACCCATAACAGCATATTGAAGCAAAAACCAAAGGTCTTTTGGCACACTATCGGGTTTATCTATTTGGGTGAAGTCGTTCATTGCTATTGTAGTTTATGCAAATGTAATGCAATTGCATTGCAAATGTATTATAATGATACACTTAAATGCGCCTAAATACCAAAATCGTGTACATTTCCGTGTACGCATTTCATAACTCGCTGATATTCAATAAGGGTTGTAGAACCACAAGTTCTACAACCCTTTTTCTGCCATACTGTCATATCAAAACAGCGGTTTTATTCAATAGAATTACCGTTTCTTACTTCATTCAATTTATTGAATACATTCACAATACACCGTATCAAGTGGTGATTTTGTTGAAGTTCTTCCGGCGTGTCGCCTGTATCACATCCCAAATACCCATTGAAAATATCGTTTAATCTCTTTTCAATTTCAGCGGAATTGTAGCCATACATTATGTGTTCAATTTCATTCAGTTTCATTCTTGCAAACTTTGATATTAGACAATTTGAAACATAAATTTTCAAACCACCACCGCAAACGATGAAAAGCGGATATTTTCACTTTCTCAAAAACGGGCTTACCTGAAACAAAAACGGGTGGTTGTGTATTCCCGGATTTAACGCCAAGCCAAATTTTGCCATTAAATAGAATAGAAAAACGCTCTTTTATAGTCGGTTTCCAACACGATATACATTGCTTTTCATCAGTCCAATAATTCAAATCGGCATTGCCGTTTGTTCCTTTGCTTGTTTTTGTTGCTTGTAAAAAATAAATTGGTTTCATCTGTTTATTATTTTGGTTGTTTCATAAGTTCCAATGCCAAATCCGCATCAACGGTTATCATCCGCCCGCATTGCGATATTGCCCGGTTAATCTTTCCGCTTGCCTTTATCCGGTTGGCGGTGGTCATTGAGCAATTGAGTAGTTGGGCAATGCCTGCAATGCCGTAAACAAGCCGTTTTTGGGGCATTTCAGTTTCTTTTAAAACAATTGGTTGTCTTTGCTCCAATAATTGCAAGAACTCGCCAACGGTCAATTGCCAAATGGGTTTATTCAAATCAATATCCGTTTTCATATTCAAATTTTATATTGTTTATGTTGCAAAGTTCAAATAATCTTTCTAAAAAAACAACGTTGATTCAAAACTTTGTTTACCTTTGCATCTGAATATCAATGATGTGTGTATCACTATAACACACCTCCATTAAATTAAGAAGCACAAAAAAGCCCCAAACATCAACATTTAGGGCTTTCAAATAAAGGTCTTGTTTCAACTTATCTCAATCGGTTCTTTTCATAAGCCAAAGCCCCGTTTTTGAGCGTTTCCAATTGCTTTATTAAGCTTTCCGTTTGCTCTACATCAAACAACAACATAACGGCTTTTTGTGGCTTGTTTTGTTCAATATAAAGGCATATTCCCGGGCAAAGTTCCTTTTCTCCTTTACTGTCTTGCAAAGTTGTTTTTGCGAGCTGAATAGTTACCCCAACATCGCTTTGGCTCTTAACCGCAACTTCTGATTGCATCAAATTGTTTTGTTCCATTTGCTTTGAATTTTTATTAAATTACTTTTCTGTCTTATTTCCACGGCAAGGTTTATGAGACAATGCCGTGGAATATTACACGGTTAATCAACCGTTGTTTCAGGGTCAAAATTGATTGATTTTGCCTTGAATACCAGTCGGTCTGTATTTGGGTCTTTGCTTGTTTCAAACAAACCACGTGGAAACAAAGACAATGCGTTTTGTGCTGAAATACTTAACTGTGAACCATCTGATTCATGTACTGCCACCATCATATCGTACATCTTTTGCATATCGTTTACAAGCGATTGTTGTAAAGCATACATATTTGCCCCTGCGGTTGTCGCCGTGTACACTTTGACACTTTCACGGATTGAATCTTTCACGGATTCAACCAATAAAACTTTGCCATCATCTGAAACATCAAACCAATCAAATAACTTTGGGTCATTTAAGCGTAAACCATTGAAAAGACCAAGATAATTGTTATTGAATATCTCGGCGGATTTACGCACATTATCCATACGTTTATTGGATTCACCACCAAAAACAACAGCCAACATTTGAGCTGTCTTACTATCCTCTTTTTCAAGATTATTAGATTGGTCATAAACTGATTGAATGTTGTTTGAATTATTGCTTATTGCATCAATAATTTGTTCCTTGGTTGGCACACCAATACCCAATCCGGCAATGGCACTTGCTAAAATCCCAACACGTTTGATATACTCGGTTTCCACTTGCTGAATGTGCTTATTTGCCAATTCTGCGTTTTCTTCAATTAAAATTTTTTTCATAATTAAATTTCTTTACCTGTTAATACTGAATTACCTGTTGCTTTCAAATCCGTTGCCGCTTCACCTTGGGGTGAATAATTACGATTGTTGAGGGCTTCAACTTTGCGCCCGCCCAACAAATCATCTTTTTTGGAGGCAACGTATTGTTTGACTGCCTCGGAAACACCATTATCGGGTTTGTCTGCCTCTGTTGGGGTTTCTTTGTTTGCGGTTTCTCCAAACCTCTCAATTAGAGGCGCAACCGCTTCATTTACTGCGGCACTTATCATTTCCGCAATTTCTTCTTTACTGTAATCTGCCATAATTTGATTTTTTAATTATTAAACGCCCGGTTTAGTGCCAGCACGCTGATATAGCCCGGCGCAATGTCAACGTGTGGACTAATTTTGCTTTTACATATATTCAACTTCAAACCCCAATTTTCTATGGAGTTCTTTTATCAGGTCGTTCAACTCATCATCTGTTAAGTTGTTGTACCTCGTAGATATTAGGCTTTCCAACGTTTCTAAATCGGAATAGTCAAAATATCCCCTTTTCAATGCCTTTAACAGCATTATTTTCATATCCCTATCAATGGGAGTTCTTGTATTAGCATTCATTTTCTTCAATATTTTGGGTTATTTCTAAAACAATATTGTCAAGTTGTTCATCTGTCAAGTTGTTGAAGTCAATTTGGGCTTGCACACTTTGCATTTTTGGTACGGTATAACTCATAAACTTTTCAAGAATCAATAATCTATCCTTTGGTTCAATCGCTTTCAAATCTCGCTCAATTTGCCGTCTGTTTTTCTCAATCAACTGTGAAAGCCATTGCCTTACTTTTGTTGTTGTTTTATTGGGGCTTCCTTTTGGTCGCCCGTTTGGATTGCCCGTTTTTCCTTTTGGCTGTGCCATAATTCAATGTATTTTAATGTTGTTTTCATTCAATATCGTTACCAAATAATGGTAACAAATCACACTTTACTATAAGGGAAATTATTCATTACCCATTGGTTTTCTCAATAAGTTTAATGCTTCATCATCTAAGAATTTTTTAAGCTGTTTTGTCTCAAAGCCAAGTTTTTTCAAGTTTTCAATCATTTCATACTCTAAACCAAGGAATGTATCAAACCATTTGCTTAGCGTAAAATTGGCAATATCATTGCTTTTGTTGCAAGCTGAAATTATTGATAGTAAGTTCTTGTGCATATTAGGTAAAGCAATCTTTGTAAACTCTAACAACTGTTTTAAATTAAACTCTTTGAGAACTTTACCTTTACTAAAAGCTACTTCAAATATGTTTTGAGAAATAATATCGCATCTTTCAATTTCCATCAATAAAAATCTTAAAGAATCAAGGTTCGGCACACACCACATTAAACGCCTCAAATAATAATCAAACCCTAATTCCAACATATCAACCCGCATTCCATAAATACCCAAATCGCTTATTTCCAATATTGTTTCTTTGCCAAAATCCAAAATAGCATCAGTAAAAGGACTTTTTTCTAAAAAATTGACTCTAAAAATCATATGTGTCATACAAATAATAATTTAACGTTTATAGGACAAAATATTTCTAACCTCTGAATCTAATTCAGTAACCAAATCATCCGCTTTGGTAATATCCGCTTTGTTGGATATTTCCTTTAATTTTGCCTTAAGCCGGGTATAGTATTTCCTATCCTCAAACACCTTGTTTTGTTTCATATCTTGCAAAATGCTTTGTACTTCATCAGGTTTCAATTTGTGCAACGCAATAGCGCAAACAAAGTCTGTTGCATCCGATACGGTTTTAATTTTTTCCATCGCTTCAAAATTTGGAGTTCGCTTTTTATCTATATTGAAATACCCATCAGCCCAAAGGCTTATCACTTTGCCATAAAACTTTGCATCAAACAGCGTGTTTCCCTTTATTTCAGGCTCTTTTAGCTGTTGGGGTAAACGTGTATTCCATCGGGCTTCATACCGCAATAAATTTGAGCCTGAAAACACATCAGGCATTACACCCTTACGGCTCAATACTTCACGGGCTTTGTCATAGAATATCAAGGCTCTTTTTTGCTCTTTTCCCTTGTTATGGTAGTAAAGGGTATTGTTGGTCGCCTGAACCCGATTAAAGTTTCTACATAGCCCCAAAACATCGTAATAACCATTTGCCGGGTGTTGCATTATAAAGTTTGTCGATACATCAATACGGGTAACGCAAGCCCTTAATAAATCCAAATGAATAGAATCCGATAATTTAGCAACGGCTTCTTTTACTTGATTTCTGTTTAGCGTGTATGTGTTATCAGGAAAAAGAAACTTTGCCAAACTGCCTTTGATTGACACGCCTGCCATAGATACCGTTACTTTCAAATTATCAATGTTTCCAACACTCCAAAATTCTCCCGTGTCTTTGTTTACGGTTTCTTTAGAGTTCGTCAAATATTGCGTTGATTTTTCCAAATCTGAACCGGCTTCAATCCGATTCAACCAAAAGTTTACAGTATCATACATGTTACCAAATTTTGGGTACAAATTACATCTTACTATAAGGGAATTGCCGTTTTTGCCTGTTTCCGCAATTGTGCCAAAACTTCATCCAACCCGCCAAATGAAAGTTGTTTCCGGTACGCATCAATAAGCAACCGCCCGCCCTCGATTACCAACACTTCCAAAGTCTGCATATCCTTTGAGAAGAGGAATAGAAAAGCATCGTTTCTTTGTCCGTACATCGGATTTTTAACGCCCCCTTTAAGCGTTTCCCGGTCGCTTGGTTCGCCACTCGCAAATAGTGTCTGTTTACCGTCCGCATACTGAAAGCGTATGCCTGAAAAGTTGATTGCTTTGCTTTTGACGGGGGTACATTGCAAATAATATTCCGGTGTTGTGCCGTCCTGTTTGCGGTACTCGTTTTTGTCGGTCGGAATAAGATTGAAAAACAAAATACCTTTGTAGTTTTTCAGTTTGTCCAATGCTTCCCAATACCCGGCAATGGCTGTTAGGTCAAATCTTGGTTGCTTCCTTGGTTCGGTAACGCCTTTACGGGTTACGTTCTTGTATTGCTGCAGCTGTTCAAAGCGGAAATAAGCGGATATATTGGGGGTTATCATCTTGCACCCCCTTTCTTTGGAAATTTGCCGGTAACTACATAGGTGGTTGCTTCTTGTTCAATTTCTTGTTTTGTGGCTACTCGGTTTTGTTTCATCCAATTTTCAACCTCTGTACGGTCAAAATATATCTGTTTTCCATTGGGTCGGTAAAAGGGTATTGAGTGGCTACAAGTAGCTTTGTAAAGCCACGATTTGCTTAATCCCGTAAGCAATGCCACATCATCCAAACAAAGTACATTCTTTGAAGCCAATAGGCTGTTACGCTCGATTCTGTCAAGCTGATTTAAAATTCTTTCTTCCATTTTTGCATAAATCAAAAAGTTAATGAATCGGGCTTGTACTTTGCCCTTTTAACTCGCAATTGCAATGCAAAAATCAGAAATGAATGAAAAGAAAAAGGGCTACAATATGCTACTGTAACCCTTACTGTAATATGTGTAATGTATCAAACTACGTGGTCAAAAGACTATCTAAATCATTAAACTTCTTGGGCTTGTCTTTCCATCCTTTTTTGATTCTACTAACCGTGTTTTTCATTGTATCAGTGTTTGGTATTTTGCTTTTTATGAGAAATACACTTTTGGTTATTACCCAAAGCCGTGTTCCATCGCTATCACCAAACATCTCATTTACAAGGTGTGCCAACAATTCTTGGTCTTTTGCCCACTTCAAAGGCTGTACTTGCTCATTACCATCAACAGCTCCGCACACACATAACCATGCGTTTAAATCGCTGTCAGAATGTAGATAACCGCCTTTTTTCAACTTTTCAAATATTGTTTTAAGGTTCTCCTTTGTTTCTTTGGAATTGAAATGTATATCATCATGGATTGTAAGTTTTGTCGGGGTTGTGTTTATATCCATCTGTGAATTTTCTGTTTGTTGGTTTTGGACTACATTACGCAAAGACCGGATACAGTTTGTAATACTCAATCTTGTTTTTGGTTCAATATCACACCAACTATTTATTTGAAACAAGGTGGCTCGTTTTATCTTTTCTATTTCAACGATTATATTTGTATTCCCTGACATCTTGAAATAGGCTTCAATCTCCGTTCCCATATCACCAATTTTGCCCAAATCATCAATTAAAGCAATAGGAAAAATCAATTGCTTTTTTAGATATAAATCAGCCGTTTCAATAATCCGATTGAGTTTTACAATGGTTTTGTATATGTCTATTTTTTCCATATCTGCAATATTCTTTACTCATTTATACTCGGTATTAGGTTCACCGCATCTTGTTTTTTCTTATCCAATACTTTGGCGTAGATTTGTGTCGTTTTTAGTTCCTTGTGTCCTAACAGTTTTGAAACCGTGTAAATTTCAGCTCCTAAATCCAACATCATTACTGCAAACGTATGTCTCCCGGCGTGAAAGGTTACATCTTTGGTTATTCCAGCTAACAAACACCATCGGCGCAACTCTAATAAGGTTTGTGAATTGTATCTAAAACCTACAAACACCCTGTCTGTGCTTTTTCTTGGTTCTCCTAAATAAATTTCCGCTTGCGGGTTTATGTCCAAATATTCTTGATTGCCTGTTTTCTTTTGCTTGAACGTTATCCGGGTGAAATCTCCAAACTTTTGTATTTCACCCCAAACCATTTTTTCAATGTCGCTTTTTCTTAATCCGGTCAAGCAACTAAACAAAAAGGCACGTTTCAAAACCGGATATTTGCAGTCTGTTTTTGCTAATTTTTTAACCTCATCTAATGTTAGATAGGTTCTTTCCGTTTCCGCTTGCTTAAAGCCCTCAATACCCCGCAATGGATTAATAGGTACTATTCTATCATCAAAGGCTTGATTTATACAAGCTCTTAATTTATTGAAATATGATACTTTGGAGTTTTGAGATAGGGGTTTTGCCTCTGCTAAATCGTTGTTTTTTCTTTTGTAAGCATCTTTGGCAACGTTGTCCAAATAATCTTTAAAGTCCTCTATCCAATCGGCTGTAATATCTTTAAACGTTGTTTTTTCTGAACAATATCGCTCTAAATGTTTTAAACAACTATACCAATTGCCCCAATTACCACGACTTTCTTTATCGCCGTGCCTATCTTCACACATCTTTCTGTAATAATCCAAAAATGGAGTATCTATTTTGAATTGAGAAGTAAAACCGTATTCACCATTTTGTATCTCGATTTGCCGTTTTGCTTTAATAGCTTGCGCTGTGGCTAATGTTTGTTTATTTTGCTCCTTTTCTATTGGGGTTGCTGCTTTAATTAAATAAAGTTTCAAAAACTCATAAGTCCGCTTGCCATCCCGATAAATATCAAGATATAGGCTTTTATTGCCGTTAGTCAAATCCTTTTCTCTAAGTCTTACCGGTTCTTTTTGCGCCTTTGATTGGGGCTTTTGTTTAACTGTTTTCATAAACAAATTTGTTACTTTTGTTACTGTGGCACTAATGGGTAACAAAGTAACAACAAAAAAGTAACAAAAACAAGCCAAACAAAAGAAAAGATAGCAAACATTAATCAAATGTCTGCTATCTCATCAAATTGCTGTAATACAGTACTTATATTGTCTTTTTCTTGCCTGTTTTTTGGTACTTGTTTTCTGTTTGAAAATACGGCTTCACTTTCCGATACAAAACTTGCTAAAGATATTTCCTAAAATATCATCGGTTGAAATCTGCCCTGTAATTTCGCCTAAGAAAAACATACACTCCCTGATATCCTGCGAAAGAAAATCACCAGAAATGCCACTTTCAAGACCAGTATTTACACGCCGGATTGCTTTTAAAGCATTTTGCAAAGCTTCGTAGTGACGAACATTATTTACAACAACGTCTCCCGGCTGCACTTCTGGCAACTGGGCAGCTTTTACTAAAGCTTTCTGTAATTCATCTGTATTAATTCTCTGTTTAGCCGAGATATAAATTTTTTCTCCATCAAACTGGCTAAACAGCTGATCGAGCACCTCTTTTTCTTCAATATCTATTTTATCTATTTTATTAAAGACGAGTATCACCTTTTTTCCGGCAGCCTTTTCCTCAATGCGGGAGGTAAGCCATTCAATATGTTCACTCAACTGTGTACAATCAAGTATCCAAAGAACAATTACGGCCTGCTCTATTTTCTGGTAAGTGCGTTCTATACCCAGATTTTCAACCTTATCTTTTGTTTCACGGATTCCTGCTGTATCGATAAAACGAAATGTAATGCCTCCGATATTAATCATATCCTCAATCACATCACGGGTGGTACCGTGAACATCCGATACGATAGCCCGCTCTTCATTCAGGAGAACATTCAGAAGCGTCGATTTTCCAACATTTGTTTCCCCAACCAATGCTACGGGAATCCCATTTTTGAGAGCATTTCCTACACTGAACGAATCGGACAACTTTGAAATTGCCACCTCAATTTTCTGTACAAGCTCTTTTAAATGTTCTCTGTTGGCAAACTCAACATCTTCTTCCGAAAAATCAAGTTCAAGTTCAACCAATGATACAAAATCGAGCAACTGAGTACGCAACATCGTCAACTCCCGGGAAAATCCACCGCGCATTTGGTTCAATGCCATACGATGCGATGCGGCGGAAGTAGAAGCAATCAAATCAGCAACAGCCTCGGCCTGAGAAAGATCCATTTTCCCGTTTAGAAAGGCACGTTGCGTAAATTCTCCAGGAGCAGCCAAAGTACAGCCCTTCTGAATGAGCAATTGCAAAATACGCTGCTGAATATACACGGAACCATGACACGAAATTTCGACAACATCTTCACCGGTAAAAGAATGGGGGGCTCGAAACAGAGACAGAACAACTTCATCAATGATTTCTTCACCGGCTTTAACACTGCCAAATACCAGACTATTAGCATCCATCTGATTAACATCAAAATCTTTACGGGCTGCTACAAAAAGCCCGTTACAAATTTCAATTGCCTTATCTCCCGAAACTCTTATTACAGCAATACCTCCTGTTCCAGGAGGCGTAGAAATAGCCGTTATTGTTGTCTTCATCTTAAAATTCATTTTAGTCCTATTAGCATTTTTAATGGCTTCCAGTTTAAAGACTTAATGATTTTACTAATAACAACCGGCATGTAAAGTCCTGCTAATATACTGATTAAAGGATAAATAAAAACATCTTCGTTAAGTTTAAACCTAAGAAATAGTTCAACGATTATAATTTGGAAAATAGTTCCAAGTAAATATATCTGATAATAATAATCTCTATAAGTGCTAAATAATTTAGGTAGAAATTTTGTAATCTTTTGTGATATGTAAACGGAAATAACAATTCCTGTTATCGAAATTATATAATAGCTTATAATAGAAGAGTAAATAGTATATACCACAAAAAGAACTAACATAATCAAAAACACTTTGAACGAAATATATTCTTGAATTTTATATTTTGCAAATACAACTCCGGTGTAAAAATATATATAATATGCACATAAAGTTGACAAATCAAGAAATCCTATATCTTTTGGAACAAGATATGAAATACTCCAAGATAAGATGTAATAAATAACCATTAAATATGTTTTCGTGAGTGAATACTTAATTAATTTATATGATAACATAAAAATCAATATTGCATTCAAAAACCAGAAAGTAACGATAGGAGTATTTATTGGGAAAAGAAATGTTTTCAGAAAACCTAATACTGAAAAATCAACTTGTTGTTTAACATAACCATTCAGCAATCCTTTTAAAACAAATAATATCAGCGTAATAAAAAAATAAGGATAGAATATCCTTGAAATTCTATCTTTTACCACAGACTTGAAAGATGCATTTTTTCTTAATTTTGTATGATACAGTAAAAAACCTGAAATAAAGAAAAAAAGAGGCATACGAAAATGGAAAACTTTATTAAAATGAGAGAAAAAATCACTATATTCCCCAATAGGAGAATGAAATAAAATTACCAACAACACAACCCACCCCCTCAGAATTGTCAACCAATTTATATATTCTGTAGTGTTAGTTTCTGTTTCTACTTTAACCAGCATAAATTAAATTCTATTGAGAACTAATTGAACCAAATTTTCAATATATGGTTTATAATCGGTATTTGCGGCTTCTACCCTACGATTGGCAATAATGCAGCAAACCGTCATGGCCTTGTGCCCCATCAGCTTTGCCAGACCGGCAATGGCCGATCCTTCCATTTCGTAATTGGTAATTTTATATTTTCCATACCGGAATTTTTCAATCTTATCATTCAAATGCATATCGGCTAAATCAATACGAAGCACTCGTCCCTGAGGTCCGTAAAAACCATTTGCCGATATCGTCACCCCCCGGAGCATATCATCTCGGCCAATTCTTTCAACCAAATCTTTATCGGCATCGACAATATACGGCGATGCCAAAAGGAGATTCCAGTCAAGTTGTTTTTTCAATTCAGCTTCAAAAGCCAAATCACTGACATCGTTCCTGCCTGCATAAAAATTAAGCACACCATCAAAACCGATAGATTTTTCAGAAATCAGAAAGCTCCCAAGCGGAATATCAGGCTGCATACCACCAGAAGTACCAACACGAACAATATTCAACTGCCGGAATTGATCTTTTTCAATTCTTTTTTCAAGATCAATATTAGACAGCGCATCCAATTCATTCATTACAATATCGATATTATCAGTACCAATTCCGGTTGAAATCACGGAGATACGTTTTCCTTTATATGTACCTGTTTTAGTATTGAACTCGCGGCTTGAGACGGAGCACTCTACCGTATCAAAATAACCGGCCACGAGATCGACCCGTCCCGGATCTCCAACTAAAATGACATTATCGGCAAGTTGCTCTGGTTTCAGATGCAGATGAAAAATACTCCCATCTGAGTTTATAAGAAGTTCTGAAGGTGGAAATTGTTTCATAACATAAATATTTTATTGTTCAGGGAATACAAAGCTAATAAAAACTTCGCAGAATTATGCTATAAATTTAGGCTTATTCAGTTGATTAGTTTACAAAGTTAATTATCTCATCGACTCCAAGAGGATTATCAATTTATCGAGACATTAATTCATTGGGGTTACAAAAAACGGACAATTAATAAGATATTTTTAAGCCTCCCTTATGAGGATTTGGAGGAACTTTTTCCTTTACGGAATGTCTGTGGACTACTATTGATCTGATTCTAAAAAATCAAACCGGCATTTCAGGTTTATCTTTTATTTCGTCAACCAGTTGTTTTACATAAGGATATTTATCGTAATCATTACGTTTTTGCACACCGTTCCAAAAAATCAAATCAATATCAATAGGAACCTCCAAACGTTGATTAGTCTGTGCAGAACGACCCATAACATCCTCAATATGTTTAAAGTGACGCGTTATCACTTTATGCGAATCATCCGATAAAATTTTAATGGCCTGATTATGAAAATTTGTCTTGTATTTCCGCCCGGCAGGCTCTGTCACCTGTATAGAACTTTCTTCGAGTATTTCAAAATACTCACTCAAAAGCTCTTTAGCCTTAGTCAGATTTTCGGCTCCATTAATATTCGATCCAAGCATTACAATAGCTGTATTCATAAAAAACCACTTTTAGCTTATAAAATTCAGTTGATTTTACAAAACAGCTTACAAAATCTAACTGATATGCAAAGTTATAGAAGAAAAATGAAAAAACAAGAATTTATTCATTTTGTGTTTTTCAAATTTATTGAGTTCAAAACAAAGTTATTAAAACAACAAAGCCGGAGACAACTCCGGCTTTTATTGTAACTTATAATTTTAATAACGGTAATCTTTCAACTGTTCCTGTAATCGTTTTCTTGCAAGGAAAATACGACTTTTCACAGTTCCGATAGGCAAATTCATCGTTTGCGCAATCTCTTCATATTTAAAGCCCTGAATATGCATACTAAAAGGGATACGATATTCATCAGCAAAAGATTCGATGGTGTTTGTAATTTCACCAATCGCATAAGAGCCCTCCGGACTATCGAATCCGGAATTTTGTGGTAAATTCAGGTGATGTAAATCTTCTGTTTTATCAACAACGGTCTGATTCCTTACAATTTTGCGATAATTATTAATGAAGATATTCTTCATAATAGTTAACACCCAACCTTTGAAATTAACATTGTCAGTAAACTTTTCCTGATTATCCAATACTTTTAACGTTGTATCCTGCAATAAATCTTCCGCTTCATCCCGATCTAAAGTCAGTGAAAATGCAAAATTACGCATATTGCTCTGTAACGCTACCAGTTCGTTTTCAATGTGTACATTTTTCATACTTTCCAATTTTTACGTGTGAATAATACAATTAATAGTTAATATTAATTGGAATTACTTGATGAAAATTTGAAAAAACTTTTGAAATAGAAACAAGCAATTGATTGTCAGTTGGCTATACTGAATGATGCAAAAAAAAGAACTCTTTCGAAAATTTTTTGTTATGATTTTCAGGACAAATATAAAAGTTATTTTTTAGATTTAAGTATATTTGAACAAAAAAAAACAGGAAATGAACAAAATTTATACTATTTTTATATTTGTAATAATTACAACTACAATTTCTACAGTTTTTGCCTCAGAAAAAACGATCTATAAAATTGATATAAAGAAAGAAATCGGTAGTACAACATGGCTTTATATTCAAAAAGGATTTGAAGAAGCCCAGACTAAAAAGCCGGATTTCATACTTATTCACATGAATACTTACGGGGGAGAAGTTGTATATGCAGACTCCATAAGAACTAAAATTCTGAACTCAAAAATTCCGGTTTATGTTTTTGTTGACAATAATGCGGCCTCAGCCGGAGCTCTGATTGCCATTGCATGCGATAAAATTTTTATGCGGCCCGGAGGTAATATCGGCGCCGCTACTGTTGTTAACGAAACCGGTGCCCAAATGCCGGACAAATATCAATCGTACATGCGGGCCAAGATGCGGGCAACAGCCGAAGCCCATGGCAAGGATACAATTATCAATGGAAATGACACAACAATACGCTGGAAACGGGATCCTCTGATTGCAGAAGCCATGGTAGATGACCGGACTGTAATCCCCGGAATTATCGATTCGGGAAAAACGCTCACATTTACAGCTCAGGAAGCCATAAAATATCATTATTGTGAAGGATTGGCAAGCAGTGTGGAAGATGTTGTTCAAAAAAATTTAAATATAGACGATTATCAAATTGTAAGTTACTCGCCTTCGGCTTGGGCAGATATTAAAGGTTTTCTGATGAGTTCCGTCATACAGGGGATATTAATTATGATTATCATAGGCGGAATTTATTTTGAGCTCCAAACTCCGGGATTAGGCTTCCCGTCGATTGCAGCCATTACGGCGGCAGTGCTATATTTTGCTCCGCTGTATATGGACGGATTAGCTGCAAACTGGGAAATTCTGATTTTTGTTATCGGACTTATTTTAGTGGCATTAGAAGTATTTGTCATACCCGGATTCGGGATTGCCGGTATTTCCGGAATAACGTTAATCATCGTTGGTCTTACATTGAGCATGCTCAACAACGTTGATTTCAACTTTGAGCCGGTTAAAAGAGGCGATGCGGGAAAAGCTCTGCTTACAGTTATGAGCGGTTTATTTCTTGGATTCGGACTCATCATTTACTTGAGTAGTAAAATTGGCACAAAAGGCATTTTTGGAAAAATGGCCTTAAAAACTACTCTTGAAAATGCCGATGGTTACATTGGAGTTTCCATGACTGAAAAAAAACTTGTTGGCAAAAAAGGAATAGCATTTACTGTTTTACGTTTATCGGGAAAAGTTCAAATTGAGGGAAAAGTATATGATGCTGTTTCCGAAGACGGATTTATAGAAAAGGGTACTGAAGTTGAAGTAATCCGCTATGAAACAGGGCAAGTATATGTTGTAAAAAATCAAAATACTACAAACTCATAAAACAGGATTATGTGGCTGTAATGTATGAATATTTAAATAAAAACACCATTAGCCAAAATACAGTAAAAATTGTATTTTGGCTAATGGTGTTTTTCTATTCATGTACCTTCAATTCGGCGGCTCAAAAAAATTATGAAATAAGAAAAATCGTATTTCACGGAAACGAAACATTCGATAAAACTACCTTACTCGACAATACTTCTATATATGAATCGAGCTGGTTCAGCAAAAAAATACAGAAAAAAGAAGCGGTACTTTATAATCCTGAACTTACGAATGCCGATACTGAACGAATCCGGAGATTCTATCAAAGTGAAGGATTTCTCTATGCCACCGTAAAATTAGATTCAGTACAAACCCATGAAAAAAAACAAACTGTCAATCTTTATTTTTCAATTCAGGAAAATAAGCCCGTTGTTGTAGATAAACTTCTGTTCAAAATAGATAACGGCAAGGAATTGACTCTGAACGATTCAATCGTAAAACGATTGCTACACCAACCTGAGCTCACCCGGGGAAAACGTTTCATCGACCAAAGGTTATATAATGATGTAGAAAGAATAAACAACTTTTATAAAAACAGGGGATATATATACGTCGATACCCGGTTCGATTTAAAACTCAAACCGGATTCCGGTAAAACGGACATTCTTTACCAAATTAACAGGAGAAATTTATGCCAATTCGGCGCATCTTCAATTTCGGGAAATCGTTATATTAAGGAACAGGTTATACGGCGTCAGTTAAACTACAAACAGGGAAATAATTTCAGCAAAAAGGATTTGGAATCTTCGCGCAAACAAATGTATTCGTTGCAATTATTCAAAATAGTTTCACTCTCGCCGCAGACCGATAATGTAACACGACAAAATCCGATACCTGTTCAAGTGTATATTCAGGAAATGCCGAGATGGAGTTCGAAGTTTGGACTCGGATATGGTACCGAAGACAAATTCCGTGCTTACGGCGACTTTACTTACCGTGGACTTTTTTGGGGCACAAGCCGTCTGAATCTTTATTTAAAGCACTCTTCCCTACTGCCATATTATGCAAGTCTTTCTTGGATTGAGCCACGTTTTCTGCTGCAAAAGCTGTCGTTATCGCTCAATCCATACGTGAAACGGGAAGCCGAACCTGGTTATACAACAAATACTTATGGGATAAATCTGCCGGCAACATATTCGCTCAGTGAAAAAATAAAAAGTACACTTACTTACTATATCGAAAAAGTAATTCAGATAGTTGAAAGCGACGATGCCGATGTTCCGAATCCCGAAGATGATGATTTTTTATACAATAAATCAGGACTATCGGCTACACTTTCCTTAAATAATGCCCGGCCGATCATGAATCCAGAGAAAGGATGGATTCTAAGTCTCGGAGCAAAAGTAAACGGTTATATTTTCGGTTCCGATTTCGATTATACAAAGTTTTGGACTGATGCGAGGATGTATCAAAAGGTTGAACGCTTCTCATTAGCAGAGCGTGTTATGATCGGAGCTATACATTCAGCGGATGCATCGGATTTTATTCCGGTGGAAGACAGATGGTATTCTGGTGGCAGTAATTCAAACAGAGGCTGGGGACGCTCCGAAATAGGGCCAAAACGTGAGAGTGGAACTCCTTTGGGTGGAAAAAGTATTTTGGAAACTAACATTGAAGTCAGACATCCGTTATTTTGGAGAATTCAACTGGCCGCCTTTGTCGATGCCTCAAACGTGTGGACTGAAACATATTACTATGACCTTAGAAATATGGATGTAGCTGTTGGTGGCGGACTGCGGATAGATACGCCCATTGGCCCGATCCGTTTTGACATAGGCGCTCCGGTATGGAACGAGAAACACAAGGTTCAATTTTATTTAAGTGTAGGACAGGCTTTCTAAAATCAGAGATAAACTCAATGAAAAAAACAATTAAATATTTGATTCGCAGCTTACTAATTTTCTTAGTAAGTATGATTTCATTGATATTAATTATACTTGTGCTTATCCAGACTCCTCCTGTCAAACGTAAAATTGCAGATATTATTGAAAATCAAGTCGATTCAGTATTAAATTCGCAACTTTCCATCGGAAAATTAGACGGAAATTTTTTCAATCATATCGAATTACAAAATGTATGGCTGCATTCGGGAAACGATACTTTAGCCAGCATTTACAAAATACGCCTGAGCTACAGTCTTTTAGAATTAAAAAACAACACAATAAAAATCAATGAATTTGCCTTTGAAAAGCCATATTTACATTTAGTACAATTATCCGATTCAACATGGAATTTACAGCATCTTCTGAAACCGGCAACAGAAAAGAAAGATACAACATCTTCTCCTTTTAGTATGTCAATAGAAGTTGGCAATTTTTTGCTGAACTCTGGAAACATCCATATAAATACCCCAGATTCTGTTTTACCCCAACAGATCAAAAACTTACAAATTCAATTGTCTGCCAGCTACAATTCCCATAAACAGTCACTCGACATAAAAAAGTTTAGCTTTTCAACAGTTGAACCGGCAGTGATTTTACGAAAACTTATTGCCCGGATCGATGCTACTGACAACCGCATACAAATTCGGAAAATTGATTTGCAAACTGATAAAAATGAGTTGAATATTAATGGTAATTATTATTTTGACGAAAGCCACGAGTCTGTTATAAATGTACAAACAGCCCCCTTGGCACTGAATGAATTTACGGCTTTTCTGCCCGAAAATTTTAATCTAAAAATAAATCCGGTCATTAACCTGAAAGCAAATTTAAAAAACAAATCTCTGACTGCAACTTTGTCAGTACAACATCAACGGCAAAACATTCAGATGAAATTATTTTCAAAATATCTGATTGAACATTTTACAGATTCAACATTCAACACGGCTCCGACCTACAATTTAACAGCAGATTTACAACACGTGGATTTGCGTGACTGGACAAACGATAAAACCATGTATTATATACTCAATGGAAATCTGAACATAACAGGAAAAGGACTTGATTTTCAATCATTAAACAGCAGAATACACGTCAATCTGAATAATTTTACGGCCAAGGGCATTCCTGTTAAATTATTAAATACAGATATAAATTATGAATCAGGTGATGTTTCCGGAAAATTTGATTTACAAGGCAACTTCGGTTCTCTTTTTATTACATCTCACATTTATAAAGTTATCAGCGAACAACCGGCTTATACAATGAATCTTGTAACCCGGAATCTGAATATTGAACCATTTATGGGGAAAGATTATGCCTCCGATCTGAATTTGAAAACTTCCATAACAGGTTTTGGTTTCAATCCTCAAAAATTGCAGGCTAAAATGCAAATTTTGGGAGATTCATCACAAATAGCAACTTTTAAAATCGACACTATTCATTCCGAAGTTAATTATACACACGAAAATATCAGCATTAACTCTTTATTAATAAAAACTTTAGCATCAAACATTACAGCTGTCGGGAATTATAATCCGGCAGGAAACCTCAATCTGAAACTTGCTATGAAATTAGACGATGCCAAAGAAATAACAGATTTTTTAAAATTAGACAGTCTGAACACACAACTCGATCTGACAGCTAATTTGTCCGGCAAGCCCAATAATTTGACCGCAAACATGGCACTCGGGCTGAACAACACTGTTTATAAAACAATGTTGCTTAAATCATTACAAGCCAATACCACAGCCAACATGAAGGGAGACGAAATATCATTCAATGCCAATGCTTTGGCATTGAATTTCGCTGCCGGCGGCTTCATAGTCGACTCAGTCAAAGTGGCCGCAGCAGGGGATACAAAAAAGTTCGACATACAGATGGTAGCAACGAATCCGGACATTCAAACAAATCTGAGTACGATGATAAAATTGGATAAAATCATTGATGTTAGCTTGTCCCGTTTTGGAATAAATTATAAAGATTACAACTGGAATTTGCAAAACGATACGGCACGCATTACCATTGATGGAAACAACTACGTTGTCAGCAACTTTGTCATGCAATCAAGCGGTCCCGACAGCATACAAACTATTCAGGCTAACGGGCAATTCAGCTTAGAAAATAATGAAGACTTCCAGCTGCATTTCAGCAATATCTATTTACCCCAAATAGGAAAATTATTCATGCCGGATCAAAAACTTGACGGATTATTTTCCGGCAATTTACTTCTAAACGGAACGGCACAGACTCCGACGCTCACAAGCCAATTTAATCTACAAAACGGGGCTTATCAAGATTTCAGAATTTCGACATTTGAAGGAAATTTCGACTACAAAGAAAAAATGATTTCAACCAATATTGACCTTGTTCCTTTTGACAGTGGTCAGGCCTCACTAAAAGCTTTGCTGCCTGCAGAAATCCATTTCGACAGCAGCAAATTTGAGATAGGAAACAATGGATTAAGTCCGGTAAATGCAAGTATTATTCTGCAAAAAATACCTTTATCGTTGATAAATGCCTTTTTCCCGACCGACGACATGAACGGTTATTTAGAAAGCAATATATCGGTAGCGGGAAACATGAACCAACCTCTTATCAATGGTAATCTTGACCTGATAAATGGAAAAATAAAGGTCAATAAATATGGAATTGATTACCGGAAAATGTCAGCTGGCATAAAGTTCAACAATAATGTAGTAACGATAGATACCTTCAATATTCAAAGCCGGCAGGGAAATATGTTTGCCAAAGGCGATGTGCGGTTCGAGTCTGATTTATATGAAGGAAAAATGAATACTGCCAGTCTGAAAATTTGGTTTGACAGGTTCAATCCTTTCGATCACAAACAATATAATATGGAGTTATCCGGAGATATAGATTTGAAGGCAGACAAGGACAGTACCCGTTTCTCAGGGAATCTGACCATTCCGGAGGCTATGGTTTTCATACCGGCTGTACTTAATCTTATGGGCAAAACAGTTGAGCCGGAACTTCCTCTGCCATTGTTGGCAGCACAACTGCAAAAAGACAGTCTCCTGCGTGATTCGGTTATTTATCATATCAGACCTGACAGCTCTGTGGCTCTACACGAAAGGGAATTACCAACCCTCCCCTTCCTCGACAATTTACAAGGAAAAATAAATCTGAAAATTCCACGCAATGTCTGGATAAAAAACAATGACATGCGCTTTGAACTGGGTGGAGATATACAACTTATCAAACACAAGGATTTCTTTGAACTGTTCGGCCCCGTAAATATACTTCGTGGCCAATATAGCCTGCTGGGTAAAGTCTTTGTAATCAAAGAAGGAACCATCACATTTGAAGGCGGAGAAAATATGGATGCCCAACTTGCTGTCGAAGCCGTATATTCGTTCAGAGACTCAGAACGGGCAAAACATGATCTGTACCTGAATGTCGGAGGTTCCCTTTCGGTCCCCGAAATCAGTTTCAAATATCAGGATGAACAGATAAGCGAAGGCGATGCTCTTTCATATATTCTTTTCGGAACAAACCTCGAATCTTTAGGTTCAACCCAACAGGAAAGCATCACATCGAGCGGAATCAATGCCACCGACATTGCCAAAACGGCCGCGGCGTCCCTAATATCTTCACAACTGACTAAGTTGCTGGGAAAAACACTCAACATGGATTATATTGAGTTCAAAAGCAACAGTTCATTTGACAATGCCTCGTTTGTTGTTGGTAAATATATCACCAACAAATTATTTGTAAGCTATGAACAAAACATTGGAAAAATTGAAGATCAGGATATTGCACGCTACGAAATGAGCATGGAATATGAACTGTTTAAGTTTCTTTTCTTCCAGCTCACCAGCTCATCCCTGAGCAATGGATTTGACCTGATCTTCAAATTCGACGAAAAATAAATTTTTAAACAAGTCAGGATACGATTCTAAGCCTCCCTGACTATAGGAATATTATCAAGCCTTGACTTGAAGCTTTTATTCAGGAGGTGACTTAAAATCACCCCCACTGAGTAGTAAATCTGACATATATACACAAAAGACTGACATAATAATCTTAATTTGATATAAAAACACATTCAATCTTATTATTCAACAAATAAAAATACACTTCACTGCCAATTTCACAAAATCGCATTTACTTATTGTAATACAAGATTTTACATATTTTATAAAATGTAATTATACATTTCACTCTACATTTATCAATTTTCCAAATAGACCAGCAATACATTATTAATCAACAAAATATGAAAACATAGAATTTATATTAACATTATTTGCATGGAAAATATTTAAAATAAATTTGGCATTGTATTTGATAGTTGCAAAGACAACCGTAAAACAAACAACTATTATGACACAATTACATACAGATGAAGTTTTCACAATTCTGACAGGAAAAATTTCAAATGCAATCAACCGGACTTTTCTACGGGCTTTTGCAGCCGAAGGCATTGATATAACAACAGAGCAGTGGTCGGTATTAGCGTGTCTGTGGCAAAAAGACAAAGTAACTCAGCAAACTCTGTGTGGCCTGACTTCAAAGGACAAACCAAGCATGACAAGGCTGATTGATAAGTTAGAAAAGAATAAATTAGTGCTGCGTATCTCCGACCCTTCCGACAGAAGAATAAACCTTATTCATCTCACACAAGCCGGAGCAAATTTAAAAGAAAGAGCAACCCAGATTGTGCAGGATATTGCCCTGCGAACTCTGAATAACATTACTGAAACAGAACTAAATATCAGTCGAAATGTCTTAAAAAAAATAATGGCCAATCTTGGCTGATTTTATTTATTATTTAAGTTGCATATACAACTATTGTCTATATAATTAATTATTAAGGTATGAAAAAAATTTCAACAACAATCCTTATCTTCTTAGCTACAGTGCCAATTTTTGCAGAAAACGGTTATAGCCTCGAAGAATGCAGACAAATGGCTTTAGAGCATAACAAAAGTTTGCAAATAGCTCGCGAAAATGTAAAAGCTGCTAACGAACTTAAAAAAGCAGCATTTGCCCAATTTTTACCCAATTTTGGAATAACTGGTACCTATACCTGGAATCAAAAAAACCTCTCGCTTTTATCAGAAGATGCTTTACTGCCGGTAGGGGTTAAAGACCAAAACGGCAAACTTGGAACCGGCATAACCGCCACCTCTGTTCCAACTCCGAATGCGGATGGCACATTTTCTTTTACAGAGTCATCTATCAGTAATGAATTCAAATTAATAAATGGAAGTCCGGTTCCTCTTGATGCAAAGGGAGTTCCTTTTGATCCGGCTAAAAATCCGGAAAAGTTAATCTGGAAAAATTATGCACTTCTACCCAAAAGCGCTATGGAATTCGACATTCAGAATGTATTTACCGGAACGATCGGATTTACACAACCGATTTATATGGGAGGTAAAATCAGGGAATTATATAAAATTGCAAAGTATGGTAAAAACTTAGCCATGGCTCAGGAAGAAAATAAAACAACTGATCTTTTACTGGATGTGGACGAAGCATACTGGAGAGTAGTTTCGGTAGAAAACAAACTCAATTTAGCCAAAGAATATCAAAAACTTCTTGCTAAAATGGATTCGGATGTAACCAACATGATTCAGGAAGGTGTTGCAACTAAAGCGGATGGTTTAAAAGTAAAAGTGAAACTGAACGAAGCGAATGTTATGGTAACAAAAGCGGAAAACGGCTTAAGTTTATCAAGAATGGCATTAAATCAACTTTGCGGTATCCCACTCGAACAGGCAACCGAACTCGCCGATGATAATTTTGACACGCCTGCCGATGCTCCTCAACTAATTCCTATTGCCCAAGCATTGGAAAAACGTCCGGAGATCAAAGCTCTGACACAAATGGAAAACATTGCTAAATCAAACGAAAGAATAATGGTATCACGTTTTTTGCCGACAGTAGGATTAACGGGTGGTTACATGGTTAGTAACCCGAATGTATATAATGGTTACACCAATGAATTTGGCGGCATGTTTACTTTCAGTGTCGTCGCCCATGTTCCGCTTTTTCACTTCGGAGACAAAATACATACTCTAAACGCATCCAAAACACAACGTACCATTGCCGGCTTGCAATTAGACGAAGCAAAAGAAAAAATTCAACTGCAGATTCAACAAAACTCCTACAAAGTAGCAGAGAGTCTGAATAAGAAAAAAGCCACATCCAAAAATATCGAACAAGCTAAAGAAAACCTGAAATGTGCTACGGACGGATTTGAAGAAGGAGTAATTACATCAACCGACCTTATCGGCGCCCAAACAGCCTGGTTATCGGCAAAATCGGAAGACATCGATGCAGAAATTGATGTACGGCTCTGCAAACTATATCTCGAAAAATCACTTGGAACCCTCGAAGTTCCTGAATACAAACAAAATTCAAATAAAAACAAATAAAAAACAACTCTTATTTAAAAAGCATATTACAATGAAAGCAAATAATAAAGATCTCAGAATAGGTTTAATCGGATTAATTATCGTAGTTGTATTGATATTTATTATTGGTTTATATGTTTATAAACCTGAGAAAGAAATTATTCAGGGCGAAGCCGTTGCATCAGAAGTTCGTATTTCAGGAAAAGTTCCGGGACGTATCCGGCAATTTTTAGTTGAAGAAGGAAGTCAGATTCACGCCGGCGATACTGTGGTTACAATCTATAGTCCCGAACTAAATGCAAAACTTGAGCAGGCTACTGCTGCCGAAGACGCTGCAATGGCCCTAAATCAAAAAGCCATTAAAGGCGCCCGTAAAGAACAAATCGCAGGAGCTTATGAAATGTGGCAAAAAGCCAATGTAGGTGTAGATATTACCAAGAAATCATTCGACCGTATACAAAGATTGTATGACAAAGGCGTGATTTCAGCACAAAAACGCGATGAAGTTGAAGCTCAGTATAAAGCAGCCATTGCTACAGCCGCAGCTGCAAAATCGCAATACGATATGGCTATGGCCGGAGCACAAACAGAAGACAAAGAGGCAGCCATGGCCCTTGTAAACCGGGCAAAAGGAGCTGTACAGGAAGTTGAATCATATATGCAGGAAACCACTCTCACCTCTACTATCAACGGAGAAGTAAGTGACATTTTCCCGAAACAGGGCGAACTTGTAGGCACAGGTGCTCCTATTATGAATATAGTTGACCTGAATGATATATGGTTTACATTCAATGTACGCGAAGACTTGCTGGGGAATATGAAAAAAGGTTCGACCTTTACTGTAAAAATTCCAGCTTTGAACAACGAAACCGCAGAAGTGAAAGTAACTTATATCAAAGCTTTAGCATCTTATGCTACCTGGAAAGCAACCAAAAACACGGGCGAATTTGATGTCAAAACATTTGAAGTCCGTGCACGTCCGGTAAAAAAAATTGCCGATTTGCGTCCTGGTATGACTGCCTTAATTGAAGAATCCAACAAATAATTCAAAATGTCAGAAAATATATTTTCAAATATTAACAAAGCCTTTGTCAGGGAATTGAAACGAATCGTAAGAGACCCTGTCTATATTCTCGGTACTGTTGTGGTAATGACATTCTGTTATGTGTTTTTCCTGACACTTTTCGACGAAGGTTTGCCTCAACGTATGCCAGTGGCTGTTGTCGATAATGATAATTCATCTTTATCCCGTCAGTATATCCGGAATGTTGACGCAACACAACTGGCAAAGGTTACTATGCATCTGGCAAATTACACCGAAGCCCGAAAAGAAATGCAAAAAGGGAATGTCTATGCGATCATAGTTATTCCTCACGAGTTTGCTTCGGATTTATATGCCAGCCGTCAGCCAAAATTGACGTTTTATGTGAATGATGCATATCTTGTCGCAGGGTCACTGTTGCTGAAAGATATTACTTATATGAGTGAACTTACAGCAGGCGCAGCCAAACAAACCACCTTGCTTGCCAAGGGATTTGAAGACAGCCGGATTATGGGAATTATTCAACCGGTGAACATAGATACACATTTAATCGGAAACCCGTGGGCTAATTATGGCATTTATTTACTCAACGTTCTGCTACCCGGTATTTTACAATTGATGATTCTTATGTTGACTGTGTATGCTGTCGGAACTGAACTGAAACTGAAAACCTCGAAAGAATGGTTACATAATTCCGGAGATTCGATGCTGGCTGCTTTAACAGGGAAAATATTACCATATACCATCATTTTCTCCGTACTGGGAATTATTGCCGATATTCTGTTGTATAAATTTATGCATTACCCTATGAATGCGGGAATGACATGGATGATTATTACAACGATATTATATGTTCTGGCCTATCAGGCTATGGGTATTCTGATTATAGGCACAACTCCGGTACTGCGTGATGGTGTCACTCTCGCTGCATTTTACGGTTTGCTTGGTTTTACGATGGCCGGTTTTACATTTCCAATTGAACAGCTACCATATCCTTTCAGAATTTTTAGCGAAATATTTCCAATCAGACATTATTTTGAGATTTATGTCAATCAATGCTTGAACGGATTACCGATAGGCTATTCAGTTGCTCAGCTATTATCATTGGTTGCATTTCTGGTTTTGCCAATGTTTGTTTTCAACCGTTTGAAAAAAGCGGCAATTTATCAGCATTATCCAATTAAATAATAATTATCGATGGAAAATAATATAAAAGACGAATCGCTCTTTATTCAGTTTATAAAAAATATCAGAGCTATGTTTCATATACTTGTCGACGAAATAAAAGCTATTTTCAAAGACCGTGGGGTAGTAATTATTGTAATTCTTGCAACCATTGTTTATCCGCTGCTTTATTGTTCGTTGTACAAAAATGAAACATTGATAAATGTGCCGGTAGCTATTGTCGACGATTCACACAGCTCTCTGTCGGATAAGCTTACCCGTGAAATTGATGCAACCCGTGACCTAAAAGTTGAGTATAAGCTGAACAGCATGACGGAGGCTGAGGAATATTTTAAAACGGGAAAAGTGCACGGAATTGTTTACATCCCGGCTGATTTCAATAAGAACATCAATTCCGGAAAACAAGCTAACATATCCGTTTACAGCGACATGAGCAGCTTTTTGTACTACCGTGCTATGATTCTGGCAACCAACTACGTGACTCTTGATATGGGTGATGAGATTCAGATAAATCGTTTAAATGCTCAGGGCATCACCGGCCAACAGGCTGAGATTGTAACTTCTCCCGTGAAATATGAAAGCAACATACTTTACAATCAGGGGATGGGATTCGCAAGTTTTCTGATGCCTGCCATACTTATTCTGATACTTCACCAAACCCTTGTATTTGGTATCGGGATGGCAGCAGGAACAGCACGCGAAGAAAACCGTTTCCACGAACTGGTAAGTTCTTCGGTTCACCATGGAGGATTATTCCGGGTAATTTTTGGAAAAAGTATGGCATTTTTCGTATTGTACATGTTTTGGGCTGTATATATGCTCGGGTTTATTCCTGATCTGTTTAATCTGCCACATATCGGAAGCGTAGGCACATTGCTCGAATTTGTAGTGCCATTTCTGTTAGCAACGGTATTCTTTTCCATGTTCCTCTCGGTATTCAACCCGGCCCGTGAAACCCAAATGGTTTTGCTGTTATTCTTCTCATTAATCTTATTATTCCTGAGTGGCATTTCGTGGCCACAGTCGAACATTAGCGGATTCTGGAAAGTTTTCAGCTACCTGTTCCCGGCAACATTTGGCATTCAGGGATACATTAAAATAAATACGATGGGAGCCGGAATCAATGAAATACATTTTGAACAGGTTGGTCTATGGATACAGACTGCTGTTTATTTTACATTAACAAGTTTGGCATATTTTATTCAAATCAGGAAAAGTAAAAAAGTAAATTAAGTTATAATTTGATTTTAAATTCTAAACCTTAAAAACAAGAACAGGCCGGCAAACAATTGCCGGCCTGTTTTCATTTTATATCAATGAATCAGTTATCCCAACGTCACATCTAAATTCCGTTTCAGAGCTGCCAAAAATTCCTGTGTATTCAAATAATCTTTACGAGAGATATTGTTTCCATGCACAAGCATCGCTAAATCTTTTGTCATCTCACCGGCTTCCACCGTTTCAACACAAACCCGTTCTAATTTATGGCAGAAGTCAATCAAAGGCTGATTCCCGTCTAATTTTCCACGATGAGCCAAACCTCTTGTCCATGCAAAAATAGAAGCTATCGGATTAGTTGAAGTTTCTTTTCCCTGCTGATGCTGACGATAATGACGGGTTACTGTTCCGTGGGCAGCTTCGGCTTCAACCGTTCTTCCATCAGGAGTAACAAGTACGGATGACATCAAACCGAGAGATCCGAAGCCCTGAGCTACAGTATCAGACTGAACATCGCCATCATAATTTTTACAAGCCCACACGAAACCACCATTCCATTTCAAAGCGGAAGCTACCATATCATCAATCAAACGATGTTCGTAGGTAATGCCGGCTGCTTCATATTTAGCTTTAAATTCTTTTTCGTAAACTTCCTGAAAAATATCTTTGAAGCGTCCATCATAAGCTTTCAAAATGGTATTTTTTGTCGACATATAAAGAGGCCATTTCTTTTCAAGTGCTACCTGAAACGATGAACGTGCAAATCCATAAATCGATTCATCCGTATTGTACATCGACATAGCTACACCATCACCCTTAAAGTCGTACACTTCCCATTCCTGTGTTTCTCCGTTTTCGTTAGTAAAAGTCATTTTCAATTTTCCTTTTCCCTTAATCACAACATCTGTTGCTTTATACTGATCGCCAAAAGCATGACGACCAATTACAATCGGCTGAGTCCAACCGGGTACCAAACGGGGAACGTTTGAACAGATAATCGGTTCACGGAAAACAGTACCGCCAATAATGTTACGCAAAGTTCCGTTCGGCGATTTCCACATTTTTTTCAGATTAAACTCTTTCACACGGGCTTCGTCAGGTGTAATGGTAGCACACTTGATTCCTACATTATATTTGTTGATAGCATTCGCCGCATCAACAGTTACCTCATCGTTCGTTGCATCACGATTCTCAATACTAAGATCATAATACTTAATATCAAGATCGAGATACGGAAGAATGAGTTTCTCTTTGATAAAAGACCAGATAATCCGGGTCATTTCATCTCCATCGAGTTCAACAACAGGATTTTGAACTTTAATTTTCTGCATAATAAAATATCTTAAAAAGTAAAAAAAGACAATAGACAAAAGAGAAATTCTTTTGCCTATTGTTTTTATAATTTATAACTGATTATCTTTTGCTCATTGGAATGAATTGCTTTCTTTCTCCAACATTTTTGTAAGCGGGCCGGATAATACGCTTGCTTGCAAAGTTGAGTTCTTCGATGCGATGAGCACACCATCCGGTAATGCGAGACATGGCAAACAACGGCGTATAAACTTCGGTTGGTAGTCCCATAGCCTCGTATACAAATCCCGAATAGAAATCAACATTCGTACAAACTTGTTTATTGATTCCTGTACCTTTAAAATTCATAAATGCATTTACGGCACGCTCATCGAGTAATTCGAGGAATGAGTATTCTTTCTGAAGTCCTTTTTCTTCAGCCAGTTTACGAGCCATTTCCTTAAGCAGCAACGCACGTGGATCTGAAATTGTATACACAGCATGTCCAATACCGTAAATAAGGCCTGTTTTATTATAAGCTTCCTTATTCAACATTTTTTTCAGATATGAATCTATTTCTTTCACATCATCCCAACGTTTAATTGCCTGTTTCAAATGAGCAAACATCTGGTTCACCTTGATATTGGCGCCCCCATGCAACGGACCTTTCAACGAACCAATACCGGCAGCGATAGCAGAATAAGTATCGGTGAGTGTCGAACTGGTTACCCTAACCGAGAAAGTAGAGTTATTACCACCGCCGTGTTCAGCATGAAGAATCAAACATAAATCTAACAACTTAACATCTAGTTCAGTGTAACGACCCGGACCTTTCATCATATACAGGAAATTTTCGGCAATCGAATATCCTTCTTTCGGATGGCGAATATGCAACGAACGTCCCTGCTGGCTGTGACGAAGGATATTATAAGCATAAGCAATAATTGTCGGGAATTTTGAGATTAACTCAATGGACTGACGAATAAGATTGTCTCGCGAAATATCATCTGCATTTGAATCAAAAGTGTACATTTCCAGAACTGAACGTGCCAAAATATTCATAATATCCTGTCCTTCAAGATCTATGATATTCATCTTCATTTTCTGTTCGAGCGGCATTGACTCATTCAGAATCGTTGAAAATATTCTCAACTCTTCGGTATCCGGCAGATAACCTGACAAAAGAAGAAAAGCTGTTTCTTCAAAGCCCAAACGATCTTCGGACTCCAGCCCATGCACCAAATCTTCTACATTTATTCCACGATAAAAAAGCTGTCCGGGAATGGCTTTCAAACCATTATCCGTTCTCTCATAACCAACAACATCTCCAACTTTGGTCAATCCGGCAACAACTCCTGAATGATCTTCATTGCGCAACCCGCGTTTAACATTAAACTGGGTGAATAACTCTTTATCAATGCGGCTGGTTGACTTAATGGTTTCCGACAACTTGTAAATCAAAAATTCCTTTTCGTTTGCCATAACTTTACTTATATTTTTATTTCTTATTAATTAGACTTAAGAGAGAATTATTTCATCAATTCATTCAAAGCGCTTCCTGCTTTAAACCATTCAATCTGGGCATTATTATAAGTATGAACAGCCTCAAATTGTTCAGTTGAACCATCAGAATGTTTCAGCTCAATAATAAGATTTTTACCCGGAGCAAATGCAGACAAGCCTAATATACTAATTTTATCATTTTCTTTAATTTTCCCGTAATCATCCTTATTAGCAAATGTCAAAGCAAGCATACCTTGTTTTTTCAGATTAGTTTCATGGATACGGGCAAATGATTTTACCAAAATAGCTTTTACATTCAAATGACGTGGTTCCATAGCCGCATGTTCCCGGCTTGACCCTTCGCCGTAATTTTCCTCTGCAACAACAACAGAGCCTATTCCCTGCGATTTATATTTGCGGGCTAAAGCCGGCACAGCAGAATATTCTCCTGTTTCAGCATCAAGCACCGAATTTGTTTTATCGTTGAAAAAATTCACAGCTCCAATCAACATATTGTCAGAAATATTATCAAGATGTCCCCGGAAACGAAGCCAGGGGCCGGCCATTGAAATATGATCGGTCGTACACTTTCCCTTTACTTTAATTAACAACGGAAGCTCCACAAAATCTTTTCCATCCCATGGCTTAAACGGTTCCAACTTTTGCAGCCTGTTAGATTCCGGATTTATAACTACCTTCATTTTGCTTCCATCCTCAACCGGAGCAACGTATCCCGGATCATCTACAGCATAGCCTTTTGCAGGCAACTCATATCCTTTCGGCTCTGTCAATTTCACCTGTTCACCTTTGTCATTTGTCAAAGTATCTTTCAGCGGGTTAAAACACAAATCTCCGGCAATCGTAAGCGCAGCCACAATCTCTGGCGAACCTATAAAATTATGCGTATTCGGATTACCGTCGGCACGTTTGGCAAAGTTGCGGTTGAAAGAAGTGATAATTGAGTTCGGACGTTCCGGAACATCAATATCCCGTTTCCACTGACCGATACAAGGCCCGCAGGCATTGGCCATAACAACTCCTCCCACTGATTCAAATTCGGCAATTATACCATCACGTTCAGCCGTATAACGTACCTGTTCAGAGCCGGGATTAATAATAAATTGGGCATTAACCTTCAAACCATTTTCTTTTGCCTGTTTCACCACGGAAACAGCACGGGTTAAGTCTTCGTAAGAAGAGTTGGTACACGATCCGATCAGCCCTACTTCCATTTTCTGAGGATAACCTTTTTCTTTCACCGCTTTTCCGAATTCGGAAATTGTATAAGCCAAATCTGGAGTAAAAGGACCATTTACATGGGGCTCCAGTTCGCTCAAATTAATTTCAATCAGACGATCGTAATATTTTTCAGGATTTGCAAGCACTTCCGGATCTGCCTGCAAATATTCTTTATTTTTCATGGCAAGAGCTGCAACTTCGGCGCGCCCCGTAGCTTCAAGATAAGCCGCAGATTTAGCATCGAACGGGAAAATTGAAGTTGTTGCACCAACCTCGGCACCCATGTTACAAATTGTTCCTTTTCCTGTTGCCGACAACGATTCGGTTCCTTCGCCAAAATATTCAATAATAGCGTTTGTACCTCCTTTTACAGTCAGGATTCCGGCCACAGTCAGAATAACATCTTTAGGCGAGGCCCAACCTGAAAGTTTTCCGGTAAGTTTCACCCCTATCAACTTTGGCATTTTAAGTTCCCAAGGCAATCCGGCCATCACGTCTACAGCATCCGCGCCACCAACTCCGATAGCAATCATACTCAAACCGCCGGCATTTACTGTATGAGAATCAGTCCCGACCATCATTCCTCCGGGGAAAGCATAATTTTCAAGAACAACCTGATGAATGATACCTGCCCCCGGTTTCCAAAAACCAATTCCAAATTTATTTGAAACAGCACTCAAAAAATCGTAAACTTCACGGTTTGTTACGTTCGCTGTTGCCAAATCAGACTTGGCATCGACATGAGCCTGGATTAAATGATCGCAGTGAACCGTAGAAGGCACAGCAACTTTTTGTCGTCCGGAATTCATCAATTGTAACAAAGCCATTTGGGCTGTTGCATCCTGCATCGCTACCCGGTCCGGATTAAAATTCACATAATCTGTACCCCGTTCATACGCTTTCAGAGTTTCATCACTTGCCAAATGTGCATAAAGAATTTTTTCGGTCAATGTAAGCGGACGTCTCAATACACTTTTAACATATTCTATTTTCCCGGGAAGAGCTGCATACACCTGCTCTATCATTTCTTTATCAAATATCATAAATTCTGTAATTTTATTCAATTTGTAATAATTTTACTCACAAATATAATAAAAAAATAAAATGGCTTATTCTCTTATTAAAGATTTACATAACACTTAACGGAAAGATTGATAAAATGTTCATATCAAGAAACAGGAAAAAACAGAAAATACAAAAAATATGCATTGTTTTATCAATAATTAAACACCAATGCATAAATATACGATTATTCCCGAAAATAAAGCATATTATACCATGTGAGATATATCACAAAAACAGGAAAAGAAGAATAGAGCACATGAAGTCGTCTTGACTTTTCGTAATAATTTCTTGCTCCAATAAGCCTTAAAAAAAATAAGGCATTTTAATACTATGGGATTCAAAAATCAAGACAAGTTCGGTACATAAAATCAATTATTATCAGGTGGCTATTCTCTACTAGACAAGGACAATATTAACTCTATCTATCAATAAACAGAAAATTATCGTTTTGCTCCGACCCAGGTAAGTCGATGCCATATCTGTTCAAGTGGTCCTCGTTTATGGGAATTCAACCACCATTTACTAAAAATGCCCTGAATGATAGCCAGAATCAGTCCGATCATCAAACAATGGGAGGCTCCTGTAAATTCATATAATCCCAAACCAAATCCATAATAAATAATAGAACCAAGCATTGATTGCATGATATAATTGGAAAGGCTCATTTGACCGAGAGGAGAAAACACATCAAAAACCTTGTGCAAAATCCGGGTATGATATGAAATGAAAAATCCGGAAATCAAAACAAGCATAAACGCAAAATTTGACCAGGTAATTACCACATTCTTAAGCGGGACGTGAATAGAAACCGAAGGGATCCAACTTTCAAGTCTGTTTTGACAAAAATACAATGCAATAAATGCAAGACCGGAAATCACGAGCGTTCTATTCCAAAATGTTTTACTGACATTGGTATCTTCAAACAAAGCTCTACGACCGGCAAGCATGCCCAGCATAAATAATGCAGGTGTCTGGAATACTCTCCCGGATTCCCATGACCACAATGCTACTGCTTTTTTTCCATTGGTAAGGTTTCCGACAACTGTATCTAAAAATGAATGCTGCGGAATATATTCTCCGGCTTTGGCAAAAAGAGACCACGACGCCGGTTCAGGCAACACCGCATGTGGATGCATTATTCCCCAAAAAACGTCATACAGGCCAACTGGCTGTAACAAAAGTAAAATTGATATAATAAACACAATTTTATCATTCAAACGAGCTACGGGAATCAATGTCAGTCCTAAAATTGCGTATATCGAAAGAATATCTCCTTCGTAAAAAGCGGAATTAATCGTTCCAAATACAAACAACAGCAACAACCGCCAGGCAAAACGGAAACGAAAATCTTTCCCTTTGGCAGCCTGCCGCTCATGTTGAATATAAAATGTCAGTCCGAAAAGTAAGGCAAAAATAGCATACGACTTCCCTCCGAAAAGAAAAAACATGGTTTTCCATATTCCGGCATCAATGGTTTTCAGCCAATCAGGCAAATTCTCCGGGAAAAAGTAAAAGTCGAAATGTTCAATATTATGAAGAAGCATAATGGATACAATTGCAAATCCACGCAACGCATCCACTACGTGTAACCGTGTTATCTCTTTCATTTAAAACTTAACAAACTATTGAAAATAAGTCTTCAAAGATAAACAAAAAACCGCAATCCACGGTATCCGGGATCACGGTTTATTTTTATATGGAGTTTAAAAAATTTATCGTTCAAATTTAACATACTTAGGAACAGTAGGAGTATAATCCTCATTGTCCCAAAGCGTACTTGTAATCATCAAATCAGCACTGTAACGATTACATGCGATAGGCACATTGTGTACACGACACTGGCGAAGTAGCATCTGAATATCAGCTTCGTGAGGCTGTGCATTCAAATCATCGATCAGAAATACCGCCAAATCAATTTGATGACGGACCACCAATGCCGCAACCTCAGCATCACCTCCCAACGGGCCGGAATTCATACATGTTATATCTACTTTAACGCCATGTTCCAAAAAAGCTTTTTCTATCAAACTTCCTGTAGTTCCTGTACATACTAATTTCTCCTTAGACAGCATTTCCATATTAAATAATGCCCACTCAACCATATCTACTTTGCGATAATCATGTGCAACAAGCGCAATCGTCAGTTGTTTCTTCATTGTTTGTATGATTTTAAATAAATAATATTCATTTGTTTGCAAAAATACAGAAAACACCACAATATTCTGTCAGATTTCTTATTAAATTTAGTTTTTAAAAGTAATCATAATAGAAAACTCAGATATAAATGTCATCTCTTTATCATTTATAGCTGCAATAACTATTGATTACTTAATTCATAGATTCAATTTATAGAACATGTTTTTCGGCGCAGTAAGAAGATCGTACAAAGGGCCCGCTTTCCACCTGACGGAAACCTTTTTGTAAACCAATTTCTTTATATTCGGCAAATTTATCCGGATGAATATAAGCACTCACAGAAATATTCTTTCGGGAAGGCTGCATATACTGACCAATAGTGAGAATTGAGCAACCGCTTGCTAAGGCATCATCCATTAATTCTAAAATTTCTTCTTCAGTTTCTCCCAATCCAAGCATAATGCCCGTTTTAGCAACAACACCTTTCGAAGCAATATAATTCAGAACTTTCAAACTAGTATCATATTTAGCCTTTGTTCTAATCTCCGGAGTCAGCCGGCGAACTGTCTCAAGATTGTGAGAAATTACATCCGGCTTTTCATTGATGACCAAATCAATCAACTCTTCATGACCATCAAAATCCGGAATTAATACTTCGAGCGTAGTATGAGGATTTACCAACTTTATCGTTTTTATGGTCTCTGCCCAATGTCCTGCTCCATGATCTTTCAAATCATCCCGGTCAACAGAGGTAATTACGGCATGTTTCAACTGCATTAAACGAACAGACTCTGCAACTTTTGCCGGCTCCTGCGGGTCAAGGGGTAACGGGCGTCCGGTTATTGTATTACAAAATTTACACGAACGGGTACAAATATCACCACCTATCATTAATGTTGCAGTCCCCTTACTCCAACATTCGCTCTGATTCGGACAACGACCACTTGTGCATATTGTATGAAGCCCATGCTGCTTAATCACCTGATTTACATTCGAAAAATTAGACTCACTATATATCTTGGTTCTTAGCCATTCCGGCTTTCTTAAATATGTCATATCCATTAGTTTTAATAACACAAAGATAATGAAACAAGACATTTTATAAAACAGGTTATTTTTTACTCAAAAAAAGCACTTATATATCTCAAAAAAAAATCAAAATTATAGTTTAAAACTTATTTGGCATTAAAAGTTCATTTCATTTACTCAGAGCATCATTCAAGTTTTCTTTTCAATCATTTTAAATATTTTTCCTTTCATTTTGTTTTTAAACTTCTGAATATCAAGAAAAATAATTAGAGAAATATTTCTTTAATAAAAAATAAATAGCGTATATTTGTACACAAATAATTAAAGAAATTTTTCCATAATTACATTCAAATATTTCTTTCCTAACAATCTGGAAATGAGAAAAATCACGATTTTCAGGAATTGAACAATAAAACATAAGTTAGTTTACAATTTTATTTAAAAGCAGAAATGAAAGAAATTAAATTCAGTCTCGTTTATCGCGACATGTGGCAGGCTTCAGGTAAATATGTGCCCCGCAAAGATCAGTTGGAAAAAATTGCACCTGTCATTATTGAAATGGGGTGTTTTTCGAGAGTGGAAACAAATGGTGGCGCTTCGGAGCAGGTGAATTTACTATTTGGAGAAAACCCGAATGAAGCTGTTCGTACATTTACCAAACCATTTCATGAAGCAGGTATTCAGACTCACATGCTCGACCGGGGATTGAATGGATTACGCATGAATCCGGTTCCGGCAGATGTCCGGGAATTAATGTATAAGGTAAAAAAAGCACAGGGAGTTGATATTACCCGTATTTTCTGTGGCTTAAACGACGTACGCAACATTATCCCTTCAATCCGTTATGCCAAGACAGCCGGCATGATTCCACAGGCAACCATGTGCATTACTTATTCCGAAGTTCATACGGTTGATTATTATGTAAACATGTCGGAACAATTGATTGCTGCCGGAGCCGAAGAAATTTGTTTGAAAGATATGGCCGGTATCGGACGCCCGGTTATGCTTGGAAAAATTGTGAAGGCAATCAAAACAGCTCATCCCAATATAATAGTACAATATCATGGTCATTCGGGACCTGGATTTTCGATGGCATCTATGCTCGAAGTAGCCAAAGCCGGAGTCGATTATCTTGATGTAGCCATGGAACCCCTTTCATGGGGAATGGTTCATCCCGATGTAATTTCTGTACAGGCCATGCTGAAAGATGCCGGATTCAAAGTACCGGAAATCAACATGAAAGCTTACATGGAAGCCCGGCGTCTGACACAAAGTTTTATCGACGATTTTCTGGGCTACTTTATCGATGACCGCAATAAACTCATGACTTCACTGTTAGTGGGTTGCGGACTTCCCGGAGGTATGATGGGCTCGTTGATGGCAGACCTGAAAGGTGTGCATGCCGGCATTAATTCCTATCTGAAAGACAATGGTAAAAAAGAACTCAGCACAGATGAACTGCTTGTTATGCTGTTTGACGAAGTAAAATATATCTGGCCTAAATTAGGAAATCCCCCATTGGTAACACCATTCAGCCAATATGTAAAGAATATTGCCCTGATGAATGTTATGTTTATGATCAAAGGACAACCACGCTGGACTATGATCGACAAAAACTCATGGGATATGATATTAGGCAAAGCCGGAAAACTTCCGGGAACGCTTGATCCGGAAATCATTGAACTGGCGAAGAAAAACAATTATGAATTCTACGAAGGAAATCCTCAAGACAACTACCCGGATGATCTTGACCGCTTTATCAAAGAAATGCAGGAAAACGGTTGGGATCGCGGACAGGACGATGAGGAACTGTTTGAATTTGCCATGCACGAAAAACAATATCGTGATTATAAATCGGGCGAGGCGAAAAAAAGATTTGAAGCAGAACTGGAAGCAGCTATCAAAGCTAAATATACAAAACAAAATATTGAAATTCCCAATATACGATTACTAAAACATCCGAATGCAGAACCAATTGTAGCACCGGCTTCAGGTCGTGTAATTTGGGAACTCGATTATACCGATCGTTCAACAGAACCGGTATACGGTAAATTATTTAAAGAAAACGATCCTGTTTGTACTGTCCAAACACGCTACGGTATGGAACAAATCGGAAGTTTTTGTACAGGACGTATCGTCGGAATTGAGAAAAAACAAGGAGATCTTGTTCAAAAGGGAGAAATTATTGCGTTCATTGAACAAAAATAATTAAATAGCTATCAAACTAACACCAGGAAATACCCCGGAGGCAATCGTCTTCGGGGTATTTGTTTTTACACAAGTCAAAAAAAACATATCTAATCATATATAATTCACATTAATCTTTTTACAGGCAAATCTGCAAAGCCGGGTGACAATTATTTGCGCAGTTTGCATTTTTTCTTTTTAGACACATACTCTAAAAGAAAACTTTCTATATTTCCGGCATATTTTATGTTGTAAAAAAGCACACTAAAAATCACAACTCCATGAAACACAGTTCAAATCTGATACCAATAATCACAATAATTTTTTTATTGCCGACAAACATTTTTGCGAAAGAAATAAGTAGCCTGAAAAATCAAAAAATTGAAAAAATAAGTCTAAGAATTGATGATAAATTATGGATTCAGGGGACAAAACACGAAATTGGATTAGTTGCTTTCACCACAGAGGGAGATATTTCAAGAACCAAAGGTATGCTGAAAGGCAAACTGAGCTGGAAAAATTTTAAGACAGAAACAGATGGTATCGAAATCCGCAATGGAAAAATCAGTATCACTAAAACAAATTCATCGGAGTATAAAAGTTACATTCCGGTTTCTTTTTACTCTGTATATGAACCTGAAAAAGTATTCAGAGACACTATTCGGCTAAACTATGAAACTGAAATAAAATTATTCCCCATCAATAAAATAACATATAGTCCCGGGGCTATCGTTAAATTTGGTATAAACATACATTATAACAACGGAGAAATCAAGACTTACAAAAACATCCGAAAAGTTGATCAGTTGTTAGAAAACTACAATATTTTTGTGCGCTCAGCCCAATTCAGGAAAAGCGAGTTTATTGTAAATGAGGATCCTATAGACATAAATGGTCACAGATCCGGTATTATGTTTGAATTAAAACGTGACAGCAATATTTTCGATATATTGGAAATAGAACTTGACTATAAAGAACATTATAATTATTATGCCAACGGACGCAGCGGAATGTTTGGTTTTTCAGGCTCAAGCGGATCATCCGGCTCAACAGAACAACACGGACAGGCTGGACAGGATGGAGAAGCGGGAGAACATGGCGGAAACGGAGATGATCTGGATATATATGTAGATGCGTATGAAGATTCAATCCTCGGGCAAACAATGGTCAGAACTTATATTGGTAATTTACGAAATAACCAGGCCAAACGATATTTAATCAATCCTTTAGGAGGAAACATAAGTGTTCTGACAACCGGTGGAAGCGGAGGAAATGGGGGGGATGGTGGACGTGGAGGAGATGGTGGAAATGGTAAAAACGGTGATTATTACACGGAAGAAATTAAAGAAGTCATAATTACGAAAGACACTGCCGGACGAGAAATTAAGACAGAAGAAATCAGAACAATAACCCGGCAGAAACCCGGTGACGATGGAGGCCGGGGCGGCGATGGCGGTTGGGGTGCTCCGGGAGGAAATGGCGGAAACGGAGGTTATATAATTGTTTATTACACACCCGCAGCCAAACAATATCTGAATCTATTAGACATTAACACTACCG
Organism: Paludibacter sp.; assembly: GCA_028690665.1. Classification (GTDB taxonomy): domain Bacteria; phylum Bacteroidota; class Bacteroidia; order Bacteroidales; family Paludibacteraceae; genus Paludibacter. Next base: position 306,028 of record JAQVAV010000003.1, read on the forward strand.
GAGGCCACGGAGGATTTGGCGGAGATGGAAATTCCGGAGGTAATGGTGGCAAAGGCGGAAACGGAAGCCCGAATGGAAGAACCGGGCGCCACGGCAGAAATGGAGCTGAAGGGCCATCAGGATACTCAGGAATAAACGGCCCTGTTGAATATAAGCCAATAGATGAAATTCCGTGGGAATAAATTTAGGATTACAAAAAGACTTACAGGATTATTGATTTTTCACACACCAAATAAGGGAGAATATATCAATTAACCCCATCATGTTGACTTGTCAAACAACAATTCGCTCAAAATAAAAATGCTAACAATAATAAAACATTGTCAGCATTTTTTACATTTAAAAATATCTTAAGATCTTATATTCCAAAACCAAGCAATGAAATTTGATTGTAAATCTCACTTATCAAGCCAACAAAAACAATGGCTACAGTACAAATTACCAGACTGATTTTAGCAGGCACATCACTTTCAACACGTTCAATCGGGTGTTCACTTTTATTCAGGAACATGGATTTTACCACCAGTAAATAATAATAAAGGGAAATAATAGTGTTGACCAATGCTATGAATACCAACACATAAAAGCCTTTATCGGCTGCTGCCGAAAATATAAAGAATTTACTGAAAAATCCGGCAAAAGGAGGGATTCCCGCCAGAGAGAAAAGCGCCAGCATCATAACCACACTCAACTTTGGATTAGTCTGATAAAGTCCGTCATAGTCTCTCATAGTCAACTTTCCGGTACGGTTTTCGATAACCGAAATCACGCCAAAAGCGGCCAGATTGGAAAACATATAAACCAAGATATAATATACCAGCGAACTCATTCCAATGGCGGTTCCACTAATAACGCCCAGCATAATATAACCAGCCTGCGAAATAGACGAAAATGCCAGAAACCGTTTCAGATTTTGCTGACGAATGGCAAAAAGATTGGCCAGGGTAATACTAATGACAATTATTCCGTAAAGAATAGCCTGCCATTGCTCAACCATATTTCCAAACACTTTGGTAAATATTGTGAACAAAACAAACACTGCCGAACCTTTGGATATAACCGAAAGATAAGCCGTTACATTAGTCGGAGCACCTTCGTAAACATCGGGAGTCCACAAATGGAACGGAACAAGAGAAATTTTAAAGAACAAACCTACGGCAAAAAACACAAAAGCCATTAATTGTAAAGGCGTACCGGTAAGCATTGTTTCCAAATCGTCAAAATATAAAGTACCGGTAGCACCATAAATCATGGAAATACCAAATAACGAAATGCCCGAAGCAAAAACGGCGGTAAGTAGATATTTGGCCCCGGCCTCGGCTGAATTATGATGATATTTATTAAAAGCAACCAATGTAGACATCGGAATGGAAGCTGTTTCGATACCGATAAAGAACATAAGAAAATGCCCGGCAGAAATCATAAAATACATACCCAGCAGCGTGGAAAGCGTAAGAAAATAAAACTCTCCCCGGCGGATAATACTGTCCTTTTCGTTCAACCAGTTATGTGCCTGAAGAAATACGATAATAGTACCGACATTCAGAATTGTTTTGACATAAGTTTGCATGGGTGTATATTTAAACATACCTCCTGCCACCTCAAAAGCCTCCTTCGGAACGCAATTTATAATCGTATGAATAACAAGTAACCCAATGGCAACAGGCTGAAAAAAGCGCAATGCTTTCTCTCCTGCAAACACATCATAAATCAGAAGAATCACCATGATTGTCAACAGCGACAATTCTTCATTTAACTGTAAAAAAGCTGAATAGTTCATTATTTAATTATTATTCCATTACTCCTTCAAAACGGAGTCATGTTATTTTCCTGGTTTTACAATTTCTGTTTATTTTATCTCATCAGCTGGCTCATAACCGGCATCAGACTGTCGTGTATCATATTCGAAATCCAGAAAGGAGCCGAACCGATGGCTACAATCGCGATAATCAGTGTTACCACAGACAAACGCTCCCACCAAGTAGCGTCCGTCAGTTCTTCGTGATGCGGATCCTGCACTTTTCCATATAAAAGTTTCCCGACTACACGCAAAATATAAACCGCTGTAATTACAATGGAAGATGCGGCAATAATCGTCAGTACACGGTGGAATATATCGGCATGCTGGAACGAACCGACAAAAATGGTCATTTCAGCCACGAAACCGCTTAATCCCGGTAATCCCAGCGAAGCCAGACCGGCAATTACATAACTTACACCAAGGAACGGAATTATCTTCATCAAACCGCCCATCTGCGTAATCAAACGTGTATGTGTACGTCCGTAAATCATTCCAATCAGAGCAAAGAACAAAGCCGTCATCAGTCCGTGCGAAAGCATTTGCATAATTGCACCGGTCATAGCCGTTTCGTTCAACATTAAAATAGCAAACAACACCAAACCACAGTGGCTTACCGACGAATAAGCATTGATATATTTCAAATCAGTTTGAACAACGGCTGAAAAAGCACCATAAACCACACTAATACCCGTCAGAATTAAAAATATCCAGGCCATTTCGTGGGCAGCTTCCGGCATCAGATAAATGGCTACACGGAAAGCACCATAACCACCCAATTTCATAAGCACACCGGCGTGAAGCATTGAAACAGCTGTCGGCGCCGAAGCATGACCATCAGGCGACCATGTATGAAAAGGAAACAAAGCGCCCAGAACACCAAATCCCATAAAAGTAAGCGGAAACAAATAATGCTGAACACCAAGCGGAATATGATTAGCAGCGATATCAAGCAAATTCATACTTTGAGCACCGGAGAAATAATAAATTCCCAAGATTCCGACCAACAAAAACGCCGAACCACCCATCAACATCAAAGTCAGCTTCATGGCGGCATATTCTTTTCTTCCGGTTCCCCAAATGCCAATCAGCAAATACATCGGTATCAGGGCAATTTCGTAGAACATAAACATGGTGAACAAATCGATAGAAATAAAGAAGCCGTACACTCCGATTGACAACAGACAGAACCAGAGGAAAAATTCCTTCGGCATTGGGTCGATTCGCCACGAAGCAAAAACGCCGGTAAACACAATCAGTGACGTCAAAATAAGCATGGCTACCGACACACCATCAACCCCGACAGAATAATGGATATTAAACGGAGCATACCAAATCACATCGGAAGTAAACAGCATTTCTGCCACGTTTCCGGCCTGACGTTCCGTAAGATACAGATAAGTAAGTATTCCGGATAAAATAACTAAAATTGACGCTCCCGTTGCTGCAATAAAATTGATCTGTCCGCGTGTTTTCGTAAAAAACAACGCGATCATCATCAACAGCGGAATCAGGACGAAAATGGATAAGATGTTCATATCTTTTTTACTTTCAACCGGTTTTGTATAAATAGAACTGCAACCGGTAAGTTTATTTCATTATATTTTAATTCTTTGTAAATCGGCTTGTTATTCCGTCAAAATCAGATAAATATCACCAAAGCAGCAATAATCAATGCACCCAGCAAAATAACATAAGCATACTGCTGTATTCTTCCCGACTGGAACCATTTAATTTTCAGCGAGCCCCATTGTGTGACAGTAGCCAAACCATTCATGGTTCCGTCAATCACATGGCGGTCGAACCACGCAATCGGCGTTGAAACGTGATTAAATATGATTTTTTTAGTGATAAACATGTACACTTCATCGATATAAAAACGATGACTTGCCGCTTTATGCAATCCGGCAAAAGTATTAGCCAGCTTATCGGGCAGCGGATTTTCTTTCCGGTACATATATCTGGCAAAGAAAATTGCAATCAGAGCAACCACGATACTCATTCCGGCAACCATAGGTTCAAGTTCCGACTCAAAAGGTTTTCTGTCGCTGCTCACAAATTCTCCGAAAGGAATAAATCCAGCAAAAACAGTTACAGTAGCTAAGAAAATCAACGGAATAGTCATTGCCCACGGTGATTCGTGCGGCGTATGTTCCTGTTTGTGTTCTTTGCCCCAGAAAATATTATAATACAGACGGAACATGTAAAATGCAGTCAGGCCAGCAGTAAAACTCATCAAATATCCCAAAGCCGGTTCAAAATGCATGGTAGCACTCAAAATTTCGTCTTTACTGAAAAATCCCGAAAAAGGAGGAATTCCCGAAATAGCCAGACACGCCACGAGAAATGTAATATGTGTAACCGGCATGTATTTTCTTAAACCGCCCATCCGGCTCATTTCGTTGCTGTGAACGGCATGAATAATAGAACCGGCACCCAAAAACAACAGGGCTTTAAACATGGCATGCGTGAACAAGTGGAACATCGAAGCCATATAACCTAAACCTTCGTGACCACCGTAACCCGACACCCCGAGACTGACCATCATATAGCCAATCTGAGAAATGGTGGAAAATGCCAGCACACGTTTTATATCTGTCTGAACGCAAGCAATAACCGCCGCAAACAATGAAGTAAAAGCACCCACGTAGGCTATTCCGTGTAAAACATCCGGTGTATAAAAATGATAGATCGGGAACAAGCGTGCTACCAAATAAACGCCGGCAACAACCATGGTAGCAGCATGTATCAATGCCGAAACAGGAGTCGGGCCTTCCATAGCGTCCGGCAACCAGATATGCAACGGGAACATGGCCGATTTACCGGCACCACCTATAAATATCAACGCTGTTGCCCAACTTAAAACAGAAGCTCCCATAAATGTTGCTCCTGTCATACCGGCAAAAACATTGGCATCGCCGGAAGTCAGAATTCCGAAATCGAAAGTTCTGGTATAGAACGATAATATGAGAATACCTATGAGAAAACCCAAATCGGCAAAGCGTGTAACAATAAATGCTTTTTTAGACGCGGCGACAGCTTCGGGTTTGGTGTAATAAAAACCAATCAGCAAATAAGAAGATACACCCACTAATTCCCAGAAAATATACATTTGGAAAATATTGGTAGCAACCACTAATCCAAGCATTGAAAAAGTAAACAACGAAAGAAACGCATAATAACGTTCAAAGCCACGTTCACCTTTCATATATCCGAAGCTGTAAATATGTACCATCAACGAAACCGTGGAAACAACCACCAGCATCATGACGGAAATCGGATCCAGCAAAATGCCCAAATCAATATGAAGTTGCTCGGTAAAACGAAGCCACTCTACGTGAAACGGGATCAACGTTTCATAGGTTCCGCTAAAACCAGCCGACGAAAAATATTTCCATGCGGTAAAATAGGACAGCAAAGCCACAATACCTAATACCGAAGTTCCGATACTTCCTGCAACCCGCGGTTTCCATTTCGAATCCACTAATCCCAACAGGATAAAGCTTAGTAGCGGTAAAATCAAAATCAATAATGTATACTGCATAATTCCGTAGTTTATCCGACAAATCCGGGAAACTCATTCTGATGCCGGATCGTGTCGTTTTATCTATGATTATTTTTTTATTTCTTCAGGTGAATCCGGTTCTTTCAGTTCCTGCAAATTATCAACATCCACATTGTTCAGATTCCGGTAAATATTAATCACAATAGCAATTGCAACCGCCGTTTCACAGGCCGAAATGGCAATGGTAAATATGGTAAAGAAGAATCCTTCCATGTGACCGGGATACAAGTACCGGTTGAAAGCAGCAAAATTTATATCGGCTGCGTTCAGAATAAGTTCTATTGAAATCAAAATCATTAAAAGGCTTCTGCGGGATAAAAAGCCATATACTCCTGCAAAAAACATAATCAGACTTACAATAATATAACCTTCCAACGGAACAGAACCCGAAAAGAAATTATCAAACAAACCAGTCATTGATGAATATTTTTAATACGTTATTTTTATAATTATGATCTTTTTCTGGCAATCATAATAGCACCCACCATACATGCCAGCAACAGAATACTAATAGTCTCGAACGGAAGCAAATACTCAAATTTCTCGGTTCCCATAAGAGTCATACCCAATTGTTTTACGTTTATTTCGTTAGCCGGAACCAATTGATAAACCCTGTTGATATTGTGAAATATAATATGAGCGCAAAAGGCAAATCCGGCCACAGACAAAATAATGGACAAGATTCTCTGACGTTTCGGTTCGTTCGGAACCCGGTCCCCAGGTTTGTGCGTCAACAAAATAGCAAAAATAAACAGCACCATGATTCCGCCGGCATACACGGCCGTTTGCACCGCGAAAAGATATTCGTAGTCGAGCAACAGATATAAACCTGCCGTGGCTAAAAGCACGAACAACAAATACGTAGCCGAACGAATAAGCCTTTTAGAGCTTACAGCCATAATTGAAAATACTGAAATTACAATTGCCAGTACATAAAAAATAATTAGTTCAACCATAATTTTTTATTTTAAGAAGATTTTTTAGAACCAAGAGCCAAGATTTTAGACAAGTAAAAATGAACTTCCGGAACTACCCGCTACCCATTTCTCACTATCCGCTTCTCGCTACTCTTTATCTTCTTTTACAACTTTTTTCTTTTCTCTTAATTTTGATCCTTCGTGATTCAACTGATGCACTAGTTTGTCACGTGTAAAAGTGGCATTCTCAAACTTATTACTAAATTCGATAGCATGTGACGGGCAGGAAATAACACACAAATTACAAAATGTGCACATTCCCAAATCATAAATGTATTTGTCCAATACTTTTTTCTTTTTCCCATCTTCAGTTTCAATCATTTTAGAGACTACCCTGATTGTTCCGTTCGGACAATTCATCTGACAAATTCCACAGGCAGTACAGGCATGCTCGTTATTTTCGTCGTGAGGCATCACAAGTTCGGCCCGAAAACGTTCCGAAATCACCAATGTGTCACGATTTTCAGGATACTGGCGGGTTACTTTTTTAGTCCAGAATTCTTTCCATGTAACGCCCAGACCTTTCAACAAGGAACTGATGCCTTTTAATAAATCGGAAATATATTGCGAAAATGTTCTCATTATTATTTTTCTCCCGTTTTATACAAACTGTTTTTAAAATATCTGGGTCAGGGTCAATCCGCTCAGAACCAAAATAACCATTAATAAAATGTTTACTAAATTAATCGGCAGCAGATACTTCCATTCCAGATTCAACAACTGGTCGATGCGCAGGCGCGGGAACGACCAGCGAACCCATAAACTGATAAATATCAAAACACCCGTTTTTCCAAAGAACCAGACATACGAAGGAATATACCACATAATCTGATTAAAAGCATCCCAACCTTTTATCTGAATCGGCATCCATCCACCCAAAAACACCGTTGCAGCAATAGCCGCGATAACAAACATGTTCAGATATTCGGCCAAGTAAAAGAAACCGAACTGCAATCCGGAATATTCGGTATGGTAACCGGCTGTCAGTTCCGATTCGGCTTCGGGCAAGTCGAACGGGCCACGATTAGTTTCGGCATGTCCCGAAATCAAATAAATGATAAACGCTACGAATGAAGCAATGTGACCATTGAAAAGATTCCAGCAATAGCGTTGTGTCTCAACCATTCCACTTAACTGCATGGTTCCGGTAAGCACCACTATTGTCATTAGGGCAAAACCGCCTGAAAGTTCGTAACTTACAAATTGTGCTCCGCTTCGCATCGCACCAATCATAGAATATTTATTATTACTCGACCAACCAGCCAACAAAACACCGATAATTCCCAGCGACGAAACTGCCGTCACATAAAAAACACCGATATTAAAGTCTACTGCCTGCAAACCCTTTCCAAAAGGAATGGCCCCGAAAGTAAGCATGGAAGCCACAATTATGAAAAAAGGCGCTGCATAGAAAAGAAATTTATCAACCTTATTGACATGAATAATTTCTTTTATAAGAATCTTCAAAACATCGGCCACCGTCTGAAAAATACCGTACTTTCCTACCCTGTTCGGACCTATACGGGCCTGAAAAAACGCAGTAATTTTACGTTCCACATAAATCAGAATCATAGCAATAACTGCATAAGTGGCCAACAAAGCTATGCCAACAATTACAAGTTCAATGAAAATAGCCCAAAAATCCGGCATAACACTTCGCAAAGCCGAGTCAAACCACCTTGTGAGTCCTGTAAATTCCAAAGGTTGTGAATAATGTGTCATAAAATCTTATCAAATTCTGTCTGATGTTGATGAGTTAACCCGTTACCGGTTATTTCCGAATCAGACAATTATTTTTTACTCCAAACGAAAAACGGGGAATAATTAATCGTAAATATATTACCGGTCAATATCCGGAATTACATAATCCATAGAACCGCCTATACCGATAAAATCCGAAATTTTTTCGTTTTCACAAATCAGCGGCATTACCGACACAAGCGCCATGGAAGGCGAACGGAATTTCAAACGATAGGGAGTTTTGTCCCCCCGACTTTCGATATACACGCCAAACAATCCTTTACCGGCTTCGACATGCTGAAAATATTCTCCTTCGGGCAATTTTATAATTGCTTTTGTTTTAGCACAATAATCACCTTCCGGAATGTTGTCGATCAATTGTTCAATGATATGAAGCGATTCTTCTATTTCGTCCAGACGATTCATATAACGGGCATACGAGTCGCCTTCGGTACGAATAATTTCCTTAAATTCTACTTTGTCGTAAAGCGCATACGGATTGTATTTACGTACATCACACGACCAACCGGATGCTCTTCCAGCAGGCCCGGAAACAGCATAACTGACAGCATCTTCTTTTTTCAAAACGCCCACATTAACCATACGTCCCAACGCAATTACGTTGTGAGAGAAAAAACGGTCGTATTCTTTCAGTTTATCGCGCATGTAGGGAATAAATGCTTTTACATCTTTCTGAAATTCGGGATAAATGTCGAACATGACACCGCCAACTACATTTTCGTTGATAATAAGGCGTCCGCCGCAAACTTTTTCAAAAATATCCAGAATAATTTCGCGTTCGCGCATTCCGTAAATGAAAGCTGTTGTTGCACCAAGATCATTGGTATGGGCTGACCACGCTAACAAGTGTGAATCAATGCGGTTCAGCTCATCCATAATGGTACGAATATACTGGGCACGTTCGGGAACTTCGATACCAGCAGCTTTTTCTACACATATACAAAGTGCATGACGGTTTATGTTCGCTGAAAGATAATCTAAACGATCGGTAAAATGAAGAATTTGCGGATAAGTAAGACTTTCACTAAGCTTCTCAATACCACGATGAATATATCCGCTATGAACATCTATCTTCTTTACTACTTCACCATCCAATGACGTACGGAAGTGCATAACTCCGTGGGTCGAAGGGTGTTGAGGGCCAATATTAATAATATAGTCGCCATCTTCAAAAATATTGACGGTTTCTTCTACGAGTTTCCCATCCGGAGTTTCAACAATACGGGGAGCTGTGTCTATAATGTCTTTACTTTCTACCGAAACCGGATTCAAAGCCGGATCGGCATCATAGTCTTTTCGCAGGGGAAAGCCAACCCAGTCATCGTTCAGTAAAAAACGACGCATATCCGGATTATTTATAAAACGAATGCCATACATGGCATAAACTTCGCGTTCATTAAAATGAGCTGTACCATACAAATCGGTAACCGAATACAGAAGCGGATTTTCCCGGTCGGAAGTTCCTGTTTTTATAATTATTTCCTGAGAAGGATCTTTTGAGGAAGAGAGGAGATAAATAACTCCGAGCTTTTCGCCCCAGTCCATGCCTATTAAATAAACAAGGTAGTCGAATGGCAACTCAGCGTAATCGTGTAAAGTTTGTAGCAAAAAATGTAATTTCTGAGGTTCTACAGTGACGGTCAATTTTTCTTTATCGTCGAAAACCGCTTCTTTTACTGCATCCAGAATAATTTGTTTTATTTTTTCCATTTTATTTCTCCCGAAATATGTTGTCGGATATTTAATTTATTTTTTGTAGTCTGCGTCTTCTCTTTGCGGAGCTTTCAGAAATTGCTCCACTTTAATTTTTCGCTGCAATTGCATTAGTCCGTAGAACAAAGCTTCGGGCCTCGGCGGACAACCGGGAACATAAACATCTACCGGAAATATTTCGTCAACGCCTTTCACCACATGATAAGAATTTACGAAAGGTCCTCCGGAAATAGCACATCCGCCCATGGCAAGTACATATTTGGGCTCGGCCATTTGATCATAAACACGTTTCAACAACGGAGCCATTTTGTGGACAATAGTTCCGGCCACCACCATCAAATCGGCCTGTCGCGGACTATTACGGGTTACTTCCATACCGAAGCGGGAAATGTCGTGATGTGCAGCCGCTGCCGACATAAATTCAATTCCGCAACAACTGGTTGCAAAAATCAACGGCCATACCGAATTGGACCTTCCCCAGTTAATCATGTCATCCAACTTACTTAAAACCACATTAACTCCATTGGCTTTCAGTTCTTCGACATAATGTTCAAGGTATTCATTATCATTAAATTCACTATTGGGAATACCTTTTATTTTAATATCTTTTACTTCCATTTTAGAACACCTTTTCTCCAGGCATAGGCGAGGCCAAGCGCCAGAATTAATAAGAAAAACAAAATGCTGTACAATCCGTTAACTCCTAATTCCCGAACAATTGTTGCCCATGGAAAAAGGAATACAGCTTCTACATCGAACATAAGATAAAGAATGGCATACAGATAATATCCTGCCTTAAATTGCATCCATGAAGTCCCGTGAGTTGGAATTCCACATTCATAGGGTTCACCTTTCTGAGGATTGAACGATTTCGGTGAGAGTAAAATGGCCATTCCCAATCCGGCAACAACTAAAACTATTCCGGTAAGAAAAACAGCCAAAAACGCTGAAAGATTACTCATTTTGCATGTATTTTATTACATTTTTTTGAAAAACCGTGCAAAGAAAACACAAAATTTCTAATTACCTACTTTTTTCTCTAATTATTTTTCATTCACACTTAACAAAGCACAACAATACAACTCTTCGGACTATACACATAAACACCTAATATACAATAAAATACACAACAATAAAAATAGAATAATTAAATTGCAACCTTGTGAATTAGTATTATTTAACACAAAAAGAAATCATACTACATATCAATTTGCCTAAAAATTCACCGAACATTTACAGATTATTACAAAATGCATCCAATTTCAAACAATACGGAATTTTATTTTATAAAATTTGAAATTTGAGTGATAAAAAATAAATAGTAACTTTGCGTGGAGTAAAAAATTTGACATTATTTCTGCATTTTTATCAGTAAAAAGAGATTTTATTTTTCAAAATGAAAGACTTATTCATAAAAAAGACATTAGCACAGTTATCGGCCGAAGCAGAAACCCAAAACTCTCTGCGCAGGCACCTGACTGCGACAAATCTTGTTCTTTTAGGTATCGGGTGCATTATCGGAGCGGGAATTTTTGTGCTGACAGGTTCGGCAGCAGCCATGTATGCAGGCCCTTCTGTGTCCCTTTCATTTGCTATTTCAGCATTAGGTTGCATGTTTGCCGGGTTATGTTACGCCGAATTTGCCTCTATGATTCCAATTTCCGGTAGCGCTTACACTTACGGCTATGCCACAATGGGTGAATTCATTGCATGGATTATCGGTTGGGACTTAATTTTAGAATATCTTTTCGGTTCGGCAACGGTAGCTGTCGGCTGGAGTGGTTACGTTGTAAGCCTTTTGGATTATTTTGGAATTCACCTCCCGGCCAATATAAGCCAAAGTCCTTTTATTTTTAACGGCCATGAGTGGCATACATCCGGTGCTATTATCAACTTTCCGGCGATGTTTATTGTCGGGGTACTGACCACTTTATTAGTAACCGGAATTAAAGAATCGGCAAAATTCAACAATATCATTGTGATTGTAAAAGTAATTGTCATTCTGCTTTTTATCGGATTTGGAATTTCGTATATCGACACAGCCAATTGGCATCCATTTATTCCTGAAAACACGGGTAAATTTGGACATTTTGGATGGTCGGGGATTCTGACGGCATCGGGCGTTATTTTTTTCGCTTATATTGGATTTGATGCGGTCTCCACTACTTCGCAGGAAGCTATCAACCCCAAGCGGGATATGCCTATCGGAATTTTAGTATCATTATTAGTTTGTACCATTCTTTACATTGCCGTGAGTCTCGTCCTTACAGGCATTGTCAATTACAAAGAACTAAACGTAGCTGCCCCTATCGCAGTGGCGATTGATAAATTCGGTAAAAGCATGTTATGGCTGAGTCCGGTGGTAAAAATCGGAGCTATTGCGGGACTGAGTTCTGTTGTACTTGTGTTATTAATGGGGCAATCGAGAATTTTCTACACCATGGCTCACGACGGATTGTTGTGGGAACGTTTCGCCAAAGTGCATCCCAAGTACAAAACGCCGCATGTCACCACCATAGTTACTGGAGTATTTTCGGCCTTGTTTGCAGGTCTTTTCCCTATCGGCTTATTGGGAGAGCTTGTCTCTATTGGAACTTTACTGGCATTCGTGATTGTAAGTATCGGTATTATCATCCTGCGTAAGTCGGAACCGAATGCACCAAGGGCGTTCAAAACTCCGTGGGTACCTTTTGTCCCGATTATGGGCGCAACAATATGTTTTGTAGAAATGGCCTCCCTGCCAAGAGATACTTGGATCCGACTTCTCGTATGGATGGCTATCGGTTTTGTGATTTACTTTACTTATGGTATCAAGCACAGTAAAGTAAGAAAGGCCAGAAAAACACAGCTGTTTAAGTCTCCGAGATAAGCACGCCGGTCATGGAAAGTGAACCCAGAACAATTTTATCATTGAACAGCGTCACTTTATCCTTATCCGACTGCAAAGCCAGAGTATAAAGCAATGGGATGAAATGTTCTGAAGTAGGAATGGCTTTATTAAAAGCAATTCCCTGATTTCTAAAGTCAATAAGTTTGTCGTGATTATATTGCAGGATAGACTCATTGACTTTTTCTCTGACTTCAATAGCCCAGTCTGTTTCTGCCTCCGGATTATACCAATCCACTTCCCGTAAATTATGCACAATATTCCCACTCCCGATAATCAGCACTCCTTTTTGACGAAGAAATGCCAACTCTCGGGCAATCTGATAATGTATTTCCGGTTTTTGAAAATGGTCGATACTCATTTGAACAACAGGAATGTCCGCTTCCGGATACATTTTACGGACGACAGTCCAGCAACCATGATCGAGTCCCCATTCACGATAATCCAGACCAACCGGAACCGTGTGAATTTTTTCCTGAGCTTCTTTGGCCAAAACTTCATTGCCTTTTGCCGGATATTCCACCTGATACAATTCAGCAGGAAAGCCTCCAAAATCATGAATAGTTTTGGGTTGCGACATGGCGGTCAGGTATGTTCCGCGGGTTTCCCAATGAGCTGATATACACAAAATAGCCTGCGGACGTGGAAGCTCCGCTCCAATAGTTTTCCAAGTTTCGGTAAATTCATTAGTTTCTATAGCATTCATCGGATTGCCATGCCCTACAAAAAGAACAGGCATTTTTATATCGTTTTTCAAATTTTCCAACATATCATTTGTTCCTGTATGGTAAATACGAATATTAAAAATTCAAATATATTTTATTTTTCATATCTTAACAATGTCTTTGTTGTAACAAATTTAAATCGTTTTGGTTTTAAAAAACTGATTTTATAGTACCAATGAATTACAACATATTTATATCAAATCAATTTATAATTCATCCGGTTCGTAAATCATCTTTTTGGTCATGCCACCATCAATTACCAGATTGGTTCCACTGATAAAATTGTTCTCTGGGTCAGTCAGAAACAGACATGCACGGGCAATGTCTCCCGGTTTTCCAACGCGACCGGCAAAATGCTGTTTATGATCTATTTTCCGAAGTTTGCTGTAATCACCAGTTTCAATCCAACCGGGACTTATAGCATTAACCTGAATTTTGTATTTTGACAACGATGCAGCCAAAGCATGTGTCAGCCCTAAAATACCGGCTTTGGAGGCGGCATAAGCTTCCGAATCTGGTTCGGACATCAAAGCGCGGGTCGAAGCAATATTTACAATAGAACCCCACTCCTGCCCTTTCATCACTTTTACGGCCTCTCGTGACAGTAAAAAAGTTCCTCTTAAATTTGTATTTATTACATAATCCCATTCATTAACGTCTAATTCGAATGGTGACTTCCATTTTCCAAGTCCAGCATTATTAATCACAACATCAATACGTCCGTAGGTTTCCATCACTTTTTCCACTAATTTTGAGATATCATCCGGGACACTGACATCACAGCCAACGAATAACGCGTTTTTACCTGATTTTATCAGTTCCTGCTCCAGCAAATTTCCGTTTTTCTTGTCAATATCAGCTATTATCACACTGAATTGTTTCCCAGCATAAGCCTTTACAATAGTACGACCGATACCATTGGAAGCACCGGTCACAATTACCACCCGATTGTTCATTTTCACTTCAAATTCGCTTTATTAAAAGTGCTTTCGGAAATAGATACGTTAAACTGGATACTCATAAAAGTCATACGGGTTCCGTTACCTTCTTTGAGCATATCTTTGTATACCATGGTTTTAGGAAACCAGCGTCCCTGTACTTTCTGAATATCGCTCAAAGTAGTACGTTTCAGCAATTTACCGCTTTTTGCAAATAAATCCATACGAAGGGGGACATAACGTTCTTCATCCACCCAAAGTTTCTGCGAATAATAATTCACGTCTTCCTTGATAGCTGTCAAAGTTACTACCCAACATTTCCGGTCATCAATAGTTTCCTCTCCGGTCACATCTGCTCTGTAACGTTCCAGAAGCGGCGTATCATTCATCATATCTTCGTAGGACATATCACTTCCCATCACCGACTGACGTAACATGTGTCCCGAAATTTGCATCACCCGATCGGTTGTCGGGGAATAAATCCAAAGTTGATTCTCCAACTTCAACATTTTCGTTCCTTTTTCACGGGCCGGTGAAAGATATTCGGTAAACGAACGTTTGTCGCCTTCTGTCCATATTTTCGACTCCATGGTACGGGTACCACGAGCACCGTCTATCTCCATTTTTACGGTCATCACCCGTGTTTTAGCCGACATATTGTCATCTATTTTATCTAAAATATTTTTTTCTGAAGGATATTGTGCCATTGCCAACACATTGATTGACAGAAATAAAATAATAAATTTTAATTGTTTCATGTTTAATTAGTGATTAGTGTTTTGGTTCATAAAGTTTATTCGGTTTATAGAGTTCATTAGTCTCTAAAATTCATAGAGTTTATTGGCATAACTTGTTCCGATTTTTCGAGATTGACTCATTGGCTCATTGACATATTATTTGACATCCTGACTCTTAATTTCCGGCTTTATTTTAATTTTCCAACTCTTTAAACAAGTTAGCTGTCTGCCGTTTATAAATTCCTATTCCGGCCAACGCAGCGCCAATCACCGTTGAAATTACTCCGGGAATAAAACCGATATAATAAGTTGTTACATTTATTTGTGACCTGAAAATCGTCGGCATCATTAACTGGGAATTTTTCATAACTCCGGAAGTATCAATACCGTATTTCTGCATCAGATAACTGAAAAACAGCCCGATTACAATTCCGATCACAGAGCCAATCAATCCAACCAAAAGCGATTCGCCAATAAGCGAACGGTAGATTTCGTGTTTATTTTCTCCGATAGCCAACCGTAAACCAAATTCGCCGTAACGACGCAGCCCCCCTACCAATCCTGCATTCCACAACACAATAGACATAGCAAAAACAAAAATAAGAATAATGATGAATTGTGCGTTTTCAGAATACGCAATCAGAAAATCCATCCCTCCGACTCCACTCATTGGTAGCATAGCCAGCGAAAATTTATCATCGGTTTTGGTATATTTTGCATTAAAGGCATCGGATAATGCCACGGCTCGTTTATTGTCGTAAGGCGAATCGTTGAAAAATCCCAGAATTTCTCCGGCAGCATCTTCCATATCCAAAGCATAACGGACATCTTCTATATCGGCAACTACAAGACCCCGGTCAAGTGTTTCGGTTCCGAAATGTATAATTCCGCTTATTCTGAAATTATACATGGCCATATCGCCGTACATCGAGCCAGACATCAGTGTCACTTCATCTCCGATTTTCAAATTCATTTTCCGGCAAAGTTCATCCGTAACAAGTATATCGCCCCGCTTTTTAGGAAAATTACCTGACAGTAACGTTGAACTTAAATCCATGCGGTTAATTTCATCATTTGTACCGATTAAATGCAACCCCATGCCCATTACATTGCCCTGCGAACGTGTATTACCCGACGAATCGGGAGCATCAAGCAATCCGCCAAACTGAATACGATCAGTCCAGGTCATATCGGGATAATCCGTTCGTAACATTTTCAGCACATCTACCACTCCGGTAATTGCATAATCATTAGGCATTTGCGAAAGATTATTCTTATATGCCGAAGTCATAACTTTAACGTGACCGGATGAAAATTTTGCAGTAGACTCAATACTGTCGCTGAAAATCCCGTTCATGTAAGCCTGCAAAAAAACCGTCATCATCACACCCACTGTTACCACAATGATCGGAAGCAGGCTCCGGCTTTTATCCCTTATTAGTCCCTTAAATAAAAATCTTATCATGATGTTTGGTAATTAGTTTATCAATTTATAAAGTTTATTAGTTTATAGAGTTTACGAAAATGAATCCCATAAACTAAAACCTGATTCTACAAAGCTTTTCCCCTGATTGCTTCAGTCGGGTTCATTTTGGCTATTTTTCGGGCTGGCAAATAACTTACCACTGCTGTTACACAAAGAATAAACAACATGGTGCCAATTACAAGTCCGGGTGTTATGGAAGCATACATAGTATCGGCCATGGCAATTCCGATTTCGTTGGCATCCATATTGAACGAAATACCTTTCACGACCATGTACCACATAATCGGAGTTCCCCAAACCGCTCCTACAGCGAAAGCCAAAATAGCATTGATTGTTCCTTCAAGTGTAAAATGCCACACCACCTGTTTTCTGGTCATGCCCAATGCCACCAATGTTCCGATTTCTCTTTGACGACGAAAAATGGAAAGCATTTGTGTATCGAAAACAGCCAACATGGCGAGCAGAAGAAAAATAAAATAAAACATACTGGTTCCGATCGATTTTGTTTTTACCAACAGCCGGGTCGACTCAGTCAGTTTATCAACACTTTTGAAGTTCCAGCCGGGAACAGCTTTTACTGCTGCATCCGGTGACTTGATGAGGATGTTTGCACAGTTTTTTCGTAAAGTCATCTCCTGAAGTTTTTTCAATGGCAACCATACACTGCCGTTATCAACAGAAGGTACCGAGGTTTTAAAAATACCTGCTACGCGAATATCAGCCGCTTCAAAAGTTCCGTTTTTGTCCCGCCATCTTAGAGTGAATACATCATTGATTTTCAGTTTATTTTGTCGAGCCATAAATGCTCCTACAATCACCGGGATTTCGGTTGTATCAGAAGTATTCAGCATCTTGGTTGGTATTTTCAGTAACTGCTGATCAGGATTAATTCCACGCAACAAAACACCCTGCATACGCCCTTGCGGATAAATACTCGCCTGAGTAATCAATACTGGTTCGAGCAAATGCCGGTCAATATCAGGCTGTAACTCAGCAGGAACAGCTACCGCACTCGAATCGAATGAAAAAGGATCGTAAGGATCATATTTTCCCTGCCAGTATTGGCCATCCGCGATTTCCCATTTTATAGTATCGTCCACCGCCTGATTGCTCCAACCTTTCAAAATTCCCTGAAGAATGATAATCAGTACAAACGAAATGGATAGGACGAAAACATTCAGCCATGTTTTCAACCCGTTTCCTATCAGACTTCGAAATGCCGTCTTTATTAATTTCATATCTTTTCTATATTGGGGATTGTTTGTTTTTTATCAGTTTTTAAAATATATTGAATCATTAGCAGAACTTGTCCCGATTTTTCAGGACAAGACACTTTTGTCTTTGTTCTAAAATCTCTGTTCTTGATTCTAAACGACCACGTCATCCACCACTTTACCGTCTTTCAATCGAATAATGCGTTTTAGGTAGCCAATCACTTTTTCGTCGTGCGTAGCAAAAATGAAGGTTGTTTTTAGCTCCTCATTCAGTTTGAGCATAGTTTGTAAAATTTTATGCGAATTATCCGAGTCAAGATTGGCTGTCGGTTCATCGGCCAAAACCAACAATGGCCGTTTTACCATGGCTCGTGCAATGGCTACACGCTGACATTCGCCACCTGAAAGCTGAGCCGGACGTGAATTGATTTTATCGCTCAGGCCAACCCATTCCAAAGTTTCAAGTACCCGTTTCTTGCGCTCGGCAGCCGGAATATTCAACAACAAAAGCGGAAATTCCACATTTTCGAAAACTGTATAAACCGGCAACAGGTTATAATTCTGAAAAATGAACCCAAGTTCTTCTTTTCGCAATTGCGCCGCTTGTTTCGGGGTAAGCCCGCCTACCGACTTACACAGCACAACAACTTCTCCTTCGCTGGGTACATCAAGTGAACCGATGATATTCAACAGCGTGGTTTTTCCTGAACCACTCGGCCCGACAAGTCCGGCAAATTCGCCTTCGCCAAATTGGAGATCAACTCCGTTCAACGCTGTAAAAAATCCTGTACCCACAGGAAATTTTTTAATTAGTTTCTTTACTTCGACAATAGTTTTCATACTTTATCATGTTTTCCTCCAGCACACCGGCCATTGGTTTATTTAAAACTAAAAATTATAACTCACCATAACCTGCACTCCTTTTCCGGCGAACAGATTTTTACTTTGAGACTGAGCTGACAACAGTTGAACATTTTCCGGATTCCAAAATCCGATGACGTACAACGACAAGTTATCATAAGTACGCGCCCAACTGGCATAATTAAACACTAAATTCTGTCCGGGAACATAAAATAACATCAACGATAAATTATCCATAAGTGAAACCGGATAAGTGAACATCGACCCGATCAGGTTCAAAGCATAGCCGTTAACTAAGAAATCATTACCGGCATGGTACCTTAAATATTCCAATGTCGCACCCAGGCCGTTTCCTATAGCAAATGTATAATCCATTCCTGCATTCCACATATCCTGCACCTGCGGAACCTGAATATTATTTTTTTGCGTAATGGTCGTTGAATTTTCGAACCAAAGCCCGACTCCGGCATCCCATTTACCATCCAAACCGATTCTCTTTTCAGCAAGATTCTCATAAACATTTTGAATACCTGCTGCAAGGGGATTCAGCACTTTTACCTGTCGGAAGTTAGTACTTAAAGCCATCTCTCCTGTAGCAACAGGTATTTGAATCCGCCCGCCCAGCTCCGGTTTCCATTGCTCGGTGGCATTGGTCTCCCAGCCTTTGGTGTTTTTATTGCCAATCAATCCCCAAAGCCATATATTCGCATTATTTTTGAAAAAATATTTACCCAATAAACCGTAAACACCATCAGTCAGTTGAAGCGGATCCCGCACATCCATGCCATCGAACCACATAAGCGGACGAAACATTTTAGCAGAACCAAAGTTTATTTTTTGTAATCCGGCCCTAACCTCAAATTGCTCACCGGCATATCGCAACCATACTCTGTAAGGTTTTATTTCACCAGTAGCCGCTGCATATTTCCAATTTTCAAAAGTTGTATTTCCATTGACATTCAATGAGGCCTCCATATCAAAAAAAGAACCCTGAACAAGATGATACTTTCCTGTAACAACCGGAACAAAACGTCCTCCCGGCTGTAAAATAAACGGATCGACAAACTGAGCCGTAGTCCAACCCACAAGCTGACCATTCAGATTCAGTTCGGTTCTCTTTTCCTGAGCCAGTGAAAAGCCGACCCAACTGCAAAATAAAAGTATCAATACATTCTTCATATAATCATAACATTACTTTACAGGCATGACACCGTATATCATAAGCTCAGACATTTGACGTGTCATGCTTTCGGTATCTTTAAACATAGCCACAGATTCGGATGACATAAATAATTCCATTTGTTTTTGCATGTTCCACATGACGAAATCTATGCTCAGATTGGAATTCATTTCTCCTTTTTTCTGAGCTTCTTCAAAAAAATTCCGCGTCATTTGCATCGACTTAGCAATCAATCCATTGAAATACTCTAAAATTTCAACAGAGTCCGGATGAAAAAAATCACTGACAAATTCCATGGAAAAATCTTTATTCATCTGAAACTTAATGGACAATATCTCAGTCATTTTTTCCGAGAAAGTCTTAGTCTCATCATGAATCAATCGATCATAAATTTCAAGCATTTCGTTGGTCATTTTTTCCAACAATGCAATAACCAAAGCCGGCTTGTTCGAAAAATAGGTATAATAGGTTTTCCGGCTTACTCCGGCTTTTTTACAAATTTCTTCAATACTGACTTTTTTAAAGCCATACTTCCAAAACAGTTCACGGGCTGTTTGTTCTATTTGTTCTTTTTTAGTCATTTCAAAGTAACATTATTGGCGTAAAGTTACATATTTTATTTATTATACAAATTTTTGTCACCTAAATTTGCATACATTTTGAGATAATATTCCATTTTCTTTGAAATCACCTCATTAAATCTTTGAATGTTCCGGATAAAATCTGACCAAATATTATGGAATTCCGGGTTACAATTAATACATTTGTGAACTAAAAAATTACTTTTTACCATGAAGAAACAATACACTTTCGAAGAATTACTTCATAAGGCAGCCTCCTATTGCTCTATTTCGGAACATTGCATTTCAGAAGTTGAAGAAAAATTAAATGCATGGTGCGTGGACTGCGACCAACGTGAGAAAATTATCAACAGACTTATAGAAGAAGACTTTATCAACGAAAAGCGTTATTGTGTTGCCTTTGCAAAAGACAAATTTCATTACAACAAATGGGGAAAAATTAAAATTTCATATTCCCTGAAACAAAAAGGATTACCCGCTGAATTAATAAACTATGCGCTTAACACCATAGATGATGGCGAATATGAAGAAATGCTCAGCGTTTTACTGAAAAACAAGATAAAAACCATAAAATGGCAATACGAATTTGAAAAAATGGGAAAACTTTTCAATTTTGCACAGGGACGGGGATTTGAAAATACGGTCATTGACCGGGTTATCAGAGGATTATAATTTTTTTACAAAAAAGCTACTGACCATATAAAATAAAAAGGCTACAGACATAACCACCTGTGGCCTTTTTATTTATCATCCAACATGGATAAAATCTGCTCTGCTAAAAATGAAACATGACATAAATACCGGCATGTTGAACCGGTACCGGTACTACTGTTCCTTCAGGGACAAAACGCAATGTCTGGACAGAAAATGCGCTTGAGCCCGGATTTACAGCAACGTCAACTTCATTGGTATCGTTACCGCTAATGTATTGTTCCGATTTTGTATAAGACTGTCCGGAATGCTGATATACGAAATTCAAGCTAATTTCACCACCAATACAGAGTTTGGGCATAATGAAATACTCAAATCCGGCAATTCCCCCTACCCCAATCTGGAACGTTGCTGGTACCGTAGTAACCGACAACGGCCTCGTGGCCAAATTTCCCATATAAGTTGAAGGGGCCTGATTGAACTCGGTCATGGGATTTCCGTATTCATAAGAAGTCATTGTACGGGAATAGTTTGCAAACAACTGCCCCCCATAAAAGCCCCGAAGCCGTTTTTCCCCAATAAACTTCTGATAACCACCGGACAAGAAATACTCATTTATTTTAACATTCCGAACATCGGTAACCTGTGCATTGCTTAAAGGATCTAACGCTACGGCTGCATCGTCCTGTGCATAATAAGCATTATCAGCAGTTGCTGAATTAATATACAATATAGCACGGACTGCAGTTTTGGCATCCAAATAATATTTCCCGTAAAGGACAGGAGATGACAGGTCCAAAGAATTTGTTCCGGCAGCGCTCAACAAATTTCCTATATACGAAAAAACGGGAGAAGCATCTGCTCCGATTGCAAAATTACCTGCTTCCGGCAAATAATTTTCAGTTTTATTTTCTTCCTGAGCCTGAACCGAAATTCCGACAACAAGAAGCATTACAGTTAATATCTTAGTTATTTTCATCCTAATTTTTTTTAGTTTCCATTAATAATATGCTGTTAAATTCAGCGTTACATCATCACTACCGGAATAAACAGAAGACTGATTAAAATAAGTAAACACTTTTGTTGTAGTACTTCCATTAGCTGTAACATCCAAAGCAGCTTTTATACTTAATGAAATCGTTTTTTGGGCAGGAACTTTGATTTCATACAAACCATTAGCTCCAATATTAGCAGACCCACCCCAGTTTCCGGATTCAAAATAAATTGTAGTACCAACAGGCAAGGCCTCAAGTCCCTGCTGTGTATCATTTAATTCAGCTGAAACAATACCAGAAAGAGTTACCATATCCGGAGTTTCGGTAAGGTCAATTCCTTCACCGGCATTTAGATCATAATCTTTTGTAACACTACCAAAAATACCCGAACCTGAAATTTTATATTCAAACAGGACATTCTCGTATGCTTTTTTAGCCGGGTCTGTTTCTCCGCTATAATTCCATACACTCTTAGTATATTTAAAATCTGCAGTCCAAGTTACAGCAACTCCACTGGGAACATCGATAGAATATGTGCCATTAGTGACTGCAACTGAGTCCTGCCATGTCGAAGATTGAAAGGTTATATATGTTCCGTCCGGTACATTTTCTTCACCTGTAGTCTGATCAGTCAGATTGGCCGTAAACTTACCAGATACATTTACCATATTATTAGACAAAGGAAGGTCTGCATCAGAATAAACAAAATCCTGAGTTTTCATTTCACCCGATTTTATACTAACCGAAACAGATGCAGATGAATATGCTTTGGTAATTTCAGCATTTTGTTCCCCGCTTTGTTGTACCTGAGAAGCTTGAAAAGGAAAAGGTGTCATAATCACGGACACACCATTTGCGTCAGCAGGTACGACTATCGAATAGGTTCCATCCGCTGCTACGGAAACAGTATCAGCCCACTTTCCATTTGTAGCTGCCGGATTGAGATCACTGTAAAAGACCTCAACCAACAATTTCGTTCCTTCAGGTACCACTTCGTTTCCATAAGTCTGAAGGTTCATTTCTGCAGTAACATAACCAGAAATAGTAGCTTTCGCCCCGGATAATGTTGTATCGACTGTCAGAGGTGTTGAAACCACAGCATCCTCACAACTAACAAAACCTGTTATAGCTATAATTGCCATAACCAATAGATAACATAGTTTTTTCATAAAAGATAAATTTTAAAAATAAATTCAGTAAAAATTTAATACAGAAAATTTTCGTGCAAATATATAAACAAGCTTTCAAATAGAAAATAATTTATAAAATATTTCTAAAAATAAATTCATAATACATCCAACAAAAAATATAATAAACTAATAACAAACAATATAGCAAAACAATATTGACTATTATAAATATCGACAAAACAACAATTATTATATTTATGTGGTTAGACTAAAATTACTATCCATAATTAAGCTAACAACACAAATTCTTGGAATATAATTCTAATTACATTTACAATCAATCTAATATTTATCCATAAACAGATAGCAGCAACACGACAAATAGAAAACGATAGCAACAATACACCATTCATACTTCTATAAAAATACCTACAATTATGTATTTTTTTCTGTTTTATAACATAATTTCATACATTTTGGTAGTTTACTCATACCATACATCTCTCTGTATTTTAACTAAAAATAGCTAATTCTCAAAAAAACAAATATTTTTTATCACTGATTTACTGCGACTTATATTTCACATTATGTTATAAAACACATTTTAATTCGTTAATGGCACAAAAAATGACAAATGGAAGTCAGGTTTGAAATTTAAATCATAAACAGGTTATTCATTTTAAAGCATAAAAAGATGAGAAAGATTGCAATTTACGGGAAAGGTGGTATTGGTAAAAGTACTACAACCCAAAACACAGTAGCCGGATTGGCTGAAATGGGAAAAAAAGTAATGGTTGTGGGTTGTGACCCGAAAGCAGACTCAACTCGTTTGCTTCTCCATGGGTTAGCTCAAAAAACAGTATTGGATACACTTCGTGACGAAGGTGAAGATATTGATTTGGATGACGTAATGAAACAAGGGTTTGGAAATACAAACTGTGTTGAATCAGGTGGTCCTGAACCAGGTGTTGGTTGTGCCGGTCGTGGTATTATTACCTCTATCAACTTACTTGAACAACTTGGCGCTTACGACGATGACAAACATTTGGATTATGTTTTCTACGACGTACTTGGTGACGTTGTTTGCGGTGGATTTGCTATGCCAATCCGCGATGGTAAAGCACAGGAAGTTTACATTGTATGCTCTGGTGAAATGATGGCTATGTATGCTGCTAACAACATTTGCAAATCAATTGCAAAATTTGGTAAAGTAGGCACTGTTCGTCTGGGTGGTCTTATCTGTAACTCTCGTAAGGTAGACAACGAAGCTAACATGATCGAAGAATTTGCAAAAAAATTAGGCACTCAGATGATCCACTTCGTTCCCCGCGATAACATGGTTCAACATGCAGAAATCAATCGTAAAACTGTAATTGACCATGCTCCGACACATGCTCAGGCAGATGAATACCGCGCATTAGCTAAAAAAATCAACGACAATCAAATGTTCGTTATCCCAACTCCTTTAGCAATGCAGGAACTGGAAGATCTGCTGATCGGCTTCGGTATCATGAACTAATAAAATGACTACAAACAACAGACGACAAGCTATAGTAGCGGTCGTCCGTTGTTAATCAAAAAATCATAACTCACCTCTAAAAAGAAAGAATATGTATTTACTAAGAGCTATAGTACGTCCTGAAAAATCTGCAATAGTAATGAAGGCACTGTTTGATGCCGGCTTTCCAGCAGTAACAAAATTATCCGTTTTTGGTCGTGGTAAACAACGCGGTATCAAAGTTGGAAATGTAACTTACGATGAACTCCCAAAAGATCTTTTAATGATCGTAATTCCTGAAAAAGATAAAGATTTCGTCATCGAAACTATCATGTTGTCAGCCCGTTCCGGAGAAAAAGGTCAGTTTGGTGACGGTAAAATCTTCGTAACTCCGGTTGAAGAAAGCTACACTATTTCAAGTGGCAAAAAGGATTAGAACTACCCCACCCCCTAACGGGGAGTAAAAGTAGTTATTATCAACAAATTATTAAATAATTCCTTATTCCCCTTCAGGGGCTAGGGGTAATATATTTTAGTTTATGAAATTAATATTAGCAATGATACGTATCGACAAAATGACTGCAACCAAAGCAGCTCTTTCCGATGCAGGATTGCCATCGTTCACAGCCATGCCGGTGTTAGGTCGTGGAAAAGGACATGGAGAAATGCCGAAAGAAGCCGAGCTTATAATGGAAATGCCCCGTTTGAAGTCGAAACGAATGATAACATTAGTTGTTACCGACGAGAAGAAAGATTTAGCTGTGGAAACTATCCTCAAAATCAATCAGACCGGAAAAAGCGGTGACGGAAAAATATTTGTGATACCAACAGCCGATTCGATAACTGTACGTACAGGTGAAACCGGCGACAGCACATTAGACTAAGGAGGAAACAATTTATGGCAAATTTAATAGAAGATTTAAAATTAGATGAATTCAAGGAAGAGGTATTAAAAGCTTACCCGAAAAAAGTAGCCCGCAAAAGAGCTAAATCAATCGTGGTAAACGACCCCGATGCCATTCCTGTGATTCAGGCTAATGTCCGGACAATTCCGGGAATTATTACACAACGCGGTTGTACTTATGCCGGTTGTAAAGGTGTGGTACTTGGTCCTACAAGAGACATCGTAAACTTAACCCACGGACCAATCGGATGCGGATTCTACTCATGGCTTACTCGTCGTAACCAAACGCGTCCGGCAACAGCTGATGCTCCCAATTACATGACCTACTGTTTTTCAACAGATATGCAGGATTCAAACATTGTATTCGGCGGTGAAGAAAAACTGAAACAAGCTATCCGTGAAGCTCACGAATTGTTTCATCCTAAAGGAATCGCGATTTTTTCAACTTGCCCAGTAGGTTTGATCGGAGATGACGTTCACCGCGTTGCCCGCCACATGAAAGAAGAATTTCCAGATTGTAACATTTTTGGGTTTTCCTGCGAAGGTTACCGTGGAGTATCCCAGTCAGCCGGTCACCACATTGCCAACAACGGTTTGTACAAAAATCTGATCGGTCGCAACGACAACTACAAACGTAAATACAAATACGCAGTGAACGTATTGGGTGAATATAATATTGGTGGTGATGCTTTTGTAATCGAAGAACTATTTGACAAAATAGGTGTAGACTTAATTGCTACCATGTCCGGTAACTCAACACTCGAACAATTTGAATCAGCTCATACAGCAGACTTCAGTTTGGTTATGTGTCACCGTTCTATCAACTACGTAGCAGAAATGCTTGAAACTTCATTCGGTATTCCTTGGGCAAAGGCCAACTTTATCGGAGCAGAAGCCACAGCAAAAACACTTCGTAAAGTAGGTGAATACTTCGGAGACCAGGAACTAATCGATCGTATCGAAAAAGTAATTGAAGAAGAAATGGTTCCGGTAAAAGCAGCTGCTGAAAAAGCCCGCAAAAAAACGGAAGGTAAAACAGCCATGTTGTTTGTAGGTGGTTCACGTGCTCACCACTATCAGGAACTTTTCAGCGAATTAGGCATGGAAACTTTGACAGCAGGTTACGAATTCGGTCACCGCGACGACTACGAAGGACGCCGAGTAATCCCAACCATTCAGGTTGATGCCGATAGCCGTAACATTGAAGAAATCACGGTTCATCCGGATCCAACTCGTTTCAAACCGCGTAAAACCGAAGAAGAACTTAAACAACTGAAAGAAGCTTTCGATATTGAGTTTAACGAATATAAAGGTTTGATGCACGATATGAAAAAAGGTACTTTGGCTATCGATGACCTCAGCCATTACGAAATGGAAAAACTCATCGAAATGTACAAACCTGATATTTTCTGTGCAGGCGTTAAAGAAAAATATGTAGTTCAAAAAATGGGTATTCCGTTAAAACAGCTGCACAACTACGATAGTGGAGGACCTTATGCCGGATTTGCAGGTGCAGCTAACTTCTACAGAGATATCGAAATGATTTCCTGCAGTACTATCTTCAAACAAATGAAGGCTCCCTGGGAACGTGAAGAATACGTTGAAGCGGAATATGTATTTAATTAATGCATAATTGAAAACGCAAAATTCATAATAAAATATGAATTCGCAAGTCATTATGAATTATCAATTTTCAACTAAAAACTAAAGAATTATGTTACTCAGACATACAACAGCAAAAGAAATAGACAGAAAGGCTTTGACCATTAATCCGGCAAAGACCTGTCAGCCGATTGGCGCCATGTATGCGGCGCTGGGTTTCCACGGATGCCTGCCTCACAGCCATGGTTCACAGGGTTGCTGTGCATACCACCGGAGCGCCCTTTCACGCCACTTCCGCGAACCAATTATGGCCGGTACCAGTTCATTTTCAGAAGGTTCTTCTGTATTTGGCGGACAAGCCAACTTAGTTCAGGCAATCGATACGATGTTCACAGTTTACAATCCTGAAGTGATTGCAGTTCATACTACCTGTTTGTCAGAAACTATCGGTGACGACATGCTGGCCATTATATCAAAAGCAGATGAAGATGGTTGTATTCCAAAAGGGAAATCAGTAATTTACTGTAATACTCCAAGTTACGTAGGAACACATGTTACAGGTTATTCCAATATGGTAACTTCGTTTGTAAAGAACTTTGCAACTGCAACTCCTAAAAAACGTAACGTTATCAACCTTGTAGCAGGTTGGATGGAACCTTCGGACATGGCTGAAATCAAACGCTTGGCTAAAGTTATGGAAGCTCGCACCTTAATGTTCCCTGATATGACAGGCGTTTTGGATGCCCCGCTCGACGGACATTACAAAATGTATCCTAAAGGAGGAACAACCCTTGAAGAAATGAAGTTAAGCGGCGACAGCAAGTTCACCATCGGACTTGGCCCTATGACAACCGAAGCTGCCTGTATCCAAATGGACAATAAATGCAAAGTTAAATTCGAAGTAATCGACATTCCAATCGGATTTAAAGCTACTGACCGGTTTCTTATGTCGTTAAGCCGTCATGCCAACGTTCCAATTCCTGAAGAATTAAGTGACGAACGTGGACAATTAATCGACTTAATTTCCGACAGTGCAAGACATCTTTATGGAAAACGTGTTGCTTTGTGGGGTGATCCAGACACATTAGTTCCTCTGACAGAATTCTTGGTAAGCATGGATATGAAACCTGTATATATTGTTTCAGGAACTGCAAGCAAATACTTTGATGAAAAGATGCCGGTAATTTTAAAAGATATTCCGGAAGCCAAATTTATGTGTGGCGAACGTGCTGACATGTTCCGTATGCACCAATGGATTAAACAGGAAGGTGTTGATCTGCTGATTGGTAATACTTACGGAAAATATATTGCACGTGATGAAGATACTCCTTTCGTTCGTTTCGGGTTCCCGATTGCTGACCGTCCAGGTCACAACTACTTCCCGAAAACCGGTTATAAAGGAGCAGCCAATCTGTTAACACAAATGGTAGATGCAATGCTCGATAAGTTTGACAGAGTATGCGATGAAGAAAAAGTAGAATTCCAGATGTAATTCTGAATTTTATTTCAAACGACAACTTACAATTCATACTTGTAAATTCCCCGAAAAAGTGGAGATGGCAAACCTTTTTTCCATGCACAAAGAGATTTAAAGATTCAATTTCTGCTTCAATTTTTTCAATAAATTTTAGTGCTATTAATCCGGGTTTGTCATTTCTGCTTTTTCACTTTATATCTCTCTATTGAATAAGAGAATTCAGTAAAACTATTTTTCACGTAATTTAAAACGAATAATTATGGCTTACATATTAGATGAACGGCAAAAACAAGTATCGGTAGCAGGAGCAAACGCTCCTACGATAGAGTGTAACAAAGTCAGTCTGGCGGGCAGTGTAAGTCAACGTGCGTGCGTGTTTTGCGGATCGCGTGTAGTACTCTACCCTATTGTCGATGCATTACACCTCATACACGGACCAATCGGTTGCGCAGCATATACATGGGACATTCGCGGATCGCTCTCGTCGGGTCCCGAACTACACAGACTCAGCTTCAGCACTGATTTACAGGAACGTGATGTGATTTTCGGAGGTGAAAACAAACTTTATGATTCCCTCATTGAACTGATTGACGCACATAACCCGAAGGCCGCCTTTATTTACACCACCTGCATTGTAGGTGTTATTGGTGACGACGTTGAACGCATCTGTCGTCAGGTTGAAAAAGAAAAAAATATACCCGTCATTCCGGTTCAGGCTCCGGGGTTTCAGGGCTCCAAAAAAGATGGTTATAAAGTAGCCTGCGAAGCAATTTTTAAACTTGTCGGTACTGCCGATAAACCAACGCCAAAGAAAAGCATTAATATTCTGGGTGATTTTAATTTGGCCGGAGAACTTTGGATTTTGCTGGAATACTACAAAAAAATGGGCGTTCATGTCAACGCCACCATCACCGGCGACGGTCGGATTGACGACATTCGTAATGCACAAAATGCCGGACTGAATGTGGTTCAATGTTCCGGTTCCATGATTCATCTTGCCAAAATGATGAAAGAAAAATATGGAACTCCATTCATGCGGGTTTCTTATTTTGGCATTGAAGATATGAGTGATGCTCTTTACGATGTTGCCCGGTTCTTTAAGGATGATGACATGATGGCTAAAGCCCGTCAGTTGGTAAAAGAAGAAATTTCGCGACTTATGCCGGAACTTGCCTGGTATAAAGAGCGACTTACAGGAAAGAAAGCAGCAATATATGTCGGAGGTGCATTTAAAGCTATTTCTTTAGTCAAAGCATTGAGGTTAATAGGTGTTCAGTCGGTGATCGTTGGTTCGCAGACCGGTACGCCCGAGGACTATGAGCTGATAAAAAAGCTATGCGACGAAGGTACTATCATTGTGGATGATTCAAATCCGGTGGAACTTTCGCATTTCGTGAAAGAAAAGCATGCAGACATTTTTATCGGCGGCGTGAAGGAACGTCCTATCGCACATAAAATCGGACTCGGCTTCTGCGACCACAATCACGAACGCAAGGAACCCCTCGCCGGATACGAAGGCATGATGAATTTCGCAAAAGAAATTTATGCCACTGCAATGAGTCCGGTATGGAAGTTCACCAAGAACCCATAACCCCGGATTGGGAAAAACAGATCATTAACTAAAAACTCATCCGACATGAACACGACTGAAACAAACACAATCAAAAAACCGAAAATGGGCTCCCCCGTAGGAGTCGGAGGATACGTTTCGACACGCAATTCCTGCAAACTTTGTGCTCCTTTGGGTGCATCATTAGTTTTCAAAGGCATAGAAGGCTGCGTTCCTTTGTTGCATGGAAGTCAGGGCTGCGCAACATATATTCGCCGCTATATGATCAGCCATTTCAAAGAACCGGTGGATATTGCTTCAAGTAATTTTAGCGAAGAATCCACCATTTACGGAGGAAGCCGGAATTTTATTACCGGAATCGACAATATTATCAAACAATACAAGCCAACCGTTATCGGAATAGCTTCTACCTGTTTATCCGAAACTATTGGCGAAGATATTCCGGGACATATCAGGCACTATCAGGAAGCTAATGAAGGTAACGGGAAAACGCTCCCGACCTTTATACATGCTTCCACACCAAGTTACGCAGGAAGTCATGCCGAAGGATTTCATAATACCGTTTTGGCAACAATTAAAACCTTAGCCGAATACGAAAAAGCAGGAAGTCATGTTACAATCCTTCCGGGAATGGTTTCTCCGGCAGATTTACGTTACCTGAAAGAACTGTTGTCTGACTTCGGCATCAAATTTACTCTTTTCCCAGATTACAGCGAAACATTGGACAATGAATATACAGCCGAATATCAATTGATCCCTACAGGCGGAACCCCGATACACGAAATTCAACGCATTGGAAATTCCAAAGCGGTTATTGAATTCGGATCGATGTTCAACAAAACAGCCCTGAGATCGAAAGATAAAGGAACGATACAAACAGCCGGAGAATGGCTGGAATCTACTCACTATATCAAAAATCATCAAATGCCATTACCTATTGGTATTGCAGCAACTGACCGCTTCATTGCGGCTTTAAAAGATATTACAGGTTTGGAATTACCCGAATATCACCGCAAGGAACGCGGCAGGTTAGTTGATTCTTATGTAGACGGGCACAAATATATCTTTGGAAAAAAAGCATTGCTTTACGGAGAAATAGATTTGGTAGAAGCTTTGGCCGAATGGTGTCGTGAGATTGGTATCGAACCTTACTATATCAAAAGTACTGATTTTGAAACGCTGCGTGCCGAGGCCAATAATATCAAACCTGATTTTCTGCTTGGCAACAGCAAAGGATATTATATCGCCCGCGAACGGGGAATTCCTTTAGTGCGTGTAGGATTCCCGATACACGACCGCGTAGGGGCCAATCGCATGCATCATATCGGATACCGCGGAACGCAAGAATTGTTTGACCGCGTTGTAAATACCCTGCTTGAATACAAACAGGAACATTCCCCGATAGGTTTCAAATACATGTAATTCAATTGATACTTGACAATTGATATTTAATTAAACACAAGAAAAAACTCTATAAATACATAAAGTTATGGAAGCGACTGAACAAATTAAATCTGCACATCCCTGTTTCGATAAAGATGCAAGACATACCAATGCCCGTGTCCATTTACCGGTAGCACCCAAATGTAACATCCAGTGCAATTACTGTAATCGTAAATTCGATTGCGTAAACGAAAGTCGTCCGGGAGTCACTTCCTCTGTACTTACTCCCTATCAGGCAGTTGAGTATTTAAAAGATTTGAATACCCGCATAGAAAATTTAGTGGTTATAGGTATTGCCGGTCCCGGTGATCCGTTTGCCAACGCAGAAGAAACACTGGAAACCATGCGCAAAGCCAAAGCAGAATTTCCGGAAAAAATATTTTGTCTGTCTACCAATGGTCTCGAACTCGAACCATATATCGACGAAATTGCAGAACTGGGAGTTTCGCATGTCACCATCACTATTAACGCCGTTAATCCGAAAATCACGGCCAAAATATACAAATGGGTACGTTTTGACAAACGTATTTATCGCGGAGTTGAAGGAGCTACAATACTCATGAACCGCCAGCTGGCTTGCATTCCGAAACTAAAAGCCAAAGGAATTACAGTAAAAATAAATTCGATTGTTGTTCCGGGAATTAATGAAGATCACATTCCCGAAGTAGCCAAAAAATGTGCTGAACTCGGAGCAGATGTTATCAATTGTATTCCGTTGATTCCAACTGCCGAAACTCCATTTGCTTTAATGCAAGAACCCGATTCAAAAACGGTCTTCCGCGTAAGGACTTTAGCTTCCGAACATTTATCGTTAATGAGCCACTGTGCACGTTGCCGGGCTGATGCAGCCGGATTGCTGGGTAAAGATTTATCGGAATCTCATGCCTTACTCAAGGAATACTCAACCATGATGAATCTCGAAACCGAGGGACGTCCTTACGTAGCAGTTGCAACAAACGAAGGACTGTTGGTAAACCTTCATTTGGGAGAAGCCACTTCTCTTTCTATTTACAAGCAAACGCCCAATGGTTTTAAATATGTCGAAGAACGGGAAACACCTCCGACAGGTGGTGGCGACCGCCGTTGGGTAGAGATGGCCAGATTATTAAACGATTGCCGGGCTTTACTTGTCAGCGGAGCAGGCGTAAATCCCAAAACCATTCTGGATTCTTGCAAAGTAAAAGTTATAGAAATGACCGGCTTAATTGATGACGGACTTGACGGGATATTCAACCACAAAGTCATTCGTTCCATTGCCAAACCCGATGCATTCAAATGTGGCAGTGGTTGCAAAGGAAACGCTCAGGGATGCGGATAGAAGAACACCGAAAGGGAAACCGAAAACAACCAACAAAATAATATTAAATTGAAATTTTATAATTAAATAGATTATTCAACAAAACTAATCTGAATTCCCCTTTAGGGATAAGAGGGTTAGTTCTTAAAATCACCACCTCAAAACCCCCTTTAGGGGGCAGGGGGTCATCAACAATATGAAAAAGCCTCAGTATCTTATTTTGGTATGTAACTCGTACCGTGTAGCCGGCGATGCTCAGGGAGCATGCAACAAAAAAGGAGCAAGTAATTTGCTTCAATATATTTCGGAAGAAGCATCTGATCGCGGATTAGACGTAGCCGTAACCACAACCGCTTGTCTGAACGTGTGTTCACAAGGTCCCATCATGGTTGTTCAGCCGAACAACTACTGGTATGGAGGCGTGTCTTCGGAAGACGTAATTGATGAAATACTTGACGCACTCGAAGACGGAGAATGCTGCGAAAAGTATTCAATTGCTGATTAACTCACTCATCAAGGGGAGAGAAAAAATATTGATATCAACTGTAATAAATTATCGATATGAAAAATATACAAAATAATATTGGAAACGAAAGTATTAATCATTCTTCTTTAGGAGTTAAGAGCCGTCCATATTTTATCGATACGACATTACGCGATGGAGAACAAGCCGCAGGCGTAGTTTTTTCTTTAGCAGAAAAAATCAGAATTGCAGATATGCTTGACTCAACTGGCATTCCTGAAATTGAAATAGGAATTCCGGCTATGGGTGAAAAAGAAATCAGGGATATCCGGCAAATCTGTAGTATGGGCTTCGACTTTAAAACTCTCTCATGGTGCCGGGCCAACAAAAACGATATTTTGAATGCGACAAAAGCCGGAACAGACGGAGTTCATCTGTCATTTCCGGTTTCGTCGCTCTTAATGAACTCCATGAACAAAAGTCCTGAGTGGGTCATGCAGCAGTTTCGAGAAATAATCAACTACGCTTCCGGCTTATTTCAATATGTAACAATCGGAGCCCAGGATGCTTCCCGTGCAGACTTAACTTTTCTCAAAGAGTATGTTTCGGCAGCAGCATCTTATGGTGCAGCCAGAGTAAGACTGGCAGACACAGTGGGAATATTAAATCCCTTAACCACTTCCGAATTGGTTTCTGCCATTCATAGCACAGTTCCAGAGATGCCCATAGAGATTCACGCTCACAATGATTTGGGTATGGCAACAGCCAACACTGTGGCAGCATTTATGGCAGGAGCACAATGTCTGAGCACAACCGTAAACGGACTCGGTGAACGGGCAGGAAATGCTCCTATGGAAGAAGTAGCTATGGCTCTCGAATTAAGCGCCAATGTAAAATGCGGTTTGGATACAACCAAATTTCAGAAAATCAGCGATTATGTTTCAGACGTATCACGTCGAAAACTCGGTGATGGGAAACCGATCACAGGAAAGATGGTATTTAGTCACGAGAGCGGTATTCATACAAACAGCATTTTAAAAAACCGGAGCACCTATCAACTGGTTGCAGCCGGAATGGTTGGTCGAAAAGAAGAAGAATTCCTCATAGGTAAACATAGCGGAAAAGCCAGTATAGAATACTATTTGCACGAAGCTGACTTGTTTTACGACGATGATATGTGCTCAAAGCTTCTGACTAAAGTTAAAGAGTTAGCGGAAAGAGTAAAACGCTCCATCACCAAAGCTGAACTTTTTGATTTATATGCGGATCTGTATGCACAAAAAATAGATTCAGAATTATCAATTATCTGAAAATTATAAAATAAAAAAACATTGATATTATGGCAACAATAAATATTCCAGATGAAGAAATGCTCGAACTGGCAAAATCGAGCCTGCAATATGCCAACGGATATTTTTCCACTTTTCGTAAAAGCGTTGGTAGCGAAAGTACCAGATTTGACAACGATTTGCTTTATCAACTGGCGGTTATGAGTCTCGAAAAATATTTTGTGGCTTTACTGGCCCGCTACGACTGGATGCCTTCTCATCACATGCCTGTAGCCATGTATAAAGAAGCACTTGAATTTGAATCAGAACTGACTTCGGAAATGAAGGAGACCGCTATTTTAGTCGGAAAATTTGAAGCCATCTGTTCTCTTGAAAGCTTCGGATACAGGATGCCGTCTAAAACCGATCTCGTAGCTATGAGTAAAGGAATTGAAGACATCAAAACCTTAGTTGAAAAACGCATAGCAGAAGTTTCGACAGTAACCGAAAGTATTTAATACAAATTTATAGCACAAAAAGATTTACATTTTCACAACACAGTAAGTCGACCTGACTTCTGTTACAATTTTTATACAATGGAAAGAACGCTCATTATTATTAAACCTTCAGCCGTAAAAAGAGATTTAATTGGTGAAATTATTCACCGTTTCGAAATTAAAGGTCTGCAACTCTGCGGTCTGAAAATGATGCAATTAGATGATAAAATTCTGAACGAACATTATGCCCATCTGAAAGAAAAACCTTTTTTCCAGCGTATAAAAACATCTATGATGGCAACTCCGGTAATTGTATGTTGCTGGAAAGGAGTGGATGTTGTTAATTTGGTAAGGCGCATGGTTGGCCCGACTAACGGACGCGATGCGGCTCTCGGAACCATCAGAGGTGATTATAGTGTAAGCGTTCAGGAAAACATCATTCATGCTTCGGACACTGTAGAAAATGCAGAAATTGAAATCAGACGCTTTTTCAGAACGGAGGAACTTTATGATTTTGAGCAACTGAATCCGAGTGTACTATATGCCGAATATGAAAAATAAAACAAAAAAAATTTATGGAAAATACCGCTAACGACGTACAAATATACGAACTGGAAAAAGTAAAATTCATTATCAGGGATGCTTGTAATTTAGATATCGCTTATGCTTATGACGATTTGGTTTTTTCCGAACACGGAATTTTCATTGTCCAGTTTGTAAAGAATAACCCGAATGAACTTTATTGTTGGTTCAATGCCGAAAGTCCTGAGAAAAGTGTAAAACCAATTTTCGATTCATTAAAAACGACCTGTGATTTAAACAAGGTCAAAATCACTTATATGGGCCGTTTTGAAATGAATCAAAAAGAAAATTCAGAAGAAATTGACATTCGCTTTATTAAATGATAACCCTTATCCAAACTGAAATTATAAAATCAGAAACTAACGGAAAATGTATCAAATATCTTTTTGAACAAAAATGACACACTCCCGATAATTATCAAGCAGAAATATTATTTTATAAATACGGCTATATCCAATATTTATAACTTTAATTTGTGCTCACTCGCATAATTTGCGTCCTTTTCTTCTTATACGCTTTCTGCATTATTTATCTTCTTTATATATACCCAGCTCTTTCAACTTTTCAACGGTTACAAGCCGTCCGATTTCAATAAGTTCTTCAACCTTATAAAAATCAAAAGTACCAGCATATTCACGGGACACTTCTATAAAAACATCCGGTTTATATTGCTCAATACGCATCAAAGCAATATTATTGGTGACAGTAGTAATGATCTCATTTATCAGATCAAAATAAGTTAAATGTTCTGTGTTATCCACCGCCGCATTTTTACTTATTTTATTTCTAAAATTCTGTATTCTCTTCAAATGAAGTTCACGGCGTTGTGCCTTTTCCGATTTAGATTCTTTTATTTTAAATCTTGCCGGGGTTTCGGAATTTACATAAACTGCTACCAATGTGTCATTTTCAGTACGTACGGCATTGCTGATAGGGATATTATTGCACAGACCACCATCTAACAAAACGGATTTACCGGATACAACTGGTGTAAAAACCGTAGGAATCGCTATCGACGACCGGATGGCTTTAAACAAATTTCCTTCCCGAAAAACAACTTCGTGATTATTAGCCAGATCAAAAGCAGTAGCGGTATATTTAATGCTTAAATCTTCAATATTTTCCACCGGGATAAATTTTCTGAGCACTTTCAGCACTTTATCTCCCTTCACCAATCCCTGTCGGCTAAATGAGAAATCAATTAGTTTCACCAAATCATGTTTGTCCAGATTGCAGGCCCATTCTTTAAACTCAGGTAATTTACCTGAAGCATATACCCCTCCGATAAGAGATCCCATCGAAGTTCCGGCAATAGAATTAATAGTAAATCCCTGACGTTCTAATTCTTCAATTACGCCTATATGGGCAATTCCTCTGGCGCCTCCGCCAGACAGTACCAATGTCAGATTATTATTCATACTTTTCCTGCTATAAAAAATTTTATAATTTTTCAAACACTTCCTTTGCAAAAGTCTCCAGCCCCGGATCACGTGCTCCCATCAGCAATAAAACGGTTTCTGTCTCAAAATGTTGACGTAAGGATTCCACTAAATTATTTCTATTTTCAACAAAAAATGCCTGTCTTCCTGCGTGTTTTAAATCTTCAATCAAGTCGTTGGCCGAAATATCTTTCACGGCGGTACCTCCGGCATAAAAAATCTCACTCATCCAGATTTCATCCTGAGGACGAAGCGTAGCCGCAATTTCTTTTACAAAATCATTTCGTAGAAAACGTGTCGGGCCATATCCATGCGGTTGAAACCAGGCTATTACCTTCGGCGCTATAGGTTGACAGGCCGAAATTGAAGCCGCGCATTTAGCCGGGTTATGAGCATAGTCATCAATGACAACAACACCGTTTTTCTCGCCGATAATCTGATGCCGGCGATAAATACCTTCGTACCGGGCCAGAGCTTCGGCAACCGTTTCAAGATTTACGCCCAAATGACTTACCACAGCAATCGCAGCCAGAGCATTTTCCATATTGTGCCGTCCAACAGTATTCATTCGGATAAGCTGGTTTTGCACCTTGAAACTGATTTTAAAACCGTTTTGCACAAAATCAGTTGCCACAAATCCGGCTCCGGTATTTTCGTCTGACGAGAAATCGTTGGCAGCATCTACCGAAAGGCCGGCAGCTAATTTATTGGAACGATTCGTTATAAAAATATCCTTAGTATTATCGCGGAATATCCCAAAAATGTTCATCAGCTCATCAATTTCCTGATGATCCTTGTCGATATTCAACAAAAGCCCGATTTCAGGATGATATTGCACAATAGATCCATCGCTTTCGTCTGCTTCTATCACCAACCACTCCCCTGCCCCGACTTTGGCATTTCCGATTTTTCCTTCACGGATAATACTTGTCAGACCGGCACCACTGATTATACTTGGTTCCAAACCGGCATATTGCAGAACATCAAAAATCATGGCCGAAGTGGTACTTTTCCCGGAAGTTCCTCCCACCGCAATAGTTTTTTTGCTGTCGGCAATCAGAGCCAGCACCTGCGAACGACGGAGAATAGGGATATTCATCTCTTTGGCTTTTTTTACTTCATAAACCGTATCTTCAATAGCCGTCGAAACGACCACTAAATCCGTCTTTTCAGAAATTCCACTTCCGTCCTGCAAAAAGCAATGAATACCTTCCGCTTCGAGCTTTACCCGCGTGTCATTTGGAATATCAGGCTGAAAATACCGATCGCTGCCACTTACATTTTTTCCAATTCCGCTCAGGTATTGAGCAACCGCACTCATACCGGTTCCGGCTACACCGATAAAAAATATATGATTAAAATCGCTGATTGTCATTGTGTTCTAAAATAAATACAATTTAATATTATCAAATTCAAATGTAGATAAAAAACTCTGGGAAATCAAGACTTTTCAGAATGACTATGCAGGAATTTTTGAATAAAACATAGAATAAGAATGGTATGAAAATTTAATATCGGGGAAGTAGAAAGAAGAGTAGTGCGTAGCAGAATCGAACTGCTATTTTCGGATTGAGAAACCGATCTCCTAACCATTAGAGGAACGCACCTTTTTTTAAGAAAAAGGCTCCAGACAATTAGCCTGTGGAATAAATTCGCTGCAAAGATATTAATTTCCTATCATTTTTTCATTCAAAATTTAAGATATTTTTTTCAAAAACATATTGTAAAATTTCGCTTTCAAACGCAGTGATCCAATTCTGTTTCAATCTGCTTTACTGCAACATTTTTTCCTGATTCAGCACCAAATACTTATTGTATATTAAACAATAATAAAAACATACATATTGTAATAAATACAGCATTTAATATACTGATTATGTGTTATATAACATATTATATTTTATTTATTATTTATATAATTTACTTTATTTTTGTTCAAAATTATTTCAAAAACAGAGTAACTGATATTGAATTTGAGGTACAGGTCAAAATTTATTTCATAAACTTTTTATCAAAAGAATGTCTAACGAAAATATTTATAACCCGCACGTTTCTATCGATTGTGTCGTTTTTGGTTTTAATGGAGAAAAACTAAAGGTTCTGTTGATTGAAAGAACAATCAAAGAAAATAACGGACTTTATAATGACAAGAAACTTCCGGGAAGCATCATCTTCGCTGATGAGGATTTAGACACCGCAGCATCAAGAGTTTTGAACGAACTTACAGGTTTAAAAAATATTTACCTGAGTCAGTTTCACAGCTTTGGTAATCCCAAGCGAACTGAAAATCCGAGAGATATTCTCTGGCTCGAAAATACGACTCAGCTAAAAATCGGTCGTATTGTTACCGTAGGATATGTTGCATTAATCAAAATTGACCGGAAAATTCAGTTTAAAAACGAAAATACAACAGCCAACTGGTTTGATCTGAACGAAGTTCTTAAAATGAATCTGGCATTCGACCATTCAGAAATTATCCATAAAGGGCTGGAGTATATCCGGCATAATATGGACATTGAACCTCATTTACTATTTGAACTTTTACCACGCAAATTCACCATTTCGCAACTCAGAATTTTATACGACACGGTGCATCAATCGCGCTCCGATGTCCGTAATTTTCAAAAGAAAGTGGCTCAATGGCCTTATGTGGTGCCACTCGATGAAATGGAAACCGGAGTTTCTCACCGGGCAGCAAGACTTTATAAATATAGAAAAACAAAATGAGTCGATTCTTTATTTTGAGAGTTATTGCTTATCAGTTATAGTTCATAAATTTCATTGGCACAACTTGTCCTGACTTTTCGGAATTGACTCATTGGCACATTGACACATTATCTTTTATCTTGGCTCTTTCAAAACGATTAAATTGGAAATAAAAATATGTATCTATTAGGTTATGACTTAGGAAGCTCGTCGGTAAAAGCGAGTTTAGTAAATGCTAAAACAGGAAAATGCACATCTACGGCATTTTTTCCGAAAAAGGAGATGGAAATCAAGTCGGTTAAATCGGGTTGGGCAGAACAAGACACGGAAGTATGGTGGCAAAATCTAAAAGAGGCAACCAAAGCAGTAATGAATGAATCAAAAGTTTTGCCGGAAGAAATTAAAGCCATCGGGATTTCCTATCAAATGCACGGTCTTGTATTGGTTGACAAAAATCAACAGGCTATCCGCGATGCTATCATTTGGTGCGACAGCCGCGCTATTCCTTACGGGCAGAAAGCTTTTAATGAAACAGGAAGTGAAATATGCCTCACCAAGCTATTAAATTCTCCGGGGAATTTTACTTTAGCAAAATTAGCTTGGGTAAGAGAAAATGAACCGGGAAATTATGCAAAAACTCAATACTATATGTTACCTGGCGATTATATTGCCATGCGTATGACCGGTAAAGCAGCAACAACTGCTTCCGGAATTTCCGAAGGGATTGCCTGGGATTTCAAATCCGAGGCTCCGGCCAGGTTTCTTTTTGATTATTTCGGATTCGACACAACTCTGGTTCCTGAAATTGTACCGACTTTCGGACAACAGGGAAATCTGAAAACCGAAATTGCCAACGAACTCGGATTGGCTCCGGGCACCCCGGTTACTTACCGTGCCGGCGACCAACCGAATAATGCACTATCCCTGAATGTTTTGAATCCAGGAGAAATTGCAGCAACAGCAGGAACTTCGGGGGTTGTTTATGGCGTGAACAGCGAAGCCAAATACGACCCGCAATCACGTGTTAACTCATTTGCACATGTAAATCACACAAAGAAAGATACGAGAATAGGTGTTCTGCTTTGTATCAACGGGACAGCCATTCTGAACACATGGATTAAAAATAACGTGGCACCCGAGGGTATCACTTATGCCGAAATGAACGAACTGGCTGCCGGCATTCCGGTTGGAAGCGAAGGTGTGAGCATTATTCCTTTCGGGAACGGAGCCGAACGTGTACTCGGAAATCAGGAACCTAATTGCTCCATTCACGGGGTAAACTTTAATCGAATCGGTAAAGCGCACCTGATTCGTGCAGCCCATGAAGGAATTGCCTTTTCGTTTAAATACGGCATGGATATTATGAACGGTATGGGCATTGAAACCAAAACTATCAGAGCCGGATATGCCAATCTTTTCCTGAGCCCTATTTTCCGGCAGACACTGGCTAACATTACCGGAGCTACCATCGAACTTTATAATACCAACGGTTCTGTAGGTGCAGCACGCGGAGCCGGAATCGGAGCCGGAATTTATAAAAATGCGGAAGAGGCATTTGCCACATTAAAAAAAATAATGGTGATAACTCCAGAAGATGATAAAATAGACGCAACCCAAAAAGTTTACAATCAATGGTTGAAATTTATTTAAAAAAAATAATCATGAAAAAGAAATTAATACATGTTCTCCTTCTATTATCCTCTTTTACCTTTGGACAACAGCAATTTCCTTTCAAAGATACATCTTTGCCTGTTGAAGACAGAGTTCACGACTTGATTTCAAGACTGACACTTGAAGAAAAAGCAGAGCAAATGATGAATAATGCTCCCGCCATAAAACGCCTTGGAATCCTCCCGTACAGTTGGTGGAACGAAGCCTTGCATGGAGTTGCCCGCACAGGAAGAGCAACGGTTTTTCCTCAATGTATAGGACTTGCAGCTACTTTCGACGAAAATTTAATGTTCAGGATAGGAACAGCCATATCGGATGAAGCCTGGGCAAAATATAATATCGCTCAAAAAATTGAAAACTACAGTCAATATTCAGGTATTACTTTTTATGCTCCAAATGTAAATATTTTCAGAGATCCACGCTGGGGTCGAGGTCAGGAAACTTACGGAGAAGATCCCTTCCTCACCTCCAGAATGGCTGTAAATTATGTGAAAGGAATGCAGGGAAATAATCCACGATATCTTAAAACAGCCGCTTGCGCCAAACATTTCGTAGTACATTCTGGACCAGAGGCTTTAAGACACTCCTTTGATGCAGAACCTCCTATGAAAGATTTTATTGAAACATATACTCCTGCTTTTGAAGCACTTGTAAAAGAAGGCAAAGTAGAAAGTGTAATGTGTGCATACAACCGAACTTTTGGCCAACCCTGCTGTGGGAGTTCTTTTCTTCTGCATGATCTGTTACGTAAAAAATGGGGATTTAAAGGTTATATCACAACTGACTGCTCTGCCATACAAAACTTTTACAAATATCACGGTACAACTTCGGACGAAGCCGAGTCGGTAGCACTTGCTATCAAAAGCGGGGTAAACCTTTGTTGCGGCAGTGAGTTTAGAGCCATTCCGGAAGCTGTAAAACGAGGCCTCATTTCCGAAAAGGAGGTAGACAATGCCTTGGCAATTCTGCTCCGCACCCGTTTTAAACTTGGACTTTTTGATTCCATCAACAAAAATCCGTACACCCAAATAACAGAAAATGTTATCGGCTGTCAGAAACACATTGACTTAACCTACGAAGCTGCAGCAAAATCAATTGTTTTACTCCAAAATAAAAAAAATATTCTTCCGCTTCCAAAAGATCTCAAATCGATCTTTGTTATCGGGCCTTATGCAGCCAATCAGGATGTTTTACTGGGGAATTATAATGGCATCAACAATAGACTGATAACTGTTGCAGAAGCTATAACAGGGAAAGTAAGTGCCGGAACTACCGTTATGTACCGGCAGGGAGTAGAACCAAGTGCTCCGAATATCAACACCATGAATTACGCCATAGGAGATGCTCATGGAGCCGATGCCATTATTGCCGTGTTTGGTATATCCGGCATCTTTGAAGGCGAAGAAGGTGAAGCAACAGCATCACCTGACAGGGGCGACCGGCTTGACTTAAACCTGCCACAAAACCAAATGGATTTTCTAAAAAGATTAAAAAAAACGACTAAAAAACCGATTATCCTTGTTTTGACCGGAGGAAGCCCCATTTGCACCGAGCAGCTGAAAGAAATTGCGGATGCCATCCTTTTTGTCTGGTATCCGGGACAAGAAGGAGGACGAGCTATTGCCGACGTAATTTTCGGAGACGTAAATCCGTCGGGAAGGCTGCCTGTTACTTTTCCAAAATCAGCCGATCAATTACCAGCTTTTCAGGATTATAGCATGCAGGATCGTACATATCGCTACATGACAGCAGAACCCCTTTATCCTTTTGGTTTTGGTTTAAGCTACACCAACTTCAGTTATAGCAATATAATTCTTTCATCAAATATAATTAAAAAGGGAGAAGTTGTTACAGCTACCGTAAACATTACAAATACAGGGAAAATTGCAGGAGATGAAGTAGTACAATTATACATTTCCGACATTACTGCTCCCTATCCTAAACCACTTTATTCCCTGAAAAATTTCAAACGAATCCATTTGATTCCCGGTGAAACAAAAAAAATTAGTTTTGATATTACCCCGGAAATGGAACAGCAAATCAATGATAAAGGAGAAAAGCTACTTAAACATGGCCAATTCAAAATATACATTGGCGGAACATCACCCGTCCCGGTTTCTGCGACACTAGGTGCAACATTGCCTGTATCAGGCATTCTTAATATTGAATAATTTATCAAATAATAATTAATAAAAATGAGTACAAAAATGTATTTCCCCGGGATCGAAAAAATTAAATTCGAAGGAAAAGAAAGTAAAAATCCCTTGGCATTTCGCTATTACGATGCTGAAAAAGTAGTTTATGGTAAATCCATGAAAGAATGGTTCAAGTTCTGCATGGCTTGGTGGCATACACTCTGTGCCGAAGGTGGCGACCAGTTTGGAGGTGGAACTCAGAAACATCCATGGGTCGGAGCAACAGATGCTTTGCAGGCAGCCAAAGACAAAATGGATGCAGGTTTCGAATTCATGCAAAAAGTGGGTATCGAATACTATTGCTTCCACGACGTTGACTTAATC
This sequence comes from Paludibacter sp., assembly GCA_028690665.1. GTDB lineage: Bacteria > Bacteroidota > Bacteroidia > Bacteroidales > Paludibacteraceae > Paludibacter. Next base: position 350,163 of record JAQVAV010000003.1, read on the forward strand.
AGCGAAGGCAACAGCATCGAAGAATACGAAGCCAATATGAAAGCTATTGTGGCTTATGCCAAACAAAAACAGGCCGAAACAGGCATCAAACTTATGTGGGGAACAGCCAACGTATTCGGTCATGCGCGCTACATGAACGGAGCCAGCACTAACCCTGATTTCGACACAGCAGCCCGCGCTATGGTTCAAATCAAAAACGCTATTGATGCAACTATTGAACTTGGAGGTAAAGCCTATGTATTCTGGGGCGGTCGCGAAGGTTATATGAGCCTGCTTAACACTAATATGAAACGGGAAAAACAACATCTTGCCATGATGTTAACAAAGGCACGTGACTATGGACGCGCTAAAGGCTTCAAAGGAACTTTCCTCATTGAGCCCAAACCCATGGAACCTATGAAGCGCCAGTATGATGTCGACACCGAAACTGTTATCGGATTTCTGAAAGCCAACGGTCTGGATAAAGATTTCAAAATCAATATCGAAGTGAATCATGCAACTTTAGCCGGTCATACTTTTGAACATGAATTGCAATGTGCAGTAGATGCAGGCATGCTCGGCGCCATTGATGCTAACCGTGGCGACTATCAGAATGGTTGGGACACCGATCAGTTCCCAATCGACCTTTACGAATTGACTCAGGCTATGATGATTATTCTTCAAGGAGATGGCATGCAGGGAGGAGGAACTAACTTCGACGCAAAAATCCGCCGTAATTCTACCGATCTTGATGATTTATTCATTGCACACATTGCAGGTATGGATGCTATGGCACGTGCTTTGGAAACCGCAGCTGCAATTTTGGAACAATCGCCCTACAAAAAAATGGTGTCCGATCGTTATACAACTTACAACAGCGGTAAAGGTAAAGAATTCGAAGAAGGAAAGTTGTCGCTTGAAGAAGTGGTGGCTTATGCCAAAACCAAAGGCGAACCAAAACAAATCAGCGGTAAGCAGGAGCTTTACGAAGCAATTATAAATATGTATATCTAAATTAGAATCAAGATACAAGAACCAAGATATTAGACAAAAGCCAATGGATGTTTATAAAAATTAACACACAAACCTGATAGTATATTGACTCATGCACATTGTCTTTTATCCTGGCTCCTGATTCTAAAAATCTAATATCTAAAAAATAATGAACTCACACAAACCCAATCAATTCTTTATCGTAGGAGTAACACTGGTAGCAACACTCGGAGGACTTTTGTTCGGATATGATACAGCCGTAATTTCTGGTGCTGTCGATCCGATTAAAGTATTTTTTCAGTTAGATGCTGCCCACTATGGTGATGCTGCTACGTTTTATCATGGGGCCACAGTCTCCAGCGCACTTATCGGCTGTATTATCGGAAGTATGATTTCCGGGATTTTCGCCACCCGTTTCGGACGCAAAAAATCACTGATCATAGCTTCTGTCCTGTTTTTTATTTCAGCTATAGGCTCCGGATTCCCTGAAATGATATTTTTCAATAGCAGTACCGAAATCTCGACACTACTCGTTTCCTTTAATATCTATCGGGTTATCGGAGGTATCGGGGTCGGATTAGCTTCTGCCATTTGTCCTATGTATATTGCGGAAATGGCTCCTGCCGAAATTCGAGGTAAACTCGTATCATGGAACCAATTTGCCATTATCTTCGGTATGTTGGTTGTGTATTTTATCAATATGCTAATCATTCATGGCGAACCGACAGAGTGGGTTAACTCCATAGGCTGGCGACACATGTTTTTGTCCGAATCAGTTGTAGCTGCTACTTTTGGCTTGTTATTACTGATTGTTCCCGAAACTCCACGCTATTTAGCCTTAACGCATCAGGACGAAAAAGCCCTGAACATCCTGAGCAAAATAAATGGTGCAGAAAAAGCCAAAATTATTTTAGCCGACATTAAAAACACCGTACACGAAAAAGTAGAGAAAGTACTTACTTATGGTTGGAAAGTTTTGCTGATAGGAATTTTACTTTCTGTATTTCAGCAGGCCGTAGGAATCAACGTGGTGCTTTACTACGCCCCAACTATTTTTAAAGGTCTCGGCTTTGGGAATGATGCTGCTATGTGGCAAACTGTAATCATGGGTTTTATCAACATCGTGTTTACCCTGATAGCCATTTTTACAGTAGATAAATTTGGTCGTAAACCCCTGCTCATTATCGGATCTATCGGTATGGCTATAGGCATGTTCGCCATAGGTACACTGGCCTATTTTCAGATTATAGGGGTAGGCACACTTATTTTCATCGTCATTTACACCGCTGCTTTTATGATGTCGTGGGGCCCTATTTGCTGGGTTCTGATTTCTGAGATTTTCCCCAACACCATTCGTGGAAAAGCGGTAGCCATTGCTGTAGCCGCCCAGTGGATTACGAACTTCTTAGTATCATCCACCTTCCCTACCCTCGAAGCTTTCAGTATTACTTTCACTTACATGCTTTACGGCGTAATGTCGGTGCTTTCCGCTCTGTTCGTTTGGAAGATGGTTCCGGAAACTACAGGTAAAACTCTGGAAGACATGACAAAGCTCTGGAGTAAATAAAGTTGCATTATAAAAAAATAAAATCTGCCCTAAATTCAAATGAATGCCGGACGGATTTTATTTTTTAAACTATTTAGTCGAGCCTTAAAAAGTTCTTATTATTAATTTATTGTTGATTTGGTAAAACCAGTGGTTTATCAAATCAACAATTTGTTTTTTAAATTCGAGCCAAAAAGAAGATTTCCATTTATTCATCATTCT
>JAQVAV010000020.1 GCA_028690665.1 Paludibacter sp.
CGGTCGATTTTTAATCTTGTCGTATTGCATTATTCATATCAGTTAAAAATATGAATAGTCAACGAAAAATACAAATAAATATTGTTGATAAACAATCATATAACAAATTAATTCAAATAATCTCTAAAGTATATTTTTACCGTGTATAATTTTAATAAAATACAATCCGTTTTTTATCGTTGATAATTCAACAACTCTTTCTAAATTCCCAAATTGAATTATCTGACCTATTGAATTACATATTTCATATCTCATATTTTCATAATCATTAACACCCTTAATTGTAATTTCACCTTCATTAGGATTTGGGAACAAATTAATTTTAGAGATATTTATTTGATTAATAATTTCAGATGTGTTAATGCCATAGATAATTCCGTTATAACATACTTTTATATTTTCGGATGTTGATGCTATTACACTAATTCTTATGTCAAAGTTACACATACAATCACATTCCTCCCTAGCAGTATCAGAAAGTATCACAAATAATGTATCATTAATTATATCGGAGGTTCTCAATGCATATTTAGCACAGCATTGTTTATATTCTACATATTCAATAATAATAGAATCATTTTGAATTTTCACAGTTGGTTGGGTAGAATTATTTTCCTCGCCGACTTCTCCATTACAACTTGCAGCAAATCTGTCATCTGAGACATTGATTAAAATTGCGCTTATATTTAGCTCATAATATTTGCCGTTGTTATCTTCTTTTTCAGAGATCACTCCTCGAAGAGCAACTGTTTCTCCTTCAGAAAAACTCCCCAATTGACCAATATCTTCCACATATTGTTCTCCTGTTTTCAATACATACGAGGCTGTATCATTCGTTATTTGAAAAACCGATAATGTTGGGCATTCTTCACTATTGCAAGGTATTCCTCTTGTTGTCAAAGTACCAATTACCATTACATTTGAATTTCCATACAAAATATAGAATGACAATAAGGTTAAAAAAGTTAATAGTAATCGTTTCATAGCATTTCTTAATTTATAATCTTATTATGAGAAATTTAATGTTTTACGTAATCGTAAGTGTAAGAATATTAGCTTGTTGCATAGTATGTCTCTATCAAATGGAGAGAAAATTTAATAGGGGCACAAATATGATAATTATTCACTATCGCAGTTATTATTTTTATACAATGCTGTGTGTTTATGCTTTATTATATCTTTTAATAGTGTGGTCGTCTTATCCGCTCCTTTTTCTGATACATGGTCACCATCGGGAATAAAACAATCATCATCAAGTTTTATTTTTGATAAATCAATATAATTTAAGCCTCGTGAATTTATTAAATCACGTAGTTTTTCTTTATATTTAACAGGTGTATTTTTATAATAATATTCGTGTAGGGGGGTATTTAAAGTAATAAGTACGACTCCCTTTGATTTACACATATCAATAATTTTATCTAAATAGTCAATATTAAGTTTAGAAAAAGCATTTACTCTTTTATTTGTATAATACTGAAAATGTAATCTTTTATCCATAGATGACTTATTGGCTTTTGTTTTTTCAAAACGATATATAAAACCATCTATGTATGGATAGTTTTTTTTATTAACAACTCTGTTAATGCTTTGTTCTATTATACTTAACATGAATGGTATCAAATTGTTGGTATTCCAATTTATCATTCTAAATTGTTCATCTAATGGCAGTAAATAAAAATAGTTTGGCGCGACCGCTGCAGAACAATCTCCATTTATAAACCTATTATAATATATAGATAGACTGTGATAACTAAGTCCTAAATATACTGTGTCGATGGAAGGATTGTTATCTAATACCATCTTAAGCTTATAATATGAAAAATAAAAGGATTCGGCAGATGTTGCTATATTTATGCTATTGGGAATAATACTATCATTAATTGCAAGCTGAATATGTGAATCTCCGATATAAACATTTGATATGCTTGGTTCTATTTTAAAAACGTTACTTTGATTGTTGATATAAACAAATAATGTAAAAAAAAGAATTATTATAATAATTAGAGGTAATAAAAATAATGTCGTATTTTTCAAAAATTTTTTCATTTATCCTTTAAAATTGAAAATAAATAAATTGTTGTTCTTTTCCGCTAAACCAAAATATTGCAATAATAATTGTATAATACATTACCCATTTTACAGGACGTTTCCATTTTAGTCCTAAATTTTCAATTGCATATTTGTCATTTCTGCCGTTCCATTCGATAGCAAGAAATAATGTAGTCAAAAGGATCGTAGTTAAAGCTTGTTTCATCCCTGAAAAATGTGGTATTGAAAACAATGAAGAGGAAAAAATGCCGGAGATATAACTAAATGCGTGATCGATATTTTCGGCTCTAAAAAATATCCATCCGAATACAACTATTCCAAAGGTTAAAAGCATTTGTAAGGTCTCTTTAAATGTTGGCAATATTCGTCCTTTTGCAACAGTGTCTAAATTTTTTCTGTTATTCTTTGTTAAAAGTAATGGTAGGAAGTACAGAGCATTTAATCCTCCCCAGGCAATAAATGTCCAGTTTGCTCCGTGCCAAAATCCACTCACTAAAAATATGATAAAAGTGTTACGGATTTTCATTGTCGTACTACCCCTGCTTCCTCCAAGTGGAATGTATAAATAATCCCGGAACCAGGTTGTAAGAGAAATATGCCACCGTCTCCAGAATTCAGCAATGTCTCTTGAAAAGTAGGGAAAATTAAAGTTTTGCATTAAATCAAAACCAAATAAACGAGATGTTCCAATTGCAATGTCAGAATACCCTGAAAAGTCTCCATAGATTTGAAATGTAAAAAAGATTGCACCTAATACTAAGGTACTACCATCCAAAACTGCTGAATCGTGAAAAATCTGATTGGCAAATTCTGCACAGTTATCCGCGATTACCATTTTTTTAAATAATCCCCAAAGTATTTGACGCATTCCATCAACCGCTTTTGAGTAATCAAAAGTTCGTTTTATATAGAATTGGGGAAGAAGATGTGTAGCTCTTTCAATTGGACCGGCAACAAGCTGTGGAAAAAAACTAACAAAAGCAGCAAAGGCAATAAAATCGTTAGTGGGTTCGAGTTTCCTTTTATACACATCAATTGAATAGCTCAAGGTTTGGAATGTATAAAAACTGATTCCTACCGGTAAAATAATATTTAGAGAATTAGCTTTAATTTGCATTCCAAAGAATGAAAACGCTTCTATAAAATTATCAAGAAAGAAATTATAATATTTGAAGAAACCTAAAAATCCGAGATTAATCAAGACACTTGTCCAAAGTAATAACTTACGTTTTACTTGATTATTTTGATTTTTTAATCTTATTCCAACTGAAAAATCAACGATGGTGCTAAAAAAAATTAAGAATAAAAATTTCCAGTTCCACCATCCATAAAAGACATAGCTTGCTACAACTATTAAAAAGTTTTGAAGCTTCAAGTTTTTATTTGTTACAAACCAATAAAGTATGAATACTATCGGTAGGAATATTGCAAAATCTATTGAATTAAATAGCATCTATTTTTTTCTTTATTAATCGTATAATTATTTGTACATCCTTTCTGTCAGCATGACTCCTAACATAAGGAAACTATGAGCAAATTGGCGATTTGCGGGAGCTTTCATCAGTTGTTATGCGACTAAGTGAGAGCGGGAGCAAAGCTGTCAATTTGCGTAATCCCCGCCAATTGTGCATAGGCGTGTGTTGGCAGCAGGCCGTTCAGTTGTTCTGTCGTCTTTTTCTTTCGTTGTTGTATATCATTGTCCGTTAATATAACTTGTAAATTCAGCTTCCCTCTTTCTACGAAGCTTGTTATAACTTTTACTATTGTCTATATCTTTTTTACGGTGTTTCATATCTACTCTACAAAGCCTTAAACCTTTTTTACAAAGCTCTATATCCTTTTTACGAAGGCTTATATCTTAATTACATTGTCTTATATCTTTTTGTCGAAAACTTATATAATTCCTACGAAGCTTTATCACTTTTCGACATCCTCATATTAGAGCCTGAACTGGGTCTGTTCAATAATCTGTTCAGGGTCTGTTCAATAAACTGTGTCAAAAGAGGAAAATTAGTTGATATTCCATTTTTGTTCAAAGATAATAATAAATTATGTGCCATAATTTGCTTCCAACCTGCAATAGGCTTATTCTTTACAAGTGCTTTGCATTGCACTAAATACAATAATTTCATAAGAGCCTGATCATTCGTAAAAACGCGTTTGGTTTTAGTAACTTTACGAAGTTGACTGTTAAAGTTTTCAATGATATTTGTTGTGTACATCATTTTTCTAATTGCATCAGGAAATTCAAACATTTGTGACAACTTATCCCAGTTGTCAAGCCATGATTTAATTATGTATGGATATTTCTTAGACCATTGTTCATCGAGTCTGGCTAAAGCCTTTTGGGCTTGTTCCTGATCATTTGCCTGATAAATTTCTTGCAATGAAATAACCACATATTTACGGTCTTTATAAGACACATATTTCAATGAATTTCTTATTTGATGAACAATGCAAAGTGTTGCACTTTCAACCAGAAACGAGCACTCTCAGCCTGACAATATACATGCCTAATAAATCTTTGATGCCGTCACGATTTATACCAATTAAACAGTAACGGCTTTGCTTTTTATGGCATTATCTTCTCTGACTTTATAGTGAATGGCATCCATCCAAACAATGGGATATATACTTTCTAATGAGCGGGTTTGCCATTGTTCTATCTCAGGTATAATCTTGTCTGTAATAGCAGTAATGGAAGATGGAGAAACATTCAACTGATACCATCTGTTATTGAAAATGTCCGGATTAAAAAAATACCGACCAGCATCATAATTCCAGCAAAAACAAAAGCCCAATCGGGTGATATATTCCACAAAGACCCGGTAATGGCTGCACCTAGAAATGAGCCAAAGTATTGCAAACTCACCAATACTCCGTTCGACTTTCCTCTTTGCCCTTCTCCTACTTTTTTATTCAACAGCATAGGCATAACTGTTGACAAAGAAAAACTTCCGGTCATCAACAATACGGTTCCAATTGCTACAGTAGCAATTCCACGAAAATAAATAAAAGCAAAGCCTAATCCCTGCATAAGCATGAGCAGGGTAATCAACAAACGAATATTTCCACCACGGGAAGCTATCTTAGTAGAAACTTTAAGCAACAAAATAGCGACCAAGATTCCCGGAGTTAGTACGATCCACATTTTATTTGTTTGCAAAACATTTTGCAACAACAAGGGGAGCATGAAGAAAAACGTCATCAAAAGCAGATTATTTATTGTCAACATAAATCCCATAGTGAGATTTCGGCGATTAAAAACCGTTTTTTGTTGGCTATTTTTATTGCTGTATTGCTTCCTCACTTCCGGTTTAACCTGTTTTGTTCCAAAAGCCACCCATAACAAACAAATAAATATCAGAACAGCAGAAAATACAAACATTTCGCCTACAGAAAGTACAATGTGTACTAACGGACCAATTGTATAGGAAAGCATCGTGAAAAAGCCGATTATAGCACCCAACCGCGCTAAATTATGATCTCTGTTTTCGTCAGTCGATGCTGATGAAATCCATGAATAGCCAACTGTAACTATGGCACCACTACCTTGTAAAGCCCGGGCAAAAATCAACCAATAGATATTGGAAGCATAGGCTGCCGTTAGCAATCCGGCGATAAGCATAACTAATCCGGCAATCATCATTTTTTTATATCCGATGCGGTCGCTTAAGGCTCCGAACGGGATTTGCAAGGCCGCCTGAGTCAGTCCGAATATTCCAAGAGCATAACCTGTAAGCCATGGAGCCCCATCTTTCAGATTTAAAGCATAAGAGGATAAAAATGGAATGATGATAGACATGGAGAATAGCCTCATTCCCAATGTGATTGAAAGAACTGAAGTCAGATGTTTTGTATTATATTTCATTTTCTTAGGACGTATATTATCTGCAAGTTGTAAAAATATCTTCGAGGCTATCTAATAAGTAATTTTTTGAACACAAATTACACAAATCATATAAAATTACGCAAATGTAATTTTTATTATCATCACATTATCAGTCATTTGTAGATTATGTTGATTTGCGGATACTTGCGTAATTTGCGTTCTTTTTCCTTTTTGGACACCCTCATTCTTCCAATTATGCATACATTATTTAACTATTGTGTGTTTTTCTCAATAGTATTTCAGAAGGTAACAGAATTCAGACTACTTTCTTCGGAACAAATCTTGAAAATACGAGCGAAAATACGGCAAGCACAGCTCCTCCCATAAATGGAATGCGCCAGTTATATGTCCATAAAAGCCCGCCTAAAACAGGCAGAACAACCGCAGTAAGATGATTGATTGTAAAACCAACAGCCATTGAAGGCGCAATGTCTTCCGGATCGGCTTGCTTCCGGAAATATGAATTAATTGAAATGGCAAAGCTAAAAAATAAATTATCAACGACATACAATCCACTAACCACCCATCGGTTTTCGATCAGCCCATAACCCAGGAAAACCAGAATGAGCGAAATATATTCTATAGCTAGCATATTTCGTTCTCCAAAGCGGTTTATTGCTTTGCCAATATATGGACTAAACAAAAATGAAATAGCATTGTTTATGACAAACAAAATTGTTATATGTGTAATCGAGAACTGGTATTTCTGTACAAGAATAAATATTGCAAAAACCATAAAGATCTGACGCCTTGCACCACTTAGCAAATTAAGTACATAAAATAACCAGTATTTTCGTTTAAAAACCAGCTTCTTTTGCTGTGGTGGAAGCAACTCGTCAACAGGATTTTTAGGCAAAGAATATAAGCCTGCCAGTACTACTAAAACTCCTATTACAAAAAACATCCATTCATAAGGTAAAAAACGGGCCATAATCCATATCAATACTCCAGTGGCAATATTGGTCAGGGCTGTATAACTTCTGAATCTAGCTAGGACAAGAGGAACTCTTTCCGCGGAAAAATACTGTAAAGTAAGCGACTGGTTGGCGGTTTCAAAAAAATGAAAACCCACTGACATAAGAACAGCACTGAATACCAATCCGCCGAAAGAAGGCAAAAATCCGGTTATCATTACACCCAAACCTAAAAGTATTATGGAATAAACGGCAAAACGATGTTCGGCAATCACAAGCATGATATATACCGCAAAAAATGTAAGAAATCCTGGAATTTCCCGGAAAGACTGAATAGCCCCGACTTCAACAGAACCGGCAGATGCTTTTTCCACTGCAAAATTATTAAACAAGGTTTGCCAACCCTGATTTCCAAAAGCAGAAGCTACTGCCAAAACCGCCAAAAAACCATACATGGGATTTACCCTATAACTATCGTACTTTTTCATCAAAAAGAATTTTAGTACAAAATTATCTTAATATGCCGGAAAAACCAGACAAAACATCCACTTTAGGAAAAATTTTAATTTTTAAAGAATAAGAAACCAGATATTTAAATATCGCTACAACCAAAATATGTAAAAAGTTTCTATTTTATATTTGTGAATTAGAATATGATAATTAAATTTACAAACTAATTATATTAATGTAGTAAAATGCTTTATAGGCTGATTTTGTTCAAGTTAGTGTAATTTACAAAATAAAAAAATAAAAAAAACAAGATAGTCTAACAATATAGATCTACTTGTGTATCACATTTCAATGATAATTCATTATTAAAAACAATCTACAAAATGAAAAAGAAGAAAAGAGTGTTGTTATTTGCGCTGATTATTGCAACTGGGACTGTTCTGTCTCAGGAAAACACAGGATTTCAAACTTCAGTAATCAAAAAAACTTACCCGGGAAAAGGCTCCAAGATGCTCGAACTAAATTTTAAACCCTTCAGTAGTACCGACGTTATTAGTTTCGACAATTTGCAGACAAAGTACTTTCTCAACAATCAAATTGCTTTGCGACTGGGATTGAAAGTTCAAAATCAAAACAACACCATGGATAAAAGCGACTGGGATGAGAGCGAAGAACACCCGCAAATCACAAATGAAAAATCGACTACATTATCATTCAATCCAGGTGTCGAATACCATTTTCTGAAAAACTCCAAAATTTCACCTTATGCCGGAGTTGAACTCGCTTTCTCAAATCGTAACAGCAGTTCTGAATATGAATACTATACTACTACATCAGAATATAATTCTTCAACCATGGCGAATGAAACAAAATATGTATATCAAAAATACGATATTGATGGAGCTTGGATGGGATATAGTACCGGAACGTACATTTATAACGGTAATACTTATACATATCAAAGTTTGAATTACACCGATCAACGATCGTATAAAACTCTTGGAGCCCATCTGTTACTTGGTTCCGATTTTTATTTCGTAAAAAATATGTATTTCGGCTTCGAGTTAGGCTTAGGGTACACAAAGACAAAATACGAACAGGTAAAAATGGATATTACAGATGTTGTTGATCCAACAATTCTTCCTTCATACAAATCATCTGATCTGAATTTTTACTACAATAATGCAATTCGTCTCGGTATCTGGTTTTAATCATCAATTAATATAAACACATGAAAAAATATATATTCTTTGCTATAATATCAGCATTGCTTATGGCATGTGACGAAGAATCAGTAACAAAACAATTAAACGTTGAAGAAGCTTACGAATCTAATGCAAGTGTAGTTTTAAAATGGACAAACCCGAATATTTCAGGTTTCAGCCATTATCAAATAATGCGGGCCTATTCCGGAGGAGGCTATTCTGTTATAAATGATATAAACGACAAAACTTCAGATGCTTATGCTCAGAGTGTAACTACTTATACTGACAATTCTTACCCTCTCGTCGATTCGGTATATTATAAGATAATTGCTATTGGTGACGAGGTTATAAGCAGTGAAAATATCTGTGTAAAAGTTTCAAAGCCTGTAATTTTTTCGAATCAGATATATAAAATGGCTTCCATATCTGGTACCGATAATGTAGTTGCAACATATTATGATAATGGCTACAAACTAGGTGTTATAGACATGGACACAAAATCTGTTGAAACGGAAATCAGTATTTCATATCCATCCTCGGACGATTGTCTTTCAACCGGGGTATACAATGGTAATAAGGAATTATATTATTGGAGTGGTCATACAGATAAATTATATATCTATGATGCATCAACTTTGGAAAATATCAGGACTACATCGGGATATTATTACTTTTCATATCCAGAGATTGTAAACGACGCCAATGGCAATATTTATGTTTTTATATCCGGTTCCTCATACTTCTATAGTTACAACAGAACAACAGATTCATTTACACAGACTTATACATATCAATACAACTATGGTATGAGATATGACAGTGTTTCCAACACATTAGGTATGCTTGGGGCATCATCGATTATTACTTATGATTTGTCGTCAGATGGTACGGCTACCAAATCGAAAACACAAACAGTTACAGAAAGTTCAAGTAATTCTTATATCGATGGTACAAATTTAGTATATCAACAAAATACGACTAATACAAATATATACAATCCTAACTCCGGAGAACAAAATTCGCTGAATAATACTATAAATTTTTCGAAAATATATTATAAAAACGGATATTTCTATTGTACTTTCGGGACTAATATTATCTATTGTTATAATGCCGATACTTATGAATTCGTCAAAAAAATTTCAATACGAATTTATGTGACAGAATTATATTTTAGTAACAGCTATTTGTATTATACCGGATCTTACAATGGTTATTATATCATAGACAGGCAGTCATTATTGAATTAAACACTAATACGATCTGATAACAGAAAGCCGGAGATTGAAAATGAATCTCCGGCTTTTTAAGGCTCGACTAATTAATAAAATTAGAGACTGCCTCAAAAACAAAGGCAGTCTCTAAAATATTTTTTCTAATGGTATAAATCTTAATACTTAAGATATTTGTCCAAACAAATACCATAAGCAATAATACCTTCCCTAAAGTATTCTACAGATCCTGCTGGTTTATATAATGTTGCCAGACTTGCCATTTTAATTCCCGTACGGTGTGTCGGATAGTCACTATAATAATCGGCCCATGATGTGTACCCCGAAGGAGCAGATGCTCCAACTGTTTCAGGGCTTCTGTAGGCCCAGTATACTTTGTTTGATTCATTATCTACCGCAATTCCAGTTATATATAAGGAGGCATCATCCATGGGGGCGTCGTCTATGCGTGCCGCATTGTTACCACTCATATTCGATACCCAGAGGCCTATTTTATCAGCAGGAGCTGTTACCGAGAAATAAATTTTCTGATTTATTTCGTCTATTGTAAATGCTCTGATTGAATAGTCTGAAAGAATTGCTCCTAAGGATGGTTCAGAAGTCGTATTTGTTGCATTGGCCGTAAGAATATCAGATGCTAAGAAGCGATAAATACCTTTGCCGGAACCTCCTTTTGCCCAAAAGTAAACATCATCGAAGTAGCAAATACCACCACTCATCTGGTTTGAAGATAGTCCGTTGCCATAATACCCAAGCCTGTCAACCTTCGCAAGATAATATGGAACTGTGGTTTGTGCATCGCTGCTTCCGTTCCAGATAAAGTTACCTAATGAAGAATTTAAAGCTGTTTTGTACAAAAATTCACTATAATCTGTCCAATAAATATAATCGTCGTCTATATATCCATTGAAAAAACCGAAATGAGAACTTTTACCATTATTATTGATAACTTCATGAGAATTTGTAGCATCAGATATTTCTGCTGCCCGAATATTTCCATTTCCGGAAGTATCTGTTAGCCAGTTTGCATTATATTCATAATTATCTCCCGCATCAAAGATATAAACAAGATTATTCCCGGTTTTAATGTTGAATGGATATTTTCCTGAAGATATTCCGGTGTTTGTAAAATCTTCAAACCCGTTTTCCAAGATTCTTTGACGCAGAATGTCTCCTCCTTTTTGAGCCATTAGAATACTTCGGGCTTTAATATCATGTATAAATACCGTATCAGGAACATTATAAATAGAATCACCGATTGTAATTTCAAGATTTACATATTCATCAATATTTCTTTGCGTAAAATATACTTTTACTGTTTTGTCGTTGCACTTTAGGTTATTATTAGCACTATCTTTGACCAATTGATCACTTACTGCATTGTTTGAAAAATGCCATTCGTAGGTTACATCCTCCGAATAAGGATTATATGCTAAAAATTTAAACGTAGCTGTACGGTAATATTCTACAGAATCAACATCTGTGTAAATAACCGGAATTGTATCGTAAACGGATAGTTCCAGCGACTTTGTGAGGTGCTTATTGGAATCAACCATCAATGTAACAGTATAAACGCCCGCCCTTGTGTAGGTGTGAACCGGACTTTCGGATGTAGATGTATAGCCATCTCCAAATCTCCAACCCCAGGAATCTGCTTTCCAATCATCATCTCCTGTTGTTGTATTTGTAAAAGTTACTTTGTGACCTCTTTTCGGCATTTCAGGAGAATAGGTAAAACCTGGTGTGACATTATCGCTACAACTGATAAAAGTGAAAATTGTAAAAATGAAAAACAGTAACGAATGATATTTGCGGTACATCATTTAAAATTTTAATCTTTGAAATATGATTTTAATTTACGGTGCAAATATAAGCAAATAAGTTTGGTCGTTTCCTAAAAATAAGCAACACTGAGTTAATTATTGATATTATTTATGGATGCTTTTTACTATTTTGATAAAATATGTATATTTACATAGTGAATTGTTAGAAGGGAATCCTCCTTACGTATTAATTTTTTGTTTAAAAAAGAAGTTTATGGGAGCTAAAAAGAATTTTGTGCTTGATACGAATGTAATCCTCCATGATTATAAATGCTTATATAATTTTGAAGAAAATGACATTTACATTCCAATTGTTGTATTAGAAGAGTTAGATCATTTTAAAAAAGGAAACGAACAAATAAATTATAATGCCAGAGAGTTTGCCCGGGAACTCGATCTCATTGCAAATGAGAATTTGTTTAAAAAAGGAGCAGATCTGGGGAAAGGTAGGGGACGATTGTTCATTCTTACCGGAGGGGAATATCCCGAATTGATGCTTAAATCATTTTTGGAAAAAACTCCGGATCATCGAATTTTGGCAACTACCTATAATTTACGGGAGAAAAAGAAATCTCAGAAAACAATTCTGATTACAAAAGATATTAATCTTAGAATGAAAGCATTGTCTATTGGAATAGATGCCGAAGATTATATCAACGATAAAGTGACGAACATCAATGTTTTTGAAACATCTCATGAGGTTTATCCGAACGTAAGTCCGGAAATAATCGATAAACTGTATTCCGGTGAGGGGCAGGTTTCTGTAGACGAGATTGATTTTGCTTCCGATCTGCAACCTCAGGAATGCTTTGTTTTGAAAAGTGTGCGTTCGAGTGTTATGGCTCGTTATAATCAGGATGCAGGCGTTATTCGAAGAGTTGAAAAAGAACGATGCTTCGGTATTGAGCCCCGAAATGCCGAGCAGGCTTTTGCTTTAAATGTTTTACTGGACGATGATGTAAAGTTAGTGGCGTTGACCGGGAAATCAGGAACAGGCAAAACTTTACTTGCCCTGGCAGCTGCTTTACAAAAAAATGAGCAATATAAACAGATCCTTTTGGCAAGACCGATTGTAGCTTTAGCCAACAAGGATCTCGGTTTTTTACCGGGCGATGAAAAGGAAAAGGTGGCACCTTATATGCAACCCTTATTTGACAATCTGAATGTAATCAAGCATAATTTTTCTTATCAGGGAAAAGAAATTCGTCAAATTGAGGAAATGCAGAAAAACAATCAACTCGTGATAGAGGCTTTGGCATATATTCGTGGACGTAGTTTAAGCGAGACATTTTTTATTGTAGACGAAGCCCAGAATCTGACTCCTCACGAAATAAAAACTATCATAACAAGGGCAGGGGAGGGGACTAAAATAGTATTTACAGGTGATATTCAGCAAATTGACTCTCCATATTTAGACATGTTTTCAAACGGACTTGTATATATGATTGACAGAATGCGCGGCCAGAATATTTTTGCTCATATTAATCTGATTAAAGGTGAAAGAAGTTTCCTTTCGGAATTAGCCAGTAATTTATTGTAATCTGAATTTATTCTTTCAGATAAAGCCCGGATCGTCTGATTCGGGCTTTTGTTTATACCATTCAATAAGTTAGAGATAAACAAAAAAAATTATGGACTGTTTGAATTATGTGTGTTTTGTAAAGTATTTAAATATTATACAGAATTCCTAATTCTGTACAAGTAGATTAATTTGTATTTTTGTGCTCTTTTTATAAAAACAGATGTTTGTTCAATCAATTATCTGTAGATCACTAATCAAATAAAGGATGCTGACTTCGGAAAATAAATTAGCAACGGAAAAAATAGGAAAGCTGCTTTGGACTTACACTTTACCGGCCATTATTGGTACGGTAGTTATGTCTCTATATAATATTGTCGACCGTATTTTTATAGGACAGGGAGTCGGACCGCTAGCCATTTCCGGGTTAGCGCTTACTTTTCCGTTTATGAACATGCTGCTTGCATTTGGAATGCTGATTGGAGCCGGATCTGCGGCTAGAATTTCAATTACATTAGGCGAAAACGATAAACAAAAAGCTGAGAGAATTCTTGCAAATGCTGTCACACTTACCTTTCTGATAAGTGGTTCCGTTATAATTTTATCTCTTGTTTTTATGGACGATCTGCTTACTCTGTTTGGAGGAACAGAAAAAACTATAAAATACGCTTACGATTACATGATCGTCATTGTACCCGGAGGAATTTTTACAGCATTATATTTCGGAATGAATAATATTTTACGTTCATCTGGTTATCCGAAAAGTGCTATGAATAATATCCTCCTGGGAGCAATAATAAACATCATTCTGGATCCGATTTTTATTTTCGTTTTCAAATGGGGTATTCAGGGAGCTGCTATCGCAACTGTCATTTCCTATTTTATAGGGACAGTTAATGTATTATTCCATTTTTTCCAGAAGACATCCAATTTACGATTTCATGCAGCTAATTTTAAATTGCAGAAGGATATTGTAAATTCAATTTTGAGCATTGGAATGTCGCCCTTTAGTATGCAAATGGGAGCTACTTTGGTTGTCATAATTATTAATACTACTTTGCTGAAATATGGTGGCGACTTGGCTATTGGTGCTTATGGTATTTTAAACAGTTTGATGATGCTTGTCATTATGTTTATTATCGGATTAAATCAGGGGGCCCAGCCAATTGTCGGATTTAATTATGGAGCCGGAAATTACGAACGAATGTTTAAAACACTGAAGTACACCGTTATTATTGGAACTATTTTGTCTACTACCGGTTTTCTTTTGGGTACATTGTTACCTGATATTTCGGTATCTCTTTTTACGACAGATTCTGAATTAAAACAAATATCGGCCAACGCGTTGCGTATAGCTGTAATGATGTTTCCGATTGTAGGTTTTCAGATTGTAACCGCTAATTTTTTTCAGTCGATCGGGATGGCAAAAATATCTATTTTTTTAGGACTTACACGGCAGTTTATTTTTCTGATACCTGCTATTTTTATACTTCCTTTGTTCTGGGGATTGAACGGTGCGTGGGCAGCAATGCCTGTTTCTGACGGTCTGGCATCTATTGTGTCCGCTATAACTTTTATGTTGTTTTACAAACGCTTCAAAAAGGCTCATCCTGTAATATCCGATAAATAATTTTTAAAGATAGTTTGTATTTAAAATATCTGATATTTATAGTTTTGTATATCAATAACTTTTTGTATCTTTGCGCCCCGTATTTAATATAGTCAACATAATGTCTAACCTACTAATTTATTAGTAATTAAAAAAACAAAATTTCTGTAATGGAAGAAAATCAGAAACCAGCTGCTGAGGAAATCAATCCCACAGTAGAAGAAACTAAAGCTCCTGTAGCTGAGGTAATTGAAGAAGCACCATCTAAAGAGGTTAAAGAACCTGTAGCAGCGCCTGCTGCTGAAGAATTCGACTGGGATGCCTATGAAAAAGGAGACATCATAACCAGCGATGAAAAAGAAAAATTAAAAAACATTTACGACAACACTTTGAATGCAATCAAAGACAAAGAAGTTGTTGAAGGAACAGTTATTTCGATTAATAAACGTGAAGTAGTTGTAAATGTCGGCTATAAATCAGACGGTATCGTTCCAATGAGCGAATTCCGCTACAATCCTGATTTAAAAGTTGGCGATAAGGTTGAAGTTTATATCGAAAGTCAGGAAGATAAAAAAGGACAATTAATCCTTTCTCACAAACAGGCTCGTGCAACACGTTCATGGGATCGTGTTAATGCAGCTCTTGAATCTCAGGAAATCGTAAAAGGTTTCGTAAAATGCCGTACAAAAGGCGGTATGATTGTAGATGTATTCGGAATCGAAGCGTTCTTGCCTGGTTCTCAGATTGACGTGAAACCGATTCGCGATTACGATGTATTTGTGAATAAAACAATGGAATTCAAGGTTATTAAAATCAACCACGAATTCAAAAACGTTGTTGTTTCTCACAAAGCGCTTATCGAAGCTGAACTTGAAAATCAGAAAAGAGAAATTATCAGTAAACTCCAGAAAGGTCAGGTTCTTGAAGGTACCGTTAAAAACATCACTTCTTACGGTGTATTTATCGATCTCGGCGGCGTAGATGGTTTAATTCATATTACAGACCTTTCATGGGGTCGTGTTACTCATCCAGAAGAAATTGTTTCATTAGATCAGAAACTGAATGTTGTTATTCTTGATTTCGATGATGAAAAGAAACGTATTGCTCTCGGTTTGAAACAACTTTCTCCGCATCCATGGGATGCCCTTGATCCGGATTTGAAAGTTGGTGACAAAGTAAAAGGTAAAGTTGTTGTTATGGCTGATTATGGTGCATTTGTAGAAATTGCTCCGGGTGTTGAAGGTTTGATTCACGTTTCGGAAATGAGCTGGTCACAGCACCTTCGTTCTGCTCAGGATTTCCTCAAAGTTGGAGATGAAGTAGAATCAGTTATTTTAACTCTTGATCGCGAAGAACGTAAAATGTCTTTGGGTATCAAACAATTAAAAGCTGATCCTTGGGAAACTATCGAAGAACGTTATGCTGTTGGCAGCAAACATACTGCTAAAGTACGTAACTTTACCAACTTCGGCGTTTTTGTTGAAATAGAAGAAGGCGTAGATGGTTTGATTCATATCTCAGACCTTTCATGGACGAAAAAAATCAAACACCCGTCAGAATTTACACAAATTGGTGCTGAAATCGACGTTCAGGTATTGGAAATCGATAAAGCTAACCGTCGTTTGAGTCTTGGTCACAAACAATTGGAAGAAAATCCATGGGATGTTCTTGAAACAATGTTTACCCTTGACAGCATTCACGAAGGTGTAATTGTTGAAATGATGGATAAAGGCGCTGTAATCTCATTGCCTTATGGTGTTGAAGGTTTTGCAACTCCAAAACATCTGATTAAAGAAGATGGTTCTCAGGCTCAGGTTGATGAAAAATTACCATTTAAGGTAATCGAATTCAACAAAGATGCTAAACGAATCATTGTTTCACACAGCCGTATCCACGAAGATGCCAAAAAAGCTGAAGCTTCTGCAAATGCAGGAGAAGCCGCTCCTAAAAAGGCCAGAAAGGCTAAAAAAGAAGAAGCTCCTGTAACTGCTACAACAATGGAAAAAACCACATTGGGAGATATTCAGGAACTTGCAGATTTGAAAGAACAATTGGTTGAAGCTGCTGCAAAGAAAGAAGCTAAAAAAGCAAAAGCTGCCAAGGCTGAAGCTGCTCCGGAAAAGAACGCAGATGAAAAATCAGAAGAAGCATAATTCAATACTGATATATAAAATAAAAAATCCCGACTGGCTGCCAGTCGGGATTTTTTATTTGTCCTTATTACGGGGAAATAAAGCCAATAATAATTGCTAATGTTGTATCTTTGCAAATTATTTGTCGCAAAATTCAAAAGAGAAGACAATATGAAGAGATGTATTTTGACCTGTTTGCTGATAACTTTGATAATCAGTGTGTTTTCTCAAAATGAGTTTCGTTTTGCATTAATTACCGATACACACATCAGCATAAAAGATTCTTCGTCGCTTGTTGATTTGGATAATGCGATAACAGAAATCAATTCGCAGGAAAATATAGAATTTATCCTTGTTTCAGGTGACGTTTCTCATTTGGCTGATGTGCCATCGCTGATAAAAGCGAAACAAATTCTTGATAAATCTAGGAAACCGTATCATGTCGTTCCCGGGAATCATGACGTGAACTGGAAGGAAGGAGAACTGGCTAACTTTCTGAAAGTTTTTGGCGATGATAAATTTATTTTTGAAACGCATGGTTTTATGTTTGCAGGTTTTGCAACCAGGCCTGATTCTGTCGGAGCTAAAGCATATATTTTTCCGAACGATATTTCATGGATAAAGTTGCAGGTTGACAAATACAGCGATAAGCCTTTCGTAATCGTAACGCATTATCCTTTGTTGACAGGCGATGTGAAAAATTGGAAAGATCTTACCGAGCTACTTCAAAAATACGATGTCCGGTTTGTAATTAACGGACATTATCACCGAAATTCGGTTTTTAATTACGCCGGGATTCCCGGAATTGTATGCCGTTCTACGTTAAGAGCTGGCAAGACAGCGGGTGGATATACAATATTTGAACTTTCGGATAATCGTGTCACCGTATATGAAAAAGTGATAGGAAAACCTGAAATTGATTGGCTGAGTTTTCCTTTTGAAAATAAATGATTTTATATTTAAAAATATATGAAACTAAAAGACATTGCCGTATGCCTCGACGTTAAAGCCCAGATTCCTGACGTTGATATTAAGTGGCTGTTGACCGATAGCCGCACACTTTCTTTTCCTGCCGAAAGTTTGTTTTTTGCAATTGAAACCAAGCGCAATGACGGACATAACTATATTGCCGAATTGTATCGTCAGCAATTGCGTTTTTTTGTTATTGAAAAATATCTACCGGAATTTGAAACACTCTCCGATGCTGTTTTTCTGAAAGTTGACAATGTGCTTGAAGCCTTACAAAAAGTAGCAATTTGTAAACGTAATAAATTGATTATGCCAGTTGTGGGAATTACCGGCAGTAATGGAAAAACAATTGTAAAGGAATGGCTTTTTCAGCTACTTCAACCTGATTTTTCCATAGTTCGTTCACCACGCAGCTATAATTCACAAATAGGTGTTCCGCTTTCGGTTTGGGGACTTCAGGACTTTACCCAACTGGGAATATTTGAAGCCGGAATTTCCCAGCTCGGCGAAATGGAAAAGTTACAACCCATTATACAGCCATCTTTGGGGATATTTACCACTTTGGGAGATGCACATCAGGAAAATTTTCATAGTCTGAAACAAAAATGCGAAGAAAAACTAAAGCTGTTTAAAGACTCAAAAGTACTTGTTTATTGTTCGGATAACAAGTTGGTGGATATTGCCGTTGTCCAGTCCGGGTTTAAAGGGATCGTATTCAGCTGGGGATTCAATGAAAATGCCGTTCTGAGAATTGTCGAAAAACAAAAAAATGAGAATAATACCAAACTGACTCTCGCCTTTGAGAATACAAAATTTGATATTATCATTCCTTTCACCGATGAAGCATCTGTTGAAAATGCAATACATTGTGTGTCGGTTATGCTGAATATGGGCATGACAAGTTCAACCATTGCCGGGCGGATTGCTTTGCTCGAACCTGTTGCTATGCGCCTCGAAGTGAAAGCGGGAGTACGCAATTGCTTAGTTATCAACGATAGTTATAATTCGGATCTGAATTCGTTGGCAATTGCTTTGGATTTTCTCAATCAGCAAGCTGAGGCTAAGAAGCTTCAGCGTACACTTATTTTATCGGATATTTTTCAAAGCGGGCAAAGTCCCGAGGATTTATACCGTACTGTAGCTGATTTAATTAAAAATAAGAATATTGATCGTTTTATTGGAATTGGTCGTCAGGTTTCATCTTTTGCTCCTGCATTTGAAGGAATTAAAGCTTCGTTTTTTGATGCGATGGACGATTTTCTGAAAGTTTTTTCGGTATTGGATTTTCAAAATGAGGTTGTTTTACTGAAAGGAGCAAGAAGTTTTCACTTTGAAGATATTTCCGGAAAGTTAGAACTGATCGCACATGAAACGACCTTAGAAGTAAATTTGAATGCTTTGGTTGAAAATCTGAATTATTTTCGTTCTAAACTGAAACCAGAAACGAAAGTGATGTCCATGGTAAAAGCTTTTGCTTATGGAAGCGGTTCGGTTGAGGTGGCTCGTACTTTGCAACATCAGCGTTGCGATTATCTGGCTGTTGCTGTTGCCGATGAAGGGGCCGAACTTCGCCGTGAAGGCATTCGCATTCCTATTATTGTTATGAATCCGGAAGCACATGCGTTCGGGGTCATGTTTGACAATAATCTGGAACCTGAGATTTATAGTTTCAGGTTGCTCAAGACTTTCATTAAAGAAGCTGCGAGCCAGGGAATAACCGATTATCCGATTCATATAAAAATAGATAGTGGAATGCACCGCCTGGGCTTTGAATGGAAAGACATTGAGGAACTTACAGGGATTCTTCTATCCCAGAATCAGGTAAAAGTCCGTTCTGTATTTTCTCATTTGGCCGGAGCAGATGAAACTCGTTTTGATGATTTCACCCACCAACAAATTGATACATTTACCCGTTGTGCCGATCGGATTACGGATGCTTTCCCACATAAAATTTTACGGCATATTTTAAATTCTGCCGGTATCGAACGTTTTTCCGAATATCAATTCGATATGGTGCGTCTTGGTATCGGACATTATGGAATAAGTTCTCTGCCGGAGGTAAAATTGAAACAGGTTTGTGCACTTAAAACCATTGTTTTGCAGCTTAAAAACATAAAGGCCGGAGAAACTGTGGGCTATAGCCGCAACGGGAAAGTGGAAAAAGATAAACGCATTGCAATTATTCCGGTTGGTTATGCCGATGGTTTTGACCGCAAACTTGGAAATGGAGCAGGCGAAGTATATATAAATGGAAAACGGGCCAAAGTGATAGGCAATGTATCTATGGATTTAACTACAGTTGATGTAACCGGAATTGATGTTAATGAAGGAGATGCTGTCGAAGTATTTGGAGATAATATTACAATTACAGAAGTGGCAGGCTGGTTAAAAACTATTCCTTATGAAATACTAACAAGTATTTCGAGAAGAGTAAAACGGGTTTATTATCAGGAATAAAAGTATGGTATGATTTTAAGCGTTGTTGAAGATTCAGAATTAGCTGGAAATTTACTGGTTAGCTCCTCAAAGTTTGCAGCAGAGCTGGATAAATCCTTTGGCGTTTTGTTGTTTGCCAAGGCGAATAATCTGAATACAGATGGTCTGATAAAAAAGCCTGACTTTGTAAAAAAGGCTGACTTTCAACTCGGAAAGTTATCTGATTATTGTGAGGAAAATGAAATTTCTTTTTTAATTATACAGCTTTCTGGCAATAAATCTTCTGAAATAAAAAAATGGCTTAAGGCTTGTCGCGAACTTCGTATTCCGTATATTCTGTTTAAGAATAGTTTCTCAGTATTACAACTTAAAAAAATAATTGTTCCGGTCACTTTTCTTGAAGAAGAAGTGGAAAAAGCCCAATTTGCAAGTGCATTCGGGCGTTTTTGTCGTGCAGGGGTTATATTGTTACAGGCAAAAGATTACGGATCGAAGGCAGCCAATAATGTGGCACGTATGGTTGGATTGTTTAAAAAATTCGATTTTAAATATGAAGTCAGAAAAGCCCTAAAGGATAGCTTTAAGGTAGATAATGAGGCTGTTACATTGTGCGAATCAGAAGATGCCGACCTTTTGATTGTTAGTGCTTCCCGGGAATATGGTCTTGATGATATTATTTTCGGCCCGAGGGAACTCCATATCGTCAAAAAATCGGAAACTCCCGTTTTGCTGGTTAATCCACGGGGTGATTTATATGCGTTGTGCGATTAATGCAGTGTCCACTGTCATATTTTCAACAGTACGAATGTTTGAGTCTGTCATTATGCCATAATTTATGTCATAAAAAAGTTTTTACTGTCTTTGGCAGAATTATTGTCAAAAACAGGAACATATAAATGATATATATTAAACAGAAACTATATTTTTTCAATTAATATGAAGAAACAAAAACATGATGAGAATGTTCCTGAGCAGGAAGAAATTATGAATGATGTTGAAAATCAGCCGACGGAAAATAATAATGAGAATACAGAATCTTCTGAAAGAACTGCGGAACAAATCGTTGATGACCTCGAAGTTATGACTCAAAAGTGTTCGGAGTTGAACGATAAAAATCTTCGTTTGATGGCCGAGTTTGATAACTATCGTAAACGTACACTGAAAGAACGCTCGGAATTGATTAAAACAGCCGGTGAGAACATTTTAGTAAATATGCTTCCTTTGGTAGATGATTTTGAACGTGCGCTTAAAGCTATGGAAACATCGGAAGATATTAATGCTGTAAAAGATGGCGTTGATTTAATTTACAATAAGTTTATTGCATTTCTGACTCAAAACGGAGTAAAGGAAATTCCAACGGAAAATGAAGCGTTTGATACTGATTTACATGAAGCAATAACAACTTTCCCTGCTCCGGATGAAGCTATGAAAGGAAAAATTATTGATTGTGTATCAAAAGGTTATACTTTGAATGAAAAAGTAATTCGCTTTGCTAAAGTTGTTGTGGGAGAATAAGATTAGGAATTAAGATAATAATAAAGTCAATGATGCTAATATGATTAGCGCATTGGCTTATTGGTATATTAAGCTATGGCAAAAAGAGATTTTTACGAAATATTAGGTGTCTCTAAATCAGCAACTGCGGATGAGATAAAAAAAGCGTATCGAAAAAAGGCGATTCAATTCCACCCGGATAAAAATCCAGGGGACAAGCAAGCCGAGGAGAACTTCAAAGAAGCAGCTGAAGCTTATGAAGTTTTGAGCGATCCTCAAAAACGTCAGCGTTACGATCAGTTTGGACATGCAGGTGTTGGCAGTGCTGCTTCCGGAGGCGGATTTGGTGGAGCTGGAATGAGCATGGATGATATTTTCTCTCACTTTGGAGATATTTTTGGTGGTCATTTTGGCGGTTTCGGTGGATTTGGCGGTAGCAGTTCACGGGGACAAAGAGTTCGCAAAGGTTCAGACCTTCGTGTGAAAGTAAAATTGAATCTTAACGAAATTGCCGCAGGCGTTGAAAAGAAAATCAAAGTAAAAAAATTAGTAATATGTTCACATTGTAATGGTACTGGCGCTGCGCATGGTTCACAGCCTGTTACCTGTACAACTTGTCATGGAACCGGGCGTGTAACGCGTGTTCAACAGACAATTCTGGGCCAAATGCAAACTGCAACAGACTGTCCTACCTGTGGAGGAGAAGGTACTATTGTAAGAGATAAATGTCCCCATTGTGCGGGAGAAGGTGTTGTACGTGAAGATGAAGTGATAACCATTAATATTCCGGCAGGTGTCATGGAGGGTATGCAACTCTCAATGAGTGGTAAAGGTAATGCAGCGCGTCGGGGTGGTGTGAATGGAGATTTACTCGTACTAATCGAAGAGGAAGCCCACCCGGAACTAATCAGAGATGAAAACGATCTGATATATAATCTTTTGCTTCCGTTTACTACTGCGATTTTAGGTGGATCTGTCGAAGTCCCTACTGTGGATGGAAAAGTGAAAGTAAGTATTAATCCGGGAACTCAACCGGGCAAAGTTTTACGTCTGAGAGGTAAAGGTCTTCCAAGTGTAAATCGTTATGGAACCGGCGATTTATTGGTAAATGTAGGCGTTTATATTCCGGAGACTTTAAATAAGGAAGAAAAATCAATGATTGAGAAACTTTCAGAGTCGGACAATATAAAGCCCGGACATTCGGCTTCTCATGATTTTTTTTCAAGATTTAGAAATATGTTTGAATAAATGAAAATGAGGATGTTATTTACTTTTCCATAGATGTCCGGATAAAAAAATCGGTATATGTGCCAAAAATAGTTGGTGAAATTTCTGTAAGTCACTGATTATTTGCAAAAAATACAAAGTTTATTGAAACAAATTTCAGTAAACTTTTTTTGTATATAAAAAACACGAAAATTGAGATGTCGGAGCTCAGTAAAGACTGAACTTATCTTGACTTTTAAATCAAGGCAGAATTAACGAGTATAATATTCCCTTTTCAGACAGAAAATACAGAAAATACAGATTTTATTCTCTACAGATTTCTGTAATCCTGATTCTATCGAGGAATCTTTTGTCTTATTTTTCTAATCTTTATTGAAACAAAGAATTACTACGAAAAGTCAAGACGAGTTCACTATAAAAAAAACCGTGAGTTTATACTCACGGTTTTTTTTATAGTCTTAATTTAAAATTATTCATTCATTTCTTTATCTATAGCTTCATATTCTTTATCCATTTTTAGACGGTAATACAAATTTTTCAAAGTGCGTTTGTATTCGATTTCTTTAGGATTAAGTTCAACTGCTTTTTTGAAATAAGGAATTGATTTGGCAAATTCTGCATCTGCAAGTTTTTTGGCTGCATTATATTTTACATTGTCTTTGATGTCATTTGCTGCATCTGCCATTTTTACTGCGTTATTGAAAACTAAACGTCCCAAACCGGCATGTGCTTCTGCTAGTGTTGGGTCTAGTTCAAGTGCTTTCTGGAAGTCTTTACGGGCATCTTCTGTATTGCCAAGGCTCTCGTCCAAATTTCCTTTTACAAAACGATATTGAGCCATATTTGGTTCACTTTCAATTGCTTTATCAAGATATACAATTGCTTCTTTAGGATGGCTTGAATAAATGTAATAATTAATCAGATTTTGGAGAAACCACGCTTCTTTCGGATATTTTTCAAAACCTTTTTTTAGAACTGTTATAGCATCAGTAGTATCCTTTTTGTTCATGTACTGTTCATAGAGTAACTGATGTACTAATACCTCTTCGTATCCATCATCACACATATCTTTGTAGTAGGCAATTGCTTTGTCTGAATCTCCTGCCTGAACACATGCATAAGCAGTATAATATTTTACAATCAGATAAGTTGAGTCTGTTGTACTTAACTTTTCTGTTTGCATCATAGGGAGTTTGGGAATTCCCAGATAAGTTTCAAATGTTTTGATAGTTCCGGGATAGTCATTCTTTTCGAAAAGGAAGGCTCCGTAAGCAAAAAGATTTTGTTGAGTAGTAAAGTATTCTTTAATTTTTTCTTTTATATCTTTCTGATATTTAGGCTTAATTTTGCCTTTTTTGTCAGGGAGACTATCTAATTTGTAAGCATTCAGAAAGTAATCATAAGATTCAAGAAGAGCTTCTCCTTTTGTCTGAGTGTCTTTATCTTCTAGTTTTCCTTTAGTGTATTGCTGGGTTAATAAGGCTTCATTCTGTTTGTAGCCAATTAGTCCTGCAGTATACCAGGTCTTAGCATCATCCTTGGTAGTAGGATCAGTCAATGCCGGTTTGATTGCTTCGCGGGCACCAGAAAAATCGGGTGTTTCCGATAAAATTTTATTCTTTGCTATTGATACATTTTTTTTCTGAGCAAATCCGGCTGAAATACTCAGAATTAGAATCATGGATAAAATAACTTTTTTCATGATAATTTTAACTTTATATTTGTTTGTTAGTAAGTATACAGGCCGGGCATAACTCCGGCCTGCTGTTTTTATTTATTCTTCTGCGTTTACAGGTGTGTCTTCCGATTGATTTTCAGCAGCCTCGTTACCGCTTTCCAATACGGTTTGTTCATCAATGTTTTCTGTATTTTCTTCTTCACTTTCTGACATTACCTTCGTAACAGATGCAATTTCATCGTTACGTTTTTCGAGGTTTATCAGGCGAACTCCCTGAGTTGCCCTACCCATTACACGAACATCGGCAACTTTCAAACGTATGGTAATACCTGACTTGTTAATGATCATAAGGTCGTTATCATCATTTACATTTTTAATAGATACAAGTTTACCTGTTTTATCGCTAATATTCATGGTTTTTACACCTTTGCCACCACGATTCGTTATGCGATATACCGGTTCTCCGTCTTCATCATCCAGATTGGTACGCTTACCGTAACCCTGTTGAGAAACAACCATGACAGTTTCATTGGTATCCTTCGATACACATATCATGCCAACCACTTCATCGCCATCATTGTCAAGTTCCATGCCTCGAACACCCGTTGCCGTTCTTCCCATTTCACGTACTTTAGATTCGTGGAACCGGATGGCCCGGCCGTTTTTATTGGCCATAAGGATCTCAGAATCTCCATCTGTCAGTCGTACCTGGATTACCTGATCGTCTTCGCGGATCGTTATCGCGTTTACGCCATTTTGGCGTGGACGGGAGTATGCCTCAAGCGATGTTTTTTTGATAACTCCGTTTTTGGTACAGAAAACTAAATAATGTGAGTTGTTATATTCTGCATCATCCAAACCTTTTACGCGGATGAATGCATTGACTTTATCATCTGAGTCTATATTCAATAGATTTTGTATAGCCCGACCTTTTGAGTTTTTACTTCCTTCCGGAATTTCATAAACTTTAAGCCAGTAGCAACGCCCTTTTTGAGTAAAGAATAGCATTGTATTGTGCATAGAAGCCGGGTAAATGTATTCTATAAAATCTTCATCACGGGAATCACTTCCTTTTGAACCTACTCCGCCGCGGTTCTGAGCCCGGAACTCGGATAGTGCTGTTCGTTTAATATATCCGAGATGTGAAATGGTAATGATCATATCGTCGTCGGCATAGAAGTCTTCCGGATTAAATTCTTCTGAAGCATAAACAATTTCTGTACGGCGTGAATCACCATATTTCTCTTTAACTTCTGTCAGCTCATCTTTTATAATTTGCATACGAAGTTCTATTTTTTCAAGAATTTCTTTTAAGTGTGCAATCAACGCTAAAACATCCTGGTATTCTGCACGTAGTTTATCTTGTTCCATGCCTGTAAGCTGGCGAAGACGCATTTCAACAATAGCTCTGGACTGAATTTCAGATAACGCGAAACGTTCCATTAAACGGGCGCGTGCTTCATCGGGAGTTTTAGAATCGCGAATAATTTGAATAGCTTCATCTAAATTATCCAAAATAATCATAAACCCTTCCAGTAAATGAGCACGTTTCTCAGCTTCTCCAAGTTCAAATTGTGTTCTGCGGGTTACAACTTCGTGGCGATGTTTTACAAAATAATGAATCAGTTCTTTTAGATTCAATAAACGGGGGCGACCATCAACCAAAGCTATATTGTTAACGCTGAAGGATGATTGTAAGGCTGTCATTTTGAATAGTTTGTTCAATACGACATTTGAATTGGCATCGCGCTTAACGTCAATTACAATACGCATACCTTCACGGTCAGACTCGTCGTTAATATGAGCAATTCCCTCAATTCTTTTATCTTCAACCAAAGAAACGATAGACTTTATCAGTTCCAGTTTATTGATCATGTAGGGAATCTCGTTTATAACAATTTTATCACGTCCTGATGCATCAGTCTCGATTTCAACTTTTGAACGGACCACAACACGTCCGCGTCCCGTTTCGAAAGCCTCTTTTACACCTGCATACCCGTATATAATACCCCCGGTAGGAAAATCAGGAGCTTTAATATATTTGATGAGTTCAGATATCTCAATTTCGTTATTATTAATGTAAGCAATTGTTGCATCCACTGCTTCCGACAAGTTGTGCGGTGCCATGTTGGTTGCCATACCTACAGCAATACCAGACGATCCGTTAATAAGTAAATTCGGAATTCGGGTTGGAAGTACAACCGGTTCTTTCAGAGTGTCGTCAAAATTTAATTGGAAATCAACCGTTTCTTTGTTAATGTCTACCAACATATCTTCTGAAAGCCGGCGAAGACGGGCTTCGGTGTAACGCATGGCAGCCGGGCTGTCACCATCAATAGAGCCAAAATTTCCCTGTCCATCAACCAACGGATAACGCATTGCCCAAGGTTGGGCCATACGTACCAAAGTACCATATATGGATGAATCGCCATGTGGGTGATATTTACCCATTACTTCTCCGACAATTCTGGCTGATTTTTTATAAGGTTTGTCTGAATTATTGCCCAATTCGTTCATTCCGAAAAGTACACGGCGGTGAACAGGTTTAAATCCGTCACGTACATCGGGCAATGCACGTGAAACGATCACCGACATAGAGTAGTCGATGTACGAAGACTTCATTTCTTCGTCGATATTAACCTTGATAATTCTGTCTTGATCAATCATCTATCTTTAATATTTTTACTGTCAAAAAATCGCACTAAATTAGTGCTTTTTCTCCGATTTTACAATAGTTTTTGTAAAAAAATAATACCCTGAAAATGACTGAAATACTGCTTATGAGAAGGTGTTAGGAACAGACTGATACGGTTCTTTGGACTACTAAATATGAAATTGTTGAATATGTATGTATAAGGTGTAAAAATAATAGTTATTTAATAGACCGAAATATCTTATGCCGTTTGTTATATATTGGAACAGACTTCAATTTTTATTTCAATGATAGTTATGTATAGAATCATTTTCCATAGGAGTTGCTCTGCAAAACTTGGGGAGGTGGATAATCAGATTTCATTATAAATTATATTCAAAACTCAGTATCGAATAAAAACGTTTGATAGTTAAAAATGATAGTAAAGTTGTTAATAATAAACTGTTTGGAGGAATAATCAGTATATTTGCAAAGTTATAAGTAACTGTGTGAATTTTTATATTCCTTTTATAGAAGTCTGCATAAAAATCAATAAGCAAGTATGTTTAGATCTGTAGTACAAATTCCTTCTTATCCGGAAAAAATAAGTTATGAACACAATATTATGTCATTAGGATCGTGTTTCTCTGAAAATATTGGTATGAAACTTCAGTCGGCATATTTTTCTATTGATATTAATCCATTTGGAATATTGTTTAATCCGGTTTCAATCAAAAATTGTATAGAAAAACTTATTAAAAATAATGCTTTTGTTGAAAAAGATTTATTTAAACATCAATCTCTATGGGGTAGTTTTTATCATAGTACATTATTTTCTGCCACATCCCCTGAAGTTTGTTTAAAAAATATCAACGAAAGGTTTGAAAAGGGACATGAAAATCTAGAAAAAGCAAATTTTTTATTAATTACTTTTGGTACAGCCTGGATTTTTGAACATAAGGAAACAAATACTGTGGTGACGAATTGTCATAAATTGCCTGCTTCAAACTTTGTTAGAAGACGGTTATCCGTTGACGAAATTGTGAGTGAGTATATTGCGTTGTTTCATAAGCTGCATATATTATATCCAACGTTGAAGATTATACTTACTGTAAGCCCTGTCCGGCATTGGAAAGATGGGGCAAATGATAATAATCTGAGTAAAAGCATATTGCTTCTTGCTGTTGACAAGATTCAATCTCTGTTTGAGCATGTATTTTATTTTCCTGCTTATGAAATTATGATGGATGAATTGAGGGATTACAGGTTTTATGATAAAGATATGTTTCATCCATCCGAAGTGGCAATTGATTATATCTGGCAACGTTTTTCAGAGACATTTTTTAGTCAGAAAACCTTGCAACTGAAAAAAAAACTTGAAAATATAAGACAACAAACAGAACACCGACCGATTCATCCGGATACTATTGAACATAGCTATTTTATGTATATGCTAGAGCAGCAGAAGGCCCAATTGAAGCAGCAATATCCTTTTCTTGCAGGCAGAATATAAAAAACTCCCTGATAAAATTTTATCAGGGAGTTTGCCGATTAAAAAAGACTATCAAACTATTATAAATCGGTGATTGGTTTATGTTTTGGTACAAGAACTTTCATAATTGCCCATGCAATAAGATAAGCCAAAGCACATACACTAAACATGATTCCATAAGCAACAGCGACGTTTGAAGAAATAATATCTGTCGCTTTTTGTAGCATTGAAGGGTCAGTAACTACGTTTTTCAGATTATCCACACTAATTTGCTCAAGTGAAATAGAGCTTGTAGCATGTACTAATCCCTGAGCTTTTGCTTCCATGATTCCTTTAATACGATATGAATCTTCAAGACCACCTGCAAGTATCTGGACAAGTACGCCCCCAAGTCCTCCGGCTGCTGCTCCGATACCGGTAACAGAACCTACCGCTTTTTTAGGAAACATGTCTGATACAGTAGTAAATAAGTTCGCAGACCAAGCCTGATGTGCTGCACCGCCAATACTAATGATTGCAACTGCAGCTACGATTCCGAAGGTCGCGGCATACTGGGTACCTAATAAAAGTAAAGGTGCAAAAGCTATAAGTAGCAATGCCGTCATACGAGCTTTGTATGTTTGCCATCCTTTGTTCATAAATGACATAGGAATAGAACCTCCATAAACAGAACCAATAATTGCAATTCCATAAACGATGAAGGTTGCAGTCATTACTGTATATTTTGTTTCAGTAGTATCCATGCCAACACAAAATTGCTGCTTGATATAAGTTGGCAACCAGAACAAAAGAAACCACCAAATACCATCAGTCATAAACTTACCTACGACAAACGACCATGTTTGGCGATAGCCAAGCATTTTAAGCCATGGAACTTTTACTTTTTCAGTATTTTCAGATACTGTTTCAGCTGTATCATCGCTATGAATATAGTCATACTCAGCCTGATTGATTTTGCCTTTTGCCAACATCTGTTTTGGTGAACCATAAAGTTTACCCCAGAAAATCAGCCAGATGAAACCTATTATACCGGTAATAATGAATGCCATTTGCCAACCATGGAAAATTCCGAGAAATTTTTCATTTCCTTCGGCCGGATTCCATGCTGCAAGGATAAGTGGAATTATAAGAGCGCAAATCATAGCTCCTATATTGGAGCCTGAGTTGAAAATACCAGTGGCAAGTGCACGTTCTTTTTTAGGAAACCATTCTGCTACTGTTTTAATAGAGGCTGGAAAGTTGCCTGATTCACCTGCTCCGAAAATACCTCTGGCCGCAATTTGTCCGAATAGGCCTTTACCCATAAATGCGCTGAGGATTCCGGCAAAAGACCATGTTATTAATGATATTGCAAGACCTAATTTAGTCCCGATTTTATCAATAATAAAACCGGCGACTAAAGTAAATCCTGCGTAAAACGCTGTGAATACAGATGTTAAGATCGAAAAGTCGGTTGCAGACCAACCAAAACCTTCAGTCGAACAAAAGTAGTCCTTCAGATAGCCAATCACATTACGGTCCATGTAATTGACTGTGGTCGAGAAAAGAAGTAAGCCAACAATCGTCCACCGATAGTTAGTCATCTTTTCTGCTGTTGATTTTGTCATGTTTAATTAATTTAAAGGGGTTGTTATACGGGAAATTATTTGCGTATCTTTTTAACGATGTCTATGGTATCTTTACAAAGTTTTGTAATGCCGGCCCAATCACCGGATTTTATTAAATCGGCCGGGAAAAGATTTGAACCCATTCCTACACAGGTTGCCCCTGCTTTGAACCATGCTTTCAGGTTTTCTTCTTCCGGCTTTACACCTCCTGTTACCATGATGTTTGACCATGGCATGGGTGCTTTTAAGCCTTTTACGAATGCGGCTCCCAATACATCGCCGGGGAATACTTTACAAATATCACAACCAGCTTCCTGTGCAAAACCTACTTCGGAAACAGAACCACATCCCGGGGTATATGGAACTAAACGACGATTAGCTATTTTTGCAATGTCTGGGTTGAAAAGAGGGCCTACAATAAAATTAGCACCCAGTTGGATGTAAAGTGCAGCAGTGGAAGCATCGACAATGGAACCTACACCCATAATCATGTCCGGACATTCTTTGGCGGCAAATTTTACTAATTCACCAAATACTTCATGCGCAAAATCACCGCGATTAGTAAATTCAAAAGCACGAATTCCGCCTTCGTAACAAGCTTTTACTACATTTTTGGCAATGCCAACATTGGCATTATAAAATACAGGAACAATTCCTGTTTCCTGCATGGTTGCAATAACCTGAATTTTTGAGAAACGCATAATATTTATTTTATGATTTAAATCAATTATGTTTTTGATAGAAAAAGAAACAACCATTTTTTCATCTAATTATTAATATACAGGATCGATACTATAAGAAATAAATCCGGTAAAATAATCAATAAAAAAATGGTGAATAAATTTATCTTTGTACACGTCCACTGGCATCACCACCGGCCAACGCTTCTACTTCCTCTGCAGATACAAGGTTGAAATCACCGTTGACAGTATGTTTTAAAGCGGAAGCTGCAACTGCAAATTCTAATGCTGCACCTTGTGTTGGTTTAGTAAGTAAACCGTGGATAATTCCACCTGAAAAAGAATCTCCACCGCCGACACGATCGATAATCGGATCTATATCGTAACGTTTAGAAGTATAGAATTCTTTTCCATCATATATCATGGCTTTCCAACCATTATGAGTTGCTGAAAATGACTCGCGTAAAGTTGAGATAACGTATTTGAAATCAAATTCTTTGGCCATTTGAGTAAAAATTCCCTTGTAACCTTCTGCATCAGTATGCCCAGCTTCAACATCAGCTTCAGGCTTAAATCCTAAACATAGTTCGGCATCTTCTTCATTTCCAATGCATACATCGACATATTGCATAAGCGGGCGCATAATAGATTGGGCTTTTTCTGTTGTCCAAAGTTTTTTGCGGAAGTTTAAATCAACTGAAACCGTAACTCCGTGACGTTTTGCGGCTTCACAAGCCAATTTAGTTAACTCTGCTGCTTTGTCTGAAATAGCAGGGGTAATTCCTGACCAATGAAACCAGTCGGCTCCTTTCATGATTGCATCGAAATCGAAATCAGAAACATTGGCTTCTGCAATTGCTGAGTGAGCCCGGTCGTAGATAACTTTGCTTGGACGCATTGAAGCTCCCGTTTCGAGATAATAAATACCTACACGGTCTCCTCCACGTGCAATAAAATCGGTTTTAACTCCGTATTTACGCAAAGCATTTACAGCAGACTGCCCGATCTCATGTTTGGGTAATTTGGTTACGAAATAGGCGTCGTGTCCATAGTTTGCACAGCTGACAGCAACATTTGCTTCTCCACCTCCATATACAACATCAAATACGTCTGACTGGACAAAACGGGTGTTGCCAGGAGTTGACAAACGGAGCATTATTTCTCCTAATGTTACAATTTTTTTACTCATTTTTTGTTTATATAATTTGTTGTTTAAAAATTGGTCGACCAAAATTACACATTTTTTTTAATACTCCGGCAAAAGTACTTTTTTTTTGTATTGCCGAAGTTTAAAAAATGCCCGTTTTAGTGCACTAATTGCTGTTTATCAGAAATTAAAGAAATTTTTAGCATTGTTATAGCTAATATTTTCTACCATTTTTCCAATAAATTCTAATTCCTGATGTGGCAACAAACCTTGCTCAACGTCATTACCCAACAAATTACAGAGTGTACGGCGGAAGTATTCATGGCGGGGATATGACAGAAAACTGCGGGAATCAGTTAACATACCTACGAACCGACTTAACAATCCAAGTAACGAAAGTGAATTCAATTGTTTTTCCATACCATCTTTTTGGTCGAGGAACCACCAGCCGGAACCGAACTGAATTTTTCCTGCAACGCTGCCATCCTGAAAATTACCTAACATGGTAGCAATCATTTCATTGTCGGCAGGATTTAGATTGTAAAGAATGGTTTTTGTAAGTTTATTGTTGGTGTCAAGTCTGTCTAAAAATTTAGAAAGCGATTTAGATGTGTTGAATGTTCCGATTGAATCAAATCCGG
The DNA here is from genome assembly GCA_028690665.1 of Paludibacter sp. Taxonomy (GTDB): domain Bacteria; phylum Bacteroidota; class Bacteroidia; order Bacteroidales; family Paludibacteraceae; genus Paludibacter. Next base: position 32,832 of record JAQVAV010000020.1, read on the forward strand.
TGTCAGGGCCAAGTTGTCTGAACAAACGGGTATTGTTGTTGCGAATGGCACCATAATGGAATTGCTGAGTCCAGCCTTTTTCCCAGTCCATCTCGGCAAAAATTACCATCATTGCCGATTTGAATTTCAGAATTTCTTCATGAGTTAGTTCTTTTCCACCGTAAATTTTATTGAAAATGGCTTTAATTTCAGCTTCAGTGTAATCTTCGGCATAAAATTCTTCGATACCGTGGTCGGATAATTTACAACCCATTTCGGCAAAGAAATCCTGACGTTTACGAAGAGCAATAATCATGTCGTCAAATGTCGAAATTGTTATCCCGGAAACTTTAGCTAGTTGTTCAACATAAGCGATAAAGTTAGCAGAACTTTCTACAGCCATAGCTTTATCCGGACGCCATGTTGGCAACATTTTAATTTCAAAGCCATCATTTTTAGTTTTAATATGATATTCGAGATTGTCAACAGGATCATCTGTTGTACACACAACCTTTACATTATATTTACGCATGAGGTTGCGGGCTGAATATTCCGGAGTCTGAAGTTTGGCTGTACATTCTTCATAAATTTCGCGGGCTGTTTTAGGCGAAAGCAGTTTTTCGATTCCGAAAGCAGTTTTTAGTTCCAGATGAGTCCAGTGGTACAACGGGTTACGCATTGTATAAGGAACGGTTTCTGCCCATTTTTCAAATTTTTCCCAATCGGATGTATCGTTACCCGTGCAGTATTTTTCGTCAATACCGTTGGTGCGCATTGCACGCCATTTATAATGGTCACCTCCCAACCATATTTCGGTAAGCGATTTGAACTGATGGTCATTAGCTACCATGGACGGAATTAAATGACAGTGGTAATCGATGATAGGTTGCTTTGCTGCATGTTCATGATACAGTTTTTGTGCAGTTTCAGTTTGAAGCAGAAAATTTTCGTCTAAGAAGTTTTTCATGATTATGAACTTTTAATGATTTTTGAATGTATTTTTATATGAGTTTAACTTCAATTTTATGCATTTTTTTTGTTTATAGTACCGATTAAAATGTAAAAACCAATAAAAAATGAGTCTGATTTTATGTTTTTGAATATATTTTTGAATTTTTATTGCGGTTTAATTTTACTTGTTTTATTTGCAAATACTTGTTTTATAGATAGGTATGTTTATTTATGAAGTTGTTTTGTTGCTTTCCGTGTTCGCACACGAAGATACAAAATATTTTATATTTACGAAATTATATATTACTTTTGTAGTGATTTGTTTTCTGTGTTCGTACACGAGTGTAAATATATAACTAAGAGAACAAACTGATTTCTGTAAGAATATACGTTTTTTGTATGAGCATTAATTCAATGTTGATCTGAAAAAAGTTCAACATATATATTTGAAAAATAAATAACAAGGTTTTGAAAAACACAGGTTCAAAAATAAGGATTAAAGATATAGCCCGCTTAGCCGGAGTATCGGAGGGAACAGTTGACAGAGTAATTCATAACAGAGGTGAAGTTTCCATGAAAAGTTGTGAAGCTGTGAAAAAAGTACTTGCTGAAATGAATTATTCTCCCAATATTTTAGCAAGATCGTTAGCTTCCAAGAAACAGTATATATTTGCTTGCCTTATACCACAACATGAAGTGGGAGATTATTGGGAAACCGTTGAAATCGGTTTTGATCAGGCTTACGAAGATTTTTCCCAATATAATGTAATGGTGACAAAGTATTATTTTAATCAGTTTGATGTTAATTCTTTTCAAGGTATTGCCAACCAGGTGGTTGAAGAAAATCCGGATGCTGTCATTATTGCCCCGATATTCCGGAATGAAACGATAGGTTTTGCCGAACGTCTTCATGCTCTAAATATCCCGTTTTCGTTTATTGATTCCATGATTGAAAATACAGGGTTCCTGACATATTATGGTCAGAATTCTTTTTTGAGTGGTTATATTGCAGGGAAGCTTTTATTGAGTGAATTGGAGGAAAACTCACAGGTAATTGTTATCCGGACAAAACGAAAAGGTGCCGCTTCAAACCAGACTTTATCAAGGAATGAGGGTTTTTTACATTATATAAAAGCGAATAGTCTGGATAAAATACAATTGATTAACGCTGAAATTCAGGATGGAGATGAGGAAAATAATCTTGAGATATTGAGGCAAATTTTTCAGGAGAATAATCATGTGAAAGCTGCAATTACCTTTAATTCAAAAGTATATAGATTGGCAGGATACTTATCTGAACTCGGTAAAGCCGATGTAAAACTTATAGGTTATGACCTCTTAGAGCAAAATGTTGAGTATCTGAAGCAAGATGTGGTTTCTTACTTAATTGCACAGCGTCCAGATAAACAAGCTTTTCTTTCAGTAAGAGATTTGTGTCGTGAGCTGATTTTTCATCAAGAAGTGAAAGCCGTCAATTATGTACCGGTGGATGTACTTATGAAAGAAAATATTGAAGATTATATAGTTTTTCAGGAATAGAAAAACTTTAAATCATATAAATCAACCTTTAAAATTTAATCATTATGAAATTAGCTAAGTACAGTATTGGTGTAGGCGACCGTTTTGCCCATCAGGGTAAAGCTCAGCTACGTGCTATTATGAAAGCCAATGAAGCTGGTGTCGGAATCAGCCCGGTCTGGAACAAGTCCAATCGCGAACACATTTATGTTCATACACATCCAGCTGATGTCAGAAAAGAAGCTGATGCGGCTGTGGCTGCTCTCGGATATAACGGGCCTTATTTCGTAGATGCCGATCATGTTAATTTATCGACAGTGGAACCTTTTGTTGAAACAGCCAATTTCTTTACATTAGATGTCGCTGCTTTTATAGGTAAACCTAGTTCTTCCAGAGATGTCGCTGCTTTTGTTGCATCTTGCGAAAAATATATGGGTGAATTGAAAATATTTGGAATTGATCATCCACTTCGTGTAACAAAAGACCTTTTGGAGGAAATAGCTTCCAAGTTTCTTGTTGCGACTCAACAGGCGTCTGAAATATATAAATACCTTGTTGAAAAAAAAGGTGCCGGAAATTTTGTTACAGAAGTTTCAATGGACGAAGTAGAAAGCCCACAAACACCTGTTTACATGTTATTTATATTGAAAATGCTTGCTGATAAAGGAGTTCCGGTCCAGACTATTGCACCTAAATTTACAGGACGTTTTAATAAAGGGGTTGACTATCGTGGCGATTTGAACCAGTTTGCTAAAGAGTTTGAAGAAGATGTTTTGGTCATTGATTATGCCGTAAAGAATTTCGGGTTGCCTGAAGAATTGAAACTTAGCGTACATTCGGGAAGTGATAAATTTTCTATTTATCCGGTTATGGCCGAAATTATCAAGAAACATGATAAAGGTCTCCATCTGAAAACAGCGGGAACGACTTGGCTGGAAGAAGTTATTGGTTTGGCATTAGCTGGTGGCGACGGACTGGAATGTGCAAAACAGATTTATGCTAATTCCTTCAATCGTAGTGAAGAGCTTTGTGCTCCTTATGCTGATGTGATAGATATTGATACTAAAAAATTGCCAACGGTTGAAGAAGTTAATACATGGACCGGAGAGAAATTTGCTAATACTCTACGCCATATTCCCGGACATCCAGATTATAATTCAAATTTTCGTCAGTTGATTCATGTAGCCTATAAGGTAGCAGCTGAAATGGGTGAAACTTATACTTCGCTGCTCGAAAAACATGAAGACGTTATTGCCCAATGTGTAGAAGAAAATATCTACGAAAGACATTTAAAGAGATTATTTAATTTATAAAGAAAAGATATGCACCTGAGAAGGGGGGAGAAAAGTGGATTTTTTAACAAATTCAACTCAATTCCCCTTTAGGGTTTAGAAATCATAATTTATTTATCATGAGAAACTTATTTGATATAAAAGATCGGGTTATAGTGATAACCGGCGGAACAGGAGTTCTTGGAAGCTGTATGGTAGAATACCTTGCCGAACAGGGAGCCAAAGTTGCTGTATTAGCTCGTAATGAAGAAAAAGGAAACGAACTTGTTAGTAGTGTAAAATCTAAAGGCTTCGAAGCAAGTTTTTACAAAACAGATGTGAACGACATGGAGGTGGTTGAGAAAACAGCTTCTGAAATCATGCAAAGATACGGACGTGTGGATGTGCTTGTAAACGGTGCTGGCGGAAATCAGGCCGGAGCTACAATTGGTCCGGATAAAACTATTTTTGATTTGAATATTGATGCATTTAAAAAAGTCGTTGATTTGAACCTTTTTGGAACCGTAATTCCGACTATGGTTTTTGCTAAAATTATGGCGAAACAAAAACAGGGAAATATTATCAATATATCTTCTGAAGCTGCTCTACGTCCGTTAACACGTGTTGTAGGATATGGAGCTGCCAAAGCTGCCGTGACTAATTTTACAAAATACTTAGCGACAGAATTGGCTTCAAAATTTGGCGAAAATTTGCGCGTTAATGCTTTTGCACCGGGATTTTTTATTTCGGAACAAAACCGCGCTTTACTGACCAATCCGGATGGTTCGCTGACTGCCCGTGGAAATACGATTATTGCACATACTCCCTTTGCACGTTTCGGAGAGCCGGAAGAGTTGCTCGGAACATTGCATTGGCTTGCCAGTGATGCTTCGAAATTTGTAACCGGTACGCTGACTGTAATTGATGGCGGATTTGATGCATTTTGTATTTAAAAACAAAATGTTTCGGGAAGAAAGTTAAAATTATCTATTGGCAATAATTTACACTGAAAAGTCTTGAAGAGGTCGGGGTGCAATTGGAGCGCCCCGACTTGTTCCATAAAAATTTTCAAACAAGGGAAAAAATAGATATTGGTTTTTGTTTACTCTTCAAAAACGGTAAATAGTAGATTTAAAATGGTAAATTAGATTATGTATTTGTGTAAACAATCGTGGAGATGGTACGGACCTAATGATCCGGTATCATTGTGGGATATTCGTCAGGCGGGTGTAACAGATGTTGTAACGGCTTTGCATCATATTCCGAATGGAGAGATTTGGCCGGTTGATGCTATTCAATTCAGAAAAAGAATGATTGCCGAAGCCGGATTAAAATGGTCGGTGGTTGAAAGTGTTCCTGTACACGAAGATATTAAAAAACGTACTGGAAATTACAAGGAATACATCGAAAACTACAAGCAAACTATTCGTAATCTGGCGGCTTGTGATATTCGTGTTGTAACGTATAATTTTATGCCGGTTCTTGACTGGACGAGGACAGATTTGGCTTATGAATTGCCCGATCATTCGCGTGCTTTGCGTTTCGAAATGGCTGCTTTTGTTGCTTTTGATTTATATATTCTGAAACGTCCCGGAGCTGAAAATGATTATACTGTCGAACAGATTTCGAGAGCTAAAGATCGTTTTGATAAAATGGGCGAAAAGGAAATAGAAACAATTACACGAAACATAATTGCCGGTCTTCCCGGAGCAGAAGAAAGTTTCAATCTTAAGCAGTTTCAGGCAGCATTAGATACTTATAAAGATATAAACGAGACGGAATTGCGAAATAATCTGTTTTATTTTATCAACGAAATAGCTTATGTGGCAGAAGAAGTCGGAGTAGTTATGGCAATTCATCCGGATGATCCTCCTCGGGCACTTTTTGGTTTGCCGAGAATTTTGAGCAATTCGGATGATATACGAAAATTATTTAATGCTGTTCCTCTGAAATCGAATGGTTTATGCTTATGTGCCGGCTCTCTGGGTGTTTCTGCCGATAATAATATCCCTGAAATGATCAGGGAATTCGGAGAACGAATTTATTTCGCACATCTTCGGGGAACAAAAAGAAATGATGATGGTGATTTCTATGAAGCAAATCATTTAATCAGTGATGTGGATATGTATGAAGCCATGAAAGCATTGTTGGTAGTCGAATATACATTTAAGCGAAACATTCCCGTCAGACCGGACCACGGGCACCAAATGCTTGACGATTTACATAAAAAAACTAATCCGGGATATTCGGCTATTGGACGTTTACGTGGTTTAGCTGAATTGCGAGGTTTGGAGTTCGGTATTTCTAAAACATTGTTCTAAAACAATAACTTTTTTTAAAGGGAGAATTGTTTCCCATTTTGATTGGAAACAAATAAGTGGCAAATAATTCTCTTTGTAAATTGAAAGTAAATCTAATACGCTATGATAACATTAAAAAAAGATTTTAAATACTCCCTGATGGTGGCTACCAGCATGGGAATCAGAATTACTCCGTTGAACGGGCAGCCTGTTCACAGCAGTAAACTCTTTGAAATGCAGGCTACAAGTGCTGAAACGAATGTTGCCAGTATTTCTTCTTTCCTTGGTCTGCCTGTTAAAGTGCTGACTACATTTGTAAAGGACAGCCCTATCGCACAATTAATCAAGTCTGATTTGCGCAGCCGTAATATGGATTACGAAGGCCCTGAAGTAGCTCAGGGAGGTCCGTGGGGATACCGTCATCAGTTTAATATTGCCGATAGCGGATTTGGAACCCGCGGTCCAAGAGTTTTGAATGATCGTGCGGGAGAAGTCGGACGCACTCTCAATGTAAAAGATTTTGATCTCGAAAAACTTTTTGTAAAAGATGGTGTTCAGATATTGCATTTATCGGGATTAATTGGAGCATTGTCGCCCGAAACAAGTGAGTTTTGTCTGCAATTAGCTAGATATGCCAAGAAAACAGGTACACGTATTTCATTCGACTTGAATTACAGAGCTTCATTTTGGAAAGGCCGTGAAAAAGAATTGCATGATATTTTTACCGAAATAGCGTCTATTTCAGATATTTTGATCGGTAATGAAGAAGATTTTCAGCTATGTCTGGGCATTGAAGGCCCGGAAGCCGGAGGCAAAGGAATCGAAGCCCAGGTTGAAGGTTTCAAAGCTATGATCGGAAGGGTAAAAGCAGCTTTTCCTAATGCTTCTACTTATGCAACTACACTTCGTCAGGTTGTTAGTACCAATGAACATTTGTGGGGAGCTATTATGCTCAATGGTGATGACTGGCAGGTGATTATGCCTCGAAAAATCAACGTTCTCGATCGCATTGGTGGTGGAGATGGTTTTGTGGGAGGGATGCTTTATGCTATTTTGAAAGGCTGGCCGGCAGAGCAATGGGCTCAATTTGGCTGGGCCTCGGGTGCGTTGGCTACAACCTTTTTGACTGACTATGCCCAACCTGCTGATGAGGAACAAATTTGGAGTATCTGGGGCGGAAATGCAAGAGTAAAGAGATAGAACTAGCTCCTTAGGATTGACGTGACTTTTAAAATCTAATATAAAATTTCAATTTTCTTTTAGGGGCTATATGATTTATTACGAAAAAGGTTCAACAAGCATAGAACTTACTTCTGAAGACCTTAAAGCCGGCCTTTTTGAAGCGCTTGAAAAATTAGGTTCGAGAAAAAAAGTGTTGGCTATTCCTCCGGATTATACCCGTTTGCCCAGTAGAGCAGGGGAACTGACGGAATATGCATGGCAGTTTTACGGCAATGCTTTGACCGATGTGTTACCCGCTTTGGGAACTCATTCACCTATGACAGATACCCAGATTTCACACATGTTCGGAACCTTACCATCCTCGCTTATACGGGAACATGACTGGCGCAACGATGTAGTTACGGTTGGTTTTGTGCCTGCCGAATTTGTGAAAGAGGTTTCGGAAGGAGCGGTCGATTTTCCTTGGCCGGCTCAGGTAAATAAACTACTTTTGGAGGGTAATTTCGATCTGATACTTTCCATTGGTCAGGTGGTTCCGCATGAAGTTGTGGGAATGGCCAATTACAACAAAAATATTTTTGTGGGAACAGGTGGTGTTGAAGGAATTAATAAGAGTCATTTTGTGGGCGCAGCTTATGGTATGGAGCGCATGATGGGGCATGCCGATACTCCGGTGCGTCGTATTTTCAATTATGCTTCCGAATATTTCACGAATCATTTACCTATAGTTTATGTACAGACTGTAGTTGGTTTGGATAAATCGGATGGAAAAATCAAATGCCGTGGAATGTTTATCGGCGACGATTATTCGGTGTTTGACAAGGCTGCTAAACTTGCGTTACAAGTGAATTTTGATTTACTTGACCGTCCTTTAAAAAAAGTAGTGGTTTATCTCGATCCGACAGAATTTAAAAGTACTTGGTTGGGTAATAAATCGATTTATCGTACACGCATGGCTATTGATGATGGTGGTGACCTGATAGTGATAGCACCAGCCTTAAAGGAATTTGGTGAAGACAAGGAAATTAACCGGTTGATTCGAAAATACGGCTACTTCGGAACTCCTGCTACGCTAAAGGCTTGTGACGAAAACGAAGACCTTCGCAACAACTTGAGTGCGGCAGCTCATCTGATTCATGGTTCTTCCGAAGGACGCTTCAGTATAACTTATTGTCCGGGTAAAGGCCCTGAAAATCTGACCAGGACAGAAATTGAAAGAGTCGGTTTTAAGTATGCCGATATAGATGAAATTACAGCCCGATATAATCCGGAGATGCTTACAGATGGATATAATATCATGGATGATGGAGAAGAAGTATTTTATATTTCCAATCCGGCTCTGGGCTTGTGGGCATATAAAGAAAGATTTAAATATTAATGCCTAATCCCTAAAGGGAGTAGGGAAAAATCCCCTTTAGGGGTTTGAGGTTATGAAGATAATTATTGACGATAAAATTCCTTACATTCAAGGAGCTTTCGAGCCTGTAGCTGAAGTTGTTTATTTGCCTGGAGCGAAGACAACTCCTGACGTTGTGAAAGATGCTGATGCTATAGTAACACGCACACGTACTATATGTAACAAAGAGCTTTTGGCTGGTTCGACGGTGAAGTTTATTGCAACTGCTACTATTGGTTACGACCATATTGATGCCGATTATTGCCGTGCTTCAGGCATTCGCTGGACAAATGCTCCGGGTTGCAATTCAAAATCGGTGGAACAGTATATTGCATCGACTCTTATGATGCTGGCTGAAACCAAAGGCTGGAATTTGAAAGATATGACAATCGGGGTTGTCGGGGTTGGTAATGTAGGAAGTAAAGTAGCCCGGATTGCAGAAATTTTTGGAATGAAAGTGTTACTCAACGACCCTCCGCGTGAACGTGTCGAAGGTTCTGAAAAATTTGTAAGTCTTCAGACTGTTATGCAGACGGCTGATATAATAACTTTACATGTTCCTTTATACATGAAAGGAGAGGATGCAACTTATCATTTGACAGATGCTGATTTCTTTTCAAAGCTGAATCGAAAGCCGGTTTTGATTAATTCTTGCCGTGGTGAAGTGGTTGAAACTATTGCTGTAAAAAACGCATTAACTAGCGGACAAATCTCTGATTTCGTTTGTGATTGTTGGGAAAACGAACCTGATATCGATTTGGAACTGCTGGATAGAACTGTCATTGCAACTCCTCACATCGCCGGATATTCTAAGGACGGGAAAGCAACCGGAACTTTGATGAGTGTACAGGCAATTAACGATTTTTTTAATTTAGGTTTGAACAATTGGCGTCCTTCAGGGGTTCAATTACCAACTCAACCACAAGTCAAAATTGATGGTTCAGAGCTTTCCGAACAGCAGATTTTGGCAAAAGCAATTTTGCATACTTACGATATTCGTAATGATGACGCTGAGTTCAAAAAAAATCCGGCTCGGTTTGAACAACTACGCGGAGATTATCAGGTAAGAAGAGAGTTTCCAGCATTTACTGTTGTTCCAGTTAATATAGAAAATAGTGTAATTGAAAAATTGAAACAATTAGGTTTTATAGTAACCATGTAGCTAGAGTGTAAAATTAAAGAAATTTATGTGTGGAAATTAGAATAAATAAAATATTAATAAATTAAAACATAGAATATCAGTAATTTATGTACTATGTATCTATGTGATTCTCAAAAAGAAAGTTATGAAACAAAAAGCAGACATTGGTTTAATTGGATTAGCCGTAATGGGCGAGAACCTTGTGCTGAATATGGAGAGCAAAGGTTATACAGTTGCTGTTTTTAATCGCTCGGTAGAAAAGGTGGATAAATTTATGGCAGGTCGTGGTGCCGGAAAAAATTTTATTGGTACACACTCTGTCATAGAGCTTTGCGAGTCGCTCGAAAGGCCTCGTAAAGTGATGATGCTTGTAAAAGCTGGCGAACCTGTTGATATTTTAATTGAACAATTAATCCCCCATCTTGACGAAGGAGATATTATTATCGATGGAGGAAATTCGCATTTTCCGGATACTATTCGTCGTACTAAATATGTTGAACGTAAAGGATTATTATATATCGGGACTGGAGTTTCAGGAGGAGAAGAAGGTGCATTGAAAGGACCATCTATGATGCCGGGAGGTTCACCTGAAGCATGGCCTTTGGTTAAGGATATTTTTCAGTCGGTAGCTGCTAAAGTAGAAGATGGAAGTCCTTGTTGCGATTGGGTAGGAGAGGATGGTGCCGGTCACTTTGTGAAAATGGTGCACAATGGTATTGAGTATGGTGATATGCAGATTATCAACGAAGCATATCAAATAATGAAAGACCTGCTGGGCATGAGTGCTGACGAAATGTACGAGGTGTTTGCCGACTGGAATAAAGGTGATCTTGATTCATATCTGATTGAGATTACGCGTGATATTCTCGCTTATAAAGATGAAGATGGACAACCGCTGGTAGATAAAATTCTGGATACTGCCGGACAAAAAGGAACCGGAAAATGGACAGGCGTTGCGGCGCTTGATTTAGGGGTGCCTTTGACTTTGATAGGGGAATCGGTATTTGCACGTTGCTTGTCAGCACAAAAGGATCTACGTGTTAAAGCTTCAAAAGAAATTGAAGGTCCGAAGGTGAATTTTACCGGTGATAAAGCCCAAATGATTTCTGATTTGAAAGATGCTTTGCTTGGTGCAAAAATAATTTCTTATGCTCAGGGTTATCAGTTGATGCAGGAAGCAGCTAAAGAATATAGCTGGAATCTGAATTATGGCGGTATTGCCCTGATGTGGCGCGGCGGATGTATTATTCGTTCCATATTTTTAGCGGATATAAAGAAAGCTTTCGACAAAAATCCGGGACTTGAAAATTTATTGCTCGATCCTTATTTCAAAGACAAAATAGAAGCTGCCCAAGCTGGATGGCGTCGTGTTTGTGTAACGGCATTGACCAATGGAATACCTGTTCCGGCATTAACTTCGGCATTAACTTATTTCGATGGTTTCCGTACAGAACGGCTGCCGGCTAACTTGCTTCAGGCTCAACGTGATTATTTTGGAGCACATACATACGAACGTATCGACAAGCCCCGTGGCAAATTTTTCCATACCAACTGGACGGGTCATGGGGGTGATACTGCTTCAACAACTTATGTAGTGTAATATATAAATTTCAGGTTAAACATAATGATAAAATATGAGGGTGTCCAAAACTTTTGGACACCCTCATATTTTCTAAACTTTATTGAGATAAAGGATTATTATAAAAGATTAAGACGACTTTTTTGAATAAATCTCAAATATATAATATTGATATTGTTAAATAATATAAAGTCTTGTTTATCAGTTATGCTTTTGTTTGGTTTCAGGCACAGCCACTATTAAATAAAAAGCAATTAAAATAGAGATACCTGCTGTTAAGATAAATGCCAATGCTGCACCAAACTGATACCATATCAGACCTGTAAGCGAACTGGCCAACAGGGTGCAGATACTCTGAAATCCGGTAAAGGTACCAATGGCTGTTGCAGTATCTTTTTTGCTTGTAATATTAGTTATCCATGCTTTAGATATTCCTTCGGTGGCTGCTGCATAAATTCCGTATAACGAGAACAAGCTGAATAGCAAATAAATATTGGTGTTGAATGCCATTCCTATATATACAATGCCGAATAATACAAGACCGGCAACAAAAACACTTTTCAATCCAATTTTATCAGCAAGCATACCCAGAGGAAATGAAAATAGCGCATATATCAGATTGTAAAAAATATAGACTGCTATCACAGAACTGTCGTCAAAGCCAACTTCTTTGACTCTGAGCAATAAAAATACGTCAGAACTATTGAATAGTGTGAAAACTAATAACCCTGCAACTAATTTTTTATAAGTGGCAGGACTTTGTTTCCAGTATCCGAGAAAAGAGAAAAATGGGGTATTCATTTTCTTCTTATTTGTAGGTTCTTTTTTTTCTTTAAGTAATCCCGAAATTGCAATAGCCAACACTCCGGGGAAGAATGCAATAAAAAAAAGTGTTCTATAATCGTGAGGATAATAATATAAATACAACAGTGCTAAAGAAGGTCCAAGGACAGCTCCGAGTGTATCCATAGAACGGTGAAACCCGAAAACTCTGGCTTTTGTCTGAGTTGTAGCTTCGTTAGACAAAATTGCATCCCGGGCTCCAGTTCTTATTCCTTTACCAAAACGGTCGATAGTTCGAGCAAAAAATATCCAAAGTGGATAAACAAAAAGAGCCATCATTGGTTTTGAAATAGCACTCAGAGCATATCCGGTTTGCACAAAAGGAACTCTTTTATTGTTATTGTCGGATAATTTACCGAAATATCCTTTACTTAGTCCTGCAGTGGCTTCGGCAAGCCCTTCCAGAATTCCAATTAATATTACTGAAAAACCAATTTCTTTCAGATAAACAGGCATAACAGGGTACAACATTTCGCTGGCAGTGTCGGTAAATAAACTCACCAATGATAAAATCCAGACGGTTTTAGTAATGTATCTCATGGGTTTATAATTTTAGAATAAAGAATTAAGAACCTCCCGATTTTATTCGTATTCTAACTAACGACCACATAAGTCTTTGATTTTCAGCTATCAATTTTGAGTCGTTAGCTTCGTAACTCAAAGGGATTTTTTCCTTTTTCCGGATGCTCCCTAACGACCGAGGCTATGGGCACGGGCGGATTGCAGAAGCAAAACCTGCTAAATGCACGTCAGTCGCCAATGAGCATAGGCGTATGTTAAGGGCAGGGCTTTTGTTATTCTAAAAAAAAGACGATAGTGCTAACTACTCTGGCTTTTTGAATATAAGGTTCTTTGGGCGTTCCCCCCCCTTCACTGATTCCGTCGTTACAGTAATACTCTCCTGCAATTGTAATTTGTCCTTGTGAGGCTGTTTTTATTTTGCCTAATTTTGCTTGGGAATCATTTGCAAATTGCTCTCCTGCTATACGTGCATTTTTGGTGCTTTCAGCTATTAATTGTGGCTTAATAGAGTTTAATTCAGGGAAAGAATAATTCGTGTTTATATTTGTTGTTAAATCTTTTTTAACTAAATCCAATCTAATTTGAGCAGATTTGTCTTCAGTAGTTTTTACGTCTTTTGATAGTATAGTTAAACTTTGTGTAATAGTATATCTATCTATTTTTACCTGTACTTGTTGCCCATTTATCCATTTAGTATCGTAGTATTTTTCTCTGTCGTTTATACCTATATTATTTATTTTAATGTCATTTTTATTATATCCGATATTTATTAAATATGCAATGATAGAATTTTTTTTGATTTCCGTTTGCTTAATTATTTCTTGTAAATTATCGCCAGAGAACGAAAAATTTAAAGAAATATACGCAGAAGTCGCAGTCATATTCATTTCGGCGAGTCCTTTTACGGTCACTACGCGGTCTTTGTCGCTAAATGTTTTTAGTCCTTTGAAAATAAAAAAGCCTAACAAAAAAAGTCCAAGCAATAGTGAAAAACTTAGAATAATTGATTTTGATATAGATTTGTTTTCCATTTTTGAGATATATTTAGTGTTTATGATTTTGTCGATGTATTATTGCTCCCTATTTTAAATTAATTTTCTATTTCTTTGTGCGTTTTTACTTTAGTTTCTTTACGTTAACGCTGTAACTGGCTGATTTTTATTCTTTGACAGTATGTGGCAAGTAGGCAATTGCGGGCTGCAACCCTTGAATTGACTACTATTTCGCCTATTTGCTATATACATTGTTAGCAGTTGTTTTTATTGGTTCAATATCGATAAAATGGCATTTGTCGCAGAATTTTGGAGGAGTATTTTTAAACCATAGCGTTCTGAATTCTTTATAACTGTTAGAATTTAGAATGTCTATTACTTTAGAATTAAATACATTTCCAAAATTCAGCTCCTTTGGAAAAGGTTTTGCACAACATGGTGGAACGAAGCCATCCCAACAGATATAAAAATGAGTCCAAGGAAATGGACATTTTTGAAAACTGTTATCTGTTTTGAAGTTTCGCTCGGTAACTAAAACTTCAGGAGTATTTTTTATTGTATCTTCAAGTTCTTTGATTATTTTTTGAAATTCTACAGATTGGTAGAAAGCATAGTACGATTGTTCAATTTCGGTAACCGAAGCAAGATTAAATAATGTAAAATCCATGTATTTAACCTCTATCTCTTTTGCATATTTTATTAGCAATGGCATGTGTTTATAGTTTTCCTTGGTAACGACCATATTAAGCATAATGTCTGTGCCAGTATTTTTCGCTAATTTTGAAAGGGTTCGCAGATTTTTGTCTAAAATTTTGAAATCCGATTTTTTACGTATTTTTTCGTAAGTATCTTCAAGACCGTCTATGGACACTTGTATCGTGTCAATTTTTCCCAGTAAATCAGTGACTTTCTCAATAAAGTTAGGTAAAACGGCATTAGTGGATACAGATATAATAATTCCTTTGTTCTTTTTCTTGATGTAGTTTACAATTTCATTAATTTCTTTATAAAGAAATGTTTCTCCCATACCTGTCAGTCCGATAGAATCAAGATAAGGCCATACCTCATCAATAATTTTTTTAGCCGACTCCAAGCTCATGTTTCCTTTATCCATTGCTCGTCCATAATCATACTCTCGTGGGCACGTAGTACACGCAAGGTTACATCGATTGGTTAATTCGAGCATTATTGTTGATGGATAAGCCACTTCTTTCGATTTCATACCTTTTAGATAGAAATGTCTGATCTTATTTGTCGTATATAAGAACAGATATTTACCTTTAGGTAAATTTGTAATTCTTTTTATCGCTTTCTTTAATTTACGTTTGTTCATATGTGTATCTGTTTAAATAACTGCTAACGACTGATGCTATAGGCATTGGGCGATTTGCGTGAGCATTCACTGTCGCTGTGCGGCGAAAGTGAATGCAGGCGCAAAACTGTCAATTTGCGTATTCCGCGCCAATTGCTCATAAGCGGATGTTAGTGGCCTATAGTTTCGTTTTTATCTTTTTCTCGTCTTTTTGTTTTGTTGTCTGGTGAGAATTTTTCTGTTTAGCCACTTTTCAGCTTTTCAACCAGTTTTCTGCTCAAAGATAACAAAGCACGTCAGTCCCAAAGTTGAACAGGTAAATCCCTGTTTTTTCTTGGTTTTCTGACGTATAAAAATCGGGCACAAGTTAATGAAATAATTTTGATTTGTTTATTTTATAATTTTATATTTTTCAACTTGTTTTAGAGAAAAGTTTGTCGTGTCGATTTTTTCTGTTTACAACAATTTGTCGTTTAAACAAGAAAGTCCGTTTTTTAGTCATATAGTAAAAAGTTGACTTTTTCTCTCGTAAAAGATTCTCCAAAAGTTATTTTAGTTCTATTCTGTATGTAGATTTGTTTTTCGTTATAGTTTTCATAGTCGGAAAAGCCTTAGTTTTATTTCTCTTTTCAAAAAAAATCTGCGAGAAATTGTCCGCCCGTAAAGAAGTTGAGAAGTGGGAGAGAAGCCGTTTCGTTTTAGTGGTTATGTTCTCGTAATGAAAAGCGGACAGTTTATCAAAGATTTTCCTGCTTAATAGCGATATGACTTTGTCTTTTTCACTATGGCCACTAACGGTTACGTATATGAAACGTTTGGCATTTCGAAGCACTTTCCTGTCAAGTTACAACTACTTTTGATACGGGCTGAAATGCTTGATAACCCACTGACTGCCAAATGTTTTATATACGATGTTAGCAAACGTAATTTATTCTTTTATTATTTTAAAATATTTCTTATTCAGTTCATTTTCAATATATAAAATGTAATTTCCACTAGTGTAATTATGCAAATCCAATTCGATTGAATTACTGGATTTGTTAAAATATTCCATCAATAAAATGCCATCTATTCGGAATAGCTTTATTGTAGAATTCTTTTCATATAATCCGGAAATAGTTATTTTATCCTTAACAGGATTTGGGAATATCTCAATTGAGTTTAAAAGTTCGTTATTGACATTTAGAATAGAACACGACGAGCAGGTTTCGAAACAAACCAAATTCAACGTAACATCAGACACAGGAACAGCCAACATTCGGTTTGCATCGCTACCAAAGGCACATTCTTGCCCTGCTAATATTTCGTATTTAGCCCAATCGTCGGCCGCGCCGTTCACAAATTTGTATTCAACCACTTCGCCAGGTACAAGTTGAAGGGTAGTTGAATAAACCGTGCCGTTTGAAGTGAGTTGAATGGCTTCAGATGGTGTCCAACTACAAAAACTGCCGTTAAGGTATACGCCATTGGCTGAGACTTCTTTATCCTGCATATCCACCTGGAAAGTAACACTTGAAGTTTCGGGCTGTACTTGTTTTGTAATCTGTATATTATCAAGCCAGAACTTCATCCCTTCAAAACTATGAAACTCACTGGTAATCTGGAAATTCCCAACAGCCATCCAATCAAACTTATCTTCAGGATCGTACCATACTCCATCATCCCACGATCCAGTTTCGATGAAATCGGACAGAGGTATTTGTACCAAATGCCACTCTCCATCCCACGATGTTATGTTCTCATCAATAACATGATCCATTCTCCAGGCATGGTCGTCGGGATCATCTGTATCTGTATCAACAAAGCGAACATTTAACTTTGCTCCCGGAGTATCCCCTTTTATCCAAAATTCGAGAACAGAATCATTTTCGATTAAAGTTGACAAGTCCCTATAAGGTTCAAATCTAAAATCAAAGTAACTCCAAATAGGTAAATCGTTGGTGTAAATACAGAACTTACCGTCGTAAGTATCTTCTTCGCAATACAAATGAGAAGTTCCTTCGTCGCTGGATATCCAGGTATTAATATGGGGGCTTGGGTAGTCTCTATAAATATCGAAACCCGAGGTGTCGGGCTCAACAACAAATTCACTTTGAGGTTGTGTGTTCAATCCCAAGGCTTCAACCAAAGGTATGTTTAAATCGTAATCAAACAAACAATATGTACCATACTCAAAGGGACCCGAGTAGCGAGTGTAGCCATGCATTGACCATGAAATTCCTTTTTCTTCGAGACCAGTTCGTAACACATTATACCAGTAAACTTTGTCATCGGCATCGGCATTACCTACAACACCAAACTCACCACACCAGATCGGAACATTTCTTTCTTCCATAAAATCCACAGCCTGATCAATCCAGTCGAGCATATACTCAGCAGTACCTTCCGTTTGATAATTATTATAATCAACTTCGTATGGTGTACCTGTAAAGCTGGCAGGCATTTCTGGCATTTGATTCGAATCATAAGGAAAAGGCACACCTGTGAGTTCACCCAGAGAAACAAACCTAGCACCTTGATGTGTAAAAAGAAACGGATAATAAAAGTGAAAAACATATATTAGATTCTCATCGTCATACTCAGGTAAGTCCGAAAGATGAGGTATGCCACCCCAGGCTGGTGTAACAATAATTGTATGTATATTATCAATGGCTCGGATGCTTTCAATTACTTCACCTTGTATTGACCCCCATTCCTCAATATTAGCATATCCAGGCTCATTAGCTATTTCGTAAAATATCTTGTTCGATCTGTCTTTGTAATGTTCAGCGATCTGTGTCCAGATATTTATAAACTGATCTTTTACAGTTGTGTCAGTATTATAATCAAAAGAAGACATATTTGTGATTATCAAATTTAATTCTTCTTCTTCAGCCATATCAACATATTGGTCGAGTAAGTAGAAAAACAAAGGGCTCATTTCACTACTGTTTTCGTTAAACATGTTTGCCATAAAAATCGGGAGCCTAACCGTGTTAATTCCCAGTTTCTTCACATTTTGGAAATCTTCGTAGGTATAATAATTAAAATGGATGTCGTAAGGTGAAGAAACCTCGAAAGCCTGCGAGAATCCAACACCTTTAGAGAGTGAAGAGGTTTGAGCCATAAGTGTTGACCCTACTAACATTAAAAAGCCTAAAAGAACCTGATTTGTTTTCATTATATGTTTTTTTTTGAATTGATACTTATCTATTGTATTATGTTTGCTAACGTAGGAGGCTATGAGCAAATTGGCGATTTGCGGGAGCTTTCACAGTCGCTGTGCGACCAAGTGAGAGCTGGAGTAAAACTGTCAATTTGAGTATTCCCCGCCAATTGCTTATAGGCGTGTGTTGGCAGCAGGCCGTTCAGTTGTTATGTCGTCTTTTCCTTTCGTTGTTGTATATAATTGTCTATTAATATAACTTGTAAGTTCTGCGTTTCTCTTTCTACGAAGCCTGTTATAACTTTTACGATTGTCTATATCTTGTTTACGGTGTTTCATATCTCTTTTACGGAGGCTTATATCTACTCTACGAAGTATTAAACCTTTTTTACAAAGCTCTATATCCTTTTTACGGTCGTCTATATCTTTTTGTCGGACGTTTATATAATTTATACGAAGCTTTATCACTTTTCGACATCCTCATATTATAAACTGCGGTTGTGTATTTGTTAACCGCAGTTTATTTGATTTACTTTTTATTCTCGTTTTATAAATGTTAGTTTTGATATTTGCTTGTACTGGGGACTTGTGGCCCCGAATACGGACTTTATGTATGTTTTTGAGTCGGAAGCTATATCGACAAGGCCTGTGGATTCTTTATACAGAACATCGTTTCTGCTGTTACGGGCATTGTCTAACTGAATGTAGTTTGTGATTACATCCGTGTTTTTTGTTTTTAAATCATTATAGACCGCTTGTAATGATTCGACTTTCAGTTCTTCTTCGTTTGGGCTGTACTCGGAAACTGTTGAAAGCAGGGTAATCAGTTTTTCGAAATTGTCAAGCCGACTGTCGTATCCCATTTGTGAAACCGAAATTTGAGTTACTTCTTTTCCTTCTGCCTGAAGAGTTGCTTTTTCTTCGTCGGTAAGTTTTGTACCGGCTCTTTTACCGCGGAGTTTGCGAATAATTGTTTGAGCACTTTCGTCTACCTGAGTTGTGATATCGGAAGCTTTAAGTGCATTACTGATACGGGTAACGAGTTTACCGAATGAAGAAAAGGTGACTTCGCGTGCATCAACTGCAATGGAGTAGGAGGACTGTGTCGTGTTTACCTGATTAAATGATTCTTTTGTTGCTGTAAGCAGGGTTTGTAAAGTTGTGAGTTTTAGATTTCCCCGAGATGGATTGTAACTTGTACCGAAAGCGGTGATTGCTGTAATTAAGGTTTCGAGGTTTGTCACATTTTTGGCGTGACCGGATTCAGATGTACTTGCCATAATTGTTTAGATTTAAGATGAGTAAATAGATTAAATTTTCACAACAAATATACACATTATTTTAATATTTATATTAAAGTTGTTTATTTTTTATTTGTATATTTTGTTTTTAGCTCTACGAGCAGGCTGGTAATTATAGCATTGAATTCATAAACTGCACAGTGCATTGTTTTTTTGTTTCGGGGAGAGATTAGGGTTCTATGTGGGAAAAACAATGTACTGTGACTGCTCTGCCCATAAGAAAAAGCTATAAAAGCCACTGCAAGACATTTGAAAATAAACTTGAACTTGCAGTGGCTTTTTTTGCTTTTGGGGCGATTAGCTTTACAATTTAAATGTATTATATACTACATTTAAAAATCCTATTTAGAATAGGAATTTACACGGTATAAGCTATAAACAAAGACCGTATTGAAATAATAACTTATAAAGTAACCCCAAATTTAAACGATATTCCACTCAATATTCCACCTTGGTCGTTGTTCCCAATTGTATATGCTTTTAGCCCAATCATAAATCGAGAGTTAATTTTAAATTCATCATCAATAATTATATTAAAAGCATGTTGTCTGTTGGGGTAATAATCATAAAAATTATATCTTTCTCCGTTGTCATAAAACCTAACAATCACATATGTATTTGAAATATCAATGTAAGAATAACCTCCACCAATTTTAAAATTATTTCTTTTGTTATTTTTAAATGGGGAGATATACATGTCAAAACTTCCAAAAAGATAATCGCTATGTGCGTGTGAAGCTTCTATATTTCTTCCTATTCCCAAGATTAGAGATGTGGAAAAATAATGATTAATACTGTATGCAAACTCATTTTCCAATGAAAGAGTAGGTGAATCTCCATCTCCCAAAAAGCCCCAACCGGAATTTAATTTATAACTAAAATCTTTGTTGTAATTTTGAGAACATAACTTAGAAATTGCCAGTAATAAAACGACAAGGATTAAATAAAATTTATTCATGATCTTTATATTTTACAGTTAGATATCCACCACTTGGTGCACTTCCAGTTGAACATTCCATAGAGGGGTCATCATAATAATTTAAATATGTATAGCCTATTTTTTCGTCACCAGATTCGAACCAATTACTATATGTTTTTCCTAATGTATTTATAGCTTTTAATACTCCATCTGCACTACTAACAAAAGTTGAATCAAGTTTTACCTTTTCGAAACTTTTTGCATCTATAGTTATATCTTTCCATTTTAATCCACCATCATCTTCCACAAAATAAAATGTATAACAATCAAACCATCTACCGTAATCTGGTTTCCAATTTTTTGTTACGGTGCCATACGTTGAACTTATTGTTGACCATTTATTATCCTTTCTCGTACCCATTCTGAACCACATCTCACTTATCTCAACAGTTGTTGTTCCAGAAACACCTAAGACTTTTACTTTAAATTCAGGTTTTCCTCTGACCCAAGATTCAATTTTACTGATATCACTATATTTTACTTTGTCAATATAAATACTTGATTGTTTTGAAATATCTCGATGAGGATAAAAAACTACATCATATTTTGGATTAGATACCCCCGTTGAAGTTTCTCTTACCAGTTTATATTCGACTTTTCTCCCATGTTGAATGTTTGTGTCAAAATACTCATCAACAGGCATCTGTAAAGAAGTAATAGGCGATCCATAACTACTAACTCCTATTTCTCTTTTATATATTTTTATATTACCATTGTATTGATCACCACCAAATGTCCAAGTTAACTTTGCTAAATTCAAACTCTCTTGTACCACAGAGAAAGAAGTAGCAGCATTTGCTCTATCTACAGAAATCGTTATATAGTTCGATGGTTCAGATTCTCCATCTAAATTATATGCAGTAACATAGTATCTATACGTTATATTATTTAATACATTAACATCCACATATTGTCTATTTAGGTTACCAAAGACTGTCCCAATTAATATAGGATATGTAGAATTTGAGCTTTGATTAGCTATTGTTCTGTAGATTCTATATCCCATTACATTTGATGTTGTTCCTGATGTCATTCCCCACCCAATTTAAATATATTCCAGATTCAGAATTTTGAGCAGTCAAAGATGTTGGTGTTGTTGTTATTGGACCACTAAAATTAAAAATTCTTGAACGTTCATTCATTCCAATAACAATTATAGCATTTTCTGGTTCTTCAGTAACATCTATTAATGATATTTCGTCCCCAGAAATTAATGGTAAATATTGTGTAGATTGTTCGTCAAATTCTTCAGGAATAAATGTTACTGGTGGAATATAGCCTTCATCTTCTAAGTCTTCAATATTAACAGGAACAGAAACTTGTAACAAGGGATATTCTTGCGTTAATGCATCTACTATAGAAGTACTAACTGTTTTTTGAGCAGAATTTATTCGTTGCAAAGACGATTTAGCTCTTGGACTCTTTAGTTCGTTTTCTGTATTAAGTGTATAATATGCATCTTCCAACAAATCTCTAACATTTAAATTTGCTTTTACTTTATTGAGAGTTTCAATTCTATTATCTACATCATTGGGATCAACAGATCTATCGGTAATGTCAGATAATAAAACATCATAGTCTCCGTCAAATTATTTTTTAGCTTCATCTTTTATCAATTTGCGAAAGGATTTGTTTGAGTTAATGGCTTTATTTATGGCCATAGCAAAATCTTTCATATCAAGATTAAATTCAGTTTTAGAATAAACCGTTTCGGGGTGATTTTTGTTTGAGACACATCTACAATGTTTTCATTCTTATCACATGATATAAAAGTGAATGTAAGAATGGCTATTAAATAAACTATTTTTTTCATTTTTTCATTTTTTTTGAATACCTCATTTTTTATAAAGCACTCGTTTGTAAACATAATTTTCTTAAAGCACAGTTTTACTATTTGTTAAAACAATTTTCGAAAGTGTTATAATTGCTTTCTTTCTTCCGCATAGTTAGATAATTCTTGTATATATTGTATACTTTTGTGTCCTCCTTTCTATTTTAATGGAAATGGAATTTTCGGGCAAGACTTGGTGGACTCTAATTCATTCTAAGTCTTGCTTTTATATTATTTAAAGCTAACTATTAAATTTAATTGTACTTGATTGTAAATTTAGAAAAAGATAAAAACGAACTTTCATTGCTTGTTATACCACATAATTATTCATTTTTACAAATAGCAAGTAAATCAGTTGATAACACCAGATCATTGCTGAATTCAATATCACTAACTGTATATTTAAATTCAAAATCGTTTTTAACGGAATTTTCCATAGAATTATTAGAAAGATTGACTTTTCTAAATCCCTTTAATAATCGATATATTTTTACTTGAAATTTAAGTAAAAATATTCTAATGAAATTTGGATAAATAATTAGTGTGCAAGGTAAAGTGATGTTCCGTTGAATTTTATCCCTTGAAATTTCTTTCGTAACAAGCTCTGATTTAGAGCCAATTTTAAGTATCTCTACTGTATTGAACTGTTTTAATAATAACCGTTTTAAACTTAACTCAGAATACTCTTTCAGATGATATATATTCCAAGGCCTTTGAATTATATTAAATAATCGATTACGTTTGTCCGGCGTTGATATTAATAAATAGCCATTAGGTTTTAATAAACTTTTTAGTTTATTTATATACTCTTTATTATTTGTCACATGTTCGATTACCTGAAATGAAGTAATAACATCAAATTTTTCATCATTTAATTCGGAAACTAAGCAATACTCAATATTCGTTGCTTTATATTTATTTTTGGCAAACTCAATAGTTTCATGGCTGATATCAACAGCTTTTACGTGTTCTGCTAATAATGATAGAGAATAGGACCCGTAACCAGACCCACATCCATAATCTAAAACTCGTTTTCCTATTATAAATTTTTCTGCAAATTGATAAGTTGCAATATGCATTAAATGGTTGTAAAATTCAGCCTCATCAGTAATAACTTCATCTATAATGTGTCTTTCACCAGTGTTTTTCATTGTTTAATTTACGTTTAATTATTTATACTAGACTTTATTTCGATTAATATTATATAACACTGTAACTCAATGTAATTCTCAAATTATGTAGTCCACAAGCAAGTTCCATGACTAAATCGTCAAAACCAAACTTGTGACACCTAAAGC
>JAQVAV010000011.1 GCA_028690665.1 Paludibacter sp.
ATATTAGGAATTTCTCTTTTAGATAAAACTCCTATAAATGAACTATTTACCAATATAGACACCAGCGATGTCAAAGAGCAAAATTATAAACAGCTGTCAATCAACTTATTTTAAGTGGACAGCAATGTTAATCAATAAATATGTTTATTTTTGCAGAGACATAATTTTCTTAAGCTATATTTCCTTATCATGAAAGCAAATCGTAAATTTGGTATGTGGAAAGCGATCGCTTTCCTGACCGTCGCTATTTCTATTTTCTCTTGCACTTCTTATGAACCTGAACCTTTAGTAAAGGCTCAAATCATAGTTAATGCCACCGAAAATATTACTGAGAGTTCCGCTACAATTGTAGCCACTATTACCGCTAATCAGGATAACACCGATGTCTTGTTAAGATATCAGGCTAATGGTTCTACTTGGAAAATTAAACCTTTTCAAATAAAACTTAGCGGGACTAGTTCTCAAAGAATTACTTTCGATGTTTCTGATTTGCAACCTAGCACTTCTTATAACTTCGAAGTAATGGCTTCTAACGCTGCTGGCGCAGAAACCGTTAAAGGCACTTCTTTCACCACTCTTGGTTTAGTTAAAGCTATTATTAAAATTAAGGCGGCTGAAAACGTTAAAATTGGCACCGCTAGTTTAAGCGCTTCAGTAGTTCCTAATCAAAACAATACAACTATTCACTTTGAGTATCAAACAGTTAACTCAGCTTGGAAAACTAAGACTTTAGGCTCATCTTTCTCAGGAACTGATTCTGTAAAGGTTAATTTAGATATTTCTGATCTACAGGCTAACACCTTGTATAATTTCCGCGTGAGAGTAAGTAACAAAGCTGGTGAAGTAGTGAGTGATATTGTTTCATTTACTACCTATGCCGTTGCTGACTATGATGGTAATTTTTATCACACTATAACCATCGGAACACAAACATGGTTAAAAGAAAACTTTAAAGGAACTCATTATGCTAATGGTGACGTAATTGCTTATATAGCTGATCAAACTGACTGGGCTAACCAAAAAACTGGCGCTTATTGTTATTACAATAATAATTCAGAAAACGGTAAAGTTTATGGTGGTTTGTACAATTGGTATGTGGTGACTGATAGCCGTGGCTTAATAGTCGGTTATCATGTCCCGTCATATGATGAATGGGAAACACTTAGAAGCTATTTAGGTGGTATGAATGTTGCTGGTCTTAAATTAAAAGAAATAGGATTAACTCATTGGTATCGCACAAACAGTAGTGTTACTAATAGTTCTGGCTTTACGGCTTTGCCTGGTGGAGCAAGGACTCTTTATTTCTTTACCACAATTACTGAAGCGGCTATGTTTTGGACAAGTACAGTTCATGCTGTATCTGGACAAGCCAGTGAATTCGACCTGGAAGGCGGTAGTTCATATTTTGGAAGTGGTGGCAATGATTATGTTTATGGACAAAGCATTCGTTTAGTTAAAAACTAAAATTTTAAATAAAAAGGTATTCATAAAGGATACCTTTTTTATTTTCTTATAATACAGTATAATGTTTAGTATAAGTTGAATTTTGAAATTATTAATATGAACTTAAAAAAACCCCGCTACCGCAGATTTGTAATCTGTGGTTTGGTCTGCAAGAGCAATAAAAAACAAATAGAACATGAGTAGGAATTATAAGTTTCACAATCCTGAAGGAGTATATTTTGTAAGTTTTGCTGTTGTTGAATGGGTTGATGTTTTTACAAGAAATGAATATAAAGACATAATAGTTGAAAGTTTGGATTTTTGTCAGAAAAACAAAGGACTTGAGATATTTGCCTGGTGCGTGATGTCAAATCATGTTCATTTAATTATTCGAGCCAAAGAAGGTTATATATTACAAGACATCATGCGTGATTTTAAGAAATTTACGAGTAAGAAAATTATAAACGCAATAAAAGAAAATCCACAAGAAAGCAGAAAAGAATGGCTTATAAATAAATTTATAACAAAAGAAGGAATTTGTTTTTGGGGAACGGACAATCACCCTATAGAATTATGGAGTAATAAAGTAATAGATCAGAAATTAGATTATTTACATAACAATCCGGTAGATGAAGGGTTAGTTTTTAAACCCGAACAATATGTGTATAGCAGCGCTATTGACTATGCTGGGGAAAAAGGATTATTGGACATTATAATAATTTGATTGCTTTGGCAAGCAAACCACAGATTGCAAATCTGCGGTAGCAGGGGGCAGGTAATACGACAAGTGGGTATAATTATGGGGTAATGGGGACACTTTATGGCACTGGAAATGGAGCTGGAATTATTGGGACAATCGATGGAAACATGGATGTAAGTGTTCCGGGTAAATATGCCGGATATTTTGCGGGAGATGTTAAAGTAACAGGCATTGTTACTTCTACAAATATCACATCTTCTGATAAAAGATTAAAAAACAACATAGAAGGCATTAATAAAAAACACAATGTATTGACAGACATTATGGCATTAAACCCGGTTGAATATAATTTAAAGCAAAGATATATCGAAAGTGTCGGTGAGACAGTAAAAACAGCTACAGCATATTTCGATGAGAACTCTCAAATATTTAAGAAGAAACAATTCGGGCTCGTAGCACAAGAGGTACAGGAAGTATATCCTGAACTTGTTTATGAAGATCCAGAAGGATACCTGGCTATAAATTATACCGGACTCATTCCAATTATGATAGAAACAATTAAAGATCTCGTCCATTCAGATATGCTCTTCAATGAGAGAATAATAGCGCACGTTGGGTATTTTTTTAATCACACCCTTTTGTATTATATCCCGATATTCGTCGGGACTGTAATCCGATAACATATCAAATAAAATCATATCTTTGCTTAATAAAAGTATTTCGCATTATAAATGCTGATAATACATTTACGAGGGGTTTACAAAACCCCTCAGACGTAGAAGGGAGAGAAAGTTAGCTCCGAATATAAATTCTTAAGCGCAACAACTATAGAATTTACAGATATTTATGGCGTATTTTGGCGTGGAGACAGTTCTGGAAATTTATCTAGCGTAGATAAAGCAGAATTTACTGCATGGGGAAACGTTATATATAACCCGGTATGAGCGGATCTCCTGCTTCAACGATACAAGTGTTTGTTAAGGATGGATGGATTAGGACAGCCTTTCCAGTAAATTAAATATTTTTTAAAATGGTAACAATAGAAAATTTCATAAAAGAAGAATTAAACGAATATAGCCGTAAAGTAATATTAGATTGTATTCGAAATGGAGAAAATTCTTTAAAAGAAAAAGAAGAAATTGAGTTCAATAGGTATTCATTAGAGATTTTATTCTCCGAGAAAAAAGTAATTATTTATGATGATGTCTTTTCTGAAAATGAACCACTTGAAATTGAGTTAAATAATTTCACTATTTCAATTAAGCAATAAATAAATATGTTTTTATCTTTCGACATCCCGGGTTGAGTCATTGATTCCTATTTGGGGTTCTGGTCGATCGGCAATAAATGCATTTCAGGAAGGTAATTACTGGACAGGCACAGGTTACAGTTTATTAGCTGTCACAGATGTATTCTTAGTAAAGGCACTTGGTACAGCCATTGTCAAAGGAGCAGTCAAGGTTGGTGTAAAAATAGCAACACGAGAAGCTGTTGAAGTTGCTACGAAAGATGCAACTGAAGTGGTGGTGAAGGAGGCCGCTAAGTCAAGTACTACAGGTTTTCAAAGGTTTGGTTCATTAACAGAAAAATTTGGAGAGGACAATGAAATTCTGCTCAGAGGAAAAACAATATTCCCCGGATACTATAATAATCCTGAAGCCAACAAAGCTGCATTTGATGCTGATGGCTGGTTTAAAACCGGAGATGCTGGCATAATAAAGAATAATTATCTGATTATGACTGAACGAATAAAAGATTTGTTTAAAACATCGAATGGGAAATATATAGCTCCACAGGAAATTGAAACCCGACTTGTTTTGGATAGGTACATCGAACAGGCTGCGGTGATAGGGGACGAACGCAATTTTGTGACAGCAATCATAGCTCCGACCATTCCGGAGGTCGAGAAATTTGCTAAAGCTAATAAAATTAATTATTCCAGCGTGGAAGAGTTGCTGAAACAACCTGAAATTTATAATTTAATAATGGGCAGGATAAAAGTACTTCAGAGTGGAATGGCTGAATATGAGAAAATAAAGAAGTTTACATTAATTCCAAAGAGTTTTAGTATCGAAGCAGGAGAATTAACTAATACTCTGAAAGTGCGCAGAGCTGTAATTATGCAGAAATATAAATTACAAATTGAAGAAATGTACGCAGTATAAAATCCTTTTTATGCTAAATAACTATTTTAAATCATATAATTTTTATTTGAATGTTAAACAATGTTTGTTTTTGTGTTTTATAACATAAAAAGTGTATTTTTGCCTAAAATATTTTTTAATTTTAAAATAAATAAACCAAACCATTATGTTATCAGGAAAAATTGGGACAAATGCAGGATTAGTGTACGCTGCATTACAAAACGGAGAAATGAATGTAAAAGCTGTAAAGAAAGCGACTAAACTTGCAGAAAAGGATTTAAATCTGGCTTTGGGCTGGTTAGCGCGTGAAGGTAAGATTAAATTCAATGAAGTGGAGGCTGATCTTTTTGTTAGCCTGTCTTAATTGAGGTTGTATATTAAAAAAGCGGAAATGCAATCCAGTATTTCCGCTTTTTTGTTGAATTTCTGAATGATTTGACGATTTTTTTTGTGGAAAAAATTTCGGAAATCAAAAAAATGAACGCATCTTTGCAGCCGCTTTAAGAGCAAAAGATATTTAAAATAATTGCGAAAATAGCTCAGTTGGTAGAGCACGACCTTGCCAAGGTCGGGGTCGCGGGTTCGAGTCCCGTTTTTCGCTCAAAAGTTGAAAGACTAGATACTGTTGATAAAAAATCGGGACGAAGAAGTTTATCCCGCGTTATCGGGAAGTCCCGTTTTTCGCTTAAAGTACCCTGCCCGGATGGTGGAATGGTAGACACGAAGGACTTAAAATCCTTTGGCTTCACGGCTGTGCGGGTTCAAGTCCCGCTTCGGGTACGTATCGACCTCGATAAAACGCATTAAATCAGCGGTTTATCGAGGTTTTTTATTTTGTGAGTAACAAAATAGTAACAATGTTCAACAAAAGAAGTACAAATAGGGCTTTTATTGATAAATATGTTTCGTTACTATTTGAGCACAAAAAAAAAGCCTATCAAAATGAATTGATAGACTGTTAAATAATTATTCAATCCGATGTACTTGTTTTTATTCACACTGTTTAAACGCTTCACGTCCGTTTAAGCTAATGAATAAATCTAAAGCTTCATTTATTTCTAATTCCGTAGGTATACGAACATTTGGAGAAACAATGTTAATACAAATGTTTTCATCAATTTCTATCAAACCTTTCGGGGTAATTTTCACTTTGTCGAATTCATCAATCTGACAATAAAAAACTAAACCCTTATTTGATGGTTTTTGATTGAATGCAAAAAGCAAAATGTTATCTCTATTCATTTTCTGTTTGTTTATTTAGGTTAATAATTTTATCACTAATTTTTTCTATCGCTTCATCTGATGCAGTATCTAATAATTCCTTTAAATTATCGTATTCCGCTTTGATTTGCGCTTCATACGTTGTAGATGATAGTGTAGGTATTGAGTATTTTAGCAATCCCTGCATTATATTTAAACGTTCTATTGGTTTTACTTTAGATAAATCCTTTTCAAACAATTCGGTATTGGTTTCTAACAGTCCACGAACCCAAACTTTTAGGTCGGTTGTAGCTTTGTTTTTACTTCCAACTTTTCGCCCTGATAGGTTGTTGCATTGTCCTTTTTTTAGTCCCATGATTTTTGTAGATTTTTGTTGTTTGCTAAAATTTGTTTTAAAGTTTGTAATCTCTGCAAATAAGGCAAAAATACATTTCGCCCGTTGTTTGCTTTTACCGTTGAAAGGTGGCTTTCAATAAATAGAGGTACGTTTGTAATAACAGTACATTGATTTAATCGCACGGGCTGGGCTGGTAATTCAACCGCAACAAAATAATTTTCAAGTTCTGAAATTTCAACGCTCCAATTTTGTTTTGGTTGCGGTCTGTAATCACGTTCAAAAATCGAGGGGGCACAAAAAAAATGTTTTGTTTCACTTCCACTTTCTCCACTTTTTTCTGTGGATAACTCAATTTCGGTTTTTAATGGCTCAACTATATTTTGAAGGGCACAAAAAATATCTTTGTTTTGACTTTCACAAATTTCACTTTTTGCACTTTCACGAAATAAACGCCAATCCTGACAAATCAAATAGTCGGCAATATCGCACCCGTTCGCCCGTTCGGCTTCACTGGCTTTCCTTTCCAATAAATCGGATATCGTAAACCGTGCCCCTTTTATAGTGTTTAATTCATTGAGTTTTGAGTTCCATAAATCAAACGCTTTGCCATCGGTTGAAAGGTCGGGAAATAAAACCACGTCCCGCCCCTTTAATGCTTTACACTTGGCAACGTTTAAACTACTTAGGTTATAAACTGCAACCCAAATAAAACGCTCGGGCACGTTTGGCAATCCGAAATATAAAGTCCCGTAAATCGCACTCTTTGGGGCTTCAACCAATGCAATCGGATTGAGCGGGTATTTATTCAATAAATGTTCGCCAAACAAACAACTTACTTTCGTTTCGTTCAACTCATACGATGGCAACCAATCGGGTAAACGGTCGCCCCGCTGTGAGTAATGATATTTCAGTATTGAATGTAAAAAGCTGGTTTTGGTTGTGTGGTTCGTTTCATCAAATTGTTTTACCTGAATAGCACGGATATTGTTTTGAATATCTATAAAAGGAAAGGCAACCGCCCCGCCAAAACTTGCAACCGTACCCAAATAATACAATGAAATAACGCTCTCAATATCGCACTGGTCAAACGGAAAGGCAACCCGCCCCAATAGGTTTTGAATAAATACATTTTTAGAGTAATCGGTCAACGTACCCGCCAATACTTCAAAGGGTATTGGTGTTTGTGGTTGCGGTTTGGGTTTTGGCGTAAATACTTTATAAGGTTTGAAATCCTGGTCTTTTTCAAATGCTGGCTTGTTATGATATCCACACTTACTTTCACGGTCGCACCGCCCAAACTGTGAGGGCAAACACTCGCCCGTTACGTTGTCAATGTATCGGACAAATGTTTTTTTACCACATTCGGGGCAAATTGTTTTTGAACTGCCTTTTTGTAGGCTGTATTTATATTGATTTTCCATTTCAATATGGTGTGTAATTTTTACTCAAATAAGCAACCCATCCAACATTCAACTTACTAATAGTTATTTTTAAATGTTCTAAACGTTTTTTGAAATTTACATTTTTCACAAATTGACAACCATCTCTAATACAGAAATTTTTATAATCATTGTACAGTATTGGAATTGTAATATATTCAATAGCACTTGGGAAATACTCATTTTCATTAATGAATTGATTTACACTATCGCTTTCAAGTTCGTATTGTTTACGGGCGTTATTTACTGCCTCGCTTTGAGTAAATGCCTTTTGTTCTAATAATCGGTTAAGTCCTAACAGTACCCAATTAAAAACGCCTGAAAGTTCCCCCTCAATTATCTTTTTGCTTAGCTCCCTGTCTTGTTCGTGCTCGGGTATTGTTTGTTCAAAATTCACAATCATAAATCGCCTGAAATAAGCGTTTGTTTGTTCTGCATTTTTTGGCAATTCATTTGCATTAAACATTAATTTTGCGTAATCTGTCATATTAAACGGTTGCCCATAAGGTAAACGGGCTTGCATCTTTTCGCCTGAAATCAATTGTTTTGTTTTGTCCGATGCCGCTTGGTTTACATTCAACTCACTTGCATAGTTGAGTAATTTATTTACTATCATAGCTCTAAAATACCCCTCTTTGTCGGTCAAACTTTCCAAACTATAACCGCTCACATTTTCGTTACCTAACAAAGCGTTTATAATGTCAAAAAATACACTTTTCCCATTTGCACCGCCCCCGAACAATATCAATGCTTTCTCAAATTTCATTCGGGCAACGGGTATAAATACGCTGCCTATAAATTCAGCTAAAATATATTGCCTTTGTTGGTCGGGTTGGACTTGGTTTAAATACCTTTCAAACAATGGGGCTGTGGCGTTCGGTTCGTACGAAAAGGGCAATTGATAAGTAAGAAAATCAATACTATTAAACGGTCTTAATTTGCGTTCTGTGGGTGTTATTTCAAAAGTCCCATTTTGTAAGTTTATCAATACAATATCTTTGTTGCGTTCGGGCTTTGGCAAATAGCTTGTTGAAATAAATTGTTTGAATAATGTATCTCTGAACTCATGCCATCGACTTACAAAACGGGTAACGCCCATTTGTTCGGCTGCCTGACCTAAAAAAGCCTGAAACGCCTCTTTTTCAATGTTTGCCCAATACGCCCCATTATACAAATAAATGAAATCATTGTTTTTGCAAATACCCCATTTGTTGCGGTCTGCTATATTCAGCACATTTTCAATACTTAAAATAGCAAAGTGTTTTTGAGTTAATTTAAAACTGTTGAGCTGCTTTTGTATCTCTTTGAGTTCGCCCTCAACAATAGCATTTTTCTTATAACTGCCATCGGGGTTTGTGAGCTGGCTTTGTAGTTCCAAACATTTTGCTCTTAACTCTTCAATTCCGTTAAATGCTGCCTTTTCAAAATCAAAAGGCTCAATACATTTCAATAGTTCGCCCAAAATTGCCCCGTGTTCAATTGGTTCGGGTTTTTTTGTCAAATCTGAAACGTGTTTTTTTATATCCGTTGCGGTCAAGCTGTCAAATTTCGGGCTTATAACTTTGTTATTTGCCTTATTATCACTATCTTTGCTCAACGCTTCGGGGGTGGTGGCTGTGGTGGTCGCTGCCTCTGTTTGTTTTAGTTCCATTATTTCGCCCCCTTATGTTTACCCGTTACAACGTACGTGCTGGCTGCCTCTTCAATTTCGGATTGAGGTTTTACTCTTACACTTAACAAATACGCTTCCAACTCTTCACGGTCAAAAAATATCATTTTTCCGTTTGGTTTGTAGTGAGAAATTAATTTTTGAGAGGTCATTTTGTACAAACAACTTTTACTCATACCCATGTAGGCTGCTGCCTCTTCAAATGTCAATACTTTTTTAGTTTCCATTTTTTTTACTTATTACAATTTGATTAATAAGCTCGGGGCGTGCACTCCCGTTGCTGGTTTGTTTTGATTAATCATGCTGCAAAGTTTGGCAAATAAAGTAAAAAAAAGAAAATAGGGTGTTTTTGTAGCTTTTATATTTCAGTATATCAATTGTTTATGTATGTTTCGGGGGTTTTTTATAGGGGATTTTAAGGGGATAAAAAAAAGAGGGCGAAAAGCCCCCTTTGTGTAAAAAGTGTAAAACGTGAATCTCAAAACAAACATTATTTTTGTGCCTCTATATTTTTTTTCGCTCTAAAATTCCATATTTCGATATCAATTTATTCATTTCATTTCTGTAATGGCTTGGGCGTTTGTCTTTTAATGGTTCTATATTCCAATAGATTGCAAGTTTATCAACCAATTCATTAAATTTTACAGTAGGGTTGAAAATTTTATTTTCATGTAATGCCAAACACACAGCCCCAAAAGTATTTTTTTTAGTCAAATCAAAAGAGGTTCTAATTTCATACAAATAATCATGTAAGTGATTTTCATTTTTTGGAATGTGTTTGTAAATCTTTGGTTCGTCAATTGCCTTTCGCCTTTGTTCGGGCGTGAGGTTCGTTTCTAATTGTTTGGCTGGGGCTTGTATATTCAAGTCCTGCAAATCTAAAATAGCTTTTCTTAAAATTTCCATACAATCACGGTCATGTATTTCATTTATTTCCAAAAATTCTTCTTCAAAATGCTTTAATTCCTCTTTTAGTTTACCTAAATAACCTATTTTTCCGTATCTGTGGGCTTTGGCTTCGTACCTAAAAAAATCTGCAATTGGTACACCATATTTTTCTTGTTTAAATGCTTTCTCTACTTCATAATCAAAGTAACGAGTTCCACCATTTTCGTATTTTGTTTCCATATTTCACGTTTTATTCACGTTTTAAATTTCAAAAGTTGGTAAACTGTTTATTGCTTGTTCTTTGAGGCTGTCAACCGCTCGGGTGTACTTTTCAGTATGTTTTAACCCTGAATGTCCTAAAAGGCTGGCAACGGTCTTAATGTTCGCCCCGTTGTTTAATATATTGACTGCAAAAGAATGTCGCCCGCAATGCCATGTAATATGCTTATCAATACCCGCTTTACTTACCCAATGTTTCAAAGCTTTTAAACACATTGTTTGGCTGGGCAAATCAAATATAAATGTATCTTTTTCGGGCTTGTCTCCAATTAATGAAAGTAAACCATCGTTTAGGGGTATGTTTACCCAACTGGTTGAGCTTTTGCCTTTGGTTTTGGCTTGGTTAAATTTCAATATCTTATTTGAATAATCCACATCGTTGTATTTCAATTCTATAATATCACAAAACCTTATTCCCGTATAAAGGGTAAAAATAAACGCCCGCCTTGTATTGAGGTTTTGTTCGGGGTAACGTGTACTAATTAGTTTTTTCATTTCGTCAACGCTCAATATGTCTTTAGTGAGGGCGTTTTCGTCAACCTTACAAACAACCCCCGTGCACGGATTTTTTGATATTACATTGTGCTCAACTGCATACTTAATCACTTTTTTAAAGCGTTTGTAAAAAGTCAACGCCCCCTCGCCCGTGCTTTTACTTTCCAAATACTCAACAAATGAAATCATCATATCTTTTGTAAGTTGGTCGGGTTTGATATTGGTTTTATATTGAGGGTAAAACTCTTTTAAGAAATCTTTGAAACGTTCAAAAGATGCTTTTATCATTCGTATATCGGCTTTTGTATATTTGTCAATATAAGTTTGATAATAATCTAAAAAGTTTATTCGTTTGGTGTTGGGGGAAATTTGCCCGTGTGTTAAGTGGTTGAGGTCGCTTTCTTTTTGGGTTCTTATCTTTTCGGCCAATTCTAATACTTCACGGTTTGCCTCTCTTTCAATAGGGGTTCGGGCTTTTGTATTTACATAAAGTTTCAAAAACTCATAAGTTCGTGTGCCATCTCGGTAAATATCCAAATATAAACTTACATTTCCATTTGTCAACGCCTTTTCTCTTAGAATAACGTTGTTCTTTTTAGTCCCTTTGCGGTTAAGTGTGCTCATGTTATTTACCCTTGTTTGTTTATACTTGCAAATGTAGTAACAAAAAGGGTACAAAACAAATTTTGAGTAACAAAATAGTAACAAAGTAACACGAAATAAGTGAAAATATCTGAAATCAAAAGAAAGTAAAAATCATAAACAACTGAATCATAATATATATAGCTTTCCTATTTTTGCCTTTATTGGTCGGTTGTGTTCCCGCTTCGGGTACGCTACAAAGAAAAGCCCTAATTGATTTTTAATCAGTTAGGGTTTTTTGTTTCCTTTTTCGCGTAGCTTTTGCTCGACTATAGGCATTATATTTTCATTTATTTAAAGATGAAAATAAGAACAGACTATTCTTTTTACTCCTGATTTAAAGTAACCCTTATTAGAGTTGGAGCAAAAGATAATTGCACAAAAGATATTATAAAAGCAATCCACAGTATATTTTTTGTTGGTTTTTATAAAGTGCAATTTTTTCATTGCCATTTTTTAAGGAAAATCCACCTTTTCCCATTCATAGGGAAATGGAATTTTTTGATAATATTCTAAAGAGTGTTTTGGCGTTTCATATTTCGAAGGGATGGGCATTCCTGAATAGCGTTGAAAAAAAAGCACACAAGCATCTCGCCACCAAATAGCCTCATTTTTCTGAAGTTGAAGTAATGATTTTACTTGTCCAAAACGCTCATTATCTATTTTTTGAGATAAGGAATCCCAAATCAGCTGCATCTTCTCAACTTTTTCTACTCCTTTGTAATAATGTTTTACCATTTCATTCCACAATGTTTCTCCTGATTTCATTTTGTAATTCCATGGTACACGATGAAACCATAGTAATAGTGTTTCAGGACATGTTTCAATGTTGTTAAAAATATTTGATACTGGTGGATAATACTGACTTACTGCATTACTTCCGGTTGTTGTTCGGTTTATTCCAATACTATCTTTTGTAACTTTGTGATAGTCGAAAGCCGTCCATAGAGGGTCGTCGTGCCAGGGTTCCGGACCATTGTGCGTGTTGTAATTCATAATGTGATTTAGTCCGATTGGCATCATATAATCCACGGCTGTTTCACGCGACATCAACATTATAGTTAGAATAGGGGAGAGGATAGTCTTATCATTTGAGAATGTCATCCGAATCCACTCTTCTGCTAATTCTTGTGATGTAAAATCAGGATTCCATGCTAAACGGCCAAATGCATGCCAATTAGCCTGTCCGAACAAGTGTCCGGTCCAGTTTATATCTGTACCTATATTTGAAACACCAGCAATGCCAGACATTTCATGAGTTTTGTTGTAATTCTGCAAGACTTTAGATACAGTCCAGTTTTTCCCTTGCGCATACGTGTCCGATTGTAATGTTTCTTCAAACAAGGAACCCAAATATACTAAATGTCCAGCATGCCCAAGGTTTTCTTGTGTAATTTGAAACTCAATAGCTAAAGCTGTATTGGGCATTCCGCCGAAAAGAGGGTGAAAAGGCTCTCGTGGCTGAAAATCAATTGCACCGTTTTTGGGTTGTACAAATACGTTCTTATGAAATTGTCCATCTAATGGTTTAAATTCATTGTACCCGTTAACGACTCTATCAATATTTCTTTCATTATGATATACAAATGCGCGCCAGAAAATAACTCCACCGTACGGTTCAAGAGCCTCTGCTAACATATTTGCTCCAAATGCGTGAGTTTGTCCGTAATCTTGTGGACCAGGCTGTCCTTCAGAATTAGCTTTAACAAGAAAACCACCGAAATCGGGAATAATTTCATAAATCTCTTTTACCTTATCCTTCCACCATTGGCGAACCTGTAAATTAGCAGGGTCTGAAGTGCTTAATCCCCCGATCTCTTGAGGTGCGCTGAATCGGGCAGTAAGGAATAGTCTGATACCGTAAGGTCGGAAAGCATTAGCTAAGCCAGATGCCCTGACGAGCCATTCAGGAAGTAAACTTCTTGCATCGGCGTTTACATTGTTGACTACTACTCCATTAATCCCGATTGACGCATTCGCTCTTGCATAATCAATAATTCGATTGTCAATATAACGTGGTAATCTTTCCCAGTCCCAAAGTGAATAACCCGCATATCCACGTTCAATAGTTCCATTTAGATTGTCCCAGTGATTCAGAACACGGTATTGCAATTTTGGCTCTTCTTTTATAGATAATTTTTCTAGAGAGCAGTTTGTCTGCATCAATCTCAGAAAATGAAAAATACCATATAAAATGCCTATATCTTCTTTGGCCGCAATTACAATTACCTGTTTTCTGACAATATTCATTGTTCGGATGATATATCCTTCTTTATTCAGAGCATCTATTTCGTCAGATGAAAGTAACTTGGATATAATATCTGATGATTTTCTAGTACCAATAATAATAGTATTGCTTTCTATCTTTGTTGATTCCTTTGGTGTTGTATTAATTAGACCTTCAAGTCCTGTAATTAATTCTTTTCTTGCAGCAGCAAGCTTATCTGAATTTGAAGGAAAAACAATTCGTTGACATTTTTCTTGGTATCCCTTGTATAAAAATGAATTTTCAACTTTATGATACCTTAACCAAAGTTCATAACCATTTTCAGAGTAGGCAAAACAACTGAAACTTAAAATAAAAAATAGAAGAAGTGATAATTTTTTTATTGATAACAACATGCGTCTAATTTTGTGGCAACCAATAAGCTTGAGTTATAAGAAACTTTAAACTTTATAGAAATTATAGCCAATTGAGCCAAGGTTTTATTATACAGATAAAATAAATCAATTTGGATAAATTATTGATATCTATTTCACTGTTATCAAGTTAACATTCTTTTTGTGTTGATCAACTATTTTCACGATATATGTTCCTGATGGAATATTAAGCTTTATCCTTGCTTGCATAGTAATATCTTGCGAATAAATCAAAGCTCCTGTTGTTGTGTATATTGAAATTCGCCCATTACCAGAGTTGTTAACATAAAGTGTTTCTCCTGTGTTTAAAATTGACGGATACACATTCAGCTTATTATAAGGTTCTTCATTCGTTCCGGAAATTAAAGAACCAAATATATCGAATCCATAGATACGAACGGCATTGTCTCCATCCGGAATTTTTGTTTGAAACTTAACATAAAGTGCTTTTGTTGGTATTATGTTGTTAATTTTAATATCTTCTATTTTGCAGTCTGAAATATTTACTACTTCAGTCCAGTCATTTTCTTCAGGAGCTTTAGTACTAGTGCTTATTATATATTGATCAACATTTTTTAATTGGGTTTCCTGAGTTTTACAGTCTCTAAATATAAAACGGTTAACCATATATTCTCCTGATAATTTCATTATAACCCAAGGTCTTCTTGTGGTATTATCACACCATTTTTTTGTATTATCTCCCAATATAAGG
Organism: Paludibacter sp.; assembly: GCA_028690665.1. GTDB lineage: Bacteria > Bacteroidota > Bacteroidia > Bacteroidales > Paludibacteraceae > Paludibacter. The sequence continues at coordinate 14,610 of JAQVAV010000011.1, forward strand.
TTATCTGCACTTTCGTTTGTGTTTGTTTGATAACTGTATGAGTGAATGGTTCCTCCATTTGTCACTCGATTGATAGGTGTTTCATTTGAATCAGAATAATGTGCAAATGTAGTTGAAGTAATATCTCCTACAATATTGTTGACCATATCAATATTGACTAACGCTTCGAGGTTGTAAACGTCAACAAGAGAGAAATCAGCTTTTTGTTGAAAACTATATTCTAGGGTCTCACCAGATTGGATTGTAGGGACTGTTTCAGTAACAAGATTTCCTTGGTTGATTCGATATGAAACGGAGATATTATTCAATTGAACATTGCTTTGGTTAGTTAAATTGACCTTTACGGTTTCAGATGAAGTATAATCTGTGCTATTTGGCAATGAAGAAACAGATATTTTTACATTCTTATAATCTTCAGAAGGATTAATCTCAAAGCGATCAATATTCACAGCATACCCATTGTCATTGCCCAATTCAATTGTATTATTCCCTGCTTCCAGATAAACCTGAATTGTTTTTACTGCCAATCCATCGCTATTCCAAGAGAACCCGTTCCCGTTAAATGAATAAATTTCTTTTGTCATATTGTTTACCTTCACGTAGGTGTTTCGGGTTTCTTGTGATATGTAATAAACATTAAGGTTGTATTTACCAGCCTTATCAACGGCAATATTGTTAAAAGTTGCGATGTTTCCGTTACCAAGAAAGCCTAAAAATTTTCCATTGGAACAATTGCCTAGATTGTCTGTCTCTATAGATGCTCCGTTTGATAGAATTCCGTTTTCAGCCTCATAAACATGGTTCAATGGTTGACTTATAGGATTTTGTGATATTCGAATTGACGCTCCTCCTGTTGCTTTTATATTTACTGAAAGATTTGAAAGTTTGTTTACCGTTTGTTCTTCGTAAGCAATATCAGAAGGACAAGTTCCATCTTTGTAAATTTGAGCAGTATAATTTCCTTCACCTAAAAAATTTAGCGGAACATTCAAAGTTCTTGCGTTTTGGCTAATAGACGCGATATACCAATCGTTACCTTTTCGCCTTGCAATGGTAACATAGTCGTCAGGGTTCGCTTCTAAACAAGATATTTCATCCCAAGATGATGGTATATTTCTAAGAAATGTTCTGCTCATATTGTAAATATAATTATAATGTGAGTCGGACATTGTTTGTATGCCGGATTCATAGAGAACTGCTAATGCTACTTGATGGCTCCATGTAGTGAGATGTCTTATTATACCATCTAAACGACAAAACTCAGTAGGAGTATAATCCATTGGACCAATTACATTTCTTGTAAGAGCCAAAGTGATATTATGATTTGCGGGAGTCGCTAAATGGTTGAAAAAATATTGTTCTCCACCATATACAGCTTCACTTGTAATTAAATGAGGCCAATGTCGTCTTGTTCCGGATGGCTTTGTACAACCGTGAAAGTTTATCATTAAGCCAATTTCTCCGGCTACAGTTAATAGGTTGTCGTATTTTGACATCATTTCTTGTGAGTCATTATCAAAGAAATCAATTTTTGTTCCTGCAAAGCCTAATTTTTTCCAATTCAGCATAGTTGATCTGATATCATCTATATTGTTTTGAAATCTGTTTTGATGACTCCATATAAATAATTTAACGCCTTTTGAATTTGCATAGTCAACAACTTCCTTTAAAGTATAAGGAGCATCATCCCAACCATCGTCCAGAGTATAGTACGACCAACCCATTTTGTAAGCTAAATCTATGTATCCTTTAATGACATTTATGTCTTTGGTTGTACTTCCATCTTGTCCACCCCAGTCCCAAGAAGAGAATCCCGATTTAATCCAACTTACATCTTGAAGTTCGGTAGGTGGATTAAGATTTTCAGTCATGGTCGACTGAACAATTGCAGGTAATGATCCAATAATGATTGTTTTCCATGATGTTTCCAACGGTAATACCGCATTTACACTACCATAGAGCTGATAGTAAAAATGTCCTGTCTCGCTTGTTGTTCCTGTCATTAAATTTGATCCGCAATAAGTGCCATAGTTTGCTGATTCAGTGATTAGACACCAATTATCAGAGCCTGTAGAACTTTTTACTAATACAGGGACTGACATTTTGTTATTTTCAATAGTCGAGGCTTCAGCCCATGTACGAGCCGGATATAGAGTAGAATAGTCGTGTGAATATTTTTCTCCCCAACATGTTTGATACGTAGGAATATTTATTTCACTCAGCTCACTTAATATTTGCAGGTTGCCAGTGCCCGGAATGGAATAACGGTAAGCGATTCCGTCATCATACGCACGGAAAAGAACATGCAGGCTTTTTGCGTCTTTCCTTAATTCAATATTCAATTCATTACATTTATTACTATAATTCTTGATTTTTCCTGTTGGTAATTGATAACTTTCTTCAATAGGAATAGTGTTGTCTGCGACATAACTTAGTCCTGAAGTGAAATCAGTAGCTGAAGTTTTTATACCTAATGCTGATTGAGCTATTATTTGTGTTGAATTGTTTTTTGCCTGATAACTAATTGTGCCGTTTACTTCGTTCAATGTAACTTCAACTGCAATTCTTCCATTTGGTGAAGATAAGGTGAAGTTTCTTTCGGTAGCAAATAGTTGAATGTTGTAATATACAAACAGCAAACTTACTAAAACTAAAATTTTTTCTTTCATATAATTATAATTGTTTATTAGATTTCACTAGAAATACAGCAGCAATCAGCTTGTTATATTTAATTTGTTTAATGATTATCTTTTAAAAAAATAATCTGAGTTGAAGTTGAATATCCGCAGATATTTTTTAAATATCTGCGGATAAAAGTTATTATTTAAAATATAAATTTACTCTCATTTGATGAGTACTTTTCTCTCGATGCCTGCTACTTCTACAATGTAAAAGCCTTTTTTCAGATTAATTTCTGTTGTACCTATATTGCATCGACCTGTAGCTATCAGTTGACCAGAAACAGAGTAAACAAAATAATTGGTACTACGCGCTGAAGTTAAAGAAAGAATGCCTGAACGGATTGAGATTAGTACAGATTCGTTCTTGTCTGTAAGATTATTTTCAGATGTTGATATGTTGTTTCCATACAACTGCCATTGAACTAGCTGAACATCACTACTTCCTGCATTATCGGTAACATTTAATCGGTACTGAGAGTAAGCTGTTGTGTTAGGAATTGTATACATTAAAGTAGCACCGCGTACTGGAAATTTCATGTTTGATTTTGTATCCAGAATGTCCCATGAAGAACCGTCATTAGAGGCTAGTAACTCCCAATCTTTTGGATTTCTATCCGTGTTTCCATCTCTGGTTGTAAGAGAGTAGCGGTTAACGGTTGCTGTTGCCTCTCCCATGTCGTAATTTAACCAAAAAGATTTTGTTCCAGTAGCTGTATATCTTGTATTAATCATTTTATCGAACGCTTTTGCAAAACCTTCTTCTCCATTATTTCCCCAACCCGGAGCACTAGCCGAAATAGTATTTGCTTGCTCATCTTTAAGATCATTAGGGAAATTTTGAGATGCGCTAATATACGGTGCTCCAAATAGTTGCCATTCAGCTATTTCAACTTCAGGTGTTCCACTAGCTGTTAAACGATAGTATTTTGCCGCTTTGTCAGTATTGTCAAATAGATAACTGGTTTGGCAAAGACGAAAATTTAATGTTTTGATTGTTTTATCCAGATTGTTAATTATATTCCAATTAGAACCATCTATTGAATATTCCACATTCCAGCTATCCATAACATTTTGATTTGTTGAAGCGATGGCAAATCCGGTTAAAATAATTGGATAAGGTAATTCAGCGACTATTTGAGTTGAAGATTGTCCAGTTGCAGTATAAACGGTTAATTCGTCATTGTCATTAAGCGCTTCTAAGTTGCTTCCGCCAGAGAGTGTTGAAATATCGGTATAATCAAAACCTGAAGCCAGTTGCTCAATACCAGGGTTTGTTAATGTTTCATGCGATTTAATAATTTCTATTTTATCTATATTGGGAGCCCAACCTGCTTGTGCACCAATTATTAAATTATCTCCGGATTCCATGTAAACTGCTACCGTTTTTTTGTTTGTGCCCGGTTTTTTACCGGCATCAATATCGCTCTGATTGTTTCCTTCCCAACTATCGGTAGTTTTGGTTATCACTACATTTGTATTTATTTTATTACCGCTCTTGATGTAAAAACTACGATTTTCAGTACTTGAATAAAAAACGCTTACATCATAAGTGCCAGTAGCTGGAATTGAGATAGAATTAAATTGGATGTACGAGTTATTTTCATAATACATATCTTTGACACCAGCTCCCCCTGAGAACCGACTCCAATCTGTTCCATTGTAAACGGTAGAATTATTAACTACATCAGCATTTTCAGCCTCGAATTCTATTTTTGTGATTTGTTCTTCGGGTTCTGTAATTGTTGTCGATGATGTTTTCACGGTTATTTTGTCAAACTCCGGAGACTCAATAGTCTTATAAGCTTGCAGACGAATAGTATTGTTTCCAGCGTTCAAATATACGGGAATTGTAAGGGTTTTTGTATTTGCAATGCTCCAATCGTTAGTCAAGTCTGAGAACTCGACAGGCGTATAAATCTGGTTGTTTACGGCGATTGCGGCCCAACGAGTTTCGGTTGTCAGGTATGAAAACGTTAAATCGTATGTGCCTTCTGTTTCAATGTCGATGATAAAATCAGCATAAGACCCCCATGCCGAGTTTAATCCGATAACATCTACAGTTCCGCTGCCAGCATCGCGTGGCATAGTATATGCGGATGTTGCCGCGTCTGATTCAGTTTCAAATGTTTTGGGTAATACATCTGCTGCGATCAAAATAAATGAAGGAAATAATCCAAATAGGATTAGAGTAAATTTTTGTAATGTAGAAAATCTTTTCATGACTGTTTAAATTTAAAGATTAATGTTTTGATATCCTTTACTATAATAAAATTATTAACTATTAAAAGGCAATAAGAGTGACAGTGTTTTCCTCTTATTACCCTTTTAATTTCTCTGTTGCTAAAGAATCACTTTTATTCTTTTGTTATTTATTTTAACGATGTATATTTTTTCTGAGCCAGAAAAAGAACTATGCATTCCAGGCTCGAGTTTACCGGTTGCTTGTAAAATGCCTAATAAATTGTAAATAGAATAATTAGCTTCTTTATCACAACCCAATTTTAATTTACCGCCGGCAGAACTTATTGATATATTTCCATCAAAATTAATTTCGCCCACTTTTGAAGAAGTATCCTCAAATAGTTGCCATTTACTAAACTGAAAATCGCCTGAACCGTTATTTTCTAAAATATTCAGTCTAAAGTATTTATATGTTGTATTGCAAATGACAGGGAATTCGAGTGTATTTAATTCCATGAAGAAATTTTGATTAGTTTGTGTGTCAATGTTGTCCCAACTAACTCCATCGTTTGATCCTAAAAGCTCCCAGGCTTTCAGATTTCTTTCAATAATATTAATTGCACCCGTTACAGAATAACTTCTTAAACGAATAGGTTTTGAAGATTCGTATTGTACCCAACCATTTGAATGTCCGGTTACGCAATATTTCTCAGATATATTATTGTTTATTAGTTTGTCAACGGTTTCTACTAATCCACCTCCTTGATATCCGGCATATTGTCCTGTGATAGTTCCTCCGTTTCCTGTAACCGATGTTACCATCGTATTATTCATACCAAATAATTGGAATTCAGAAAGCGTAAGCCCTGTTCCACCATTGTTTGCTTTGAAAAGCATCCGGTAGAATTTGTATGCTGGTAACAATCCTGCATTTGCAGAACTATGATCCTGGATAAATACCTGATACATGCTTGTTTCTGTTGGAAATTGAAATATCTGATTTGTTCGGGTGTCAATATCATTCCATGTTGTACCATCTGTTGACCCCTGAAATATCCATGATTTTGGAGTATTTAAAGAGCTTCCCGATCCGGTAGTAATAGAATAGCCTGTTGCTTTGAAATCCTCAGGTAATTCAAATTGGAATGACATATCTGCGGTGTAAGTTCCGAAATTAACCTCAGTCGATAAATCGTTATCGAATAAGTTCGAAACATTTACATTGACAGATGATGATGAATGTACCGCATAATCTGTTCTGTCGAACGAATAAAGATTCGAAATATAGGCTGGATTCATGTATGGATTAGAAGCACCTGGTTTAAGTACTTTGTAAATCGTATTGGCTATCAACGTTGTTCCGCGTACGTCAGGATGTACATAATCATAAGTTTGATATACTTTACCCTCGGATTGAGTATGTAAATCTATTACAGTAGCTCCTGTTTGTTGAGCTACTTGATCTATCATTGGAATAATTTCTGTCGTAACAGTTTTATCTACAATTGGCATAGTGCTATTCCAAGAGGTAATGGGATAACAAGTAAATACTTTTACATCAGGATTAACCGCTTTGAACGAATTAATAAAGTCTACATAATCTGTTACAAAATTTGCCTTAAGTGTCCAGTTACTTGGATTTGAATCATTTGTACCTAATTTTACAACTATAATATCCGGTTTGAAAGCTAAAGCTGTAGAATATGCAGGCAAATTCCAATAAGGGTTTGAGCTGCCTTTAAGTAGTGTAGCTCCACCGACTCCTAAGTTTTGAACCGTATAATCACTTCCAAGAAGATTCTGCAGAATAGCTGGATACCTTTCTTCTGGTGAAATTTTATCTAAACGTGCACCAGCAGTAATACTATTACCAATACATGCAACTCTAATAAGTTTACCTGATGTTTCTTGCCCCATCAACTGCCATTTAGCAAATTGAAAAGTAGATGTACCTTGTATTTCAGAAATATTTAACCGGAATCTCGAGTATGACTTATCGGTTTGGACAGGATATTCCATTGTATGAAATTGAGCCACAAAGTCTTGATTGACTTGCGTATCAAGTGTAATCCAACTTTGAGTCTGGTTATCATACCCCTGAAGTGTCCATGATTTTGGATCTCGTTCATAAAGGGCTCCACAACGTGTCAGCGAATATCCGGTTAATTTCACCATCGTAGAAGAACTGTACTCTATCCAACCTGCACTTTGATCCACAACACAATATTTTGTAGAAATTGAATTGTCAATCAAATTGTCTACGGTCTCAACGTAACCATTTTGATTATATCCGGCATATTGTCCACTAATCACACCTCCATTACCAGTTATATTGGTAACAAATTGCGTTGGGAAACCAAATAATTGCCATTCAGACATTTCCAGATCACTTCCACCATTGTTCTCTGAGAACCTGATACGTATATATTTATATGCTGTGGCTGTTTCCTTGTTTGTTGGAAGTGCTATCTCAAATAGATTGGTCTCGTTTGGGTGCAGATAAGAAACATCTGTTTTTGATTCGATATCTGTCCAAGCTGTGCCATCGGTTGAACCTTGAATTGTCCATGATTTTGGAGCATTGATTGGAGACTCACCTGCAGAGATTGCATATCCGGTTAACTTGAATAATTCAGGCAATTCAACTTCGATCCATGTATCAGGAGTAAATGTTCCACCGGTAAATATGGTACTTAATTTATTGTCTATTAAATTATTTAAATTATTTTGAGTAAATGTGCCGGATGATGTTATTGATGTTGCTTTGTCTGTCCAGTCAAATGAACTGACTTGAGAATAAAGATCTGCAGGAATAACGTGTGCCGGTTCAATTGCGTGGCAAACCACATGAGCCATTACAGTTGTTCCTTTCTTATTTGGATGAACATTATCATACAAATATGTTTGTTTCCCTTCCAGTGGTGTATAGAGGTCAATAACCTCAACATTGGTTAGTTGAGCTATTTGATCTATCATTGGTAAAATTTCATCATGAATAACAGTTCCGTCAATATTCATTGTATTGGGATATGCCGGGAGTGGTTTGCAAATCAAGATACGAGGTGAACTGCTAAGATTTTTAAATGAATTGATAAAATCGACATAATCATTTACGAAATCGCTTTTGTATTGCCAATTACTTGGTTTTGAGTCGTTTGTTCCGAGTTTTATAACTACAACATCCGGTTCCCAACTCTTAACCTCAGTGTATTTACTTTCGTTCCAATAAGGATAATCACCTTTCTTTAGTAAAGTGCGTCCACTAATGCCATAGTTCCGGACAGAATAACCATCTCCCAAGTAGCCTTGAAGCAGAGAAGGATATTTTTGACTCTCGGGCAAAGCAATGTTTTCTGTTATACTATTACCGATACAAGCGACTTTTACTTTTGGTGCTTCGTTTGTCAGTTCAAACCAATCATAATGACCTGTTGTACTATCGAACAATGCTTTTCCACCTCTTGAAAATACTACGTAAAAATCGTGTATCCCAGAAACAGGAACAATAGGACATTCAAATTCTTTCCATTTATCATTTCCAAGAAAATCATTCCCTTTTAGAAACTCGTAACGTCCCAGAAAGGTACCTCCCTCAAGTTCTTTCTGGCTTTGATTGTTGAAATCTCCGGTTACAGTCCTGTTCGGATCTTGTTCATTAATGATTTTTCTGTCTATCCAAAACTCAACGGTTCCACCTCTTATTTCCGCATGATAGAAACGAATCAGATTTGTAAATGTACCAAAATCTATATTCTTATATACTGCAAAATTTGTATTCCATGCATAAACGAGCCCGTTATTTCCATCATTACCAACGCTTTTTGATTGAAAGTCAGATATAACGAAAGATTGTCCGGTACTATTTTTATATGTATTATAAATCGCATCGGCATTTTCTGCTTCTATACGTAACGTTCTTGACTGAGGCGTTCCTGTAACAGTAATATTATAAACTAAAGAAACATCCCCAGCTGCTCTACTTGATGTACATTTTACAGTTGCCGTTCCTGGCTTCATTGCCAGAACAGTTCCATTATCTACCGTTAGAACTCCCTTAGAACTTTCTGATACAACTGTCCAAATCAAATCTTGCGTAGAAGCTGTAATTGGAGTAAACGAGTATTTAAGATTATAGGAACCTATGGAAACCTGAAGTGTTGTTTCATTTGATGAAAGAGACTGAACTTCGTTGTTAAGAGTCCGGTGTAAATCTATATAATATAATCCGCCAACAGTTTTGGTAGTACCTGACTTGCCACCAACCCGGAATAAGACATATAAATTATGCTTGCCGCCAATGGGATTGATCGAAATTTTATGTTTTTCCCATCTGCTCCAATTTCCTTCTTCGGCATACCAATGCTGATAACTGCCTAAGAATTTACCTTTTGATAACTCTGTGACATTTCGAGGAGACGATTCGTCAGGATGACTACCGGCATTGAAGAAATCATCATACCGAATAGTTTCAGTTCGGTCAACCCAGAACTCTACGATTGCACCTCTAGGGACATTTCGAACAAAAGTCAATGAATCGGTTAATGTTCCGAAATCAACGTTTTCAAACTTCAAAAAGCAATTATTCCAAGCGTAGTTAACTCCTTGTGTAACTCCATCTTCGACAGGTATTACATAATTAGTTCCGGAACTTTGGACTTGTATTATATTCGATGCACCCCAGTGATAATAATCGGATAATACGTTAGCGTCTTTTGCCCAAATTCTATGAGAATCTGTAGTTTGTGCATTAGCAAGACCAATAATCAGACTCAGAATAGCTATTAGGAGCTTTTTTTGAAAAAAAAATCTTTTCATAATGTTGAATTATTCTATTAATGTCGTTTGTTTTTTTGAAATATTAAATTTTATATGAATAAATATTTGTTTTCACAAAGATGTAAACAGTAATTTCTTGAATGAATTCTTTTACATCTTTGTGAGTTTTTATATATTACTTCTTCATTATTTTCAAAGTTTTAATATTATCATTTGATTTTATCCTGACCATATACACTCCGGTATTCCATTCAGAACTATTTACCTTGATTTCAAAACTGTTAATATCGTTTTGTTTATATATTACTCGTCCGGCTAAATCGGTAATTGTTATATTTTCCAAAATTGAGTTGGAATATAAATTAAATTTTTCTGAAATTGGATTTTTGTAATTCAGATTCAGTTTCGTGGTTACTGTCTCTGTAGATACGCCTGTTACATTTACTGTGATTTCAGTGAAGACATTGCTGTCTGCATCAGATGTTACTTTTACTTTGGCCGTTCCGGTGTTGATTGCTGTGATTTTTCCATTTTGATCAATGGTAATATTGTCACTGCCTTCTGTAATTGACCATGTAACATTACTGTCATATACAACTTCCGGATTTAGTGTCAGAGTGATCGTTTCTTCGTCTCCAACTTCCATATTAACAGTGCTTTTAGATGGTGTGATACTATATATATTGGCTATTTTTCTATTTAGTTCAAACCAATCCCAGTGTCCAACAGTCCTATTATAAATCATATTGTCGTTTGTATAGCTACTAGTATTGCTTTCTCTTCCTCCTCGAAGAAATACTACGTACAAATCATGTATTCCTGAAACAGGTACTATTGGTAGTTTGAATTCAGTCCATTTGTCATTGCCGCGGAAAGTTTCATCATGTAAGAAATCATATCTTCCTAAAAAGACTCCTCCGTCAAGTTCTTTGCCACTGACATTGTTATAATCATTACTTGCATCCGTAACTCTTATGGCTGGTTGTCTTTCATTAATAATTTCTCTATCTAACCAGAATTCGACCGCTGCACCTCTAATATCTGCATGATAAAATTTTAGAGTATCGGTAAAACTTCCGAAGTCAATATTTTTGTAAATAGCAAAGTTCGTGTTCCAAGCATATACCAAGCCACTATTTCCGTCGTTTCCAACTCCTTTTGATTGAAAATCTGCTTTTTCGAACGCTTGACCGCCATTAGCTTGAAAAGTGTTGTAAATCGTGTCGGCATTTTCAGCTTCAATTCGCAGATCCGATACAGTCGAAGTTCCAACAACTGTAATGTTATAAGTTAAAGAAACATCACCGACAGCTCTGCTTGATGTACACTTCACAGTTGCTGTTCCCGGTTTCATTGCAATGACAGTACCATTGCCAACGCTTACTACATCTTTCCCCGATTCTACTGTCCAAACTAAATCATTGGCAGAAGCAGAAACCGGAGTAACAGTATATTGTAAAGCGTGTTTTCCAATGGCTAATTGTAGTGTCGTTTCAGTAGAAGAAAGTGATGTAGCTTCATCTCCAAGCGTTCTATGAAGATCCATATAATACATACCTCCTAAATATTGTCGCGGGCCGGATTTTCCGCCAGTTCTGAAGAGAACATACAGATTATGTTTGCCACCAGTCGGGTTGATGGCAATCTTGATTTTTTCCCATCTCATATTGAAACTGTAGTGATACCAATGCTGATAACTGCCTAAGAATTTACCTTTGGACAATTCAATCACATCTCCCGGAGAAGATTGATCGACATAAGAACCTTCTCTATAAAAATCATCGTAACGGGTTGTTTCTTCTCTGTCAATCCAAAATTCGACTACTGCACCTCTTGGTATATTGCGGACAAAAGTTATAGAATCGGTAAGTGTTCCGAAATCTACATTTTCAAATTTTAGAAAACAATTATTAAAGATATTATTGACACCGTCTGTAACAGATTCTAAGTAGTTACTTGGAATACTAAAATTTGTACTTCCATTTGCTACAACACCTATTCCTGTACCCCAATGGTAATAGTCTTCTAAGAAATCAGCATCTTTAGCCCAAATACGATAAGAGTCTGTTGTCTGAGCATTCACATTTCCGATAAGTAGGCAACTGAAAAGTCCGGCAGTTACGCATTTAAGTAAATAATTTTTTTTCATGATAATCAATTTTAAAATATGGTTAATAAAATGTTATTTATTCTTTTGTGAAAATAATATAGTTTCCACTTAACCAGGTTCCACTTCCACCAACAAGTTTCATTACTATTTTTACAGTACCTGCTGTATTAACAGTGATATTTCCGGCATCAAAAGTTGTCATTGTTTCGGTTGAAGTCGTTGCCTGATTTTGAGTTCCTCCCAATAATGTTTGTTTTCCAGATGAATCCACATAAGAGAATTGAGCAACACCGCGGCTACTTAAAGAAATTTTATAATTTATCTTGACGTTGTATTGTCCCGCAAATGGTAAAGTCATTTTGTAAATAACAGAGTCTCCAACTGCAATCATCTTTGCCAATGAACTCTGCCCATTTTCGGAGTCCGGGTTTCCGTTATTTACAGCACTTACTGTTATATTTTGGTTTGATTTTTCAATTGTTGTTTGGAAATTTTCAAATTCGAGACGTATAGGATCGCCAGAGTCACCCGGAAATGGCACATCGTTGTTTGTAATGGTACTAATGGTTAATTGGGCTATTCCTTGATTATTGAATGTTAGATTGCAAGTCATCGCGTCATCTTCAGTTTTTCCATAGACTACGATAACTCCGGTTGAATTTGGCACTCCGTCAGCATTTATGATTAAGTCGTTGCCTTGTATGGTCTCAGTATATGAAGTTATATTTTGATCAGCGAAAATCACTTGTTTTTCCACATTTTTCAATTCTTGAAACCAGTAAGCCTTTGCCGGAGAAGTGTTTTCATACAGATTTATATTCAGTCCATTTGTATTTAATTCACTTCCGGTATATTTACCCTTAAATGCATAAGTAAATATATCTGTATCATCTAATGTAACGTCTTCTACCAAGTAAGTCTTTGTGTTATCTAACCAACGTAATGGATAGTTTGCCGGTGGTACTACTACGCTTCTCCCACCTGCGGTAGCTATCAAAAATGCTGAGTTTTTTTCGTCATTTGTGTACATCCATATATATGGTGCAACTTCTCTATCCCATTGTGATGCGTCAGCATTAGCCCATCCTTGTCCTAAAAAAACAGGACGGACAATATTATCTGTCAGTGCTTTTATACGTGTCCCTTTTCGCCAAGTATTCAATAGACCAAACAGATTTAATCCTGCATCGCTCCAATTTGTCGGTAATTTATATGCTTTTACATCTCTGGCACTTAATATAGCGTATAATTCGTCCGTTTTTTCCACAGGATCTCCTCCTGAGCCTAAATAAATAGCATTTAATGGCAAATGCCCGAAATGTATGCCAATTCCGTCAACAGGTTTACTCGTGCCAGTTATGGTCATCCAACCGTTATTTGGTAGGTGCATAAGGTCTGTCATTCTATCGTTCGGATTAGGGTAAATATCAAGTTCGCTTGTAACTTTTATTTCATAATCAGGATTGTCTTCTACTACGTCATTCATCATATTACGTGTAAGTACATTTTTTCTGTAAACATTATCGCTTGGATGCGAATAGCTTGTTTCATCCAGATTTTGCCAATATTGTGTTAAATCTACAGCCTGATGCTTTAAGTCATAATTATCGATCATTGTTTGTAACATCACTTTTTTAGCCGCTAAAACTGCCGGATCAGCTAAATCATGACCTTTATTGTGTCCTCCACCACTATTGCTGTACCAAAGTCCAAGTCTGAAGCCATTCTTTTTTATTGAATCAGCCATTACTTTCATATCTGGAATTCCGGGTGTATTTGATACTATTGGATCCCGGGTATAGTTATCATCTGTTATCCACTTGCCGTCAGTACTGGCATTGTTCCAGCCATCGTCTATTAAAATAATATCGTATCCTGCTTTTTTTGCTTTTGGGAAAACGGTATTATAAAAATAATCTTCAGTACGAAGACCTTGACTGAACCAATCCCAATCGTTTACCATAAGAGATGTCGTAGTATCATGAAAGCGAAACCGTTTTCTGAAATGTTCTTCCACTGCCATTTTACCATCAACGATATCGCCTTTGAAAGCAGTAATGTTAACTGCTATATACTCAAATTCTTCATCAGGAAACAATACTAATTGGAATGATTCGGGACAAGTCATTACTTTTACTACTCCGGATGTTTCGCTTGCCCAAGCTGTTGGTATGGCAAACGGACGGAATTGATAGTAATAGCTTGGCGTTTCCTGTTTGTTTGATATTTCAGGACCATATTGTGTTTTCCAATTGACTTCAGGAGCAATATACCACCCATCGTTTGTGTCGTAAAGATTAATCAGGCATTTTACTGCATCATCGGCATTATTTACCGTTGGAGATTCTTCTATATTACCGGTAGTACTTAACCATTTGTTATTAGTAACATAATGGATATTGTGTGCATTATTGGGTAAATCAAGGCTGATAACATCCGATTTCTCAATCATTAATTTTGCGTCAGTTTTCTTGTTTTTGATAAAATTTTGATAACGCAATCCTGATCTCCCGTCAAATATCTCAAACACGAGCTTTACCTGTATATCTTCTTTTTCAATTGTAATAGATATTTTTTTACCCAATACTATATTACTAAGCGTTCTTGACATTACAACATCTTCAACTGTATGTGTTTTATAAATCCAATCAGCATCACTTGCCTTGTATTCAAAATCTATAGGAACTGTATTTTTATTTGTTGATATAAATTGTCCTGTGTAATTAAAGAGTAAACTGTTAGTACCAATGTAATTTTTATTAGCTTCTTTATTAAAAAATTGTTTTAATGAGATGCCAGATGTTTGTTTAAATTCTATTTCAAACAAAACCACATCATTGCTTAGAATCCAGTTCTTCCCACCTGCAATTGTTGACTCAGTAATAACTGCCTGAGAGGCTTGAATTTTGAGAATCCCGAAAAGGTGTATCAGGATAATTATATATATTGCTCTTTTTTTCATATTGAATATTTTTTTTGAAAGTCAATCAAATCATTTGATAATGAATTAAATCACTATAAAAAAGTTATGGTTGTTTTGTCCTGTTCTATAGATTTCAAATTACTACAAGTTTATATTCTGATATAACTTTTGATGGGAGGGTTATTCTCAATAAATATATTCCCGCTGATTTTGGCGATTTAATTTTCAGCTGAACATTCCCTTGGTCTGTGCTGATTATTCTTCCAAACATGTCATATACTTCGACAAGTGCATCAGATTCTAAAGAATTTAAATCAACATTTATCATACTTCCCGTTTTAACAGGATTAGGATAAATACTTGTTTTTATATCTGTCTGATTGTTGATATTTGACACATAATCTTGCTGATATGCTCCAACGCTCACTTTATTGTTTGAAACCCGGTTATTCCCAGCCAAATCACTATATAATGCAATTGGTAGATAATTTATATTCCCCTTTTCGGCTAATATTGAAGATGTTGTCAATTTGTAATCATCTGCTGCTACATTAACAAACCCCAGTTCCGATACATTATTAACTAAGACATTCGCTTCGCCAGCAGTTACAACTGATGATTCAACAGCAGAATAAGCATAATATGGAGCTCCAATGTATTTATCGGACCCGCCTGTAGCTGTTAAATTTCCGGCAACAACGGTATTATACACTTTAACAACTGAATTGCCATCAATAGCAGAAGATGTGTAACTGGATGATTCTAATTTGTTGTCAACTATTGTGCTGTTCAGGATAGTAATATCTCCTCTTGCACAAATGGCACTACCCATTGAAGATTGGTTTTTTGTTAATAGGCAACCTTCGATACGGCTTCCATCTAAAGCAAAGACACCGCCTCCTTTTCCATCACTACTTGTAATAGTATAATATCTGATCCCTCGAATATGGTTGTATTGCCATATATTAACTTTTTGTATATCATCGTTCTGGAAATTAATATACCAAACAGAAGCCATATTATTATGTTCTGCTGATGTTGATGACCAGTATTTCTTGCCAGATAACGGGGTCTTTCCATATGCAGATAAAGATGCTTCTACCAATTCATATGTTTTTGTTTGTTTAAAACTTCCATCTCCTTGACGTTCAATGAACCGAGCCCACTCTCCGGCAGATGGAATATACCAGTCGGATTGTCCGCCTCCTCTAAATGCCTGAATTGCCTGTGTCGCTCGTGATTTTGCCAGAGAGTAAGTGTTTATTTTACCGTTCATATCAAGTATGGCATCTTCAATATTATTAATATTTGTGTTGCCGTTATAATAAATATGATAGTTCCGTCCGCAATCTTCTTCAGAAATTATCCACACTTTCTTTTCATCTTTGTTCACTTGAAATATGACTCCACCTTCCTGTGGAATGTAATCGCCAATAGCAGGCATTGCGGTACTGTTATTTTTTATAATGCAACGCCTAACAATTCCATTTTTTCGCAAATAAACACCACCTCCGTTTTGCGAACTACCATTCTGGATTATAAAACCATCCCAAACAGTAGAAATCGAAAAATCAGAACTTTGTGTTAATACCCGATAGCTATTATTCCCATCCAGAATCGTGAGATTCTCATTTGTCCCAGGCATTTTTCTTTCATTTAGCTGTCTTTCATTTCCGGAAAAGCCTCCATAAACTGAAACACCTTCTTTCATATAGAATCCTCCCTGATATGTTCCTGTACTAACCCAAATATTATCACCCGACTTTGCACCATCTACAATCTTTGAAAGATCGTCTGAGGAGTTTTCCCAAGAGCTCCCATTTTTGCTTCCATTCCCGGTTTGTGTAACAAAATATGTCTGTTGAGAGAATAGAATCTGACTTGAGATAATAGCTATAATTGTATGTAGTATTCTCATAATTAATAGATTATTGGATAATTATTTTTGATCTAAACGTCTTACTATTTTGAAGAGACTGAGCTTCCAAAATATATAGTCCTTTGTTGAGAGGAATCTCAATTGTTGATGAATTGAGTATAATAGTTTGGAGTAAGTTGCCTTGAAGATTATAAATATTGCAGACAAAGTTTTCAGTTTCATTATTTTTAATGAATAATTTTTGTCCTTTCGAGTAATAATTAATATTTAAATCTGAGTTAATGTTTTTTACCGAAGAGTAACTAGGTACTTCACCCAATAATTGTATTTCAGAAACGTGTGTCATATCTCCACCGTTATTTGCAGTAACTTCTAACCGATAATAAAGATAATCACGAGCGTTGGGAACCTGAAATTTCATATTTACATAATTTGTTGCAGGAAATATAAAATCGCTATATTCAGCAAGTGTTTGCCACGTTATTCCCCAATTATCAGATGCAACTAAACGGAAATTGCGCGGATTTCTATCTGTATTGGAAATGGCTCCAACAGCTATCGAAAATTGCGTAACAATCACATCGGTTTCGAAATTATATTGAATCCAAAGAGATGTTCCATTTACAGTGTATTTGTTTTTGAGACCATCAACGGCATGTGAGGCTACTTCTATATATGAATCTCCTGTAATACCATTATCAGAAAAGCTATAAATTCCATTATTACCGAAAGCACTTTCCTGTTTTGTGTTTTTATCTGAGATACTCACCTGAATCAAATCGTCAGGATAGTTTCCGTTGGTAACACCAGGGTATCCAAAGAGTTGAAATTCTGCCAGCGAGATGTTATTTTGTCCGCTGTATTTCAATTTAAAATATCTAAAAGCACCTTTTGTTTCTAAATCGACCTTCATAATCTGTCCCGTGTCTCCTTTTGTGTTTTTTGATACATCGGAATCAATGCTTATAGTTGCTGTTGTCCAATTTGATTTATCGTTTGAAGCCAGAAGTTGGATATTCGCCATACTTATCTTTTGTTGCAGATTCCCACTATACACAAGAAATCCGGAGCAATATAACGGATTGGCTAATTCAAAATCAACTTCCATATTAGTAGAATTAACTACAGTATAAAGCGTTGCTTCATTTTTGTCGGTTAGATTTACTAGACCTGTGGAATAAGCTGACGTTATTTTCGCTTCATTAGTATAATCCCAATGAAAGATATTCGAATTCGTTTGTGATATCGCCAATAGCGACAGAAACGATAACATAAAAAGCAGTAGTGTTTTTCTCATTTTTTAGATTTTAAAGTTCACATTTATTGTTCATTCATTAGATAGTGAATAAGGATAATCCGCTTTATTTACTCCTCGTGAATAATTTGGTGCTTCACTCATCTGTAACTGTATTTTTGCGCCTTTCACAAGGGTTGTGTGATTCAGATAGTTTTTTGTATATTTCTTTCCGTTTATTTTCAGATTATTAATATAGCATGCCTGCATCGAATTATTTTTCGATATTATTTCTATTTTCTTTCCATTTTCAAGGTTTACTGTCGCTTTTTTGAATAATGGTGACCCGATAACATATTCGTCACTTCCGGGGCATACGGGATAAAATCCGAGTGCTGAAAATACATACCAGGCTGATGTTTGTCCGTTATCCTCGTCACCACAATATCCATCTGGGTTAGAGTTATATAGACGATCCATTGCTTTTCGAATCGAATATTGTGTTTTCCACGGTTCCCCAGCATAATTGTATAAATAAATTAGATGTTGGATCGGTTGATTTCCATGAGCGTATTGTCCCATATTAATAACCTGCATTTCTCTCATTTCATGTACCAAAAAGCCGTGGGTATCACTTCCGGGACCAAATGTAGGTGGCATTGCAAAAACAGAGTCAAGCATGTGTGTGAATGTTTTTGTTCCTCCCATCAGATTAATCAGTCCATTTATGTCGTGAAACACAGACCAGGAGTAGTGCCAGCTGCTTCCTTCGGTAAATGCATCCCACCATTTTTCAGGGACAAAATTGGATTGGAAACTTCCATCTGCATTCCGTCCACTCATTAGGTTGAAAGGTTTATTAAAGATGTTTTTGTAGTTCATAGCTCTCTTTTTGTAAATAGCTAATTCCGACTCTGGGCGTCCTAATTTTTTACCCATTTGGTAAATACACCAGTCATCATAAGCATATTCAAGTGTGCGGGCTCCACTCTGACTTACATTGTAAGGAACATAACCTAATTCATTGTATTCCTTATAAGCCATTCTGCCCGAAGATTTTACTGTAGGATGTACATCGTTTGCATCATGTAATAGTCCTAAATACATTTTTTCAGCATCAGTTTTTATTATGCCCTTGATATAGGCATCTGTTACTATCGAAGCTGAGTTGTTGCCAACCATACAATCTCTATGACCCGGACTTGACCATTCGGGATAAAAACCACTTTCTACATATGAGTTGAAGAATCCTTCTTGCATCTTCGTGCCCATACTTGGATACACTAAATTTATAAATGGCATTAAACTGCGGAATGTATCCCAAAAACCGGTATCAGTAAACATATATCCGGGAAGCGTTTTCCCATTGTGTGGACTGTAATGCACAACCTGACCCTGAGCATCTATTTCGTGGAACATTCTTGGAAAAAGCACGGAACGATATAGGCAGGAATAAAATGTTCTTAGCTGATCGATATCGTCTGATTCTATATCTACTTTCCCAAGTACCTCATTCCATCTTCTTTTACCTTGTTCTTTTATCTGGTCGAATGTTTTGTTCCCCTGTTCTTTTAAATTTATTTCAGCTTGTTCGAAACTAATAAATGAAGATGCTACGCGAATATTTACTTTTTCCCCCTTTGTTGTTGAAAATCCAATAATTGCACCTGTATGGTTTTCTTTTGCTTCGATTTTGTTTTCACGTATTTCATTATTTCCAACTACAGCCTTATAAGAGAATGGTTTGTCAAAAACAAGTACAAAATAATTTTTAAAATTATCCGGCACGCCTCCACTGTTTTTTGTTGTATAACCGATAATTTTATTTTGTTCAGGGATAATTTTCACATAAGAGCCATTATCAAAGGCATCCAGAATGATGTAAGATTGATCACTTTTGGGAAATGTGAATCTGAATATTGCGGATCGCTCAGTAGGAGTTATTTCAGTAACCACATCGTGGTCAGCTAAATATACACTGTAATAGTAAGGTTTTACTTTTTCGGTTTTATGAGTGAACCAGCTTGCACGTTTGTCCTGATCAAAAACTACTTTACCTGTTATTGGCATGATGGAAAATTGTCCATAGTCATTTATCCACGGGCTTGGTTGATGCGTTTGCTTGAATCCCTTAATTCTGTCGGAATTGTAAGTATATGTCCAACCATCTCCCATATTTCCTGTTTGAGGAGTCCAAAAGTTCATTCCCCAAGGCATTGCAACTGCCGGATATACATTTCCATTTGACAGTTCATATTTTGAATCTGTTCCCATTAATGGATTTACATAATCGGTGTAATTTTTTGCTTTTTGTGACTGCGAGAAAGAACAAAAAGAAAGAAGACCAAATAGGAATAACGGTTTGAGTTTGTTCATTTTGTGTTAAATTAATTTTGTGTGAGTTTGTTGAATAAATTTATAGGCTATTAAGTAAATCAGATTTACCATCATCAATAAGTTTGATAATTAATTCTCCGAAAAGTGTATTTTGCCAAGCGAACCATTTGCGTGTGAAATTGTCAGGGTTGTCTTTATTGAAAGATTCATGTATAAAACCTGTTCCTGCATCAGTTGTCATAAGGAGTTTAAGACAATATTTAATTTCTTCATCATTTTGGCTTGTAAATGCTTTCATCATGATGCTCATGGGCCAAATCATATCGTATCCTACATGAGGTCCTCCAATTCCTTCCCCTGCTTTTCCTTTGAAAAAGTAAGGATTATCTTCACTCCAAACAAAATTTCTTGTATTTTTATAAATAGGATCTTTCAATTCAACGTCTCCTAAATAAGGCATGGCAAGTAAGCTGGGAACATTGGCATCGTCCATTAGTAGTTTATTCCCGAATCCATCTACCTCAAAGGCATATATCTTACCGTATTTAGGATGGTTATAAACAGCATATTTTTTCAAAGCTCCTTCTACTTCTTTGGCTAAGTCAATACATGTTTTAGCCATTTCAACGTTTTTATTTACCTTTAAAAGAATCTCAGAAGCTTTTTTCAGAGATGATACCGCAAAGAAATTTGAAGGCACTAAAAATTGAAGAGTGGTAGCGTCATCTGAAGGACGAAAAGCGGAAGCAATTAATCCAACAGGTTTTACCGGATTACCCTTTCCATCATTTGACATTGTATCTAATTGTCGCTCTGTTTTTCGTTGGAACGAATAAGATCCTACTCCACCTTTTTTCTGTTGTTCTTTAAATGTTTTCAGAATGTTCGTTATTGCCTGCAACCATTCTGTCTGGAATATGCTTGAATCACCGGTTACTTTCCAATATTCGTAGGCTAAACGTAGTGGATAGCAAAGAGAATCGATTTCCCATTTCCGCTCATGAAGTTCAGGTTTCATCGCTGTTTTATCAGTCATCCATTGATGATCTGGATTTGGATCATGAGGGTCAAGAAACGCATTGGCGTAAGGATCAAGTATAATACATCTAAACTGACGTAGGATAGTTCCTCTTAGCATTTTTTTTAATGCTTCATCTTTATTTGCCAATGGAATGTATGGCCAAACCTGAGCACCTGAGTCTCTCAACCACATTGCATGAATATCTCCTGTATAAACAAGGGTGTCATCATCGCCATTTTCCAATGTGTAATACCGTACTGTTGTATCTATTGTATTTGGGTAACAATTTGTAAACATCCAACGCAGTTGTGCATTTGTCAGTATTTTTGTTACTTCTGCTATTTTCGTTTCTACGATTTGTGATTTAAATAATCTGTCATTTTCGACAGGGCGTTGGGATGGATAAGTTCGTGTGTTATCACTTTGTAAAATTATGGCACTTGCTTTTGCTTTGTAATCAACTTTTTGTTTTTTCTGAGCATTAATTGTCCCAGAATATAAAGTGTTAATTATTATTATGGATAAAAATCCGGCATGAAACAATCGTTGTCTAAATGTCTTTTTTTTGTTCATAGTATTTATTTAATACGTTATATATTTTATAATCTTAAGGAAGAATAAATCGCTAAAGATTTAGTATTTTAAATTGCCCAATCTCGCATACATTTCAGCAATACCGAATTGGGTTAAAAGCCACTTTGATTGATTTGATGTTTTTAAAGTCCAATCGTTATTGAATAAACCGTTTTCTTCACGCATATTATTCCATGCATATTCGAGATTTGAAGCGAAGGAGTTTATATATTTTTTATTTTTGTCAATATTATAAAGTTCTATAAAACCACGCATCATAACTGCCATAAACCAAATATCACCATTTCTTAATAAGTGTATTTCTTTACCACTGGTCATTTTAAAATCTTGAAAAAAATAGCTATAGCAAGATTTAGCTATCTTTTGAGCTTCTTTCAAATATGTTTTGTCGTTGGTAAACTTATATAATAAGGCAGCTGCTTGTAGCATTTGACCACTATTATACGCATATTTGGTTTTATCAATTCTACCGTTTAGGTTTATATTGTCATAATACAGATAGTCATTCTTGTCTTGCAAATTTGTTTTTGTCCAATTATATAGTTTTTCTCCAATGCAATGGTAATTTGTGTCTTTGGTCGCTTCAAATAATTTTAAAGCATAAACAACGGCAGGGGCATTGGAACATGTGTTTTTGCTGTGTTTTCTTTGTTCGCACCAATATATACCTCCTCCAAGTATTGAGTCCGTTCCAGTTTCAATAAATTTCCAAATATCTTTTGCTTTATCTAAATAATTATTTTTTTTCGTTAGTAGATATAAGTCTGTAAAATCAATACCGATCCATATATTGTCATCGTAAAAACGATCAGGAAGTGGTTGGTTGTCAATATAAGATGCATATGAAGATGGAGATCGCTTCGTATCCAAATATAGATCTAATCCTTTCATTATTTTGTTTTCAATTATCATTAGATATTTTGGATCTTTGCTATTAGCATAAAGAGCAATACTTGTGGCAAAACTTCCGGAATATGGCCAAAGATATGAATATGGATTTGGAGTTTTCTTTTGTTCACTTTCGACTAAATACGTTACGATATGATTTTCGTTGAATGGGTAAGTTTCTCTTAATAAAAAAACATTATCTGAGGCATAATGATAAAAAATTGAAGAAAATGTTTTTTCTGCCTTTTGAAAGGAGCTGTTTTTTTTGTTTGCATATAAATTTATACTTGAATTTAGTGCTATAATCAAAAAAAAAGTATAAATCAGAGCATGTGATTTCATAAATATTGATTGTCAAAATGAAATTATATATGTGCATGACAAAGCTAATTAAAGTGTTTATAATTTACATTGTAATTTAATGTCGAATAAGTGTCATATTTCTCATTTTTAGTATTTGATTTATTGCTTCTATTAATATACTATTGTTGTGCGTGATGTATTTTGTTGTAATCTTGTTTATTTTATTATATGTTGTCGAGTGTCATAATTTTCCTTTTTAGTGTTTTTGTTGGTCGAATAGCCTCTTACATACTCGGTGTTTTTATACTAATTGCGTATTTTTATAGTTGAAAAAATTTATAGAACACTAATACGTCATTAGATGAAAAACACTAAATTATTTTTAATACTATTTTTTTTAATAGCGAATTATATGAAGTTGGCTTCTCAAGAGAAGTCGTTACATTTTATTTCAACATCCCACTTAGATACACAATGGAACTGGGATGTGAAAAATACAATTGATGAATACATTCCTAATACATTAAATCAAAATTTTGCATTGTTTCAAAAATATCCGAGTTTTCAATTCAATTTTGAATCATCGATACACTATAAATGGATGAAAGAGTATTATCCGAGTTTGTATGACGTTCTAAAGCTGTATATTCAAAATGGAAGATGGCATGTTAGCGGAGGTAGTGTTGATGCAAATGATGTGATGATTCCATCGGCAGAGTCAATAATTCGTAATTTTCTCTACGGACAAAAGTTTTATAAAAAGGAATTTGGTCAAAAAGGAGGGTCGGATTTTATGCTTCCTGATTGTTTTGGATTTCCATATTCGTTGCCTACTATTGCTAAGCATTGTGGTGTGACGGGATTTCACACTCAGAAATTATCTTGGGGATCGGCATATGACTACAATAGTCTGGCTCCTTTTGGAATTTGGAAAGGAGTAGACGGTTCGGAGATATATGCGATATTTAAAGGAGAAGCATATGATCAACACGAGATTTACAACAAAGATATGTCTAATGATGCTGAAATGCTTAGTTTGGCAAATCAAAATAATTTAGAATACGGCGTTCCCTTTGTATTTCGATATGTAGGACCACGAGGTGATAGGGGTGGTGCGTTGAAGGACAATGATGGTGCCGGAGAAAACACACCATATTGGTTAGAAACAAGTTTAAATGCAGCAGGACCAATAAAGGTACATCTTTCTGCTCCAACTGATATTTTTTCCTTATTGGATCAGTATAAAAATGATAAATATTTTGTTTGGAATAATGAATTGCCAATGACAAAACATGGAGTTGGATGCTATACCTCTAATGCGATCATGAAATATTGGAATCGGAAAAACGAATTATTGGCAGATGCAGTCGAAAAATCGGCTGTTTGTGCAGACTGGATTGGAGGATTGAAATATCCTTTAGAGGAAATAGGTGATGCGTGGACAAATATACTTTGGCATCAATTTCATGATGACCTGACAGGAACATCTGTGCCAAGTGCTTATACGTTCTCTTATAATGATGAAGTTCTGACTAATCTGAATCTGTCTGAAATACTCAAAAATACGATTGGAACTGTTACAAGAAATATGGATACAGAAGTAGGTGGAATTCCGTTTGTAATATATAATCCTCTTTCCATCGAACGAACTGATGTGGTAGAAATATCGGTTCCCGTAGTTTCGGAAGTTAATAACATCCGTGTTTTAAATAACAATGGTAATGAGGTACTTTCGCAAATATTGAAATATGATGACACTACAAAATTATTACATCTTATTTTCGAAGCGACTGTGCCTTCTTTGGGATACGCAATCTATGAGCTGAGATTAAATGAGACAAGCTCGCTTAGTTCTGATCTTTCTGTCTCAAATCAGAGACTTGCAAATAATCAATATATAGTAAATATAAATTCGGTCGGAGATATTAGTCAAATATATGATAAAACAATCGGAGTCAATACATTAAATTCTCCGATAAGGTTAGCTATGTTGAATGATGTGTCAACCGAGTGGCCATCCTGGGAAGTTACGTGGAATACGGTAAATGCATCTCCATCTGTCTTTGCGGATGAGAATGTGAATCTAAGCATTGAAGAAAATGGTCCGTTGCGTGCTAGTATAAAAATAACAAGAACCAAAAATGGATCCGACTTCGTACAGTATGTTCGTTTGATGCCTGCAAGAATTAGTGGTAGGATTGATTTTGTAAATGAAGTAAATTGGCAGTCACGTGGAACCTTGTTGAAAGCTATATTTCCACTTAAAAATACAAATAATAAAGCAACATATGATTTGTCAATTGGAGCAATAGAGAGAGGGGTAAATACCTCAAGCTTGTATGAAGTTGCAGGACACCAGTGGGCTGATCAAACGCATATTAGCAATATTTATGGCGTTTCAATACTTAACGATTGCAAATACGGTTGGGATAAGCCGGATGCGAGTATACTTCGTTTAACGTTGCTCCATACCCCCTCGGTAGGTGATAACTATATATATCAGAAGGATCAAGATTTAGGGTTCAATAAATTCACCTATTCTTATTATGTACATGAAGGCAAATGGAGCGAAAAAACTCAATGGGAAGCAGCGCGCCTTAATCAACCAATGGTAGCATATCAGGCATTAAAACATACAGGTAATTTGGGAAAATTGGTTGATTTTGTGACTGTGAATACAGAAAAAGTTGCAGTTAAAGCTTTGAAAAAAGCTGAAGATTCGGACGAAGTTATTGTACGTGTATATGAATTAGCTGGTTCTGCTCAACAAAATGTAAAAATTACATTTCCCACCAATATTGTTTCGGCAAGAGAAGTGAATGGAATTGAAGAAAATGTGGGTGCTGTTAACTTCTCTTCCAATGTAATATCATTTGATATCAATAAGTTTCAACCCAAATCTTTTGCAGTAAAATTAGCTAATCCAAATAGTCAAAAAATGATTGAAAAACCAGTCTCAGAATTAGTCGATTTAACTTACAATGTCGATGTTATGAGCATGGATTCACGTAGAAATAACGCAACCTCTGGGGTTCAGTATGCTTATCCGGCGGAGTTGCTTAGTGATACTATTTACTCAGATGGCATAGCTTTTAAAATCGGTAATCGGGCTAATGGTGCATACAATGCAATGTACGGAGCAGGTCAAACAATAACTCTGCCTGCAATGACTAATGCCAAAAAACTTTATATCCTTGCTGGGAGTAAGAATAAATCAGGAACTAAAGCCAATTTTGTAGTTAATGGTGTTACTTATAGTCTTAACATCCCATATTATGCCGGAAATGTAGGAGAATGGGAGACGCAGTATAATTTAGGAACAATGTTCAGAAGAGAAAATGTTGCTTTTACAGCAACTCATCGTCATAATGTATCTATGAATAAGAACGATGCTTACAATTATATGTATATGTATAAATATTGTATTCCTGTAAGCTCTAATGTGTCACAATTCACTTTGCCGGTAAATTCGGATTTGTATGTTATGGCTGTAACTTTGTCGGATAATGCCAATGACGATGTTTCTGTGGCTACAGAGATAACTTCTTTGCCAGAGAATACCTTCAGTGCAAATAACTGTCAATGCACAAGGCAACTCACACCAAGTTACGTTTTAGCTTCGAATGATAACGGAGAAGCTGAGAGCGCAGACAAAGCCATCGACATGGATTTAAACACCAAATGGTGTGTGACAAATAATAGTATGCCATATCTTGAAATGACTTTTAACGAACCTGTCGAGATTTGCAGCTGGCTTGTCATGAATGCCGGAGCCGAGTCGTTCAGTTTCGTAACCAAAGCTTTTAGTTTACAGCGATATGATAATGGTAGTTGGATAAATGTAGATGTAATTTTAAATAATGTCGAAAATAAAGTATTACGTTCGGTTACACCCTTTATTGCTCAAAAGATAAGGTTACAAATTAATCAGGCAGAACAGAATGGAACGACAACTCGCATTCCTGAGTTTTCAGTCTTTGGCAAAGACAACATAACCTCTATTAAAAGCCATGAAACAGGAATCTCAAAATTTCAGATTATCAGTGTATCTCCAAATCCGGTAGAATCAACTGCACTGATCAAATGCTCAAGTGCCGAAAGTATTTCAAAAATAAAATTGAACGTTTACAGTATTCTTGGATGTCTGGTAGATAGCAAAAATTATATAATTAATGATGTAAATGGAAATTTCGAATTAACTTGGGACAATTCTTCTGTGAAAGAAGGAACCTATTTATGTGAAATATTAGCTTATAATGGAAAGTCATTAGTTGCTTCCAATATAAAAAAATTATTGGTAAAAAGATAAGTTAAACAAGGCATTTACGAAATAACTTCAATTGACATAAGGCTCCTTAAATAAAAATTTTTGGTAAATTGAGATGGGGGAATAATGAATGTAAATTATGTTGATCAAGTCGGTTGTTGTAAAATTTCAGAATGATTGACAGTAAATTCTTCTGATTGTTTGTTTAAGTAATTTTGATGTAAGATGGATTTTTTGACATGATTATTTTACATATTTACCAAAACAGAGGTTATAAACTTAATGGAGATTTTTCGTAATTCAGCCGATCTTAAATACTAATAAAAATATGAAAAAAATTATTTTATTGATATTGACAATTTGTTTGTTTTCTCAACAGTTTTATGCTTCCTATGGATTGTATAATATGGAGAAGTTGAATAATATGCTTTCAAATAATGCTATTCTAAGCATGCATCAAGATGCTTATGGATTTATGTGGTTTGGAACTTACGATGGACTAAATCTTTATGATGGCAGTAAAGTAACAACCTTTCGATACGAGCAAAACAATCCTTTCTCTTTATCAGGAAATAACATTCATGCAATTTTAAGTGTCGGTTCTGATTATTTGTGGGTGGGAACTCAAGTGGGGTTGGATAAATTTTCTATAAAAGAGCGTAAGGTTGTAGAGTCGTATCCACAATACAAAAAAATTCAACTAATAGCAACAGATGCAGAGACGAGAACCACGTGGCTCATCGTAAAAAATAATTGTTTAGAATATTATGACTCTATAGAAAAAAGTTTTCGCAAATTGTTTTTAAGAATTACAAAAAATGATATAAAATCTTTTTTTGTAGACAAAGAAGGGCGATTGTGTATAGTGAAAGCAAATGGAGATTTGCAAAGCATTGTAATGAAGGACACAAAAGGCAAGAACTCAAAAAATATTTCAATCCAGATACGAAAAATTCATGAAAAAGGAATTGGTCAGGTCTTTTACGAAGATGGAAATATTTATTTCATTGACAATGATCTTGATTTATTTTTCTATGATCATATTAAGCAACATAAAATATTGTTGCGTAATATTTCTGATTTGGTTAGAAAGTATAACTATATAACTTCATTAGTTGTTTTTCATAATGACATTTTTCTGGCATTTATGTATGGAGGTCTCATTAAACTTAATATGTCGAATCTTGATTTGCCGGAACCAATTAATACAACTATTGGAATTTTTGGGCTGCAAAAAGATCAATTTCAAAATGCAATTTGGGTTGGAACGGATGGTAGAGGTGTTGAATTATACTATAGTGAGAAAGATAAATTCAGCAATATATTATGTACAGACTTGCCTTTCACTGCTCGAAGACCGGTACGAGCTTTTTATACAGATGAAAATAATACCTTGTGGGTAGGAACAAAAGGAGATGGTATTATACGGATAAAAGATTACGAAAAGTTTAGTAATACGAAAATCCCTGCAAAAAATGTACAGCAAATAAAAGTACATAATGGTTTTTACGAAACGCCGGTTTATGCGTTCATTAGAAGCAGATACAATAACCGGAATGACCTTTGGATGACGAGTGACGAAGGACTTCTCTATTATTCGTATAAAGAGGACAAAGTGTATAAAATTGGAGGAAGAGAACCGGATCAGGTTGGTGGTATGCACACACTCTGTGAAATTAACGACTCAGTACTGTGGATTCCTATGGGTGGAATTTATAGAGTAGTTATTGATAAAACAAAACGGCCATACCAAATAAAAAGCAAGAAACAGATAAAAATCAAAAAAAATGGTGTAGTGCTGGATGATGAGTATTATTCTATTGCCTATGATGGTGCAACTAAGCTTTTTTTTGGAAGTCGTAGAGGTTATGGTGTTTTACGTATCGATGTTAATACTCTTAAATATGATTTTGTGTCAATTGCAAATGCACAAAATAAGGGAATAGGAGATATTATTTCTTTATTTCTGGATAAAGATTCTACTCTTTATGTAGGCACTGGTTCCGGAATGACTCTGATAAAAATGTTCAAGAATAAAGAAAATGAGGTAAAGCAATTTGGGCGGCATAACGGGATAATAAATGATATGATCCATGGTATCTTAAAAGATAACAATGGTATAATCTGGCTTAGTACGAACAAAGGATTAGTAAAATATAATCCTCAAAACCAATCTTTTTTTAATGTAAAATCTTCCCAGATTAGAATTTCTGAATATAGTGATGATGCTTATTGGCTGTGCCCTATAACTCATAGACTATTTTTTGGAGGTGTTAATGGTTTGATGTGGATTGAATCAAAAAAAAATGATGATAATATTTCTTATAAACCCAAATTGATGTTTACTGAAATTAATTATTTTGATAAAATGATGACACTTTATGATTATAATAAAGATCCATCCAAAGTTCTTGTACTAAATAACAACCAGAATACATTTCAGATTTCATTTGCCGTCCTAGATTTTATACATAGTGAAAACTATGATTTTTCATACAAATTAGACAATTATGATAAAGAATGGAACTCGCTTCAAAAAGATCTAAAAATTCATTTCACACAACTTCCCTATGGAAATTACACATTGAAAGTAAAATATAAAAGCGATGTTTTATATACGGATGACAATGTGTATGAACTTAGAATTAAGGTTCTACCACCTTGGTATCTTTCTGTTTGGGCACGTGTCGTCTATATTATATTACTTATAACCATAGGTACAATACTCTATATTTATTTGCAGAAAAAAGCAAGAAGAAAACAAGCCAATTTAGCAATTAAAATTAAAGAGGAACAAAAGGAAAAAATGTATGAATCTAAATTACGTTTTTTTACGAATATAACACATGAGTTTTATACGCCTCTTACATTAATAAATGGAGCCGTAGAACAAATAAAGAAACAGAGTAATGGTGAACATATAAACAAGTACGTAAATATACTGCAAAATAATACATTAAGTTTAAATGAATTGATACAAGAAATTCTTGATTATCGAAAGGTTGAAGAATCAGATAGTATACCATTAACGTTTAACTATATCTTATTAAACGAATTGCTTCAGTCTCTTTTAAATTCTGTTGAAGATTTAGTGAAACAGAATAAGATAATATTAACTATCGAAATAGAAGATGACCTATATTGGTGGACAGATTTAGCCTGCTTCAAAAAAATTATATCAAATCTGTTATCTAATGCATTAAAATATACGCCTGTCGGTGAGGAAGTTAATATTACGTTCAAAAGAGAAAACAATCAATTGAATATAGTGGTTTATAACACCGGACGTGGTATAGAAGCATCAAAAATAAATCGACTCTTTAGCAGGTATAGTATTTTGGAAGATACAAATGTTAATGCAAACAATCAAATGACAGCTCGTCATGGGTTAGGATTGCATATTTGTAATAGTATGACCAAATTGTTGAAAGGCGATATTAAAATAGAAAGTGAAGTTGATAAATTCACTCGTTTTATTGTGACACTACCAAATATGGCACCACGAAATCTGGAGATAAATGAAACAATGAGGCAAGAAAAAGAGAAATTTCCAGAGACGATAAAGCCACAGATAAATAATCTCAATATAGAGACTTTAGATTCTGCAAAGGATCTGGTGCTAATAGTAGACGATAATCCGGATATTGTGGAATTAGTAAGAGATATATTATCAATTAATTATCTTGTTAAAGGAGTTTATAGTGCAGCTGAAGCTCTCGTTTTTTTGAAGGTAGAAACCCCGGCACTTATTGTTACTGATATAATGATGCCGGAAATTGATGGATTGTCATTTGTTAAAATGGTGAGAGAAGATAAATACAACAAACAAATTCCAATTATTGCACTGACTGCTAAAGTGAGTGAAAGAGATCAAGTGGAAGGGTACGATACCGGTGTAGATGCTTATCTAACAAAACCTTTTTCGTCAGATGTGCTGCTGTCAATAGTGAATCGGTTTTTGATAAATAAAGAGAACATAAAAGAATATTACGATACAGTTGAAAGTTCATTTGAATATACTCAGGGAAAATTAGTACATCAAAATGATAAAGAGTTTATAGAAACACTGATTAAAATGATTAATGAAAACATATCAAACACAAAATTAGGTCCTGAGCTTATTGCAGAAAAAATGAAGATATCGTCACGTAGTCTTTATCGTCAGTTAAAGAAAATTTTATCTATTTCTCCTTCAGATTTTATTAAAGATTATAAACTTTCTTATGCTTCAAGACTTCTTATAACGACAAATTTATCTATCAAAGAAATTATTTATAAAGTTGGAGTTTCTAATAAATCATACTTCTATAGAGAGTTTGCCAAAAAGTATAATATGTCACCAAAGCAATATAAAGAATCTTATAAAAATGAAAACGATAACATAGCAGGGGCATAAAAAACATAAGAAGTGTCATAATTGTACAAATGCAAAGAGAAGCAGGGTTTCGCACATTATTTTCACAGTTTAATGTACTAAACTTGCATTGCCAAATTTATTTGAATTAATAAAAAAATAAAATCTATTGTCATGAGTACAAAATTACGCAACTTATTAAATGTAATTTTCATTGTAGGTCTATTCCCACTTCAGACCTTCGCCCAAACGATTGAAATTACAACAGAAGCACAGCTTAGAGCTATGGCAGATAATTTAACTGCTGATTACAAACTGGTAAATGACATTACTTTGACATCCAGTTGGATTCCGATTGGAGATGAACAAAATCGTTTTACTGGAACTTTTGATGGAAATGGAAAAACCATAAGTGGACTTCATTTCTCAGATACATCAAGAAACGGAGCAGGGTTTATTGGTGTTGCAGATGGAGCCTTCATTGAAAACCTTAGCGTGGTTAATGCCTTTGTTTACGGAGGTCAGGATGTAGCAGGGATAGTTGGACGTGCATATGCTCCTACTACTATTCAGAAATGCTACACTTCAGGGTCATTTATTGGTTACGACCATGTTGGAGGTATTGCCGGTGGAACAAAGTCATCGGGTTCGGATGGAGATATAAACATTATTACAGATTGTTACTCAACTGCTATTATAAAAAGTACAGGTTGGCAGTCAGGTGGAATTATTGGTACAACAATAAATGCTGAGATAAGCAATACTTATTTTGCGGGAGGTGTAAGTTGTAGTTCTGGACGTACTGCTGGTATTGCAGCATTAGCGGATGGAGGAACAACTAAAATACAAAATTCAGTTTCCATCGCTTCATATTTGAAAGGAGATGAAACAAATAGAGTATTAGGTAGTGCAAATGGAAATACTGCAACTCTGCTCAATAATTATTCCTGGGAAGGCACACAAGTATATGTTAAAGGAGAGCTGTATACAAATGGAGAAAGTAATTCATCGGGAGTTGATGGTGAACATACCGATTTATCCACTCTTAAATCAGCAAATTTCTACAATACAACTCTTGGATGGAGTAGCTCTGTATGGACAACTGAAGATGGCAAATATCCGATTTTTAACACCCAAACTTATCCAATAGATGGAGATGGTATTTATTTTGACGCTTTTCCTGAAAGAGCTTTACCCGGAACCACACATAATACAAATGTGGTTTCAGCTTTAGGAAGAACTGTGTCATGTGCAAGTTCAAACCCTTCTGTCGCTACAATTAGTTCTGATGGGCTGGTGTCTTTTTTAGCTAATGGAACAACTACTCTAACCTTTACGACAACAGGGGATGATTATTCTTCTGGGGCGACAGCAACTTATGATTTGACAGTAGAAGGAATATCATATACAATTTCTACCGAGCAGGACTTGCGAAATATAAAATATGATTTAAATGGCGAATTTACATTGGCAAACAACATAACACTGACTCAAGATTGGATACCACTAGGAACATTTAAAGGAAAGTTAAATGGTAATGGCAAAATAATTTATGGGCTTAGAGTTGATAATTCAAGTGTAGCTCAAAGAGGATTGTTCAGCAATACCGAGGGTGCCGAAATAACAAAATTGGGCATTGAAGATGCCTATTTGGTAGGTAATGAAGATATTGGAGCTATTGTTGGTAATATGAAGGGTGGTCTTCTAGATCAATGTTATGTGGCAAATTCTTATATTTCAGGTCGAGACCATGTAGGTTCTCTAGTTGGGGCTATGCGTGGTTATGATGTAGTTGTTGTTGAAGCCGATCCTGACAATGGAGTTGCAGAAGTAAAAGAAACAAGATATGCTACCGTAAGTAATTCCTATTCAGGAGCACAGGTGTATTCACGAGAATATCAAGCCGGTGGACTTGCGGGTATAATTTGTGGCGGAACAATTGAAAAATGCTACTTTTCGGGAGTTGTTGAGGCTGTCAAAGGTAGAGCAGCAGGTGTTGTTTCCTTAATTGATAGCAATGATGCTGGTAATATAAAGAATAATTTAAATTTGACCGTCGGAGGATATTGCGGTGAAAATACTTACCGTATAGGAGATTGGGGTGGAAGAAGCCCTGAAAGTTCAAATTATGTGGTTAAATTTACAAATAACTGGTCGAAAGAACATTCATATTTTGGTACAAATGCTGCCAATTCAGCTGTTCAGGATGGACAGAAAGATGACAACAGAAACGGAGCTACTTTGTCTGATGATAATAAGGCTCTCTCTCAAATTTTTTATACAGAAACACTGGGTTGGGACTTTACAAACACCTGGAAATTTATCTCAGGTACTGAAGGAAAATTATATCCTGTTTTAGCATGGCAAAGCACTCCGCTTGTATCAAAAATTTATGGTATACCGGCTAATCCTTATTTGACCTGGTATCAAAATTCAATGGATGCTATTGACTTGAATAAAATAATTGCATCGACAGGACAAACTTTAGTGTACTCTATTGCTTCAGGTAGTAATTTAGCCGATCTGGATGGAATGTTACTCTATGTAACTGAAAATAACTTAACACAAGGAGGTGTTGCAACTATTGAAATCAATTCTGATGCCTCTCTTTCATCTGTAATATCAACAGATAAATCAAGTTTTGAAGTTGAAGTTATTTTGCGTGATGCTTTTACAAACATATCAACAGTAGAGGATTTCTTAGGAATAAATCAGAAATTATATGGCAAGTTTATGCTGACAAATAATATAGACCTCTCTGGTGTCGATTTTGAAGGCTTAGGTTCTTCAAGTGCTCCATTTACAGGTGTGTTTAATGGAAATGGTTATACCGTTTCTAACGCAGTGATAAAAACCGGAGGAAATAATATCAAAGGATTTTTCAATGCTACTAACGGAGCAACAATTCAAAAATTAGGAGTTGCAAATATCCAATTTAATGGCCTCTCAACAAATAAAGGTGACAATATTGGTGGTTTGGTAGGATCATGTCAAAACACAACAATTGAAGAATGTTATGTTACAGGAACTATCACAGGTAACGATCACGTAGGAGGGTTTATTGGTGGCAATAGTGATAATGTAGATGTAAGAAATTGCTACGCAAATGTAACTATTTCGGCAGGACAACAAGTAGGTGGATTCTTCGGTGTAACAGCAGGTAGTGTCTCTGTAGAAAATAGCTATTTTACAGGAACTTTGGCCGCAACAAGTCGTGGATGGTCTGGTGGATTTATTGGATTGATTGATAAGTCTGGTACAATCGAATTATCAGGTTGTGTTTCTATTGGAGACATATCGAGTGTTGAAGTTGCCGGCTATCATATTGCAGGGAATATGACTGATAATGGAGTAGAAAGAGGTATAGTTTCTAGTTTTGTAAATAATTTATATAATATTGATGCTGTGTTAAATACAAATGGCAATCAATGGGTGTTACCAGCTTTAGTAACTGGCATAACCGAATCTGCAACTCCAATGCTTCCTGCAAACTTGAAAAAGCAAGTGACTTATACAAATATAGGTTGGGATTTCACTAACGTTTGGAATATAGAAGAAAATGTTGCTTATCCAACATTGAAAAATGTTAGTCCAGCTCCTACATCTGTAAAAACAATAACATTCAAAGATCAAAAGTATTCTGCATATTGTAAGGATAATGCAATATACGTACAGGGTATCTTAGAGAAAGCACAGATAATTGTCTATAATACAAATGGGCAAATGGTCTCTATTTCTAACGTAACCAGTAACAATGGCATTCCTGTTAGAAGTAAAGGTTTGTATTTACTGAAGATCACTGAGAATGGTATTACCTCAACTGTAAAAGTTATTTACAGATAATTTCAAAAGAAGAACAGATAGGTTTAAATGAAACATTATGGCAGTCTTTTACTGCCATAATGTGGTTCTTATTGCCAAAACGATTTGAATTAGATTCATTGAAATAATGATTTACTTCATATACAGCAATAAAAAAGAGATAAAATTAAAATATTATGATAAAAATGAGATTCTTCGGTTTTTTACTACTTATGTTTTTTTCGTTACCATTAGTAGCCCAAACAACAAATGTGACAGGGCGTATTACAGATGAGAAGGGCGAATTAATGATAGGAGTATCCGTGATGGAAAAAGGCACAACTAATGGTGCTGTAACAGACATAAATGGAACTTACAACATAAAAGTTTCTTCTAAAAGTGCAGTTATAGTCGTATCCTACATTGGATATGAAACACAAGAAAAAAAGTTGACAGGAACTGTACTGGACTTTACGTTAAAGGAAAATGTAAATATACTTAATGATGTACAAGTAGTGGGTTATGGAGTTCAACGACGGGTTTCCATAGTAGGTGCTCAATCTACATTAAAAATGGAACACGTAAAAGCTCCGGTTTCTAATATGAGTAATGTACTTGCTGGTCGTGTTTCCGGATTAGTCGCTGTACAGCGTACTGGAGTTCCAGGGCAAGATGATTCTGATATTTGGATTCGAGGCATATCTTCTATGACTAATACTAATCAAGGACCATTAGTGCTAGTCGACGGCATTGAACGCGACTATAAACGATTAGATCCTGAAGATATTGAGTCGGTGACAATTCTCAAAGATGCATCATCAACTGCTGTATATGGAGTAAGAGGAGGTAATGGAGTAATTATAATTACTACAAAACCTGGGATTGTAAGCAAACCCAAATTTAGTGTAGATTACTATGAAGGTTTTACAATGCTTACGCAAGTACCTAAATTGGTTGATGCATATCAATATATGGATGCTGCAAATGAAGCCTACCGCAATACTTATGATATGAATTATTATTCAGAGCAATACATTAATAATACTAAGATGGCTGATGGCCTTATTGCTCACAGCGGTGATGCTACAGTAAATAAGTATTTGTATCCGAATGTAGACTGGATGGATGCCTTGTATAATAAGTTTGGAAAAAATCGTCGCGCTAATATAAATGTTCGTGGAGGTGCTCCTAATGCATCGTACTATGTGTCACTTGCATATTATGATGAAACAGGTTTAACAAAAACAGATCCGAACCAAGCATATAGTACTGCAATTACTTATAATAGATATAATTTCCTTAATAATGTAACCCTCAAAGCATCGAAAAAAACAACGATTGATGTTGGTGTTAATGGTTACTTTGCCGGAGGAAATTATCCTTTGAAAAGTTTAGGTGATATATATGCTAAAGCAATGAATATAAATCCTGTAATGTATCCAATTGAATATGAGGATGGAAGTAACCCCGGATTCAGTAGTGTGCAGAGAGAACTCGATAATCCTTACGGCGAACTTACCAAAAGGGGATATAAACAAGAATTAAATACGCAAATTAATTCTAATTTAAAGGTGGTTCAGGATTTGGACTTTTGGAGCTGGAGTAAAGGATTAAAAATACATGGATTG
Organism: Paludibacter sp.; assembly: GCA_028690665.1. Lineage (GTDB taxonomy): Bacteria > Bacteroidota > Bacteroidia > Bacteroidales > Paludibacteraceae > Paludibacter. Next base: position 51,587 of record JAQVAV010000011.1, read on the forward strand.
ATTGCTTTTGATATAAAAGACTATCAAGGTTTAAGTTATAAAATTGGAGGTGATGGTGGAAATAGTACATGGAAACCCAGCGGTACCAAAACAGGAGATGTTTGGAATTCAGATGTGCTTGATGAAAATGGGAATATAAAGCTTGAAGAGGTTTATGTAGGAACATCATCTATGTCTATATCTTCAGCACGAAATTCTTATCGTACTTTTTATGCGGAAGGGGCTTTAAATTACAACCGCACATTCGGTTTTCACAATGTAACTGGATTAATCTTAACCAGTATGAAAAACTATAGAGATCCTAATTCTGATAACTTATATAAGATATTGCCATATAAACAGTTAGGTGTGTCATCTCGTTTTACATACTCTTATAACGATAGATACTTTGCAGAGGCAAATGCAGGTTATACAGGTTCAGAGAATTTTTCACCAAATAATAGAATGGGCTTCTTTCCTGCTATGGCAGTAGGTTGGATTCCATCAAATGAAATTTTCTGGGATGGACTTTCTGATGTCATTTCTTTTATGAAAATCAGATATTCGAATGGACTTGTAGGAAATGACGTAATGTCTTCCGATGCCCGTTTTGGTTATCAAACAGAGATTTCATCACAAAATGGATATTCTATTTATGGTACAGCAGGAACAGTAGGGAATGGTCTTGGAGTTACAAAATATGGATACAATGCTACTTGGTCAACTATTCATAAACAAGATTTAGGATTAGAAATGAATTTCATGAAAAATTCATTAACAGTTGTGCTTGACCTATTCAAAGAAAAAAGAAGTAACATTTATGTTTCACGATATAACCTCCCATTATATGCCGGCTTTTCTGTAACACCAGCAGGCAATATTGGTGCAGTGGAGAATAAAGGTGCCGAGCTTTCTTTAGCTTATAATAAGCAGTTTAATAAGGATGTCTTCGTTTCGATGCAAGCAAATTTCACAATGAATGAAGATAAAGTAATAGAAGATGGTAAAACAGTATATAGTGATCAACCGTGGAGAAATTCAGTGGGACATAATGTACTGGCTCGTTTTGGTTACATTGCAGAGGGACTTTACTCAAGCGAGGAAGAAATTCAAGAAAGAAATATTACTCAATTTGGAGAAACATATCCTGGACAGTTGACAAAACCAGGAGATATAAAGTATAAAGATATAAGTGGCGATGGTCACATCGATGAGCAGGATATATCGTGTATAGGAAACGGAGATGTTCCTAAGTATTATTATGGTTTCGGTGGAGATGTACGTTATAAAAACTGGGGATTAGGAATCCTATTTCAGGGAACAGCAGGTGCAGATAGGGTTGTAAATGGTTCCGGAATTTGGCCTTTTCAGAGTTCATCAGGAGGTGGCACGCTCTTAGCAAATATTACAGACAGATGGAGTGAAGATAATCCTACAAACGATAATGTATTTTATCCACGGTTAGCTTGGGGAAGCGATAATCCTTCCAATGTAAATAATTTTGTTACCAGTACATGGTGGTTAAAAGATGTTAGTTTTTTAAGATTAAAACAGTTTACATTATCATATTATTTCCCTAAAACATGGACTAATAAATTATCAATTGAAGGTGGAAGATTTTATTTAATGGGATCAAATGTATTTACCTGGAGCGCATTTAAGTTATGGGATCCTGAATTGAATAGTGATAATGGTGCTGCATATCCTAATGTGACAGCATACACTATGGGAATTAATTTTAGTTTTTAATAAAAGTTTTAGACAGTTATATTATGAAAACAATAAAAAAATATACATTTTCATTAATCATCATCATCCTTTCATTAACATCATGTAGTGATTATTTTGATTCAATTCCTGAGAATGTTACCACATTAGATGATGTGTTTTCTAGCAGAGTACTCGCTTTGCAATGGTTATCTAATGTCTATCAATATCTGCCGGATGAATCAGAACAGAATTATACAGGTGGGGGTGATGAAACAAGAGGAATCTGGACACCCGCTTCGCTTGAAGGAGATCTGCCATGGGAACATTGTAATTCAAACTATGTGAATAATGGAACGATAAATCAATCATCAGGATATGTAGAAAGTATGTGGAAGGCATATTATAAAGGCATACAGAAAGCGAATATCTATTTGAAACGGATTGATGAATGTGGTGATATGGATGAGGCTACAAAGTTGAGAACCAAAGCAGAAGCAAGAGCATTACGTTCAATATACTATTTCAATTTATTTAAGATCTATGGTCCATTCGTAAATATAGGAGACGAAGTTTACAATAATGAAGCAGATGTTAGTTCAATGATACGCGAAAGGAGTACTGTGGACGAATGCATAGATTATATTGTACACGAATTTGATGTTATTTTAAGTGAAGATCATCTGTTTTCTCATTTTAGCAGCGAAGATGGAACTTTTCAAACTCAGTTTGCTGGAAATATAACAAAACAAGCTGTTGAAGCGATACGTTCTCAGGTGTTATTGTATTCTGCAAGTAATCTGTTTAACGGAGATACTTATTATAAGGATATGAAAAATTCAAAAGGAGAATATCTGTTTCCTCAATCTCGTGATGATTCAAAATGGGAGAAAGCAAAACAGGCTGCAAAAGATTTCATTGAGAATAATCCCGGTTTTCAATTAGTATTTAGAGGAGCAGATGGAGCCAATGCTGCCACAATTGCAGGCTCGGATCCATATTATTCAGTAAGTGAGTCTTTCCTCGGACGTTCAACCAATGAAGAAATGATTTTCTACAGTACAAGAAATGGCTGGAATATGTATTATTATCTGAGACCAAAACATTCAGGAATAACAGATGCCCAGAGTGGTGGAGGTGCATTGACTGTTCCCTTACAATTTGTAGATTTATTTTTTACAAATAAAGGATTGAAAATAGAAGATGATTCAACCTATTTCAACTATACAAACGACGAAGAAGATAAGTTTACAGCTCGTAACATGACAAGTGTAGATACATACAAAGATATTTATTCTGGCTATGCTTATTTTATACCTACATCGTCCTACCGTATAATGAAACAATTCTACAATCGTGAACCTCGATTTTATATTAATTTTACATTCCAAAACCGTCGTTGGGATTTTGATGAATCCAAAACTTATTATACTGATTTTTCTTTGAATGGTAATTCCGGTCAAGCAAAAAATGGTCACGATTATCCAAAGTCAGGTGTTTTGGCGCGAAAAAAACTATATAAATCAGGTAGTGTTCCATATAACATCTACATCCGTTTGACTGAAATCTATTTAAATTACGCAGAGGCATGTGCTGAATTGGGGGAATATCAAAATGCGATAGATGCAGTGAATTTGATTCGTGCACGTGCAGGAATTGCTGAATATGGTTTAAATGGTGATGCAACTTTAGGGGCTCGTGGTGAAACACGAATTGCTTTAGGAAATACAGATGTGTTGAATGCAGTTCGTCGTGAAAGACTAATTGAAATGGCATATGAAAATCAACATTATTTTGATGTACGTCGTTGGGGAGTTGCTGGAATGACACAGGGAGATGGTTGGATTTACCCAACATGGCATCAAGGTGGTGAAGGAGGCGAAATGAGTGGATTTAATGTACTCGTCGATATGTCATCAACAGCAACTGGAAATACAATGTATTTTTACAAGAGAAGAACTTGGGAATCCCGAATCTTCACAGATAGAATGAATTTATTCCCCATTCCACAGAGCGAAATTAATGTAAATAAAAACATGGTTCAAAATACGGGCTGGTAATTTAATAGAAGAGATTAACATTTGATTAAAGTTGATCTCTTCTATACTAATTTAAAACGCTGTATAGTCATTGTTAATTTTGATATTTGTAAAGGATAATTCTCTAATTTATGAAAAAAATCTACCTATTTATTGTCTTTCTTTCCATCTCTATAATTGGTTATGCAAATATAATCACTGGTCAACAGTACAAAATATCTTCTGCTAGCATAACAAATAAATCTGTCTTTGCAAGCAACTCATCATTGTTTACCGATGCGGGAATAACCTTGTGGACAGAAACAAACGTCCCTGCTCAGCGATGGATTCTTACAGCAAATGACGATAATACTTATACTTTCGTTAACGCTTATTCGCAATATGTACTTTATAGAAAGGGAAGTGCTGTTGATGGTATGCCTATCGTGCAATCAAATAGTTCAACAACCAGTGCTTCACGATGGACATTAACTCCTGTACCCAATCAATCAGGTTATTATTATATAACACAGCCAAATAACGATGGAATTTCTCAGTTATATATGGAAACTTCATCTACAGCAGATGGTGCCGCAATAGAATTGCACGATAAAAAAACAGGCAATGATTCATTAAGACAAATTTGGAAATTTGAATTGAACGATACACAAATAAAATTCTCCCAAAAGGTACGAGATGAAACAATGAGTGGTTGGAAGACTAAATATTACAAACAAGCACCAACCGGATATGTATTAGGTAATGGAGGATGGTGGGGCGATGCAGAAATGTTTGAGATTGTTCTTGATGCATATGAAACAACAGGCGATGTCACTTATGAAACAATGTATCGTCAGTTATATAAAAATTTTATCGCAAGAAATCAGTCTAATTGGCTATACAATGACTTTAATGATGATATAGCTTGGATGGTTATTGCATCTGTTCGTGGATATTTAATGTTTGGTGACGCGACTTTCCTTTCTTATGCAAAGACAAACTTTGACAATATGTATGCGCGCGCTTTGCTTCCAACGGGAATGTTAAGATGGAAAGAAACAACTGAAACGCAAAATGGAACGAACTCATGTATAAATGGACCGGCAGAAGTAGCAGCATGTTATCTTGCAATGGCTTTGGAAGATGATTTATACTACGAAAAAGCAAAAAATTTGTATGCGTTACAACGTAAATATCTATTTGTACCTGCTACAGGGCAGGTTTACGATAGTTTTACGTGGACGGCTGGACAACCTTCAGGATATAACTATTGGGCATCAACTTATAATCAGGGTACATTTTTAGGAGCAGCAGTTATGCTGTATAATCATTATGGAAATAATATGTATCGGGATGATGCCGAAATGATTATGAAATATACTACAGAAAATCTTTGCGATGAAAATGGATATATAAATGTTTGTCAGGTAGGGAGCGGTGATCTGGCTGGATTTAAAGGGATATTGATGCGTTATGTAAGAAGACTTATTACTGACTTAAGAAAAACAGAATATGTGGACTGGATGCAAAAAAACGCGTTTCAGGCTTACAATAATCGTAATTCTCTTAGTCTTACATCCTCTGCGTGGCTTACTAAGACTCCTGAAAATTTTATTTTGACCAATTGTACTGAGAATTGCGATTTTACTAATGATCCTTTTGGTCCATCAACTGTAGTTTCTGCAGTATTTAATGCTCCATTGGATGAGAGTAAAATCATAAAAGATGCGTATTCTACAATACAGGCCGAGTGTTTTGATTATATAAAAGGTGTTTATACGCAAATAGGAACAAATCAGAATGATTATGAAATTGGAAATATTAAAGCAGGGAATTACGTTGGCTATAATAATGTAAATTTTGGGAATAGTTTAGCTACTTCTATAGAATTAAGCGTGTCGAGAGCATCGGTTAAAGGAAGTATTGAAGTGCATCAAGGAGGAGTAAAAGGTCCATTACTTGGTACTATCGCTGTGCCGACCACAGGTGCTGATTGGCAGATTTTGACTGGTAGTATTACTCCAATCACGGGAATGCAAAATATATATCTTGTTTTTAATGGAGTATCAGGACAAAGTAACATTTTTAGAGTGGATTATTTTCGTTTTATAACTGAGAATAAAGTATATTCGGATATAACAGATAATGGAGGTTCTATATATTCCTCTCGTGCATCGAATACAATAAATTACGCTATTGACAACAATCTAATAACAAGTTCATCTTTTTCCTCAAATGCAAATTTTGAGTTGTGCTATAAATCGCCAAAGCCGGTATTACTACAAGCTTATGCCGTATTTTCTGCTAGCTCAGATGCTCAAAAAGATCCAAAATCATGGAGTCTTCAGGCATCGAATGACAGTGTTAACTGGATAGATATTGATGTTCAGAATAATCAACAATTTAGTGGCCGTTATACGAAAAAAGTCTATGCTGTTTCGTTAAGTAACAGTTATTCGTATTTTCGTCTGAATATAAGAGAGAATAATGGAAATACAGAAGAAACGCAGTTTGGAGAATGGCAATTGTATGGAACCTGTATATTTGATAATGATATTACTGCTGATGGAGGTGTGTTGACTGCACAATATGTTGGTAATGAATCGGAAGAAACTTATGTTGGTGTTACTGATAAAAGTTCGTTCTCAAAATATCTTGTTATTGGTCAATCTGATTTATGGATTCAGTATCAGGCAAATGGTATATATAAATTAAATTCGTATAGCCTGACTTCTGCTAATGATGAGCCTGAGCGCGATCCTAAAAGTTGGGTTTTGTATGGTTCTAACGATGGTGCAAATTGGATAAGAATAGACCAACAAGAAAATCAGGGATTCAATTACAGATATAATACTCAATATTATAATGTTAATCAAAACGTCGGTTATCAGTATTATAAATTGCATGTTGTTGCAAATAATGGAGCATCAATGACCCAATTGGCAGAATGGCAACTTTTTGGTGATTTGTATTATGACAACATGTATAATGATATCACGATGAACGGGGGCAGCCTTTCTGCTTCAGATAATAATGATTCAAAGGCATTACAAACATTGACAGATAATAATGGAAACACAACTTATACCTTGAATGCCTCAACAATGCCAGCCTGGATACAGTATAAATCAACAACTCCGGTAAGTGTATTGGCATATTCTGTTGTTTCAGGTTATGATAATGATAAATCTCCGAAGAATTGGAGCTTGCAAGGTTCAAATGACGGTCAGAATTGGACAAATATTCATAATCGCAGTAATGTAACGTTTTCACAGAGAGGTGAACGTAAAGTATACACTGTCACAACTACAACTGCATATACTTTTTTCAGGCTAAATATAACAAAGCTATCAAACACAAACTCTTCTGAAGTAATTCTGGGTGAGTGGGAAATTCATGGAACAGGGCTTTCTGCTGCCGATATAACAAACAATAGTGGTACAATTACAGCAGAACTGATTGACAAAAACTCTTCGGAGGGTGTTTCTAAGCTTATTGATAAGTTAGAAGGGACAAAATACTGCAACCTTTTTTATGGTTCATCGTGGGTTAATTACAAATCTCCATATTCTCTAAAGGTAAACGCATATAGTATAACTTCAGCAAATGATGAAGAAACTCGTGACCCCAGAGCTTGGATACTTGAAGCTTCAATGGATGGATCATCTTGGGAGCTGATTGATAGTCGCAACAATCAGGATTTTCCTTATCGTGGTGTAACACAATATTATGCCTGTAACAAAGATTTGAAATCATTCTCTAACTTCAGATTAAACATAACAGAAAATAACGGTTCTACTTTAATGCAATTTGCGGAATGGCAGTTGTTAAATATAGTAGGTATCGATGGAGATCCCAATAGTGTAGATGTAGCCGAAATGACAAATATTGTGGTTTATCCTACATTAGTGCAGGAAGTATTATCAATTAACATGCCTGAAAAAGGCACTGTGAGCATTTTTAATGTTATGGGACAAAACGTATTTTTAGGACAGTTGAATGCAGGAGTGAATGCCCTGAGAATGAGCGATTTTAAACAAGGGTATTATTTTATTGTCATTCAGGAAGAAAACTATATAATAACCAAAAAAATATTTAAGAAGTAATTATGAAAATAAGAAAACTATTCTTGAGCACTTTTACTGTTGTATTTTCGACAGCCATTTTTGCACAAACCGGATTCGAAAACTGGGACGGAGCATGGGACAATGTTAATGTCACTCAAATTAATAAAGAAAATCCCTATACAATAGCTATTCCTTTTGAATCAGAAAATGCTTTGTTGCAAAAAAGTATAGAAGCATCTGCCTACTACCAGAGCCTGAACGGAACATGGAAATTTAATTGGGCAAAAGATCCAGATTCTAAACCGGCAAACTTTTATGAAACTAATTTTAATGTTAGTGGTTGGGATGACATCACAGTCCCAAGTGTATGGCAAATATACGGTGTAAGAAATGGAAAAAGTTGGGATATCCCTGTTTATACCAATTACGATTATCCATTTACATATAATAGTTCTACATATAGTGTTATGGCTGATCGACCTTCTGATTGGACATATAATAACAGTTGTAAAAATCCGGTAGGTAGCTACAGACGAGACTTTATTATTCCCAATAATTGGAATGGACGGGATATCTACGTTCGGTTTAACGGGGCTGGAGAAGGATATTATGTATGGGTTAACGGACAAAAAGTAGGTTACTCTGAAGATTCATATACTCCGGGTGAGTTTAAAATAACAGATTATGTAACAGCAGGCACTAATGTTATAGCTGTTCAGGTATACCGTTTTACCAGTGGTTCGTTTCTCGAAGATCAGGATTTTTGGCGATATTCAGGCATCTGCCGTGATGTTTTTGTTTGGTCTGCACCGAAAACTCAAATTCGTGACTATTTTTTTCGTACAGATCTTGATGACCAATATGCGAATGCAATGGTTTCTCTGGATGTTGAGATTACAGGTAATTCGCTAAGTAATGCAAGCCTGAATGCCAAAATAATGAAAGACGGAATTGTCATTGCGCAAAGCACTATTTCGGCGCCAGTTATTGGAAAAAATACTTTTACAGTGCCTGTCAACAATCCTGATAAATGGAGTGCTGAAATACCCAATTTATATGATTTAGTGATCACGCTAAATAATAATGGTACAACTTCAGATATTCGTGGAGGTAAAGTCGGTTTTCGTGAGGTTGGAATTGGCAGTAAAGGAGAATTGTTAATAAATGGAAAGCGAATGGTTTTTCACGGTGTAAATCGGCACGATCACAGTGAAATTAATGGTCGTACTATTTCTAAAGAAGAAATGGAAATGGATATTAAGACCATGAAGTGTTTGAACATAAATGCTATACGTACATCACATTATCCGGATAATCCCTATTTCTATGATCTTTGTGATAAATATGGTATGTATGTGTTGGCAGAAGCTAATGTTGAATGTCATGGAAACATGGGACTTTCAAGTGTTGAAGCATTTAGAAAACCTATGGTTGAGCGTAACCAAAACAATGTTATGAGATACCGAAATCATCCTTCTATATTTATCTGGTCCTATGGAAATGAATCAGGCAATGGAAATAATTTCCAATATGTTGAAAATGCCATTAAAGCCTTAGATAACACACGTCTGACACATTACGAAGGAAATAGTCAATGGAGTGATGTCAGTAGCACAATGTATGGCGGCTATAACGATATAATGAAGATAGGAGAAGATCGTTTAACCCAATCAAATCCACGTCCTCACATTCAATGTGAAAACAGCCATGCAATGGGAAATGCGATGGGGAATGTGCGTGAAATGTTTGATTTATATGAGAAATATCCATCACTTACAGGAGAATTTATTTGGGACTGGAAAGACCAGGGACTACAAATGCCTGTTCCGGGGAAACAAGATGAAACTTATTGGGCTTATGGAGGAGACTTTGGAGATAAACCAAACAATGAAAATTTTGTGATTAATGGTCTTGTATTTCCGGATTGCTCTTTATCTGCAAAAAGTTATAATACAAAGAAGATATATCAACCTGTTGTTTTTTCTATGCAGAATGATGGAAAAACATTTAACCTGACAAGTAAACTTTCTTTTAAAAATACAAGTGATCTGGATATTTATTATTCCATATTAGAAGATGGCAAAATATTAAAAACTCAAAAGATAAATACTACATTAAATGCAGGAGAGAGTCAAACTTTAACAATCGATGAAAGTGCTTTGATGACTGAACCAGCAGCAGAATATTTTATCCGTTTCAATGTTTATCAAAAAAATGCAACTTGGTGGGCAAATGCAGGATATGAGGTGGCAAGTGAACAAATAGAGTTAAAAAAAGCAATTAAACCTGTTTATGTTATTCCGACTTCAGGTGTCCTTTCTGTTCAGAACAATGGAAATACGGTACAGGTAAGCGGGAATAATTTCTCTATCGAATTTTCGAAACTTAAAGGAGCACTTGAAAGCTACGTGTTGAATGGTAAACAAATGATTAACGGAACACTCGAATTAAATGTATTTCGTCTTCCTACCGATAATGACAAAGCACAAACACAAACATGGGATGCAAATGGCATAAGAAGACTTACCGTTCTTCCAAGAACATTTGATGTGAAACAAACTTCGGATGTTGTTACTATCACTGTAGAAAATTTATATTTAGCAACCGGACAATATAGATATAATACTACAGAAACCTTTAATATATTAAAAGACGGAACCGTATTTTTCAATACGATTATTGATCCTGTAACGAAGAATGTAATTACTCCTCGTATAGGATACAGATTAAGTATGCCCAAAGATTTTGAGCAGTTTACATGGTTCGGAAGAGGACCTTGGGATTCGTATAAAGACCGTAAAGAATCTTGTTTTTTGGGAGTTTTCAACAGTACTGTTACTGATCAATGGACCAATTATTTATTACCACAAGAAACCGGTAACAAAGAAGATGTCCGTTGGATAAGTGTACGAAATAATGTCGGTGAGGGTCTACTTTTCGTTGCTCCCAATACAATGTCAGCATCAGCTGTACATTACAAAGCAGAAGATTTATACTCCAACAAGGATAATCGTGCAAAACATACTTATCAAGTTCCTTTTAATGATAACTCAATCATTTCGTTAAATGCTGGAATGCGTGGATTGGGAAATGCTAGTTGTGGAGCTGATGTAATGTCAAAATATGAATTGCGTGCCGACTATACACTGTTTAATTTTATGATTTTACCGCTTTCGAGCCAACTTACAAACGAACAATTGTCAAAAAAAGCGCGTGTTGAAAGTCTGGTATGTGCGGCGGTAGAGATTGAACGCAATAAAGGCGGAATTGTAACATTAAGCACAAGTACTAACGCTGCCGAAATTTATTACAGCATCGATGGAGGGCAATTTCAACTATATAAAGAGCCTTTTGATTTACAGGATGCCGGGACTGTCAAGGCTTATTGCAAACGAAATGGATATTTCGATAGTATGGAATCTGAGAAATATTTTTATGTAGTGATTGATAAAACAAAATGGCGAATAGCTAAGGTTTCGAGTCAACAAAATGGAAACGATGCAAAATATGCTATTGATGATAATGAGAATACGATATGGCATACTCCCTGGGGAACCAACGAACCAACTTACCCACATGAAATTGTGATTGATATGTTGTACGAGTATACTGTCGAAAAATTCACATATCAGGGTCGTCTTGATGGCTCCAACGGAAGAGTAGCCAGCTACGAAGTTTATTTCAGTAATGACCCGAATGTGTGGGGTGAACCCGCTATGAGTGGACAGTTCGCAAATAATTCAAGCATACAGTCAGTAAACATACTATCTAAACCTCAAGCCCGATTCTTAAAATTTATAGCGAAGTCAGAAGTGAATGGGAATAATTGGGCATCCGCTGCCGAAATAGGTATCGAAGCATCAAAAAAAAACTCTCATCAAGAAGATTGTCAAAGTAATATAGCTACTGATACTGAGTATTATATTAAGCATTTTTATTCCGGAATGTATTTACAATATAAAGTAAACTCATTCGAAGGCGATTTTTGCATCAATCCTTTAGTAGAAAAAAATGAAAATTTCATTTTTAATTTTATTCCTGTTTCTGGAAAAACAGATATTTATAATGTTTCAATGAAAGGCAGCTATTTGGTTAGCTATAATGATTCTTATTGGAGATTGCGTTTAGGCAATAAGACGGATAATGATGGTCAAGTAAACATCCTTAAACAGGAAGATTGTACTTTTATTATGAAAGGGGTATGGCAAAGTAGTAAACTATTTAATTTTGATGCCACTACAGCCAACTCTTATGTATATGCAGATAAGGAAAGTGGTGCTATTTGGCAGATTCAGAAGGTGAATCCAGAAACAGCAATTCAGAATAATCAGACAGAAAAAATAGTTGTCTATCCCACAATTTCGCGTGGAACTATAGAGGTAATAACTTCAGGCAAAGCAATCGTTGATGTCATGGATATTTTTGGGAATGTTCAAGCGTCTTATTCAACAAACGAAAGAATCAATCTAAATCTCAATTATCCTAATGGCATATATATAGTAGTAGTTAAAACAGCAAATGGAAATTCTCTTTTTAAGGTATTGTTAAGTAAGTGATGTTTAGTTTATCTATTTCAAAAGGCGGATGTTAGTCTATATAGTCCGTCTTTTGTTTTTTCTAAAAGAATAAAAGTATGAAAAAGAATAAAAGAATTAGTTTAATTATCCTGTGTTTATTTTCTTGTTTTTTTTATATCTACTCTCAAAAAAAACTTATTGTCCGATCACCTAACGAACAAATTAAGGTTAGCATAAATATATCTAACAAAATTTATTATTCGGTTTCATATCAAAATGAAAGCTTATTGGATAATTGCGATATGGCACTCTATCTCTCAGATGAGATATTAGGGCTAAATCCAAAATTGCTTGGTAGTAAAAATAGCATCATCAATGAAGAATTGAAGCCGATAATTCCACTTAAGTTTTCAAGCGTAATAAGCAATTGTAATGTATTGAAAATGTCTTTTAAAGGAGGCTATTCTGTTGAATTTAGAGTGTTTAACAATGCTGTAGCCTACCGCTTTATTACTAATTTGAATAAAAAGGAGATTAAAGTGTTGAATGAGGATTTTAATCTTCGTTTCGACTCTAACTATTTTTGTCATATCCAACAACCGGGAAATTTTAAAACAGCTTACGAAGAAGAATATTCGCATTTGTATGTAAGTAAATGGAAAGAAAATGACCATATGTCTACGCTCCCTGTCTTGGTAGAAGCCAAAACTCCATACAAAATTCTAATTTCAGAGGCAGATTTGATTGATTACCCTGCTATGTTTCTTCAAGGAACCGGCGAAAGTGCTATTAGATCAAAATTCCCTAAACAGCCATTAGAATTTGGTTCTGATGGTGATCGTAGCCTCAAATTCTTGAAAGAAGCGGATTATATTGCAAAAACAAATGCAAAAAGGACATTCCCATGGCGATATTTCGTTATCTCAAAGGAAGATAAAGAACTTGTTGAAAATACAATAACAATGCAGCTTTCATCAAAATGTGAAATAGAAGATTACACATGGATAAAGCCAGGACAAGCGAGTTGGGAATGGTGGAATGGTGCAGCTCCTTATGGTGCGGATGTAAACTTTGTGTCGGGGTACAATCTTGATACTTACAAATACTTCATCGATTTTGCAGCTAAGTATGGCGTGGAATATATCATTATGGACGAAGGTTGGGCTATGACCACTGAAGATCCATATACTCCAAATCCTAAAATTGATTTACATGAACTTATACGTTATGGGAAAGAGAAAAATGTAGGGATCATACTTTGGCTTACATGGCTTACAGTCGAAAAGAATATGGATATTTTCAAAACCTTCTCAGAATGGGGAATAAAAGGTGTGAAAATTGATTTTATGGACAGAAGCGACCAATGTATGGTAAATTATTACGAAAGGGTAGCCAAAGAAGCAGCTAAATATAAAATTCTTGTTGATTTTCATGGTTCGTTCAAACCTGCAGGTTTAGAATACAGATTCCCGAATGTAATATCATATGAAGGAGTGAGGGGAATGGAGCAGATGAACTCTTGTACTCCGAATAATTCAATCTACTTTCCATTTATGCGTAATGCAGTTGGACCAATGGATTATACTCCAGGAGCTATGATTAATATGCAGCCCGAGGTGTACTGTAGTATGCGCCCCAACTCTGCGAGTATAGGTACTCGTGCCTACCAAATGGCTCTGTTTGTTATCTTCGAAAGCGGATTACAAATGTTAGCCGACAATCCAACTCGGTATTATCAAAATGCAGAATGTACTGAGTTTATCACTCAGGTTCCTACAACGTGGGATGAAACTCGTGTCTTGGAAGCTAAAGTAGGTGAATATATTATAGTCGCTAAACGAAAAGCAAATAAATGGTTTATCGGTGGTATGACTAATAACCAGTCGAGAGAAGTTAAGGTTAATCTGGATTTCCTGCAAAATGGAAAAAACTATAAGGCAATTTGTTTTGAAGATGGAATTAATGCTGATAGGCAAGCAATGGACTATAGAAAAACTATCTCCGGATTTAATGATAAGACCTCATTTACCATAAAGCTGGCAAGGAATGGTGGATTTGCTGGAGTATTACAAATAGATGAATAATTTTAGATGTTTATATAAAAATATGATAGCTCAATTTTAGAGCTAATACTCATATAAGTGACTAAGTATAAATTCATAAGAGGCAGTCTCAATTTTTATTTTGAGATAGCCTCATTTTGGTTTTATTGCTAAATATATTGTATTTTTTTTCCCCCCTGAAAACGATTCAATTGAATTGGTGTGCAAATAAAATTTTTTATTAAAAATGAAAAAGACCATTGATTTCAATCCGCTGTCAATGCCAACTTATGTGATGGCAAAACCAATCGGATCAAGCTGTAATTTAAACTGTTCGTATTGCTATTACCTTGAAAAGGCCAAACTTTACGAAAACAGAAAAAATATGCAAATGAGCGATGACACGCTCGAAAAATATATCGAAAGTTATATCTAGGCTCATCCTGTACCTGAAGTGTTGTTTACATGGCATGGAGGGGAGACTTTGCTAAGTGATTTGTCTTTCTATTGGAAAGTTATTTCACTGCAAAAAAAATACGGTCGAGGCAGAAAAATAGATAACTCGCTTCAGACGAATGGGACTCTTTTAAATGATGAGTGGTGTCGCTTTTTCAAGGACAACAATTTTCTGATCGGAGTCTCAATTGATGGACCGGAACATTGCCACGATGTTTATCGCAAAAATAAGGGCGGGAATGCGACGTTCAAGCAAGTAATGAAAGGAATTGAGCTCATGCAGAAACATGGTGTTGAGTTTAATACACTTTCGGTAATTAATGATTATAACGTAGATTATCCGCTGGAGATATACAATTTCTTCAAAGAAATTGGTAGTCATTATATGCAATTTTCACCCATCGTTGAGAAAATAACCGAAAGTCGACCGGACGGACTGCATTTGCTTCCGCCTGATGGAATTGGCAGTGATGATGCAAAACTCGCTCCATGGACAGTGAACGCGAAGAAGTTTGGTCAGTTTTATATCAGTATATTAGATGAATGGGTAAAGAAAGATGTGGGACAATATTTTGTTCAGCTTTTTGACTCAACTTTGGCCGGCACTATTGGTGAGCAACCCGGTGTCTGTATTTTTGGAGAAACCTGTGGTCATGCCACTGTGATGGAGTTCAATGGAGATGTGTATGCTTGCGATCATTATGTTTTTCCGGAGTATAAAATTGGTAATATTAAAACCCATACCATTTACGAAATGGTTTTTTCTCAAAAACAATTGCGATTTGGTGCAGACAAACGTGACACATTACCAACTCAATGTCGTAAATGCGAATTCCTGAGGATGTGTAATGGTGAATGTCCGAAGAACAGAATTATAAGTACTCGGGATGGAGAACCCGGATTAAACTATCTTTGCGAAGGGTATTAGCGTTCTTCAAGCATGTACAACCATATATGGAATTTATGGCTAGCGAACTTCATTTTAAACGCTCCCCCTCCAATGTAATGAATTGGGCGAAATAATGAGTGGCTAAATAAAAAAGAGACTGACTCAATTTTTATTTTGGGACAGCCTCGTTTAGTTGCTTAATGTAAAATATTGGGTATTTAGCAGGATCGA
The DNA here is from genome assembly GCA_028690665.1 of Paludibacter sp. GTDB lineage: Bacteria > Bacteroidota > Bacteroidia > Bacteroidales > Paludibacteraceae > Paludibacter. Next base: position 67,493 of record JAQVAV010000011.1, read on the forward strand.
CTAATTAAGAATAACTTTTGAGAATAGAGCATTAATAGGGAGCATATGCCATTGACAGCCCGGTTTGAGTTTGTATAATATGCAGTTTACAATCTCAGCTCTATCGCTTTTTGTAACAAAACCACGCTTGGCTTTGGGTAAATAAGGTAAAATCTCTTAAATAATTGTATCTTTGTCGAGTACTTAGTACATCATAGAAGGGATTGGGATTTATGTGTTTGCAATTACATAAATAACGTTCCCTTCTTCTGTTTACTATTTAAATGTTTCTAAAACTTAATAAACCTATAGGTCAAGATTACTTCTAAAACAACAAACTTACATTTATGAGAAAATTTATTTTATTTTCTTTTTCTCTATTTTACATTTTCTCTTTCGGATATAATATCAGACAAATAACAAACAAAGATGGTTTATCCAATAGTGCTGTTTTATCCATTTGTCAAGATAAGGAAGGATACATGTGGCTTGGGACGGTTGACGGATTAAATATTTTTGACGGCACTATTATTAATGTATATAAATCAACGACAAAGCAAAACAGTCTATCAGGAAACCTTATAGAAAATATTCTTGAAACAGAAAAGGGCGTTTTCTGGATACGCACAAATTATGGATTAAACAAATTGAATAATATAAAAAAACAGGTAGAATATTTTCCCGAATTTAATGGATACTTTCTGTTGGAAAAGGATGGAAATAATAATGTATTTATTGTTAAAAACGACGGGGTTGTATACTATTATACTGAGCAACTACACAATTTTCGTAAAATAGCAGTACCAAGAGTGAAATTAAATGATATTGCTGACTGTGTTATTAAAAATAATATTCTAACATTGATTTATAAAAGTGGTAAAATAATCTCATATTCTATCATCTATCTAAAAAATGGTGAAATTAATTTATCTCTATCAAAAGTAGATTCCGTTAATCAAAAAATTTTATTTTGTTCACATGACATCAAAGATAATACAGTTTTATTTGTTGATGATTCCCGAACACTTTTTCAATACGATTTGATTCAAAAGAAGAAAGATTATATATTTAATATTAATGCAGAAATATCAGACCGCGGTGAAATTTCTTCAATAGTAAAGCAAAAAAACAATTATTATATAGGATTTAAGACCAATGGTTTAATATGTTTATTCAATACACCGGATAAAAAAGATAGATTTGACGTTAAAAATATAAATATTAGTTCAGGCGTTTTCAGCTTATATAAGGATAACAACCAGGATATATTGTGGGTCGGAACTGATGGTCAAGGAGTCTTTTTAATATATAATACAGATTATTCTATTCATCCCGTATCTTTTAATGATATTCCATTCAAAATAGAGAAACCAGTAAGAGCATTATTATTAGACAAAGAAAATACCTTATGGGTTGGAACAAAGGGAGATGGTATACTGAGGATAAATAATTTAAGTAATGGAAGTGAATTGGATTATACAAATACCTTTCATTTAACTTCAAAACATAGTGAATTAAAAAGTAATTCAGTATATTCTTTTTCAAAAAGTCTTAGGAATATTCTTTGGATAGGTCATGAAGAGGGAATTAGTTATTATTCATACAAAGACAAGAGAATTAAAAACATGTCTTTACTGTATGATGGAGAACCAATTAAATATATTCATTCCATATATGAATTGAACGATTCTACGCTTTGGCTTGCTTCTGTTGGTATGGGGATGATTGTTGTCCACGTTAGCGGTAATACGGATTCTCCTGTTGTAAAAAGCGTAAAGAAAATTGTCTATCAGAATAATCAGTTTGCCTATAATAATTTCTTCGCGATTTTTGCCGAAAGTGATTCTATTTTATGGTTTGGAAATAGAGGATACGGTATTTTTAAGATAAATGCGAAAAATAATCAATATAAAACAATAGTCTTGGGTAAAAAATCAAATGAGCAACTTTTAAATGATGTTTTTGCTCTTAATCAAGATGAAAAAGGAAATATATGGGCTGGAACAAGTTTAGGATTAGTGAAATATTCAACTAAAGGCACTATTTCTATATTTAACGAAGAGGACGGATTTCCAAATAATACAGTTCATGGAATTCTGAAAGATTCAAATAAAAATTTGTGGCTGAGTACAAATAAAGGGATCATACGTTTTGATATTCAAAAAAATACATTTCAAACTTACAATGAAAATAATGGATTAGTTGTTACCGAGTTTAGCGATGGTGCATTTTATAGAGATGAGCAATCAAAAAAAATGTATTTTGGAGGTGTTGACGGTTTTGTAGTAATAAATGAAACGAATGAAAAATCAAATGCATATGTCCCTGCACTTCATTTGAATTCCCTTTCTATTTTAGGAAAAGATTATAATATTTATGATTTTTATTTAAATAGACAAGGAAAACATATATTGAATTTAAATTACAATCAAAATTTCTTCACTATAACTTTCACCGCAAATGATTATATCGACGGAAATAATTATAATTATTTTTATAAATTGGATGGGTATAATAATGAATGGATAAATAATAAGAATTCAAAATCAATCTCTTTTACAAATTTAACACCTGGTGAATATTTGCTTTATGTCAAATATAGGAATAATGTAACCGGAGAAGAGAGTTCGGTTTTTCCAATAAAACTAATTATTCGTCCACCATGGTATTTATCTACTATTGCTTATATTGTATATATATTTTTGATAATGTCTTGTGTTGTTTTATTAAGCTTATATTTGATATGGAAAAATGATCAAAAACGAAAGATTGCTTTGGAAAAAATAAAGCAGAAACACCAGGAAGAAGTATATGAATCCAAGTTGCGCTTTTTTACAAATATCGCTCATGAATTTTCCACCCCGTTAACTCTAATATACGGTCCTTGTAGTAGAATTTTATCTCATAAGGGAGCTGATAGTTTTGTTTTACAATACACTAAACTTATTGAAAGAAATGCAGAGCGCTTAAATAATTTAATCCAACAACTAATTGAATTTAGACAGATAGAAACTGGAAACAGACAGCCACAAATAGAGACAATTCCTATTTCAGATCTATTTACAGATATTGTTAAATTGTTTTCAGAGGTAATCGATTCAAAAGGAGTTAAATTAAACAGTAATATCCAGCCAAAACTTTTTTGGAATTCTGACAAGACTTTCTTTTATTCTATAGTTTCCAACCTAATATCAAATGCTTTGCGTTATACTGACAAGAACGGGACGATTAAAGTTACGGCTAAAGCTACAGAATCCACCCTTCATATTATAATATCAAATACTGGCAAGGGAATAAAGGAAGAAAACTTTGAGCGGATTTTCGATAGATATAGCGTATTGGATAGCTTTGAGAATCAGGAAAAAAATACGGATGATTTTTCTTATAGTGGGTTGGGACTGGCTATTACAAATAATCTTGTTCATTTATTAGGTGGAAAAATAGAGGTGAAAAGTATTTTAAACGAAGACACAACATTTATTGTAGAACTTCCAAAGCAAAAGACATCCAATCTAGTCATAAATAATAAATCTAATCTACCAGATTTATTACAAAGAAAAGAATATACGACACAAATGATTTTGCCAGAATATAAATACGTACAGGGAAAACAGACTATTTTAATATTGGAAGAGGATGTTGAGATACTATGGTTGGTGTGCGAAGTGTTTGCAGAGTCTTATAATGTTATGCCCCGAAATAATATCGCAGATACGGAAGATTTATTTGCTGATATTTATCCTGATATAATAATTTGTGATGTTTTCATTAATAAAGGCAAAGGCATACTTTTGACAAGAAAAATAAAATCAAATAAGAAAACTGCTCATATTCCAATAATACTATTGTCTGCTAAGCATGATGTGGATGAAGAAATTGTAGGATTAAACGCTGGTGCAGAGATATACATATCTAAACCCTTTAATGTTGAGCATCTGAAAATTTCAGTTAAACGATTAATCTCCAGAAAAGAAGAACTCAAAAGTTATTTTTCTTCGCCTTTAAGTGCTTTTGATTTAATTGAAGGTAAGTTAACCCACGTTGAAGATAAGGTTTTCTTTGAAAAAGTTTTAGATGTCATCAATGAAAATATTAAAAATGAATTCCTTTCTGCAGCGTTCGTTGCAGATGCAATGAAAATAAGCACAAGACATTTGTTTCGAAAATTACATAAAATAAGTGGTAAAAGTGTGGTTGAGATGATTAAAGAATGTAGAATATATACTGCACAAAATCTTCTTTTGAATACAAAAATGACGATTGATGAGGTTATGTATAATTCTGGATTTTATAACAGAACTACTTTTTATAAAAACTTCACAAATAAATTTAACTGTACTCCCAAAGAATATCGTGATTCTGGTATTCAAAACATAGAAGAATAAGATATAACGTAAGGTTATTTTCCTGTTATTCCATTCAAAAGTATGTCTATTTTTAATAATAAGACATACTTTTTGCATTCTATTACTTCAGTATCTTAATTTATGTTCAATAACATAGATTGAGTGCTTTTCACTCAAAGAGTTAAAATGTGTTTGTTTTAGGTTATCCCATTTTTTTGTATTATACTTATATACAGATAGTTTGTGCTATTCCTTCCTCTGGTTTGATTATAAATATAAAAGATGTTATATAAGTCAATTGTATAATATTAAGTCTTATTTGTATAAAAACAAGACATATATTTTGTACGTCTCAAAATTAAATAAACCTGTCATTGTTTTGTATAAAAAAAATACCCCATGTAAATATATTTGTAAAGTGAAATTATATGAGAATTTACTCTCTCTCTTCATTATTTTTTATAAACCATAAAATTTATTTATCATGAAAAAAACATTACTATTTCATGCGTTGTGTATGCTGTTTTTTCTATTACCTTTCACAATAAATGCACAAACTTTAGTCGCTTCTTGGGAAGCTGAAGATTATGTAGGTCTTGGTCTGAAACCGGATGTAGCTAATTACCCGCTAGTAGCGTCTGTCGACCATTCAGGAGGATATTATATTCAACGTATTTCAAAAAGCCAAAGTGCAATCTATTTCGTCAATCTTGCTACTGAGGGTGTTTACGAATTGAAGATATTTTACATGATTGCAGCCGATGGTGGACAAATTGGCTCGAATATCGGTGTTCGTGTCAATAATCAGGTTATACGTGGTGTAACAGTTACTGATTATACAGATACCGATAATTCAACGGTTACAAAATCTATAACATATCCTATTTATTTAGATGCAGGTGTTAATATGATACGTATCGGTCAAAATAAAAAATATTTTTCATCAGAAGGATATACACCCAATATTGATAAATTCGAGCTTTATACTTCTGAAGAATCATTAGATAAACCTGATGATGATGCGGATTATGCAAATCAGGCAGAATTGAATACTTATTCTGGTCTTGATGGATACACTGCCATATTTGATACATATAAAAACTTATCTGCAACAGATTTATATACAGTAACTTCGGAATCAAGTAATTCAACCATTGGGAATTTAGCCGATGGAAATAATGCTACAAAATTTATTTCCACTAATGATGAAGAAACAATAACCTTATATTTTCCACACGGAAGCGGATTTGCGCTGAGAAATTTAGTTTTTGATAATTCAGAAGTTACACTGAGTTCACATACCATTCAACGTTCAACAGATGGAATAACTTGGGAAAATATGCCTGCAGCAAATGTATTCCTTAGTTTGTATTACAGCAATGCAGGAACAGCTTGTGGAGGATGGCAAGCAACCACAGAATCAACATATGACTACAAATACTATCGTTTTACAATAAAAAAGATTCCCGGAGCATCAGGTATTGAAATAGGTGATATGAAGATTTATGGACTTTATCAAGGATTGCAAGATTTAACTGAATCTGCCAATGGTAGTATATCTACTTCATTGGCAGCAGGCGATGTTGAGGGTGGACTACCAAATGGATTGAATCAGGCTATTGACAATGATGGTAAATTGAAATTTGTTGCAAAAAATAATGCGACATTGAATATAATGTGACTCCCGTTAATAAATTTTCTACCGTACAGGATCTATTTAAAGATATTTACCCGGATATAATCATTTGTGATGTTATGATGCCAGGAATAGACGGCATTAAACTAACCAGACAAATTAAAGCAGACAAAAGAACCGCGCATATTCCGGTTATCTTGTTATCAGCGAAGCATAGTATTGAAGAACAGATTGAAGGTCTTGATGCCGGAGCTGAAATGTATATTACAAAGCCATTCAATGTGGATTATCTCAAAACATCCGTTAAAAGATTAATTTCCAGTAAAGAAGTGCTGAAAGACTATTTATCTTCTCCATTAAGTGCTTTTGATCTAACGGATGGTAAACTGACACATAAAGAAGATAAAATTTTTATTCAAAATGTATTAGATATTATAAATAATAACCTCCTCGATGAAGATTTATCTGCACGTTTTGTCGCAGCTCAACTCAACATCAGTACGAGGCATTTATATCGTAAGATTAATGATATCTGTGACAAAAGTATTGCTGAAATGATTAAAGAATGTAAAATTCACGTAGCTCAAAATCTTCTGCTCAATACAAAATTGACTATTGATGAAATTGCATACCGTTCAGGGTTCTCAAACAGAGCTACTTTTTATAAAGTTTTTGCTGATAAATTTAACTCCACGCCTAAGGAATACAGAGATACGTCTATTCATAAAATGGAAGAATAATGAATCCATTCAATTATTAAATATACATGGAAGCAAACAAAAATCACATTTAATAAGTTGTATATGAACAGATTGTATAATTTCTTTCGATTTGTTTTTTCTATAATTATAATGTTCTCGCCTTTAAATTCTGGGCAGATCAGATATAGTATTACTTTGTATAGTTCAATTCCCCGTTTTCTGAATGGTTCGTTGAAATGCAACATATTGATGTTCCGAAAACCTATTTTTATAAATTTATTTTGAAGTCGTATTTTTTATCTACCGTTTCTAATGTGATAATTGTCATGCCTTTGTTAGTTACTGAAAGCTCCTGTTTATCGGCGACATTAGATATCATTTGAATAAATCTACCTGTTGCATCGTAGACTTTTAAATTGGCAGTATTATTCACAAGTCCGGAAACAACCATTTTTCCATTGGATTTATAAAGAATAACTTTTTGCTCCTTGGTATCGTATTGATTTGTTGCAACGTCTCCGGAAACAATCACTTTGAATCGTTCTTTTGCTGCTGATGAGGTAGTGGTGAATTCATAAGTGCCGTCCAATAACATATTTTGTTGTTCTCCGGTTACATTATCAATTAAAGTCACATTGGAATATGTTTTTACGTTTTCCGGATTCAATAAACTTAATTTATATTTTCCCGGTACCGTTGTTTTCACTGTGACGTCAAAAGCTGTTATTGATCGTGGAACTGCATTGACCGCTATCGGATAATTTCCAATCTTAGTGTATATTTGGGGCACACCCGTAACCGGACTAAACATTTTTACGGCATCTTCTCCTATAACGTACTCTAGAGAATTGCTATCATCCAAGCGGAACCTGGTTTTATCACTGTAGCCATTACCCTCCAAATTAAAACTTACATCATCATAAGATGGATTGGTAACTAACGATCTGACTAATGCTTTTCCGGATACACTGAAGTCCATAGTTGTAGATGTGGCCTGCATAAAAAATGAAGTATACGGGTCTATTATCAAATTATCTCCACTTAGTACAACATCATAATTAATGTTGTTGAAGTGATAAAATGGAGGTTGGGTGGCATAGTCAAGATTAAAGCCTGCTGCATACGGAGTTCCTACAAGATTCCAGCTATTGTGAAGAGAAAGAGTATTATTCGTGTATTCATCTACATCAACGGTAGATGAACTGGGTGTAAATAAAGATATTTCTCCGGCACCGGAAACAAAATCTATTTCAATATCACTCGGGACGGCGATAATATAACCCTTTTTGGCAATTAATGTATGGGGTGATACATCTTTCCAGTTAGGGCTGTCCTGTACATAGTTTACATCTCCTGTGTTATCGCGTCTTTCTCCGTCATATTCGGACACGTAAAAATCATTTGTTGATGTCGCTGCGGTTGTAGGATCTCCCCAACGGGCAACAGTATTCGTTCCTGCAATAAATATGTTAGCTGCCGGAACATCAAAAGGGAACGACATAAAATACCACCCGAAAGTACGTGAAAAACTTTTCCGGATAATTATTTTTCCATTATTGATAATACTTCCATCATTCTTAATTTTTGCTGCGTCATTGTTGCTTCCAACTTTCAGAACAATATATCCTCCCGAAGAAACAGTCAGCGTACCTCCGTTAGAATTAGTTAATGTTGCATCATCATCAACTGTCACTTCGTTAACGGTAATGGTAGTTGAAGCCGGGATAACGATATTGTTTTTTACATGGGTTTTTACTGTTTCCGAGTTCGGGTTTGTATTCGTGTCCCATTTTGAATCGCTGGTCCAGTCACCATCGGCAGTTGTTGTATATGTAAGAAATATTTCAAAACTACCCGTGCCGATAGCGCCAGAGGAGACACCTTCTACTTGAAGATCAACAGCTCCTTCAGGCAAGCCATACGCAGGAAAATTTCCCGGTGGTATAATCTGAGACGGAGCAACAGCTGATAAATCGAGACGATATACCCCCGATGATACGGCTACATTATCATAAACGTAACTCACATCTCCTGAAACAATTGTTATATTAACAGCCGTGTCATCTCCCGAAACGGTTCCTGTTATTACGGGTTCCTGATTAGAAGTATAACTGTCTGTCGAAGACGAGCCTGTATCCGATGTTGTTGTATGTTCCAGGCTAACGGTTAATGTTGTAGGCAGTATTGTCAGAGAACCAGATCCGGTTGCGTAATTTCCTGCCGGATCAGTAATTTTAGCCTGCACTGAATATGTGTTTGCAGACAATTTGTTCGAAAAAGGAACGTTTAATGTCCACGCCGTTCCGTCAACTGCAAGGTAGCCATCACCGTTAGTGTAAGTAATCCCGTTAAGAGTTACCGTCAAAACGTCTTCATCGGTGAGATTTGCAGTACCAGTTAATGTAGGCGTATTATCATAAGTAGTCTGGCTGTTGACTACCGGAGTTGCCGGATTTGTCAAATCAATTAAAAAACTGTTCGTTGCAGTAGCACCTCCATTTGTCGTTATTTTTATGGTCACATATCCTTCCGGCAAACCACCAGTAGGCATTGTTCCGGATGAAGGACTCGTCCCATTTAAATCGAGAGTAAACATCAACGACGATACAGATACATTAGAATATGTTAATGCATTCAAAATAGTTCCAGAATAATATTCAACTGTAATTGTTGCAGCAAGATTGTCACTGCTTAATCCGGTTAAAACAGGCTTGCGGTTAGAAGTTATGTTATCACTTGACGAAATACCTGTATCGGATGAGGATGTGTTTGCCAAATCAATAGATGGAGCTGCCAATGTAAATGAATTGGTTCCTGACGAACCCAGATTGCCTGCCGGATCGGTATAGCTATGGTCTATAACGGTAATTGTCGGAGCTAAAACAGAGCTCGTTGCTTTGACACTTGCTGTCCAAACTTTGGAGTCACTTGTTTGAATAAGGTTATATAATTGCCCGTTACTTACAGAAATATCTTCCGTCGAAAATGAATGTTCCGGATCTTCTGAAAATGTGAACGTAACGATTTTGGTTTCGCCGGTTGCAATTGTCGCCGTCGAAAAGGTAACTGCTACAGTCGGAGAAATTATATCGTAATCAAGAAGCAATTCATCTCCTTTCCCGTTATTATTATTCAAATCGGTATATGTGTTATCATTTACTGTAACAGAAGGCGCTGTACCGGAACCACTTTGTGTAAGAGTTGCCGTGAATGATGTAGGATCGTATAAATTCATGGCGAAGTTGGAAATGACACCTCCCGAAACAATAATATCACTCAATGTAAATCCCTGTACATATTCCGAAAATTTGAATGTAACAATACAGCTTTCCCCAGATGCAAGGATATCATCGTCAGCTGTTATAGTAAGAGTAGGAGGAGTCTGGTCTGTTGCAGTGACATTCACTGTTATGTCTTGTGTATCGTAATGTCCAGCTCTGTCTGTTGCTTTAACCTGAACGGTATAACTTCCAATCTGGGCTGCAGACTTAAATGAAACATTACCTGTAACAACATCAATATTAAATAATGCGGCGTTGGTTCCTCCGGATATTGAATAGGTAATAACATCTCCGGCATCTGCATCCGTTGCTTTAACGATAGTAACTGCCAGCGAACTTTGTAACACATTTACAGAAGCTGTAGCCCCGCCTCCATCCGAAATGATAACAGGTGTGTTGTCATTTATATTAGTAACAGAAACTGCGATTTCCTGTACATCTGCAGCTCCCTGTGTATCAGTTACCGTTACCTGAACATTATATACATTGTTCAATCCAATATCCGTAGGATTTTCATAATCAGGGGTGGAAACAAATGTCAATACACCGGTAAAACTGTTCATTGAAAATTTTGAAGCATCCGACCCTCCGGTAATGGAATATGAAGCTATATTGTTTTCTGCATCGGTTGCATTTACATCTGTTACAGCGGTTTGCCCTTCAGATACAGAAACCGTTGCATTCTGACCTCCACCATCGGATGTTATTACCGGGGCCGTATTAGTCGATTGAGTTGTTCTCAAAGTTTCCAAACCTGTACCTACTCCGGAAGAATTTGTACCGACAGTAGTGTTGTCAGAAATAAACGATTCTCTTCCCGGAACTAATAAAAGCCATGCCTGGCCGGTTGCCGTAGCACCACCAAGTACTGTTGTCTCGTAAAAATAATATGCGTTATCGGTACTTCCGGAAGCTGCCTTCCTGGAAATTACGCCATTGAATGTATAGAGCTGTCCTCCTGAAGTAAAAGACAGTTGCCCTGCGATATTGTTACCCGAAAAACTCACATCTGCCGGATTGGCCGATGTAAATTTAAAAGAGCTACCTAAAATAGGAGTTGTAATTGTTATCGTATTTGTATTTGTTCCGTAAGCAGAACCACTGCCTTTGTATACAACCGAAACCGTAATTGTTGCCCCATAGATCGTAGTTATACAAAATAAAAACAGAGGCAAAAGTAAAAATCTTTTCATATCGAGTTCTGTTAGGATTAACAAAAAACTTCATCCTGAAAATAAATCAGAAAACAAATATAATGTAAGTTTTAAATATGAAATTACGCCCTTTGAATGTATTGTTATTTATATAACTCAATATTATTTATCACGATGAAATATATTTTGCTACACGTAAATATACGGCATAGTTAATACCCCTGTTTGAATTTTTGAATAATTTGTTTACATTTATTATGAAAACGCCTGTGTATATGCATATTACATGCTATGTTTTGATTTTATATTTATAAAAATCATGGAAAGTATATTTTGATTGTCATATAATTAACGACAAGCCAATATCGTTATTTTTTTATTTTGTATGTTTTTAATTAAAAAATCCCAGTCAATATTTAATATACATTAACTTCATTCAATATTATTTACTAGAGATATTGCTATTCTCGAGAAAATGAAAAAAGCACATTCAAGAATGAATATGCTTTTTACTACATGAATGTAGCTATTATAATTATAGCCCTAATACTTTAGCATCCAGAGTTACGTCCATATCAATATTTATTTTATGTGAAACTTTCGTAGTTTCATCTGATCCGGCAACAATCTTCAATCCAAATTTATCGCTCAGGATATAATCTTTTAAATCAACATCTTCGACAGTAAAATCAATCTCTCTAACATCTCCAACTGCTGTTGCAGAAGCAATTTTTACGGTACTTAGATTTTCTCCTGTTATATAAATCTTTATATTGCTAAAAAAACTAAGATCAGCAGAATCATTTTCATCTATACTAATCTTAAACGAGTTCAGTTTTACACTCTCAACAAAATCAGTACTAATATTATATTTTGTAAAAACACTGTCAATATTTGTTTCAATTTCAGGGGTCGAAAGAGGAATACTATCAATAGTCAAAGGAATTGCAGGAACTTCCACGGACTGACTGAACGGTAAATTGATTTTAGTAAGATCACTTAAAGTGCTGCAACCAGCAAGCGCTAAAACCGATAAAAAGATAAGAGATAAATACTTTTTCATAAAATTCGTTTTGAAAATTTTGATTATTAAGACATTAATTATAATTATGACAAAGATAACAAATTATCTACAGATTTAGTTTTTGACGCAGAGCCTTATACCCCGTTTGACTTACCTTTATTTGTTGCCCATTTTTTAATGTAAGTTGCTGGCTTTGTTTCTCATAAAGTTCAATTCTTGAAATAGCTTCTACATTGACAATACAGGAGCGATGTACCCGTATGAACATAGCCGAAGGCAAATGTTCTTCAAAATATTTCATAGTTTGTTCTTTCAGATACTTTCCGGTCATAGTATATATGTGAACATAATCGCCATCAGCCTGAAGACACATAATATCCTGTACCAGAACTACGTGTATTTTCTGACCGTTTTTAAGAGCTATTCGTTCCAAAATTTCTGTATCAGAAGGTTGCTGTTCTTGTTCCGCTACTTTGATTGGTTCATCATTCGGCTCTGTATCAATTTGTGATTCTTCCGACCGGGCATCGTCTCTGAGCATCATCAATTGGTAATATTGTGTGAATGCAACGTAAATCAACAACGATTCAATTCCACGAATATAAATAAACCGGGAAAATTTATCCACAACAACCGGCCCCATGATACTTTCGCCGGCATAACCGGCCCCTGCTACTACAACGACAGTCAGTACAGCCAGTGCGGAATAATTAATAAAACGTTGGTAAGGCGGCAAAGTATGAAAATTACCAAAACGGACAACACTCCAGATCAGAATACCGGAAAATCCATAAAGAACAGCATAAAGAATAGCATCGGCCAATACCCAGTAGAAAGATAAGGGAACGATATTGGCAAAAGCAACCGCCTGCAGCAATGCAAAAATGCACCACAGCATAACATATTGCCAGATACGGACTTTATTTTCAAAAAAAGATTGAAGCATAATGTTTTTCTCTTACGCAGAATAGCGGAATTTAGTCTCTCAGTTCTCCGCCTCCAAACACACAGGCACCGGTAATAATTAATTTGCGTGATGTGTCTACATTGTCCGCTTTTATGCGTTTATCTTCAAATCCGCCAAAAACAGTATCTAAATGAGTTTCTACATTCCAGCCTTCACCCACGATTATCGTTACTCCTCCGAAAACTGCGTTAATCTCCAGAATTGTGTCGCCTTCAGCTAAAGTGGTTTTTCGTAAGTCGAGTGTAATTCCTCCGAAAACAGCATTTAATTCGCCTCCTTTGAACACCGGATCGAGTACGATATGTTCCCCGCTTCCGAATACACTATTTTTTGAAAACCCGTTTTTTGAATACCTTTCCCGATAATGATAATGATGATGTTCGTGATATTTTTCCGAGAAATCAACAAAGCCCCAGCTTCGCCCGAAAAGTTTACTTAAAATAAGTATTACTCCTGCAGCAATCAGCAACAATGGCCAGTAAACCTGAGTGAATCCCCCGTTCAAGCCTGGAAAATACTCCGGGTAAGCAGCTATTATTCTGGGAAAAAGGAAAAAAGCCCCTATCACGGTCAGAGTAGCTCCGGAAAATAAATGACGTTTAAAAAGATTTACAATACCGAAAAATACTAATAACATAGGCCACGAAAATATCACATGCCGAAGTTGCTGAGGCAACACACCAAAATTAAATCCAAGAAAAAGGAGTCCGACAGCCATTAAAAACAGTCCGAATCCCAAACCTTTTGAATATCCCCGTCGATACGAGTTTTTGATTTCATTATTCATAACAAAACTGATTAAAAAATTATGCTGCAAATTTAAAATTGAAAATGAACCAAAACAATTATAAATCGACTAAAATGGATAATTTCCCCGACGAACAAACTTTTGATCCTGCTATTTTAATACTAAATTCCGGAATTTAGAAAGATAAAATGATTATAAATTTGTCAATAGCCTTTTGTCTCATAAAAAGCTCTACTTTCTTTTTTCAATGTAAATACAGTATAAAAATGTATATATATTGCAAAGATATTCATATATTTTATGCATACAAAAAAGATTAATGGTATCTGCTCGTGATTTATCAGGGAGTAAAACACGGATTTACAGTCCAATATCAGTTTGATGCACAAAATAAAACCTGAAATTTCAAACTATAAATTTGAATAAGTTTTTCTTTTCTGATTGACAAAAAAAGAGTACTTTTGCGGACAAATTATCAAACTATAAATTATCAATCACTATGGTACATTATTCAGAACTCGGATTGGTGAATTCCAAAGAGTTATTCAAAAAAGCGATTGAAGGTAAATATGCTATTCCTGCATTTAACTTCAACAACATGGAACAACTTCAGGCCATCATTTCTGCCTGTGTTGAGACAAGTTCTCCGGTAATTCTTCAGGTATCAAGCGGTGCCCGCAAATATGCAAATCAGACATTGCTTCGTTACATGGCTCAGGGAGCAGTTGAGTATGCAAAAGAATTAGGTAAAAACATTCCAATCGTACTTCACTTAGACCACGGCGACAGCTTCGAACTCTGCAAAAGCTGTATCGATATGGGATTCTCTTCTGTTATGATCGATGGTTCACATTTCTCCTACGAAGAAAATATTGCGTTAACTAAAAAAGTCGTTGAATATGCGCACCAATTTGATGTTACCGTTGAAGGTGAGCTTGGTGTATTGGCTGGTGTTGAAGACGATGTCGTAGCAGAACACCACACATATACTCAACCGGAAGAAGTAATCGACTTCGTAACTCGTACAGGAGTTGATTCATTGGCTATTTCGATAGGAACTTCGCATGGTGCAAACAAATTTACTCCTGCACAGTGTACTCGCGATGAAAACGGAATTCTTATTCCACCTCCATTGCGTTTCGACATTCTGGAAGAAATTGAAAAGAAAATCCCCGGATTCCCTATCGTATTGCACGGATCTTCATCTGTTCCTCAGGAATATGTTGCTACTATCAATAAATACGGAGGAGCATTGAAAGACTCTATTGGTATTCCTGAAGAACAATTGCGCCACGCAGCTTCTTCTGCAGTTTGCAAAATCAATATCGACTCAGACGGACGTTTGGCTATGACTGCTGCCGTTCGCGAAGTATTTGCAACTAAACCTGCCGAATTCGACCCACGTAAATATCTTGGTCCTGCACGCGACGAACTGAAAAAACTTTATATGCACAAAACTGTGAACGTTTTAGGTAGTGCAGGTAAAGCTTAATTGCTGATCATTTTCTCAGGTTCCATTTACAGTAGTAATTGGAAATCAAATAATATAAATACCGGTTGTTCGATTAATTTCGGATAGTCGGTATTTTATTTATATTAAGATAATATCAATTAGCAGATTTATAAAAACCAAATTAGTATTTGTCATATATAAAATTTGACAGATTTTAGATTTCTCAACCATAGGAATTTTTATCGAGGATTGTCTAAAGAATATCTTATAAGAAACGATATGTTTTTATTGTTGTAAACTCTCATACCGAATTTTGCGTTATAGCAAGAAATAAAGATTGGTTTGAAAAAAATTATATCCATATTATTTTCGGCGATTGTTTTGTTGACAGGCTTGCATTGGTCTGTAGCCACACATTATTGTGGTGGTGAACTGGCTGCGGTAAAGTTGTCGGTCAGTCACGAATTGGCAGGCTGTGGAATGATGGGTGATCACGACCAATTGCCACAAGGCGTAATTACCAATGAGCCTTGCTGTGAAGATGTGATTTTTACGCTTCACGCAGACAATATTTACGAGCCTGTTACCAAAGGACAGATTAATGTACAATCATTGCAATTACAACCTCTGTTCGCACAAGGCATTACATTAAAAACTCCTCAGATATATGTAGTTTCACACACAAATGTCCGCCCGCCCGGAAAATTTCGTCCATCGGACGTTAACTTGCCCGACATTTGTGTTTTTCGTATTTGAAAAATAATTTTTTATTACTTTAAGCATTATATTTCCTGCGGATTAGCTCAAAACCAATATAGGTTTTGGGTACTATTTTTACATCGTTTTTTCAATAAAAAATTATTCATTTTACTGAGTTTTTTTAATCAGACTCAGATTAATTCTTAAAAATATGAAAACTACAAAATTCTTTATAACCGTCCTCTTTACATTCGTATTTTCAGTAGCAACTTTTGCTCAATCATCTATGAAAACCGACACAATCAAAGTTTCGGGAAACTGCAGTTCATGTGAAGCCCGTATCGAAAAAGCAACCAAAATTCCGGGTGTAACGAAAGCTGACTGGAGTACGAAAACCAAACTTCTTGTGGTGACTTACGACAGCAAAAAAACAAGTAACGATGCCATTCAGAAAAAAGTAGCTTCAGTAGGGCACGACACTCCGAAATACAAAGCAGACAAAAAAGTATACGACGCCCTTCCTGGTTGCTGTAAATACAGATAATTTATCAATGTGATAATGAGAAGAGGTTGTCTAATAAGTAATTTTTTGAACACAAATTACGCAAATCATATAAAATTACGCAAATGAAATTTCTATTATTATCACAATATCAGTCATTTGTAGATTATGTTGATTTGCGGATACTTGCGTAATTTGCGTTCTTTTCCCTTTTTGGACACCCTCATTTTCAACACATTTTTTACAAAAAAATACATTTATAAATTATGTTCAATAGAATAGTCAAATATTTCCTTGAACATCGACTTATCTCGTATCTGTTTCTGATAGCGGTTATCGTCTTAGGATTAGTGTATTCTCCTTTCGGAAGAACCGGAACAATTTTACCGCACAATCCGGTGGCTGTTGATGCTATTCCGGATATTGGCGACAATCAGCAAATTGTATCCACCGAATGGATGGGACGCTCACCGAAAGATATTCAGGATCAGATTACTTATCCGCTCACCACGGCTTTACTCGGAATTTCGGGAGTAAAGACCATCCGCAGCACGTCGATGTTCGGGATGTCGTTTATATACATTATTTTCAAAGATAATGTTGAATTTTACTGGAGTCGGTCGCGCATTCTGGAAAAACTGAATTCGTTGCCGGCAGGAACTTTACCGTCAGAAGTTCAGCCGACTTTAGGGCCTGATGCTACTGCACTCGGACAGATATTTTGGTACACGCTGGAAGCCCGTAATCCAAAGACCGGGAAACCTGCCGGAAGCTGGAATCCACAGGAGTTACGCACCATTCAGGATTTCTACGTAAAATACGGACTCTCGTCAGCCGATGGCGTTTCGGAAGTGGCTTCTGTTGGTGGTTTTGTGAAAGAGTATCAGGTCGATATTGATCCGGATGCCATGAAAGCTTACGGCGTAACCGTAATGGATATTATGAATGCCGTTCGTAAAAGCAACTTAGATGCCGGAGCGGAAACCATCGAACTCAACAAGGTGGAATATATTATTCACGGATTGGGCTATGTAAAAAATATCGACGATTTGGAAAATTCGGTGGTGGCCGTGCGAAAAAATGTTCCGGTTCGTATTGGTGATGTGGCTCATGTGGTTTTCGGACCGGCTACCCGCCGCGGAGGGTTGGATAAAGAAGGCAGCGAAGCCGTAGGCGGAGTTGTTGTAGCACGCTATAGTTCAAATCCGCTGGAAGTAATCAACAATGTAAAAGCTAAAATTAAAGATATTGAAGCCGGACTGCCTCAAAAAAAATTAGCTGACGGAAGTATTTCAAAAGTAACCATTGTTCCTTTTTATGATCGCACAGGACTTATCAAGGAAACCATTGGAACTTTAGAGTCTGCTCTGACTCATGAAATTCTGATCAGCATCATTGTAATTATTGTGCTGGTTCTCAATTTACGGGCATCGGTCATTGTTTCTGGATTATTGCCGATTGGTGTACTCATCACTTTCATTCTTATGAAATTCTTTGGAGTCGAAGCCAATATTGTCGCTTTATCGGGCATCGCCATTGCCATTGGTGTAATGGTTGATATTGGAATTGTGGATGTAGAAAATATTTTAAGACATTTGGAAATACCTGAAAATAAAGGCTTGCGGGGAAAGAAATTAGTTTCCGTTATTTATCTGGCAACTACCGAAGTGCGTGACGCCGTGGTAACTTCCATAGCCACTACCATTGTGAGTTTTATACCTGTATTTGCCATGCAATCGGCTGAAGGTAAACTTTTTCATCCACTGGCATTCACCAAAACATTTGCATTGCTGGCCGCTTTCATCCTCGGATTAGTGGTTTTGCCGACATTGGTTTACACATTTTTCAATATTCGTATTGATACAAAAAAAATTCGTAAATATCTGAATTATATACTGATTGCTTCAGGCATCGGCGTTGTGGCTGTATGGCAGATATGGCCGGCATTAGCACTTACAGCTGTTGGGATAAACAACTTGTTAGCCAACCGGTGGAACGAATCCCGAAAGGAATTTCCGAACTATATCAATATCGCGGTCACGGTTCTGGTTGCCATCTATTACCTGACGGAAGAATGGCTCCCACTTGGGCCACATAATGGATTTCTGATAAACTTTATGTTCGTAACCGGAATCGTAGCGTTTATTCTGGTGGCATTGATGTCGATGGTGCACTTCTACGAACCGATTTTACGTTGGGCGTTAGCCAATAAAATCAAGTTTCTGCTCTTACCTGTATTTACCGTATTGTTCGGATTACTCGTGTGGCAAGGCTTCGATAAAGTTTTTGGTCCGGTTGCCAAAGGTTTTGAAAAATCAGGTTGGAAAACCCCGGCCAAAGCATTTCCGGGAACAGGAAAAGAATTTATGCCTTCGCTCAATGAAGGTTCATTCCTGCTCATGCCCACAAGTATGCCTCAAACTGGTATTCAGCAAAACCTACAATACATAGAAACGCTTGACAGGCGGGTTTCGAACATTCCTGAGGTGGAACTGACTGTCGGGAAATGGGGACGTGTGAATTCGACGCTAGATCCGGCTCCGGTGCAAATGTTCGAAAATACCATTAATTACCGTCCGGAATATGCGCTGGATGAAAACGGGCAACGCATACGTTTTAAAGTAAATAAACAAGGTGCATTTGTATTGAAAAACGGACAAACGTATCTACCGGGGAAAGATACTTTTCGTGTCATTCCAACCGACAGTTTACTGCCATTTTCACAAGGGGAATATTACCGCCAGTGGCGACCGGAAATCAAAAATCCGGACGACATTTGGAATGAGATTGTAAAAGTTACGCATTTACCGGGACTGACATCTTCGCCAAAACTGCAACCCATTGAAACCCGTTTGGTCATGCTTTCTACAGGAATGCGGGCACCTATGGGATTAAAAGTGTACGGGCCGGACTTGGAAACCATTGAAAAAGCGGGCATGCAATTGGAAAAAGTGCTGAAAGAAATTCCTGATATTAAAAGTTCATCAGTATTTTACGATCGTTCTGTGGGAGCGCCTTACCTGCAAATTAAGCTAAACCGTGAAGCCATGGCCCGCTATGGCATGACAGTTTCCGATGTTCAGGATGTTTTGCAAGTGACATTAGGAGGCATGTCGCTTTCTACTTCGGTGGAAGGACGCGAACGGTTCCCGATACGAGTCAGATATGCCCGCGAACTCCGCGACAATCCCGAAGATATCGGGCGCATCCTGATTCCGGCCATGGGCGGGACACAAATTCCTCTGAGTGAAATTGCTGACATTACTTATGCCCGGGGAGCCCAAATGATTCGCAGCGAAGATACTTTTTTAGTCGGATATGTGATTTTTGACAAACAGGCCGATAAAGCCGAAGTCGATGTAGTAAACGCCGCCGACAATTTTCTGAAAAAGAAAATTAATTCGGGCGAATTAAAACTTCCCAACGGAGTCAGTTACAAATTTGCAGGCAACTTTGAACAGGAACAGCGTGCCACCAAACGGTTATCCATTGTGATTCCGGTTAGTTTGATACTGATTTTACTGCTTTTGTATTTTCAGTTTAAAACGGTTACGGCATCGTTAATCCATTTTTCGGGTGTATTTGTAGCTTTCGCCGGAGGGTTTATTATGCTTTGGCTGTACGGACAGGACTGGTTTCTGAATTTTTCGATAGCCGGCATCAACCTCAGGGATTTGTTCCAAATGCATACGGTGAACCTGAGTGTAGCCGTTTGGGTCGGTTTTATCGCTTTGTTCGGTATTGCCACCAACGATGGCGTACTTATGGGAACATATATTCACCAGATATTTGAAAAACAACATCCTGCAACCGTACCGGATGTACGCAATGCCGTGTTGCTTGCCGGAAAGAAACGTGTTCGTCCGGCCATGATGACTACGGCTGTAGCGGTTATTGCACTGTTACCTGTGCTGACTTCGACCGGAAAAGGAGCTGATATTATGGTGCCTATGGCTATTCCTACATTCGGAGGAATGATTATCCAAATCATGACCATTTTTGTAGTCCCGGTGTTTCAGGCTATCTGGCGCGAAAATGCAGTACGAAAAGCGGAAAAGAAAAAACTTAAATATATGGAGGATAAAGGATGAAAAAGCGATTAATATATCTTCTGTTGATTGTTCTTGCGGGCAGTGCGGTTTATGCTCAGGATTCGTTAAACGTTTACTTGCAAACCGCTGCCAAAAACAATCCCACGGTAATGCAGCGATACAATGAGTATCTGGCCGCTTTGGAAAAACTGCCGCAAGTCGGTTCATTGCCAGATCCTCAGTTGGAAGCCGGATTCTTTCTGAGTCCAATGGAAATTATAAGTGGTCGCCAGGTTGCCGATATTAAACTTATGCAAATGTTTCCATGGTTTGGCGTACTGAAAAATGCCAAAGATGAAATGAATCTGATGGCTAAAGCAAAATTTGAAGTTTTCAGGGATGCACAATTGCAAATGTTTTATGAAGTGCAAAAAGCCTGGTTCGAGCTTTATCGCATTAGCAAAGAAAAAGAGTTGACTGCGGAAAACATGGACTTACTCTCAACCATTGAAAAGCTGACATTGACAAAATTCGAAGCAGGAAACACAACTGTCAACATGGGAAGTATGAAAAACAGCAACGGAAGTTTGAGTGATGTTTATCTGATAAAAATTGAAAAAGCCAATCTGGAAAACAGTCTGAAAACATTGGACGATGAAAAAGAAGTAGCTGTAGCACGTTTCAATAGTCTTCTGAACCGGCCGTTACAAACTTCGGTCTCGTTGCCCGATACGCTTTTGGATACGCCATTGGATTTAAACTATCTGTCCGTAAACGACAGTTTGTTCAGCAACAATCCAATGCTGGACATGATTACTTACGAACAACAATCGCTTTCGGCCCGCGAACGTAAACAAAAACAGCAGGGGTTGCCGATGGTCGGCATCGGATTGAGTTATTCCGTGATTGAACCGAGTAGCATGTCGACTTCGTCCATGAATGGTCAGGATATGATTATGCCCATGGTATCCATTTCGTTGCCATTATACCGAAAAAAGTATAATGCCATGCAACGGGAAACAAAACTGCTCAGGGAAGCATCGTCAAATAATTATACCGCAGCCGTTAACGAACTTCAAACGCGCTACCTAGAAGCTTTACAGCAATATTACGATGCTCAGCGACGTATAAAATTATACGCAAATCAAAGTCAGATGGAAGAAAAGTCTCTGAAAATTTACTTGCAAAGTTTTGCTTCGGGTACAAAAAATCTCACGGATATTCTGGCTATACAGCGTCGGCTTTTAGATTATGAGCAAAAACAAGTCAACGCCGTAGTTGATTTCAACAAAGCGAAAGCTTTAGTAATCCGCCTGGCGGTTTATGAATAATCATTAAAATACAATTGTTATGAAAAATATTTTTTCAAATAAATACTTACGATCCGGTCTGTTCGTAGCGGGCGGATTGTTTCTGGGTTGGTTGCTTTTCCATACACCGAAAGTGGAAAAAACGGAAAAATCTGTAGTCGAAGAACAGCACACACATGAAATTTGGACTTGTTCCATGGATCCGCAAATTCGTCAGGATAAACCCGGAAAATGCCCGATTTGTGGCATGGATCTGATTCCATTGAAACCGGCAGAAATGACGATGGATTCGGATGCTATCCAACTTTCGGACGAAGCGATGCAATTGGCCAACGTAGAAACTTCTGTTGTAACCCGCGAAAATCCTGAAAAACAAATTCGGCTTTACGGAAAAGTGCAGGCCGATGAACGACTTTTACAAAATCAGGTCACACAATTTGCCGGCAGGATTGATAAACTGCTTGTCAACTTCACCGGTGAGTCTGTAAAAAAAGGACAACTGCTGGCCGTTATTTATTCCCCGGAACTAATAACAACTCAACAGGAATTTATCGAAGCAGCCAAGGTAAAAGACTCGCAACCGGAAATTTACAAAGCAGCGCGGCAAAAACTGCGTCAATGGCTACTCACTGATCAGCAAATCGCACAGATTGAAAAAAGTGGACAAACAAAATCCGGAGTTGAAATTTATTCAAATACTTCTGGAGTTATTACAAAACAAGATGTAAAAACCGGAGATTACGTATCGCGGGGAGCTCTGTTATACGAAGTTGCCGACTTGTCAAAAGTTTGGATTCTGTTTGATGCTTATGAAGATGATTTAGCTTTTTTGAAAATAGGAGATGTCATTCATTTCACGCTAAAAACATTCCCCGGAAAAACCTTTTCGGCAAATATAAAATTCATTGATCCGGTAGTTGATGCTGAAAAACGCATCACTCATGTGCGTGTGGAGATTCCAAATCCACAAGGGACATTAAAGCCTGAAATGTTTGCAACCGGTGTTGTTAAAGCTAAGTTGAACAGTCTGAAAGATGCTCTGGTAATTCCCCGTTCCGCAGTTTTATGGACGGGAAAACGATCAGTGATCTACGTAAAAGAACCCGGAGAAATGGGCACTTTTAAAATGCGACAAATTGAACTTGGTCCTGCGCTGGGGAACAGCTACGTTGTTCTTGACGGACTGGAAGAAGGAGAAGAAATTGTTACCAACGGCACATTCAATATAGATGCAGCTGCACAACTTGAAGGAAAACCAAATATGATGTCGGAATAAAAAGAAAGAGGCAGACAGAAATAATTTTAATTCAAAAAAAACGCTTTCTGCCTGCATCTTCTCCAATACCGCCATTATCTTTTTCTAATGTCGTGAATTAAATTTCTTGAGGCAAAAGGTTATCTTAATGTTGCGACAACTGATTTCTGTATTCCTTGGGTGTCGCATGATATTTTTTTAAAAACTCACGATAGAAATATGCTTTATTATTGAATCCACATAAATACATAATTTCCTGTACAGTCTTATTAGTTGTTTTCAATAGTTTTTCGGCTTGTTTTAGTCGAATTGAACGAATATATTCGGTTGGGGTTAACCCCAAAATTTCTTTCATTTTTCTGTAAAGTTGCATTTTGCTTATTGCCGTTTCGTTGGCAATAAGATCAAGTGAAAGCTTGTCATTGTCCAGATTAGAATATATAATTTCAGTAATATTTGTAATAAGAATTTTATCTTCTTTCTTAATGATATTGCCTTCATATAATTCTACTGCGGAATAAGGAGAATCACTATAATCAAGGATTGCTTTATTTCTGTGTAACAAGCTCTCAATAGTGGCTTCCAGATATCTAGGATGAAAGGGTTTTCCCAGATATGCATCTGCACCCGTTTCCAGACCTTCGATTTGATTTTCTATCGTACTTTTTGACGACAACAAGATGATAGGAATATGCCTTGTCAGTTCCTGTTGCTTCATGATTTTCATAAATTCAACACCATCCATAACGGGCATAATAACATCGCAGATGATTAAAACGGGCAATCTCAGTTTCATAACCTCAATCGCTTCCTGTCCGTTTGATGCTTCTGCAATCTCGTATTTTGAATTCAAAAAATCTTTCAACAGTTTTCTTATTTCTTTTTCGTCATCAATCACCAGAATGAGTCCGTTTTTGGGGGAATCATGAATTGTAATATCATCATTTTCTGTTATTGAATTATCTGTCTGTATTTCTTCAGATTTTCTTGGAAATACTATTGGAACTGATTCTTTCTCATCTGGATAAATTTCATTTTGAGGAATAGAAACAACGAATGATGTAAAAGAATTTCCATCACTTTCAACACTGATACTCCCATGTAAAACTTCAGTTATACTCTTACATAAAGCTAATCCAATTCCATTTCTGGTCTCGAGTCCTTTCGAAACCTGTTTTTCAAAACGGTTCAACACTTCAAATCGGTCGAAAATATTATTTTGATATTCAGGATCTATTCCGATGCCTGTATTTGTTACTCGGAGAGTGAGATTTTCATAACCCGCAGTTACCGATATTTCTATGGTTTCATCCTGTGGAGTATATTTTACAGCATTAGAAATTAAATTAAACACGATTTTATCCAGACTATCACGGTCGGTATTCCAAATTATTTTCTCCGGACTGAATAAGAGTTGAAGCTGAATTCTCTTCTGTTCCAAAACATCCTGAAAATTATCAGCTTCAAACCGAACGAGTTCTGGAATATCAATTTGTTCAATCTGTAACTTTAAATGTCCGGTTTCAGCTTTTCTAAAATCGATCAGTTGCTGAATTAGCGACTGCATTCGTTCCGAATTGGATTTGATTACGTTAATGTATTTTCTTGTAAAATTATCGGTGGAATGCGCTCTTAATAACTGTTCACAAGGCCCGTATATCAAAGTTAAAGAATTCGAAAATTCATGAGCGATATTGGTGAAAAACCGTAGTTTTTCCTGATGAATTTCTTCTGTCTTTTGCTTATCCAACTCTTTTAACCTTATATTGTTTTTAATATTTATTTGATAACGAACGAATTTTTGTATACCAAATACAAGCAATAAAAACAATAATGTATAAGTGGCATAAGCTATTTTGCTTTGATACCACGGAGGAAGCATGCGTATTCTGAGCGTATAGTATTGGTTACTCCATATTTTATCTGCATTGCTACATCTTACTTTTAACTCATATTCTCCTTGTGGAAGATTTGAAAAAACAATGGTGTTTGATGTCCCCAGCTGAATCCATTCTTTTTGAAACCCTTTAAGCATGTATGATATTTCACATTTTGATCCTGAAATATAATCTACCGGAATGAATCTGAAGCTAAATGATTTATTTTTATATGAAACAAGAAGATTCCCATTTTTAATATTTTCATCGATATTTGTTTCTTCATTATCAAGATAAAAAGCATCCAACAACAAGTTAGGCATATAAGAGCTGTGTACAATTTCGAGTGGATTAAAAACATTAAAACCGTTGATCCCTCCAAAATAAAAAACTCCTGTCGCCGGACTTTTATAAAAAGCTCCATCAGAAAATTCATTATTTTGTAACCCATCTTTTTTATAATAAGCAATAATTCTGTATCCTTTTTTCTCTTTTATCAGTTTTGCAATTCCTTTGTTTGTGCTCAACCACAGATTCTTTTCGCCATCTTCAAGTATTCCGTGAATGGTATTGTTAGGCATGCCATCTTTTTCGGTGAAATGGGTAAAAACAGGCTTTAAATTCTTGTATCCAACAAGCTTGTTGAGTCCCATACTTGTCCCTGCCCATAGAATTCCTTTTCGATCTTTATACAAACAAAGAACATCGTCGCTACTTAGAGCATCATGGTCGTCTGCTGTAAAACGAAAAGCCTGGGATTTTTCAGTAAGAACATTAAACCGGTTAAGTCCGCCCCCCCGGGTTGCTATCCATAAATGCGTTTTATCATCCCGAATAATGGAATATACGATATTGTTAGATAAAGAAGCCGGATCATTTTCTCTATATATAAATTGTTTGTATGACTTCACGGAATAAGGTCTCGTGTATTTATTTATTTCAAGTTTGTACATGCCGTACCCGCTTGTACCAACCCAAAGAAAATTTTCTGCCTCTGGTAAAATGGAATAGATTGATGATAGATTGATTTTTTTTTGTAACGAATCATTGATCTGTAAAGAATAGAATTTTGATGATTTTTTGTCAAAGTAATTAATACCTTTCCCGTCCGTTCCTATCCATAATTCGTTTTGTGAATCTTTGTTGATTGCGAACACCGAATTGCTAAGTAACCCGTTGGCGGTAGTGAAATGCTGTTTAAAGTTTAGTTTCTCATGATTTCCTTCCTTGGTAAAAACGAAGATGCCACTTCCTTTAGTTCCAACCCACAACATTTGGTTGTCTTCTGCAAATGTTCTGACAGCGCTTTTACCAAATCCGCCCATATTATCGGAAAGATAGGAGTGGAATTTTTCCTTGGATGGAGCTAATTGCCAGACTCCCTGCATATCAGTTCCAACCCAAAGAATATCCTGACTTCCCTGTAAAAGGGACAGCACGGATATATTTGGGATGATAGATTTAACATCACCGGTAGTGGTATCAAAACTAAAAAGGCCTTCGTTTGTTCCCCATATTTGATCTTTATTTTCAAAAACTATTGCACGTATAGTGATTTTTTGCGTTGTATTAATTCTGGATTCAATCAAATCTCCTTCAGATATTTTATATACAAAAAATTTCTTATCTGAGGTTTGAATCCATATTTCATTATTTTTTTGGTAAAAAACGGATTCTATATTATTGAGATGATTGAATCGAACAATTCTTTCAGGCATTGAATGATCATTTCCCTTTTTAAATACGATTTTATACAAGCTATTTTCGTTTGTGAGTACCCACAAATTGTCGTCTAAATCGAAAAAAATCTTTTTAAAATGAAATCCTCTGGCAATATTAATGAGGACAAAACTGTTCTTTCCTTCATCAAAATAGAACAGTCCTTGTTTATAAACAGATGCAAAAATTTGCCCTACACTGTTTTGAGCTACTAAAAAAGAATGCTCTACTGTAATTCCTTTATTTCTCGCATCCACGAAGAATCTATCGAAATACTTTGTTTTTTTATCATATTTATTAATTCCAAAATCGGTGGTAATCCAGATATATTTACTTTCTTGTTCTATTATATCTCGTATTATATTATTACTTATACCGCGGGGATTGGAAGAATCTGGCTTGTATACCTTGAACTCTTTTCCATTATAACGATTTAAACCATCCCAGGATCCAAACCACATTAAACCTTCATTATCCTGAAGAACACAATTAATGGAACTGTTTGATAGGCCATCATTGTTCGTAATAGCAGTAATATCATAGTTCAAAGCCGAGAGCCGAAAAGAGACAACAATCATCAGACAAAAAATAGACTTTTTCATGATAGTGAATTTAAAAATTATCAGAATTATAGCAACAATCTTATCTGACAATTATAGAGTGTAAAAACAAAAATACAATATTTTGTATCTGTCCATTCGATGACAATGTATATTATTTCATCAAAACAGTATCTTTTGGGCTATTTGAAAAAATCGTGTACCTATTTGTAAGAATAAGATACTTTACTTTCGACCTCTGAAACATATTTTTGCCTTCGAGTTTTAAACAATCGCAAATCTTAAAAATAATATCATGGATATTGCAAAACGATCAAAAAACAATCCATTGTTGCGTCCGTCAGATTTAAAGGCGGGAATTAATGGAATGGAAATAACCTGTCTCCTTAATCCCGGAATTTTTCGTCTCAATGGAAAAACCTGGTTGCTTTTAAGAGTGGCCGAACGTCCCACACAAATTGAAGGAAAAATCAGCTTCCCTATTTATAATCATAATGGACAAATTGAAGTTCTGTCTTTTGACAGTGATGATCCTCAACTGGATGCCAGTGATCCACGTGTTATCAAATTCAAAGGTCAAAATTACCTGACTACACTATCATATTTAAGACTGGTTTGTAGTGACGATGACGTTCATTTTTATGAAGATCCCGCTTTTCCACCCATCTATGGTGAAGGCTTTTTGGAATCATTCGGAATTGAAGACTGTCGCGTGGCAACCATGAGTGATGGATTTTACCTTACTTTTACCGAAGTCTCTCCTGTAGCTGTAGGAGTCGGATTGATCGCAACACGGGATTTTAAATCATTTGACAGAAAAGGAATGATTTTCCCTCCTCACAATAAGGATTGTGCCATGTTTGAGGAAAAGATAAATGGAATGTATTACGCCTTGCATCGTCCGAGTAGTCCTGAATTAGGTGGAAATTATATCTGGATAGCAGAATCTCCAGACCGCGTACATTGGGGAAATCATAAATGCGTAGCTGTAACCCGCGAAAATAGTTGGGATTCGGCCAGAGTAGGAGCCGGAGGCGCACCTATAAAAACATCGGAAGGCTGGTTGGAAATTTATCATGGGGCTAATCAAAAACATAGATATTGTTTGGGGGCCTTATTACTGGACTTAAATGATCCCTCGAAAGTGGTTGCCCGTAGCGAGGAACCCATTATGGAACCGATCGCCGATTATGAGCAAACAGGATTTTTCGGTAATGTAGTCTTTACAAACGGACACTATGTGGATGGAGATACTATCCGGATTTTTTATGGAGCCAGTGATGAAGTTATTTGTAGTGCAGAATTTTCTATTGCTGAAATTCTAAAGACTTTAAAGAAATAATACATGAAAAAAAAATTGTTCTCTGAGTTTGATTTTTTCAAATCTCAGCCCAAGAACATCAGAACTCTTCTGATTACCAATATGCTTTACGCATTAATTCTACCGATTATTGAAATTTTTGTCGGGGCATATATCATGCGTAATACGGGAAGTCCTTCTTTTGTAGCTATTTACCAGCTATGTATGTACTGCGGTATTGTGCTAACCTCGGTTTTAAATGGGTTTTTGCTGAAAACATTCAAAGTTAATATCCTTTATAGTTTCGGGATTATGTTGTCGGCTGTAGCCTTGATGGTCATGATGTTTTTACAGTCTTTGGGAATTGTGGAACTTGGAATTGCCGGATTTGCACTAGGGGCTTCTACCGGATTTTTCTGGACTAACAGATATTTACTTACATTAAATTCCACCAATGATGATAACCGCAATTATTTTTTCGGACTTGAGTCGTTTTTCTTTTCTCTCTGGAGTATATTGGTCCCGCTTGTAGTTGGTGTTTTTCTTGCTGAAATTGATGGCAGAACCATCTTCAATCATGTCTTCAATGTCAATATGGGGTATCAGGCTATTACGGTTGTGGCGTTTTTTATCGCTGTCGGAGCATGTGTTGTTTTGTCCGGAGGAAATTTCACGAACCCTACACAGAAAGACTTTATTTATTTCAGGTTTCATATTCTTTGGAGAAAACTTTTAGCGTTAGCCGGACTAAAAGGAATGGTACAAGGCTTCTTGGTTACAGCTCCCGCAATTTTGGTTATGAAATTGGTTGGGAATGAAGGTTCTCTCGGTCTTATACAAGGAGTAGGAGGAGCTGTAACTGCAATTCTGGTCTATGTTCTGGGTCGGATTTCGAAGCCCGAACATAGAATGCATATTTTCGGCTTCGGATTGCTGGTGTTTTTCGTTGGGACGGTCGTCAATGGAATCATGTTCTCTGCTTTTGGCGTGATTGTTTTTGTATTATGCAAAGTTCTGTTTCAGCCATTACATGATCTGGCTTATTTCCCAACCATGATGAAAACAATTGATGCCGTAGCCGCTATTGAAAAGCGGAATGAATATGCATATATCATGAGCCATGAAATTGGATTGTTTATCGGACGTGCAATCGGAATGCTTTTATTTATTGGCTTAGCCTATTTTGTTTCGGAAACATTTGCGCTAAAATATGCGCTAATTATTGTTGGAGCATTGCAGTTGCTTTCTTTACCTTTAGCAAAACATATTATCAATGAAATTGACACAAAGTATTCAAACAAATAAAGTTTTGCACATGAATAAATTAGGGTATAAAATAGGGTGTTTTTTAGTTAGCTCTTTTTTTCTGACGGCTTGTACAAATGCCGGGAACTTTGGCGCTTCAGTTCAACAGGTTTCTATTCCGAGGGTAGATTTAATGCCGGAACAGCCACAGCCTTACAAGATTCTCGACTGGAAACAAAAAGCGAAGGATTATGATCATTATGTTTTTGATTTTAATCCTACGCTTCCGGCCGGAACGATGATTTGGTTAGATAACAGTCAGAGAAACTTGCCTCAGATTACTTTCGGATTATATACGGCTATCAATGATAGCAGGCAAGGACCGAATCATAACAACGGAGAATTTCATGAAAGTCTGAATTCATTATCGGCCATATTGGGTGCCGGACTTATCGGAATAGATAAAACAAAACAGAACGGGTATAACTACGTTAAAATGGTGCAAAATTATTTCAATTCTGATACCGGCTGGGATATTATGATGAACAATACTTGTCCTCAGGTGGCCTTACTCGGAGGTGGATATGGACGTGACTGGTGGTATGATGTTTTGCCTAATGTATTGTTTTATGCTGTTTGCGACATATTCCCGAATGTTGACAATGCAGACAGAATTCAAAAAAGCATTGCCGAGCAGTTTTGTAAAGCCGATTCTGTTTTGAACGGAAATTATGATTATTCATATTTCGATTACGGACAGATGAAAGGAATGATTAATCACATTCCGTTCCAACAGGATGCAGCCGGAGGTCACGGATATGTTCTGTATGCAGCTTATCAAAAATATAAAGATAAAAGGTATTTAACGCGTGCAGAATCATCTATCGCAGCTTTAAACGAACAAAAAGAGAGTCGGTTCTACGAAATTTTACTCCCGATGGGCATTTATACAGCCGCTCGTTTAAATGCGGAACAAGGCACAAACTATGATATAACCAAAATGCTTAACTGGGTTTTTGATGGTTGTAAGAGCACAAATGGAAGAACCGGCTGGGGTGTTATTGTTGGGAAATGGGGCGATTATGATGTGAGTGGTCTTCAGGGAAGTATTACGGATGGTGGCGGTTATGCATTTCTTATGAATAGTATGAAAATGGCTTGGCCACTGGTGCCTATGGTAAAATATGAACCTGAATATGCCAATGCGATAGGAAAATGGATGTTGAACAATGTGAATGCTGCCCGTTTATTTTTCCCGAATGAGATTGCCAACAAAAATCAATGGTTGCCAGAAATGAAGAATTACACAAATTCTATCATTGCTTATGAAGGTTTGCGTTATGAAGATTGTTATAACAAACCGGAATTAAAGGGAGTACATCCTGTCGCTCTTGGAGATGGCCCGAACTGGACCCCGAATAATCCTAACGAAAGTATGTTTAGCCTATACAGTACATCTCCGGTCGGAATTTTTGGAGCGATCGTAGATACCACTGATGTAGAAATGATCTTAAGGCTCAATTGTAACGCTACGGATTTTTATGCACAGAAACCTTATCCGGTTTATTTGTATTACAATCCATATTCTACAGAAAAGTACGTAACTTACAGTTGTAGCAGAAAATCGGATGTTTTTGATATTATCTCCAAAAAATACGTTGCAAAAGAAGTTTCTGAGAATTTTAAAATAAAATTGCCTGCAAAAACTGCCCGACTATTGGTAGAACTGCCCGCAGGGTCTGTTATTGAAAAACGGAACAATAAACTTGTCGTTGATAGCAATGTAATAGCCTATAAGTAAAACCATAATTCACATATGATAAAAATGAAAAAAACACTATTCAATCTTTTATTCTTAACCTTCTCATTTGCATTATCAGCTCAAATGACAGATGTGAAAGGAATCGTAAAAGATGCAAAGACAGATGAACCTCTTATCGGTGTAAATATTATAGTTTCCGGAAATCAAAACGGGACGATTACTGATATCGATGGCAACTTCACATTAAAAGTTCCTAAAAATGGAATTCTAAAAATATCGTATATTGGATATACAACACAGGAAATCAGATATTCCGGAGAAAAATTTCTTAGCATTAAAATGCAACAGGAATCTGAACAGATTGACGAAGTTATTGTCGTGGGATATTCTGTTCAAAAAAAGAGAGATGTATTAGGAGCTGTTTCAAAAGTCAATAATAAAGAATTAAGCGCCATTGCTGTTCCTACTGCTCAGCAAGCATTACAAGGAAGAATCGCAGGCGTTCAGGTAAGTTCTCAAACAGGATCTCCCGGTTCTGATATTTCAGTGAGAGTGCGAGGTTCAAGTTCTATCAGCTCAGGAAATGATCCTCTTTATATTGTGGATGGAATTCCCGTTGAAGGAGCATTGAACAACATTTCAACTCAGGATATCGATAATATTACCGTGTTGAAAGATGCCTCATCGGCCGCCATTTATGGTTCCAGAGCTTCAAATGGAGTTGTCTTGATTACTACAAAGTCCGGTAAATCCGGAGAGGCAAAAATTAGTTATAATACGCAATTCGGCTTCCAGACTCATGGACATCTGACCCCCATGGCTACAACCGATCAATATATTAGTTTGTATAACGAAGCCGCAACTAATGACAATGCAAATTCAACGATTCAACGTACACTGATCGCTGAAAATTATCTGAAAGATTTTGCGAATATCAATCATTTAGCAGAGATATTTCAGACAGCTCCTATTCAAACTCATGAATTGTCTATCTCAGGAGGAAGTGGTAAAACAGAATATTTGTTTTCGGCCTCATATTATAATCAAGAGGGTATTATTAAAAATACTAATTATGACAAAATAAATATAAGATCTAATGTTACTTCCGAGGTGAAAAAATGGTTAAAAGTCGGACTTAATATTTCAGGAGGAATTTCAAACAATCGTTATGTTTCTAGTTCTGGCGATGGATATGTTAGTGATGGAGGAAGTGTGGTAAGGTATGCTCTGTTTAGAAATCCGGCAATTCCAGTTTATGACAGTTCAAATAACTACGTTGATTTACCTTCAGAATATTATGGCAATTCAGTTTATAACTCATTTTTTGGAGATGGTTACAGTCCCGAAGGATTGGTTGCAAATACTGACATGACAAAAAAAACAAAAACACTTTTAGCCTCTGGCAATTCAATTGTGACATTTAAAAAGAATTTGTTTTTAAAGACAACATACGGTGTTGATTATAAACAAAATGTAGGTCGTGTTTATAATAAAACATGGGGTACCAATGACCGAATAAATAGTACGAATAGTTTGAATATAACGTATACAACTGACGCAAACTGGACAGCCAACTCTACTTTAAATTATAATTTCTCTCTTGGGGAAAAGCACACAATAACCTCATTAATTGGAGTTGAAGCGGGAAAAAACACTACGAATGTTTTATATACCAGTGATAGTGGATTCATTAATACCAACCCTGATTTTCTGTACATTGGAAAAGGAGAAGGGGTTAATTCTTCTTCTCAGAGCGATACCGAATCCAGTTTGCTTTCATGTTTTGCCAATATCAATTATAGTTATATGCAAAAATATTATGCTTCCGGAACCATTCGACGAGACGGTTCTTCTAAATTTAGTGAAGGTAATAGATGGGGAACTTTCTACTCTTTTTCCGCCGGGTGGAATATTGATTCAGAAGAATTTATGAGAGATTTCAAAGACATCAGCAAATTAAAACTTAGGGTTGGTTATGGCTCAATAGGAAATCAAAACATTGGATTGTATGCCTATTCTGACAGATATGCTTCTGGGTATTATTACACATTTGGAGGAGATTCATATAATGGGTATACTCAATCAACTCTCGGAAATACAAATTTGAAATGGGAAACCAGTAATCAGTTTAATGCCGGTGTAGATCTTGAACTTTTTAAAGGAACTTTCGGAGTTTCTCTTGATTATTATTACAAAGTTACAAAAGACATGCTGGTGCAATCAGCTCTGCCTTTATCTGTTGGCGATGCAGCAACTCCATGGATAAATAATGGCAGTATGTTAAATACAGGTATTGATGTCGAACTTTTCTTTAGAAAAACATACAAAAACGGAGGTTTTAATATTACATGGAATGGAGGATTCCTTCATAATGAAGTTCTTTCACTGGAATCTCCAATTCTTGGAGGGCGCGTAGATACAGGCGTTTATGCTACTAAAACGGCTGTCGGACATCCGATTGGATCTTTCTATTTATACCAAATGGATGGCATTCTTCAAAATGATGCCGAGGTATTGATTTCTGCATATCAAGGTAGCAATATAAAAGCCGGAGATGTTAAGTACAAAAATCTGAACGATGATAATGTTATTGATTCTAATGACAGAACGTATTGTGGTAGTGCGATTCCGACATTTACTTCCGGATTGAATTTGTCCGGTAATTATAGAGGCTTTGATCTCTCCGTGTTTTTTCAAGGAGCTTTTGGACAAAAAATATTTAGCCAGGTAAATTACGATATAGAAGGCTTTTATCGTGGATTTAACGTAACAGAAAGATATTATAAGGAGCATTGGACAGGAGAAGGAACTTCTAATACTCAACCAAGAGCTTCATGGTCAGCGAAAGCTAATAATGTGAAAGCTTCAACTCGTTTTCTTGAGGACGGATCATACGTCAGATTGAAAAATATTCAGCTCGGATACACATTGCCAAAATTGAGTTTTGCCAAAATAAACAGCTTTCGGATATATGTTGCAGTAACCAATATGCTGACTTTCACAAAATACTCAGGACTTGATCCGGAAATGACTGTTAGCTCAAATTCAGCAAGTGAAGGTGACAGAGCTAACGGTATTGACTGGGGAACTTATCCTACAGCTAAGAGTTTTACGTTAGGACTAAATATATCTCTTTAAATCATTGTTTTTAATCGTCTAATATAAAAATATAATATGAAAAATATCCTTTATACCTCATTAGGGTTATTGCTCCTTACATTATCTTCTTGCAATGACTTTTTAACGGCAGATTTAAAAGGAGATTATACGTCGGAAAATTATTATACCTCTGCCGGGTCGGCAACTATGTCTGTAAATGCTATTTACAATTCATTATATGGAACAACCTTATGGATATTCGGAGATGTAGCATCGGATGATGCTGTAAAAGGAGGAAATGCAGGAGATCAGGCCGATATAAATTCTATAGATAACTTTTCAGCAACATCAGACAATGGAGTGTTAAGTACCTTTTGGCAATCAGCCTACGAAACAATAGCGCGAGCAAATAATTCTATTGCGAATATAGAGCAAATGAGCTTCGATAAAACTCTGAAAAACAGGTTAATAGGAGAAGCTAAATTTTTAAGAGCATATTCTTACTTTAATCTGGTAAATATATTTGGAGAGGTTCCATTAAAAACATCATCTGATCAGATCAATGTTCCGCTAAGTACAACAAGTGCAATTTATAAGCAAATAGAATCGGATTTAACAGAAGC
This sequence comes from Paludibacter sp., assembly GCA_028690665.1. Taxonomy (GTDB): domain Bacteria; phylum Bacteroidota; class Bacteroidia; order Bacteroidales; family Paludibacteraceae; genus Paludibacter. Next base: position 102,764 of record JAQVAV010000011.1, read on the forward strand.
CATTGACCCGCTTCCTGCAAGTTATTCCAGCGAAAAAGGAAGAGTAACTAAAGGTGCTGCTTATGCTCTTTTAGCAAAAGTGGATCTTTATCAAAATAAATACAGCGAATGTGTTTCAAATATTGACTTACTTCAAGCATTAAACCAATATGATCTGGTAAAGGATTATGCCAATCTTTTTAAATCGGGAGCTGAAGATAGTGTTGAGGTTATTTTTGGAATTCGTTATGTCAACAATGATGAGGTCTCATTAGGAAATAATTTGACTGTCTGGTTTGCTCCAACAACGGAAGGAGGTTACTATTTTGATGCTCCAACCCAGAGCTTTGTTGATGCCTTCTCTGAAAAAACCGCCGATGGAAGTACAGATCCCAGATTAGATGCTTCCATTGGAAGAGATGGTGAGCCTTGGTTCAATAACACAACATTTTCATCATCATGGTCTGAGGCAACTGGTTATCTTGTAAAAAAATACGATCAGGATGATGTCACAGGCCTTTCTAAAAGTCAATCGACAGTTCCGTATCATATAATTCGTTATGCGGACGTGTTATTGATGAAAGCAGAAGCCTTGGTTGAACTTGGAAGTGAAGATGATCTGACACTGGCAGCTGAAGCATTAAACAAAGTCCGGGTTCGCGCAGGTCTTGCTACAACAGAAGAGACCACTCAAAACGGATTACGAACCGTGATTCGAAATGAAAGAAGAAAAGAACTTGGATTTGAATTTCATCGTTTTTTCGACCTGATGAGGTGGGGAGAAGATGCGACTCTTAATGCTTTGGGTTCCGATTTTCCATGGACAGATCCTCGTTTTTATTTTCCGATACCTCAAGCTGAAATTGATGCAAACCAGGCATTACAATAAATTATTTAATCACTAATTATCAATAAATTAAATTTAATTATTATGAAGAGAAATCTTTTTCAAAAATTGTTTTTTGTAGGAACTATTGTAGCTTTCTTTATTGCCGTTCTTCCTGCATGTAAAGAGGATAATAATTCAGCCACAGAGCAAGCTGACACCACAAAGTTGGTTGCATTATTAGATTCATGTCAAACGCTTCTTGACGAAGCAACTACAGATGATTATCCCGAGTCGGCGATTACTACTTTTCAAAGCATAGTGACAACCGCTCGAACTGCCATTTCAAGTTCTGCTGTAACTCAAACAGTAGTTGATAATCTGGTTGTTCAGGTTCGAGCCGCTAAAGAAACATTTCTGGCTGCCGCCTATGATGCCATTCCAACTTCAGCACTTATATTAGGGATAAGTTTTGACGAAACCGTTTCAAATTCACAATTCACAACAGAAGGAAAAGGTTGGACGGCTGTACTTAAATCAGGTCCTTCTGAAATCTTTGGAACTGCTACAAACTTACCTTCATTTGTCACGGGCAAGAGCGGAAATGCAATGTACTTCAGCAATGGTGCACACCTTGAAATCAGTGACTATGCTGCAAACGATTTGATGGGAAATAAAATGTCTATTGCCGTTTGGGTAAATCCTGATTCTACAAGAGCAGGAAACTATATTGCTTCTTACAATTATTGGAAAACATGGAAATTCCAACTCCAAGCACAAAATAAACCGTTCTTTACCGTATCTACAACTAAGGGAGTTACTGATGCTGACAACCAATCTGATTTTTCAGCTCCAAATAAAACTTGGACACACCTTGTTGTAACACTTGATTTAGCAGCAGAAACTATGTCTTTCTATGTAAATGGAGTAAACACAATGACATGGACTACGAATGAAAAACCAGATCTTACAGGAGCTCTTACATCATATTCCAACACATTACCACTCATGATCGGAGCATGTACTACTTATGCAGAAGCAAAAGCAGCATGGGATTGGTCATGGGCTGAAACTCCTGCTAACTGGGATAGTTTTATTGGTTCGATGGATGAGTTCAAAGTTTATAACATAGCTCTTACAGATGGTCAGGTTGCAAAGCTTTATAAAGAAGAAAAATAAACAAATTAATGATTTTTGATTTGAGTTTACAGGTTCGGAATATTCCGAACCTGTTTTCTCTTAATACATTAATTTACAAAATGATTTACAAAAAGTTACACCTTTTGACAATAGGACTTTGTGTCTTGTTGTCAGGCGTATCGGCACAGCAAATCTCTATACATCGAATTGATCTGATGCCAGATAAGCCAACTCCATACTCCATGAGAAATTGGAAACAAGTCGCTGTCGATTATGATAATTTTGTGTTTGATACCTCTAAAACCGGAATTAATTTGCCTTTGACAAAAATAGCTGAAACTGCAGGAATTAATTATTCTGGAGTGAATGATATATTGATGGATACTTATATTGGTTGGAATAGTCATAATGTTGGGGCTGAAGCGATTAATATTATTCCGGCGGTGGTTGGGGCTAGCTTGGTTGGTATTGATAAAACAACACATTTAGGAACCAATTGGGTTACGAAGATCAAAGATTTCTATAACCTGAAAAATGGAGAGAATGTATTTTTAAATAACTATAGTGGATCAACAGGTAATGATTGGTGGTATGAAATTATGCCCAATGTGTTTTTTTATCAATTATATGGTTTATATCCTAATATCGATTCTGATTTTGAAACACAGTTTACAACGATCGCAGACAGAGAATTAAATGTTTTATTTCAACTGGGCGCGAGACTTCAACCATGGACTACCCCGAAAATGAACTATCGTGCGTTTAATCTTCTGACAGGTCAACCTAATTCCAACAGTGTTTCTGAACCCGAATCAGCTGGATCTATTGCCTGGCTCTTATATCAAGCCTATGTAAAAACGCAATCGGTAAAATACCTGCAAGGAGCAGAACTCGCATTAGAGTTCTTACTAAGCCAAAATTCAAATCCATCTTATGAAATACAGCTTCCTTATGGTATTGTTACGGCAGCAAGAATGAATGCCGTAGAAGGAACGAATTATGATATTGAAAAATTGATGAACTGGACATTTTCATCAGGAATCGGGACATTAAGAGGTTGGGGAACTATTACAGGAAATTGGAACGGATATGATGTTTCCGGATTAATCGGAGAAGCTAATGACCGTGGAAATGATTATGCATTCAGTATGAATGGATTTCAACATGCAGCAGCACTTGCTCCTGTTGTAAAGTATGATAAAAGATTTGCCAAAGCAATAGGAAAATGGATATTAAACCTGGCAAATGCAAGCCGCTTGTTTTATGCTAATGGATTAGCCGATAAGAACCAACAAACAGCTTCCAATACATGGGCAAAACAATATGATACAAATAACTGTATTCCTTTTGAATCAATCAAACAAACATGGGGTGGAAAAAGTCCTTTCGCTATGGGAGATGCTGTAAGCGGAGGCTGGGCAGACACCGATTTATCATTATACAGCGGATCTTCCGTTGGTTATTTAGCTTCCATTATATCAACAACTAACATTGAAGGAATATTGCAAATCGATCTCAACAGAACGGATTTCAGAGGAGAAAATGCTTATCCCACATATCTCTATTACAACCCTTATTCTTCGTCTCAATCAGTACAAATTGATCTGAGAACCGCTGCCAATTACGATTTATACGATGCTATTTCCGAAATGGTTATTAAAACCGACGTCAGTGGAACCGTGAATTTTAGTTTAAATGCTGGTTCAACAAGAATAATTGTCGTTATTCCTTCCGGAAAAAGTAAACAGACGGTGGGACATATTAGAAAAATTTACGAAGGAGGGGTCATTGATTATCATTATGGATATAATTATGACAGCCCTCTACGGATAAAGGCATTTACTTCTGATACCACAAGGGCTGTGAGTCCTAATGTTATAACATTTAAATGTTTGACTGAGAATAATCAGGGAACAACTACCTACAATTGGTATCAAAACGAAACGCTTATTTCAACAACTACTTTAGATTCGTTGAAATGGACTGCACCTTCAACCAGTGGAGTGTACACGTTCAAATGCAAGGTAACAAACAATAATAAAACTGTAACAAGTAATGAAATAAATATAACAGTAGCTCCGGAAGGAGAAATAGTTCCAATTATCAACAGCTTTTCTGTTTCTGGAACTGATCCTTACGGCGTTAATACAAATGTAACCGCCTCAGCTACGATTGCTCCTTCAACAGCATCATACTCATGGTCATGTAGCGGAGGTAACTTAACCGATACAGAATCATTGACACCAGTATGGACACTTCCGAATGAACCGGGAATTTATACCCTCTCCCTCACCGTGTCCAATTTACTCGGAACAGCTTCGTCAACTAAAACTTTGTTGGTAAAAGACATGGAAACAGACTCTTACTCTAATCCTCCTGTTGTTTATTATTCTTTCAACGGAGATACTGAAAACAAGGCTGAAAACGCTTATGATGCTGTATCAGTCGGTGCGAAACCGACAACTGACAAACAAGGAAATTCTTCAAAAGCTTATCATTTCGAATTCAGTAATCAATATATTTATACTCCCAATGAAGATGCACTGAATTTTACAGACAAAATAACGATATCGCTATGGATAAAGCCCGATTATCTGGCAGATTATGAGCAATTTGTTATCTCACATGGTAGTTATGAAGATAGATATAAAATGTCAATAACGCCTGAAAAGAAAATGCGTTGGACATTGAAAACTTCTGAAGGAATAGTCGATGTAGATGATAATACCGTTTTATCAGCAGGAACGTTTGTGTATTATACAGGAGTTTACACCGGATATTCGCTGGAATTATATCGGGATGGAAATTTTGTTGCTTACAAAGCATTAAGCGGTAGTATTGGAACTTCTTCTAAAAATATTACTTTGGCTCGAAAAGATGAATCAGAAACAAATTACAATTTTCGCGGAACAATAGATGAAGTCAGAATTTATGACAATGATTTACCGGTTGGCTTTATCCAAAAACTACCTGATTTATGGAGCCTCTATTCAGGGCTGAACGAAAACATAATACACTATAATATATCCATTTATCCTAATCCATTTTCATCCTCTTTTTCTATAACTACTCCCGATGTGAATAACTCTTTTTCTATAGAGATATTAAACCTTCAAGGACAAAAAATATGGCAGAAAAAAGGATTACAAAACAGTAGTAAAATAACTCCCGGTATTAAAATGGCTGAAGGCGTATATTTCGTTCGTTTAACATCGGACAATGGAAAAATATACCTGTCAAAACTTATCAAAAAACAATACTAACAATGATTTGTAAATAAATTAGATGATAGATATGAAAAAATCAAAAGAATAATATAGACTTTAATCTTTTGCGACATTATTATCCTTTTTTGACAAGCCCATATTCTTCCGTGAATTAAATCTTTTGTTTTGTGGCGAAAATGTATTGTTTTAGAGAAAAAGAAGAATTTACTTTTGTAATAAAGTAACTGCAATATCTAAAATATAATACCACAACAAAAAAAATAATTGATGAGCAAAAAATGGGTTTCATATTTATTAACTGTCTGCATGCGCCTTGCATTTACAGGGCTTAGAGCATCGGATTGGAGCATGAAATTACTCCGGACATCGATAATTCTTGTGTGAAATTCAACACTTACACTATAGGAACTGCTACCTCCACAGTAAATATTGAGGTGTTCGAAGGTAAGCAAAAATTTGCCTCAAAAACGGAGAAACGACGGATGTCGTAAACAGTTATTTTGGTATGCGCAAAATAGCTTTGGATAAGTCAGATGGGTTTACAAAAATGATGTTGAATAACAAATTTTTGTTTCAGATTGTACCTCTCGATCAAGGTTTCTGACCTGATGGCATTTATACTCCTCCTACCGATGAAGTAATTAAAAATGATCTGGAAATGACAAAAGCTTTTAGTTTTAATATGGTACGCAAACATATCAAAGTTGAACCATATCGATGGTACTATTGGGCTGACAAATTAGGCCTTTGGGTTTGGCAGAACATGCCTTCGGCAAATTCATACTCAAATCGCCATCCTCAAATCGACAAAGCTGCATTTAAACAACAACTTGAACACATGGTAATGACCCATAGAAATATTACATGTATAACCACCTAGGGCATATTTAACGAAGAACAAAGTCTGCATGATATTAAATCTCTGGTCGAAATGGTAGAGAAATTAGATCCATCCAGATTGGTGAATGAAAATAGTGGCTTTCTCAGCAAAAAAACGGAGGCCTTATCGACATTCATTCCTACCCTCCGCCTGCATGTCCGGTTGGTTCCGGCAGAGCTCTTGCTTGTGGTGAATTCGGAGGCATCGGTCATGTTGTTGATAGGCATACATGGAAAAAAGCTCCAACTTATGTTATGGCTAAAAGTTCTGATGATCTGCTCAATATGTACACTGATTTTTTTCATAAATTGACTTTATTCAAATCAAATTATGGCATTTTGATTAAAAAATCCACTGGAGCGACACAGGGCTATTTTATAGTTGATCCTGACAAAGCAATAAAAACGGCGTTAAAACCCCCGTAAAAAAATAAATGATTATCTCCCTCTAATCACTCTGCAGCTGCCAGCCTGTAAAACAACACAGTTGCTTTTACATTATTCCTCTATACTAAACAAGATAAAATTCATTTACAAAGTCAGTTTCTATTAGCAAGCCCAGCGCTTTGTTTTTCAAGTTTTCACATATAAAAAAACATATAAAGAGGTTTATTGAAATTCATTTCAATAAACCTCTTTATAGCCTATAGCTCGGAGCTTTCCAAATTACTTCACTGACTCTTTTGAGCACATATCAAATAAAACTATTACTATCTGCTATTACAAGCATTTTGCCTAAGGAATAGGCATTTAATTCAAATTTACTCTACCGAAAATTTATAAATACACCATTCATCGTATTTCTGGCCCGGACGCAAAACCGGGCTTGGGAAAAAGGGAACATTCGGTGAATTCGGGAATCCTTGGGCTTCAAGACAAATTGCATCCTGACGGTCATAAATTTTTCCTTCTTTTCCGATTTGCTTTTCTACCCAGTTGGCTGTATAAATCTGCACGCCAGGCATAGTAGTAATAACTTCCATTTTACGTCCGCTAACAGGTTCGTAAACATAGCCGGCTAAAGCGCAATCGCCATATTGTTCTTTATTTATACACCAATTATTGTCAATGCCCCAACCCGGAACATAAACTTCATCATCAATACGTTCTCCAACTACTACCGGCTCACGGAAATCAAAGGCTGTTCCTTCTACCGGACGAATTTCTCCCGTAGGAGCAAAAGATTCGTCAAGAATTGTTACAAAACCGGCATTTAATTGCAAAACATGATCTTTTACAGTCCCGTTACCAGCTCCTTTCAAATTGAAATATGAATGGTTCGTAAGTCCCATAACGGTTGGTTTGTCGGTGGTAGCTTCGTAATGAATACTGAGTTCGTTTTCTTTGGTCAATTCGTACGTTACAGTTACTTTCAAATTTCCGGGATAACCCTCCTCGCCATCTGGAGATAAAAGACTGAGAACAATTTTGCTTTCTTCTACAACGACCACATCCCATACTTTTGTATTGAACGCATCAACACCACCATGAAGAGCGTTGGTTCCGTTATTTATAGCAAGCTTATACTCCTTTCCATCGATGTAAAATTTACCATCCTTGATTCGATTAGCAAAACGTCCGCAAACAGCTCCGTAATATTCTTCCTGCTCCATGACCTCTTTCAATGTGTCGAATCCAAGTACTACGTCATCAAATTTATTATTACGGTCAGGAGCATATAGCCGGATCACTTTAGCTCCGAAATTAGTAATGTCGCATGACATCCCGTTGACATTTACAATGGTGTAAAACGAAACGGGTTTACCATCGACAAGTACACTGTCTTTTGTTTTCATAATTATTTTATTAAATCAAACGTTTATCCGTTAAACCGTTCTTATTTGTGCAAGACCGATTAACCGATAAACGAATGAACATTATAAACTAAATATTATTCTACCCGGCGGGCTCCGTCACCAATTTCGGCAATGTAAAATTCCGGTTTGATACCGATTTTTGCTTCATAAGCACTTCCAACTTCTTTAATGAAAGTATCGATTGCATCTTCCTTTACCAACGATACCGTACATCCCCCGAAACCGCCACCGGTCATACGGGAACCGATTACACCCTCTACCTTCCATGCCTCTTCAGCCATACAATCTAATTCCGGACCGGTTACTTCATAATCATCACGTAAAGAAACATGAGAAGCATTCATCAATTTTCCAAATTTTTCGATGTTTCCAGCTTTTAGTGCCTTAATGGCATCCGAAGTCCGTTGAACTTCGCCAACAACGTGGCGGGCGCGTTTTAAAGCAACAGGATCAGTAATTGCAGAAGATATTTCGTTAAATTGAGCTTCACTTAATTCTGCAAGATATTTGATTGGACGAACTTTATTAAGTTGTTCCACCGCTAATTTACATTCGGCAACACGCTGATTGTATGCTCCGGAGTCTAATTTATGGGGGCTATGAGTATTTGAAATGACAATTTTCACACCATCAAGCTTTACAGGAACATGTTCAAATTCAAGCGTATCGCAGTTCAGATGAATTGCATTATCTTTCGCGCCATTGGCAGATGCAAACTGATCCATGATACCACAATTTACCAATGCAAATTCATGTTCTGATTTCTGACCTATTTGAGCTAATACTGTACGGTTAAATCCTGTACCAAGCTGATCGTTAAAAGCGTAAGCAGTGACAACTTCCAACGCAGCTGATGAAGAAAGTCCGGCTCCATTAGGAACATTCCCCCAGAACAAAAGATCGTATCCGGTTTTAAATTCTATACCTTGTTTCAAAAACTGAGCAATTACTCCAAGAGGATAGTTTACCCATAATTTACCTAAACGAGTCGTCAGGTTATCGAATCCCAAAGAGACAACTTCGGTTTGATTCAAAGATTTGAAATTCACAACACGTTTATCGTTTTTAGCCAACAACAAGTACGTGCCAAAGCTCAACGCACATGGGAATACAGAGCCTCCGTTATAGTCAACATGTTCTCCAATGAGATTAACACGTCCTGGTGAAAAATACACTGCTTCGGCTGGTTTACCGTAAGCTTCCTGAAAAGCTGATTTTAATTCTTGAACTGTCATAATAGTAAATTTATTTGAATTGTATTTTGTACATTTATTTTTTGGAGACACAAAAATAACAAAAATACTCAGGTATGAAAACGCCGCTATTCATGTTGTATAGCAGCATTTCAATTTGTTTATTTTTAATATTTATTGAATCTGTTTAAAACTTTATTACGATCAAATAATTTCTCTGTTTATTTTACTATAAATAAGCATATTATCACATAACATCATTCATTTAAAGAGACCATATCTTTAGCAAAAAAATATAGATTATATTTTTCAGAGAGGGTTCGTTTTATCATTTGATACATATCTACCAAATTTTGACTTAATATTATCTTTATTTCTCATTCTACTCTCTTTAAATAAAGAAGATTTATATTAAATAACAATTCAAAATAGCCTTTTTATTAACATATTTTATCCATCTAACACTGTAATAACCCGAATTTAGAACTAAGACTAAATCCCTGAACGGTACTGAGAAGAAATAATTATAATACTTATATTTACAGAATGAATATATTTTGAAGTTACAAAAGAATGCGTTTTCTAAGTTATTCACCTGAAAACTCATGTGCAGGAATTGCATATAGAAATTAAAAATAGATTTGTTGACAAGTACATTTTATTATTATTTGTGCTATAGTTCTCCCGATTTTATCAGATCATATAGCTCCTGTGTATTCTGAACAAATATTTTAGCTCCAAGAGCCTCTAATTCATTGCGCGGACGGAATCCCCACAACACGCCAACAAACGAAACATCTGCATTGTGAGCGGTCATAACATCTACTCCCGAATCTCCCACATATAAAACGTTTGCTTTTGGAGTTTTTGTCTTTGCCAGAATTTCTTCAACAATTGAGGGATCTGGCTTTGTCGGGAAATTCTCTCGCTGACCTAAAACGGCTGCAAATTCAATGTCCGGGAAAAAATACTTTGCTAATTTAGACGTTCCTGCATGGAATTTATTCGATGCAATGGCTATTTTATAACCTTCCTGCTGTATTTTAACAAGGAGTTCTACAATACCCGGATAAGGTTTTGTATAAACCTCCGTATTTTCGCTATAATGCTTTAAAAAAGTTCTTTTTACGACTGAAATTGTTTCCTGTGTTCTGCTATTCCCGGGCAAGGCACGTTCAATCAATTTGGCAATTCCATTGCCTACAAAAAAATTATATGCTTCTACAGGATGCATTGGAAAGTCATGCTGTCTGAGAGCAAAATTTGTACTGTTTGCAAGATCCTCAATGGTGTTTAAAAGCGTTCCATCAAGATCGAATATAACCAGTTTAATCATTCTAATACCAATATTTATTTTTTGACAAAAGTAGTATTAATTACACGCGGAGCAAGTATTGTTTTAATTATTCATAAATAAAAACTATGCAATAATATATTACAATTATGAACATAAGTTCAAAACTATTTGTATCTTTGCAACCAAATAAAGTAAGATTAATGTCGTTATGCCACGTCCGCAACAAAACAGAAGAATATCGTCGCCGCCTTTAATGCAGGGTTTTAAACCCTTTGGAATTCCACGCAAAGAGCTTGATTCCGTCATGCTCCACTTTGATGAATACGAAGCTATTCGCTTGTTGGATTACGAAGGTCTTATGCAGGAGCAGGCTGCTGAAAAAATGAATGTTTCCCGGCCAACCCTTACCCGCATTTACGAAAGTGCCCGTAAAACTTTGGCAAAGGCTTTTGTGGAAGGAAAAATGATTGTGATTGAAGGAGGAAATGTAGATTTCGGAAAACAATGGTATCGTTGCCGTAAGTGTTATAAACTTGTAGCCGGGGTTGAGAATCATAAACCCTGTAAAAATTGTACAAGTTATGGTACAGATGAACTTTTTATGATTAATTCCGAAAGTAAATGAGAGTTGTGGTTTTGTCCGACAATCGGACAAGAAATATAAATTTTGAGACAGAGCATGGTCTCTCGGTATATGTAGAACATAATGGCGTAAAATGGTTGCTGGATACCGGAAAATCGGATGTTTTTATTCGAAATGCAGAAAAGCTGAACATTGATTTATCCGAGGTTGATTTTGTTTTTTTATCGCACGGACATATTGATCACACCGGCGGTTTAATGTCATTTTTTCAAATAAATCAAAAAGCGCAGGCCTTTGTTTCGGTCAAAGTAGCTTATGATCAGTATTTTTCAAGCCGGAAAGGGATGAGGGAGATTAGTTCACATATTGATTTTGAAAAATATCAAGATCGTATTTTGCAATTAAAGAATGGGGTATTTCTTTCAGGCGGAGTGAAAATTTTTAGTGTGGAAACTGAAAAATATGACAGGCCTCTTGCTAACCGGACATTGTTGACAGATCAGGGACTCGGACTTGAGCGTGATGATTTTAGTCATGAACTTGTAATAAGTTTTGGAACGAACAATCAATTTGTATTTACAGGTTGCGGGCATAAAGGCTTACTTAATATTCTGAGTTATTTAGAACAAATAAATCAGGCAAAACCGAAAGTGGTTTTAGGTGGATTTCATTTATTGGATTCGGTGGCCGGAGTTCAATATGAATCAGAAGAGGATATATTGCAAATTTCAAAAATTCTTAATGTTCAATATCCGGAAACGAGATTTGTTACAGGCCATTGTACCGGAGATCATGTTTATGAATTAATGAAAGAAAAAGGACACGTTCAAATAGAGCAGTTTTATGTTGGATATGATTTGTCAATTGATTGAAAAAGAAGAGTATAGTATTGCAATATGTGACCCGAACGATTTTTATAATACCAACTTAATAAAAGAAAGGAGTTAATTATGGGATGTGATACAGGTATAAAACCGATAAAAACGGTTCATTTAAATGAAAACACGAGTAATAATCAACAATTAAAGGAGGAGAAAAAAATGAGTTCAACAATGGTTAGGCAGGAGATGCCGAAATTCACAATCGATGCTTATGATGCAAAGAGTGGACATTTTAAGACTGTTTCAAGTGAAGATTATAAAGGAAAATGGACGGTAGTTTGTTTTTATCCGGCAGATTTTACATTTGTTTGTCCAACGGAAATTGCTGCCATGAATGCAAAGTATGATGATTTTCAAAAACTGAATACTGAAATTCTTGCAGTATCTGTCGATTCTAAATTTTCTCACAAAAGATTTGTAGAAACAGAACCTCTTCTAAAGGGATTAAAATTGACCATAGGAGCAGATGCTAATCAGGAAGTTAGCCGGGCTTTTGGAGTTCTGGAGGAAGAAGAAGGAGTTGCTCTGCGGGGTAGATTTTTATTTAATCCGGATGGAATTTGTGTTGCTCAGGAAGTTCAGGCCGATTCTGTTGGCAGAAACGTGAATGAATTTTTGAGACAGGTGGAAGCCTGGCAATATGCAACTAAGACTGGTGAGGTTTGCCCTGCCGGCTGGAGACCGGGAAAGAAAACGCTTCCTGTAAATACCGATGCAGAAAAAATGGCCGGTCATGTCGGGAATTATATTACAATTGAAGAAATTTTATCATAGTTTTATAAATTAGTAAATATGAAAATAGCAATTGCATCAGAAGGAAATTCTATAAATGACAAAATGGATAGTCGTTTTGGCAGATGTGCTTTTTTTGCCATTTATGACACAGATACTAAAGACACCCGTTTCCTTCCAAATCCGGGAAAAAACGCCTCGGGGGGAGCCGGACCGGCTACCGTTCGTTTTGTAGCACAACAGGGTGCACAGAAAATAGTGGCAACAGAGCTTGGAGGAAAAGCTTTAGATATGTTGAATAATCTCAATATTGAATTGATTTACGATAAAGACAAAACAATTTCAGAAATAATATCTAAATTTTAATAATTATGCCTCATTTAGATGGTACAGGACCTGAAGGTACAGGAGCATCTTCGGGGAGAAAATTAGGCCGTTGTAGTTCGGCCTCGAAAAAAAATCCGACAACATTAGGAGTCGGCATGGGAAAAAGAAGAAAATCCGGAGACGGAGAAGTCAAAGGACAAGGAAAACGCCTTAAAAGTGGCGAAAATATAAATCAATAAAAAGGAGGTAAATTATGCCAGGATTAAATCACAAAGGTCCGAATGGCGAAGGAGCCATGACCGGCCGAAAGATGGGAAAATGTACCAATTTCGGTGAAAAACTTAAAACTGATACCGAAACAGAAAACCAGAATGGCTTTGGTGGCGGTTATGGTTTCAGAAATCGCCGAGGAAATGGCGGTGGTGGTGGACGAGGTCGCCGCATGGGTATGGGAAGAAGAAACAGATTTGGCCAAAATTCCGATTAAATAATACCTATGATGTATTCTGATTTCAATTTGTGGTTTATAATCATGTAAACCACAGATTGTTTTTTTGTAACCAATTAATTAATTATGGCGGTTAGAGTTGAAGAATTAAAAAAATATACGGTCGACAGGCGATGCATCGATTGCCAATTTAGATCGTTTGAACGGTTGATGAATAAATTTAGAATATCGTCTGATGACCGTCAAAAATTTTCCAGATTTTATAATGATACGATGTCCCGTTCCGCACATCTTCAAACACCTCAGATTCATCGATTGCTGAATGATGAATTTTGTCGTTTGGCTGGTAGTTCTGATTTGTATGTCGAAGAAAAACATCAGAGCAATGCTACAGCTCTTCGAATTATAAATGAACTTCGTCCGGAGGTCGAACAATCCACCAATCTGTTTAATCTGGCTTTGAAGTTGTCAATTGCCGGGAATATTATGGATTATGGTGCATCCGGTGATTTCGATATACATGCCACTATTCAGAAAGTGCTTACTACCAATTTTGCAATAGATCATTCAAAAGAACTTGAAAACAGGATGAAATTAGCAAAAAATATTTTATATCTGGGAGATAACGCAGGCGAAATTGTTTTTGATAAGTTTTTTATTGAGACAATTCATCCTGAAAATCTGACTTTTGCAGTAAGAGGTTCTGCGGTTCTAAATGATGCAACTTTAGAGGACGCGAAAAATATCGGATTGAACAAAGTCGTCCATGTAATAACCAATGGTTATAATGCGCCTTCAACCATTCTAAGTGAGTCGAGTCCTGAATTTTTAAAATATTATCACGAGGCGGATTTGATTATTTCTAAAGGACAAGGAAATTTTGAAGGTCTTATGCACGAGTATGATCCACGAATTTTTTTCTTGTTAATGGTAAAATGTGATGTGGTGTCAGAAGTTGTTGGTGTTGAAAAAGGAAGTTTTATTGTATATAATCAAGCTATTTCATAAATTATAACGGAAGCAGAGATTGAAAACAAAAATAAAAATAGCTATTGCAAGCGGTAAAGGCGGAACCGGAAAGACTTTTATTTCCACTAATCTGTTCCGGGTATTGCAGAAACAATCGATTGATGTAACCTTGGTTGATTGTGATGCGGAAGAGCCCAATGATTTACAATTTATTTCCGGTTCTTCGGTCGAAGCATTCAGCGTTACACAAAAAGTTCCTGTAATTGATAAAACGAAATGCACTTATTGTGGTAAGTGCTTCGAGTATTGTAATTACAATGCTATTTTTTATCTTCAGGAAAGAACATATATTGAAGTACTGGAAGATCAATGCCACGGTTGCGGAGCATGCTCAGTAGCTTGTAATTTTGCTGCTATCACAGAAAAAGAAAATGAACTTGGAACAGTGGAAACATTCCGGGTAAGCGAAAATGCAGAACTTATTGAGGCTCGGATGAAAATCGGCGTACATTCTCCGGTTTCAACGATAAAAGCGGCTATAAAATCGGCAAAAAATTCTGTAGTTCTGTTTGATTCTCCTCCCGGAACATCCTGCCCGTTTATTCAAACAGTATCATTTGCCGATTATGTGGTATTGGTAACAGAACCAACTCCTTTTGGATTGAGTGATTTAAAACAATCTGTCGAAACGCTTAAAAGTATGAATAAATGTTGCGGTGTCATCGTGAACAGGTCAACTTTAGGTACAAACGAGGTTTATGAATATCTGAATCAGGAAAAAATTCCACTTTTAATGTCAGTGCCTTTTGATAAAAATATAGCGCTTCATTATTCAAAAGGAAATGTTTTGGCCGAAAAAGATATTGAATGGAGTATAAAATTTAATCAACTGTATAACACAATTCTTGAACGATATGGAGATAGCTGTAATTAGTGGCAAAGGAGGAACCGGTAAAAGTAGTATTACAGCAGCTTTTGCAAGCTTGGATAAAAATATTGTTCTTGCCGATTGTGATGTTGATGCTGCTAATTTGTATCTGATTTTTCAGCCTGAGAATGAACGGGAAGATGCTTTTATATCCGGTGATAAGGCTTTAATTGATAAAGATTTGTGTACCAATTGTGGTAGTTGTGTCAATTATTGCCGCTTTGATGCGATACATGAAATCAATGGTGAAATCAGCATTTATGAAACTGCGTGCGATGGTTGTAAATTGTGTTCAAGAATTTGTCCGGCCGGAGCGATTACCATGGTTCAGGAAGACAGAAGTCGATTATATGCAGGAAATTTCCGGAACGGAAAAATGGTTTACGGACGGCTTGCTCCGGGAGAAGAAAATTCCGGAAGATTAGTCGATGTTGTGAGGGATACCGCTAAGGACATGTTGAAAGAAACAGGATTCCGGGATATTATTATTGATGGCCCTCCGGGAATTGGTTGTCCGGTGATCTCCACTATCACAGGAGTCGACCGGGTGGTGATTGTAACAGAGCCGACTCTTTCGGGTTTGCATGATTTAGAACGTACTGTTGAAGTTGTCAGTCGTTTTCGGATAGTTCCTTATATAATTATCAATAAAGCCGATCTGAACAATGAAATGTCCGATGAAATTGAAAACTTTTGCCAGAAACGTAATGTGAAAGTTGTTGCACGAATTCCTTTCGAACAATTATTTGTAGAAGCTATGATTGATTGTCAAAGCATTGTGGAAAAAGCACCGAAATCAGAAGTTACAAAATTGCTGTCCAAAGCATTTTTAGAAATAAAATCAAATAATTAATTATAATTATGCCAGTCAAAAAAAATGTTTTAGAAAATATTAAAAAAATTATTCTTGTATCTTCGGGAAAAGGAGGCGTGGGAAAATCTACGGTCGCCGCAGGTTTGGCTCTGTCCCTTGCCCGCGAAGGTTATTCTGTCGGACTTTTGGATGCTGATATTTTTGGCCCTTCTGTTCCTACTTTGTTTCAATTAGGAGATGCCGGAAGGCCTTCCGGAACTGATAAAAACGGAAAAAAAATGATGTTGCCGTTTGAGAAATTCGGTCTGAAAATTATGAGTATCGGTTTTTTTGTCGAACCATCTCAAGCTGTTATCTGGCGGGGTCCTATGGTCACCAATGTGCTACGCCAATTACTCACCGAAACCGATTGGGGAAAACTTGACTTTCTAATTGTTGATACACCTCCGGGAACCGGCGATGTCCACATTACTCTTATGCAGGAATTTTATGTTTCAGGGGCCATTGTGGTAACTACTCCGCAGAAAGTTGCTCTTGATGATGTTCACAGGGCTATTGGCATGTTGACAGACGATGCAATCGGAGCTCCGGTGTTGGGAATTGTCGAAAATATGGCTTGGTTTACTCCGACGAAACATCCGGATGAAAAATATTTTCTTTTCGGAAAGGGTGGCGGTGAATTGCTCTCAAAAAAATACAATGTTCCTCTTTTGGCACAAATTCCCATGAACGAAGGTATTAGTGAAAATTGTGATAGCGGACGGGTTGCCGGCATGTTCGACGATAAAAATATAGAGCAGGCTTTTGACCAGCTTGCCTCAAAAGTTATGACTCAGAAACAATCATTCAAATACATAAAAAATTAAATGGAGCTTTATTGAGGTCGCTTTAAATTTATACATAGAAAATTCAACAGTTACAGATTTATGAGTAAAAAAATTATCATCATTGGAGGATCTGCTGCCGGTCCTAAAGCTGCCTCCAGAGCCCGTCGTCTTGACGAAAATGCAGAGATTACAATTATCCAGAAAGCATCTGATTTATCGATGGCTTCTTGTGGTTACCCTTATTATGTAGGTGGTTTCTTTGATGACCGCAGTCAGTTACTTTGCTCTCCTGCAGGAGTGGTTCGTGATTCAAATTTTTTCTGGAATGCAAAAAAAATTCTGACTTTTGTCAATACGGAAGTTACCAAAATAGACAAAGAGAAAAAAATTGTAGAATACCGGAATTTGCTTACCGGTGAAAACAGTTCTGCAGCTTACGATAAACTGATTATTGCTACGGGAGCTATTCCAAGGAAACCACCTGTTGCCGGGGTAACCCTCGATGGTGTTACGACCTTGCAATCTTTATCCGATGCTGATTATTTACGTAAAGTCCGGGATAATGGGAAGATAAAAAAAGCTGTTGTAATTGGAGGAGGACTTATCGGGATTGAAACCTGCGAAGCTCTCAATCTTGCCGGGATTGAAATTACGCTTGTAGAGATGCTTCCTCAGTTGTTGACATTTCTGGATAAACACATGGCCCGTTTGGTTGAAAAATATGTACAAAGCAAGGCCAATGTAATTTTACAAAACGGAGTGTCCGAATTTATCGGTGAGAATGGGAAATTAAAAGCGGTAAAACTTCAGGATGGAACAGAAATTGCCTGCGATCTGGCTGTTATTGCTACCGGAGTTATTCCAAACAATCAATTGGCCAAGGCAGCCGGGTTGGAAGTTGGCTCTTTAGGAGGCATTACCGTTGATGCTTATATGCAAACATCCGATAAGGATATTTATGCAGTTGGCGATTGTATTGAAACGCCCAATTTGATTACCGGGAAAAAGGTACATGCTCCTTTTGGCGATTTAGCAAATTTACAGGGACGTATTGTCGGAGAAAACGTAATATCAGGCAATGTAAGTCAATTCCCCGGAACTATTCAAACCGGTATTTGTAAGGTATTTGAATACGGAGTAGGATCAACGGGACTTTCTGAACAAAATGCGGTTCGTAATGGTTTTGACAACATTGAAACTGTGGTAAATGCAAGTATGGACAAGCCCGGATTCATGCACGGAAAACTATTGATAACAAAACTGATCGTAGATAAATCTTCGGAAAGAATTCTTGGAGCACAAGTGCTTGGCCCGGGCGATGTCAGCAAACAGGTTGCGATCTGGGCAATGGCTATTAAAGGCAAGCTTACGGTAGAAGATATGGTAAATGCAGATTTACCTTATGCTCCTCCATATTCATTGGCAATAGATCATAGTATTGCGACAGCGCATGTTATGCAAAATAAGCTGAAAGGTCTTTTTACCGGAATTTCAGCAGAGCAATTAAAAGAAAAATTAAAGACAAAAGAACCGATGTTTTTACTCGATGTCCGTAATCCCAATGAATACGAACAAATGCGGCTCGGCATAGATGAAAAACTTATACCGCTTGGACAGTTACGCAAACGTATTGAGGAATTTCCAGAAGATAAAAATGCAGAAATTGTTACCTGGTGTAAAATATCGTTACGGGGATACGAAGCTGCACGAATTCTTCAGGCTAATGGATATACGAATGTAAAAGTCCTTGAAGGAGGCATCATGGCTTGGCCATGGAATATAGAAAAATAAATTTTTAGAATAAACATTTTATAAATAATAAGAAAAATGAAAATTGCAGTACCAACAAAAGAAGGAAACCGCATCGACGATCATTTCGGACATTGCGAATTTTACACTATTTACACCATTTCTGATGATGATAAAAAAGTAGTAGACAAACAAAAACTCGAATCTCCACAAGGCTGCGGATGTAAAACAGATATCGCTTATGACCTTGAGAAAATGGATGTCCGTGTCATGCTTGCCGGTGGAATCGGACAAGGAGCTATCAACAAACTTGCTGCGCAAAACATTAAAGTTATACGTAACTGCCGGGGAGATGTTGATGTCCTGATCAATGAGTACCTTGCGGGTAACATCGTTGACGGAGGTCAGAGTTGTGCGGCTCACGCAAATCATGAGGCTGAAGGGCATGTTTGTAATCATTAAAATCAATTGCGTTTTTTGACAAGAAAAAATAATGATTACATACGATTATCATTTTCGGGTAGCATATCCGGACACCGATCAAATGGGAACTATGCACCATGCTAATTACACGAAGTATTACGAACTGGCTCGCTGGGAATTACTTCGAAGCATTGGTGTTTCGTACAAATCGGTTGAAGATGCTGGGGTAATGTGTCCGGTTACAAAGATGAATTTCAAATTCATCAAGCCGACGAGATATGATGAACTTTTGACGGTAAAAACGACTTTACGGGAAATAAAAGGCGTAAGAATGGTGTTCGACTATAAACTATACAACGAACAAAATGAACTGATAAACAGGGCAGAAACAGAACTCGTTTTTGTTGGCCGTGACAACTGGAAATTATGTGAACCTCCCGCATTCCTTATGAGTAAAATTGAAAAAGCCATGAAGGATGATGAGTGAAACAGAACTTCGTACTCAAAAGGCCGTTAGTCTGTTTGAACAGGGGTATAATTGTGCTCAGTCCGTTTTTATGGCTTACGCCGATATTTTTGGTGTGGAAGGAGAACTTGCGGCAAAACTCCCGACTTCTTTTGGAGGCGGGATGGGGCGTTTACGCGAAGTATGTGGCGCCTTGAGTGGTGCATTTATGTTATTAGGGCTGAAATATCCTTTTACAGATGTACATAATAAAGCACTGAAAAACGAAAATTATAAAAAAGTCCAAGCTGTAGCCGGAGCATTTAAACAGGAAATGGGTTCCTATATTTGTGCAGATTTACTTCATATCAGGAGGGAAGCACAGCATTATGTTTCCGCTGACAGAACTAAAGCTTATTATGCAGAAAGGCCATGCTCAAAATGTGTACGTGTAGCTGCTGAAATTGTTGGAAAAGAAATTTTTTCTGTTTCTGAGTAATAGATGATTTCTGAATGAAAGGATTATCCGATTTTTTGGGTAATCCTTTTTTTATTTCAGAATAATAATGAATAAATATTTATATATTTGTCATAACAATGTAATCTTAAATCAAAAAACGACGCCAATAAAATGATTAATTTAAAAAGAACATCTACCGAAAACTCCGGGTTCAAGGATCTTATCAGGGAGTTGACCGGGAATGAAGAGGATAAATCTTCTGAATTAAAAAAGCAGTATGCCGAATTAAATATGGCAGAATACTTTGAGAGTGTGGTTGTCGCCTTTGAAGACAATGAAGCCGTTGGATGCGGATCCTTTAAACCTTATGAAGAAGAGTGTGCAGAAATGAAACGGGTATATGTCAAACCCGGAAAATATGAAAAATCCGTTGAAGTTCATATTATACATGAGCTTGAAAACTGGGCAGCAGAAAAAGGGTTTGCAACGACAATTCTTAAAGTTGCCGAAAACGAATCAGAGCTAATAAAATTATATGAACAACTGGGATATAAAGTTACTCCTAATTTTACCCCCTGTGCTAAGAAAGAAAATTGTGTTTGTCTTTGCAAATCAATAGTATAAGATTATTCCGAAAAAAAACAAAAACTCCCGGTAAAAAGGAACTTATCGGGAATTTTTATTTAAAATAGTTTTCCAATAATATCGACCGAGGCTAAAGGCATTTTTGGAATTTGCGTATTCCCCACCAATTACTCATAGGCGGGCGTTAGGCGTAGTTCGTAATCTTTGTTTTTTATAAAATATTCAGTATCGTTCATTTTAAAAATTATATATAATCGGGGAAATTTATTCTTTTAATCAAATTATCCGAATAATTTCCACTGAATCATCCTGTTTTATGCATCGTATAGCAGAACCATTATTAACCACCTGAATCAATTTGCTATTTTTTTCGATTTTTGTTGTAAACGGTTTAAAAATAATCTGATTAGATTTACTATCTGATTCTTGTTTCAATTCGTATTTTTCAGGGCATTTATATAAAGCATAGGAATCCTCGTATTTAAGAATGAAATAACCAACTTCCAAATTATCAGACAAAAAAACCGGAGTTATTTCTTCTGCAGCGGCAAGGGAAAAACCATATTTATCAAAAAGAACATCTTCTTTCCCTTTTTGAGCGATTATGTAAGTATTACCTGGGTTTGGTCCATATAATACTATGCTATCGTAGTCTTGAGGCTCTATTATATATAACTTTTCACTAAATACGGGAATAGAACTTTTTACACCATATAAATTATTTTCCTTTACTATTTCCAATGAAAAACTTATTCCAATGCCAGAAACAGGTTCCTTTTTTTTATTAGTAGCAACGCAAGAACTATTAAATAAAACAGGTGAAATCATAATAACGACTAAAGCTAAAATAAAAAATAAATTTAATTTTTTCATGACATCTAAATTTTGATTAATTATATTATTAAAATTAAATACTGATCCTGATTAACAACAAAAATTCCTCTTATGATCAATTAGTTAAGAATAATATTTTTCTTCAAACTTTCATTTCGGCTTTTGTTCGTTAGCTTCATAACTTAATGTGTTTTTTATATTTGCGATTACGCCTAACTAAAAATTTAGAATAATCCCGGCTGAAACAGCTCTCACATTAGGACCTTTTCCGGATTGAAACATGCTGAACGGCGAATATTTGGCATAAACGCTCCATGCACCATAACCAATTTGTGCAGTATAATCTAATGAAAGCGGAGCTATATTCAAACCTTTCGCTTCAACCTTTTTAATTGTATTTCCATCTTCATCTTTATATTTTACTTTATATGATGCAATAGGATTTACACCACCAATAACACCCGCTGCAATATAAAATTTATGATTTTTACCGAGAGTCGGCTGCCATTCAAGTAGTAAGGGAACATTGATCTGAAATACGCGAAGACGACTATAGTCATACGTAATACCTGCTGGTGCCGAAGCAACATTCGTTATATCATTTTGCTCTACCAAATGTGTATTCATGTCTAAAAAATAGTTATGCCAACTTATACCAAGTCCGGAAGTTAATCCGAGATTATTTCTGTAAAAAGGCAGAATTTTTTCTATAAAATTAAAATAAAATTCATTCGAACTTTCAGATTTAAGAGTAAGCCCGTCGATATTATTCAGCGTATAATTTTTATCGGAAATATTGGCAAATCCCCACCCTATTCCGGCCCAGTGAGCTTCCATTTTATACTTTTTACTTTTTTTATGCTGTAATTTCTCGATAAAAGGAATCTGAAATCCCAAGTCTTCTACCACGGTCCATTTCTCAGAGCTTTTTCCATCACTGAAGATGCCTTCGTAAATCTTCTCAAGACTGTTGGATTCTCCATCAAAAACTTTTACTTTGATTTGATCGACACTGTCTTTAATCTGAATTGTTTTTCCGTTGTAATAAACTGTTGTATCATTTTGGTCAACTTCTACAGCTTTAGTTACAAACACAGAGCATATCATCGCGATGCTTAATACGATATATTTTTTCATTTTCATTTTGTTTTTTAGTGCGTTTATTTTTTCTTTAATATAAGTTTGAGAACATCTTCGGAATCCTTTTTCGATTCAATATAAATCAAAGTTGTTTTTTGTTCTGGTTTAAACGTTTCATTGAAAAGTATTAATCTGAACAATTGATGTTTGGGAGGAAGCTGCAGAAAGATGGAAGTCGGGATTCCATTGCTGACAACCTGTTTTACCTTCTTCGCTCCTGATTCATCCTGTGCAAGACACGCGCGAATAAAATCCGCAGCTTGTGAGTCATTGTTTATTGTAATGCTTTTGAAGAGCGAAAAGTCATAACCTTCAAGGGCTTCATCGGACAGCTCCACCATAGTTACTCCTTTCCGGTCGCCATATTTTTCGAAAACTTTTCTGATTTGGAGATTATCCTGTGCAGAAACACCGACGGAAACTCCTAAACAGCAAAGGATCAAAAGCACCAAGAATTGTTTTGTTCGTTTCATATTTAATTCATTTTATTTTTCAGATGTTGCGAAAATATCAAGCTGCTGTTGTACCACATCATTGGCTGTCATGTTCTGAAAACATTGCTCTACTTCGTTATTGGTAGCAGAGACTTCATTCAGCGACATCAGAGCTTTTGATTTAACCTCAGACAGTTTGGTTATTTTTACACCATTAACATAAGCATAATTCGATTTGGTATTGGCGGTAGTGTAGAAGTGTAAACCTGCTGCAATAACAAGCATAGCTGCAATACCGCTTGCCCAGTTCAGAACCGGTTTCATATTCAATGCCGGTTTGTGTTTCTTCCGTTCAAAATATCCGAAAATAGCCTGTTCAGCTTTGTAACGTTCCGGTAATCCCCTTTGAGCAAGAAATTCATGCAGGTGTTTTTCTTCTTCACCGGAGGTAAGCCCGTCGTAATACTTTTCGATTAAAGCATCGGCCTCTTCGAATGACAAATTATGTCTACGTTTGAGTTTCATACATTATTCCATTTTAAAAATTCTTCCCGAACCTTTTTCCGCGCTCTCGATAAATTAGTTCGTACAGCATCGGCTTTTGTTCCTGTAATTTCAGCAATTTCCTCCACTTCGTATTCTTCAATATCTTTCATACGGATAATAGCCTGCTGAAGCGGGGGCAATTGACTGATAATATAGCGCAAAACCTGTTCGGTATTTTTCCGTTCCATTTGCAGGTATGGATTATCGGTACCGGCACGAGCGTTGTAACTCTCATCGAGCGAGTCTGTTCTTTTCTTCACTTTGAGCCGGTCGAGACAATGATTTTTTGTAACCGTCGTTGCAAAAGCAGCCACATTGTCGTATTCCGGCAGCCTGTCGCGCATATCCCAAAGTTTCAGAAGAACCTCCTGCACGGCATCTTCCGCATCATCCCCTTCCTGAAGTATCCTTTGCGCAAGGAGAAAGAGTTTTTGGCGTATGGGCAATATTTCTGCCTTGAATATTTCCTGACTCATTTATTTAATTGACGATTGGAAAACACAAACATAACATTGTTTCCGCAATTTTTTATTCCATAATTTCCAACAACACTACAACACGTTCATTTTCAGTAAATTAAAATTTTAAATAAATTTTCTGAACCAATATTGTGATTTTCAAAAATATTGTTCGTAATTTTGCGAACAACAAACAACTAAATAAATACATGCTATGAGTTGCTGTAAAAAAAATGAAAATTCTTTTAATGAAGAACAGCTTGCGCGCTTTGCAAAAGCCATGGGACATCCTACCCGCATTGAGATATTGTGCTTTTTAGCTTCGATGGACAGTTGCTATTTTGGTGATATTCATCAGGAACTACCCATTGCCAAAGCAACCGTATCGCAACATTTGAAAGAGCTAAAAGAAGCAGGATTAATTCAAGGAGAAATTGAAACTCCAAAAGTAAAATACTGTATTAATCGTGAAAATTGGGAAAAGGCCAAAACGTATTTTGCCTCATTTTTCGACACACTGAATGAAAAAACAATTTGTTGTAAATAAAATAAATTTATTAAATCATGGAAATTAAAGTATTGGGAACCGGCTGCCCGAAGTGCAAAGCACTTGAAAATGCCACTCGCGAAGCTATTGAAAAAAACAGTATTGACGCCAACATCACCAAAGTGACCGACATTACGGAAATCATGAAAGTGACAATGACTACACCGGCTTTGGTGGTAGACGGAAAAGTGGTAGTGAAAGGTCGCGTTCCCTCGGTCAATGAACTTACGGAATTACTAACCAAATAACATTAATCTTATGAAAAAGGCATTCTCGATTTTGTTGCTTTCTGTGCTGATTATAAGTATACAGGCAGCTACCAAGGTAGAGGTTTATTACTTCCATTACACGCATCGGTGTGCAACTTGCAAAGCTGTTGAAGCTGAATCGCAAAAAATTATTTCAACACTTTATGCCAAAGAACTGAAGGATGGTAAAATAAAATTCACAGCGGTCAATCTGGATGATAAAAGCTCTGAAAAACTTGCCGATAAATACAAGGTAGACGGACAATCTCTTTTGGTTATTAAAGATAATAAACCCGTTGACCTTACTCAACAAGGATTTATGTATGCCCGGACACAACCGGAAAAACTGAAAGCGGAACTCAAAAAAGTGATTGATCCTTTGCTTAAATAGGCAATAAAACCGGAAATGGAATTACTTCAAAACATATTGGATAATTCGCAGTATGCGTTTGTAACAGCTTTCGTACTTGGGTTGATGACAGCTATTAGCCCTTGTCCGTTAGCTACTAACATATCGGCTATCGGATTTATTAGTCGCGATGTGGAAAATCGTAAACGCGTTTTCTACAACGGACTGGTATATACTTTGGGCCGGGGAATAAGCTATACGGCATTGGCCCTTTTGATTTATTTCGGGGTTAGTAAAATGAATGTCTCCCGTTTGTTTCAGGGCTGGGGTGAGAGGCTACTCGGCCCGTTGCTGATTATTATCGGATTATTTATGCTTGGAGTGATAAAAATTAATTTTCCGGGATTTTCCCGTATTCAGGAAAAAATAGGCGAAAACAGCAAAAACAGCTATTTGAGTACGCTTTTATTAGGAATTGTGTTTGCGCTGGCTTTTTGTCCTTACAGTGGAGTTCTTTACTTCGCTATGCTCGTACCTATGACTGTTGCAAGTGCCAACGGACTTTATCTTCCGGCAGTGTTTGCTTTAGCCACCGGAATTCCGGTAATTATTTTTGCATGGCTACTGGCTTTTGCCGTCGGAAATGTTGGGAAAATGTACAATAACATTAAAACGTTTGAATTATGGTTCAGACGAATTATAGCAATCCTTTTTATAGTCGTGGGCATTTACTACATGGCTATTTTCTTTTTATCATAGATTAAAATGAACACTAAAATATTTAAATCAGGCCGGACAAGATTTGTAATCCTGCTTCTGCCCCTGTGGTTTCTGACATATCATTTTTTACAACCTGCAACCGACTGGATAACGGATGATTTACTGAAACTAACCAAAGGAGCTCATTTTACCGAAACATTTCGGTTTTTTATTTTCGAAGTGCCCAAAGTAATGTTACTGCTGGTTCTGATTATTTTTGCCGTAGGTATCGTGCGCAGTTTTTTTACGGCGGAACGAACCCGCAAAGCCCTCGAAGGCAGGAAAACTTTTACCGGAAATGTAATGGCTGCGGCTTTGGGTATCGTAACTCCGTTTTGTTCGTGCTCGGCCATCCCATTATTTCTGGGATTTGTCGAATCCGGCATTCCGCTGGGTATCACTTTTTCCTTTCTGATAGCGGCTCCTATGATTAATGAGGTAGCCGTGATCCTGCTTTACGGACTTTTTGGTTGGCAAACGGCTTTAATTTATGTTGTTACAGGGCTTTTTGTGGCAATAATTGCAGGTTGGATTATCGGACGATTGAAATTAGAAAAATGGGTAGAACCGTGGGTTTACGAAATTCAGACCGGAGAACAGGATGAGAATTTGGAAAAACTGACCTTCGAAACCCGCATCGGCATGGGATTCGATGCAGTAAAAGAAATTGTAGGTAAAGTTTGGCTTTATGTGGTTTTGGGCATAGCAGTCGGCGCTGCGGCTCACGGTTACGTTCCCGAAGAATTTATGGCTTCACTTATGGGAAAAACTACCTGGTATTCAGTTCCATTATCTATTCTTATAGGCATCCCGCTTTATTCAAATGCAGCAGGTATTGTTCCGATAGTTTCTGTTTTAATTGAGAAGGGAGCTTCATTAGGAACCGCATTAGCTTTTATGATGTCGGTGATAGGTTTATCGTTACCAGAAATGGTTATTTTGAGAAAAGTGCTAAAACTTCCGATGATTCTTACATTTATTGCAATTGTTGGCACAGGAATCATGCTAGTCGGATTTTTATTCAATTATGTATTTTAAAAAAGTCTCGTGAAATATAGTCAGGAATGCAACTTAAAAGTCTCGCCCTGACTGCAACTAACAGTTTTTTTTTGATCTTTATTCTTTTGTCTAACATCTTTATTCTTGGCTCTTGATTCTAAAAAAACGAAAAATATGAAAGTATTAATTCTTTGTACTGGGAACAGTTGCCGAAGCCAAATGGCTCACGGTTGGTTACAATCTTTCGACAAAAACATTACCGTTTGTTCTGCCGGCACTCAAGCTTCAGGAAAACTAAATCCGCAGGCGGTTAAAGTAATGAAACAGGTCGGAATTGACATTAGTCATCATACCTCCGATCCGGTTGAAAAATATCTGGAGGACGAATGGGATTATGTCATTACCGTTTGTGGCGGAGCCAACGAAAGTTGTCCGGCATTTATGGGAAAAGTGAAACACCGTTTACATATTGGCTTTGATGATCCGAGCCATGCTGTAGGAACCGAGGACTTTATATGGAGTGAATTCATTCGTGTAAGGGATGAAATTAAAGCTGATTTCTACAAATTTTATCTTGAAAATATCAAAGAAAATAAATAACTGATTAAATTCCGAACTTTCCGAAAACATTGAATACTATTTCCTCATGAAAACAAGACTAAAATTTTTAGATAGATATCTCACCATCTGGATATTTATAGCCATGTTTGCCGGCGTATTTATGGGTTGGTACATTCCTGGTGTTGCTCAATTCTGGAACAGTTTTTCTTCGGGAACCACCAACATCCCAATTGCCATAGGATTAATCATCATGATGTATCCGCCATTGGCCAAAGTAAAATACGAAGAGTTGGGAGATGTTTTCAAAAACACCAGAATACTCGGATTATCTTTAATTCAAAACTGGATTGTCGGTCCCGTGCTCATGTTCCTGCTTGCCATTATTTTTCTGAGGTTCAATATCGATTACATGTACGGCCTCATTCTTATCGGATTAGCCCGTTGCATTGCGATGGTAATCGTATGGAACGACCTCGCCAAAGGAGATCGACAGTATGCAGCCGGATTAGTTGCATTTAATTCATTGTTTCAGGTTCTGCTGTTTTCCGTATACGCTTACATTTTTATTGCCATACTTCCGGGTTGGTTTGGATTGCCAGTCAATGAATCGGTATCTCAAATTACCATGACTGAAATTGCGAAAAGCGTTGCCATTTATCTTGGTATTCCTATGTTGGCTGGCTTCTTAACGAGATTTATTCTGGTTCGAATAAAAAACAAAACATGGTACGAAACTAAGTTTAGTCCTAAAATATCACCACTTACTTTAATCGCCTTGCTGTTTACAATTGTTGTAATGTTTTCTTTAAAAGGAGAATATATTGTAAAAATCCCCTTAGATGTTGTTCGCATTGCCATTCCGTTAATCATCTATTTTATTTTGATGTTTGTATTCTCCTTTTTTATAAGTAAAAAAATGGGAGCCAATTACGAACAGTCGACTACGCTTTCATTCACAGCAGCAAGCAACAATTTTGAATTAGCCATTGCGGTTGCCATAGCTATTTTTGGAATCAATTCCGGTGAAGCATTTGCAGCAGTCATCGGCCCATTAGTCGAGGTTCCGGTAATGATTGGGCTGGTAAATGTAGCATTCTGGTTTAAGAAAAAGTTATTTTAAAAAATGAGGGTGTCCAAAAAGAGAATTTTGAACGCAAATTCCACAAATTTTCACAAATAAAATAGATTAATAAATTTAATATATTATTGAAATAGAAATAATTATGATTTGTAAAAATTTGCGTTTATTTGCGAAATTTGTGTTCTTCTTTCTTTTGAGACACCCTCATTTTATTATTTCTTATAATACTTCAACGCCTCGGGTAAATCGGCCTTAATCTGAGCGATTCGGTTTTGATCGGAAGGGTGGGTACTCAAAATTTCAAGCGATGCTCCGGAAGTACTGGCAGCCATACGTTGCCAGAAAGCAAGTGCTTCATTCGGATCGTAGCCGGCCATAGCCATAAATATCAGCCCGAGGTGATCGGCTTCGAGTTCCTGTTTGCGGGAATATGGTAACAACACTCCAACCTGAGCACCTATTCCGTAAACCGTATTAATAGTATTTCTGGTCACAGCACTTTTATTTTGCAGGAGCATATCGGTCAATGCCGCACCATATTGCGCAACCATTTGCTGCGAAATTCTTTCGTTGCTGTGTTTTGCCACCGCATGGGCTACTTCATGCCCCAAAACTACGGCCAGACCGGCTTCATTTTGAGTAACAGGCAAAATTCCTTCGTAGACCACAATCTTTCCGCCCGGCATACAAAAAGCATTTTTTACCGTATCTTTTACTAAATTGTATTCCCAACTGTAGTTAGCCACATCGGCAGACATGTCGTTGTTTTTAAGATAAGTTTCCACTGCATCGGCAATGCGTTTCCCAACCTTCTTCACCAATGCCGCACTTTGTACATCTGTAGATAACGGAACAGAATCAATAAGTTGTTTGTAGCTGGTTGCACTCATAGAAAGCACATCTGCATTTGACACCAGCGAAAGTTGTTTCCGGCCTGTTATTGTTACAGTAGAACAACCTGCCAGCAGAATCCCTACTAAGCTAAGAAATATAATTTTCTTCATGGGTTATAAATTAATTACAAATTAAAAACGAATATATAAAGTGAATAATTTTATCTTTGCAATATCTTCGTTCAACAATAAAAGTACACCAAAACTAACATTTTATGAAAATAAAAGTTTTATATAATTTCTGGAAATCTATCTTGTTTACAATAATAATACTTTATCTGTCATTTACAAAACCGGAAACATTTCAGGGGGTTCCGACATTCAAATCGGAAGATAAATTAGTACACATCTTACTTTATGTTTTTTACGGCCTGATCATTATTTACGACTACCGGAAAGCATATAAAAATATTATATCAGAAAAATATTTTTATATCGTCTGTATTGCTGGCCCAATCATACTTGGAGGTATTATCGAAATTATGCAGGGTACGTTTTTTAAACCCCGTTCGGCCGATTGGTTCGACTGGTTTTGCGACATCGGCGGGATTTTGCTGGCTTTTCTTATTTCTAAACTAATCCGAAAAAAATAATTTTTATGAACTATGAAAATCTCAGGTATCGCATCGGAATTACACTCATTAAAGGCATCGGAAATAATTTAGCAAAAAATTTGATTGCTTATTTAGGCAGTGAAGAAGCTGTTTTCCGGGAAAAACGGCAAAATTTAGCCAAAATTCCGGGCATAGGGGAGGTCATTTCACAAGAAATTGTAAATCAGAATGTTTTAAAACGGGCCGATGAGGAAATTGATTTTATCATTAAAAATAAAATAACTCCGTATTATTATACCGAGCGCAATTACCCTTTCAGACTGCGTGAATGCCCTGATGCTCCTGTTTTAATTTACACAAAAGGAAATTGTAATCTGAATGACGGAAAATTCATAGCAATTGTAGGAACCCGTAATGCAACTGATTATGGTAAAGATAATTGCAGAAAAATAATACAGGATTTAGCGCTCAACATGCCTAACGCAATAATTGTTAGTGGGTTGGCATACGGAATAGATATTTGTGCTCATAAAGCTGCCGTAGAAAATCAATTACCTACGATCGGGGTTGTAGGTCACGGATTAGACCGTATTTATCCGGCTATGCATCGGCCAACAGCTGTGAAAATATTAGAAAACGGCATGCTGGTAACAGAATATCTAAGTAAAACCAACCCCGACAGGCAAAATTTTGTACAGCGTAACCGGATTATAGCCGGACTTTGTGATGCTGTTATTGTAATTGAATCGGCAGCCAGAGGTGGAGCTCTGATAACAGCCGAAGCAGCTAACGATTATAGCCGCGACGTTTTTGCTTTTCCGGGACGGACGGGGGATGAATGGTCTGCCGGTTGCAATGCTCTGATTAAAGCTAATAAGGCTGCGTTAATTGAATCGGCGGAAGATTTAATGAACTATATGAGCTGGGAAAAACATGAGAAACAAAAAACCGATGTTATTCAAACCTCATTGTTTGTTGATTTATCAGACGAAGAGCAGGATATCGTAACTCTACTTCGTCAGCATCCGGAAGGTCTGCAACTGAACGAAATATCCATAAAACTAGAAAAAACCGTCAGCAAAATATCTTCATTATTACTCGAAATGGAATTTAAGGCAATGGTAAAACCGTTACCGGGTAATATCTATAAAATAATTAAATAACTCAGTTCCAACATAAAGTTGTATCGTGTATAGTAAAGAAGAACTAAAACAACTCAAAAAAGAATTCTGGGAAGGATTCGGAATTTATTGTCGTGAAATTCCGGCAATGAAAAAACGTAAAAGCAAATTCATGCTTTACAATACGAAAATGAAAGGCGTGGAAATGAAATTTGATGCAACACGGGACGGAGCTTTCGTTATACTCGAAATCAATCATCCGAATACCGATAAACGTTTCGATATTTATGAAAAATTTGAACAGTATAAATCGATTATGGAGCAGGAATTTTCTGACGGATTAATCTGGGATTTTGCCTATATCCGGGAAACAGGTAATGAAGTATGCCGAATCTATACGCAAAAAAAAGGCATTGATATTCACCGACGGATTCAATGGTTGGAATTTTACAAATTCATGGTTGACAATATGCTTAAATTGGAAAAAGCATTCAAAATGGTCAAGGATGTCATAGAATAAAAAAGAACAGGATGTCTCAAAACTACTTTTAGAAACATCCTGTTCTTTTTGATTTATAATCAATTACCAGATATTCACTCTTTTTTCAGGAGCTACCCACATGGGTGAATCTGACGTTATATTAAATGCGTCATACCAAGCATTAATCTGAGGTAAAGCGCCATCAACACGCCATCTTCCAAGCGAATGAGGATCTGTTTTTACACGTTGTAAAATTTCTTTAGAACGAATATTATTAGCCCAAACTCCTGCATAAGCCAAGAAGAAACGTTGTTCCGGAGTAAAGCCTAATTTATTTCCTAATTTCGTGTCTTTTGTTGCATTTTCAAAAGCCTGGAATGAAATATTCAATCCACCATGATCAGCAATGTTTTCACCCAGAGTAAATTCACCGTTTGCATGAACCCCCGGAGCCACTTCAATACTATCGAAAAACAGAGCTAAAGCCTTTGTCTGTGCATCAAATTTTTCACGGTCTTCTTTTGTCCACCAGTTTTTCAAATTACCGTTTTTATCGAATTGTGATCCCTGATCGTCGAAGCCATGAGTCATTTCATGACCGATAACCACACCTATAGCGCCGTAATTAAAAGCATCATCGGCTTCCATATCAAAAAACGGATATTGAAGGATTCCAGCCGGGAAGCAAATTTCGTTGGTTTGAGGATTATAATAAGCGTTGACAGTTTGAGGAGTCATTCCCCAACGTGTTTTATCTACCGGTTTACCCATAAAACTAAATTCATATTCGTTTTCGAAACGGCTTGCACGAGCCAGATTTTCATAATACGAAATCGATGAATCTATCTTTAGGCCGGAATAATCACGCCATTTGTCAGGATAACCTACTTTTACATAAAACGAATTTAATTTCTCGTGTGCAAGTGCCTTTGTCGAATCGCCCATCCATGTCTGTGCATCGATACGTTGTCCAAGTGCAACTTGCAGATTTTTAACCAATTCAAGCATACGTTCTTTTGCTTCCGGAGGGAAATATTTCTTTACATACATCTGGCCTACAGCTTCACCGAGGACACCATTAACTGTCGTAACAGCCCTTTTCCAGCGAGGTTTTTGAGCTTTTACTCCCGAAAGACGCTTGCTGTAAAAATCAAAATTTGCAGTATAAAATTCATCGTTCAGATGACTGGCGGCTCCATCAACAACCTGCCATGTAAAATACGCTTTCAGATTTTCAAGAGGTTCATCCTGCAAAATTTTGCCCACTTCCTTCATCTGAGGAATTTGTCCAACAGAAACGGTATCGGTCGAAATTCCAAGACCTTTTATATATTCTTTCCAATTAAAAGCCGGAGTCATGGACTGTAAAGAATCTACAGATATTTTATTGTAATTGGCATGAGGATCGCGTAATTGTACGTTACTGTAAGCAGCCTGTGCAATCTCTGTTTCGATACGTACCACTATGGCGGCATTGGCTTTAGCTGTGACTGAATCAATACCAATTAGCTGAAGCATTCTTGCAATATGTTTTTGGTAATCCGCAAGAATCGACTTTGTTTCCGGATCTTTGTTCACATAATAATCACGCTGGCCTAATCCTAAACCACCCTGATATGTCTGAAATAAATTGGCATTACTATTTTCATTATCGGCAGCTACATACGGATAAAACAGGCCACTGATTGCTCCTGTCATAAAGCCATCGGCCAAAAAAGACGGCAATTGACTTTTGTCTGTAATAGCATTAATTTGAGCTAAAACAGGTTTAAGCGGTTCATAGCCTTCCTTGTTTAAACGATCGCTATCCATGACCATATTATACAAAGTGCCGATTTTTTGTTCCACAGTTCCATCTTTATGTTCGTCGGTAGCCAATCCGGAAATAAGTTCATTCAAACGAACTTTATTATTTTCAGCGACTACATCGAAAGAACCATATCGTGAATACTCATCAGGCAAAGGATTATTTTTCATCCATCCTCCACATGCATATTGATAAAAATCTACTCCGGGAACAGCTGTAGTATCCATATCGGACAATTTTATTCCCGGGCTTAATTTAGCCGTATTATGGCAAGCTGCTGTCATAAGTGCAATTGAAATAAAAGTTAATAATTTTTTACTTTTCATTGAATTTATATTTAAATACTTATTGAATCTATAATAGCAAATAACTCATGCAGGGTTTCGGCACGTAACATCGAAATACGGGTTTCTCTGAAATTTGGAATTCCTTTAAAAAGTGGTGTCGCTGCCAAATGGCGACGACTATGAATAATTCCTTTCAGGCACTTGTCAGCAACTATTTCAAGAGGAGTATTCTCTTCAATATCAAGCCAATAAACCGATGCAACAACATGTTCTTTCAGAATTGCCTTTTGCTCTTCAAAGCTAAGAGGTTGTCTGTTTTCTCCTGTTTCGAAATAATGCTTCACCTCCTCAAAAATCCATGGACGGCCAATAGCTCCCCGACCAATCATAACGGCATCTACACCATATTTATTGAAGCATTCCAAAGCCCGTTCGGGAGTCGTTACATCACCGTTCCCGATAATTGGAATCCTCATGCGAGGGTTGTTTTTTACTTCTCCGATTAAAGTCCAGTCGGCGTCTCCTTTGTACATTTGAGAACGTGTCCGCCCATGAATTGTCAACGCCTGAATACCACAATCCTGCATCTGTTCTGCCAGATTCACAATGATTTTGCTATCATCGTCCCAGCCTAAACGGGTTTTGGCAGTAACAGGGAGTTTCACGGCATTTACCACGGCCGAAGTAATTTCGAGCATACGCGGAACATCCTTCAGAAGTCCGGCTCCGGCCCCTTTACCGGCAACCTTTTTTACCGGGCAGCCAAAATTTATGTCAATAATATCCGGCTGAGCTTCTTCGGCAATGCGAGCAGCTTCTGCCATCGAGGCCGGATCGTGACCATATATCTGAATTGCAATCGGGCGCTCTTCAGGATAAATCGTAAGTTTTTGCTGCGTACGGTTTACACTGCGTATCAGTGCTTCGGACGAAACAAATTCGGTGTATAGCATATCTGCACCAAAGCGTTTACACAAAAGGCGGAAAGCCGGGTCGGTAACATCTTCCATAGGTGCCAGAAATAATGGCTTGTCAGGGAATTCTATGTTCGAAATCTTCATATTTATACAAAATCGGGCACAAAGTTAAGTATTTATTGATAAACAACAAATCCGAAATTATAATAAACTCATTTTCAAGCAGAATTGTTTTTATAAAAAATATTTTTATAGAAATAAAAACATAAAAAACAGCTGAATTGCCTGAATCGTTTTGATTTTTATAATATCATTCCTAAAAGACCTTCAGTAAATATCTATATTTGCAAATGAAAAAATATTCTTAAAATGAAAAAATATTTTATTACCGTCATTATAATCTTTGGTATTGGAAACTTATATTCACAAACGGTAAAATATTCAACCTCATGGTTTGGCCCCAACGCGAATCCGGTACCGGAATTTTCTGATGCTACTATTCCCCAAAAAACAAACATTGATTTGACAGCCGACTATTATCAGGGTTTTGGGCAATATGGCAACGGAGATAAAACCATAAACGGATATTTTAAAATTGAACTGCCACTTCTTCCGGAACGGGTGTCGCTTAAAGTATGGACGACTATTTTCGAACACTATAATGTAACTCAGGAGTTGGGAGATTACAGAGGCATGGGTAATCTGCAAGGTAAATCAAACGGTGACTTTTATGTACAAACACGCATTTCTGTTCTGAAAGAAAGAGAATCATGGCCGGCAATTATTCTTAATTCAACTTTAAAAACCGCTTCGGGAACCGATTTTGCCGACCGCCGGTATTTCGACACACCGGGATATTATTTCGATGTGGAATTCGGGAAATCGCTTTTTCTGAAATCGAAGCTTATAACTGAAATCAGAGCTGTGGCCGACCTTGGCTTTCTCTGCTGGGAAACAACCGGTAGCCGGCAGGATGACGCTCCCATGTATGGAGTGAAACTGATTGCCGGAAATGAAAAATGGAAATTTGAAAATACTTTTTCCGGTTATTGGGGTTGGATGCATACTTATCCGCCTTATGGCTCCGACTACGGAGATGCCCCCATGGTTTATACCTCAAAATTTATCATACCAACCTATTATATGAACTATTTCGTTCAATATCAGTATGGGATTAAAGATTTCCCCTATCAGCAGTTCCGGTTTGGAATCAGCTTCCCCGTAGAAAAGCTAACCCCAAAATACAGGTAATTTTATAAATAGTTTTTTGTAATTTTGCACAAAATAAACATCAATCCTCAAACTTCAATTTGGGGATTTTTTATGAACCATGACAGAATTAAAAACAAATAATATTTCCCCCGATGCCAGAGGCAATTACGAAATTATGGCTCCGGCAGGTTCCTGGGAAAGTTTAGCCGCAGCTATTAAAGCCGGCGCCGATTCGGTATATTTTGGTATTGAAAAACTGAATATGCGTGCCAAATCGAGTAGTAATTTCACAACCAACGATTTACGTGAGATTGTTCGTATTTGCCACGAAAACAATGTGAAAAGCTATCTCACGGTAAACACGATACTCTACGACAATGATCTTGCATTGATGCGCGAAATTATTGATGTGGCTAAAGAGTCACAGGTTTCAGCCATCATTGCTTCAGACGTTGCAGCATTGATGTATGCTAACAGTATCGGAGTTGAAGTTCATCTGTCAACTCAGCTGAATATTTCGAATGTAGAATCACTCAAATTTTATGCGCAGTTTGCCGACGTAGTTGTTCTTGCCCGCGAACTGAATATGCAACAGGTTTCGGAAATATATAAAGCTATTGTAAATGAAAATATCCGGGGAAAAAGTGGCGGATTAATTCGCATCGAAATGTTTTGCCACGGAGCATTATGCATGGCAGTTTCGGGAAAATGCTACCTTAGCCTGCACGAAAAAAATCTTTCGGCCAACCGGGGAGCCTGTAATCAGATCTGCCGGCGAGGCTATAATGTAAAAGACAAAGATTCTGAAATAGAGCTCGATGTAGACAACGAGTACATTATGTCGCCCAAGGACTTAAAAACAATCGGTTTTATCGACGAAATGATGCGATCGGGTGTTCGTGTTTTCAAAATTGAAGGCCGCGCCCGCGGAGCCGAATATGTAAAAACTGTTGTAGGTTGCTATAACGAGGCTATTGAATCGGTACTCGGCGGAACATTTTCAGAAGAAAAAATTACCGAGTGGGATAAACGTCTCGGTAAAGTTTTCAATCGCGGATTCTGGAACGGATATTACCTTGGACAGCGATTAGGTGAATGGAGTGCCAATTATGGTTCGGAAGCCACTCACAAAAAAATATATCTGGGAAAAGTAACGAACTATTTCAGCAAAATAGGAGTCGCAGAGATACTACTCGAAGCCCAGTTCATCGAAAAAGGAAACGAAATCCTTATCACAGGAGAAACTACCGGTGCTTACGAAGATACTATTGAAGAAATACGAGTGAATCTGAAACCTGTCGACCGGGTAGAGAAAGGCACTTATTTCTCCATTAAAACAAAAGAACTGGTTCGACGAAATGATAAGTTATTCAAAATAGTCCCAACCGAACATACCCAAAACCGCCAATAGATTCTGGCATAAAAAAGCGACCGGACTCACGCACGGTCGCTTTAAAATTAGAAATCTATATATAAAAACGCAATAATTATTTAACGTCAAGTTCGTAAGGTAAACGAGCCTGTATTCCCTGAAGATTCTTGATATTTCTGATTTTCTGATAAATTTCATACTGATCACCCAGTTGTGCTTTTGTGATACGGACTTCCATATCATCCCCAAAGCTTTTCAACAACCTGGTCATAAAATCTTCTTTTTCGGGGTATTGCTTTACCTGATATTCATCAAGTCCGGCTTTCTGAGCTGCGATAGCAATAGCGTCATTCATCCCTCCTATTTTATCAACCAAACCAATTTTTATAGCTTCTTCTCCTGTCCACACGCGACCTTCTGCAATTGCTTTAATTGCATCTGTCGCCATACCACGACCATCAGCACAGCGTTTTACAAACAACTCATATCCCCGGTTTACGTAGTTTTGCATCATAACTCTTTCTTCCGGACGGAATGGCCGGTTGATAGAAATTGCATCACTCATCTTATTGGTCTTCACTCCATCGTAAGTAAATCCTAATTTTTCACTCAGACCAGATATATTAGGGATCATACCAAAAATGCCTATGGATCCGGTAATTGTATTCGGTTGTGCAACAATCGAATCGGCCATACTCGAAATATAGTAACCTCCGGATGCTGCATAATCGCCCATTGAAACTATTAAAGGCTTCTTGGTTTTAAGTACCGACAACGCGCGCCATATCTGTTCCGCACCATAGGCACTACCACCCGGAGAACTCACACGGAATACAACGGCTTTAACGGTCTCATCTTTGGCAACATCATTAATCGTTTCAACCAAATCATCCGATTTAATGCCTTTATCATCTCCATCGTCAATCCCGCCAACAGCATAAATTACAGCTAATTTGTCTTTTTTAAACTTAGCATTATCCGGAACATTGCACATTTGTGTATGTGTCAACAGTTTATAATCGTCAACATAGTCATTAAGAATACTGTCTGCCTGATCGATATAAACAAGCGAATCAACCAAAGCATACTTTTTAGTAAGTTCTGTTGGCTGGAACATCAGGCATTGATCAGCATAAGCATTTAACGAATCCACAGGGATATTCCGGGAAGCCGAAATTTGCGACAGCATATTGTCCCAAAGAGAATTCATATACACCGTAACCTGTTCCCGGTTTGCATCACTCATTTTTGTATTGATAAATGGTTCAACAGCCGATTTATAGGTTCCAACCTTTACAATCTGCATTTCTATCCCTAATTTATCAAGCGTATTTTTAAAAAACGTCAATTGAGCTGCAAGTCCTTTGAGTTCAAGCATACCCTGTGGATTGATCAGAATTTTATCGGCAACTGAGGCTAAATAATAATTTTTCTGCGAATATGTATCGGCATAAGCCAAAACAAATTTTCCAGTTTTTTTAAAATCAATCAGAGCATCACGTATCTCTTTTAGAGAAGCAAATCCACCCGCGAGCGTTCCTCCCTTAAGATAGATTCCTTTTATATTCTCATCGTTTTTAGCCTTTTCGATGTTAGCAAGTACATCATCGAGCCCCAACACCTTTTCTTCGGGCTGACCAAAAGCCTCTGCCATAGCTGCCGCAACGGGATTATCATCCGAACGATCGACCAGCGAACCTTCCAAATCAATTTCATAAACAGAGTTAGGTTTCACTTGTGTTACTTTTTCTGATGAACCGGCTACTGCCCCGACAACACCTAATAAAATCAGAGAGCCGAGCAACGATGCCACGATAACACCAACAATTGTTGCCAGCGTATATTTTAAAAATTGCTTCATAAATAAATATTTGAAATTCTACATTTGAATATCCTGCAAAGGAAATCAATTCTCTTTGATTTTCAAAATAAATTTATCGTTTTTCGATAAATACTTTAAATATATTGTTGAATTTCACGCATCATAGTCATGCGATCACTTCCACCGGGTTTACGCCATACAACCTGCCCGTTTTTGAACATCATAAATGTCGGAACTGCCTGAATGCCATACTGTGCAGCAACAGTCTGGTTTTTATCCACGTCTATTTTTAATACACGAATTTTACCCTGCAGTTCTTTGGCAATGGATTCTACAATCGGGCTCATAGCTTTACAAGGGCCACACCAAGTAGCATAAAAATCGATTAACACGGGCTTTTCTCCATTGATAATTTGCTGGAAAGTTTCCATAATATAATATTTTTAATAATTATAAAACAAGAAAGTCGGTGTACGACGTTCCGGTCGCGCACCGACTTTCGGAAAACAGGTTATGATGCAAATTTACTTAATTTCGATCATTTTTGCTGGTTTCGGTTTAGCTTCTTCTCTTTTAGGAATACTGACTGTCAGAATTCCTTTATCGTAAGCAGCCTCTATTTTTTCACCATCAGCAGTCTGAGGTAAAGAAAATGAACGGCTAAAAGACTGATAGCTAAACTCACGTTTTGTGAAATGTTCCCCATCTTTAGTTTCATTTTCGACTTTCTTTTCCGAGGAAATAGTCAATGTATTGTGATTAAGTTCGATTTTAAAATCCCCCTTTTCAAATCCCGGAGCTGCAACTTCAACTGTAAAAGCATCGGTATCTTCTTTGACATTTACAGAAGGTAATGTTGTGTTGGTTTCTGAATAATTCTGATTTGCCCAATCAAACAATTCACCATCAAAAAAACGGTCGAATAACGACGGAACCTGATTTGAATTTCTTACTAGTAACATAATTTTGTCCTCCTATATTTTAGTTATACATTTATTTTTAAATTTCGATTTGGTATCTGGCAAAATAAATACCAGATCTAAAATTCGGCCATTTTGTCTTATTTTTAAATATAGTACTGACATAATTTCCAAAAATAGGCCGTTTGTACAATAATTTTAGTAAATAAGCGAAAATACCGGTTAAAAAATAAAATGAGAATTTAGCAAAAAATCATCTTTTATATATTTTGCCAAAGAAAACACATAAATATGCCATGAATTATTCCATGCGTATTGTCTTCGGATATAAAATCATTAAATTTGTTGTCTTAAATAAAAAAATATAAGCAACATGAAGAAACTTGTATCATTATTTACCATTCTGATTCTGCTAACAATATCTAACTCAACAAAAATTTTTGCAATCAGAGCTTATCCATATCCTATTTCTATAACTCAGCCCGATGGAAGTAAACTTACAATTCTTTTACATGGGGACGAAAACTATCGTTACAGAACGACAGAAGATGGTTATCTGATAAAAAAAGCTGAAAATGGTTTTTTTACATATCAGCAAAAGGACACTAAAGACAATATTGTTAACTCAGGAATTATTGCCCGCAATGCAAATAAAAGGTCTGTTACAGATAAAAAGTTTCTACAGAATATCCCAAAAATCACCCCGGTTTCACGCACTATAACAACAGCGACTACAAAACAAAGAATACCTTCCGCTCAAAAGGCAAAAATGACAGCAGGAAATTTTCCCTTGACAGGGTCTCCCAAATCATTGGTTATTTTAGTGAACTTTTCCGATAGAAGTTTTGTAACTTCCAATCCTCAAACTTCGTTCACCAATTTATTAAATGAAGCCGGATATAGTGATAACGCTGGTACCGGCTCTGCAAAGGATTATTTTATGTCTTGCTCTCTTGGGCAGTTTTCTCCAGGATTTGATGTGGTAGGGCCGTACACTTTGCCTGATAGTATGTATATCTATGGCGCTAACGATTCGTACGGAGAAGATATTGATCCAGCCCGGATGGTAGTAGATGCTTGTGCCGCTGCTGATGCTGATGTTGATTTTTCTCAATATGATACAGACGAAGATGGTATTATCGACAATGTTTTCATTTATTACGCGGGATACAATGAAGCTGAAGGGGCCAACGACAGTACTGTTTGGCCACACCGTTGGGTAGTCTATACCAGCGAGGAAGATGCTCAAATGTACACCTACGACGGGACCTTGGCCTCCATAACTTTTGACGGGAAACGCCTATATGACTATGCCTGCACTTCGGAACTGAAAGGATTTTCCGAAAGTAATATGTGTGGCATCGGAACCTTTTGCCATGAATTCGGACATGTACTCGGGCTACCGGATTATTACGACACCTCCGGACTACAAGCCAATACCTTAAATAACTGGGACATTATGGATTATGGCGCATATTTAAATAGCGGACGAACTCCGCCTTTATATTCCTGCTACGATCGGTTCTTTTTGGGTTGGCTGACTCCTGAACAAAAAAGTTCGCCTAAAGACCTGACTCTTTTGCCAGCATATCAAGAAGTAACGATTCCTGCCGATACAAAAAAACAGTCATATCTTTTTTCAACAACCACTCATAATCTTATTGGAAATAATCCTTCTCCCTCAGAATTTTTTATGGTTGAATACCGTAAAAAAACCGGCTGGGATACTTATCTCCCGGCAGAAGGGATGCTTATCTGGCACATTGACTACGACCAAACAGCCTGGGACAATAATACGCCCAATAATTATACCGGTTCAAACAATACTCAAACAGCAGCAAGCCACATGCGGGTCTATCTGCATCCATTGAGTGGACTCACAACTCCTGGAACTGCCTTTACCACAGGTTCATTTACTCCTACGACATGGAACGGAACAGATATCAACAGGGCAATAACAGAAATCACGAAAACAAGCGACAGTATTACCTTTAAGCTTATGGGAGGGACACCTGACCCGTCAATCACTATCGATGACAGTCAGTTAAATATATTCAATGCATTTACAGGGTCAAGTTCTGAGTTACAAAATATCTCTATTAGTGCCGTAAGCCTGCCGGAAAATCTTTCGATAATTTTGTCTCCTGATAGTTGCTTTGATATAA
This sequence comes from Paludibacter sp., assembly GCA_028690665.1. GTDB lineage: Bacteria > Bacteroidota > Bacteroidia > Bacteroidales > Paludibacteraceae > Paludibacter. The sequence goes on from JAQVAV010000011.1 coordinate 144,800, forward strand.
AAACTTCAGATGATAGTAACTGGTCAAAATCTCTAAACATCGAACCAACCGATGGTAGCATTTCAGCTTCATTGCAAATTCGTTACACTCCTACTACCGGAGGAAACCATAAAGCAATTATAACTCTGTCGAGCGCAGAAGCAGAAACTAAAACAATTGAGTTAAACGGGACTGCATACATTCCCGACAATAACGGAACTCCAACGATAAAAACAGGGATTATTGACAATTCGTTGATTTTTGGGAAAGTATATTTCGGAAAGTCAAAAACAAAAACTTTAAACATCAAAACCACAAATATTGAAAGCGCATTAACTGTTTTGTTAAGCGGAACTAATGCAAGTATGTTTGAAGTTTCGACAAACACAATAGAAATGGATAGCGCCAATGGTACTTACGGAACAAATATTACAATACAATATACACCAACAGCAACCGGCACTCATAATGCAACTCTTACAATATCGGGAGGAGGACTTTCTTCAGATAAGATTATCAATATTACAGCTGTATGTGAATAATAAAAGCAAAATATCTTATTTCGTTTTTTTATTTTATTCAAAATTGGAGGACAGACACGATAAAAATAGTTATGAACGAAAAAAATGCGAATAACAGCAGGAAAAAATCTGTTGTGGTAAAAATTAAGAATAGTATTCCCAATACAATTACTTCATTAAACCTATTTTCTGGTGCAATGGCGGTATATTATGGATTTCAGAATAATTATGAAACTGTTTTGTTATTTATTTTATTGGCTTCTGTTTTCGATTTTTTAGATGGGTTCGCTGCCCGATTGCTGAAGGCTTATTCTCCCCTCGGTAAAGAACTTGACTCCTTGGCTGATATGGTTAGTTTTGGCTTAGCTCCGGGAGTTGTAGCATTTGCCCTTTTACGAGAAAGCGCGTTGCCTGAATGGGCTGCTTTTGCGGGTTTTATTATTCCGGTTTTCTCGGCACTACGTTTGGCTAAATTCAATATAGATGAACGACAAACGACATCTTTTATCGGTATGCCGACTCCTGCCAACGCTATTTTCTGGATCGGATTAGGTTATTCGTTTTCTGATTTTATGATAGAAAATTATTGGATAACCATTATTTTAATTCTGATCATGAGCAGTTTACTGGTAGTAGAATTACCTATGTTTTCTCTAAAATTTAAAAATCTGAAATGGAAAGAAAATAGCTGGCAATTTATTTTTCTCGGAGTCTGTGTTATTCTGCTTATATTTTTAAAGTTGAATGCATTTGCCCCGATAATTAGCTGGTACATTATTCTCTCTATAATCAAACGAATTTTTAATTAAACACATAAAAGTAATGGACTGAAAAAAGGGAAAGAGCAAACCAAAGACATCTTTCCCTTTTATTTTTCATTACCGTGTGAAATTCGTATTTTTGCAGACTGCAAACTAAAATTATAACCCAATGTCAATCAGCATATCCAATCTTTCTAAAAAGTATGGCGAACAAACGGTATTAAACAATATCGGATTCGAAATTGGAGACGGAGAAGTAGTTGGTTTCCTTGGCCCGAATGGAGCAGGGAAAACTACCACTATGAAAATAATTGCCGGAGCATTATCTTACAATACAGGTTCTGTGAAAGTTTGTGGTATGGAAGTTAGCGAAAACACACTGAAAACAAATGCTCTGATTGGCTATCTTCCGGAACAAAATCCACTTTATGCGGATATGTATGTAAAAGAGTATTTACTTTTTGTGGCTAATACTCATGGAATAAAAAAAGATGGAGAAAAACTTGTCGATGAGTTGATTAAAAAAGTTGGACTTACTCCAGAATTTAAAAAGAAAATAGGGCAGCTTTCTAAAGGTTACCGACAGCGAGTCGGGCTTGCCCAAGCTTTGATTCCAAATCCGAAAGTATTAATTCTGGATGAACCGACAACAGGTCTTGACCCGAACCAATTGGAAGAAATCCGAAATTTGATTCGTGAACTCGGTAAAGACCGAACCGTACTACTCAGTACACATATTATGCAGGAAATTAAAGCAATCTGTAACCGAGTACTGATTATCAACAAAGGCGAAATTGTGGCCGATTATCCGGATATTTCAGAAATCAGTCATTTTGATGAAAACAATTTACAATTTGAAGTGGAATTTCTGGACAAAGCCGAAATATCGGAAATAGAAAATATAAGTTCAGTGACATCTAAAGGAAACAATATTTATACAATACTTGCGACCAAAGATATCCGTGCTGAAATTTTTAATTTTGCGGTAAAAACAAATAATAAAATTCTGACACTAAAAACAGTTGAAAGAAGCATGGAAGAAGTGTTCAGAAACCTGACAAGATAAATGAACATTTCCAAAGTTTAAAACTTTGGAAATGTTCAAATAAAAAGATGGAACAAAACTTCGACATACGAAATAATCAAAAAGGAGAAAAGGATTTTGAAAATGCCTTACGCCCGTTGAGCTTCGAAGATTTTCAGGGACAAAACAAAATTGTGGAGAACCTGCGGATTTTTGTACAGGCAGCTCGTATGCGTACAGAATCACTCGACCACGTTTTGCTACACGGTCCCCCGGGACTTGGTAAAACAACACTTTCGAATATCATTGCCAACGAACTGAACGTCGGATTTAAAATCACCTCCGGGCCTGTGCTTGATAAACCGGGTGATTTGGCGGGCTTACTGACCAGCCTTGAGCCTAACGATGTCCTTTTTATCGACGAAATTCATCGTCTGAGTCCGATTGTGGAAGAATATCTGTATTCGGCCATGGAAGATTATCGCATCGACATTATGATCGATAAAGGTCCGAGTGCACGTTCCATTCAATTAGAACTGAATCCGTTCACACTGATTGGAGCAACAACCCGGAGCGGATTGTTGACAGCTCCTTTGCGCGCCCGTTTCGGCATCAACTGTCATTTTGAATATTATGATATTGAGGTAATTACCGGAATCATCAAACGCTCGGCCAGTCTGCTTGCTGTTCCGATAGAACAAAAAGCAGCTGTAGAAATTGGCAGTCGCAGTCGTGGAACACCTCGTATTGCCAATGCGCTCCTGCGCCGTGTACGCGACTTTGCTCAAGTGAAAGGATCCGGAACTATTGATCATGAAATTGCACTTTATGCCTTGGAAGCACTCAATATTGATAAATATGGTTTGGATGAAATTGATAATAAAATTCTGAATACCATTATCGATAAATTCAAAGGCGGACCGGTTGGCCTTACAACCATTGCCACCGCTTTAGGCGAAGACGCCGGAACGCTGGAAGAAGTTTACGAACCATTTCTGATTAAAGAAGGTTTTATGAAACGAACACCACGTGGACGTGAAGTAACTGAACTGGCATACAAACATTTAGGAAAAGTAAAATTAGGAGAACAGGGAACTTTGTTTTAAATTATTGGAAGTGAGTAATATTATAAATTTACATGTTATGAAAAACCTTATAGCCTGTTGCGGATTAAATTGCGGACAATGTGAAGCCCGCATAGCGACATTGAACAATGATGACGATTTACGTAAGTACGCAGCTGAAGTTTGGTCGAAACAATTTGAAACTACAATTCCATTTGAGACTATTAATTGTACCGGATGCCGTGAAGAAGGTGTAAAAATGGGACATTGTGCCAGCTGCCAGGTAAGGAATTGTGTTCAAACAAAAGGTTATAATACTTGTGCTGATTGTTCGGAGTTGGATACGTGTAAGATTGTTGCTCAAGTTCATCAGTATTCTCAGGTTGCTCTCAGTAATTTAAAATCGCTTCAAAACTAAATTTTACGAACAAAAACTTTATGGAACACAAATTATACATTTACAACACACTCAGTCGTAAAAAAGAACAATTTATTCCTATCCACGAAGATAAAGTAGGAATGTACGTTTGCGGCCCGACCGTATATGGTGATGCACATTTAGGTCATGCCCGTCCGGCTATTACGTTCGATATTCTGTTTCGCTATTTACAGCATTTGGGATATAAAGTTCGTTATGTCCGGAATATTACCGACGTTGGTCATCTCGAAAATGATGCCGACAGCGGTGAAGATAAAATCGCAAAAAAAGCTCGTCTCGACCAGTTGGAACCTATGGAAGTAGTGCAATATTACACCAATCGGTATCATAAAGCTATGGAAGCGCTCAATGTCCTTCCGCCAAGTATCGAACCGCATGCTTCGGGTCATATCATGGAACAGATTGATTTTACGAAAAAAATTTTGGATGCCGGATTTGCATACGAAAGCGAAGGTTCTGTATATTTTGATGTAGAAAAATACAATAAGAAATATCACTACGGAAAACTATCGGGACGAAACATTGATGAAATGCTCGAAACCACCCGAGAACTTGACGGGCAAAGCGAGAAACGCCGCAGTGTGGATTTTGCGCTCTGGAAAAAAGCGGCACCGGAACATATCATGCGCTGGAAATCTCCTTGGAGCGACGGTTTTCCAGGTTGGCACATGGAATGTTCGGCTATGGGCACCAAATATTTGGGCGAAGAATTTGATATTCACGGAGGAGGAATGGACTTGATGTTTCCGCATCACGAATGTGAAATTGCCCAATCGACCGCTGCTCTTGGTAAGGAGACCGTAAAGTACTGGATGCACAACAATATGATTACCATCAACGGACAAAAAATGGGAAAATCGTTGGGCAATTTCATTACACTGGAACAATTTTTTACCGGAAATCATCCCTTGTTGAGTAAAGCGTTCAGCCCGATGACGATCCGCTTTTTTATTTTGCAGGCGCACTATCGCAGCACAGTCGATTTCAGCAGCGAAGCCCTCGAAGCTTCCGAAAAAGGACTGGAACGCCTGATGGACGGATATGCCCGCTTACAAAAACTAACTGCATCGGACAACTCTACTGTCGAAACAGACGGACTTCGTGCTAAATGCGAAGAAGCCATGCAGGATGATCTGAATACGCCAATTGTGATTTCTCATCTTTTCGAGGCTTTGAAGTCAATTAATCTGGTACATGATGGCAAGGCAACTATTTCTAAGTCTGATTTGGATGAACTGAAATCTGTATTCAAACTGTTCATCGAAGATTTGTTAGGTTTGCAGGATGAGAGTGCCATTTCAGGAACAAACGATGCCTACAAAAAAGCAATAGATTTGTTACTCAATATTCGTTTAGAAGCCAAACAAAATAAAAACTGGGCTACCAGCGATAAAATCAGAAACGAACTCACCGCGCTTGGGTTTGAAATAAAGGATACCAAAGACGGATTTGAATGGAAATTGTAAAACACTAAATTCGGCAAAAATAACAGTTTTTATCTTAAATAATTACTACATAAGTAACATAAAAACAGATAGTTGGTAATCGAACAACTTTGTTACTTTTGATATTTGTTGTATATTTGACAGCAAAATTCTGAATATCATGGAAAATCCATTTGTGTTTAGCTCGGCGACATAAGGAGATCAATTCACTGACAGAAAAAAAGATACCCAGCGTTTACTGGCTAACTTTTAGCATGGGATCAATTCAATTCTTATTTCCCCAAGACGTTGGGGAAAGACTTCTTTGGTTCGGAAAGTAAGTGTATTGGCTCAAACACAGGAGATCAGAATTGTAAACATAAATATTTTCCCCTGTAAAAATGAAGATGTTTTTTATCAATTATTTGCTACAGAGCTTATAAAACAAACCACCGGTAAATGGGAAGAATGAGTTGAAAAAAAAATTTTTTATCCGCGCTGATCCCCAAAATCAGCATTGGAGTTAACCCAATCACTGATTTTTCCGTGTCATTTGGTTTTTCGGATAAAAAGCTGAATGATGATGTACTTAATTTAGCTGAAAAAATTGCAACTGATAAAAACATAAAAATCGTTATATGTATAAATGAGTTTCAACAGATGGTGGAATTTACAGATCATGTACATTTTCAGAAAAAACTTCGCTCGGCATGTCAACTACAAAACAATGTAACTTGTTGTTTATATGGTAGTAAGAAGCATTTGATGTATGAACTTTTTTCGCGACCAAGCATGCCGTTTTATAAATTTGGAGATGTTTTTTTCTTACAAAAAATGAGATTCTCCAAAAATACAATCTCGGAACATTTGCCAATGTAAAGCGTTTGAAAGGGGCATTAGAAAAAAAGAATTAATAGACATTGCAGAAAAAACAGTGCCCTTTAACAATCCTGATTTCAAACTATGGTTTAAACAAAATATAAGAAGACACTAACAAAAGTTAGAACTAAAAATTTATGGAAACAACAAGACAACAAAAAATAGCACGAATGCTGCAAAAAGAGCTGGGAGAAATTTTTTTGCTCTATGCACGTAAAATTCAGGGAACATTAATTACGGTTACTTCGGTTCGAGTAAGTCCCGATTTAGCCGTTGTACACGTTCATTTAAGCATTTTTCCAAGCGAAAAAGCTCAAACTATTTTGGACAAGGTAAATGCCGATAACAAAGCCATCCGCTTTGATTTGGGAAAACGGGTCCGTTATCAATTACGCATTGTTCCGGAATTAACTTTTCACATCGATGACTCACTGGATTATCTTGAAAATATTGATAATCTTTTAAAACAGGATCCTCCTTCACCTCTGGAGGAAGGCGAAGAGATTGAACTCGATTAATTGAGACTTTGATGGAGCAACCGGCATCTGATTTAAAAACAAAATGGCGCAAGTTTTCCTTCTCGTTAAGGATTGCCCGCCGGTATTTATTTTCTAAAAAATCGCATAACGCGATTAATATTATTTCGGGACTATCTGCAACCGGAGTGGCTATAGGAACACTTGCATTGGTCGTGGTTATGTCCGTTTTCAACGGATTTGATTCGTTGGTAACGGATATGTTTTCGGCTTTTGACCCAGAATTGAAAATCACATTGGTACAAGGAAAAACTTTCAGTATCGACAGCCCGGAATTCAAAGAAATAAAAGCGATGAAATCCGTCGCTGTTTTTACTCCCGTGCTGGAAGACAACGCCCTGCTTGCTTACAAAGACAAGCAAATGCCTGTCGTAGTAAAGGGAGTTGATGCAAATTACAATAAACTGACAAGCATCGACAGTATCATGTACGATGGAGATTTCCTTTTGTACGATGGTGGTTTTGAACGTACTGTTGTTGGTGCCGGAGTGGCTTCCCTTCTCGGAGTGGGAGCTAAATTTATCGATCCTTTGTACTTTTATGCACCCAAACGAGAAGGAAACATAAACCTGTTACAGCCGGAAAGAAGCATGAATGAAATACCGGCATTCATATCCGGCATATTTCTGGTAAATCAGGTTCAATACGACGACCATTATGTTCTTGTTTCCATGAATTTTGCGCGGGATCTTTTTAACTGTGATTCAACAACTGTTTCGGCTGTAGAAATAAAAATTGCCGAAAATCAAAATGAGGAAGATATTCAAAAACAAATCAAAAGTATTCTCGGAAATAAATTCCATGTGAAAAACAGATACGAACAGCAGGAAAATTTTTATAAAATCATGAAAATTGAGAAATGGTTCACATTTCTCATTCTTAGTTTTATTCTGTTGATTGCAAGTTTTAATATTATCGGTTCATTATCTATGCTTATTATCGATAAAAAGGGTGACATTCAAACCTTTAGAAGTCTTGGAGCAAATAACCGACTGATAAAACGTATTTTTCTATTCGAAGGCTGGTTGATTTCCATTGTGGGAGCTTTGGCCGGTTTGATATTGGGAACGTTGGCTTGTTTCATTCAGGAATATTTCGGGATTGTGAAGCTCGGCGCAGGCTATGTAGTTGAAGCATACCCGGTTGTTACAGATGTAAAAGATATTATACTCGTATTTATTACAGTATTATTTATGGGATTTTTGGCAGCATGGTACCCTGTCCGCTATATCAACAAAACATTATTTAATTAAAATAAACCTGAAATATTTTCGTTATAATAATTAAATTTACGACAAAATGAAAAAAACCGTTAGGGTTATATTAATATTTACAGCGATTTTATATTCCTGTACAGACCCTACTGTTTACCAGGCGTATCCGTACAATTATGATCCGGAATACAGCTGGGGACGTGCTGAATTTTTCGGTTCTTATTATTCGGATTACGATAACGAAAACAATGTGGTTTCTCTTTCTCTTTTTACCAGCTCTTTATATATTGACACCGTTGAAAATAGTTTGGAAGGGAACGGGCAATATTTATTCTTAGAAGATATTTTTATTGCTCCGGAAGATACAATATTGCCAGACGGAACTTATACGGTATCAAAAAGTCAGGAGCCATTTACATTGTATCCGGGAGAAATTTTCACGGCTGACGAAATTGAATACACAACAGGTTCATTTATTTACTTTTTGGAAGAGCAAAGTACGTATAACAAACAAAAATTGATTGATCGGGGCACATTTACCGTAAGCACCTCGGAAAACGAGCAAACTATCATCTGTAATTTTGTTTTAGCAGACAGCACAAAACTACGTGGCACATTCAGCATGGAACTACCCTATTATGATGAATCGATAGAAACTAAAGCCGGAGCACCACGATCGAAATTATCGATTAAAAATATCCACTAAACATGCCGGATGGAGCAATTTCCGTTGCGACAAAATGCAAGTGTAAAAATAAGCGGGAATACAAAAACTGCAAAACCATAGTAATAAAAAGGAATATGTTCCACTTGCAGCAAAATCTGATTCAACAGACCTGAATAGATACAGAACAATATACTAAGAGCTACACCTGCTGCACCCAAAAACAAAACAATCCAGGTTCTGTCCTTTTCATCAGAAATCTCTTGCATCACTTTATCTGTAAACCCATTATCGGCAACTTCTTTTTTGTTTTCTTCAAGAAATCTTTTTACTAATAAATCCTTTTTATCTTTCATAACCATCTTTGATGAGATAATTCGCTAATTTTTCTTTTCCTTTCAATATGTATGTTTTCACGGTTCCAAGTGGGCAATTCATAATTTTCGATATTTCGACATGGGTTTTGTCCTCCATGTAAAAAAGCAAAACGGCCATCTGCTCTTCTTTTCGTAAAGTCCCGATTGCTTTATAAATATCTGTTCTTTCTGCCGAAAAATTATTCTGGGTTACATGCTTACTATTTATTACCGTTTCATCTATATCAGCATAATACTTACGTACTCTGGCTGAATCGTAATAAACATTATATGCAATCCGGTAAAGCCATGTAGAAAACCCGGCAACACCCCGGAACGAACTAAGATTCAAATACGCTTTAATGAAGGTTTCCTGTGCCAGATCGTCACTCAAAGGGCCGTCGCCCATAGTCAGATTCAAAAAGAACCGGCGTATGGACGACTGATATTTCCGGGTAAGCTTGTCGAAAGCAGATTTTTCTCCCAGAAGTGTCACCTGTGCCACCCAACGGATATCCTCCGTTTTACTCATGTTCTTTTTTAGGCTTTTCGAGTATGTGCACCAATAAAAAACCTGCACCGACAAATGCTGGAACAATGCCAAGTATCAAAGCGCTGGTTTCTCCAACAATCAAAAAATAAATCAATACCGACAAACCGGCGGAAAACCATAAAATTCCTTTTTTGAGGTTTGAAGACGGATTTGTCTTTTTAGGTTCGTCAAAAAAATGCTCAGGAACAGATTGACCCATTTCGAGTGATTTCATGTAAATATCATGACGCCGCTGCGATTCTTTATTCCTTATATTATTCATGATAATAAGCACGATAATCACAAAAACAAAGGGCATGAGCACAATCAAAACAATTGCAGGCGCATTCAAAGGCATATCTTGTTTACTTTGTGCTGCAATTCTGCTGATTTCAACCTCAGCTTCCTGCTTTTTAAGTTCAATAATTTGTTCAGGAGATAGTTTTTGAAGAATCATGGAGTCTTCCCCGGTATCTGCCGGCAAGTCATTCTTTACAACCTTTATCTCTTTTCGAACAATGCTGTCTTTCTGTGATTCCGCTGCACGGGTATAAATCCCGGATATAAAAACCAATACTGCAATAATAAATACAATTCGTTTCATATTCTTCGTCATTTTAGAGTGATAAAAATACTGTTTGTTTTACTTATAGACGAAACGAAACATAATTTTAGATTTAGAAACTATAAAAAAGTTGTGTTTTATTTCTATTGTTCTTATTTTCACGTTCTGTTTAAAACATTTAAATGTCTTTCAACTATTTAATGGACTGAAATTTATGGAATCAAGACCCACAATACAAAAGATAGCTATACATATCGCTGGCTGTACAGGATTTCTACTTTTACCTTTTATTTCCTCTCCGAGGATGTCCATTTTTGACACTTTGACCTTTGGAGCTCCGGAAATAAAAGATTAGCAGTTCCTTTTTATATTGTTGATAAAATCCCATATAGTTTTCCGCAAAACATGCCCAAAGGATTTTTACATGATCCGGAAAAATCATATATAAACACTTGTTATACAGCTATATAACCTCTATCAAAAAAAATCGTTTTACCCGTAAACAGGTGTTCTTTAGGGGTATTCAGTTTCAGGAATCTTTATTGAAGTTTGTTGTAGTTGCGGTATTCTTAGAAATACGAAACTTACTGGATGATTTTCTCATTGCTCCTCTTATTATGATTCCTTTTGTAGAAAATGCGTTTAAACACAGCGTAGATAACTCCGGGCATTCAGTGATCGACATCAATATTGACATTGAAGACACAACAATGATTTTCTGTGTAAAAAAAAATCAAATCAAAACTCCATAAATCAAAATGAAGGAACCGGATTAAAAAATTTAGGAAAGCGCTTGGAACTCATGTATCAGGGAAGGCATGAATTAAAAATAAAAGAAACGGACAAAACATACCAAATTGAATTAAAGCTTATACTGAAAAAATGATTGCGATTGCTATAGACGATGAACCACCTGCACTGAGTATTATCGAAAGGTTTTGTTCCGGGATAGAAAATTTGGAGGCTAAAAAGACTTTCACTAATCCATTGGAGGCTATAAAATATATGAAACGCTATCCGGTTGATTTGCTGTTTATCGACATTCAAATGCCTGGATTTAATGGTGTTGATATATATATAAACCCGACAAACAAACCAATGGTAATTTTTACAACGGCATTTTCGGAATATGCTGTTGAAGCATTTAATGTCAATGCTGTAGATTACCTATTGAAACCTTACACAAAAGACAGATTTAACACGGCAGTAGCTAAAATATTCGACACCTTAAAAAAATCTTTACAAACCGACGAAAATAAGCATATATCTCTCCGCTGCAACTACAACTTAGTTAAGGTTTTAATTTCAGACATCGATCTAATCGAAAGTTTTGACGATTATCTTCAATATATACCGGAGAAAAAAATTAGTTATCAGAATGACCATGAAAAACCTGATTGAAATGCTTCCGGAAGATCAGTTTATTAGAATATATCGCTCCTATATAGTACCTGTAAATAAAATAGAACAGGTCAGAAATAAGGTAATTTCAGTCGGAGATAAGAAAATTCCAATTGGAAATAAATACGAAAAAGACTTTTTTTCTAAATATCTGAACTAATTTTACCTCAGAAATCGGACTAAACACCTCATTATTTTCCTTGCTATAGCTACAGGCGATATATTTGTGTTAAAATTTTATCAATAAACTAATTGTTTTTTCGTGAGTAAAGCAATAAAAAGTTCTATATTGATTTTTTTGTAGCTTGGAAATGTGTTTTCTTAAACAAAGTTCGATGGGATATCGAGCTTTGTTTTTTTATATAACAAAACCGAAAAGAATAAACATTCTGGTATTTTAGTTGTTTTGAATTATCACATATTCAAGTAAAAATGAAAACTGAAAAATTTGATGTAACAGGAATGACCTGTGCTTCATGCGTTGCACATGTAGAAAAAAGTGTATCGAAGTTGCCCGGGATCAAAATGGTGCAGGTAAATTTGCTGACCAATAGTATGACTGTGAGCTATGATGAAAATCAGCTTAACGATACGACAATAGAGGATTCGGTGGAAGACGCTGGCTATACTGCTCATCTTAAAAATGATACAGCTACTTCTTCTGATAAAAATGCGCGAAAAATCGACCACGTACAGGAGGAACAACGCGAAATGAATCGACGTTGGTGGTCATCGCTTACCTTTTTAATTCCACTGCTGTATCTGTCCATGGGACACATGTTTAATTTTCCGTTGCCAACGATCTTTAAAGGCAATGAAAATGCGCTTATCTTTGCGTTTTCCCAATTTTTATTAACTCTCCCCATCGTCATTTTCAACAAAAAATACTTCATAACTGGATTTAAAACCCTTTTTAAAGCAGCCCCAAATATGGATTCGCTGATTGCAATGGGATCTTCGGCTGCATTAATTTACGGCATATTTGCCATTTTCAGAATAGGATACGGCATGGGACATAATCAGCCGGAAGTAGTATCCCGTTTTGCCCACGATTTGTACTTCGAATCAGCAGGTACAATACTCACTCTGATTACTCTTGGAAAATATCTCGAAGCCCGTTCAAAAAGCAGAACATCGGATGCAATTTCCCGGTTAATCGATCTGGCTCCAAAAACAGCTATAATTATCAAAAATGGAATCGAATCTGAGATTCCGGTAGAGAATGTACAAATTGGAGACGAAATCGTTGTACGTAACGGACAAAGTGTACCGGTTGATGGAGTCATACTGAGTGGAAACGGGAATTTAGATGAATCGGCTCTTACCGGTGAAAGTATGACCGTTTTTAAACAAGCCGGACAAACAGTTATGACTGCAAGCATTAATAAAACAGGGTATTTTACATTTAAGGCAACTAAGGTAGGAAAGGATACCACTCTTGCCCAAATTATCAGTTTAGTGGAAGATGCGGCATCATCAAAAGCTCCGGTATCAAAACTTGCCGATAAAATCAGCAGTATATTCGTTCCTGTCGTTATCGGAATTGCCACTTTAGCAACCATTATATGGCTACTTTTAGGTTATCCTTTCGACTTTGCATTATCCATTGGTATTGCAGTTCTTGTCATTTCATGTCCTTGCGCTTTAGGACTTGCCACCCCTGTTGCAATTATGGTTGGAACGGGGAAAGGAGCAGAACATGGTATTCTGATAAAATCGGCAGAATCGCTGGAATTGGCTCAAAAAATTGATACGATTGTACTCGATAAGACTGGGACAATCACCTTGGGTAAACCAAGCGTTACAGACATCGTTATCACTTCCGGTTTATTCGAAAATGAATTACTAAAAATTGCATACGCTTTAGAAAATCCATCCGAACACGCATTAGCCGATGCAATTATCAATGAAGCCCAAAAGAAAAATATTGCTTTGATGGAAGTGCAGAATTTCACAACATTTCCGGGTAAAGGTTTAAGTGCAAAATTCGAGAATGAACTTTATTTTGCCGGGAATGAACAGCTAATGCGGGAAAATAACATTCCGACCGATGAATTTTTGCCCAAAGCTAACGACTTTGCTAATCAAGGTAAAACTCCGCTTTTTATCTCAAAAGAAGATAAACTTTTAGGTTTGATTGCAGTTGCGGATATTATCAAACCAGGTAGTGCAGAAGCAATAGCCGCGTTTAAAAAAGCTGGACTAAGCGTAGTTATGCTTACAGGCGACCATCACCGAACTGCGGCTTATGTTCAATCTCAACTTGGTATCCATAGCGTAATTTCAGAGGTTTTGCCTCAGGATAAAGAACAAGAAATTGTTCGGTTGCAAAGTCAGGGTAAAAAAGTTGCGATGGTCGGAGATGGGATTAATGATGCTCCGGCTCTTATGCGGGCAGATGTGGGCATAGCGATCGGAGCAGGAACTGATATTGCTATTGATGCTGCCGACATTGTACTGATGCGAAACAACTTAATGGATGTTGCATCTGCCATTCAGTTAAGTAAAAAGGTCATGCGCAATATCAAGGAAAATTTATTCTGGGCATTTTTTTATAATGTTTTAGGCATACCTTTAGCTGCTGGAGCATTTTATGCTATATTCGGCTGGAAACTAAATCCCATGTTCGCGGCAGCTGCTATGAGTTTTAGTTCTGTCACAGTTGTTTTAAACGCTTTACGATTGCTAAAATTCAAACCGGAAAACAGTCAAAGTGCAAACAATCAACCGCAAGGAATAAATATTCAAGCTAATTCTCAAACAATTAACAACTCTATTATGACAATCAAGACATTAAAAATCTCAGGAATGAGCTGCGGACATTGCTCAGCTCGTGTAGAAAAAGTACTTAACAGTATTGATGGTGTAGAAGCCAAAGTTGATTTGGAAACAAATTCAGCGAAGATTACCCTGTCAAAAGATGTTAGCAATGATCTGATAAAATCCACTGTAGACAATATTGGCTACGAAATTGTGGATATTATAGAATAAACATCTAAAATGTGTTATACAACTGTTTATATTTGTTGTAAAACAGAAAAATTACATAGGATAATTTAAAAATATGTTATAAAACACTATTTTACGACACATTTTAATTCAAATCCTTGGTTTGTATATAAAAATGCCATACTTTTGTAGTGTGATTTTTTCATAGTATTAGATTTAAGGTTAACAAAGATTGGTAGTAAGGCGTTACTACCTTTCGCGTTTTATAGGGGGTATACAGTAATAACCTGCTATAAAAAACGGATTTCTGAAAATTCAGAAATCCGTTTTTTATTATATCTACTTTATGTTTTTGTTTTATTTCAACGAGTTCCAGCCCTGAGCCTGAAGGGCAATCTCTTCTCCTTCCCGACCAACTAAGTTCAGCCCAAGATCAGGTTTGGTTATATGCCCGACAATACCAACATTTTCCATAGTTAGTATTTTATCATAATCTTGCATCGGAACAGTGAAAAGCAATTCATAATCTTCACCTCCATTCAGTGCGGCAGTTACGATATTCATATTTAATTCTTCCGCCATTACAACAGCCTGATAGTTGATTGGGATTTTATCTTCATATATACGACAACCGGTGTTACTCTGAGAACAAATGTGCATCAATTCAGAAGACAAACCATCGGAAATATCCATCATTGCCGTTGGAACAACACCTTTCTCAGCTAAAGCCTCAATAATACCTTTCCGAGCTTCGGGTTTCAATTGTCGCTGTAAAATGTAGTCTTTCCCTTCAAAATCGGGCTGAGCCTCGCTATTGGCATTAAAAACAATCTTCTCGCGTTCCAATAATTGAAGACCCATATAAGCAGATCCCAAGTCACCCGACACACAAATCAAATCATTTTCTTTCGCGCCATTACGATAAACAATTTTACCCTTTTCTCCTTCACCAATACAAGTAATACTTATAGTAAGCCCTGTCATCGATGCCGAAGTGTCGCCACCCACCAGATCAACGCCATAGTTTTGACAAGCCAAATGAATGCCGGCATATAGTTCATCAAGATCTTCGACCGAAAAACGTTTCGAGACTCCCAATGAAACGGTGATTTGCTTAGGTCTGCCGTTCATTGCATAAATATCAGAAAAATTCACAACAGCAGATTTGTATCCAAGATGCTTCAATGGAACATAAACCAAATCGAAATGAACTCCTTCTAACAATAAATCGGTAGTAACAAGGATTTGCTTATTCTTATAATCAAATACAGCCGCATCGTCCCCGACTCCCTTCAGCGTTGATTCGTTGGTAATTTTAAATTTTTCGGTCAGATGCTTAATCAAACCAAATTCGCCATATTTTGAAATATCTGTTCTTGACATTTAATTTTATTATCAGCAATAAGGAATTTTATCTATACGTCTCTGATGCCTGCCTCCTTCAAAATCGGTTTTAAAGAAAGTATCTACCATTTCAAGAGCTTCTTCTTTTGTTATAAAACGAGCTGGTAGAGAAAGTACATTAGCATTATTATGTTGACGGGCCAAAGCCGCAATTTCATTTTTCCAGCAAAGAGCTGCGCGGATCCCCTGATGTTTATTTACTGTCATGCTAATGCCGTTACCGCTTCCACAAATCGAAATTCCATAATCAAATTCCCCGTTTTCAACAGCAGAAGCCATTGGATGAGCATAATCGGGATAATCGGAACTAACAGCGGAATAAGCTCCAAAATCTTTAAGTGCTACCGGATTCTTTAATCTTAAATAATCAATAACAATCTGCTTTAAATTGAATCCGGCATGATCGCTACAAATCGCAATTTTTAACTCACTGATTGGTCGCATGTTTTTTGGTATATCTGTTTGATTTATTGTCTAATTAAAATAGCATCAGGCAAACATTTCGACATCCTCTTTAGAAATACTTTGTCCTCCAAGAATGATTAAACGTTCAACTACATTACGAAGTTCACGGATATTGCCTGTCCATGATCGTGATTGCAGAGACTCAACAGCTTCCGGGCAAAAAGCCTTCATCTGAATGCCTTGTTCTCCACATATAATATTACAAAAGTGATCTATCAATAACGGTATGTCATCCTTACGTTCATCAAGAGCAGGCACATGAATGGGTATAACATTAAGCCGATGGAAAAGATCTTCCCGAAAATTGCCTTCTTCAATTTCTTTTTTAAGATTTTTATTGGTCGCAGCCAAAACCCGAACATTTACTTTAATGCTTTTATCACTTCCAACCCGGGTCAATTCATTTTCCTGAAGCACACGTAAAACTTTTGTCTGTGCAGAAAGACTCATATCTCCTATTTCATCGAGAAAAATTGTTCCGCTATCTGCTTGTTCAAATTTTCCAATTCGCTGTTTTATTGCAGAAGTAAAAGCTCCTTTTTCGTGACCGAACAATTCGCTTTCAATAAGCTCCGATGGAATTGCGGCACAATTAACCTCCACAAATGGAGCATTCGCCCGGTTACTTTGTTCGAACAATAATCTGGCTACGACTTCTTTTCCTGTTCCGTTTTCACCGGTGATAAGAACTCTGGCATCAGTAGGAGCAACACGATCTATCATCATTCGCACCTTTTCGATAGCTGCAGACTCACCAATCATCTGATGGTGTTTAGCTACCTTCTTCTTAAGATTTTTTGTTTCAGTTACTAAGTTATTTTTATCTAAAGCATTTCTGACCGTTATTAGTAAACGATTCAGGTCTATCGGTTTTTCAATAAAGTCAAACGCTCCTTTTTTGATACATTCCACAGCTGTTTCGATATTTCCATGACCTGAAATCATTACAACCGGAGCCTCAACTTCCTGTTCTTTTAAAGCGGAAAGAAGCTCAATTCCATCCATCTCCGGCATTTTAATATCGGAAAATATCAAATCAAATGATCCACTCAAAACTGATTCAAACCCCAATTTGCCATTTTCAGCCAATTCCACCTGGTGTTTTTCAAATTCAAGAATATCCTTTAGAGTATTTCTGATACTTCTTTCATCATCAATAACCAATATTTTTGCCATAGTTTTTATTGTAAAATATTATACTATCAATCACAAATCAAATCCAATATCCCTACGAAAATATTTCTTTTCGAAATCAATAAGCTGCGCATTTTTAAAAGATTGATTCAAAGCCTCATTTTTATCTGTACCATAAGAACTAACCGCAATTACCCGGCCTCCATTTGTAACAAGTTTACCATTTTTCAAACTTGTTCCGGCTTGAAATGCAATACTGTTTTTAATTTTATCTAAACCGGTAATTACTTTACCTTTTTCATAATCTTCGGGGTACCCTCCAGAAACAAGCATTACCGTAACAGCAGTCCTTTTATCGAATTCAACAGACTTTTCATTAAGGTTCCCCTGTGCAACACCTTCAAACAGATCGACAATATCTGATTTCAAACGCAACATTACTGCTTCTGTTTCCGGGTCACCCATACGGGCATTATATTCAATCACATAAGGCTCACTCTGGATATTTATCAAACCAAAAAAAATAAACCCTTTATAATTAATTCCTTCAGAATAAAGCCCCTCAACAGTAGGTCGAATAATACGGTTTTCTACTTTTTGCATAAATTCAGGAGTACAGAAAGGAACAGGAGATACAGCTCCCATGCCTCCGGTATTTAAACCTTTATCTCCCTCTCCAATACGCTTATAGTCTTTAGCTTCTGGAAGAATTTTATAGTTTTTACCGTCTGTAATTACAAATACAGAACATTCAATACCGGCAAGGAATTCTTCAATAACAACAGTTTTGCTTGCCGATCCGAATTTTCCCTCAAGCATAGCTTCCAGCTCAGAAATAGTTTCATCAAGATCATCTAAAATCAAAACTCCTTTACCCGCAGCCAATCCATCAGCTTTCAATACATAAGGAGCTTTCAGTTTTTTCAAAAATTTAATGCCCTCTTCAATATTATCGCCAGTAACACTTAAATAACCGGCAGTCGGAATATTATGACGAAACATAAATTGTTTAGAAAAATCTTTACTTCCTTCAAGCTGGGCTCCAAATTTATCCGGCCCAATCACCGGCACATTCATTAAGACTTTATCAGTAGCAAAAAAATCAACAACCCCTTTAACAAGCGGATCTTCAGGCCCTACTACTACCAAATCAATTTTATACTCTGTAACAGCTTTTTTCAAAGCCGAAAAATCATCAGTTGCAATAGGTAAATTTATTCCCAAAGAAGCAGTTCCCGGATTCCCGGGAGCAATAAATAGCTGAGAAACTTTTGAACTTTGGGCAATTTTCCAGGCCAGCGCATGTTCGCGACCGCCCGAACCGAGAAGAAGGATGTTCATTTGTCTTAAAAAGATGGTTTGATTTAAGCTGCAAAAGTAGCTATTTTTTAGTGTTTTGCCAAAATAAAAAAGCCATCCGAAATCACTCCGGACAGCCCTGAACATATATAGAGTTTTTAAATAGATCAACCTCTATAAAACGCGAAAGGTAGTAACGCCTTACTACCAATCTTTGTTAACCTTAAATCTAATACTATGAAAAAATCACACTACAAAAGTACGGCATTTTTAAATACGAACCAAATATTGGGGCTAAAATATGTCGTATAATAATGTTTTATAACATATTTTTCAACTTCTGAACATCATCCAAAGAGTCCATATTACAATTTATACTAGACTTTATTTCGATTAATATTATATAACACTGTAACTCAATGTAATTCTCAAATTATGTAGTCCACAAGCAAGTTCCATGACTAAATCGTCAAAACCAAACTTGTGACACCTAAAGC
>JAQVAV010000021.1 GCA_028690665.1 Paludibacter sp.
ACCGACAGCGGCAATAGTTTTTCCGTTCCAGTTTAGTGGAAGTTCTTTATTGCAAACTGTTAGATTCGTCTCTGAACTGGTTGGGACATTTACCGTCAGATTCAAAGTGGTGATACTGTCACAACCGACAGAATTAATCAATGTATCGGTATAAATACCGGCAGCGGCAATAGTTTTTCCGTTCCAGTTTAGTGGAAGTTCTTTATTGCAAACTGTTAGATTCGTCTCTGAACTGGTCGGAACATTCACTGTCAGATTTAAAGTGGTAATACTATCGCAACCGGCTGCATTAATCAGAGTATCGGTATAAGTCCCTGTTGCGGTAAATAATTTTCCATGCCAAAGGTAAGGCAAATCAGAGGAACAGATTGTTGCATTGGTCTGGGAACTCGTCGGAACATTCACTATCAGATTCAAAGTGGTGATACTGTCGCAACCGGCTACATTAATCAAAGTATCGGTATAAGTCCCAGTTATGGTAAATGATTTTCCATGCCAGAGGTAAGGCAAATCAGAGGAACAGATTGTTGCATTGGTCTCGGAGCTAGTCGGAACATTCACTGTCAGATTCAAAGTGGTGATACTGTCGCAACCGGCTACATTAATCAAAGTATCGGTATAAGTCCCAGTTATGGTAAATGATTTTTCATGCCAAAGATATGGTAAATCAGAGGAACAGATTATTGCATTGGTCTGGGAACTCGTCGGAACATTCACGGTCAAATTCAAAGTAGTGATACTATCGCAACCGGCTGCATTAACCAAAGTATCGGTGTAAATACCGGCAGCGGCAATAGTTTTTCCGTTCCAGTTTAGTGGAAGTTCTTTATTGCAAACTGTTAGATTCGTCTCTGAACTAGTCGGAACATTCACTGTCAGGTCCAAAGTGGTGATACTGTCGCAACCAACAGCATTAATCAGAGTATCGGTATAAGTTCCTGGTGCGGTAAATGATTTTCCATGCCAGAGGTAAGGCAAATCAGAGGAACAGATTATTGCATTGGTCTGGGAACTCGTCGGGACATTTACCATCAGATTCAATGTGGTGATACTATCGCAACCGACAGAATTAATCAATGTATCGGTATAAATACCGGCAGCGGCAATAGTTTTTCCGTTCCAGTTTAGTGGAAGTTCTTTATTGCAAACTGTTAGATTCGTCTCTGAACTCGTCGGAACATTCACGGTCAGATTCATTGTGGTGATACTATCGCAACCGGCTGCATTAATCAGAGTATCGGTATAAATACCGGCAGCGGCAATAGTTTTTCCGTTCCAGTTTAGTGGAAGTTCTTTATTGCAAACTGTTAGATTCGTCTCTGAACTCGTCGGAACATTCACTGTCAGATTTAATGTGGTGATACTATCGCAACCAGCAACATTAATCAGAGTATCAGTATAAATGCCTGTTGCGGTAAATGATTTTTCATGCCAAAGGTAAGGCAAATCAGAGGAACAGATTATTGCATTGGTCTCTGAACTGGTTGGGACATTCACGGTCAGATTCAATGTGGTAATGCTATCGCAACCAGCAACATTAATCAGAGTATCGGTATAAGTCCCTGCTGTTGTAAATAATTTTCCATGCCAAAGGTAGGGCAAATCAGAGGAACAGATTATTGCATTGGTCTGGGAACTCGTTGGAACATTCACGGTCAGATTCAATGTGGTAATGCTATCGCAACCAGCTGCATTAATCAGAGTATCGGTATAAATACCGGCAGCGGCAATAATTTTTCCGTTCCAGTTTAGTGGAAGTTCTTTATTGCAAACTGTTAGATTCGTCTCTGAACTCGTCGGAATATTCATTGTCAGGTCCAAAGTAGTAATACTATCGCAACCAACAGTATTAATCAGAGTATCGGTATAAGTCCCTGTTGCGGTAAATGATTTTCCATGCCAGAGGTAAGGCAAATCAGAAGAACAGGTTGTTGCATTGGTCTCGGAGCTAGTCGGAACATTCACGGTCAAATTCAAAGTAGTGATACTATCGCAATCCACGGAATTAGTCAGAGTATCAGTATAAATGCCTGTTGCGGTAAATGAGGTTCCGTGCCAAGTGTAAGGCAAATCAGAGGAACAGATTGTTGCATTGGTCTCGGAGCTAGTCGGAACATTTACTGTCAAGTTCAAAGTAGTAATACTATCGCAACCAGCTGCATTAATCAGAGTATCGGTATAAATACCGGCAGCGGCAATAGTTTTTCCGTTCCAGTTTAGTGGAAGTTCTTTATTGCAAACTGTTAGATTCGTCTCGGAACTCGTCGGGACATTTATCGTCAGATTCAAAATAGTAATACTATCGCAACCGACAGAATTAGTCAAAGTATCGGTATAAGTTCCTGTTGCGGTAAATGATTTCCCATGCCAGAGGTAAGGCAAATCAGAGGAACAAACAACCGCTGTCTGATCTGAATAGGTTGCAAAACCAACCGTTAATATAACTTTCTCTGTATTACTATAAACAATAGTCCCCTTGGTTGTACTTACAGTCAAAGACACATTATAATCTCCTGCAGCTAAGGGAAAAACATAGGGATCTTTTGCCGTTGAATCAGGCAAAAATTTCAAAGGTGATACACCGGTTGATTTCCAACTATATACAACCGGAGTACCGGTTGCTCCAGTATAATCTCCATGGAGTTGAACCGTATCTCCAAAACATACAAAATAAGGAGTGGTAACGACAGAATTAAGCGTTCCTCCGTGCTGCATCAATTCAGCAAAAGTAAAAATGCTCCCTGGTGCTCCATTGCACGCAGCCAGTTTAGCTGTTCCCTGATAAATATTCTGATTGTTACTACATTGCCCGCTCAATCCACCTGCCCAAACCAGGATTACAGCATTCTCAGGTATCCATAAATTCGACTTTTGATTAAATTCTATTGTTGCATAAGGCGTTAAGTCTGGAGTAACATAAATATACTGAGTATTCAAATAAAAATTGACCCCATTATTATCTCCATGTAAACTAAGCTTTCCATCAATAATGAGTATTCCCATGGGTTCTGTAGAAATTTCGGAATCAATCGTGACTTCATGCCCATATTGAATATTTACAGAATAAGTTCCCGAAAATTCACCCGGATATGTCGGTGAAGTTAACCAATTAGCTCCATCAAAAATTTCCCAGGTTCCTGAACCTGTCCACTCACCGGAAGTTAAGCTTCTGTAATCACCAATATTTTGAGCGTACAATAACACCCCCATTAGCAAGCCAAAAGCCAATAGAAATAATTTTAAAACTAAGTGAAAACGTGAATATATAAAGTTCATTATCTATAATGAATCGATATTATAATTATGAGTTATAATTTACAATTCAGATAACTTAACAAAAAGTAAGGTGATTACAAAGATGGTATGCTGATAAATAGTATTAATTATTACATTTAATTAAGCTTTAAAAAATATATTATATACAAATTTACCAATTAAATCAAGAAAATTAATTATTCAAAGAAAATTAAAACAGACAAGAATATAATATATTTATAATCAACAATTTATTTCTAAAAAATATTATTCATGCGACTAGATATTGTCTAATACAAGCTACGACATATTAATTTTACACTGTATTTAACAATATAACATCTCGCTTCAAAAAACATCTCGTAAAGAAAATTACTACATATTAAGAAAAACTATTATCTATAATTCTAAGCTATTATTAAACATAAAAATCATGACTATTTTAATTAAAATTAGTATTAATAATTTTATTTTCAATAACGGATTAATTGTAATTGTGACAACAATCACAAAAATGTAATAAAACAAGATATACAACTGATTAAATGGAACTTAAATCACCATTAAATACTTCCACATTCTAAAATGGATGTTAATACATACAGCAAAACTAAAAAAATACCTTTTCACGATAAACAAGTTTGGCCGACTAAGTGTTAAGTGTAATAATTATAAATTTTCATCTCTTACTTTTTTACATTCGGGTTTTGGATTTATCAAACTGTATACATATTACGATTAAGTATAATCCAGACTTGTAAATAATACTAAAAACATCAAAATCAAACATGAAAATTCACGAGTATCAAGCAAGACAGCTCTTCAGGGAATATGGCATTCCTGTGACAGATGGCATTCTTTGCCACACGGTGAGTGATGTAGAGAAAGCTGCCCGCGAAATGAACAGAATGGTGGTTGTAAAAGCACAGGTTCTGACAGGTGGAAGAGGGAAAGCCGGTGGTGTAAAATTGGCTAAAACAGTTAATGATGCGGTATCGGCTGCCAAACAAATTTTGGGCATGGATATAAAAGGTTACACCGTTGAAAAAGTATTAGTAGCCGATGCGGTTGAAATTCAGAAAGAATATTACGTGGGAATGACGATAGACCGCAATACTAAATCAGTATTGTTTATGGCAAGTTCAGAGGGTGGTGTTGAAATTGAAGAAGTTGCCAAAACAAATCCAGAAGCTATTCATAAAATTCCTATTGACCCGGATTTAGGTATGTCCGATTTTATGGCACGCAAGATCGCTTTTAAACTTTTCAGCGATATCAATTTAGTAAAACAGGCTGCCGACATTTTCAAAAAACTTTACAAAATATGCATTAACACCGATGCTTCACTGGTTGAAATTAATCCTTTGGTTATTACCAACGAAAACAAACTAATGGCTATCGATGGCAAAATGAATTTTGACGACAACGCCTTATACCGTCAACCAGAAATTGCTGTAATGAACGAACCCGATGAAGATGAAAAGAAAGAATTGAAGGCAAAAGAAAGCGGGTTGAGTTACATTCGTCTTGATGGAAATATCGGCTGTATGGTAAACGGAGCGGGATTAGCAATGGCAACCATGGACGTAATTAAACACTTTGGAGGTAGCCCGGCTAACTTTTTGGATATTGGTGGCAGTTCAAGTCCTAAAAAGGTTATTGCAGCCATGAATCTTTTACTGTCAGACAAAAACGTAAAAGTTATAATGATTAATATTTTCGGTGGAATTACCCGTTGTGATGACGTTGCTCGTGGACTGATTACTGCTCTTGACGAAATGAAAGTGGATATTCCTATTGTCATTCGCCTTTCCGGCACTAATGCAGAAGAAGGATTACGTATTATTAAAGAAAAAAATCTCCCTACTGTAAAATCGCTCAGTGACGCAGCTCAATATGCGATTAAAGCTATTAGCTGAACATGAATAGTCAACTCAGAATTGAAAAACTTCTGATATATTTAAATTCAATCAAATGCAGTTATGCGAATAATCGTAAATCTAAAAAATTATAAAATCGTAAATTATACAGACCATGAGTATATTAATCAATAAAAACACAAAACTAATTGTTCAGGGAATTACGGGACGGGATGGCGGTTTCCATACCGGTAAGATGATAGCATACGGGACCAATGTTGTAGGCGGAGTATCCCCGGGCAAGGGAGGACAAACCGTTCACGATGTTCCGGTATTCAATACGGTAGAAGATGCAGTAAGATCTACAGGAGCAAACACCTCTATTATTTTTGTGCCTGCACCTTTAGCCGCAGATGCAATTTTGGAAGCAGCAGAAGGTGGCGTAAAATTAGTTGTATGCATCTCCGAAGGAGTTCCGACATTAGATATGATTAAAGTAAACAGTTACCTGAAAAAAAAAGATGTAAAACTTATCGGAGCAAATTGTCCGGGGCTTATTACCCCAGGTGAAAGTATGGTCGGAATTCTGCCGGGAAATATCTTTTCCAAAGGGAATATCGGGCTAATGAGCCGAAGCGGTACTCTGACTTACCTGATGGTAAATCAATTGACCGAAGCCGGATTAGGACAAAGTACCTGTGTCGGTATCGGAGGAGACCCTGTTGCAGGACTTTACTATCAGGAATTGCTTGAAATGTTCGAAAATGATCCCGAAACAGAGGCTATCGTTCTAATTGGCGAAATTGGAGGAGATGCAGAAGAACGTGCTGCACAATACATCAAAGAGCATGTCACAAAGCCGGTCGTTGCCTTTATTGCCGGACAAACAGCTCCTCCGGGTAAACGTATGGGACATGCAGGAGCTATTATTTCGAGCGGTAGCGGAACTGCAACTGAAAAAATTGCGGCTTTTGAAGCAGTAGGTGTTCCTGTTGCTAAACTCCCTGCTGAAATACCTCAATTACTAAAAAAACTTATGAAAAAATAATTGTTTTATTTTTTATACTCAAAACTCATTACTTGAAGGAAAACTCTTAAAAGTAATGAGTTTTTTTATTTCACTTTTTTTGATTTTTTTCTAAAACATACTACAATATAATCCTACATAAATGTAGAATCACTCGTTTTTTGAATACCACAAAGTAGTTTTTTAGCCATTTATTCTCAGCACAAAAATACAAGTCTCTAATTATCAAAATATTACAAAAATGGCATATCCTTTGAAATGTGAATGGCCAAAATTAAGAGTTTTCTGAGTGCACAAAAGAAAATACTTTTTTACAAGCTAAAAAAGAAAAATTGCAAGCAAGTATGGGTCATCATTCTGCCTTTTATATGGATGCCGGATTAACGGTATATCGTGACGGAGAAGTGTTTCTGTCACCTAATCATATAAGATTACTAAAACAGGTAGAAAAAGATGGCTCCATATCAGCCGCAGCCAAAAGCCTGAAAATGTCGTATCAGCATGCCTGGCATTTACTGGATAAAATAAATTATTTATCTCCATTGCCGGTTGTAATCAGACAAAAAGGAGGAAAAGATGGTGGCGGTTGTTTGATTAGCAATTATGGGCTGAAGCTAGTCCGCATATTTGAACAGAAAGAAATTGATCTGAAAAACTTTCTGGAATCAAATAATGCTGATTTCAACAACTGTTTTTTTTAGTTTGCGTTATCCAATCTGAGTATAACGCTCTTTTTTTTGATTTTCGTTATTCTCTAAAGAATATAACGAAAAGACAAACCAATTAAACAATTTAGAAACAACAATCTACGGTCAATACAGAAGCAGGTATGAATCGTATAAAAAAGTATTTGGTATGAAAAAGATTTTTTACAGACTCCTGCTAATTTTTTTATTCGTTGTTACCTGTATGCAAGCGCAAACAGTTGTTATAGATGGAGAAATCCGTCCCCGTACAGAATTTCAGGATGGTTATAAAAAACCTCTTGCAACAACGAGCGACCCAGGTATTTTTACCTCACAGCGTACCCGTTTGGGCTTTACATTCACAAGCGGAGTGTTAACTACACAAATTACAGTACAGGATGCAAGAGTTCTCGGGCAGCAGGGGATAGTGTCGGATGCCGCAACTACTGGTATTTATGAAGCATGGGCCGAATTGCTATTAATACCGGGTGGATCGTTAAAAGTGGGAAGACAAACTATAAAATATGATGACGGTCGTCTGTTTGCCACTCCAACATGGACAACTAAAGGCAAAACTCATGATCTGGCATTGTTTAAGTATAGTATCAATGATTTTAAAGCTCATTTGGGTTTAGCTTACAACAACTCTTCCGAAATTACAAGTGAACAATTTTATACTCCGGCATCAGGCATCAGCTACAGAGGATTAGCCTATTTATGGTTATCGGCTCCAACATACAAAGGGTTCACCTTATCGGGAATTGTTGTAGATGAAGCTATGCAAGACACATTGGGCCTGGGAGGCATTTCCAAATATAAATTAATTGATATGTGCCAGACCTACACTTACGGAGGTAACCTGAAATATGACAATGCTGACTTTCCGATTTCAGGGCTTGCTACAGCTTATTTTCAGGCGGGTAAAAATGTAGCAGGCAACACCATGGCCGGAAAAATGTTTGCGATCAAAGCCAATTACAAAGCAACCAGTTATCTGACAGCAAGTCTGGGAACAGATTATTTTTCAGGCGATGATAATAAAGCTTCAGATGGCATAATCAGTAATTTCAAAAAATTATATGGTTCTGATCACGGTTTTAACGGCTATATGGATTATTGGAATACTCCCTTAACAGTCGGATTACTTGACTATTACGGTAGTGTATCAGCTAAAGTAAATAAAAAGTGGAATTTTGTTGGTGCATTTCATTTGTTCAACACCCAATACGAAACAAGTACTTATGGAAAAGACCTTGGTTCCGAACTGGATTTACAGGCATCTTACAAACTGAACACATGGACAACCGTTCAGGCCGGATACAGTAAATACTTTACAAACAGTAACACATTAGCAGCAAAAGGAATTACAGCAGGTACCAGCACAAATGCTCAATGGGCTTACGTGATGCTTACGATCAAACCAACATTTCTCAATACTGCTGATACCAAGTAGTTAACAAGCTAGTAAACAGTAAATTATATCATAAAGTTCATTAGTTTATCGGGTTATATCGATGTGTTTTTATTCTTTATTAAAAAAATATTATTAAAATGAAAAAAATAATTTTCTCTTTGGTTATGATGCTGACGATAGTCAGCGCCTCCGCCCAGAAAGTAAATGTTGCTGCCGCAGCAAACTTGCGGTATGTATTAACTGAGATAAAAGACATATATGTAAAACAGAATCCGAAATCGAAAGTAAACATTACTTTCGGAAGTTCGGGCACTCTGGTACAACAAATCTCAAACGGAGCCGGATTCGATTTTTTTTTGGCAGCTGACAACAAATATCCTTTAAAGCTTAAAGACAAAGGCCTTACTACCGGTGCAATGGTTACTTATGCTTATGGAAAGTTAGCACTTTACAGCACCACTATTTCGGTAGAAAAAGAAGGGCTGGCAGCTTTAAAAATTGCCTCTGTAAAAAAGATTGCCGTTGCAAATCCGCAGACAGCTCCTTATGGCGACCGCTCTTTAGAATTGCTCAAATCACAGGGATTGTACGATGAACTGAAAGACAAAATTGTGATAGCCGAGAATATTTCGGCAGCAGCACAATATGCCTTTACGTCAAATACCGAACTTGGGTTTATCGCTTATTCGTTTGCATTGGCGCCCGATATGGCAGGTAAAGGACATTGCTACATTATTCCTCAAAAATTATATAAACCAATAGAACAAGCTTGTATTCTTCTGAAAACATCTACATACAATACGGAAGCAGCCAGATTTAAAAAATATGTTCTTTCGGATGCTGTAAAACCTGTTTGGGAAAAATACGGATACGGAATTCCCGGAAAATAAATTTATTGAATATAACTTTTCCAAAGTTTTTCAACTTTGGAAAAGTTATCAAAATAGGAAATAAGTAAATGAACGAAGATTTTGTAAATACCCTATTACTTACCGGAAAATTAGCCGGATGGACAACGCTGATACTTTTTATCATTGGATTACCATTGGCTTATATTCTGGCCTACAAAAGATTTTTTCTGAAACCGGTAGTCGAAGCCTTAATCAGTATGCCGCTGGTACTTCCCCCGACCGTGTTAGGATTTTATATGCTGGTGGCTTACAGTCCCGAACATTTTTTCGGACGTTTTCTGGAGCAAACTTTCGACTGGCGTTTAGCCTTTACGTTCGAAGGTATATTGATTGCCAGTATCGTATTTAGTCTGCCCTTCATGGTTCAGCCCTTACAAAACGGATTGGGAGCCATACCGAAGAGTCTGCGCGAAGCTTCGTACACATTGGGAAAATCCGAGTTCATTACTTTCATCCGCGTATTAATCCCGAATATGGCACCTTCAATTATCACCGCCTTAGCCATGACATTCGCACATTGTATCGGCGAATTTGGCGTAGTGATAATGGTAGGCGGAAATATGCCGGGAGAAACACGCGTTGCCAGTATCGCTATTTACGACGAAGTTCAGATTTTGAATTACGACGTAGCCAATCAGTATTCATTGGTATTGTTTATTATTTCGATGATAATTCTGACTGTCATTTACAGTATAAACGGGAGAAAGAAAATATTTTTTTAATAAAAACAGTATGCTAAAGATTAACATAGAACGTGAAATGCTGACATCGGAGGGAACAACAACCCTGAAGGTGGATACTCAAATTGGTGAAAAAGAGCTGCTTTGTCTGTTCGGACATTCAGGTTCAGGAAAAACCACGTTGATGCGAATGCTGGCCGGATTGAATAAACCTGATCGTGGATATATCGAGTTTAATGGTCAGGTTTGGTTCGATTCCGGAAAGAAAATCAATCTGCCTCCCCAGCAACGAAACACAGGTTACATGTTTCAGGATTACGCACTTTTCCCCAATATGACGATCAGAAAAAACATCGAATTCGCTCAAAAAGAAAAAAACAGCAGGGAAGTAAAAGAATTATTAACACTATTCGGTCTCAAAACATTGCAAAAACAATATCCGCAAAAACTATCGGGAGGGCAAAAACAACGTGTGGCATTAGCCCGCGCATTAGCATCCAAGCCCAAACTGCTTTTGCTTGACGAACCTTTATCTGCTCTTGATTTTGAAATGCGACTGACACTTCAGGAAGAAATTATCAAAGCACATGAAATGCTGAATTCCATCACTCTGCTAGTTAGCCACGATATTAAAGAAGTGGAAAAGTTAGCAACCTCGGTTATTTTGCTAAAAAATGGAGAAATTACCGGACAGGGAAATCCAAATGAAATGATGAAGAAAATACATATCAGCTACTAAAAAATAAAAAATGGACGGGAAAGGAAAACATAAAACAGGTTGCGGTTGTGGTCATTCTGTACAAAGTACGGAAAAACCGACATTAAATAAAAAAATAATGCTGGCTTTATTGCCTTGCGGTTTGCGCAACACCTTTGCTCAGACGCTTCAAAAAGAATTTCCGGAAATCATTGATAACGACAAATACATTATCGATGGCAACCTGAATTATGAAAAAAGTTTCTACGATCAGCTGGAAAGCCACAATGGACTGGATGTGATACCGGATATTTTTATTTCATCGGATATAAACAGCGTTTATCACCGACGGTTTATCGACAAATTTCTGAATGATGATTTTTTTGAAAAATTGGAACCCACTATAACCAACAAACTTTTTCAAAAAGAGCAGTTTGTCCATCCCACAGGACATTTGTGCTGGTTCACCGCCAACCTGCTGGTTATTGTAGCAGATCTGGAAAAAGTACACGAAGAACTGCTTCCTCAATCGTGGGGAGATTTGCTGCAAGAATATTTTATCCGGGCAATTACGCTCAGGGGCGATGATGACTTTTTCTGCAATGCTATCTTATTTCCTTACCTGAAAAATTATGGGAAAGAAGCAATTACACAATTAGGAAAAAATACCCTCAAAGGTCTACATCCGTCGCAGATGGTAAAAGTCATAAATGCCGGAAACGGAAACGGCACAGCTCTTTATGTCATGCCCTATTCTTTCGCTTTGAAAATACGAAACACCGACAGATTTAAAATAATTCTTACGAATGAAGGCCCGATTGTAAGTCCGGTACAACTGATGGTAAAAAAAGACGCTTACGAACGGAACAAAGAACTGATTAATTTTATATTAAGTGAAGAAATGTCTGAAACGCTTCTCAGAGGAGGTTTTCCATCCGTTATGTCCGAAAAAATAAATGCCGCCGACTTATCGAAACTCAACTGGATTAGCTGGAATTTTATACTGCAAAATGATATTGCTGTTTGCAAAACAGAACTTCAGGCCTTGTTCTACAAAGGATATACACCTTCTTGACAAAAGGTGCTTTTTTATACATATCGTTATTTTATTAAAAGAATAACGGATTTCTTATTTATAAAAAACAAGCTTATGAAAATAAAATTTACGCTTTTACTCTTTTGTTTTATTATTGTGATTGCTGCTAAAGCACAGGAAACCGGTACAGTAACAGATTATGATGGTAATACTTATCAGACAGTTAAAATCGGTGACCAATGGTGGATGGCGGAAAACCTGCGTACCACACATTATGCCGATGGAACGGAAATTACACATTTTACGGGGACTCAGACAACATCTGCTGATGATTATGCAACCTACTACGCTTATCCGAACAACGATGAAGCTAACGTTCCTACTTACGGTCTTTTGTACAGCTGGAGTGTCATGGGCAATCAGGATGCCTCTGAAATGAAACAACTCTTAACTAACGAAAACTGGAATGTTCCGGACACTACGGACTGGGCAACATTAGCCGCTTACCTCGGAGGAAAATCTGTGGCAGGCGGAAAACTCAAAAGCACTTCAACAGCATGGGTCAGTCCCAATACCGGTGCTACCAACGAAGCCGGATTTAACGCCCTGCCGGCAGGCGATTGCAACACAAACGGATTTACTGTTTTCGGAGAAGAAGCCCGCTTTTGGACACCTCAGTTAGTACACGCCGGAATGGCCGGGAGAACTTATATGTTTCTGGATAACGAAACAACAATCCTCGAATATGGACAATACAGAAATGTAAACACATTATCATTAAGATTAATATACAAGACATTAACAGCCTCGAAGAAAATTTCCGGTTCAAAATTATCCGTTCTTTCTACAAAAGTGTCTGACAACCTGAAAATTAAAGGAATCAATCAAAACAGCATGATATCGGTTTACTCATTAAACGGAGTTTTAAAAATAAAAAACTCAACGCAGCAACAAAACGAAGTAAGTGTTGATATAAAATCACTTCCGAGAGGCATGTACATCGTTCAGGTACAAAACTGTTCAGAAACTTTCCAACAAAAATTCATTAAACAATAATCATATAAAAAAGAACTATTATGAAACACAAACATTTACGCCTTGCTCTTCTTTTTTCAGTTGCCGCATTATCTGTATCAGCAACAGAATCTTATACGCTTACCAGCAGTAAAGATAACACCATTATCGAATCGGCAGACGGAAGTATGGCCAACAGTACAGGTTTGGTTTACATAGGTAACATTGCAAAAGGACTTTCTATTCGTCGAGGATTATTTGCATTCGATTTAAGCGAAATTCCCGCGGAAACTGTTATCGATAGCGTTAAATTCATTTTAACATTCAATTCAGCAAGCGATAACACTATTGAAGTCCACAAAGTAACAAGCGACTGGGGTGAAGGTACATCATATTCCGGAGGTGGTGCCGGTGTTGCCGCGACAACCAATGATGTAACATGGTTGCATTCGGTTTACAATACTGTTTCGTGGACAACTGCCGGAGGTGACTTTGAAAGTACCATTTCGGCTACTGCAACAATTGCCTCAACAGATGCCAGTGTAACTTTCAAAGGGACTCAATTAACAGCCGATGTACAGGCTTGGATTGCAGGCACGTCATCGAACTACGGATGGCTTTTGAAATCAAATGATGAATCGACTGCCAGCGGAATGATTGAAAAAACTTATTCGAAAGAAACGGCTACAACTGATGCTCAAAAGCCTACATTGTATGTATATTATACAACTACCGGTATTACTTCAGCATCTGCAACCGGAATTTCCGTTTATCCTACAGTTGCAAATTCTTCTATTAATGTGAATGCAGAAAATCTGCACAAAGTTGAAATATTCGACTATTGCGGCAAACTTATCATGCAAACAAAAGAAAAAAATATCAATGTAAGCGGATTGCAAAAAGGAATCTACTTTGTACGTATTTCAGCCGAAACGGCAACGGTTACAAAACAAATTATAAAACTGTAAGTCCTGTTTTTTCAGAAACATAACGACAAAAAATTTATAAAAATCATTTTTATGATCTACTTCACCGATAATGACATTGACAGACTGATAGAAGACGATGCTCCCGCCGGAGACATGACTTCATCCCTGCTGAATATAAAAGGAGAAAAAGCCGGAATTGCCATGTTCGCCCGACACGACATGGTGGTTTGTTGTACCGAAGAAGCTGAAAGGATGTACCAAAAGAACGGAATAAAAGTAACGTTCAAAGTTTCGTCCGGGACAGCGTTGGAGGAAAACGACAAAATTATCGAAGCCGAAGGAGATGTTGAAAGCATTCATTTAGTCTGGCGTACCGGTCTGGCCATGATTGAATTCGCTTCGGGCATTGCTACCCGGACAAATCAGCTGGTTAAGGCAGCTCATGCCATCAATGAAAATATTCAGGTGTCCGGAACGCGAAAACATCCGCCCTATCTGAAAAAAATTGCTCTAAAGGCGTTGATTGCCGGAGGAGGCATCCCCCACCGCACCGGCCTGTCCGACACCATTCTTTTATTCAGGGAACATTTGTTATTTACAGGCGGTTACGAAAACCTGAGTGCTGTAATAGCTTCGATAAAAAGCAGGCAAAAAGAACGCAAGATAGTAGTGGAAGCTCACAATATTGCGGAAGCTAAAATGATTGCCGCCGCAGGAGCTCATGTAATACAAATGGACAAAATTTCTCCGGCAGATTTTACCGTTTGTAAAAAGGAATGTGAAGCATTGAATCCTGAAATATGTGTGATAGCTGCCGGGGGTGTTAATGGTTCCAACGCGACCGAATATGCCAAAGCCGGAGCGGAAGTTTTAGTCACTTCGTGGATGTATTTCGGGCCTCCTGCCGATATTAAAGTCGTGATCGATAAATTGAAATAAAAAGCCTACGGAGCGGTATAAAAAATGAATTGTTTAAGCGGACATATAGAAACACTTTCCGGTGCGGGAAATATTACAATTGCAGGAATAAAAACGGGTCAAACACTCATTTATGCCATTGTGATAGGTGATGCCCGAAACAAAGGCTATTTAACACCCGAAACAAAAGTAGAAGCTCTGTTTAACGAATCGGAAGTAATGATCGGGAAATCGGTTTCGGGCAAACTAAGCATCGGAAACGCCATTGAATGTCTGGTAACTTCTGTTGATACGGGCAAAGTATTTACAAATATCGGATTAAACATTGAAGGAAACATTGTTTTTTCAATGATTGCAAGCACCATGTTTCACGACATGGGCATTGCTGTTGGAGACAAAGTAACGGCCTATATAAAAATGACGGATGTTTTTATTCAATATCCTGAAAACGAGAAAAATGATTAAAATAGATATTCGGAAAAAATTATTATCAAGCACCGGAGAGTTTACTCTCAACGCGAATATTGATATTCCATCCGGCGAAATAGTGGCTTTCTACGGCAAATCGGGTACGGGAAAAACAACCCTGCTGCGCATCATTGCCGGACTTGCCGCTCCCGATGAAGGCACTATCAATGTGGAAGATAATACCTGGTTAGATTCTCGAAATGGTATTTACCTGCCTGTGGAAAAACGGGCAGTAGGTTATGTTTTTCAGAGTTACGCCCTTTTTCCGAATATGACTATTAAGGAAAATATCCTTTTTGCACAAAAGAAACCGGATATTTCGCAGGCTAAAAAATTAATGGAAATTTTCGGGTTAAGTTCCCTGCAAAATCGTAAACCGGCCATGCTTTCGGGCGGACAGCAACAAAGAGTGGCGCTGGCACGGGCCATTGCCTGCAAACCGCGAATTATGCTGCTTGACGAACCTCTTTCGGCACTCGATCACGAAATGCGCGGATCCATTCAGGATGAAATAAAATTTATCAACAAGGAATGGGGCATTACAACGATTTTAGTAAGTCATGATGTATCCGAAATTTTCAAGCTTTGCACCCGGGTGTACTCATTTAACGAAAGCACAGTAGTTGACAAAGGAAATCCGGCCAACTTATTTTCGGGCAACAGATTGAGTGGCAAAGTTCAGTTCACGGGAGAAGTACTGGCTTCGGAAAATGAAGACCTGATACAAATTCTGACTCTTTTGGTGGGAAATACACCCGTGAAAATAGTTGTGCCGGCAAACGGGGAAACATTCATGGCCGGCGATAAGGTACTTATTGCATCAAAAGCATTTAATCCCATAATTCAAAAATTATAACTCAATAAAAAAGAATGGTATGAAAAAGATGGTAAAAAACAAAATTATTGCGCTGCTGATAATCACAGCGTGCGCGGTACAACTGAGTGCTCAAAAACTTGTAATTGCATCGGGAGCAGGTTACAAAAAGCCCGTAACGGAAATTATCAATGCTTTCAAAGGCGAAACCGGAATGCAGGTCGATGCCATTTTCGGCAACCTGCAAATGGTAGCTACACAGGCCAAAGAATCCGGTGAAGTTGCCTGCGTTATCGGTGATAAAAAATTTCTGGAAAAGCTCAAATCATCCATAAATTTTACAGACTATACACCTCTGGGTAAAGGTATATTGGTACTGGCCTACCGTAAAGGAATAAGCATAAATAAACTGGAAGATATTATTACTGATAAAGTGAAATCCTTATTTATGCCACAGGACGGAAAAGCCATTTACGGAATAGCAGGAAAAGAAACACTTGAAAATCTGAGATATATGGATAAAGTATCGGGCAAACTGACACAGGTTGCAACCGTTCCTCAGGTAGGCACTTACCTGCTTACAGGCGAAGCCGATGCCGGTTTTATCAACCTTACCGAAGCGCTGGCGGACAAAGAGAGATTAGGCGGTTATATCATAGTGCCTCAAAAATATTATAAACCTATCGAAATAGTTGCAGGAACAGTCAGCGGCTTCGGGATAAACGAACAAACAATTAAGTTTCTGGACTATTTAAAATCGGAAAAAACAAAATCCATTGTAAAAGCAAACGGATTATAAATGAAAGAATTAATCACCTCACAACCATTTTTACTGACACTGGAAGTATCGGTTATCAGCCTGATACTCCAGTTTATTATCGGCGTACCGTTAGGAATATACATTACCGGAAAAAACAGTATATTTCGACGAATAGTTGAAATTATCGTTACACTCCCCATGATTTTTCCTCCAATGGCGCTGGGTTTTTTTCTGATACTTATCTTAGGTAAAAACGGATTGATTGGTGGTTTTCTGTACAACACATTCGACTTTAAAATTATTTTCACCTTTTGGGGTGTGCTAACAGCCGTGTTTATTGTCGGTTTACCCTTTATGGTAAAAAGCGTACAATCGAGCCGGAAACAGTTGGATACAGCCATGGTAGAGGCGGCTCGCACACTTGGCAAAAGCAAATTTGCCATCATGCGCAAGGTAATACTTCCCAACATTCGCGGAGGAATTACCACGGGAATGTTGCTTGCCTTTGGCCGTTCTCTGGGCGAAGTGGGTATCAGCCTTATGCTCGGAGGAAACATTATCGGACGTACCGAAACACTGTCGTTAGCCATTTACAACTCGGTGTATGAAGGCGATTTTGCAAAAGCAGCGGAACTTTCCATTCTGTTGTCGGTACTGGCGATAATAGTCATCGTAATTTCAAATAAATCAGTCTTTTTCAAAAGAAAAACAAATTGATTTTATTTATCAGATTCTACATGTTCTTAGTAAATACATAATTCTTTTTTTTGCCTAAACGTTAACTGTGGAAAATTTAGCTACTTTAATTTTAAAATGAATCATCTGCTAATTACAAATAAACAAACTTTCAAAAAACCGGAAAATTCGAAATTTCTGTTTAAGCAACCCATACAGGTGATTACCAACCTCCCCTGCCCTATGAAAGTTCCTTTCCGGCAACTTTTTAATCGCTTTACAGAAACCTATAACGTTGAACATCCGCAACGTCAGGTTTACTGCCCCGAACAAAACGAATGTGATCATCCCGAGGTGGATATTCCCATATTAGAAACACAAAACGAAGATGAACTTCCGGATATTTTTCTCACCTCAGGTTTCAATATCCTGTTCGACAAAACATTCCACGAAAAATTTGTAAAAACCGGAATATGGAGTGGGTACATTGACGAATCTCAATGGGAATATCTTCCCAAAACAGTGCTCAACATATCAAAGTGGGAAGAGACCGGCTTTTTGAGATTCTCAGAAACAATAAAATGCTTGTTCGACGTAAAAAAGTATATACGAAAACCACTAATTCCTTTCTCCGGTTTTACAAGTATAAGAATCTGATAAAAGACATACAGATTACAAGACCTAATCAGGTGTGGGTAGCGGATATTACGTATTTGAGAACTCAGAACGGATTTTGTTATCTGGCACTTCTAACTGATTTGTTTTCAAGGAGAATTGTCGGATATCACGTCAGCAACACGTTAGAGTTGGCGGGCTAAAAAAAATAGGTTTTAAAATCAGTATGACCGAAGAAAATCATTGTTATGAAAATGCAGTAGCTGAAAGAGTTAACGGAATTCTGAAAGACGAATTCTTTCTCGACCAGACTTTCTTTAATATTGAACATGCTAAACTTGCTACCAAAAATGCTATCGACATTTATAACAATAAAAGATTTCATTTATCTTTACAGATGAAGACGCCAAATATGGCTTTCTTTAATTATCAAAATTAACATTTAACTTGTAGACTTATTTTAGGACGGGACAATTGTAAAATAACAATTTTTATCCTAATTCCTTAATAAAATCATATTTCAATTGCGATATTCACCAAAAAATGTGTATTTGCGCAAATAAAATATCAAAAAACTATGCAATGAGAGATAAATTATTCTATGTACCCACTGTTTCCCAATGCAATTTAATAACATTCAAAATTCAACTAAATTTATCAATAATCCAAAATGAAAGAACTAAACTATAGCAATGCGTGAATTAGTTTTAAACGCACTTATGTCTCAACATATCGCTGTTAGTTTAGCAGATATGGAAAAATGTTTGATATCGTCGACAGAGCTACGCTCTATAGAACGTTGAAAACATTTGAAGAAAACAAACTAATTCATAGTATTGATGACGGCACCGGATCTATCAAGTATGCTTTTATGCCACAAAACGTGTAATTGTAATCCACAGCGTCCATTTTCATTGCACTAAGTGCAAGAAAACCTATTGCTTAAACAACACACAGATTCCAGCTGTGAATTTGCCAACAGGTTTTGATGTAAAATTCATCAATATGGTTGTAAAAAGATTATGTGTAAATTGTAGTATGTAACTTTGCAACTCAGTTGCATAATTATTTTTTATATCTTTGTGTTCAAATAATCAGAATGAAAGTTTTTGCGATCATATTGTCCGCTATCGTATTCTGGCTTACTCTTACACCATGTATAGATGAGGCCCAAGACAATGCTTTGCAAAAAAATGAACTTACACAACAAACGCAAAATAACCATCATAATGATGGTGATGATGCATGTTCACCATTTTGTACATGCCAATGCTGTCAGACAACGGTGCATATTCCCGTTATAAAATCTACTTTTTTTGCTTCTTCCTTGAAGCAGGAATATTGTAATATAATTCAGCTAATAACCAATTATTATCTATTTAGCTTCTACATTCCTCCTAAAGCCTGATTTTCCCCAATATCTATGAAGATTTGAGAACTTTATTCCCCCCTATTAATGCCTCGTTTTTTTACGTAGCATTATCGAAAAACAATTGATTGACTTTATTTTCAATTAGAATCCTAAGAATAAACTGAATTTGCATATCATTTTTTGATCTTGCGAATGGATTCGCATGACTCTAAATTATATAAATTTAGCTCATTATAGATATTGAATTAAGGTAGAAGATTAACGCGCAATTAGCTGATAAGCATGATAGTCGC
This sequence comes from Paludibacter sp., assembly GCA_028690665.1. GTDB lineage: Bacteria > Bacteroidota > Bacteroidia > Bacteroidales > Paludibacteraceae > Paludibacter. The sequence continues at coordinate 19,424 of JAQVAV010000021.1, forward strand.
TTAATATACTATAGAGAATAATAAGCAATTTACATAGAATAATGATAAATAAAATAATATACTTTTCGATAAAAAATAAAGTTCTGATTGGTCTCTTGACTATCGGACTGATTGTTGGTGGGATTTGGTCAATGACTAAAATTCCACTAGATGCAGTACCTGATATTACAAATAATCAGGTGCAGGTAATTACAACTGCTCCAAATTTAGGGACTGAAGATATAGAACAGTTTGTGACCTATCAGGTTGAACTGGCCGTAGCAAACCTACCCGGTGTAACTGAAATTCGCTCTGTTTCCAGATTTGGATTATCAGTCGTTACCATCGTTTTTGACGACGATATGGGAACATATCTTCCACGGCAGTTAGTGAGCGAAGCTTTAATCAGTATCAAAGAGAATATCCCTGAAGATTTTGCCGAACCATTCATTGCGCCAATAAGTACTGGCCTTGGTGAAATATATCAATACACCCTTGAAGTACAACCCGGCTACGATACTGTTTATAATGACATGGATTTAAGAACTATGCAGGATTGGATTGTAAAACGTCAAATGTCGATGCTTCCGGGCGTGGTTGAAGTTAATTCCTTCGGTGGGCGTGGTAAACAATATGAGATTTCAATTAATCCCGACAAATTAAAAAGTATGAATCTCACTATCTCCGACCTATTTCAGGCACTGGATGATAACAACCAGAACACAGGTGGAGCATATATTGAGAAAAACTTCCAGGCAAACTTTATACGTGGTGAAGGCTTAATGAGGTCATTGGATGATATTCGTAACACTCCAATCAAAAATGTGAATGGACACCCAATATTTATTCGTGATGTTGCCGAAGTGAAGTATGGCAGTTTCGTACGATATGGTGCATTCACAAAAAATGGTAAAGGGGAAGCTGTTGGTGGTATTATTATGATGCTCAAAGGTGAAAATTCCAACAATGTTATAAGAGACGTAAAAGAACGAATCTCTTTGATTCAAAAGTCATTACCAGAAGGAGTTCAAATAAAACCATTTCTCGATAGAAGTAAACTTATCCAAAAAACCACCTCCACTGTTGCCGAGAACCTATCACTGGGCGCTTTGATCGTAGTGTTCATTCTGGTCATTTTCTTAGGAAATCTTCGCGGAGGAATTCTTGTTGCTACGACTATTCCGTTAGCACTCCTTTTTTCATTTATCATGATGAAAATCTTCGGAGTCTGGGCCAATCTTATGAGTCTGGGGGCTATCGACTTTGGGATATTAATTGATGGAGCTGTAATCATTGTGGAGAATATGATTTTTTATCTTCACAGAAAAGAGTTGATTGGTAAAAACATAGGCTTGCCAGAGCGCAACGAAATTGCATACAACTCAGCCAGTAAAATGATGAATTCAGCCTTCTTTGGGCAGATTATTATTTTGATTGTGTTTATTCCAATTCTGGTGTTGCAAGGTGTTGAAGGCAAAATGTTTATCCCCATGGCTATGACTTTCGGATTCGCCATATTAGGAGTTATTATACTTTGCTTAACATATATTCCGATGATGGCTTCCATATTTTTAAGAGCACCAAAAACTGCAAAAAAAAGCTGGGGAGAACGCGTCATAACTAAATTAGAAAACCTGTACAAGCCTGTTATAGAATGGTCATTACGCAAATCAAAAATTGTTATCAGCATAGCGTTGACTCTGTTATGCGTAGGAGCATTACTTTTTTCCCGAATGGGAGCTGAGTTTATACCTCAACTTGATGAAGGTGATTTAGCCATGCACGTATTTTTAAAACCAGGAACCTCACTTTCTGAAGTAACCAAAACAACAACAAATGTTGAAAAATTACTTCTCAAAGAATTTCCGGATGAAATAGAATCAGCTCAAACCCGTATTGGTGTGGCAGATGTTCCTACCGATCCTATGCCTATTGATATTGGCGATATGTTCATTTTATTAAAGTCTAAAGATCAATGGACAAAAGCAAAATCAAAAGCAGAACTAATCGAGAAAATACAAGAGAAGGTAAGCATTTTTTCTGGTGTTAATTATGAATTCTCGCAACCTATCGAAATGAGGTTTAATGAACTTTTGACCGGTATCCGGGAAGATGTCGCCATAAAACTTTATGGTGACGATTTGGATGTTTTGGCTGATAAAGCTCAGGAAATATCTAAACTGATTGCCGGAATTGATGGAATTGCAGGTATCAAAGCGGAAGCAACAAGAGGCCTTCCACAAATCACGGTAAAATATGACAGGACAAAAATTGGTCAGTATGGATTGAAAATTAAAGACCTCAATACAGTTGTGGAAACTGCCTTTAGTGGAGGAACCGCCGGTATAATATACGAAGGTGAAAAAATGTTCGATTTGGTGATCAGACTTGATGAGCAACACCGTAAAAGCATTGATGATATTCGCAATCTATATGTTTATACTGCAAACGGAGGAGGTCAAATTCCGCTGAAAGAAGTCGCAGACATCAGTTACCAGCCCGGTCCTATGCAGATTAGTCGCGACAATACAAATCGCAGAACCTATGTCGGTATTAATGTTGAAGGTCGTGATGTCAAATCATTGGTCAATGAAATCCAACATACATTAGATAAAAAACTAAAGCTTCCGTCAGGCTATTATATCCGCTATGGAGGAGCTTTTGAAAACCTGGAAAGAGCAACTCAGCGACTTACAATTGTTGTTCCAATGGCATTGATACTTATTTTTATGCTGGTGTTTTTCGCAGTAAAATCTTTCAAGCAAACGCTGATGATTTACGTTGCTATTCCATTTGCAGCTGTAGGAGGTATTATATCGTTATACCTGAGAGATATGCCGTTTAGTATTTCTGCCGGGGTCGGCTTTATCGTTTTGTTTGGAGTTGCAGTTTTGAACGGTCTTGTACTTATCAGTGGATTCAACGAATTAAAAGAAGAAGGTAATCTGTCTCTTGCTGAAATCATCAAGCAAGGTTCTATTCGACGTATACGTCCAATATTCCTGACTGCATCAACAGATATTCTGGGATTCTTGCCAATGGCCATTTCCACGTCTGCCGGAGCTGAAGTTCAAAGGCCTTTGGCCACAGTTGTGATTGGAGGTATGATAACTTCTACATTATTGACACTTGTTATTCTCCCAATTTTGTACAAAGCGGTTGAGTCGGCAAAATATAAACTGAAAACGCCGGGCATAAGTACAACGACAGTTGTTTTACTTTTCATTTTTGCAGGGTTGGGTTTTTCAAATGGAGTGAAATCACAAAATGCCACACCAATAACGCTCAAAAATGCAATTATTACAGCTAAGGAAAAACATCCTTCAATGAAGATTGGAACGATGGAAGTTGAAAAACAGAAAGCATTAAGCAGAACCGTTTACGATTTTGGGCTCACTTCCGTGTCAACCGGAAAAGAAGAGGTGAAAGAATACGCAGCAGGCATTCAAAATATAATAAACGTTGAACAAAACGATATTGATATTTTAGGAATTCCTGCAAAACTGAAACTGAATAATGAACAAACAGCATTGGCTGAGACTCAGAATAAACTGACCGAAAAATCACTCGAACGTGATGTTAGTTTGGCATGGTACAAAGCCCTGATTTATAAAAAACAATGGTTACTGTATTTACAACTTGATAGCGTTTATCAGAATTTTGTCAATGCAGCTCAGTTACGATTTAAGACTCAACAGTCATCTAAAGTCGAATATCTATCAGCCACAGCAAAATTTCAGGAGCTTACTGTCAATGTAAAACAAGCAAGCGGCAAATATAGAAATGCGTTGCAGGAACTCAATCAGTTTCTTATGTCACCTGTAAATATCGAAATAGCTATACCTGAAAATGACTGGTCTTATGATTCGGGGTTGATGCAACATATTGATTCTTTGTCTGATATTGCTTTATTGAAATATTATAAGCAACAGTCAAAAATATCTGCTGCGCAATGGAACGTTGAAAAAGCGAATTCCTTGCCGAAATTTAATGTAAGTTATAAGCGACAGACTGTTGACTCAAAATCAGGATACTATGCCTGGGAAGCCGGAATTTCAGTTCCCTTGCTTTTTTTCTCTCAATCGGGTAAAAACAAGGCTGCTCACATCAATTACCAAATTGCTGAAAAAGAGTATGAACTGAAACAATTGGAAATAAACACTTCATTCAAAGAACTTCAAAACAGATTCAATACGAGTATTGAGGTTCTGAATTATTACAAAAATGAAGCATTACCTCTCGCTGAAGAGCAAATTAATGCGGCTCAGTTAGGATACAGATTAGGAAGTCTGGACTATATTCAGTTTATTCAGAATCTGGAATCAGCGATCAATACCCGTATCGATTATTTGGAAAAACTTTCTGAATATTACGAAATCAAAGAACTTATTCAATACATAACAGCTCAATAAAAAATAGATATTATGAATAAAAAGATATTTTTTCTTGCAATGATTGTGGCGGCAACATTAGCATCATGCACTGGAAACAAAAAGGATAAAAAAGAACATGAACATCATGAAGAAACAGAGGATGTGGTTTTTCTAACTCAACAACAAAGACAGTCTCTTGATTTAAAACTTGGAAATTTCCAGTTCCGTAATCTTTCTACTATCATCAAAACCAACGGACAACTGGAAGTTCCACCTGCTGCAAGCGCTGAAATAACAGCTGTTATCGGTGGTAATGTAAAAGAGATAAAAGTATTCCAAGGTGACAAAGTTAGCAAAGGACAGGTTCTTGCTATTTTAGAACACCCTAATTATATTACTTTACAGGAAGATTTTGCTGAAACTGCCAATAAACTTGATTTTATTGAAAAAGAGTATAAACGACAAAAGGAACTGTTTGAAAACAATGTTGGATCAGGCAAAGATTATCAACAAATTATTTCTGAATACAGAACAATAAAATCAAAATACGAAGGATTAAAATCCAGATTAAAAATATTGAATATCTCTCCTGAAAAAGTTCTAAAAGGAACAATTTCAGGAACCATTCCCGTTGTTTCCCCAATCAGTGGTTATGTAAATGACGTAAATATTAAACTGGGATCCTTTGCCGATGCAAAAAACAAACTATTTACTGTGGCTGACAATCGTGAAATACACGCGGACTTTATGATTTATGAAAACGACATTCGACTCTTAGAATCAGGACAAAAAGTATATTTTACAGTTGCCAATCAGCCCGACAGAGAACTTGAAGCTACAATATTTGCCATAGGTAAAAAATTTGAGCCCGACACAAGATCAATTCATGTTCATGCAAAACTGGATAATAATCCCGGAGATTTAATCCCCGGAATGTATGTCTCCGGAAATATCCGTACAAATGATGAAAATGTTCGCACCTTGCCTAACGATGCAATCGTTACAGAAGGTAACAAATCATACATTTTTATACTTGACAAATCGGTAAAAGAAGAGGAGCAGGAAGGAGAAGAACATCATGATGAGAATGTCATGGCTTTTCGTCGATTTGAGATTGTAAAAGGAAAGCAGGATGGTGGCTTCACTGAAGTGAAGTTACTTAAATCACTTTCTGAAGATACTCAAATTGTTACTAATTCAGCATACTATCTGCTTTCTGATATGAGTAAAGAAGAAACTGAACATGAACATTAAAATATGAGACAAGTTAAACTTATGCTTCTCAAATTACCTGAATATATTGGGTAGAGCAGAAAAAATTCTCTGCAAGAAGTCCAATTTTTAGCAAAACATTAAAGTAATCAATATAAAATCAGATTACTTTAATATTGAGATTCTTTAAAATTTTATTTATATGAAGAAATATCGGTTAAACAATTTAGATTGTGCATCGTGTGCTACTAAAATCGAAGATAATCTGTCGAAAACAGAAGGCGTAAAGTTTGTGTCTATAAATTTTACGAGTTCCACAATGACAATTGACACAGATGATATCGAAAAGGTCAAAGTCAGAATTAAGACTATTGGGCCAGAAGTTGAAATTGAAAGTTCCGACAAAGAAAATACATAGTTTACACAGAATTATGGACAGTACCTCAAATTAAAAACTCAAAGAATTTCTATTTAATTCGAATCAGTATTTAAAAAATTAGATAAATGAAAGCTACAGACAGTTTACCGTATATATGGTTAAGTAATCCGGCAAGAGATCTGACTTTCATCGCTCTTTGAATTTTAGTTTTTTCATAAGCCAATTAAAGAAAGCCTCAATAGGTTGTCTGACTTTAGAAACAGCCTCAGAGAACAAGTTATTAAAAACTTTATTTCTCTGTTTTATTTCATCAGCCTGATCTTTAATTCCTTTTACAGGAGTTAGCATTTCAATATCTTGAGTTTTTCTTTTATTGTCATTAAAGTATTCTTTATCAGAGTAAATCTTATCACCAAAGATTACTTTAGATAAGATATTATCACCCCATGCTTGCTTGAAAACGGTTAAATCGTTATCTTCGGCAGGAGTAATAATAATGCTTTCAGGAAAAGGAATTGTTCCTTGCCTAACACTTGCCAGCGTATGGATTTTGCAACCATAATAATACAAGTTTTTGGTAGAACAGAATCCTTTTGCAGTCAACTCAGTGGCTACTTTTCCAGTCCTGTCTTTACCTGCACAGGTAATAATTGGCATTGAATCCACTAACGCGAGTAAATTGCTGCAATTCTCTGGCTTAAATGAACCAATAAGTTTGTTAGCAAGTGCCTGAAAAGCACTAACTAATAAATTTAAACGATAAGAAAATGTTTGATACGATGATAATTTCGGAAACCAATTCAAAAGATAATCTTTTGTAAAAGAATGAATTTCATTGATTTGAAAATACCGTTGTTCGTATCCTGCAAAAAGATAAATTGTCATTAATTCCTGATCGGTAAACTCCGGTCGGAAATTATTGCTGTTTCTTTGGCAGAGAAAACAAAGTTCTTCATCGTATAAATCACAAATATAAAAGTAAATGGCTATTAATTTTTGCTCTTTCTCGTTGGAGATCATACTTGTAAAAATGTGGTTATTTTTCTTCTAAGTTAATGATTTTTCAACGAATTGAGCAAATTATTTGACAACTAATTTACTCTATATCAACAAAATAAATCAAATTGGATCTAGGAGCCGCTACTCCTGATTCGCATTAATATAATCGTAGTATAATGTAATAATTTATACAAAATAAGATGAATTTATTCTACAAAATATATTTTTTATTTTTTTATTTTTTTATTTTTTGTAATTAAAAACAGATATTTAATATGAAAAACATTTACAACTTTATTCTAACTTTTGTTCTTTCGATTGGAACATCAATAAATTTATTTACGCAACCGTTACCTCCTGGTATTAAGGGAGTGGCTCCTATCGGAGGAGCTGTACCAACGGTAATGACAACATCCGCTACGGAAATAACGAGTGCTTCTGCGACATTGGGTGGAAATGTAACCGCAGATGGAGGTTCTGCAGTTACAGAATCCGGTATAGTTTATTCTCTTACAGATGAAAGCCCCACCATTGCAGAAAATGCGACTAAAGTGGCTATCAGTTCCGGAACTGGAACTTTTAGTGAAGCAATAAATTCTTTATCCGAAAACACGACCTACTATTATAATGCTTATGCAATTAACAGCATAGGGGTCTCTTACGGAACTGCATCTAATGTATGCGATTAACAGTAAAGGAACTTCTTATGGTACGGCTGCAAGTTTCACTACTTTAAAGCTACCGGTAGTTACCACAGCAGCTGTCACAATATTGACAACAACAGCCACCGGGAACGGAGATATTACAGATTTGGGAAGCCCTGCTCTTACAGCTTATGGAGTATGTTGGAATACCACTGGTACGCCCACTGTTTCGGATAGTAAGACGGATAATGGAACAGCAACAGAAACAGGTGCATTCACAACTTCAATGACAGGATTGTCCCCAAATACATTATACTATGTTCGTGCTTATGTAACCAATTCTGCCGGAACTGTATACGGTGATGAAGTAAATTTTACAACAAACGTTGCTACCGGACTTTATCAATCCATAAATAACAAAATGATCTATATTAATTCAAGTAGAAATGAGATCATGATTAATTCTGATAAAATTTCCGCTTTAAAAATTTATGATATGAGTGGTAGTCTTGTATTTACTCAAGAATTAACCGGAAAGTCTGTTGTCAATATAAATACTTTGAAAGCAGGCATCTATATTGTGAAAGCAGATGGATTTATATCAAAAATGGTGATAAAGTAAAAAGATGGGAAGTAAAGATATTGAGGGTGTCCGGTTTTGGACACCCTCTGTTATTTAGTCCGGTATCTCAGTAAAACTTCCGTAACGATGGTATTCGTAAGTCACACTTTGCTCTTTCAGATAATGCAGTAATTCAAGACGCCCTTCAATCAGCGGTTGCTGTGTCGCGATATAAAGTCCGAGACTAGCCGCCTTCTTATAAATATCACTAGAAAGTTGAGTCGAACAAGTACGGACACGTTCATATCTTTCCATGATATTAATAAATTCAGATTCAGTTTGTACATGAATTCTATCTTTACCGACAAGTGTCTGAATAGTTCCAATTTTCGGATCGTCGCTTTCGAAACTTACAAATATGGGTGTATTGGCAATTCCAGCAGCCGCAACAGCCATCATTACCTCGCAAAGATCATCGTCCGGCATAACACGTAACAGCATGTTTTTAAGGGGTAAATAACGGAAAACATTTTGTTCTCCCATGATTTTGTTTATATCCCGTTCCACAGAGAACTCTTCGGCATAATTTTTCAGATAACTTGCAACAGCTGTTTCAAATTTCTTCTTATCATCATCTCTCAGCACAGCAGCCCAGGTTCTGTATTCTGCCGGTAAATCAGTTGCCACAATTTGTTTCGTATTATTGGTAATATCCACAAAACACGAAACATAATTCGGACCACCTGCTTTAATGCCTCCTCCGAATGCTGAACGTTTCATGCCTCCGAATGGCTGCCGGTTAACGATGGCACCGGTAATTCCACGATTAATATACAGATTTCCGGCCTCTATACTATTTTTCCAGAGTTGCAATTCACTTTCGTCCAAAGTTTGCAAACCGGCAGTCAGTCCATATTCCGAAGTATTTGCGAGACGAATGGCATCTTTCAGGTTTTCAGCACAAACTACCGAAAGCATTGGCCCGAACAGTTCATTGATAAAGGAGTAACTACCCGGTTTGACACCCCATTTTACACAAGGTTTCAATATATAGTGTTCTTCATCCACAAATTCGGGTTTTACCAACCACCATTCACCCTCTTCCAGATTATCAATCGCATGAAGCAATTTATCGTTATGATTCGTAATCATTGGGCCGACATAGTTTCCTCCGTCCCATGCACTTCCAGTATGCAGACTGGTAACGGCATCAATCAGTTTGGATTTGAAACTGGGATCTTCATATACTTCTTTTTCAAGGATAAGCAACGAGCAGGCTGAACATTTTTGACCGGCATTGCTAAAAGCCGAAGTAACAACACTCTGAATAGCATGGTCACGATCAGCTGACGCTGTAACAATAATGGCATTTTTCCCACCAGTTTCGGCTGACAACGGACAGGTCGGATTATTTTCGAGCAACCGGAATGCAGTATCCGTTCCTCCTGTCATAATAATGTGCTTAACGGAAGGATGCGCCGTCAGATAATTCAATGGTTCACGCCCATCTGTACAAACTACCTGTAGGGCATCTTTTGGTACACCAGCATCCCAGAAGCATTGTGAAAATTCCCAAGCCACCGGCAAAGCTACCGTGGCTGGTTTCAGAATAACCGTATTTCCTCCGGCCAAGGCAGAAGACACACCGCCTACAGGAATAGCCAATGGAAAATTCCAAGGAGGAATAACGAGAACAATACCTTTAGGGCTGATTTTCACGCTATCAAGCTGTGAAAATCGGCTCATGGTAACAGGATAGAAACGACAAAAATCAGTTGCTTCCGAAACTTCCACATCTCCTTCGGCAAATGTTTTGCCCGTAATAGCCGACATACAGCCAATAAGATGCCCACGTTTAGCACTAAGATTTTCAGCTGTTTTATGTAATACTTTATTGCGAAGTTCCATACTTGTTTTGCGCCAACCGGAAGCATCTTTTTCAGCAACTACTATGATTTCTTTTATCTGTTCAAGATTAGACAGGCTGGTTTTACAAACACAGATTTCACCTTTCTGGCTGCGATCAATATATTCATATTTCTTTTCAGTAATGATTTCCTGGTCGCCAATTTGGACTGGAATGATATAAGGTTTATCCACTGCTGATTTTTTCCATGAATTACGAATTTGATCTGCCCATTGGCGGTTTGGGATAAGATCAAAATTGGTATCCGGTTCATTATGAAATTCTGATAACGATTGTTCACCATGTGTATTTTCTACTACACCGGTCAGGCGGTTTTGCTTTCGTTTAGGCGTGTTATCCATTTTGTCTTTCAAAGCGTAAGCCTGTTCGAACTGGTTCCGAAGAAAATTCCAATGTTCACTGTCTACCTTCAGATTAAATGAATAGCTTAGGAAATTATCTTCTCCGGTATTCTCGTCAAGACGACGTACCAGATAAGATACTGCATTCAAAAAATGTTCGTCCTTTACCACCGGAGTGTACAGAATAATTTGTTTTCCTAATTGACGCATTACCCGTGGAAGATGATTAGCCATCCCTTCGAGCATTTCGAAAGTAACATACTCTTCTACACCGTTCTTCTTGGACAGCAAATGAGCATAGCCAATACTGAAAAAGTTGTGAGAAGCTACACCGATACGAAGCGCCTTCACATTTTCCGGCAAAAATGCGCGGTCCAGAATATGTAAATAATTGGCATCTACTTTTACTTTACTGTCCAGCACAGGATTTTCCCAGCCACGAAGCGATGAAACAATGGATTCCATTTGCAGGTTGGCACCTTTTACCAAACGCATTTTGAGTGGAGCTCCACCGTCGGCATAACGGGCTTTAGCAAATTCTAATAATTCCGACTGAAAATTCCATGCATCCGGCAAATATGCCTGGACCACTATTCCGGCAGAATAATCTTTAAATTCGGGATAGCTTAATACCGTCTTAAAAACATCTAAAGTAAGTTCTGTATCCTTATATTCCTCCATATCGAGATTGACGAACTTATACTCCTTTTCGCCTGTTTCATCAACAAACGGATAGTCCATAGCCTGTTTATAAATACGGGCCATACGTTCGCAAAGATCTATTTTATTCTGGGCATAATTCAGCGGATTAATCTGGGCATAGATGCCTGAAAGTTTAACGGAAATATAATTAATATTGGGATCTTTCAGCGCTTCGATATAATGTTCATAACGATGATTGGCTTCTCCATCACCCAAAACAACTTCTCCCAGCAGGTTGACGTTCTGTCCGATTTTTTGTTTGTAACGTCCACTCAAATGACGATTAAGCAAAGAAGGTTTTTCATTAATAATAACTTTCGAAGTGTCCGAACGCAGACGTTTCTTAAAAATCGGAACCGCAATGAAGTCGAACCAGTAGCCGAAAGCTGTAAACAATTTCAACAAATAAGCATCGGTCGAACCAAAGAATTTAGGAACGCCATAACGTTCAATCAAAATTTTCATTCGACGAGCCAATTTTTTATTGTCATGTATCTGAGACGATTCGTCAAGCAATTTCGAGAGTAATGCCTTATCGTTGGGATTCTGAATCAGAATAGCATACTTTTGTTGCTCCTTTAGTTCTTCGGGGCTAATCTCTTTTTCTGATTTTTCGAGAAATAATTTTCCCCATTCAATCACCTCATTGGTCATTATCGTTTCCATATTTCTGAATTAAATTGTTTGTTCACTATTTATGATAAAAAAACGATCGCAATTTAGTATTTTTATTGTTCGTAATACATATAGAGATTAAGAAAAATATGGTCATTATTATGGAAAAGTCAACAACGTATTTAACTTTTACCATCTAAATTAATCTCTATAAAAACAGGAAATTAATCCCGGTGCAATATAATATATTTTGATTCAAAAATGAATAAAAATAGAGAAAATAATACACTCTTCAATTAATAAATATGAACTTGTAATCAGGTCATAAAATTTATGATAAATAAATATCAGATTGGCTCTTTAGATTTAAATTTCATAGTGAACTCGTCTTGACTTTTAAATTAGATAGAATTAAAAATGTCATATTTCTTTTTTTAGACAAAAGATACAGAATTTACAGAAATTTGTAAGATATAAAATCTGTCAATTCTGTGAATTTTGTCTTATTTTTCTAAACATTATTGAGATAAAGGATTATTATGAAAAGTCAAGACGACTTCAAGTAAAGCGAAGAGCTATTCTATATAAAAAAAGTGCAAAATTCTGATGTTTTTCAGTAATTCTGCACTAATTATCTCTGAAGGATCAAATATCTCAGATTTTTATTGCTTGAGTATAGTATCGGCACCAATCCTTTATCCCGCATTCACTGCATTTGGGTTTTCGCGCCACGCACACATAACGCCCATGCAAAATAAGCCAGTGATGTGCTTTAGGGATTAACTCTGGAGGAATATGTTTTACCAACTCTTTTTCAGTTTGTAAAGGATTTTTCGAGTTTGTTGTTAAACCAATCCTTTCCGAAACGCGAAAAACGTGCGTATCCACAGCCATTGCCGGCTTATTGTAAACGATGGAAGCAATAACATTAGCCGTCTTCCTCCCTACTCCCGGTAATTTTTGTAATTCATCCACATCATCAGGCACAACGCCATTGAAATCACTTATAAGTTTATGAGCCATTCCCACCAAATGTTTAGACTTATTATTCGGATAAGAAACTGAACGAATATATTCGAAAACCACCTCCGGGGATGTTGCCGCCAAAGCTTCCGGCGTTGGAAAGTCATGGAACAATTTAGGAGTAATCATATTCACACGTTTATCCGTACATTGAGCAGATAGAATGACTGCAATCAGTAATTCGAAGGGATTGGAATGATGTAATTCAGTCTCAGCCACAGGCATATTTATCGAAAACCATTCAATAATATGCTCATATCTTTGTTTTGTTGTCATATAAAAATTAAAAATCAGAAAAATGAAAACAATTATAAGGATCAATTGTCTTATACAAATTTATAGTAAAAAATAATTTCAGGCTTATGTTTTTTGCTATTTTTGTAAATTAAATTATTTATAACGATTAAAAGTCAAAACTGTTTATACCCAAGGGATAAACCATTCAACAATAATTAGAAATTCAGTTTTCGATTATTCAAACCGGATTTATGGCACCAAGAAAACCGATAAAACCAATTTCAAAAGCAGCCGATGCTAAATCTGAATCAAAAAAAATATTCAGTCAGGAAAGTACAAGAAAACAGCCAAAACCGCCTAAGCCCAAAAGTAATGAACCGGGGATTTGGGATCATATAAAGGTGTTTTTGACCGATGAGCGTACCCGTTTTGTAGCCGGTGCTTTATTAATGTTGGGAGTTTTATATTTCTCATTAGCATTTATTTCTTACTTTTTTACCGGAGCTGCAGACCAGAGCAAAATGGATTTAAGTCTGGATGAATTACAGTCTTCAAGAACCGATATTCAAAACTGGACCTCAGTCAGCGGTGCATATATCGCCGAACATTTTCTCAATCGCTGGTTTGGTATTTCGTCATTTGCTATTCTTGGATTTCTGGCAGTTATTGGTTTAAAACTCCTAAAAGTGAAGGATTTTTCTGTATGGAGAAGTTTTTTTCATGCGGCTTTTTGGCTTATATGGCTCTCTGTCGCACTTGGATTTGCAGTCAACCCCTTTGTAAAAGAATGGTTTTTCTTTGCTCCGGGCGGGCAACATGGCGAAGTTGTTGGGAATTGGCTTAGTTCTTACGTTGGATACCCGGGAACAGCACTCATTTTGTTCGGAACATTACTTATTTACAGCATTTTCAGTTCAAGAAGAACAATCCCGTTTTTGAAAGGTCTGTTCAAAAAGAAACCGAAAAACGCATCTCATAACTTTATTGAAGATGAAGAAGACAATGAACCAACTGTAGCGGTAGGCACTGAAATCATTCCTGAAGACTGGGTATCAAAAGGAACAGAAGAAGAGACTCTTACCGTGGAAACAGAAGATCTTCATCCTGACAAAGCAAATAATATTGATGTAGAACCGGTTATTGCTGAAAGTAAAGAAAAAACAGATTCCGATAATCATGGGGTAACTTTCGAAATTGAGAAACCTGTTAATGATGATTCTGAAAATGCAACCATAAATGAAGATGAAAATGAAGATCCTTATTACAACGTTGCAAAGCTTGGAAAATATGACCCGACGCTGGATCTATCACATTATCAGTTTCCAACTTTGGATTTGCTCAAAGTTTATGGTACCGACAACAACACACAAATTGACATGATTGAGCAAAATGCCAATAAAGACAAGATTATCAAAACCTTGCAGAATTACGGCATTGAAATAGACTCTATCAAGGCAACTGTTGGGCCTACTATTACTCTTTATGAAATTGTACCGAAAGCAGGTATTCGCATTTCCAAAATTCGGAATTTGGAATATGATATTATGTTAAGTCTGGCAGCCACGGGCATTCGTATCATTGCTCCTATTCCCGGAAAAGGAACGATTGGTATCGAAGTTCCAAATGCTGATCCACAAATTGTCTCTATGCATTCGGTCATTGCGTCCAAAAAATTTCAGGATTCAAAATATGAACTTCCCGTTGCATTCGGGCGCACAATCACCAACGATATTTTCATGGTAGACCTGACAAAAATGCCCCACTTGCTGGTAGCCGGAGCCACAGGTCAGGGAAAATCGGTCGGACTAAATGCCATTATTACATCACTGCTTTACAAAAAACATCCGTCTGAATTGAAGTTAGTGCTGGTAGACCCGAAAAAGGTCGAATTCAACATCTACGGTGATATAGAAAAGCACTTTTTGGCAAAAATGCCTGACGGAGATGATCCTATTATCACGGACGTAACCAAAGTAGTGGAAACGCTGAATTCACTTTGTAAAGAAATGGATGACCGTTACGATTTACTCAAAAAAGCCCATGTTCGCAATATCCGTGAATATAATGAGAAATTTTTCAACCGGCATCTGAATCCGGAAAAAGGACATCGCTTTTTACAATATATTGTCGTAATTGTAGACGAGTTCGGCGATTTAATTATGACAGCCGGCAAAGAAGTGGAAATGCCGATTGCACGTATCGCCCAATTGGCCCGGGCCGTAGGTATTCACATGATTTTGGCTACTCAGCGGCCTTCGGTCAATATTATTACCGGTGTGATTAAAGCCAACTTCCCGGCGCGTGTAGCATTCCGTGTATCATCTATGATGGACTCACGAACAATTTTGGATGCTCCCGGCGCCAATCAGCTTGTAGGTCGTGGTGACATGCTTTTCTCACAAGGAAGTGACCTGACACGCGTTCAGTGCGCTTTTGTTGATACGCCCGAAGTAGAAAACATTGTTCACTATATTTCCGGCCAGCAGGGTTACCCGACGGCTTTCTATCTGCCTGAATATACTGCCGCAGAAGGGGAAAGTGTAGATGTAAGTTCAATTGACATGGCCAAACGCGACCCTTTGTTTGAAGAAGCAGCCCGGCTTATTGTTGCAAATCAGCAAGGTTCAACATCGCTCATACAACGAAAATTTTCGATCGGGTACAATCGGGCCGGACGCATTGTCGACCAGCTGGAAGTTGCAGGAATTATCGGACCATTCGAAGGAAGTAAAGCACGTCAGGTTTTGGTTATGGACGACTATCATTTAGAGCAAATACTAAAAAATCTTTAATGAAAAACGGAATCGTTGATTTTTTGACAGTAGTATATTAAAGGCATACAGTTTGTATCTCTGCATTACGTCAAAAAATCAACTATAAAAACTCTCTCAAAATGAAGCGATTCACATATTCTATCTTCGTATTAATAATTTCGATATTCAACACAAATGCTCAAAACAGCACTGATGCTGAGAAAGTTATAAACAATCTAGTTTCATCATTAAATTCCGGAGCCATCAAGACGAACTTTACCCTTTCGATGTCAGAAAAAAATGGTGTAAATTCGCAGTCCGGTTCAGGAACATTTATTTTAAAAGGAAAAAAATTTGCTCTTGAAATGGACGAAACCAAAGCGTGGTTCGATGGGAAAACACAATGGACTTTTGTAAAACAAAACAACGAAGTGTCGGTAACAGAACCGAGTGAAGAAGAACTCGCAACAGTTAACCCGATAGCAATCATTGAAGGATACAAAACAAAATCTTATGTCAGGTTCAGTAAAACAAAATCATCTGCCAACTACATTGTAGAAATGAAACCGAAATTCAAAAACGATGATTTTGTCAATATTGAAATACAGGTTGCTAAATCAACCGGCAATCTGAATTCGATTAAAATGACTGACAAAAAAGGGCATATTATTCATCTCAGCCTGAAAAATTATCAAAAGGGCCTGAAAGTAACGAATGAAACTTTTGTGTTCAACAAAGCAAAACTTCCCGGAGTAATGGTAAATGATCTGAGATAATAAAAATTGATTGATAAATCTTTACCCTCTTTAAGAACTGTGTGCACTGAACAAGATTTTCAACAAGTTCATTCATAAAAATGTACCTATTATGAACTAATGAACTTTATGAACTAAAACAAAAAACTATACAGATATGACTGAAAAAGTACGTTGCCTGATTATCGGATCAGGACCTGCCGGCTATACAGCGGCAATTTATGCTTCGAGAGCTAACCTCTCTCCGGTACTGTACGAAGGAATGCAACCGGGAGGACAGTTAACAACCACCAATGAAGTGGAGAACTTTCCGGGATATCCCGAAGGAATTACCGGACCGGAACTGATGGAAGATCTGAAAAAACAAGCCGAACGGTTCGGAGCCGATATTCGTTTCGGAATGGCAACAGCAACTGATCTTTCCGCGGCTCCCTACAAAGTAACTATTGATGGAGAAAAAGTTATTGAAGCCGAAACAATTATTATTTCAACCGGTGCCACAGCCAAATATCTTGGTTTGCCCGACGAACAAAAATATGCGGGATCCGGAGTATCGGCCTGTGCTACCTGCGACGGATTTTTTTACCGCAAACGTAAAGTGGCCGTTGTAGGTGGCGGAGACACAGCCTGCGAGGAAGCTACTTACCTTGCCGGACTGGCAGATAAAGTATTCCTGATTGTACGTAAACCGTTCCTTCGTGCTTCTAAAATTATGCAGGAACGTGTATTGACGAATCCAAAAATCGAAGTGCTGTTCGAACATGAAACACTCGGACTTACAGGCAATATGGTAGTCGAAGGTGCTGACCTTGTAAAACGTCGCGGACAGACAGATGAAGAAAAAGTACATATAGCAATTGACGGCTTCTTCCTCGCTATCGGACATAAACCAAACTCTGACGTTTTCAAACCATGGATAGAGACAGATGAAGTTGGTTACATAAAAACGGTTCCCGGTACTCCACAGACTAACATTCCAGGAGTATTCGCTGCGGGTGACGTAGCTGACCCACATTACCGTCAGGCCATCACGGCAGCAGGAAGCGGATGTCAGGCAGCTATCGAAGTTGAAAGATATTTAAGCGAAAAATCTTTGTAATCAAAATATCTCACACGTAAATTTAATGCAGGCTTGTTCAGATAAATTGGACGAGCCTGCCCTGTTTTTGTAGACTTGGAAATAAACAAAAAACAATTATTTTTGTAAAAAACAATTCAACAAATTCAATATGTCTATCTGGAGAGTCATTCTTTGTATCATCTTCCCTCCTCTTGCCATTATCGACAAAGGTTGCGGATCGTTTCTCATTGTTTTTCTGCTTACACTTTGCGGTTGGGTTCCGGGAGTAATTGCAGCACTGATTATCAATAATAAAAAGTAAAAATAGAACAATAACAACTTATAATTATTCTACAAGATAATTATAAGTTATTATTACCATATTTATAGAAATATTTAATACTGGACATTATTAGAAAGGCGTTTCATCATTTCGCCCGTTTCCAAAAGGTGCTGGAGGTTGCGAAATACTTCCGTTACCATAAAACGAATCACCACTAACATCGTTCATCTTAGATGAAATCGTCTGATAATTTTTATCTCCAAAAGGAGTATCATCATCTGTCATGTCATCTTTATTCATAAATTTGGCATATTCTCCTTTAAATTTAAGCAATACATCCGCTGTAGCTCCGTTACGATGTTTCGCAACAATAATTTCAGCCAGGCCAATCAAAGAATTTCCCTGAGCATCCTCTGTTATTTTATAATATTCCGGACGATGGATAAAACATACCATATCGGCATCCTGCTCAATAGCTCCGGATTCACGCAAGTCGGATAACTGCGGACGCTTGCCTTCAATTCCGGTACGACCTTCGACCCCACGATTCAGCTGAGACAAGGCTATAATCGGAATGTCCAATTCTTTTGCAAGACCTTTTAACGAACGGGAAATAATACTTACTTCCTGTTCACGACTGCCAAAACTCATACCGCTGGCATTCATCAACTGGAGGTAATCAATAACAATACATTGCACATCATGCTCCTTCACCAGACGACGGGCTTTACTTCTTAACTCAAAAACAGATAAGCTTGGCGTATCATCAACATAAATCGGAGCATCGAGCAAATTATTAATATCACGGTCGAATTTTTCCCATTCGTATTTATCCAACTGTCCGTTTTTTATTTTTTCGCCTTCCAGTTGGCAAACATTCATAATTAAACGATTCACTAATTGAACATTAGACATTTCCAACGAAAATACACCTATAGGAGAATTATAATCAACAGCCATATTTTTAGCCATAGAAAGAATAAAAGCGGTTTTTCCCATTGCAGGACGGGCGGCAATAATAATTAAATCGGATTTTTGCCATCCGGAAGTTACTTTATCCAGAGCATGAAAACCACTCGGCACTCCACTGGCACCCTGCCTTGTTGCTGCCTGCAACATTCGATGACGGGCTTCTTCTATAACCGGATTAATCTGAGTTACGTCCTTCTTCAAATTTCGTTGTGAAATTTCAAACAACATACCTTCCGCTTCCTGCATAAGGTCATCCACATCGGTTTTATCGTCGAATGCCTTATTCTGTATTTCTGTAGAGATCCGTATCAGCTCCCGGGCAAGATATTTCTGGACAATAATGCGGGAATGGTATTCAAGATGAGCAGCCGAGGAAACTTTAGCCGTAAGTAAAGTTATATAATAAGCTCCTCCAACTTCATCGATTGTTCCATTTCGGCGCAACTGCTCAGTAACTGTATGCATATCAATTGGTTCCTGATGCAATGCAAGCATCATTATGGCTTCAAAAATTTTTTGGTGAGCTACTTTATAAAAACAATCCGGTTTTAAAATCTCAGACACTAACGAATAAGCATCTTTCTCAATCATCAAAGCTCCGAGCACAGCTTCCTCCAACTCAGGAGCCTGAGGAGGTAACTTACCATATTCATTAGCCTGAACAGGAGCCGGAGTTGTTCCTCTTTTATTATAATTACGTTTTTCTGCCATCTAATTTTTCTGATTTTTTGCGAACTTCAAAATTACAAAACAAAAGTTGTTCTCCAACACCACTACGTAATTTGTTATTCACATCATTTCAACAAAAGTAAAACTCAAAAGCTCTTTTTCTATTTTCTAAAAATAACTACTTTTGAACCTAAATATACATATCAAAATTCAGTTCATGCAAAAATATCCTAATGCAAAAATAAACATCGGACTAAATATTACAGAAAAGCGTCCCGATGGTTATCATAATATTGAAACTATTTTTTATCCTATAGGACTTTGCGATATTTTAGATGTAGAAATATCCGAAACTTGTACTGACTATGGGTTTTCATCCTCCGGCATTCAGCTAGACGGCGATCCGGAAGATAATTTAATTATCAAAGCATACCGTTTGCTACAAAACGATTTTAAACTTCCTCCTGTTGATATTTCTCTTATAAAACAAATTCCGTTCGGAGCCGGGCTTGGAGGAGGTTCCTCCGATGCTGCATTCATGCTAAAAATGCTGAATGAATTATGTAAACTAAATCTGTCACAGCATCAGTTAGAGACTTATGCCGTACAAATTGGTGCTGACTGTCCGGTATTCATTCACAATAAACCGGTCTTCGCAACCGGGATAGGGAATATTTTTAGTCCGGTATCACTCAATCTGTCCGATTATTTTCTATTGCTTGTCAAGCCGGACATACACATATCCACTCCGGAAGCTTATGCCTTAGTGAGTCCTCAGCAACCGAAAAAATCATTATCAGAGCTAATTAAAGAACCCGTAGAAAAGTGGAAAAATTTGATAGAAAACGACTTTGAAGAATCTGTTTTTTCGAAATATCCAGCTATTAAAGAAATTAAGCAACAATTATATGATGCCGGAGCTGTATATACCTCTATGTCCGGCTCGGGTTCTTCTGTTTACGGAATTTTCAAATCGGAGCCGGATTCTTTGCCGGACTTTCAGGATTGCTTTATTACGTGGGGAAAATTAGAAGAGTAGTTGGTAATATTGAATAATACTCAATGATTTTAAAATTACACTCATATACAATCAATGAATGATGGTAAGAACGAAAATAACATATCTCCTATGATAAGAAAAATATTTCAACCTTTTGCAAATTTACTATCAACATCTACCTATATAAACTTATCCGGGAAAGGACTCATTTTGCCTTTTTACCATACAGTGTCCGATCAATATTTGCCTCATATAAAACATCTCTATCAATATCCGAACTTGAAAATATTTGAAAAAAACCTCGATTATTTTCTCAATAATTTCACGCCTGTAGGCCCTGACTATCTGTTAGATTGTGTCTCGAACCCGGAAAAAATAAAAAACAACGCGTTTTTTCTCAGTTTCGATGACGGATTTAGCCAATTTTACTCAGAAGTGGCACCTATACTTCAAAAAAAAGGAGTTCCCGCAACAATTTTTATAAATACCAATTTTGTTGACAACAAGTCCATGTTTTTCAGATTGAAAGTATCCTTAATTATCGATGAAATAAAAAATAACACACCGACCAAAGCATCCATCAAAGCTATTGAAAATGATCTCCGATACGCAGGAATCGCTTATTCATCTGCTAATGATTTAAAAAAACTGACTTATTCTGATGAAGAATTAATTCTAAAAATTGCTAACGTTTTAAATATTGACTTTTCCGAATTTCTAAAAAAAGAAAAGCCTTATATGAGTACAGATCAAATTAAAGAGCTTGCCAAAAAAGGATTTACAATAGGTGCTCATTCCAAATCTCATCCATATTATCCTACCATTTCTGAAGAACAAAGAATTGCAGAAACCAATGAAAGTATGGACTTTGTAATAGACAAATTCAATCAACCCTTGAGATTATTTTCTTTTCCATTTACAGATTATGCCATGGATAAAACTTTTTTCGACAAAATAAATACCGACCTTAGTTTCGGAACAGCAAATTTGAAGTCTGACTCTATACAAAATAATTTTCAACGAATAGGCATGGAAGTTTCTGTGAATGAACACACAGAAAAAATAATAAAAACAGAGTATATGCTATTTTTAATAAAAAAACTAATGCACAGAGAAACTATAAACAGATAGTTCTTAAATATCAGGTGAAAGCACAATCTCCGTCTCCATCCTGTAGCACTTCTGGACTCATTCCACTTTTAAGTATAGAAGGGAAACCAACAGTCTTAACATGTTTACGTATAAGAATAAATGGATTTTTATTTTTTTTGATGTATTCTGAAATAGCCGGGTCAAATGCAACAAAAGTATTTATCTTGTTTTTTAAAATAATTTCGTACAAAACATCCACAACATCAGTAAGAAACTCATTATCAAAATAGCAATAGGTTAGCTTTGCATTCCCATCCCGAACTAATAAAATAAAAAAACCGATCAATAGAGCATCCTTATAAACCTTGACCATGGTATTTTTAAAAAATTTTACATATAAGGAAAAAGCATAACGGGAAGGAATTATTGCATTAGTCTCGGTAATCCACGGATAATAATTAATCCAGTTTAATTCAGTTTTATTTCTACGAAATAATTCTCCTGTATTATGCACCGCAATAAAAGCACTAATTTCATCATCAACCTGATTAACAAGTTCATAATTTAAACATTTAGCAGCCAGCTTGTTTTGCCAGAATTTAGAAATTGGCCAGTAAGTTAAATTTATCATTTTATCCGCCACAATCAATAAAGGTCGAACCTGACTGAATATCTTTTTTCTCGCAGGTAACAAAGTTACAAGATTCGCATATAAATAAGCCCTTATCCCAAAATGATTATTTACTGTAAATCCTTTTATTTTACTGATTAAAACACTTGTATGCGGTGTTAACTCAGGAAAATAAAATTGACCTTGAGTAAATTTACAGGCCATAAAAAACAACTGAATACTAACATTATTGCTTTCTGATTCGTTAGTCCACCAGCAGGTATTCCACCATATCTTTTGAGATATATTATCAATCCAGATTCGATCAGGTAATAGCCCTATATAAGCATATAAAGTTCCATTATCATGAGCAAAAATTAAAGCGACATCGTCACCGTCGGCTCTTGGATTATTCAATTGAGAGAGGGCTCTTAATCTGGAAATTGGAATATTAGACAATGACTCATATAACTCTGAATCAATGAATGAACCTAAATCTCTGACTTTTATAACTTCAATATTCATGATTTGATGGATAAAAATCTTATTTATTAACCTTGCTCTGCAAGATCTGCAGTATATCCCCCACGGTATTTATGGAAATTAATTCATCCAATTCAAATTCAATATTATAATACTTTTCTATTTCATTAATCAACAAAATATGATTCATTGAATTCCATGCTTCTATTTCCTTTGCAGATGTTTCAGGTGTTATCTCTATAGATTTATCATCAAAAACATTTCTAAAAATATTATTTAATTCCAATATAAAATTTTGATTCATTACAGCAATATTTAAAATTGATTACATATATTCTTTCCCAATTTTCCAATAAATAAAAAAACGACCATCTGTTTGAAATCCAATATGTTTATACATATCATATCCCGATCTTGTAGACTGCAAAACACATCTTGTTATTCCCTTTTGAGCAAAATGATTCAGAGCGTAGTTTACAAGATGGCTCGCATACCCTTTTTTTCTAAACCGAGGTAATGTAGTTATCATATATAAGCCAGCCGTTGATTCATTAAGGACTGCAAGTAGTGCACATGCAGGTTCATTTCCAGCAAATCCAATTATAAATTGAATTTTATTATTTAAAAGTAGCTGTTCAAAAATGGTTGTTTCAAGATTAGAGCTATTAAATAATCCTTGTTGCACAACACTTAACCAATGTTGTAATTCTTCTGCTCTATAAACAGTAAGTATATGCAAATCTGTTGAGTTCACATAATTTACCTGATTTGTAAAAAGGCTCATTGTAGTCCAACTTTCAACAGCTCTAAACCCTTCCTGTTTAAGAAGTTTTTCTGCTAAAATTAAGTTTTCATTCTCTGCTAAAATAATATAAGGAGCTGCTTCTTTCTGTTCAACAGCTCTAAAATATTCTTGGAAATATTGCTTTTTGGGTAGCAACTCATTATAACAAAGAGTTAATTTGGGAAACACGTTTTTTTTATCCATAAGAGAATAAAAACCTCCATGTTTATAACTACATATATTATTGTTCGCTTTAGACAGAAGATCAAAAAAAACGCTATGGTTTTCCTCCATTAAATGCATTTTATCCAACATTAGAATCAAATAAATTCTATTAATTTTTTTCTATCTATTTTACCACTCGAACTCAAAGGGAACGCTTCCAAGACTATCACCTTTGAAGGTACCATATAGTGAGGTAAAGTCTTTTGAAGATATTCAATTATCAATTTGGTTTCTGCCTGATAGTTTTCTACAAACAAAAATAACTGCACATTTCCTGAAGCATTGGTCTTTGCAACTGCTGCTACCTGAACATTTCCAATCAATTGTTTTGTATGACTTTCCAATTCGCCCAACTCCACTCTATATCCTTGTATTTGTACTTGTTGATCAATCCTTCCGCAATACAAATAATCTCCATCCTTATCTCGATAAACAAGATCTCCTGTACGATAAAAAGTACAATTCTCGTTTTGAAACTTCAATTGAACAAAAGCAGATTTATTTTTATCCGGCAGGTTCAAATATCCCGTAGTCACCTGATTTCCAGAAACACAAAGTTCTCCCTTTAAATTGTCATCCGTAATAATCTGCCCATCTTCTCCAATAATTAAGGCCTTAGTATCTCCAAACGGACGCCCAATAGAGATTACGCCATTGTATATCTTTTCAGGCACAGCCGATCTGCTCCATGTATAATAAAGACAGTCAATGGTAGCTTCTGTGGGACCGTAATAATTTTGAATAATAGCATTTGGCACACAATCTGCCCATTTTTCAACAACATCATTAAATAGTGCCTCGCCTGAAAACAATGAATATTTTAAATATGGCAATTTTATCTTAGAAAAATACGGACGAAGAAAGGCAATGACAGACGGAACCATTTTGGCTACTGTTATCTTATATTTTTCAAGAATCTGGTATATTGCAAAAAATTTAATATTATCCAAAGGAACAGTGTACACTGAAGCTCCAATACAAAGTGGTAAGACATAACATTGAACGGATACATCAAAAGTAAAATCGAACATCTGCAAGAACCTGTCATCGGAACTTAAACTATATCCATTAGAAAAAAAAGCATCCACAAAACCATTCAGATTTTTTCTATTGATTGGAACTCCCTTAGGAATTCCTGTGCTGCCTGAAGTAAATAATATATACATCAAATCCTCATCCGACAAGATAGGTAAATCGAGATCCACTTCCACATTTGGTAAATTCAACGTTGAATAAGATTGCACAACCTTATCATTAATATCAATATTGGATTTACTGTAAAATACATAACGTAAATTTGAGTTTCTGATTATTTCTTGGTTTCTCTTTTCCGGAAATAGTGGATTTATTGGTAAAAAACATAATCCGGAAAACCATAAGGCGTAAATCGTTGCATAAGTCTCGATATCATTATAAGTAACTACTCCAATAATTTCATTTTTTTTAATGGGGATGTCTCTAATTAAACTTTTGACGTTGGATATATATTGGCCAAATTGTCCATAAGTATAGTGAGTATCATTTATCACAAATGCATCTTTTAACGAACACAACTCTATCGACTTTTTTACTTGTACAATCATCAAAATTGAATTTATTTTTCAGTTTTTTTTACAAATATATTTTTATTACAAAGAAAACAGTTTTTTATTATTTATACGTTGAATAGGAAAAAAAAGTCACACAAAATAAAAAAGAGATTGAAGTTGCCATTTTCAGTGAAAAGGAGCTAATTTCAATATTATTTAAACGGACACAATACAAAAATAATCTTTTATTTTCGCAAAATTTCCACTACCTTTGTGAGCGAAAAAAATGAACAGAAGCAATTTCATATATTTGAATCTTCAGTGCAACTTTTTGATCAATTGTTGCTTGGATATTTTGCCTCTAAAAACATATAAACCAATATAAATCAATTAGAATTTATGTTGGTTTTTTTGTATTTACACAGCATTTAGTTATAAAATCAAAATACCGCTGACATTTTTCAGCAGACACTTAACAATAGTACTCGGAACTACGAATATGAGCAAAAACAGTTTAGTCTCAATTTCAGACTATAGCAAAGAAGAAATTTTAGCAATTCTTGATTCGGCAACCGGATTTGAGGCCAATCCCAACCGAAAAACACTTGATGGAAAAGTGGTTGCCACATTGTTTTTTGAACCATCCACCCGCACCCGTCTTAGTTTTGAAACAGCTGTTATCCGTCTCGGAGGATCAATTATCGGATTTTCGGATGCAGCAACAAGTAGTTCTTCTAAAGGGGAAACTCTGAACGACACCATCCACATGGTCAGTTGCTATGCCGATGTTATCGTTATGCGCCATCCGTTAGAAGGTGCTGCGCGCTATGCTGCGGAGGTTTCGCCGGTTCCCATTGTAAATGCAGGTGATGGAGCTAATCAGCATCCGTCCCAAACTTTACTCGATTTATATTCCATAAAAAAAACTCAGGGAACACTCGAAAACCTGAATATATGCTTAGTAGGAGATTTGAAATACGGACGCACTGTACATTCTTTAATTATGGCCATGTCACATTTCAATCCTACTTTCAAATTTATAGCGCCGGAAGAATTAAAAATGCCGGAAGAATACAAAATTTTCTGTAGGAAACATGGCATTAAATATAGTGAAGCAACTGAATTGAATAATAACTTCAATGATGCGGATATTCTCTATATGACGCGGGTTCAGCGGGAACGCTTCCAGGACTTAATGGAATACGAACGTGTAAAAAATGTATATACACTCAAAAATAAAATGTTGATAAATTCAAAACTAAATTTGAAGATACTCCATCCACTGCCACGCGTAAACGAAATCGATCCGGATGTCGACTCCAACGAAAAGGCCTATTATTTCCAACAAGCCCAAAACGGACTTTATGTTCGCCAGGCAATTATCAGTAAAGTTATGGGAATTAAATCCTGACAAATGGTTTTTATTATCACATTAACTCTTTTTCTCATTAGCACAAATTCATCATGGAAAAAAAATTAAAAGTAGCAGCACTTCGTAATGGAACTGTGATAGACCATATTCCTTCGGACAAACTGTTTAAAGTTGTCTCTATTCTTCATCTGGAAACTTCAAAAAACCAAATTACATTAGCCAATAATCTTGATAGTGCAAAAATCGGATCGAAAGGGTTAGTAAAAATCTCCGACAGAGCTTTAGAAGAAGATGAAACAAATAAAATAGCATTGATTGCCCCTAATGCAAAAATCAATATTATTCGCGAATATGAAGTCGTTGAGAAACGTCCTTTAGTCTTACCTGACGAAATTCGTGAAATTGCCCATTGCGGAAATCCTAATTGTATAACTAATCATCAACCGGTGACCACTCGCTTTTTTGTAATAAAAGAAGAAGGCTCTATGCGTTTGAAATGCAAGTATTGCGAGCGCGAAATGAAATTTGAAGAAGTAAAATTAAAATAAAATCATTATTGTGAGTAACAAAGTAAGCTGGAAACCAGGAACTATGATATATCCGCTGCCTGCGGCTCTAATATCCTGTGGAAATATAAGTGATGAATATAATCTGATAACAGTGAGCTGGATCGGAACGGTTTGCAGCAATCCTCCTATGTGTTATATATCTGTACGTCCGGAAAGACATTCTTATAATATTATCAAAAAAAACATGGAGTTTGTTATCAATCTCACGAATGAAGAAATGGCTTTTGCAACCGATTGGTGTGGTGTAAAAAGCGGTCGTGACTTCAATAAATTTGAGGAGATGAAATTAACCCCGGTAAAAGCTGAAAAAATAAACGCTCCTCTGATTCAGGAATCGCCTCTTTCAATTGAATGTAAGGTAAAAGAAATTATCCCTCTCGGCTCCCACGACATGTTCATTGCAGATGTCGTAAATGTTCAGGCCGATACAAAATATATTGATCCAGAAACAGATACATTCAAACTTTCCGAGGCAAAATTAATTGCCTATTCTCACGGACATTATTATAAACTAGGCGAAGAGATAGGAAAATTCGGATGGACAGTGCAAAAAAAGAAAAAATAATAGCGTAGAGTAGCGAGTTTAATCATAAAAAATGAAACACGAAATCAATATATCAAGCTGGAAGAGACGTGAACACTTCGAGTTTTTTAATGACTTTGATGAACCACTTTTTGGAATAACAGTAAAAGTTGAATGTTCTCAGGCTTATAAAATTGCCAAAGAAAAACATTATCCATTTTCACTTTATTATCTATGTTTGTCGCTCAAAGCAGTGAATGAAATCGAAGAATTTCGTTACAGAATTGAGAACGGCAAAATATACTGTTATGACACTGTCGGAGCTGGCCCAACAATTTTCAGAGAAGATGAAACCTTCGGATATGGATTTTATCCGTATTTCGAAGATATTGAATCATTTATAAAAATGGCCAAGCTCGAAAATGAACGGGTAAAAGCGGAGAGCGGACTGAGTTTATCTGATCCAAGAGAAGATATTATACACTACTCTACCCTGCCCTGGGCCGATTTTACTTCGGTAAACCACGCCCGTAAATGGAATGCGGCACGTAGTGTTCCAAAAATAACTTTCGGGAAACTCTCCCGCGAAGGAAATAAAATGTGGTTGCCGTTGGATATTCATGTAAATCATGCTCTGATGGACGGATTTCATGTAGGAAAATTTATTGAGAGGTTTCAAAAACTTCTGAATCAGTAAGTAAAAGTAAATAAATATAAACGTAATTATAATTCGCCTTTAGACTTTTATCTTTAGGCCCAAGACAAAAACAATGAAAAGAGACCAGGTTATTTTTGACATCATTGCACGCGAGAAGCAGCGTCAGATGAAAGGTATTGAATTGATTGCTTCAGAAAACTTTGTGAGTGATCAGGTTATGGAAGCAATGGGTTCTGTTTTGACAAATAAATACGCCGAAGGTTATCCGGGCAAGCGTTACTATGGAGGCTGCGAAGTAGTTGATCAAAGCGAACAAATCGCCATTGATCGTTTGAAAGAAATTTTTGGAGCAGAATGGGCGAATGTGCAACCTCACTCAGGAGCTCAGGCCAATGCTGCCGTATTTTTGGCATGTCTGAACCCGGGAGATACGTTTCTCGGACTCAATCTGGCTCACGGTGGTCATCTTTCACATGGTTCGTTAGTAAACAGTTCAGGTATCCTTTACCATCCAACAGAATATAATGTATGTCAGGATACCGGTCGCGTTGACTACGACCAAATGGAAGAAGTTGCATTACGCGAAAAACCAAAATTGATTGTTGGAGGTGGTTCTGCTTATTCACGCGAATGGGACTACAAACGTATGCGCGAAATTGCCGATAAAGTTGGTGCCCTTTTAATGATTGACATGGCTCACCCAGCTGGGTTGATTGCAGCCGGATTACTTGACAATCCTGTAAAATATGCACATATCGTAACTTCCACAACACACAAAACACTCCGCGGTCCACGTGGTGGTATTATTCTTTTAGGTAAAGACTTTCCAAACCCATGGGGAAAAACTACTCCTAAAGGTGAAGTAAAAATGATGTCTGCATTATTGGACTCTGCTGTATTCCCGGGAATTCAGGGAGGCCCGCTTGAACATGTTATTGCTGCTAAAGCGGTAGCATTTGGCGAATGTTTACAACCAGAGTATAAGGAATACCAACTGCAAGTGAAGAAAAATGCTGCTGCTTTGGCAGACGCTTTGATTGCACGTGGTTTTACTATCATTTCCGGTGGCACAGATAATCATTCCATGTTGGTTGATCTTCGTTCGAAATATCCTGATTTAACAGGTAAAGTGGCCGAAAAAGCTTTGGTACTGGCAGATATTACAGTCAATAAAAATATGGTTCCATTTGACAGTCGTTCTGCATTCCAGACATCGGGAATCCGTTTAGGTACACCGGCTATCACAACACGAGGTGCTAAAGAACCTCTTATGGCTGAAATTGCAGAAATGATTGAAACTGTACTTTCAAATGTTGAAAATGAAAGCGTAATTAAATCGGTTCGTGAACGGGTAAACAAAACAATGGAAGTATATCCGTTGTTTGCATATTAAAATCTTTTAGCTTTTCCAAAGTTTAAAACTTTGGAAAGGCTAATCAAATCTATTTAGCAACCAATGATCGAAAGAATCTTTGAACTTTCCGAACATACCGATACAACTGTTTTTTACGGTATAAATAATTCAAATATTCATGTATTAAAGAATTTATATCCTAATCTACGTTTTACCGCACGGGGACATGTGATAAAAATTTCGGGAAGTGAAGAGGAAACTAATAAATTTATTGATAAACTACGGAAAATAGAACGGCATTGCATAGATAATAACCATCTGACTGAAACTGAAATTATTGAAATCATTAAAAATGGTACTGAGCCGGAGGAACTCAAATTCGATCATCTGATTTTGCACGGAGTCAATGGTAAATCCATCGTGGCCCGGACAAAAAATCAGCAAAAATTAGTCAAAGACTTTGAAACAAACGATCTTCTGTTTGCAATTGGGCCAGCTGGATCCGGTAAAACTTATACTGCTATCGCTTTGGCTGTCCGTTCGTTGAAAAATAAAGAAATCAAAAAAATTATTCTCAGTCGTCCGGCTGTAGAAGCTGGCGAAAAATTGGGTTTTCTTCCCGGTGATATGAAAGAAAAAATTGACCCTTATCTGCAACCGCTTTATGATGCATTGCAAGATATGATCACCCCTTTGAAACTTAAAGAATATCTCGAAAACGGAACGATTCAGATTGCTCCCCTGGCATTTATGCGAGGCAGGACCCTGAGTGATGCAGTTGTAATTTTAGATGAAGCGCAAAACTCAACTATTATGCAAATTAAAATGTTTATGACGCGTATGGGGCTGAACACAAAAATGATCATAACAGGAGACATAACTCAAATAGATTTACCGTATCAACAAAAATCCGGATTAATTGATGCCTTATACGTTTTGCGAAATGTAAAAGGTATTTCAAAAATAGAATTTGATGTCAAAGATATTGTCCGCCACAAATTAGTACAACGAATTGTGGAAGCGTACGAAAAAAATACCCACCACCCTAAAGAGGGAGTTGAAGAAAATGCTTGAATTTGCATAAATAGTAATAAGTAAAATAAATAATAACATATTATAAATTCTCCGACATTTCTCTTTTAGAGGGTAAGGAGGCAGATTTAATTTTATGAACGCTCTAACAAACACAGATTTCCATTTTGATGGACAAAAAAATGTATATCACGGCAAAGTGCGTGATGTGTACACAGTAAAAAACGATTTACTCGTAATGATTGCTACCGACCGGATCTCTGCATTCGACGTTATATTGCCGAAAGGAATTCCTTTTAAAGGCCAAATGCTAAATCAGATTGCAGCTAAATTTCTTGATGCAACTGCTGATATCGTTCCTAACTGGAAACTTGCCAGTCCGGATCCAATGGTCACCGTTGGACTTCGTTGCGAAGGTTATCCGGTAGAAATGATTGTTCGCGGATACCTTTGCGGAAGCGCATGGAGAGCTTACAAAAGTGGAGTTCGCGAAATTTGCGGTGTAAAAATTCCGGACGGAATGCGCGAAAACCAACGTTTTCCACAACCAATCATTACTCCTACTACCAAAGCAGAATATGGACTGCATGATGAAGATATTTCGAAAGAAGAAATTCTAAAACAAAACTTGGTATCTCCTGAAGAATATGCTTTGCTGGAAAAATACACCATGGAACTTTTTCTTCGCGGGACTGAAATCGCATCCAAACGTGGCTTAATTTTAGTAGATACTAAATATGAGTTTGGAAAACGTGATGGTAAAATTTATTTGATTGACGAAATTCATACGCCGGATTCATCACGTTACTTCTATGCTGAAGGATATGAAGACCGTTTCGAAAAAGGAGAAGCTCAAAAACAGCTTTCCAAAGAATTTGTCCGTGAATGGTTAATGGAAAACGGCTTTCAGGGAAAAGAAGGCCAAAAAGTACCGGAAATGACAGATGAAATCGTAACCGGAATCAGTGAACGTTATATCGAATTGTTTGAAAATATAACAGGCGAAAGCTTTGACAAAGCCAGCACAGAAGATATTTCCGCCCGCATTGAAAAAAATGTTACGGAATATCTTAAAACCATATAATTTTTTCATTCGATCAATATATTGATTTTCAAATATATTTCGAAAACAATAAATAATTTATGTCTGTAATTTGACAAAACTCCCATGAAAACGTGGTTTGAGTGTTTGGCAATTTCAAAAAAAGGCGTATCTTTGCACCGCCTTTGAAAAAAGACACTCTTGGAGAGATGGCAGAGTGATCGATTGCAGCGGTCTTGAAAACCGCCGTACTGCAAGGTACCGGGGGTTTGAATCCCTCTCTCTCCGCCAGACAGCTAAGACAATTAGCGACAAAAGTCGGTTAAACCCTACAAATTCAGCGATTTGTAGGGTTTTTTCTTTGTCATAACCTTTGGCATTTCGACAGAAAAAAGACAAAATCCTACC
>JAQVAV010000028.1 GCA_028690665.1 Paludibacter sp.
GTTATACAGTTTGCACTTAATGTAGATGCTATTATGTTATTGAATATCACTCATTCACTCGTATGTTATATCATGCTGTTTATTTACATAACTGTATTCGAACAATTGATTTTTAATTTAAGATGCAACAATAAACAAAAGGTGTGTGTTTTTTAGTGGTTGTTTTTCAGTAGATTATACGAATTTTAAAGTTTGCAATCGCTGAAAAATTTACATTTGATCCCGTTTTTCGAGGTCGATTGAAAGGTTTATTGTATCTTTGCCGGGCGAGAAAATGATCAATAATAGTAGTTTAGTTTGCTTTGGAGTTGCTCTGAGAGTTAATTTGTTGTAGATCATTTTTTTGTATAATTTAATCATGCCAGAAATGTCTTTAAGATCCAAAATTGAAAGGAGAAAAGAGTTAATCGAAAGTTTTGTTTCTCTCTATGTTTTAAATGGGCTGAATCTTTTATTACCATTAATCGCTTTACCTTACTTACTAAGAGTTGTAGGGCCTGCAAATTATGGTGTTTATTCATATATATACGTAATTATTCAATATGTCCTACTTATAGGTAGTTATGGTTTTGACTATTCTGCAACGAAACAAATATCGCAACAAAGGAATAATACTACAGAAATTAACCGGATTTTTAATGCTGTGATTTTTTCGAAATTATTGTTGTCATTTGTTGGGCTGATTATTTTTTTTGCGTTTTCTCCATTGTATATCAAATCAAGCGAAAACTATCTTATATTGTTTTATGGAGTAGGTATAGTAATCGGAGATGTGTTTATACCGGTATGGTTATTTCAGGGACTTGAAAAAATGAGATACCTTACTATTGTGAATGTTATCTCAAAATTGTTTTTTACTATATTGATATTTGTTTTAATAAATGAGGAAGAGGACTATAAATACATATTACTATTAAATTCTTTTGGGTATTTGTTAGCCGGCTTCTTTAGTATGTTTATTGTATTTAAATCACTCCGTTTACGTTTAAAGTTGCCTCACAAAGTTGATGTCATTTCTCAGTTAAAAGATGGATTAGCAGTTTTTGCTACAACATTAGGTATGAATTTTTATCGCAATTCGAATGTTTTTATTCTCGGTTTTTTTGTAAATGACTCAATGATTGGTGTCTACGCTGCTGCAGAGAAGATAATTAAAGCTTTACAAAGTATAATGTCTCCAATTGCACAAGCTTTGTTTCCGCATTTTGGTTTTAAATTCTCAAATTTAGATGTTAAAGAAAGTGTTATGGCTTTGTTTCGAGTTGTTAAGCCTTACTCGATATTGCTCAGCGCTATTACTATGATTACTTACTTCTTTTCTCCTAATATAATAACTTTCTTTGGAGGACCTGAATTTCAGGATTCTATTGTTGTCGTAAAAATAATGTCGATAATTATTTTATTTGGTGGTCTCAATTATTTATTAGGAATTGTAGGGCTTATAAATCTAAATGAACAAACTGCTTTTTTTAAAACAGTTATATTGTCTGGTCTTGTTAGCGTATTTGTTTTGATTATTTTTGCCGCAAAATATGGTATATTTGCTGCAGCATGGTCAATGGTTATTTCTGAAGTATTACTTTTTGTATTACTTGTAGGGAAACTTTTAAGCCTGAAACATAAAAAACATAATTAATATGGCTTTAAGTGATGTGTTTATTATATTTATATTTTTAGTCGAAGTAATAATTTTGACGAAATTTGAGATTAAGATATGGGGAACATTATTCACTCCTCTCAATATTTTAATGATCCCATACGTAATAATTTTACTCATTACAATAGCATTACCTAAAAGTTTGGGGTTTGTTGAATTTTATTATCCAAGTATAATCTTTTGGATGGTTGGATTATTAGTTTTCTTTTTACCAAGTTTGTTAATAGGCCTTAAGTATAATCAACAATGCAGTTTAAAACCCGTAACGTACTATGAAGATGCGAAGATTTCTAAACTTCTAGTCATTTTAATTTCATTTTTTTTATTTTTTTCGCTTATTCATATTTTTCTTACTTCTGGTAGTTCTGCTAATTTATTGGGCTCAGATGAGTATGCTGAAGATAATTTAGCGGGTGGTTTATGGGGGCATATAAGAGTGTTTTTAATTGCCTCATTAATTCTTCTTATTTTTGATTTTGATAAAGCAAAGTCGAAATATATTTTTTTGATTTTTGGTATTCTGGTGGTTGCAATGCTCTACCAGGTGAAAAGTTGGATTATTGTACCCCTAATTGCAGGTTTTCTTTATCGTTTCTTTAGCAAAAAATCAAAATTGAATCCTTTTTTAATTCTTTTGATTATTATATCCGGCGGGTTTATTTTTTTTCTGAGCTATTATCTACTATTGGTTGCTTCTGTTGATGGAGAATTTACTAATGATACATCTGAATTTATTGTTGAACACTTTCTTCATTATTTGACAAGTGGAGTAAATGGTTTAAGTGTTGATATGAGAGCCGGTTTTTTAGAAACACCTAAACCTGAATATGTTTTCGCACCATTTATAAATATAGTGTATATGTTTACCGGAGATAAACTTATTATACCTATTTCGGATATTTATCATGACACTGGACTAGGCGGGACGAATGTATTAACTTTTTTTGGTACACTATTTATTCATTTGGGTATGCTTGGGAGTATTCTATATGTTCTCTTATTTAGTGGGTTAATTTACTTGTTGTTGAAATATGTGAAATCTACGAGTAGTATGTATTTTACTGCTATTTATGTTTGGTGGTGTAGTCTTTTGTTTATGGGGTGGTTCGAATTCTATTTTTGGAATCTGTCTTTTATCGAAATACCCATTTTTTATTTGCTTATTAATAGTTTAGATACATATATAAAAATACCTAAAATAAAACTTAGATGACTGCGATTATTATTTTAAATTGGAACGGTTATCATGATACAATAGATTGTTTAGAATCTTTGTACCGAATCAAAACAGACGATTTTTTTGTTGTTGTTGTTGACAACGGATCTATTGATAATTCGGTGGAAGAAATAATGTCGTGGGTTAACAATAACAAAATCAGCAGTTATTTAGTAAGTGAAAATAGTGTTTTTCCCAAAGGTATTAAGAAAAAAGATTTTTTACTGTATAAATTAAAAGAGAATTACGGATTTGCCAAGGGTAATAATAAGGGAGTTGAATTGGCTTTATGGATGAAACCGGATTGTTATTTATTGCTTAATAATGATACGGTTGTTGAGATTGATTTTTTAAATCGTTTAACGCAATTTGTAGCTTTAAATCCCCAATATAAAGTTCTAACACCGTTAATTAAATATTATGCAGAACCCAATATTATTTGGAATTGTGGTGGGCGTCTATTTGCCGGTTTTCGCAAGTATTATTATGCTAACGAATTAGTTGTAAATGTAAAAGAAAAATCACATATAAATATTTCATTTGTAACAGGTTGTGCCTTGTTCTTTGTGCCCGAAATTTTAGAAAATGATAAAGTGTTTGTCGAAAAATTTTTCTTTGGTGAGGAAGATTTTGATTTTTCTTTGAGAATGAAAAAAGCTAAAAATAAAATGGCTTGTGTTGTTGATTCCCAGATATTTCATAAGGTAAGCTCTTCGACTATTGGTTTTTCAAGGATTGGGAAAGTTTACATTCATTATTTAAATCGTTTTATCAATATCCGACATCATTATGGAGATTTATTTTTCTTTGTTTGGTCAAGGTTTTATTGTATGTATATATTTTTATTGCTTTTAAGAAATAAATATACATTAGCCGAAAGTTGTCGATTTTTATTAAGATTGAGACATGAAGCTATTGAATTTGATGAGGTAGATAAGTCTGTGTTTTTAAAATATTGCAGTTGAGACCTTGGCGATGTTTTTATGTTGGTAAATGGAGCGTGAAACTTATTTTTGTTTAGAATTGAGAGAGTTTAAACTATGTAAAGGAGTTCTGGTATGTAACTGCTTTTAAATTAATATTTTGTTATTTAAAATACAATGAAACTTTTTCTACTGTCAGATCCAAATAATACTCATACTCATAGATGGGTAACTTCTTTAGCGAAGCATGATGTTGATATTTTTTTGTTTGGGTTAAATAAATGTGATTTGAAGGTTTATGAGCCGTTTGGTAATGTGCAAGTATATTATTTTGATTATATTAGTTCGTTAAATGATAGATTGCAAAATGGTTCTTTTGAAAAAGTAAAGTATTTAAGTGCTATTGTAGAGTTAAGAAAAAAAATAAAAGAATTTAAACCTGATATTCTACATGCTCATTATGCGACAAGTTATGGTCTGTTGGGTGTCCTTTCTGGCTTTCATCCTTTTATAATATCTGTTTGGGGTAGTGATGTTTATTGTTTCCCTAAACGTTCTTTTTTGCACTCTCTGTTACTAAGATATATTTTTTCGAGAGCTGATAAGATATTGTCTACCAGTAGAGTAATGGCTAATGAGGCTAATAAATATACTCAGCAAAGAATTGAAATTACACCTTTTGGAGTTGATGTTAACCTGTTCAAACATAAGTATGTAGAAAAGTCAAATAAAGAATTTATAATTGGAACAGTGAAAACTTTAGCACCTATATATGGGATTGATACTTTAATTAAGGCGTTCAAAATAGTACATGAACAAAATAAACCAAAACTAACAAAATTAATCATTATTGGAGAGGGTGAACAAGAATTGGAGTTGAAGAAATTAGTTTTGATGTTAGAATTAGATGATGTCGTTTCTTTTTTAGGTCGTATTAATAATTCAGATTTACCCGATTATTATAATTATTTTGATGTGTCAGTTTCTTTATCAAATAGTGAGTCTTTTGGTGTCGTTGCTGTAGAGTCAATGGCATGTGAATGTCCTGTAGTTGTGTCAGATGCTGAGGGTTTTACTGAGATTGTTGAAAATATGAATACAGGTATTGTTGTGCCGAAAAGAAGTCCACAGTTAGCTGCGGACGCAATACAGTATTTTATTGATAACCCTCATGCAAGAGCAAAACAGGGTAAGGCCGGGCGCGAGCGTGTTTGCGAATTGTATGATTGGTCAGAAAATGTTAGATCAATGCTTGGTATTTATTGTGGAATTTTAAAATAAATATATGAATTGCTGCCTTTTGTTTTGCTTTAATAGTTATTCGCAGCGAAATTTCTAGTATGGGAAAAATCCCAAGTAAAAAAGTATATGAATTTAATAGAAATGCGTATAGTATTGTAAAAAAATATTTTTGATTTCAATTAAGCGATAGAATATGAAGGATTTAGTTTCAATAATAACTCCAATGTATAATTCTTCAAAATTTATTGAAGACATGATATTGTCTGTAATATCTCAAACACATGAAAATTGGGAGTTGTTAATTACAGATGATTGTTCAACTGATAATTCTGTAGATATTGTTAATAATTATATTAAGCAAGATTCAAGAATTAAGTTATTTGCCTACGAAAAAAATATGGGTGCTGCTTATGCAAGAAATATTTCGATTAATAATGCTCAAGGAAAATATATAGCATTTTTGGATAGTGATGATTTATGGTTACCCACAAAATTGGAGAAACAATTAAGTTTTATGCAGAAAAACAATTATGCTTTTACTATGTCAAGTTATTACATTATGAACGAAAATGCAGTGCTTAAAAATAGAATAATTCAAGTTCCTAATGTAATCGACTATAATGGATATTTAAAAAATACAATTATTGGCTGTCTTACTGTTATGATTAACAGAGAGATTACAGGAAAATTTAAAATGCCAATTATTAAAAGTAGTCATGATATGGCTTTATGGTTAGATTTAATGAAAAGAGGTTTCAATGTATATGGTTTAAATGAACCATTAGCTTATTACCGTATTGTTTCAAATTCTAATACTTCAAAAAAATGGAAAGCTGCTAAAGATGTATGGAGGGTGTATAGAAAACATGAACATTTATCTTTTTTATATTCAGTGTTTAACTTTGTTTTATATGCATATAATGCTATAAAAAAGCGAATTTAATTTTTACAATTAGTTCGTTATGATATTTATATTTTAAACTATGGAAATTTTATGTCGTTTTTCGAAACTTGAAGCTCAGTGTTAAATTTATTGGATTATATAGTTATGAATATTGAAAATATGTATAAGAAAAAGTTGTCGGCTTATACAGAAGGCAATGAAGAGTTGTTTTTTTATTGGAAGGGTAGGGTTGCATTGTATGCTATTTTAAAATCTATGGGTGTTGATGAAGGAGATGAGGTTATATTACCAGCTTTTACTTGTGTAGTTGTACCAAATGCAATTATTTATGCTGGTGCAAAGCCAATATATGTTGATATTATTCCTGAAACGTATAATATGGATATATCAAAATTAGAAAATGCTATTAATGAGAAAACTAAAGTTATCATTTGTCAGAATACTTTTGGACTTTCAAGCAACATAGAAGAGATTATAGCATTAGCTCAAAAATTTAATTTATATACAATTGAGGACTGTACACATGGTTTTGGTGGCTATTACAATGAAAAATTTAATGGAACAAATTGTGATTCTGCATTTTTTTCTACACAATGGAATAAACCTTTTTCAACTGGAATTGGAGGTTTTGCATTAATAAATAACTTTGGGCTATTAGAGAAAATAAAGTTATTAGAAAAAAATAAAATTAGACCATCTTTATTTGATAATTTGAATATTTTGTTTTTAATTTTGGCTCGAAAAATTTTTGTAAATTCGTTTACATATTGGATTGTTTTGAAATTATATAGGTTTTTAAGTGTTAAAGGTATTGTACTTGGTTCATCATCGAATGATGAGTTAAACTCAATAGAAATGCCTGTTCATTTTTTTAAAGGTATGTCAAAAGTGCAATTGATAATTGGTATCTATGAATCAAACAGACTTGAGAAATTAATTGAAAGAAGGAAACGTAATGCCACTTTATATTCTGAATTTTTGTTTATACATAAAAAGAATCATGTTGTTAAAAATTTATTTAACAATCATTCTTTTTTGAAATACCCAATTTTAGTAAAAAATCGAGAAGTTTTTTTTGAAACGGCAAGAGTAAATAAAATTGAACTTGGAGATTGGTTTATTTCACCTTTACATCCTATAAAGAAAGATTTTGTTAAGTGGAAATTTGATATAAATGATTTTCCAATAGCTGAGAAAATGTCAGAACATATTGTAAATTTACCTCTTGAGAAAAAAAACATCATCAGAGTACTTCGCTTTTTGGAGTCTAATATGGATAATTTAATGTAATTTTTAATTTCAATTTTTTTAAAAATAAACTAAATATGAAAATCCCATTTTCTCCACCTTTTATTGACGAAGATGTTATTAATGAAGTTGTTGATGCGCTGAAATCGGGTTGGATCACTACTGGTCCTAAAGTAAAGGCTTTAGAAGACGAAATTGCTAAATTCTCGGGGGCTAAGTCAGTTTTATGTGTTAACTCGTGGACGTCTGGTGCTATTATGATGCTTACATGGTTAGGTGTAAAAGAGGGTGACGAAGTTATAATTCCGGCATACACATATGCTGCTACTGCTTTAGCAGTAATACATGCAGGAGCAAAGCCTGTTATGGTAGATATAAACGATGACTTCAATATATCAATTGCTGAAATTGCTAAATCAATAACATCAAAAACAAAAGCTATAATTCCTGTAGATATAGCAGGTTGGCCATGCGACTACAAGCAAATAATGGACTTGGTTAGTTCTGAAGATATTCTTGAAAAATTCACTCCAACCTCTTATGCTCAGAAAAAATTAGGTCGTATATTAGTATTAAATGATGCAGCTCACTCTTTAGGAGCAAGGTATTTCGATAAGAATATTGGTACGGAATGTGACGTGACCATTTTTTCGTTGCATGCTGTCAAAAATGTAACTACTGCCGAAGGGGGTGCAATATGCTTGAATATGCCTGCTGTGTTTGATAATGCTGAACTATACAGTGAGTTGAGAAGAATGACTCTTAATTGTCAGACCAAAGATGCATTCTCGAAAAGTAAGGCGGGTGGTTGGAGATATGATATTGTTGGTTTGGGAATGAAGATAAACTTAGCGGATGTAAATGCTGCAATCGGACTGGCTCAAATCAGAAAATATGATACGTTGTTATCTCAACGAAAAGAAGTTGCTGCCAGGTATTGTAAAGCATTTTCGAAATACGACTGGGCAGTAATACCACCTCAGATTAGTGATGCAAAGGAATCTTCATGTCATATATTTCCATTAAGGATTAAACATGCTACCGAAGAACAAAGAGATAATATCGTTCAAAGAATTTCAGAAGCAGACGTTGCTGTAAATGTTCATTTTATACCTTTGCCAATGCTTAGCTATTTCAAAGAACTTGGTTATGAAATAAAAGATTTTCCTCAGTCGTTTAAAAATTATTCTGCAGAAATATCTTTGCCTATTTACCCTCAACTCACAAACGAACAAATTGACTATATTGTAAGTACAGTAGTAAATGCTTATAATTCAGAAAAAATAATATGATCAGATTTTTTGATGTTTTATTCTCAGCATTAGGCTTGTTGTTATTATTTCCGGTTTTCTTTATTATTTACCTATCGATAGTAATCGAAAGTCCTGGAGGTGGCTTTTACAGACAGGTTCGGGTTGGGAAAAATGGAACCGACTTTTTTCTGTATAAATTTAGAAGTATGCGAAAAGGGTCTGACAAGAAAGGGCTCATTACAATTGGTAACAGAGATAACAGAATGACTCGTGTTGGATATTTTATACGTAAGTTTAAAATTGATGAACTACCGCAATTATATAATGTACTTAAAGGGGACATGAGTTTGGTTGGTCCACGGCCGGAAGTAAGAAAGTATGTTGAGTTGTATAATCAGTATCAAAAAAAAGTTCTTTCTGTAAGGCCGGGAATTACTGATTATGCGTCTATTGAGTATGCCGATGAGAATACTCTTTTAGGTGAGTCGGATAATCCGGAAAAATTATATATAGAACAAATTTTGCCACATAAAATTGATCTAAATATGAAGTACATCAATAATATTGGTGTAAAGGAGTACTTTAAAATAATAATTC
Source organism: Paludibacter sp. (assembly GCA_028690665.1). Taxonomy (GTDB): domain Bacteria; phylum Bacteroidota; class Bacteroidia; order Bacteroidales; family Paludibacteraceae; genus Paludibacter. The sequence goes on from JAQVAV010000028.1 coordinate 9,041, forward strand.
TCACTATTCGGAAAGTATTTATATAGTTAGATTTTTTTTGTTGTGTTATTTCTATTCGAGCCTTTTTATTTTGGAATAATGGATTAAAAAATATCACTACTGACCGATAAAAATAGTTTGAATTAATTTTTTCAGCTTGTTAGATTCCTCACTACGTTCGGAATGACAAGCAATCAACAAGTTAGGTTTTTGGGAGGAGGTAGGATGGCGGCGAAGCCGCCAACCTACCTCCTCCCAACCATAATTAATACAAAGCATTGTCATTCAGAGCGTAGCGAAGAATCTCAGATGTTTAGTCGGTCAGTAGTGAAAAATATATAATGTCCAAAAAAGTATTTGTAAGTGGTTGTTACGATATGCTTCACAGCGGGCATGTGGCCTTTTTCGAGGAGGCTGCGGCTTATGGCGATTTGTATGTGGGTATAGGATCGGACAGGACCATTGCTGAACTGAAAGCGCGTAAAACAATAAACTCAGATGCAGAGCGACTGTATATGGTCAGTGCGCTCAAGTCGGTTAAAAAGGCCTGGATAAACAGCGGAAGTGGTTTGCTCGATTTCGAAAATGAACTTCGCGAACTTCGTCCCGATATATTTTTTGTAAATGCCGATGGACATACTGCTGCCAAAGAAACGCTTTGCAAAGAGTTGGGTATTGAATATGTGGTGAGTAAACGTGTGCCTCATGGTGGATTACCCGCGCGTTCGACCACAGCCTTGCGGCAGGAGTGCCGGATTCCGTATCGCATCGATTTGGCTGGTGGCTGGCTCGATCAGCCTTATGTGAGTAAAATGGCTGCCGGCTCGGTAATTACGTTGTGTATTGAACCCGATTACGATTTCAATGACCGTAGCGGAATGGCTACCAGTAGCCGTAAAAAGGCCATTGAACTGTGGCAGACTGATGTTCCGCAGGGCGATAGTGAAAAATTAGCCAAAACATTGTTCTGTTTCGAGAACCCTCCGGGAACTGAATATGTGAGTGGTTCGCAGGATGCATTGGGTATTGTGATGCCGGGATTGAATAAATTTGATTATGTTGGAAATTTCTGGCCTGAAAAAATTCATTCCCGCATTGATGAAGAGTTATTTCTCTGGCTCGAAAAGCATATTTGGATGATTCCGCTTTATCCGCGTCATCAGGGTTACGATGTGCTGGCAAATACACATATTACTACTGAGGCTACCCGAAAGCTAGCATTGTCCACTGAACAGTGTTGGTCGGCTATTCTTGAAAAAAATGCCCTGGAAACAGGTCGTGCAATGACTGACAGTTTTGAGGCACAAATAGCCATGTTTCCCGAAATGGTGAATGCCGACATTATGGCTCAGATTGATCAATTTAAAACTGATGTGCTTGGCTGGAAGGTAAGTGGGGCCGGTGGAGGCGGATATCTGATTTTCTTCAGCGAAAAGCCTATCAAAAATGCGATTCAGATAAGAGTAAGGCGAAATTAATGATATCAACAGAGGGATATACAAAAGGATGACTCAGTGAAGAGTCATCCTTTTTTGTGATTATGTACGGGAAGTTATTCTTTTATAACTTTATGTGTACTGATTCTTTCGCTGGTTTGAACTTTCAGAATGTAAAGTCCATTGCCAAAACCACTTAAATCAACTTCTGCGATGTTTTTTACGGTTTTTACATGCGCACCCTGCAGGTTATACACATTTATCTCATGAACTGCATTGTGAGTTCCGATAAATACTTTGGAGTCAGTTACAGATGGGT
>JAQVAV010000004.1 GCA_028690665.1 Paludibacter sp.
GTAATAAATAATAGTTAAAAACAAGGGACTAAAACGGTTTTTCGTCCCTCTTTTAGTCCCTTTCTAATGTAAGTCATTGAAATTCAATCTATATTGTGGAGATTACCGGACTCGAACCGGTCACCTCAACACTGCCAGTGTTGCGCTCTAGCCAGATGAGCTAAACCCCCGAATTTTGATTTTGAAATTGCGCTGCAAAGATAAGGAACTTTTAGAAATAATAATTACATTTGTTTATAAAATCTGAGAATTTACGATAAGCAACACTAATGAGCTTTTCATTTAGCTACAATTTTATATTAACAATCAAATAAAAATACGAATTTTATACTCATGCTTATATTCAACACAACTTATAAAGTAGAAACAGATAGTTATGCACAATGGCTCAAATGGGTCAATACATTCCATATTCCTTTTATGCTTGAATCCGGAGAATTTTCAAAACCTCAGCTTGCCAAAGTTATTGGGAGCGAAGATGACGGAGGAAGTTCTTTTTCGCTGCAATTTCATATAAAGGACATGGATACGCTCATGAACTGGCATCGTAACCATGTCGAAGACTTTCAGCAAAAATGTGCCGTTGAATTTGGAAACAAAGTAATTTTTTTTTCAACCGTCCTTGAAATCATCGATTGATGCAAAAGGAAACAATCATACTTGGTATCGACCCCGGAACAACTGTCATGGGTTACGGCTTGCTTAAAGTTACAGGCAGCAAAACTGAACTTATGGTCATGGGCGTGCTCGAACTGAAAAAATATTCTGACCATTATCTCAAGCTTCAAAAAATTTTTTCACGGACATTGTCTTTAATCGATGAATTTCATCCTGATTTTATGGCCATTGAAGCTCCCTTTTTCGGAAAAAACGTTCAATCGATGCTAAAACTCGGACGTGCACAGGGAGTTGCCATGTCGGCAGCATTATATCGCGACATTCCGATTACAGAATATGCCCCGCTTAAAATCAAAATGGCCATTACCGGAAACGGAAACGCTTCCAAAGAACAGGTTGCCGACATGCTTCGCCGGTTTTTAAAAATTCCTCAGGAAAAAATGCTGCCGCAACTTGATGCAACCGACGGACTTGCTGCGGCCTATTGTCACTTTCTCCAAATGGGGAAACCGGAAACCGAAAAAGCCTATAAAAGTTGGAAAGATTTTATTGCCAAGAACCCCGAAAGGACGAAATAACAATACAATTCGCAGTATGCTGACAAATCAGAAAATTTACTATTTTTGAATTTCACCAACAACTACAGTATGTTTAAAATTCTTTCTATCAATCCCGGCTCCACTTCTACAAAAATAGCAGTTTACGAAGATGAAGATCTGCAATATCTTCATACAATTCGTCACAGCTATGAAGAGCTGGCTCAGTTTAATGATATTTTCGATCAGTATGAGTTTCGGAAAAGAATCATTCTGAAAAAGCTAAAAGATGACGAGGTTGATCTGGAAGAAATATCAATAGTGGTTGGTCGCGGAGGTTTATTGCGCCCTCTGACATCCGGCGTCTACGAGGTAAACGACCGGATGATTACGGATTTGAAACAACAAATCGGAGGCCACCATGCCAGTAATCTGGGAGCAGTGCTCGCTTCCGAAATAGCCGGTCATATTCCAGACTGTAAAGCTTATATCACCGATCCTGTTGTAGTAGACGAACTACAGGAAGTAGCCCGTATTAGCGGATTGCCCCAGTTTCCGCGCCGTTCTACATTCCACGCACTCAACCACAAGGCTGTTGGCCGGAAATATGCACAAACTATCGGTACAAACTACGAAAAGCTCAACCTTGTTATTGCACACATGGGCGGTGGCATATCGGTAGCGGCACACCGTTTGGGAAAAGTTATCGACACAAACCAGGCATTGGATGGCTTTGGCCCGTTTTCGCCCGAACGAGCAGGAACAATGGATGCCGGAGCGCTCATCAAACTTTGTTTTGAAGGGAAATACAGTTTAGACGAAATTCAAAAAATGCTTGTCGGAAAAGGCGGATTAGTTGCCCATCTTGGTACAAACGATGTAAAAGAAATTTTACATTCGATTCAAAACGGAGATGAACATGCCCGTCTGATAATTGAAGCCATGGCTTATAATGTCGGAAAAGAGATTGCCGCTATGCTGGCTGTTCTTGAAGGAAATGTCGATGCTGTAATACTCACTGGTGGAATTGCACATAGTGTATTTGTCGTCAATTATATCAAAAAAATGATTGCTCCAATGGCTCATTTAGTTGTTTACCCTGGGGAAGACGAAATGGCAGCTTTAGCCCTTGCCGGATTACGTGTTTTGCGTGGAGAAAAGGCCAGAATATATTGAGTTTTTTATTGGGGATTCAGGATTAAAGTTTATCGGTTTATAAAATTGACTTTCAACTATAGATTTTTGATACATTACTACATAAACCGTTTTATGTCTGATACATACACAAATCAATTCTCAATCCTTTTACGTTTAACAATTTTTTCTTCCCAAAAAATCCACATAGCAAATATCACCGCGTAGAACACATATTTAAAAAAATAAACATGAAAAAACTCAAATGACTCCGGATGATTTTCAATAATGGCCACAATAGCTGAAATCCGAAAAATATTGAAAAAATAAATCACAATTAGCCCCAGTGGCATAAACCATAATTTATGGATGAAGTATCCTTTATAAAAAAAGATAATACACAAAAATATAAATGCCTGTTTTATCGGCGTACACGACCAGACGATTCTTACAGCCACCCCGTTATCATATTTCAGTATATTGTGGCTTAACCAATGTACTCCGGAACCCATAAAATGAAGAAATGCATACGTTTTAGAGGTTACATCATTTGCCACGATATTAAACTGAGATGTCAGGTTTATTCCCAGAAAAGAAACGATGTTATCAGTCTCGTCTCCGCTAATCGTAAGCTTCCAAAAAATATTTGCGAGAAATAGTACTACAAAAAAGTGAATCATTCCTTTGTAGGGCATAAATCTTTCAGGTAAAACAAATTTAGGTATCTTTATCATTGTATATTAAAACTTTGCCGAGACTCGTGCATAAGGAGCATCTCCAAGTCCGCAAAAATCATTATCCTGATATTTAAAATATCCTGTAATAGCAATCATAGCCGCATTATCCGTGGTAAACGAAAATGGAGGAATGTACACCTGCCAACCATACCGACGGGCATGATCAAGGAAAGCTTCCCTGAGAGCCGAGTTGGCTGAAACTCCTCCGGCAACTGCCACCTGTTTAATTTTCAAATCTTTGGCAGCCTTACGAAGTTTAGCCATTAAAACATCTACAACCGTAGCCTGAATAGATGCACTGAGATCATTGATGTTTTCCTTCACAAAATCAGGATTTTCTTTAACTCTATCTCTCAACATGTAAAGAAAAGATGTTTTCAGTCCGCTAAAACTGTAATTATAATCCGGAATCTGAGGTTTATTAAACACAAATGCCTTTGGATTTCCATCTTTCGCTAATTTATCAATAAACGGCCCTCCCGGATAAGGCAGCCCCATTACCTTGGCACATTTATCGAACGCTTCGCCGGCGGCATCGTCAATTGTCTGCCCAATAATTTCCATATCTTTATAAGAACGGACAAGAATAATTTGTGAATTACCGCCCGAAACCAACAAACAGAGAAACGGAAATTCAGGCTGCTTTTCATCGGGTTTGCCTTCACTCACAAAATGGGCCAATACGTGTGCCTGCAAATGATTGACATCAATCAACGGAATATCAAGCGCCTGTGCAAAACCTTTGGCAAACGATGTTCCCACAAGCAATGAACCTAACAAACCCGGTCCCCGCGTAAACGCAATGGCACTCAACTCTTTTTTGGATATGCCGGCCTGTTTCAGAGCTTCGTGAACTACCGGTATGATATTTTGCTGATGCGCGCGCGAAGCCAGTTCCGGAACAACTCCCCCATAAGCGGCATGTATGGCCTGACTGGCTATTACATTTGACAACATTACACCATTACGAATAACTGCTGCCGACGTATCGTCGCACGAAGATTCTATCCCCAAAATTGTTATCGGATTCATCAAAAAAAACGGAATGAAAATTGTTTACCAAAAAACGTTTAAAAACAGAAACTCTTTTAAAGAAATTTGCCTTATCTAAAGGAGTTTTTATTGCAAAGTATACTTATTATTAATTACTTTTGCGAAATAATGGCCAAAGTTATAAAAAAAATAGCTAAAATACTTGAAATCATTGTTGGCAGTATTCTTATAATACTTGCAACAATACCAATTTTGTTGCAAAGCAGCTTAGTGCAAAACGCACTTATCCATGCAGCGGCAAAAGAATTTTCATCTGTTTTAAACACAAAGGTCACTATCAATTCGGTGGATTACCGTTTGTTCAACAGCATACAGTTTCGCGGTGTTTACGTTGAAGACCAGTCACAGGACACTTTGCTGTTTGCCGACAAAACGGATGCCGATTTCAGCTTCAAAGAGTTGTTTCACGGTAAAGTTATTTTTACAGGTATTGAGTTTGACAAGTTCCAAGGCAACATAAAAGCCGATACCCTCGGACATACAAACTTTGACTTTATCATTAAAGCGCTCAAATCGAAAAATCAAAAGAGCAAAACAAATATCCTCTACAGAATCAATATCTTAAAATTTACAGATTCTGCATTAAATTTTCAAAAACAAAACGGAAAAAGCCCCAAGATACCGGGCACATTCAATCCCGACAGCATATTTGTATACGATCTTAACGCAGAACTTTCGCTGAATATCTTTCAAAATGACACTTTGAACGCTGCCATAAAATCGATGAGCTTAAAGGAAAAATCGGGACTTGAAGTTTCAAACTTATGCACATCGATTGCAGGTTCGAAAAACGGAGCACGGATTCAGTTTGTAGAACTTTCAATGCCTGAATCAAAAATAAATTTAGATAATATAGATTTAAACTACGACAGTTTAGCCGATTTAAAAAACTTCGCCCGTAAAGTAAAATGCTCAGTTCCCATTCAGGAATCGTATGTTTCCCTGAACGACTTGTCCTCATTCGTTCCCGGATTTAAAAACCAACACAAAACAATCAGCTTTACCGGAAAATTTTCCGGTCTGATGTCAAGTCTCCATCTACACGATTTGGAAGTGAAATACGGAAAAACGGTTCAATTCAATGCCGACATTGATTTAAGCGGACTTCCCGATATTGAAGAAACATTCGTGTATGCACAAATCAATCAATTAAAAGCGGACAAAAACGATATTCAGGATTTAGTCGCAGCTATACGGAACAAACCTTTTATTTTACCCAAAGAACTTAACCAACTCGGTATTATGGGATATAAAGGGAATATATCCGGTTTTTTCAGCAATCTAGTTGCATACGGAAATTTGACAACAAACGTTGGAAGTGTGTCTACCGATATTTTGCTTCAGTTTGAAAATATGCTGAGAGACCTGACTTATAACGGAACTATAAAGTCTTCAACTTTTCAGTTAGGAAAATTATTATCCAATAAAAAGTTTGGTAAAGTAGCATTCAACATAAATACGAACGGATCAAAAAAATACGGAGCCGACCTTAAAGGAAAATTAAAAGCTAAAATTGTAGAATTCAACTTTAATAATTACAATTACAAAGATGTAAATTTTGATGGTAAATATGACGGAACAGGTTTCGACGGTGAAATAAAATTAGCGGATGAGAATATCAATGCCAACTTTAAAGGAATTATCGACCTGACGAAAAAACTACCGTTTTTTGACTTCGACCTGAAAATGAAAAATTTGAACCTTTATGCTTTACATCTTATAAAAAACTACGAAGGTGCAACTTTAGCTTTCAATGGGAAAACGAATATGACCGGAAATTCATTGGACAACATCAATGGATTTATGAAATTCGACAGTATCACTTTTACCAACAAAAATAAGACCTTCAATGCAGAGAATCTTGAGTTTAACAGCAGAACGAAAAAAAACTTCACTGCTGTAAACATAAGTTCGGATATTTTGAATGGATCTGTTACCGGCAACTTCAATTACAGTACAATTGGAAAAACAGTCAATAACATTATCCTGCATTACCTGCCATCCATGGTCATTAAATCACTGGCTGACAGCAATATAAAAAACCGCATTGATTTTAACCTGAAATTATCGAATACCAAAGACCTTACCGATGTACTGGAACTGCCTTATGAAATTAATGGCATGACAAGTTTAAAAGGAACTATTGACGAAGAAGCCAACAAAATAGACATCAACGGGAAAATCGATAAGATAGAAACCACTAAACAAAGTATTGAAAATATCACCTTAGATATTCAAAATATCAAACAGGAATTAAAGCTCACTACCCGTGCCCAGTTAGTAACCAAAGGAGGCACAACATTAATGTACCTGTTGGCTGCTGCTGCTAATGATTCTGTTTCTACTCAACTCGGTTGGCAAAATACGGCAGCAATAACCAACGCCGGAGAGTTTCAGACTGTTACAAAATTCAGAAAGGTAGATGGAAAAACAGCCGCAAGTATGGCTATATTGCCAACACAGGTTATTATTGCAGACTCCATCTGGGATATCCGACGGGCTAATATTGAACTCAATCCGGATAGTACTGTTGATGTGCGCAATTTCAGTTTCGAAAATCAAAATCAATATATTCATATTAACGGAAGGATGTCTAAAAGCAGAAAAGACAGTCTTAATTTGACTATGAATCATCTTAATCTTGATTACATTATGGGATTGCTCCGGTTAAGAGGTATCAGCATTGGCGGTATCGTTACAGGAAATGCAACTTTCTACGGAATGCTTGGGAAACCGGTATTCGGTTCTAATCTGAAAATTCAGGATGTTTCGCTAAACGAAAAAATCATTTCAGATGCAGATGTCAACGCGGTCTGGAATAATTCAAACCAGACAATACAACTAAACGGACTATTTCATAACGACCGGGACACCATTGCTCTTGCAGAAGGTAACTACTTTCCGTTCTCTGATTCGATCGATGTTAATTTCGACACAAAAGGTTTAACCATTTCTTTTTTATCCAGGTACTTTGATGGAGTTGCAAGCAATGTCAATGGTTACGGACAGGGGAATCTCCGTATGTTCGGACCAATGAAACACATTGGATTTGAAGGAGATATATTGGTAAAAAAAGGGCAGGCAATGATTGATGTTCTTAAAACCTCCTATTTTTTCAACGATTCTATTCATCTCACACGTCATTCAATCAAGATGAAAAACGTCAAACTGTATGACGAAGATGGCAACCAGGGAACTGTCAATGCAGACATTCAACACGACGGTGTTTTCACAAATATGACCTATAATGTGCTTATCAAAGGCAAAAACATTATGGCTCTGAACACACACTCCCAGGATAATGAATACTTTTTTGGTAAGGCTTATGTAACCGGAACTGTGGCCATAACCGGAACTGATAAAGAAGCGGATATCACTATCAATGCTGTCTCTCAACCGAAAACCCGTTGTTACTTGCAGGCGGGCGGGGCATCGTCTGCTTCTGATAACAGTTTCATCTCATTTATCAATCCGAAATCGAGAAAAGATAAAATCATTGAAGACAAAAAAACGGATCTGAGCGATTTCAATACAAAAGTTGACATGCAAATATCGGTTACTCCGGAGGCCGAAATGGTCATGCTGATTGACCCGAAAGGTGGCGATGAAATCACAGGGCACGGGAGTGGAAATCTTCGTGTAAATTTTGATACCTTTTCCGACATAAAACTGTATGGAACATATACTTTCGATGTCGGCTACTACCTGTTTACACTTCAGACTGTTATCAAAAAAGAATTTTCGATCGACAAGGGAAGTACAATCACCTGGTCGGGAGATCCGTTTGGGGCTAAAGTAGATCTTCGAGCCATTTACTCGCTTACAACTTCGTTGGATAATCTGTTCGACGATAGTGCCGAAGGTACAAATACAGCCAGTGTCCCGGTCAATTGTATTCTGAAATTAACCGACGATTTAATGAAGCCCAATATTAAATTCGATATTGATTTGCCTCAGAGTGACGAAGGTGTAAAACAGAAATTAAAAAATACCATCAACACAGAAGAAGCAATGAACCGGCAAATTGCATATCTGATGGTTTTAAATAAATTTTACACTCCCAATAAAAGTACAGGTTGGGACGATACCATGTCGTTCGCAACTTCAACACTGAGTGCCCAACTAAACAGCTGGATTCAAAAATCGTTTAATGCCACCAATTTCTCGCTCGGATTCGACTGGCAAAAAACGCAAACACAGGCAGATGAATGGAAAGCCAAAGTCAATTATCAGTTAAATGACCGGATTATCTTTTATGGAAATCTCGGCTACGTTAATGATAACAGCGCCGCTGCACTAACCAATACCAACGCCAGTAAGTTTGTTGGAGACTTTGATGTGGAATATCTGCTTACCCAGGCAGGGCAAGTGCGTCTTAAAGCGTATAGCCATACAGTTGACCGTACTCAGCAGGCCATTTATCGCGAAGCTAAATCAACTCAGGGAGTTGGTGTAATTTATAAAGAAGAATTTGAATCGGTAGGTGATATGATCAAATATTACTGGCGATTAGTTACTGGTCAAAAGAAAAAAATAGAAACTCAGCAAAATGAACAATAAATTTTTATTATCAATTATTTACATCCTGTTTATCGGGATAAACACAGAGGCAGCAAGCATTCAACAGCTATTTTTAAATGCTCCCGAAAATATATTTCCATCTCTAACCAAACAACAAAAATTTGAATTGCTCGAATATGGTAAATTAGACAGAAAAGACAGCATTCTGAATAAGTTCAATAATCATATTTCAGGACTGCAACCTGACACGATAAACAATTCTATTAAATTTCAGGAAAATCCGGTAAGCCGGATACAAATGCGCCTGTTTACCAACGAGCAGAGCGATAGCTTAATTTGTATGATCCGGACATATACCGGAACAGACAGCATTTCAACAATCACTTTTTATGACACTACATTCCGGACAAAAAAAGAACAATTTACATTACCACAAGCTACGGTATGGCTCAAAAAAAATATTCCGGAGGAAGGTAACATAGATGCACAATGGTTTTCCAACACGTTAGAAAGTAGCTATGTATCGGCCAGATTCGATAAAAATGGCAATATTATTTTCCACAATCAATTGCTGAATTTTCTAAGTGCTGAAGATAAAAAAACAATCTCCCCGTTTTTGAATGACGAAGAAATTGTTTATAAACGTACCGGGTTATCATGGTCGGCCCCCAAAGAATAAAAACAGGTTTACAAACCTCTGTTGAAATAATGGGTATGCAGCAAATGATGAGACTTCTCGCCCAAAGGTTTCTTCAGAAAATCGGTATACAAAGTAGCTACTTCCGGATTTTCGTGTGATTTACGCTGCTTTTTGTGAGCATCTTCGTAATAAATAGATTCGGCCCGTTTTTTCCTGATCTCAAAATTCGTGGGAATAGGCTGACCGCCACCGCCCAGACATCCACCGGGACAGGTCATAACTTCGATAAAAGTATACGGCGAAGTACCGGCCTCAATTTCATCCAAAAGAATCCGGGCATTTTTAAGAGTATGTGCCACAGCAACTTTGATTTTTGTCCCATTCAAATCCACTTCCGCCTCGCGAATGCCTGACATGCCACGAACAGCTGTAAAATCGATATTTTCAAGCGTTTTTCCTGTAAAAACTTCATAAGCAGTTCGGAGTGCAGCTTCCATTACACCTCCGGTTGCTCCGAAAATAACCGCAGCTCCGGTCGACTCTCCCAAAGGATGATCAAAATTCTCTTCAGACAAATGTCTAAAATCTACACCGCTCTGTTTCAACATCCGCGATAGTTCCCGGGTTGTCAGCACTGCATCCACATCATAAAAAAGTTCGTGTTCTTTCAGTTGTAGCTTATTTTTCCAATAATAAAATGCACCATCCATTTCCGGACGTTTGGCTTCATATTTTTTAGCAGTACAAGGCATGACCGAAACCACAAAAATCTTTCGCGGATCAATACCCGTCTTTTCGGCATAATAAGTCTTGGCCACAGCGCCGAACATTTGTTGCGGCGATTTGCAGGTGGATAGATGTTCCAGCGATTCCGGATAAAAATGCTCGATAAATTTGATCCAACCGGGCGAACAGGAAGTAATCATTGGTAGTTTTCCCTGATTTTTTATCCTATGTATCAATTCATTTCCTTCTTCAATTATAGTTAAATCCGCGGTAAAATTGGTATCAAACACCTTAGAAAAGCCCAGTCGACGCAATCCTGCAACCATTTTTCCGGTAACTAAACTACCATAAGGCATTCCCATGGCTTCGCCAATGCCGACACGAATAGCGGGAGCTGTTTGTACAATCACTACTTTTTCAGGATTGTGAATGGCCTCCCAAACTTCGTCTACCGAACTTTTCTCGGTAATTGCCCCAGTGGGACAAACCAATGCACACTGACCGCAATTGGTACAGGCAACTTGCCCAAGACCTTTATCAAAATAAGTTGAGATTTTCGTTTTCTGCCCGCGACCTGAAAAATCAATGGCCTTTACTGTCTGCATTTCGCAGCAAACTACCACACAGCGTCCGCAAAGAATGCATTTTTCAGGATCTCGCACCAACGATAAAGAACTTTCATCGGGTTTCAGAACTGCTTTTCGTGTCCGGACAAATCTTCTTTCTGTAATTCCGAGACTGTAAGCCAAACTCTGAAGTTCACAATGTTGGTTACGATCACAAATCAAACAATCCAGGGGATGATTGGCCAGCAATAACTCCACATTGATTTTCCGTGCTTGCATTACCCTCTGGCTGTTTGTCTGAATTTCCATACCATCTGTCACTTTTGTAATGCAGGAACGCAACAATGTCCGTGCACCTTTCACCTCCACCACACAAACACCGCAAGATGCATTGCTCGAAATATCTTTCATATAACAAAGCGAAGGAACATCTACTCCCGCCTGACGGCAGGCTTCCATGATCGTCTGTCCTTCGGAAACTTCGTAAAATTGATTATTTATTGTGATTTTCATATTGCTATAATATTAGCCCCAATTAGGGGGTTTGTGGGTATTTCACATCACACCTCAGGCATCTGTTTACTTCATGATGGGCTTGCTCTCCGGTGTAGCCGGCATCTACTTCATGAAAGTTTCCTACTCGTTCATTCACAGCCAATTTATAGGAAATATTTTTTGCTGCTTTTTTCGGATTTACGGGCACAACATTTCTGTAATCAAACTGCCGGAATAAAAGATAAAAGCGTTTTGTTTTCATCAACGTATAATCAATGGCTTCGGCAGCTTTCTTACCCATACCCATAGCCTCGGCGGCAGTCGATGGCCCAGTAACTGCATCGCCTCCAGCATAAACTCCCGGCACATTAGTTTCCCCGGTAAATGCATTGATAGTCAGACGACCATCCGGGCTTACTTCCTGCCCTTTCAAAAAATCTGAATCAACTCTTTCGCCAACAGCCAAAATAATTGTGTCGCAATCAATCACTTCCTGTTGACCTGTGAGTACAGGACGTCTTCTGCCGGAAGCATCAATTCCTCCACAGGCCATTTTGTCCACCAGCAAACCTTTTACTTTTCGATTTTTATCCGAAAGAATTTCGCGTGGTGCCGACATGAAATGAAACTTCACTTTTTCAGCTTCCGATTCCATAATTTCGGTCTTGTTTGCCGGCATATCGCATTTATCACGCCGGTAAACAACAGTTACATCTTTACCTAATCGCCAAATACTGCGTGCAGCATCAATAGCGACATTCCCGGCTCCGATAATCACTACCTTGTTTCCCAGCTTCGGTATTTTACCCATGGCTAATTGTTTCAATATTTCCGTTCCGCTGAAAACGCCTTTTGATTTCTCGCCGGGAATATTTAAATCAATTTCTTTCCATGCACCAAAAGCCAGATACACAATATCATTTTCTTTCCGCAGCACATTCAGTTCAATATCTTTTCCCAAACGCTTATTAAACTGAAATTTCACTCCAAGTCTTCTGAAAAGCTCAATTTCTTTCTGCAACACCTGTTTCGGAAGCCGGTATTGAGGAATACCGAATCGAACCACGCCTCCGGCTTCAGGCAAAGCATCGTAAACCACCACTTCGTGACCGAGCCGTATCAGATAGTAAGCCGCTGTCAGTCCTGCCGGACCTGCCCCAACAATAGCAATCCGTTTGCCGCTTGGAGCCTGTTTTTCCCGAATCAATTTTTTATAAATATCATTTTCCTTACCCAATTGGTACATGGTATCGGCCAAATAACGATGTATTTCACCCTGCGAAACAGGTTCGTCCAGCATCTCCCGTCGACAACGCATTTGACAATGGAAATGACAAATGCGACCAATGGTTCCAGGAAGCGGATTATCCCTTAATGTAAGCTCAAAAGCTTCTTCAATACGGTCTTCCTTAATCAGTTCAATATATCCCGGGATATTCATGTGAAGCGGACAACTGTTTTCGCACAAGGCCATATACAAATCTTCACAAACGCCCGCATGACAACGTTTTTCGGTGATATGCTCTTCGTATTCGTGGCGAAAATAACGTAAAGTTGTGAGCACCGGATTCGGAGCCGTTTGACCCAAACCGCATAAAGCCGTATCTTTGATGGTCTGCCCCAAAAGTTCCAGCATATTCAGGTCAGCATACGTTCCGTTACCTTTTGTAATACGTTTCAAAATGGCCAATGCCTGCGAGAGTCCTTCGCGACAAGGCGTACATTTTCCGCACGATTCAGCAGCATTGAATTCCAGAAAATAACGGGCAACATCCACCATACAATTATCCTGATCCATCACCACCATTCCTCCCGAACCCATGATGGCTCCAAGTGCAGCCAGCGATTCATAATCGACGGCAGTTTTGAAATGCTCCAACGGAATACAACCACCCGAAGGGCCTCCCGTCTGAACAGCTTTTACACGTTTGTTTGTGCCGGTTCCTTCTCCGATTCCAAACACAAACTGTTCGAGCGTCGAACCCAACGGCAACTCCACCAATCCTGTATTTTTCACTTTCCCAACTAAAGAAAAAACTTTGGTACCGGGACTTTTCGCTGTACCAGTTTCACGGAACCAATCGCTACCTTTTTCAATAATTACCGGAATGTTGCACCATGTTTCAACATTATTGATATTCGTCGGTTTTCCGTACAATCCCCGACCGGCAGGATAAGGCGGACGAGGCATAGGACGACCGGCTTTCCCTTCAATTGAAGCGATTAATGCAGTTTCCTCTCCACAAACAAAAGCGCCAGCTCCTTCAACCACTTCAATATGAAAACTAAACCCACTTTCCTTGATATTTTCACCTATAAAACCACGTTTTGCAGCTTGTTCTATCGCTATTTTCAGCCGTTTTACCGCCAATGGATATTCGGCCCGCACATAAGCAATCCCTTCGTCGGCTCCCATGGCGTAAGCGCCGATTATCATTCCTTCAAGTAACGAATGCGGATCGCTTTCAATCTCATTTCGATTCATATAAGCGCCGGGGTCACCTTCATCGGCATTGCAAATAATATATTTTTTATCCGATTCGGCTTTTTGCATGATTCCCCATTTCACTCCGGTGGGGAAACCGGCTCCTCCCCTGCCCCGAAGTCCCGAAGCTGTGACCAAATCCACAACTTCTTTCGGAGTCATTGTGGCCAGAACACGTGTCAAAGTCTGATACCCGCCAACTCTCAGATAATCACTAATTAACTCAGGATTAATCAGGCCGGCATTTCGCAAAACTATTTTTTTCTGACCTTTAAAGAATGATATTTCATCCCAGTGCGGCACATTTTCATATCCGGAACCAAAAGTTTCTTCAGCCGTCAAATGATTCCAGAAATCAATCCTGCACAGAATTTTTCTTTTTTCAATTTTTCCACTCATCAGGCCATCAATAATACGCACAATATCTTTTTCGTTGACACGACTGTAAAGTACTAACGGCTTACCTGGCTCCTGAACAGTAACTAATGGTTCCTCTGCACAAAATCCAAAACATCCGACGGGTTTTAATTCGCAATCAAAATTACTTTTTTGCAGATATTCTTTAGCTTTTGAAAATACAAGATCTGCCCCGTTTCCAATTCCACAAGTTCCCATTCCAATCATGATAAGCGGTTTGGAAATTATTTGTTGTGGTTGGATTGATATGATTGAATGATCAGAATTCATACTATTATATTTTTAAGATCAAACGAAAATGATGGATAAAAAGCAGCCAGGCCTGTCTGCTACAAAAAATTCTCAGGACTTTACTTTTGGAGCTGCTTGCAATTTTTTGAGAATTTGTAAGAGTTTTTGCTCGTTTACAAAACTGTAAATTTTACCATCGACCGCAACTACCGGTGATTGTGCACACTGGCCAAAACAGGCTACCGTGCGAATAGTAAATTCATTATCAGGAGTCGTGTAAAACGACTCATCATCCGAATCCGGATACCGAAAACCCAATATTTGCCCCACACCGTTCAGCAGGGCTTTTGAACCTTTGGTGTGACATGCCGTGCCACGACAAACTACTATAGTATGCCTTCCCTGCGGTTGTAGATTGAAAAAAGAGTAAAATGTTGCCACACTATAAACCTGGGTATAAGGCACGTGCAACTTTCGCGAAACTTCGGTAAGGGTTTCTTCCGGAAGGTATTTCAGAGGATGAGCTTCCTGGGCTTTCTCAAGTGTAGTGAGCAACTCACCCGGCTTTCCTCTTTGATTCTCTATGATTGCATTGAGCTTTTTTTCATCAATGCTGTTTGAACGAAACTTATCCATAACTATGCTGATTTTTAGTTATTACTGTCCGCACAAATCAACAATCAGAGATCGGTGATTATCAATTCTTTTCGATTTAAAGAATAAATAAAATGTCAAAACATTGTATTTATATGCAACAAATATAATGGATAAAAAATGAAATTGGAAAGTTTTTACCGATTATTTACGGAAAAATTTCTTTAATTATTTTTGAACATAAAAAACGGATTCAAATTGATTTTGAACCCGTTTATAATGCATATTAAAATCTTATTTTTTAGTTTTAATACTACAGCCAATAGCTACCGTAACAGGTTTAGCCACTTCTTTTCCGGACAAAAGTGCATCCACGGCCGATTCCACATATTTTTCGGTAACCTCAGCCGGATTCTTGTAATTATTATCAATAGCCCCGACATAGCGAACAATATTTTTCCCTTTTTCTTTTTGAAGTACATATACATGTGGGGTTTTAGTAGCTCCGTATTGCGGATAAATCTTCTGGCCTTCGTCGATCAGATAGGGAAATGTAAATCCTTTTTCTTTGGCCCTTTCCTTCATAGCTTCGTAACTATCTGTTGGTTCTATTTCCGGGTCGTTAGGATTGATCGCAATCACCGGATAACCCAATTTCGCATATTTCTCATTCAAGGCATTAATGCGGTATTCGTAAGCCTTGGCAAACGGACAGTGATTGCAGGTAAAAACCACAATAAATCCTTTGGCTTTTTTGTAATCGGCCAACGAAACATATTTACTATCAATATTCTTTAATTTAAAATCAGTAGCAACATCTCCGGGTTTGTACCCCGCCACAGCTTTGTCCGGTTTTTGAGCAAACATATTCATATTCAGCCCAAACACAATTAATATTGCAGCTAAAAAATTTATTTTCTTCATATTCAATTACTTTTTAATTTATATACTGATTAATTATATCTGTCAATTCATCTTGAGACAACTGGCCTTCTTTGAAAAACAATTTTTCTCCGTTTTTGTAAATAACTGTTGCCGGAATTGCTCCCGTCCATCTACTATCAATTGCGGGAATCCACTCATTCATCCGTGTGACATCATCCAACAAATACACATCTGGAGTTATTTGATGCGAAGATATAAATGGTTTTACCGATTTTTCCAATTCATTCGCATCGTCTAACGAAACAAAAATCATTTGAAAATCTTTCCGTGCCCCAAATTGTTTGTTCACTTCCATAAATTCCGGAAGTTCTTCCACACACGGGCCACACCAGGTTGCCCAGAAATTAACAACATACAACTTGTTATCATTGACTGAAAAAATATTTTTTAATTCATCATATTTAACTGCACGGACCACCTGCTCATGTTTTGAGTTGCATGAAAACATTATAAAAACAGAAAAAATAATGGCGGAAAGCTTTTTCATTTATTACAAGTTTTCTTATCCTAACTTATTTATGAATAAATTTGTTCAACGGGAAAAAGTATCGTTAGGATTTTTTGAGGAAATTTGTGAATTACGGGCTAAATTATTCTCATTTACTATTCAATCTATATCCCATAAAAATCAGCATTATACCAATACTGATCATAATTGCGTGTAATATATTAACATCTCTAACCATCAACATTTGAACTATTATCCAACCACTCAGAAGGACTCCTTGCAACATAATATAGATCGGATGATATTTCGATTTATTGAACGTTTTTATGGTTGCCCAGATATTAAATAATCCATTTACAATCAAAAGAATAATTCCCGGGATAAGATAATTCCGGAAGGGAGCGTATTTCAAATAATCCGTCGACATTCCCATCATCTGCCCATTGGGATCGATAATAAATAAAACACCTGCGATAATTGCATTGGCAGCTATAAATATCATCAATATGATGGATAGTATTCTGTAAACAGAAAAGATTTTTTCAGGATGCATGTTAGTCTTATTTTTTACACACAACGATACTTAATTCATATAACAAATACAATGGCAAAGCCACAGCCAGCATGGTAAACGGATCGGTAGTAGGTGTGATTATTGCAGATAAAATCAGTAAAATTATCAACGCATAACTGCGAACACTTTTAAGCATCCGGGCATTTAATATTCCAAGTCGGGAAAGAAAATAAGCCAGCACAGGCATTTCGAACATCAGTCCCATAGCAAACACAAGTATAAATAAAGTACTCAGGTAAGAATCGAGTGATATCTGATTCGGCACAAGACCGGAGACTTGATAAGTTCCCAGAAAACGAATCGTTAAGGGAAAAATCAGATAATAACTCACCACGGCCCCAAGGTAAAAAAGGAATGAAGATGTCACAAATACCCATCCTACATTTTTACGTTCGTGAGGATACAACGCCGGAGCTACAAACCGCCAAAGTTCATAAAGCAAATAAGGAACGGCTATCACCGCAGCAATAGTAGCCGCAGTTGAAATATGGGCCATAAACTGCCCGGTAAGTTCCAGGTTAATCAGATTGATTCTAAAATCGCCCGGACAAAAATCAGGATTATGAAGCCAATCTGCAAGTTTACATAACGACCTGTAAACTACAAAATTGGAAGAAAGAGGGGGGAATATAATCTTATTAAAAATAAAATCGCGGAAACTGAAAACCACAGAAAACAGCAAACCCAACACGACCAGCATTCGCAAAATCAGCCAGCGCAATTCTTCAAGATGTTCCCAAAAGGTATTGGATTCCTGCTTGTTGTTGAAATAAAATAAACTCATGCACGCAACTGTATGCGACTTATTTTTCTTCTTTCTTATCCTCTTTATCTTCGGATTTTATTTCTTTTTCGATGTCGTTCATTCCTTTTTTGAACTCATTTACGCCTTTGCCAAGTCCGCGCATTAGTTCGGGAATTTTTTTACCGCCGAAAATAAGTAAAATAGCTAAAGCAATCAATAAAATTTCCGGAGTTCCGATCGCTAATAAAATTGATAGTATCTGCATATTGTTTTTATAAATTAATTCAGAATTCTATTTTATGTTACAAATATAATGGATTTCCCGGCAGTAAAGAATCTGTAAAATCAAAAGCCGAAATCATCTACTTCAATTTCCTGTTTCTGTTCTTTCTTTATTTCGACCCGGACGTGCTTATCCACACCTTCTACATAAATGGCTTTGTAGGGTTTGGCCGGGCAAACGTACTCGCAACCTCCACAACCGACACAAATAGAAACATCGGTATGGGGAATGGTAAGCCCATCTTTATACGGAACCATGTGGACTGCCTGCGTGGGACAATGTTCGGAACATGCCCCGCAGCTCGTTCCATCGGTATGCACAATGCAATTTTCGAGGGTAAACCGCACCTGCCCCATCTGATTATGATGTTTCTGCTCAACGGTAAGCGGTTTCAAAGCATCACTCGGACAGACATCGCTGCAAACGGTACAATCGTAATTACAAAATCCATGTTCGAAGATCAAAGTCGGTTGCATGATGCCGCCAATTCCATATTCCATAAATGCAGGTTTAATCACATTCGAAGGACATTTACTGACGCATAAATGGCAGGAAGTGCACTTGGAAAGAAGATGTTCGGCACTTTGCGCCCCAGGCGGAGCAATCGGCGTTTTTCTCTTAGCTTCATTTTTAACAATATTCAACAATTTACCATCGGCAAAAACCTGAGAAGCAGCTAATCCGGTAACACCTACAGCGGTCATAAATCGTCGTTTTGATGCATCGATATTCTTATCTTTTGAAGCTACAGGCCGAAAATCAAAATTCAACGCATTTTGCGAACAAACATCCAGACAATCAAAACAATCGACACAACGGCTATAGTCTATTTTATGATTCTTAGTGTCGATACACGAAGCTTTACAACTTCGGCCACATGCCCCACACGAATTACATTTATTCTCGTCAATATGTATTTTGAAAACAGAAAAACGGCTGAAAAATCCAAGAATTGTTCCGACCGGGCAAATTGTATTACAATAAATCCGACCATTTGTCCAAGCCAGATACCCTACAATCAACATTGTAATCAATGCGATAATCAACGACGAAACACTGGCGACATAAATACTGACTTTATAAAAATTGTGATTTCCAAACGAAGTAAAAATAGTTGCCAGCAAATTATTCCCGGCCATATAAACAGGACGAAAAACATGGGTTGTCATGCGTCCGAAAGTGCTATACGGATCAAGCAAACCGAGCAAAAATGTAAAACCGAAAACAAAAGCAATAAGCACACATCCTACCACCGACCAGCGTAAAAAAGTCAAAGGCTTCAGGTATTTAAAGCGTTTTTTCTTTTTTGTCAGCCTTGAAATACGGCTGACAATATCCTGATAAATTCCCAAAGGACAAATTGCAGAACAATATATCCGTCCGAAAACAATGGTAAGCAAAATCAGAGAAATCAGCACGACAACGTTCAAAGCCAATAACGCCGGTACAAACTGAATTTCAGCCAAATGATGAAACCAGTCCGGCATCCACCCTGCAAAATCCAGAAAATAAAGACTTATCAGCGTGAATATTATCAGAGAAAGTATTATTCTTATTTTTTTGAGCATGAAAGTAACTGCAATTCTAATTTACATTTTTATCTTCTTCACTCTCAATTTATCCAGACTCATTGTCCCCAGATTAAGCTCCTGGGCTTTGGCAATGTGCTCGACTGATTCCAAAGGCATCTTTCTCACCTGATTGAAAAAACTGGTTGCAGCCGTGTCTACCGCAACAATATCCTGTGAAATAAACAACCCTTTTGAAAGTACTACATCTGCATCGGATTTTCCTCTCGGGCCATTTGTTTTCATCAAACGGTAAGCATCTACAACGTTCAGTACAGCCGCTTTATCCAAAGTACATATATCGGCGATACATTGCTGCAAATCATGACTGTGAAAATATCCGCGATCCCAAACTATGCCCATGTGATTTTTCATGGAAATAGACATTTTTGCTCCACCGTGATTTTTCAAAACCGGAACATTAATCCAGACATCACTATCTAAAATGGCCTCATGAACTTTAGTCGACTTCAGACTTTTACCTTTGGGAAGAGAAACAGACCGATAATATGATTCTTCGTGGGCAGGAAGCACTTTGGCACCGGCAGATTTAGCAACACCTTCGATGCCACTGTTGGCATAACATTTCCGCCAATCGTCGCAGGTATGATCGAAAACGACCACTTCTTTTGCTCCGGCGTTATAACATTGACGCACAATTTCTCCGACTAATTCAGGATTCGTATTGGCCGCCAATTCGGGTTTCTTATCCCAACCTATATTAGGCTTTACCACCACTTTCTGTCCTTTTTTTACAAATTTGGACATACCGCCCATTTCGGCAATAGCTTTCCGGAACATCGAAACGGAATCGCCCCCCATGACAGCGACCAGATCATACGGGCCGGAACCGGCTTGCGGAGCAGCTTCAAAATGTTGAGAAAGTAAAGTCATGGCACCACTTTGTTTAATTGTAAGTGCGGCACCGGCTAAAGCAATAGCTTTGAGAAAGTTTCTTCTGTCCATGGCAGATATGTTTATATTAATGTTCTTATTTTATAAGAAAAAACAAACTTTCCTGGATTCTAAAAGACTTGTCAGGCTATTTTATAATCCATGGAAAACGGAAACAGTTTTCATCGAAAAGTGCATAATCAGCATTACCGTTTACAGCAAATGTTTTAATAAGAGCGGCCTCTTTTAAAAGTTCTTTGGCCATTTTAATTGTAGAACCCGTTTTAATCCGATCGTCGACCAACAGGATTTTCTTTCCTTTAAAATCAAAATCAATGGGTGCTAGTAATTTAGGTTCATCATATTTCGGCTTCTGGTCAGGATCGCGCAGATTAATTTTAATCGTCTGAAAATTGGCATTCAGTCTTTGATTAATAATCCCGGCCGGCACCACGCCTCCATTGGCAATGGCTACTACAATGTCAAACGTTTCATCAAATTGTATATTAACGAAACGTTCCATAACTTCAGAAAAACTACGTTGATTCATTGCACTATTCTAAAATCAGATTTTCTCAATAGCTTTCAGTAGTGCAAATCCGCCAAACAACTGAATAAGCATGCCCGGATAACCGATTGAGAAATCCTGAAATGCAAGGCTGAAACTACGTGTCAGAATCCATTCCACTCCTGTCCCAACAACTTGATATGTAAGAATAGCAACAAAAATCGCTACTAATGAAACTTTTGAAAAATAATTGGCCACTAAAGCAGCAGCTGTCGCCAACAAAGAAGATTTGATTAAAATAATTGGCAATGCAGCCAAAGCAGGCATACCAAATAAGAGACTATTTACCAACGGAGACAGCAAGGCCGTCAACAAACCCACTTTAATACCGTACTTGTAAGCTGCTATTAAAGTAAAAAAATATATCGGAAGAAATGTCGGGCCGCCAAGTGGAATGAGGTGTGCCAACTGAGGAAAAATAATATTTCCGGCGATAAATAAAGTTGCGAAAAGATAAGTTTTTACCGAACTAAACTCGTAACTGTAAAGTTTTGCTATTGTAGCCATAATGTATACGTGGTTTTATCTTTAATTGTATATCGAATTATTTTTAATTATCCTGTTTTCAAACTTGTTAGTCCAAAATCATGACACACAAATTTATAGAAAATTTTGAAGACATACATTCAAAATCAATATAAATGCCATTAAGAAATACAAATTCAATAAAAATAAGACTTAAAATGACATTCAGGGTTTAAATCAGAAAAGTTTTCAACATAAAACACAATTTTAAGTTATCTTCATTGGGAAAATGAAACTTTATTATTTCTTTTGTTTCAAGAGTATAACAAATAGGTTTCAACACACAAATCATTCATTTTCAACATTCAAAAAAAGAGGTTCTCCAATAATTATGAAAGAAGAAGTTCTGAAAAAGCTACAAATTCTTGCCGAGTCGGCTAAATACGATGTCTCGTGCGCCTCAAGCGGAACCACCCGAAAAGGTGTAAAAGATGGCATTGGAAACACTGCGGGTTGGGGCATTTGCCATAGTTTTACCGAGGACGGGAGATGTGTTTCGTTACTGAAAATTATGCTCACCAATTACTGCATCTATGATTGCGCCTACTGCATCAACCGCAGAACCAATGATCGGCCCCGGGCAACTTTCAGCGTAAGTGAATTGGTGGAACTCACCATTGAATTTTACCGCCGTAACTATATCGAAGGGCTATTTTTAAGTTCCGGGGTGGTTCGCAATCCCGATTATACCATGGAACGGCTGGTAAAAGTTGTGAAAGATCTGCGAACCGTACATCGTTTCAACGGGTACATTCACATGAAAAGCATTCCGGGAGCCAGTCAGGCATTGGTGCACGAAGCCGGACTTTATGCCGATCGTATGAGTGTCAATATTGAAATTCCGACAGAGAAAAACCTGAAAATGCTTGCCCCGGAAAAAGATTACAAAAGCGTTTATCAGCCCATGCACTATATTCAGCAGGGCGTGCTCGAAAGTAGGGAAGAGCGGCAAAAGCATCACTCAGCGCCACGTTTTGCCCCGGCCGGACAAAGTACGCAAATGATTATCGGAGCAACCAACGAAACCGATCAGCAAATTTTACAAACTTCGGCAGCACTTTACAATCGTCCGAGCATGAAACGTGTCTATTATTCGGGCTATATACCTGTGAATAATTACGACAACCGGCTGCCTGCCTTAAAACAGCCTCCATTAGTCAGAGAAAACCGGCTTTATCAGGCTGACTGGCTGTTGCGCTTTTACGGCTTTGCTGTAAATGAAATTGTAGATGACAGCTATCCCGATCTCGATTTGGAGATTGACCCGAAACTTTCGTGGGCATTGCGCCATCCTGAGGTTTTTCCCGTCGACATCAACAAAGCGGATTATGAACTGATTCTCCGTGTTCCCGGTATTGGTGTAAAATCGGCCAAACTAATCGTACTTTCACGCCGTTATACACATCTGGGCATAAGTGATTTGAAAAAAATGGGTATCGTGCTGAAAAAAGCGCAGTACTTTATTACCTGCCGCGAACTTCCGGCCTTTACTGTAAACGAAAGTAGCCCGGAATATATCAAACAAAAACTGACCGAGAAAAAACTCCCAAAATCAAAACAGGTGGATTTGCTGCAAACGACTTTGATTTTTCCGGAGTAAGCTTTAAAAAAACTCATTTCTCTTTTGTTGGACTTCCTGTTGTTTTTATTTGAAGGGGCCCAATATTTCTACAAAATAATCAACCAAAGTTTAAAATTAAAGATTCCAGTCAACCAAAAAGCAGTGTAATTGTTATTATTACAAAAGATATTCGAAACAATGGCTAAAAGTATATTACACACTGCCGAATCACGCGGAATGACAAATCAGGGCTGGATTCACAGCCGACATACATTTAGTTTCGGGGGATATTACGATGCTGAAAAAATCCACTTCGGAGCATTAAGAGTAATCAATGATGATATGATTGCTCCGGGCAAAGGATTCGGAAGCCACCCCCATAGCAATATGGAGATCATTTCCATTCCTTTGGATGGAGAGTTATACCACAAAGATAGTCTGAATGTAGAATCGGTGATCAAACCCGGGCATATACAGGTAATGAGTGCCGGTGATGGAATTTTTCACAGCGAATATAACAAACGTCGCGACTGCTCTCTGAAAATGATACAAATATGGATCATGCCAAAAGTTCAGGGAGCCAAAGCCCGTTATGAACAAATGGAATATTCAATAAAGGAAGATGATTTCACCGAACTGATTTCGCCTGATTTACATGACGATAGTATGTGGGTTTATCAGGACGTATGGTTCTATCTGGGACATATCCACGAAGGCCGCTCATTAAATTATTTTCTGAAAAACACAAAAGAAAATGGCGTTTATATCTTTATGATAGATGGCGAAACCGACATCAATGGAAAAAAGCTCACTACACGGGATGGTATTGGTCTTTGGGAGATTTCCGAAATAAAAATCACCGCTTCCCGGGAAAGCCGGTTCCTACTTATGGAAATACCTATGCATTAATCCTCCTTATTATACACAAAATGCGACATTGTAAAGTCGCATTTCATACATACATATATTTTTTAAATGGAGCATATATTTTATTATTTCTGTCGGATAAAGATCTGCACTGGCGTTCCGGTAAATTCATATTTCGAACGAATTTTATTCTCTAAAAAGCGACGATAAGGCTCTTTTACATACTGAGGTAAATTTGCAAAAAACACAAAAGTCGGAATATAAGTATTCGGCAACTGGGTCACATATTTAATCTTTATATATTTTCCTTTCAATGCAGGAGGCGGATAATTCTCAATTGCTGGCAAGAGATATTCGTTCAATTTTGCGGTAGGCACTTTTCTGAATTTATTTTCCCAAACCTTCACTGCCGTATCAACAACTTTAAGAATTCGCTGTTTGGTTATTGCCGAGGTAAAAATAATCGGGAAATCAACGAATGGAGCCAAACGTTCACGAATCATCTTCTCAATATTCTTAATGTCATTTGCCTGTTTATTTTCGACCAAATCCCATTTATTTACACAAACGACCAGACCCTTTTTATTTTTTTGTATTAATGAAAAGATATTCAGATCCTGACTTTCGATTCCCCTTGTAGCATCAACGACCAAAATACATACATCTGCATTTTCGATAGCTCTGATCGAACGGATAACTGAATAGTATTCAAGATCCTCAATTACTTTGGCTTTTTTACGAATACCGGCAGTATCCACTAAATAAAAATCATGACCAAATTTATTAAAACGGGTATATATTGCATCCCGGGTGGTTCCGGCAATATCAGTAACAATCGTTCTGTCTTCATCCATCAAAGCATTGATAATAGACGATTTTCCGGCATTCGGACGACCTACCACAGCAAATCGTGGAAGCTCAGCTTCAATCTCTTCTGTCACATCCGGTTTAAAATGGATGAGTAGTTTATCCAACAAATCACCGGTTCCCAATCCATTGATTGCGGAAACAATAACAGGTTCTCCTAATCCGAGACGGTAGAACTCGGCTGCCTGAAACTGCCAGTCGAAAGTATCTGCTTTATTAGACGCCAAAACAACTGGTTTATTCTGCCGACGTAAAATTTCAGCGACTTCAAGATCATAATCCGTAATGCCATTTTGGACATCCACTAAAAACAAAACTACATCGGCTTCTTCCAATGCAAGAACGACATGACGTTTAATCGCTCCTTCAAAAATATCTTCTGAATTCACCACCCACCCCCCGGTATCAATGATAGAAAACTCACATCCATTCCATTCACACTTTCCGTACTGGCGGTCACGTGTGGTTCCGGCTTCATCATTTACAATAGCTCTTCTGCTTTTAGTGAGCCTGTTAAACAAGGTCGATTTACCAACATTCGGACGACCTACAATTGCAACAATATTTCCCATTATTTTTTTGTATATCTATTTATAAAAAAGATATTTACATTCCATTCTATTTATCAACAAAGGTTTTCTCAAATCCCTGTTGCGGGTGCAAATATTTCGGGTGCAAAAGTACTTAAATAAGTTGAAAGCAAAAAACAGCAACCTCCTTTTAAAAATTTTTATTCACAGAAGTTTCTAATTATGAACAACAAAAGTAACTACAGTAAAAAGAAACACAACTATTTCAGCAAGCTATTTGCCGGAATCAAAAAAAGCACTATCTTTGCAACGCTTTTGGAGAAAAGTATTACAATCCGAATACAATTCAGGCGTTTAGCTCAGATGATTCTGAGCATTCCGATAACAATCGGAAGAGTCGTGATTTAAAATCCGTCAACGCTACTTTGATTCTTTCTTGATTAAGAAGAAAAAATTCGGGCGTTTAGCTCAGCTGGTTCAGAGCATCTGCCTTACAAGCAGAGGGTCGGCGGTTCGAATCCGTCAACGCCCACTTCAAATTTTTTATCAATAAAAACACACCTTCGGGCGTTTAGCTCAGCTGGTTCAGAGCATCTGCCTTACAAGCAGAGGGTCGGCGGTTCGAATCCGTCAACGCCCACCATACCGACAAGCAGTTACATAATTTTGTAGCTGCTTTTTTATTGCAAAAATGGCTTAATAGCTACTCTTTGATATACCCGGACATAATCAATTTGATATTTTGTCGGGAATATATTATTGTTTATTGTACCACCATGGTCACCGCCTATGGCTAAATTCAGTAAAATATAATGTGGCTGATTGAAAGGGTTGGTTCCATCTGCATTATAAGCATCTTTCAAATAAGTTTCATTAAGTAATTCGTCATCAAGATACAATCGTATCACTTCCTCATCCCAGTCCATTCTCCAGACATGAAATTTTGAAGGCCAGTCGGGGTCTTTTGCCAAAAAATGAGACAACGGGACAGCCGCACTATTCCATTTTGCATTATATCGCTTATGCGTACCACAGGCTACATTTGCCAGTATGTGATGAACATTATTGATCGGATAAGATTCCATTATATCTATTTCTCCACATGAAGGCCATTCTCCCGCCCTTCCCAGTGTCCATATAGCAGGCCATAACCCCATAGCCGTATCAATTTTAGCCCTTATCTCAAAGCGTCCATACTGAAACTCTTTTTTATTTCTTGTATTTAAACTTGCAGAAGTATATTCTATAAATTTCCTGCCGTGTCTCCAATTGTTTGAATTCTCGTTGTAACCAGGATTAAGCCGATGCTCCTTCCTGCCTTCAATAACAAGACATCCTCCCAAGCAATAAGCATTTTCCGGCTGGTACCATTGATCTTCCCTGTTACGTAGAAAACCTGTTTCAAAATTCCATACAGAAGTATCAGGCACACCATTCTTCTTAAACTCATCACTCCAAACCAATTTATACCCCTCCTTTACGTATTTATTTTTTCGGGCTGATGCAGAGGGAACAATAAGTACCAACAAAAGGAATAAAGTTAATTCAGGTTTCAGCATGTTTATACAATTTAGTTATGAAACATAAATCAAAGGTACACAAATAAAAAGTTTAAACAAAAAAAGTGAAACCCTCACGGATTCCACTTCTTATGAATTTGAATTTTAAAACAAATTTATTCAGCTGATTCAGCTTTTTCTTCTGCAGCAGCCGGAGCTTCTTCAGCAACAACCGGAGCGGCAGCCGGAGCAGCTTTTTTGACAGACGAACGACGTGTACGTGCAACCTTTTTAGCAGCCTTTTCTTTCAACATGTTTTCATTGTAGTCAACCAACTCAATAATGCACATTTCAGCATTATCTCCAAGACGAAAACCTGTACGCAAAATACGGGTATATCCTCCCGGACGATCTGCAATCTTTTGAGAAACATTCTGGAACAGTTCTGTAACTGCATCCTTGTTCTGAAGATAGCTGAATACTGTACGGCGTGAGTGTGTGGTATCCTCTTTAGCTTTGGTAAGCAGAGGCTCTACATAAACTTTCAGAGCTTTTGCTTTAGCCAAAGTGGTTGAAATTCTCTTATGCTGTATAAGAGAAACAGCCATGTTTGACAACATTGCCTTTCTATGGGCCGATTTACGACCTAAATGATTAAATTTCTTATTATGTCTCATCTCGTTAGTCTTTATCTAATTTATACTTGGCAACATCCATTCCGAATGAAAGATTCAAACTTTCAAGTTTCTCTTCAAGCTCAGTCAATGATTTTTTACCAAAATTACGGAATTTCAGTAAATCATGTTTGTGGAAACTTGCTAATTCACCTAATGTTTCAACATCAGCTGCTTTAAGGCAATTCAAAGCACGTACTGAAAGTTCTAAATCTGTCAGTTTGGTTTTGAGCAACTGACGCATGTGCAGAATTTCTTCGTCAAACTCTTCTGTTCCTTCTCCTTCAGTAACCTCAAGGGATATTTTCTCATCAGAAAATAACATAAAGTGGTGAATCAGAATCTTTGCTGCTTCTTTCAGAGCATCTTTCGGATGAATAGAACCGTCAGTACTGATTTCAAGAACCAGTTTTTCGTAGTCGGTAACCTGTTCAACACGATAATTCTCGATGGAATATTTTACATTACGAATCGGAGTAAAAATCGCGTCAATAGGAATAATTCCCACCTCAGAATTAGAAATTTTATTCTCATCTGCAGGCAAATAACCTCTTCCTTTATTAATAGCAATATCGATGGTAAAACTTGCAGAAGAATCGAGTTCGCAAATAACATGATCCGGATTCAAAACTTCGAAACCAGTAAGATATCTGCTCATTTCGCCTGCTTTGAAAACAGACGTTCCACCTACATTGATAGTGATTTTTTCGCTATCAACACCTTCTGTTATTTGTTTGAAACGAACCTGTTTCAGATTTAATATAATGTTTGTAACATCATCGATTACTCCCGGAATAGTTGAATACTCATGATCAACTCCGTCAATTTTGATAGAAGTGATAGCAAAACCTTCAAGAGATGACAATAGAATACGGCGCAAAGCATTACCTATAGTAATACCGTAACCCGGTTCCAAGGGACGGAATTCAAATTTACCTTGAAACGCATCCGCTTCCAACATGATTACCTTTTCAGGTTTTTGAAATGCTAATATAGCCATAATTTTATTTATTATTTAGAGTACAACTCAACGATTAATTGTTCTTTGATATTTTCAGGAATATCTTCCCTTTCCGGAACGTGAAGGAATGTTCCTCCCATAATTGATGCGTTCCATTCGATCCATGGATATTTACTGTGATTAAATCCATCAAGTGAAACATTAATTACTTCCATTGATTTATTTTTTTCACGTACAGCAATAACCTGACCGGGACGAACATGATAAGAAGCGATATTTACGATCTGACCATCTACGGTGATATGTTTGTGGCTGACCAACTGACGGGCACCTGCACGAGTTGGAGCCATACCTAAACGATAAACAATATTATCCAAACGAGATTCAAGTAACTGAAGTAAAACTTCACCTGTTACACCTTTTTTACGTTGAGCTTTTTCGTACAGATTACGGAATTGTTTTTCTAAAACGCCATAAGTATACTTGGCTTTTTGCTTTTCACGTAACTGAATTCCATACTCAGACGTTTTTTTACGACGTCCTTGTCCGTGTTGTCCGGGAGGATAATTTTTCTTTGACAATACTTTGTCCGGTCCGAAAATAGCTTCACCAAACTTGCGGGCAATCTTAGTTTTTGGTCCAATATATCTTGCCATTTTTTTTCTAAAATTTATTAATTTATTGATTGGCCTCCGGTAATGAAAAAGTTTATTGCTCACAGCCGCGATTGCTGAGAGGTTTGAACGCAATCAAAGCAACCATAACTTCTTCGAGCATCCGGAGCACCGGGTTAAAAATTACACTCTACGACGTTTAGGAGGACGACAACCATTATGAGGAAGTGGAGTAACATCTACAATTTCCGTTACTTCAATACCTGCCCCATGTACTGTACGGATAGCCGATTCACGACCATTACCGGGTCCTTTCACGTAAGCTTTCACTTTACGTAAACCTAAATCAAATGCAACTTTCGAGCAATCCTGAGCAGCCATCTGTGCTGCATAAGGAGTATTCTTTTTTGAGCCACGGAATCCCATCTTACCGGCAGACGACCAGGAAATAACCTGACCTTCGGCATTGCTAATTGTAACAATAATGTTGTTGAAAGATGAGTGTACGTGCAATTGACCTACACCATCAACTTTAACGACTCTCTTTTTGGCTGCAACTGTTTTCTTTGCCATGTTTTTTCAATAATTATTTAGCTCTTCTAAAATTCGCTAACAGTTAAACCTTATTTAGTTGCTTTTTTCTTATTAGCAACTGTTTTCTTTTTACCTTTACGAGTACGAGCATTGTTTTTCGTACTTTGTCCTCTCAACGGGAGGCCGATACGGTGACGAATTCCGCGGTAGCAACCGATATCCATCAAACGTTTGATGTTCAATTGTACTTCAGAACGAAGATCACCTTCTACTTTATATCCGGCACCGATGATTTCACGGATTTTAGCTGCTTGGTCGTCAGTCCAGTCTTTGACTTTGATGTTGATGTCAACACCAGCTTCTTCTAAAATCTTTTTTGCACTACTGCGACCTATTCCGTAGATATAAGTCAATCCAACTTCCCCGCGTTTGTTTTGGGGTAAATCTACTCCGACAATTCTTATAGCCATAAACTTACTTTATTTTGCTAATATAAATTTTACTTATCCCTGACGTTGTTTTTGTTTGGGATTTTTCTTGTTAATAACATACAAACGACCTTTTCGACGTACTATTTTGCAGTCTTCGCTTCGTTTCTTAATAGAGGCTCTTACTTTCATGTAAAAATATATTTATTTATTTGTATCTAAAAGATATTCTTCCTTTTGATAAATCGTATGGTGACATCTCTACCTTCACTTTATCCCCTGGCAATATTTTGATATAATGCATACGCATTTTCCCTGAAATATGTGCAGTTATAACGTGACCATTTTCCAGTTCAACACGAAACATTGCATTGGATAATGCTTCGATAATAGTTCCATCTTGTTCTATTGCTGCTTGTTTAGCCATAAATTAAATTGCTTTATCACCTAAAACCTGTTCAATGTATTCGAAACTTGATAAAATATCAGCTTTTCCTTTTCGTATAGCCACGGCATGCTCAAAATGGGCAGAAGGCTTTCTGTCCAGCGTCCGGGTTGTCCATCCGTCTCTTTCGAAGTACAGATGACGTTTCCCGATATTGATCATAGGTTCAATACATATAACCATTCCAGATTTTAGCATAATTCCGTTCCCTTTTCTTCCATAATTCGGAACTTCAGGAGCTTCATGCATATCACGACCTAAACCATGCCCGATCATTTCACGTACAACAGAATAACCTCTTTTTTCACAGTAATCCTGTACGGCAAAACCAATATCGCCAATACGTTTACCTTCTTGGGCCTGTTCTATCCCCTTATACAAAGATTCTTTGGTAGTTCGCAATAAATCCCTGATTTCAGGTTTTACCTCACCCACACAAAATGTATAAGCTGAGTCGCCATGAAAGCCATTAATATACGCTCCACAATCGACAGAAACCACATCTCCTTCTTTCAAAACCACCTTTTCTGAAGGGATTCCATGTACAACCTGTTCGTTAACAGAAGTACAAATAGATTTAGGATAACCGCTGTATCCCAGAAAACCGGGAACAGCGCCATTATCCCTTATAAATTCATCCGCAACCTTATTCAGATATTCTGTAGTAACTCCCGGAGCTACGATTTTAGCCATCTCACCCAAAGTTTTCGCAACTATCTGATTGCTAATACGAAGAAGTTCTATTTCCTCGTCGGATTTCAAAAATATCATTAAACTTATAAATTAGTAGGCAGACACGCTACCTATACGTCCTTTTATTCGACCTGATTTCAACAAACCATCGTAATGACGCATCAGCAGGTGACTTTCGATTTGTTGTAACGTATCGAGCACAACACCCACCAAGATCAACAACGATGTTCCTCCAAAGAATTGAGCAAATGCGGCATTAATTCCCAAGATCTTTGCAAATGCGGGTAAAATAGCCACAATTGCAAGAAAAATAGATCCAGGTAAAGTAATGCGAGACATTACTTCATCAAGATACTCAACTGTTTTTTTACCGGGTTTAACCCCAGGAATAAAACCATTGTTCCGTTTCATATCTTCAGCCATCTGAGTCGGGTTGATGGTAATCGCGGTATAAAAGTATGTAAATGCAATGATCAGTAATGCAAATATAAAATTGTACCAGAAGCCTGTCGTATTCATAAATGAGTTTACAAAAGCAGTCATCGATTGAGAATGCGAATAACTAGCCAATGTTACAGGAATAAACACAATTGCCTGAGCAAAAATGATTGGCATTACACCGGCTGCATTTATTTTCAAAGGTATATACTGGCGAACTCCCCCATATTGTTTATTACCTACTACACGTTTTGCATACTGTACAGGTACCTTACGGGTTCCCTGAACAAGCAAAATTGATGCTGCAATAACCAATAGTAGAAATACAATTTCAAGCAGGAACATTACTAAACCTCCACCTGCATCTGTTAATCGTGAAGCAAATTCTTTAATTACAGCTCCGGGGAAACGGGAAATAATACCAATCATAATAATAAATGAAATACCATTTCCGATACCTTTATCAGTAATACGTTCACCCAACCACATAACAAACATACTACCACCGGCAAGAATGATTGTAGATGTAGCAGTAAACAAGAATCCTGTTGGCAAAGCCGATCCGGCCTGAGCTAATTGAACACTCAGGTTGATCAGATATGATGGCCCCTGAAGTAAAAGAATAGCAACTGTCAGATAACGAGTATACTGATTCATTTTACGACGGCCACTTTCGCCTTCACGCTGCATTTTCTGAAAATAGGGAACAGCAATAGTTAACAACTGAATCACAATCGATGCCGAAATGTATGGCATAATACCTAAGGCAAATACCGATGCATTGGCAAACGCACCACCAGAGAACATATCCAACAATGCTAATAAACCACCACTGGTTTGAGCTTTCAACGCCGTTAACGCGGTTGGGTCAATACCCGGAAGAACAACATAAGAACCAAAACGGTAGACTAAAACTAACAAAATAGTTGTCCACAATCGACTACGAAGGTCTTCAATTTTCCAGATATTTTTAAGTGTCTCTATGATTTTCATGTGATTATAATTTTACTACGGTTCCACCTGCGGCTACAATTGCTTCTTCTGCTGCTTTAGAAAAAGCATTAGCTTCAACTTCAAGCTTTACAGTTAAAGCTCCTTTGCCAAGAATTTTCACTAAAGCTGTTTTTGAAATAAATCCGGCTTCACGCAATTCGTTTAATCCTATTTTAGTCAGATTTGCTGATTGTGCAAGCCCTTCAAGTGTTTCAATATTGATAGCTTTATATTCAACCCGGTTTACATTTTTAAAACCAAATTTAGGTAAACGACGTTGAATTGGCATCTGTCCACCTTCGAATCCAATCTTACGAGAGTAACCCGAACGGGATTTTGCTCCTTTATGACCTCTTGTAGAAGTTCCTCCTAAACCGGAACCAGAACCACGACCGATTCTCTTTCTTGTTTTTACAGAACCTGCTGCAGGGGTTAAATTATTTAAATTCATATCTTATGCTTTTAAGAGTCAAATGAATACTTATTATTTAGTCACTTCTACCAGATGTTTTACTTTTTCAACCATTCCCAAAATTTGAGGAGTGGCCTCATGCTCAACTACGGCATTCATTTTTTTCAAACCAAGAGCCTCAAGAGTCTGTTTCTGAACTTTTGGAGATTTGATTTTACTACGTACCTGTTTAATTTTTATTGTTGCCATAATTTTCTTTTTATCCGTTAAACACTTTATCAAGTGACACACCACGGTTCTGAGCCACAGTATGTGCATCACGCAATTCTCCTAAAGCAGCCATAGTTGCTTTTACGAGATTATGAGGGTTTGAAGAACCTTTTGATTTAGCCAACACGTCGGTAATACCAACACTTTCAAGTACGGCACGCATTGCACCACCGGCTTTTACTCCGGTACCATGAGAAGCTGGTTGAATATAAACCTGAGCTCCACCAAATTTAGCAAATTGTTCGTGAGGAATAGTTCCATTCAGAACAGGAACTTTAATCAGGTTCTTTTTAGCAGCTTCAGTTCCTTTTGCAATAGCAGCTGTTACTTCACCTGCTTTACCAAGTCCCCAACCTACAATTCCATCTTCGTTACCTACTACAACAATAGCAGAAAAGCTGAAAGTACGACCACCTTTTGTTACTTTAGTAACACGATTTACAGCTACCAATCTGTCTTTTAATTCCAGATCATTGGTTGATTTTACTTTATTCATATCTATTGTTTCCCTGATTAAAATTTAAGACCAGCTCCACGAGCTGCGTCAGCCAATTGTTTAACTCTACCATGATAAAGATAACCGTTACGGTCAAATATCACTTCCGAAACACCGGCTTCCTGAGCAGCTTTTGCTACAAGTGCACCTACTTTTGCAGCCTGTTCGGTTTTAGTAACTTTATCTTTTAATCCCAATGATGAAGCCGATGCAACCGTAACACCTTTTACGTCGTCAATAACCTGAGCGTAAATCTGGGCATTACTGCGGAACACGGTCAAACGGGGTTTCTGAGCAGTACCGTTCACGTTATGACGGATATGTGCTTTGATTCTTAATCTTCTATCTGATTTTCCTTTCATAATTTCACAAATTTACGAAAAATTATTTTTTACCTGCAGATTTACCTGCTTTACGACGTACAGCTTCTCCCTGGAAACGAACTCCTTTACCTTTGTAAGGTTCAGGTTCACGGAATGAACGGATTTTTGCACAAACCTGTCCGATAAGCTGCTTGTCAGCACTTTCCAAAATGATAATAGGATTTTGGTTACGTTCTGATTTTGTTTCAACTTTAATTTCGGAAGGTAAAGCTAAAAATATATTGTGTGTGTAACCAAGAGCAAGTTCAAGTACCTGTCCCTGATTTGAAACACGGTAACCAACACCTACCAGTTCTAACACTTTCTTGTAACCTTCAGATACTCCTACAATCATATTGTGGATCAGAGCACGGTACAAACCATGCTGAGAACGGCTTTCTTTTTCGTCGTCCGGACGATTTACCACTACATGTCCGTCTTCTACAACAACTGATATATTAGGATTAATTTTCTGGTTTAATGTTCCTTTCGGTCCTTTTACCGAAACGACACTATCCTGTACGGTAACTGTTACACCGGCAGGGATACTTATGGGTAATTTACCAATTCTAGACATCTTTCTCTCCTCCTTTTTTAATATACATAACAAATAACTTCACCGCCAACTTTTAAATCTGCGGCTTCTTTATTGGTCATAACACCTTTCGAAGTAGAAAGAATTGCAATACCCAAACCATTCAAAACTCGTGGCATTTCTTTGTAGCCTACGTACTGACGCAAACCCGGAGTAGAAACACGGATCAGTTTTTTAATAGAATTTACTTTGTTAGCCGGATCATACTTCAGCGCAATTTTAATTGTGCCCTGAGGTCCGTCTTCAACAAATTTGTAGTTAAGAATATAACCTTTTTCATGAAGAATGCGGGTCATATCCTTTTTCAAATTCGATGCGGGAACTTCCACCACACGGTGGTTCGCTTTAATAGCATTCCGCAATCGGGTTAAATAATCTGCGATTGGATCTGTCATAAAAAATTGTTTTAAATTAATCCCGACTATCGGGACAATATTTATTTATAAAATCTACCCCTAACCCCAGGGGATAGGATAGTATTATTCATTTTTTATTGGTAATCTAAAATCCCTTTTAAGGGATATCCAAGGGTTACCAACTTGCCTTTTTCACTCCGGGTATTAAGCCTTTCGAAGCCATTTCGCGGAACTGAATGCGTGAAATTCCGAACTGACGCATATATCCTTTAGGACGACCGGTGATTTTACAACGGTTGTGTAAACGGATTGGCGACGAATTACGTGGCAATTTCTGAAGTTCATCATAATTTCCTTCAGATAAAATTTGTTCACGTTTTGCAGCATATTTCGCAATCAGCTTGGCTCTTTTCACCTCACGGGCTTTCATTGATTCTTTTGCCATTGTATATATCTCTGATTAGTTTTTCTTAAATGGTAATCCGAATTCTTTCAATAATGCAAATCCTTCTTCATCAGTAGGAGCAGATGTTACAAATGTAATATTCATACCCAACAGACGATTAATATTATCTATATTGATTTCCGGAAAGATAATTTGTTCCTGAATACCTAAAGTATAGTTGCCACGACCATCAAGTTTACTTTCAATTCCCCTGAAGTCACGAACACGAGGTAAAGCAACACGAATCAAACGTTCTAAAAATTCGTACATACGATCACCCCGAAGAGTAACACGTACACCGATAGGCATTTTTTTACGCAGTTTAAAGTTCGAAATATCTTTTTTAGACATTGTCGCAACAGCTTTTTGTCCTGTAATTGTAGTCATTTCGTTAATAGCAACTTCGATAATCTTTTTATCTGCTACTGCGATACCCAAACCCTGGTTCAAAACTATCTTTTCGAGTTTCGGAGCCTGCATAACAGTT
The DNA here is from genome assembly GCA_028690665.1 of Paludibacter sp. Classification (GTDB taxonomy): domain Bacteria; phylum Bacteroidota; class Bacteroidia; order Bacteroidales; family Paludibacteraceae; genus Paludibacter. The sequence goes on from JAQVAV010000004.1 coordinate 35,831, forward strand.
GAGTAACCGAACTCTTTCATTAAGATAGGAACGATACGTTCCTTATAATCTTGTTTTAAACTTGCTGTGTTCATTCTTAAATTTCCTCTCCTGATTTTTTAGATATACGCACCAATTTACCTTCAGCATTCAATTTACGGCCAACACGTACTGGTTTTCCGCTTTCCATCAGATTCAGATTCGAAATATGAATCGCTGCTTCCTGTTTTACGATGCCACCCTGAGGACTTTTCGCGTTAGGTTTGGTGCTTTTCGACACCATATTTACACCTTCTACGATAGCTCTCTGCTTTTTCACAAGAACTTCGAGCACTCGACCGGTTTTGCCTTTGCTGGCTCCGGCGTTAACGTAAACGGTATCACCTTTTTTGATATGTAATTTACTCATCACTAATTTTATTTAAAAAGGTTAAAGCACCTCAGGTGCAAGTGATATAATTTTCATATTGGTAGCACGTAATTCACGGGCTATCGGACCAAAAATACGGCTACCACGAATTTCGCCTGCATTGTTCAACAACACACATGCATTGTCATCAAAACGAATATAAGAACCGTCAGCACGACGAACTTCTTTTTTAGTACGAACCACAACTGCTTTCGAAACGATACCTTTTTTGATATCAGCCGATGGAATTACGCTTTTCACAGCAACAACAATAATGTCGCCTAATGTAGCGTAACGTTTGCTGGTTCCTCCTAATACACGGATACATAATGCTTCTTTCGCACCACTGTTGTCCGCAACTGTGAGTCTTGTTTCCTGTTGTATCATAATTACTTAACTCTTTCGATAATTTCGACTAATCTCCATCTTTTTAGTTTACTCAGCGGGCGGGTTTCCATAATACGAACTGTATCACCAATGTTACATTCGTTTTTCTCGTCATGAGCATGATATTTTTTTGTCTTATTTACGAATTTTCCGTAAATAGGGTGTTTTTCTTTCCACTTTACAGCGATGGTAATGGTTTTATCCATTTTGTTACTGAAAACGACACCCGTTCTTTCTTTTCTTAAATTTCTTGTTTCCATCAGGATCTTAATTTTAATAATTAATTTTCACGCTGACGTAATTCTGTCGCAAGACGGGCAATTGTACGACGTACCACTTTGATCTGCGATGGATTGTCCAGCGGAGAAATAGCGTGATTCAGTTTCAAACGCACCAGCTGATCTTTTTCAGCGTCAAGACGTTCCTGAATTTCTTTGCTTGTTAATTCTTTAATTTCTCTTGTTTTCATTTTCCTTACACGTTTTGAGAGGTATAATCATAATCTCGTCTTACAACGAATTTAGTTGTTACCGGCAATTTTTGAGCAGCCAGACGCAATGCTTCTTTAGCTATTTCAAAAGGTACACCTTCTACTTCGAACAGGATGCGTCCCGGAGTTACAGGAGCTACGAATCCTTCCGGAGAACCTTTACCTTTACCCATACGAACTTCGGCTGGTTTTTTGGTAATTGGTTTATCGGGGAATACGCGAATCCAGATCTGACCCTGACGTTGCATATAGCGGGTTACAGCGATACGGGCAGCTTCGATCTGACGACCAGTCAACCATTTTGATTCCAATGATTTTATTGCGAAAGAACCGAACGCCAACTGATTTCCTCTTTGGGCATTTCCTTTCATGCGACCCTTTTGCTGTCTTCTGAACTTTGTTTTTTTAGGTTGTAACATAATTCCTTAAATCAAATTCATTAATAACAGTTATTTTTTTCTTTTTCTGAATCCTTTACCTCCACGGTCGTTACCACGGTCATTATTGCCATAGTGTCCGCCGCGTCCGCTTTCTTTTGCAGCTGTGAAGTTAGGAGCCAAATCTTTTTTACCGTAGATTTCACCACGGCAAATCCACACTTTAATACCAATAATACCTACTTTGGTCAAAGCCTCAGCATGAGCATAATCGATATCAGCCCTGAAGGTATGCAGAGGAGTACGTCCTTCCTTATACATTTCCGAACGAGCCATCTCAGCTCCGTTCAAACGACCGGCTACCATGATTTTGATACCTTCAGCACCCAGACGCATTGTAGAGGCAATAGCCATTTTTATAGCACGACGGTATGCGATTTTACCTTCAATCTGACGAGCAACGTTGTTTGCAACGATTACAGCATCAAGTTCCGGACGTTTAATTTCGAAGATATTGATTTGAATATCCTTGTCGGTTACTTTTTTCAATTCTTCTTTCAGTTTGTCAACTTCCTGACCGCCTTTACCAATAATAATACCCGGACGGGCAGTACATACAGTAATAGTTACCAATTTAAGCGTACGTTCGATAACGATGCGTGACACACTTGCTTTAGCAAGACGAGCGCTCAGATATTTTCTGATTTTGCTGTCCTCAAGAATAGTATCACCGTAATTCTTGCCACCGTACCAGTTTGAATCCCATCCACGAATAATACCTAAGCGGTTACTTATCGGATTAATTTTTTGTCCCATTTAGCAATTATTTTTCGTTATCGTTAGTATTTTTGGTATCTACAAATATAGTTACGTGATTTGAACGTTTGCGGATACGGTAACCACGTCCCTGAGGAGCAGTACGAAGTCGTTTCAGCATTGTTGCAGAATCAACATAAATATTACTTACATATAAATTAGCATTATCTGCTTTTTGCTCTGTTTTTGTTTCCCAGTTGGAAATAGCAGACTTCAGCAATTTTTCCAATCTGCCAGAAGCTTCTTTCGACGAAAATTTCAGTACGCTAAGCGCTTTGTTCACTTCCATTCCTCGAATTAAATCTGCCATAATACGCATTTTACGTGGAGAAGTAGGAACGTTGTTTAGCTTGGCAAAGTAAAGAGTCTTGTTAGCTTCTTTTCTGGCGTCGGCTGATATTTTTTTTCTTGCACCCATTTTCTTGAAATGTTTATTTTTATCTGTTATAAAATTTCAATGGATTATTTCTTTTTACCACCGTGACCGCGGAAGTTACGAGTTGGAGAGAATTCTCCTAACTTGTGACCGACCATATTTTCGGTTACATATACGGGAATAAATTTATTTCCATTGTGAACTGCAATTGTATGACCTACAAAATCAGGTGAAATCATTGTAGCACGAGACCATGTCTTTACGACAGTTTTTTTGCCGCTTTCGTTCATGGCTAAAACTTTTTTCTCGAGCTTCAGATTGATATAAGGTCCTTTTTTTAATGAACGGCTCATATTATTTACTTACTTTTTCTAATTATTTTTTCTTTCTTTCAATAATATACTGGCTCGATTGTTTTTTAGGAGCACGTGTTTTGTACCCTTTAGCCAACAAGCCTTTGCGTGAACGTGGATGTCCTCCTGAAGAACGGCCTTCACCACCACCCATTGGGTGATCAACCGGGTTCATAGCTACACCACGAACGCGTGGACGACGTCCAAGCCAACGAGAGCGACCTGCTTTTCCTGATCTTTCGAGAGCATGGTCAGAGTTTCCTACTGTTCCGATAGTTGCTTTACATGTAGCAAGCACTTTACGAACTTCACCTGAAGGTAATTTGATAATTGCATATTTGTCTTCACGAGAAGTCAATTGTGCAAATGTTCCTGCAGAACGTACCATTGCAGCTCCCTGTCCCGGACGTAATTCAATATTATGAATAATAGTACCGAGTGGAATGTTTTGCAAAGGCATTGCGTTACCTACCTCAGGAGCAGCCTCTGTTCCCGAAAGAATCACCTGACCAACCTGCAATCCGTTTGGTGCAAGAATGTATCTTTTTTCCCCATCTGCATAATACAACAACGCAATACGTGCCGAACGATTCGGATCGTATTCAATTGCTTTAACTGTAGCGGGAACACCGTCTTTGTTGCGTTTAAAGTCTATAACTCTATACTTTCTCTTATGTCCGCCACCGATATAGCGCATGGTCATTTTACCATCATGGTTACGACCACCACTTTTACCATAACCAACTACAAGAGATTTTTCTGGCGCACTTGCTGTAATTGTTTCGAATGTGCCAATAATCTTGTGTCTCTGCCCCGGTGTTGTGGGCAATAATTTACGTACAGCCATTTAATTTATTTACTATTTACTGATTTACAATTTAATCATTTAGTTTGTCGCTCACTTATACCCAGTGAATGACAAACTGTAAATGTTTAGATATTGCTATAAAAATCAATTTGTTCTCCTTCTTTCAATGTAACAATTGCTTTTTTATACGCAGATGATTTACCATTAATCACACCGCTTTTTGTGAAGCGGTTTTTCTTTTTTGGCGCAACAACTAACGTATTAACATCAGTTACTGTTACATTGTACATAGCTTCAACAGCTTGTTTTATTTCAATTTTGTTAGCATCTTTCTGAACTTTAAAGCCATAGCGGTTGAGTTTCTCGCCCAGCTTAGTCATTTTCTCTGTAACGATTGGTTTAACTATAATTCCCATTTCTTAACCTCCTTATGCTTTAAATATTTGTTCGATTGCAGCAACAGATTCTTCAGTCAAAACAAGAGCTTGAGCATTAAGCACAGCATAAGTGTTTAATTCCGAAACTGTTACAACATTCACACTCGATAAATTTCGGGCCGACAAATATACGTTATTATTTGCATTTGCTAAAATAATTAACGGTTTTTTATCAGCAACCTGCAAACTTTTTGTTATAGCCACAAATTCTTTAGTTTTCGGAGCTGCCAAATCAAACTTATCAACAACTGTAATAAGGTCATTTTGAGCTTTATACGAAAGAGCAGATTTGCGGGCAAGCTGTTTTACTTTCTTATTCAATTTGAAACTGTAATCGCGGGGAACCGGACCGAACATACGACCTCCTCCTACACGTACACCTGATTTAATGTCACCCGGACGAGCTCCACCTCCACCTTTCTGGCGGCCAAGTTTACGAGTAGAACCTGCAAGTTCACTACGACCTTTAGCTTTATGTGTTCCCTGACGTTGGTTAGCCAAATACTGTTTAACATCTAAATAAATAGCATGGTCATTTGGCTCAATACCGAAAACTGCATCATTCAGCGATACTGTTTTTCCAGTGTCTTCTCCTTTAATATTTACTACTTTCAGTTCCATGATTATTTATTGATGATTACGATTGAACCTTTAGCTCCCGGCACAGAACCTTTTACTAATAAAAGATTGTGTTCTGGAATCACTTTTAATACTACCAAATTTTGAATAGTCACCTGATCGCCTCCGGTACGTCCACCCATACGCATGCCTTTAAATACACGTGAAGGGAAAGAAGATGCACCGAGAGAACCCGGAGCACGTAAACGGTTATGCTGACCGTGGGTTGACTGTCCAACTCCACCAAATCCGTGGCGTTTTACAACACCCTGGTGACCTTTACCTTTTGAAGTTCCGATAACATCTACGTAGATATTTTCTTCAAAAATTTTGTCAACGGTGATAACATCACCCAATTTGAATTCTGCGGTATTGAATTCTTTGAACTCAACCAAGTGTCTTTGAGGAGCTACTCCTGCTGCTTTAAAATGACCGGCTTCAGCTTTATTGGTGTGTTTTTCAGTTTTCCCCTGAAAACCAACCTGAAGAGCGCTGTAACCATCGTTATCAACAGTTTTAATTTGAGTAACAACACAAGGACCTGCTTCGATAACAGTGCACGGAACATTTTTACCGTCGGCACTGAAAACGGATGTCATTCCGATTTTTTTTCCTAATAATCCTGGCATTTCAATTAATATTACCCCTAACCCCGTAATGGGGGATCGGCTTTGTTTATAAATTTATTTACAATCTCAGATTCCTGAAATTATCAAACTTTAATTTCGACTTCTACCCCACTTGGCAGTTCAAGTTTCATCAATGCGTCTACGGTTTTAGCTGTTGAGCTATAAATATCGATAAGACGTTTGTAAGATGAAAGTTCGAATTGTTCGCGTGATTTTTTGTTTACGAAAGTCGAACGGTTCACTGTAAAAATACGTTTGTGAGTTGGAAGTGGAATAGGTCCGCTTACTACTGCACCAGTGGCTTTTACTGTTTTTACGATTTTTTCAGCTGACTTGTCAACCAAATTGTGATCGTAAGATTTTAATTTGATACGAATTTTTTGACTCATGTCTTTGTTTTATTTATTATTATTTATCATGAAAATGTTTCAGGTTAAGAGTCATTCGCTAACCTGAAACATTATCTATTTTTATAAAAGTTCTACTTTACCTTTAGCTTCCGCTACAACTTCTTTAGCCAATGAAGAAGAAAGCTCTGCATAGTGAGAGAATTCCATTGAAGATGTTGCACGACCAGAAGTAATTGTACGAAGAGCTGTCACATAACCGAAAGTCTCGGCAAGAGGCACTTTCGCTTTTACGATGCGCGCACCTGTACGGCTTGTTTCCATACCTTCTACCTGTCCACGACGTTTATTCAAGTCACCAATCACATCACCCATGCTTTCTTCCGGAGTAACAACTTCCATTTTCATGATAGGTTCCAAAAGAACTGGTTTTGCTTTTGCGCAAGCTGTTTTAAATGCTAATTGAGCACAGATTTCGAACGACAACTGATCCGAGTCAACCGGATGGAAAGAACCATCAATCACAGTCACTTTCAATTTATCAACTGGGAATCCTGCCAATACACCATTCTTCATTGCAGCTTTAAATCCTTTTTCGATAGAAGGGATAAATTCTTTAGGAATATTACCACCTTTTACCACATCAACAAATTGCAATCCTGTTTCGAATTCAGCATCAGCTGGTTCAACGCGAACAATTATATCAGCAAACTTACCACGACCGCCGGACTGTTTCTTATAAACCTCACGGATTTCAACTGGTTGTGTAATTGCTTCCTTATATGTCACCTGAGGACGTCCCTGATTACATTCTACTTTAAATTCACGTCTCAAACGATCAATAATAATTTCGAGGTGAAGTTCACCCATACCACTAATAATTGTCTGACCGGTTTGTTCGTTTGTAGCAACCGTAAATGTAGGATCTTCTTCGGCAAGCTTAGCCAATCCCATACCCAATTTATCCATATCCTTTTGAGTTTTTGGCTCAACAGAAATACCAATTACAGGAGCAGGGAAATCCATTGATTCCAAGGTAATCGGATGTGCTTCATCGCAAAGAGTATCACCGGTACGAATATCTTTAAAACCAACTCCGGCACCTATATCTCCAGCCGAAATAGTTTCAACAGGATTCTGTTTATTTGAGTGCATTTGGAAGATACGCGAAATACGTTCTTTCTTCTCAGAACGAGTATTATAAACATACGATCCGGCATCCAATTTTCCTGAATATACACGGAAGAAACAAAGACGACCTACATAAGGGTCGGTAGCAATCTTAAATGCAAGTGCTGTCAATGGTTCGCTTACAACAGGATGACGTACAATTTGTTTTTCAGGGTCACGAGGATCTGTTCCCACGATTTCAGGAGTATCCAGCGGACTTGGCAAATAAGCACAAACAGCATCAAGCATTGTCTGTACACCTTTATTTTTGAAGGATGAACCACAAATCATTGGGTTAATCTCCATAGACAAAGTTGCCTTACGTATCGCACGGTTAATTTCTTCTTCTGTAATCGTCGATGGATCATCAAAATATTTTTCCATTACTGCATCATCATGTTCTGCAATAATTTCAAGCATTTTATCTCTCCACTCCTCAGCTTCAGCAACAAGGTCAGCCGGAATTTCTTCAACAGAGTATTCAGCTCCCATTGTTTCATCATGCCAAAGGATTGCTTTCATCTTCACAAGATCAACAACCCCTTTAAAGTTTTCTTCTGCACCAATTGGAATTTGAATTGGACAGGGAGTTGCTCCAAGCAAATCTTTCACCTGACGAACTACTTCAAAAAAGTCTGCACCAGAACGGTCCATTTTATTTACATAACCGATACGTGGCACATTATATTTATCGGCCTGACGCCATACGGTTTCAGACTGAGGTTCAACGCCACCCACAGCACAGAAAGTAGCAACAGCGCCATCCAATATACGCAAAGAGCGTTCTACTTCCACGGTAAAGTCAACGTGCCCCGGAGTGTCAATCAAATTGATTTTATATTTGTCACCCAGATAGTTCCAGAAAGTTGTAGTAGCAGCAGACGTAATAGTAATACCACGTTCCTGTTCCTGTTCCATCCAGTCCATTGTAGCGGCACCATCATGCACCTCACCAATTTTGTGAGTCAACCCGGTATAATACAAAATACGTTCAGACGTAGTCGTTTTCCCGGCATCGATATGAGCCATGATACCGATATTTCTATTATAACTTAAATCTCCTTTAGCCATTTTAAATGCGATATTTCTTTATTATCAATTAAAATCTGAAATGAGCAAACGCACGGTTAGCTTCAGCCATACGATGCATATCTTCCTTACGTTTGAATGCACCACCCTGATTGTTGAATGCATCAACAATTTCAGCAGCTAATTTATCTGCCATAGAACGTCCACCACGTTTGCGGGCAAAAATTATAAGATTTTTCATTGAAATTGATTCCTTGCGATCTGCACGGATTTCAGTAGGCACCTGGAATGTAGCACCACCCACGCGACGAGATTTTACTTCCACAAGCGGAGTAACGTTTTCGAGGGCTTTTTTCCAGATCTCAAGAGGAGCTTTCTCTTCGTTTGGAAGTTTTGTTTTAACTACTTCAAGCGATGAATAAAAAATGTCGAAGGCTGTAGTTTTTTTGCCATCGTACATTAAGTGGTTTACAAATTTTGTAACCATCGATTCATTGAAAACAGGATCTGGTAATACGATCCGTTTTTTTGGTTTCGATTTTCTCATTTTTTGAAAATTTTCGTTTTTGTTTTTGGTTGCCTTAGTCTTACTTCAACGACTCCTCCGAATCGTTTACTCAACCTATCATCTGCCACCTTAAAACTCAAACAAGTGTTTAAACCTGAATTGTTAGTTTTTGTTAGAATAGAAAAAGAATTCTGTAATCAGAAATTATTTCTTTTTACCTTTTGCAGCTGCTGCAGCCTGTCCTGGTTTTGGGCGTTTTGCTCCGTATTTGGAACGACGCTGTGTACGACCATTAACTCCTGCTGTATCAAGCGTACCGCGAACTATGTGATAACGTACACCAGGAAGGTCTTTCACACGACCACCACGAACCATTACGATTGAGTGTTCCTGCAAGTTATGTCCTTCTCCCGGAATGTAAGCATTCACTTCCTTTTGATTAGTCAATCGAACACGAGCAACTTTACGCATTGCCGAATTCGGTTTTTTAGGAGTTGTGGTATACACACGAACACACACACCACGACGCTGAGGACATGAATCCAAAGCGGGCGATTTGCTCTTGTCAATCAGTTCTGCTCTTCCTTTTCTAACTAATTGTTGAATTGTAGGCATCTTTCTTCGTTTTTATTACTTTTAAATACTTAAATTTACATCCAAGATGGTTTTAGTCCAAAATGGGTTGCAAAGGTACAAACATTTTTTTGATTAGCAATACATTCCCTAAATTATTTTAAATCAATTTTTTCAGGACAAATTCATAGAATAAATATCACACTATACTTAACACAAAAGCCACTCAAAAACTGAATGGCTTTACAGTATTTTCAAATCTCCGACAGATCTTGACTACATAAAATCTACTATTGAAATGATCCTCCGACAATGTCCTGAAGTTCATTAGTAATGGCCTGTTGACGAGATTTATTGTACTGAAGCGAAAGTTCCTGCAAGAGTTCATCCGCATTTTCAGTGGCAGTCTGCATTGCTATAGTACGTGCAGCATGTTCGGATGCCACAGAATCCAACAACGCAGTATAAATTTTAAGTTTAATAACTTTAGGAATTAAATCATCAATAATGGTTTCAACATCCGGCTCAATCAGGTAATCTGTATTTTGTTTTTTTGCCTCGGCATCCACCGGAAAAGGTAATAAAGTCTCACACAATAACTCCTGGCTACTTTTACTTTTAAAATGATGATAGACTAAAACAACTTTATCAATATCCTTATGTAGAAATTTTCGCATCATATCATCAGAGAATATGGATATTCCCTTATAATCAGGTTTATCTACATACTCATCATAACGATCTTCCACTTTAAAGCCCATTTTCACACAAGCTTTCGACACCATCTTACCAACAGAATAAACAAGAATATTCTCCCGACCTAATTTTCCATAAGACTTCAATTCTGCCAAAAAGCGCTTAAGGACATTGCTATTAAAACTCCCACACAAACTTGAATTGGACGAAAAGACAATAATCGCAATCTTCTTAACCTCTCTTATTTTAGTCAATTCGTTTGCATCCACGGCCTCCTGCGAACTCAAAAACTTAGACAGAAGTTCTGTCATTTTCTGTTCATAAGGGTAAAAACTCTCTATTACCTTTTCTGCTTTTCTTAATTTAGCAGACGACACCATTTTCATGGCCGATGTAATTTTCTGCGTTGATTTTACCGACTGAACCCTGGACTTTATTTCTTTTAGTGAACCCATTTTATAACAAATCAGAGGAACTGATCACTATTATTTTTTGACTACTATTTGTCTTACAATCAGAGCAGCAACCTTATCGAGAATTGCGGTTACATCATCGTTGATATTTCCGGCTTTTATAACCTCTAAAACGTCGGACTTATGAGAATGTTCCAGTGCCAGCAAAAACTCTTTCTGAAAATCATTCACCAATTCCAATGGCACATCAGCCAGCAAGCCATGCGTGCCACAATACAGAATCGCAACCTGCTTTTCGACTGGCATAGGCTGATGCAGCGGTTGTACCAACAGCTTTGTATTTTTCTGTCCTTTATTAATGGTCATTGCCGTTACAGCATCCATATCACCTCCAAATTTCGTAAACGCTTCAAGTTCACGGTACTGGGCCTGATCTATTTTCAACGTTCCTGCCACTTTTTTCATAGGCTTTATCTGGGCACTACCACCCACACGCGACACCGAGATACCTACATTGATTGCAGGACGGTTTCCCTGATTAAACAAATCAGTATCCAGAAAGATTTGTCCGTCAGTAATTGAAATAACATTGGTCGGGATGTATGCCGACACGTCCCCAGCCTGTGTTTCAATAATCGGGAGTGCAGTAAGTGATCCGCCTCCTTTCACCTTACCTTTCAGACTTTCAGGAAGATCGTTCATTTGTTCAGCAACTTCCTGTTGTTTAATAACTTTAGCAGCACGCTCAAGTAAACGGGAATGTAAATAAAAAATATCCCCCGGATATGCTTCACGCCCGGATGGACGACGCAAAATAAGCGAGACTTCGCGATAAGCAACAGCCTGTTTAGACAAATCATCGTAAACAACCAGCGCATGCCGGCCCGTGTCGCGAAAATATTCTCCGATTGCAGCTCCGGCAAAAGGCGCAAAATACTGCAAAGCTGCCGGATCAGAAGCATTGGCGGCAACAACAACCGTATATTGCAATGCGCCATGCTCTCTCAGCGTATTCACAATAGATGCAACAGTAGAGCCCTTCTGACCTACAGCTACATAAATACAATAAACGGGATCTCCGTTTTCAAAATTTTCTTTCTGATTAATTATTGCGTCAATGGCAATACTTGTTTTTCCCGTTTGACGATCACCAATAATCAACTCTCGTTGCCCACGTCCGATAGGTATCATGGCATCAATGGCTTTCAAACCAGTCTGTAAAGGCTCGTTCACAGGTTGACGGAAAATAACTCCAGGAGCTTTTCGCTCCAATGGCATTTCGGTAAAACCACCATTAATCTTCCCTTTCCCATCAATTGCTTCACCTAAAGGATTAATAACACGGCCCAGCATATCTTCACTCACCTGAATAGAGGCTACACGCCCGGTGCGTTTCACAGTATACCCTTCTTTGATCAACCCTGTCGGGCCAAGCAATACTGCTCCAACATTATCATCTTCCAGATTCATCACAATAGCTTTCATGCCATCTTCAAATTCAAGCATCTCATTAGCCTCGGCATTGTTTAGTCCGTAAATACGCACAACACCATCGCCCACCTGTAACACCGTCCCAACTTCATCAAACTGGACACTTGAATTTATACCTTCGAGTTGCATCCTTAAAATTTCGGACACCTCACTTACCTTAATATTTTCAGACATTTGAATTCGATTAAAAGAGTATTAAACAAATTAGCCGACATTAAACCGGCAAGTTCGCATTCTCATCTGTAAGATTCTTACGTATTTTGCGCAACTGTCCTGCAAGACTGGCATCCCAGCGCAAGTTGTCAACCTCAAGAACAAATCCTCCCAACAAATCAGGATCCACTTCTTTTTCAATCTCAAGTTTACCTTCGATTTTAGTACCAAGCACTGTTGTCAGTTTTTTCTCTATTTTAGCATCAAGGCTGAAAGCCGTAGTCAGTTTACCATGATTTATACTGTTTCTTTCTCGGTAGAGATCAATATATTTCAACATGATAAACAACAAATTATCTATACGTCTTTTCTGCAACAACATATCAAAAAACCGGTTCATTTCAGCACTTAAACCTCCCTCAACAATTTCTGTCAACAATTTTTTTTTCACCGTATCAGCCGCAACAGGATTACTCAAAACTTGCTTTAAAGGCTTATTAGCCTGTAAAACAACAGCTATTTTTTTTACCTGTTCGTAAACTTCAGTTTGTTTTTTGTCATTTTCGGCAAATTCGAATAAAGCTGAAGCATAACGCGCTGATACCAATCCGTTATTCATCTTCTTATGATTTTGAGATATTTATTTCATCGAGCAAACGATTTATCATTTCGACCTGCTCTTTTTCTTCGGAAAGCTTATTTTTAATCACTTTTTCGGCAATATCGACCGACAACTCTGCAACCTGACGTCGCACTTCTCTCAAGGCTTCATTTTTTTCTTCCTGAATACGGATCTTTGCATCTGCAATCAATTTATCAGCTTCGATAGCAGCTTTTTCTTTAGCCTCATTTATAAGAGCTTCCTGGGTTTTGGCAGTTTCCTGCATTAACTTCAAATGCTCTTTGCGGGCTTCATCCATAATTGCCTCACCCTCGGCTTTAACTTTATCGAGCTCGGTCCTGGCTTTTTCTGCCATGATAAGCGAGTCATTTATATATTGCTTTCGTTCTTCCACCATCTTTACAATCACTGGAAATCCGTACTTAGCCAATATAAAAACAACGATACCAAATGTCAGTAACATCCAGAACAAAAGCCCTGAATCAGGAGTTAACAACGACATAATTAAATTATTTAGAGGTTTTACAACTTAAACGCATCCAGATGAAGATCCGAATGAGTTTCAATATTTTTACAGAATAAATCCGCAAACAACAATGGCAAAAAGAGCAACACCTTCAACAAGCGCAGCTGCAATCAACATATTTATACGCAAATCCGAAGCACTTTCCGGTTGACGTGCAATACCATCCATAGCAGAGCCACCAATTCGACCAATACCGATACCAGCAGCAATAGCAGCCAAACCGACTCCTATACCTGCACCCAATTTAGCTATACCTGCTCCTGTAGCAACTTGCAACAAAATAGACATTAACATATTACAATAATTTATTTGATTTTATATAAAAACTTTATTTCATTATTTTTCTATCCTTATTTACGATGAGGCTTTACACGGGCAAGCCCGATAAAGACCGCTGACAGCATCGTAAAAATATATGCCTGTAAAAAAGCCACCAACAACTCCAGCAAGCCAATAAATACTGAAAGTAAAATAGAAACAGCAGACATGCCTGCATTCATTGCAGGCCCCAGGCTTACAGTGACAAATATCAAGGTTACCAAACCAAGCGTAATAGAGTGCCCCGCAATCATATTAGCAAACAAACGAATCATCAAAGCAAAAGGCTTTGTAAACATCCCGACAACTTCAATCACCGGTATCAATGGCACCGGAGCTTTTAACCAGGTTGGAACCTCCGGCCAGAAAATCTCCTTCCAGTATTCTTTTGTCCCGGATATATTTACAATAAGGAATGTAATTATCGCCAACACAAAAGTGATTGTTATGTTTCCGGTTACATTTCCTCCCCCCGGAAACATAGGAAGCGTACCCATGATATTATTCAAAAAAACAAAAAAGAAAACAGTTAACAAATAAGGAGAATATCTTCTGTAATCATTCCCAACACAAGGCTTTATCACTTCATCGTTTATATTCATAATGAACATCTCCATAAATCCGACAAAGCCTTTTTTAGCTCCGAACCCATGTTTTTTATACGAACGGGCTGTTGTCATTATTATAACGATCAATAATAAACTATTAATTATCAACGATAAAGTTACTTTGGTAATCGAAACATCAAAGGGGCGGGCACTCTCTCCATTTTCTTTCAGTTCAACTATTTTCCCCTTATACTTTCCCTCTCCGGCAATTGTAAATCCCCGGTATACGGATTGTTCTTTGAATTTATTGGACATAAAAACATTCCAACCCGCAGTTTTACTATAAATAATAACCGGTAATGGGATTGAAATTTGCCTTTTGTTCCAAGTTGTAATATGCCATTCATACGCATCCGAAACATGTTCCAAAATAAAATCCCGTACATTCCATGCGGATTTTTCGGACGACGATTCAACTTTTGCAGTATCCTGCGCTCTGACTAAAGTATTACAAACAAAAGCCAGCAACGCTACTAAAAACCATATTTTATATTTCAGCTTCATTTATAATAAACCTCTTTTTATAGCTTTCTCCATCCGGGAATAAAAATATGTTTCCAAACCAAGATAAATCAAATAATAAATAGCGAAAACGACTCCAAAAGATAGATTATTATCCTTTATTCCAATTATATATACAAGAGCAAAAATTGCCGACAGCAACATTTTTATCATTTTTATCAGCATATAAACATTTACTAATTTGCCGGGATTGGTTTTGTCCACAGAAACAAAAATAGAAATTGTTAACACACCAATAATAAAAAAGAACAAAGGAACAAACGGATAAAAAACAAAATAATATTGGGTCAGCAGTGCATGAAACAACCACCCTCCGCCCCACGCTAAAACAAGCATGATACCGGCAAATATTATAATTATTTTTCCTTTTAAACGCTTCATATTAACCTGCGACATTCAGCAACTCGGTACAAACCACAATCTGATTATTTTTCAACTCAACAAAACCGCCATCAACATCCATCTGCTGAGAATTCTTGTCATCAATCACATATTTCAAGGTTCCTTTTTTCAGCAAAGAAATCAACGGAGCATGATTTTCCATAATCTCAAAACGGCCACTCGCTCCCGGAAACGAAACCAAATGAACTTCTCCCGAGAAATACACGCATTCAGGTGTTATAATTTCAAGTTTCATTTCAAATATCTACAATTAATTATTGACTGCCTTGCGGGCCTGCTTCATCAATTTATGTCCTTTGGTAATTGCATCATCAATCGTTCCGACGTTCAGAAATGCCATTTCCGGCAATTCATCCAATTGTCCGTCAAGAATCATTTTAAATCCCCGTATTGTTTCTTCCATAGGCACCATTACACCCGGCAAACCGGTAAATTGGGATGCCATGTGAAAAGGCTGGGATAAAAACCGCTGAACTTTACGTGCCCGGTTTACCGTCAGTTTATCTTCATCCGACAATTCTTCCATTCCAAGAATCGAGATAATATCCTGAAGTTCTTTATTTCGCTGTAAAATTTGTTTTACCCTTTGAGCAGTATCATAATGATCTTCGCCTACAACAAGCGGATTTAAAATTCTCGAAGTAGATTCTAAAGGATCTACAGCAGGAAAAATACCCAACTCAACAATTTTACGACTCAAAACGGTTGTTGCATCCAAATGGGAAAATGTAGTTGCAGGTGCAGGATCGGTAAGGTCATCTGCAGGCACATAAACGGCCTGAACAGAAGTAATAGAACCGTATTTTGTAGATGTGATACGTTCCTGCATACGTCCCATTTCTGTGGCAAGCGTAGGCTGATAACCCACCGCCGACGGCATACGTCCCAAAAGAGCAGACACTTCAGAACCGGCCTGAGTAAAACGGAAGATATTATCAATAAAAAAAAGTATATCGCGTCCATCTTCCCCACCGCCATCGCGGAATGATTCAGCGACCGTCAAACCGGACAAGGCAACCGAAGAACGAGCTCCGGGAGGTTCATTCATCTGACCAAAAACAAGAGCAGCCTGAGATTTTGCAACTTCATCATAATCAACTTTCGATAAATCCCAGTTTCCTTCTTCCATCCCTTTCTTAAACTCATCACCATATTTAATTACTCCGGATTCTATCATTTCACGAAGCAAATCATTACCTTCACGAGTACGTTCACCAACACCGGCAAAAACCGAAAATCCATTATGGCCTTTAGCGATATTATTAATCAACTCCATAATAATTACCGTTTTACCAACTCCGGCACCTCCAAACAATCCGATTTTTCCTCCCTTAACGTAGGGGCATAGAAGATCAATTACCTTTATTCCCGTGTACAACACGCTTTCAGTAGTAGTAAGGTCTTCGAATTTTGGGGGCTCCCGATGAATAGGATATGCTCCATCTTTCGAAAGATTTTTCAATCCATCTATCGAATCTCCAATAACATTCATCAAACGGCCTTTCACCTGCCCACCTACAGGCATCGAAATGGGATGTCCCAAAGACCTGACATCAAGTCCGCGACGCAAACCATCAGTAGAATCCATTGCCACAGTGCGAACAGTTGTTTCTCCAATATGCTGCTGGACTTCAACGATCAACTCTTTAGCCCCGGGTCTGCTTACTGCTAACGCATCATGAATTGCAGGAAGGTCAGACTCCGCTTTTCCCTCCAAATTAAAAAAAACATCGACTACAGGTCCAATTACCTGAGACACATGACCTATTAACAATGACATAAATATTTTTTGTTGTTATATTGCTACGTTTAGTTAAAGACAACCGAGCAAAAATAATAAATTAAATCTGAAAACCTATTTTTATACGAAAATCAAATTTTATATATAACACTTTTTAAATTCAATAAAAAATGTGCTATATAACATAAAAATCATATTTTCTATATAAAATACAAGTTTTATGAGCGATGAGCAGTCTTTCATGCTTCATTATCATTAACATAAATTAAACAATAAAACAAACTGAAAAGTTGAAAAAAGACAAAAAAAAAGCCAATCCCAGAATAATAAGATTGGCTTTGGCTATTACCATTTAATCTAACTTCAGAACGGCCAGAAATGCTTTTTGCGGAACCTCAACCGATCCAATCTGCTTCATCCGCTTCTTTCCTTTCTTCTGTTTTTCGAGAAGTTTTCTTTTTCTGGAAATATCACCTCCGTAGCATTTGGCTGTTACATCTTTACGAACTGCTTTAATTGTCTCGCGGGCAATAATTTTCGCTCCTATAGCAGCCTGCACTGCAATATCGAATTGCTGACGAGGAATAAGCTCTTTGAGCTTCTCGCACATACGACGTCCTAATGAAACTGCATTATCAAAATGAATGAGAGAAGACAAGGCATCGACAGATTCACCGTTTAGAAGAATATCTAATTTTATAAGTTTCGAAGGCCTGAATCCATTTGTATGGTAGTCGAAGGATGCATAACCTTTCGAAATACTTTTCAAACGATCATAAAAATCAAAAACAATTTCCCCTAATGGCATATCATAAATCAGCTCCATACGATCGCCGGAAATATACTCCTGTTTTACAAGTTCGCCACGTTTTCCGAGACACAAGGTCATAATTTGGCCAATATATTCGCTACGGGTAATTACCGATGCTCTAATGTATGGTTCTTCGATCCTGTCTATCAAAACCACATCCGGTAACCCTGATGGATTATGAACTTCGATCAATTCATCCTTCTTGGTATAAACCTTATAAGATACGTTAGGAACCGTAGTGATAACATTCATATCAAATTCCCGATCAAGACGTTCCTGTACAATTTCCATGTGCAACATACCCAGAAATCCACAACGAAATCCAAATCCGAGAGCTACGGAAGATTCCGGTTCAAATGTCAGCGAAGCATCATTTAGCTGTAACTTTTCTAAAGAAGCACGAAGGTCTTCAAATTCTTCAGATTCTATAGGATAGACACCGGCAAACACCATAGGCTTCACCTCTTCAAAGCCACTGATAGCCTTATTACACGGACGTCTTACATGCGTAATCGTATCCCCAACCTTAACTTCACGGGAAGTTTTAATCCCGGATATGATATATCCCACATTTCCGGCACTCAGGCTTTGAGCTGGCATCATATCAAGCTTTAAAACTCCAATCTCATCTGCGTCATACTCCTTCCCTGTTGCAACAAATTTCACCAGATCACCTTTATTAATTGTTCCGTTCATTATTTTAAAGTATGCAATAATTCCCCGGAAAGAATTAAAAACAGAATCAAAAATCAAGCATTGAAGTGGAGCATCCGGATCTCCCTTCGGAGCTGGAATTCTTGTCACAATCGCATTCAAAATTTCCTCAACGCCCATACCTGTTTTTCCACTTGCCCTGATTATGTCTTCCGGCTTACAGCCCAATAGCTCAACAATTTGATCTTCTACTTCTTCGGGCATCGCACTATCCATATCCATTTTATTCATCACCGGAATAATTTCCAGGTCATGCTCAATAGCCATATATAAATTAGAAATGGTCTGAGCCTGAATACCCTGAGTAGCATCCACTATCAACAAAGCTCCTTCACAAGCCGCAATGGATCGTGAAACTTCATACGAAAAATCAACATGTCCCGGAGTATCGATCAAATTGAAAATATATTCTTCATCATTCAGCTTATAATTCATCTGAATGGCATGACTTTTAATTGTAATGCCCCGCTCTCGTTCAAGATCCATATCATCGAGCACCTGTGCCTGCATCTCTTTGGCAGAAACAGTTTGAGTGTATTCAAGTAAGCGATCCGCCAATGTACTTTTTCCGTGATCAATATGTGCAATAATACAGAAATTGCGTATTCTTTTCATTCGTTATATTATAAAATATGGAGCGCAAAAATACAAAAAAAAGCCGAATAGCCATCGACAGGGTAATTCATTATTATATAGATATTTAAAGCACTATCAAATCTGCAAAAACATTAACAAAAATAAAATAATCAAGACATAATACATTTTTCAATCATTCAAATAACAACATATTACATACATAATCAGGTCATTAGCTACCACAATTTTCTTTCAGAACTAAAAACACGCAACAAATTTACATGACAGGCCTTGCCAATTCAAAAAAAGGCAGTATATTTGCACCCGCAAACGAGGAAGGTACCATAGCTCAGTTGGTAGAGCAAAGGACTGAAAATCCTTGTGTCCCCGGTTCGATTCCTGGTGGTACCACAAAAAAAGAGAACAACATTAAAAAAATGTTGTTCTCTTTTTTGTTTTTCAAAAAAAACAATTTCAGGGGATCAAATAGACAAATAAGAATGTTTATTGATAGAAATCAAACTCTAAAAAGTAAAAATATTAAAAATTGGCATTTTTTTTTGAAATTGAGATTTGCATGCTAAATATTTGTTTTTATATTTGCATAATCAATTTTATGAATTAGAAATTTTTCGAGTATTTTTATTCCAAAGTTTGGACGCACAAAAGTTAACACAAGTTAATGATAAAACTATTTTAGTTTCTACTAAACATTTAAAATTAACTGATTGTTATAATATTAAAAATGTTCTATAAATTTAAATTTCACACTATCACATACTAATAACTAACAAAAAACAAAGAACATGAAAATCGAAACTGAAAAACTGGTACTTATCGGATTGGATGAAAATCTGAAAAAGTTAATGTTGGTACCATCGTACAAAATCGGATCTTTTACTTTTGACACAGAAACACGTCAACTCATTTCTAAAGATGAGTCTGTAAAACTGACAGGAAAAGAATCTTACCTTTTGGTTCTTTTAGCTGCCAATGCAAATCAATTCCTTGAAAGGAAATACATTCTTACAACCATTTGGAAAGAAGACAACTTCCGTACCTCAAGGAGCATGGATGTATACATTTGCAAGCTCCGCAAATTGTTGAGCAAAGACAATAACATTAACATCGTAAATCTGCATGGTAAAGGGCACAAAATGATTATTCAAAACCTATAATCATAAAAAACTAAAAACAAAAAAGAGCTTTGATTTCGATCAAAGCTCTTTTTTGTTTATTAAACACTCGAATTTGATTGAATTTTATCAGAAAGCCTAAAGAATAAAACATATTTTTATGAGATAGACTCTTACTAAAGAATTCATCCAAAATGAGTAATCAAAAACAATTTGCAATAGCGCTACTCTCTCTGCTCAGTATTTTTATCTCTTATGCAAAATCGCAAAACCTTCCCGAGAAAAATGAAATCATATCTATTTTAAAGCTGGTTAACAATTATTGGATTTCACAAAATTCAGATCCGGGCAATAATCAATGGGCCAGATCGGCATACTTCACAGGGAACATGGATTTTTATAATATTTACCCCAAAGAAAGCTACCTGAATTATACCAGACAGTGGGCACAAGACAACTCATGGGCATTGGATGGAGGAATAACAACCAGAAACGCCGACAATCAAATTTGCGGGCAAGTGTATATAGATCTCTACAATTTAGAGTCCACAAAGGATAACAACAAAATATTCGCTATAAAATCAAGCGTCGATAACATGGTTAATAGCGATAAAATAGACGATTGGTGGTGGATAGATGCTTTATATATGTCAATGCCCGTCTTTGCAAAGATAGGAGCATTATATAATGACTCGGCCTATTTTGAAAAAATGTATGCCCTATACCAGGATACAAAAACAACCAGAGGTTTATACAACAAAACATTTGTGGTACAGAGATTCATCTTTTGCACCTTCTTATACCACCCCGAACGGTGATGATTCATTCTGGGCAAGAGGAAACGGCTGGGTAATTGCAGCACATGTGCGAATTTTACAGATCCTACCATTAACAGAAAGGCACAGAAACGAATATATAACAACATTTCAGGATATGGCAAAAGCTCTAAAAGACAGACAACGTTCGGATGGTTTTTGGAACTGTAGTTTAGATGACCCGAATGATTACGGAGGTCCGGAAACAAGCGGAACATCGTTTTTCACATACGCTATCGCATGGGGAATCAACAACAATTTATTAGACTCGGCCTCTTATTACCCTTGCATTGTAAAAGCATGGAACGCCTTAAGTACGGTCGCAGTTCAGGAAAACGGATTTCTGGGATATGTACAGGGAGTAGGTTCCAATCCGGCATCATCTCAACCTGTAACCGTAAATTCCACTGCCGATTTTGGGGTTGGAGCATTTTTATTGGCCGGAAGTGAAATAGCTCAGTTAGCCCATGGAGACATTACTCCGCCCAGCAACTTTTACGTCAAAACAATTCAGGCAATTAATGATCATGGAATTCAATTAAACTTTAGCAAAGCTATCGACAAAACAAATCTAAGTAGTCGAACCTTAAAAAGGGAATAACATAAAGATATTCCCTTTTTAATGACCGACTCAATAATATATTAAATTTATTAATCTGTTTTATTTGTGAAAATTTGCGGAATTTGTGTTCAAAATTCTCTTTTTGGACACCCTCGCTCAATTCATATATCAATTATTTATTCCGAAATAAATTTACACTATTTTACAATAGCTATCTACTCCGAATAATACTATTTTACATTTGTAACTTTCACTGTTTTTGTTGATTTTTCGGCCCTGATTTCAACAAAATACAATCCACTATTCGACAATGGGAACTGTGCAACAGAATTTGATACAAATTTTGATGTACAGAGTTTACCTGTAGCATCAAATATCCTTACCATACCGGCATCTCCTTTCAAATCTACATTTACAACCCCTTTTGCAATAGTTGGATAAACAGAAACCAATCCAGTTTCCACATCCGCTAATTTTGTTGACGGATCCATTTGGAATTTCAGTGTAATTACATTTTCACCCTCGTCAATAGTCACATTGTCTGTGGAAGTGTTATCATAAAGGTAACTAAAGCCACCATAAGAAATAGTTTCCTTATCTGTTTCCAAAGCTGTGTATGTTCCTCCAATCATTAAATAATCAGCTACAGTAGTGCTCCATGCCGACGAATAAATACGATCGTCTTTAATAGATGTATTTACATCATCTGCATCCACATATTTAATACGAACAGTAGGCTCTGTAACTTCGTACAGTTCATAGTTATCAATAAATACACTATCGCTTCCGGATGCACGTTGGAAGAAAACGCCTCCTGTACCTACAGTTCCGGTTTTGAAAGTAAAGTCGGCAGTTTCCCAAGTATCGGTACTGGTTGAGTTATATATAATTACATCTGACGAAGAAATACCAAGAGCAAATAATCCAAACTTAGCCGTATTCGTTGAAGGAACATAAATCTTGGCAATGGCACGATAAGTTTTATTCGATTCAATGTCAGTTCCACCACTTATAGATGCATCTAACGATCCTCCGCCCCAAGTTTTCAAGCTACGTTCTCCGCAAAACGCTGTAACTTTACTTATCGCTACATTTCCCCAGCCACCGAATTTAGAACGGTCGTTACAATAGGTATCTACAATAAGATTAGTTTTATCGGCATACGTTGGAGTGAAACATGCAGCATCTCCATACAGTGCATCAAAAGTGATAGTTTTAGAAAGAGAACCAGATACAATAGAAATAGTACCATTCTCAATAGAACTGCTACCTGTAAATTGAGCTGTAACGTCTACACCATCCTGTGCTTCGGCAGCAGTAAGAGATGTTCTACT
The DNA here is from genome assembly GCA_028690665.1 of Paludibacter sp. Taxonomy (GTDB): domain Bacteria; phylum Bacteroidota; class Bacteroidia; order Bacteroidales; family Paludibacteraceae; genus Paludibacter. The sequence continues at coordinate 58,577 of JAQVAV010000004.1, forward strand.
CAAAGTTATGCCTTCCGGTGCAAAAAGAGTTACTCCATCGGTAAGGAATGAACCACTTACATTAAAAACTTTGGATGCATTATTATCATCAAACAAAAAGCTTGTTTTAGAAACCGTCAAAACTTTTTCTTCTCCGAGATAACTTAATGTAAAATCATCTGCTGAGAACCAACTTCCTGTCCATGTAGAACCGCCACTTACAGAGGCATCAGTAGTAACTCCGATAGTTAATGTATGATCCAACACTGCAGCCTCAACCGTTATGGTATTAAATCCATTACCAAGCTCTCCTCCAGTCGAACTGTTATTGATAATTTCAGTGCAATAAGTTTTACCTGATGTTTTAGCATAAACATAAGAGCCAGAACCAGAAGTACGTGCTGCTGAAGTCAATTTATACGTTCCGTTTGGCAAATCAATTATTGTTTGCTGTGCTGTATAAAGCATGCCGCTTGAAGCCCACGAATCTAAATAGCGATTGCTTGTATCTCCACTATAATGTTGACTTGTATTTGTATAGCTATTACCGGTTCCTTTATTAATAGTCCAACCATCCGGCACCACACTATTGTCACTACCTTCAATTGTCGGGTTCGAAATCACGGAAGTTACATCATAGGGAACCGGAGTCCAACTTGATTCCCGTCCATAAAGCGTAACCTCAGTATGAACATTAGCGATTGCAGTCTTCATATAAGCTTCCTGTTCAACAACCTGAGCTGCTGTAGCACTAGTATTATCAATTACAGCCTGAGCATTATCAACTGCTGTTTGCAAATCAGTATATACTGTCGAACTTCCAACTTCTTCAGGATGATTAATCATATAATTTGCAGAATCAACTAAAGCTTGCAAATCTGATTTATCAATTCCGTAGTAAATCAGCTTAACATGATCAATGAACAATTTACATCCGGCACTAGAACTTCCGTTTGAAGTTGTTATACCAATATTAATTTTCCCTGCCGTTTCTTCAACCAAATAAAATGATACAGAATCAGATGTCCACTCTGAAACAGGGAAATTTAACTTCGAACTATATACAGCAGTTCCTGAGTTTGGAATAAAACCTGTAAAATTCACGGTTGCAGTTGCAACTGTGAACGCATTGTAAGCATCGAGTTTAAGAGCATAGCGTCCAGCAGGCAATGTTACATTTTGATATAAATTAGCATCATCACCCCAACCGGCAGACATTGAAACACAGGCACCTGTCGAAGCACCTAATTTATCAACAGAAGGTACTGCTGCCCCATTGAAACCCTGCGAATTTGCCACAGTTCCATATTCTCCTGTTGCTATCTGAACGGCATTTCCATTAATAACACTTCCATTTTCCCAACCCGGAATAGTAAAAATCCAACCGGTTGTTCCAATTCTCGAAACTTCAGTATTCAAAGCAGTACCTCCTGCTACCGTATAACAAATGGGAGTTACATCAAAATCAGCATTAGATAAATAGTTTGAAGTCACATCGGTTTGAGCCTGCGAACTTAAACCAATAGCTCCTGCGACAAGTATTGCCACTAAAAAGATGTAAAGTTTTTTCATGATTATTTAAATTTAAGAATGAATAAAATTTTCTTAATACAAAACTATAATACTAATGAATAAAAGCAGGGGAAAATTCATTCAATCTTATAGAGATTTATGTCTGTATCTGAAAAAATAAAAAAGACTTCCGGCAAAGAAGTCTTTTTCTAAGAAACAATTGATAATAAATATATTACAAATAAGCATTTTAATAGCAAACTATAAATTGCGACTGATTTTTCATGATAACGTATACACAGGTTTTATCTTTAGATATTTTTATTTTTTTTATTGGATTCAGTTCTTTTTTCGACCACTCATCACCAGATTTTTTCCAAAGCTCTACCGTAACAATGATCTTTTCTTTCTGTTTTTCTGTGTTTAATTTTCCGGAAGCATTGACAACCGCACTCGCATAGCTTTCGGGATGTAGCCCGGTGGTATGGACAAACTGCATTTCGCCCCAGTCATTGTTTGTAATCATGGTCATTGCATACTTTCCGTTATCAATTGATTTACACGTTCCAATTTGGGTATTGTATGTACGATCCTTTATAGCAACTTTCAATTGCGGTAAAGCATAATTTCCAAGTCTAAAATTAATTTCCTTATTATCAGAACCTTTATATTCTATTTTATCGACCCTGATAATCCCGTCAGGAATAGTAATATCGGCTAAATGGAAAACAATGTTAGTGTCTGTTTCCAAAACAGCGTCCCTGTAATATATACCATTTTCATATTTTTTGAATGTATATAACCGCAAGGCTTCCCATTTTTCCTTTGCATTTTTCACTACATAGTTCATGGCAACTTCCCCTTTATCACCATCGGCTTGCCACGGGAAAGCAGAATTATAGGATAAACGATTGTAATTCTCGGTACTACGGAACTTTTGCCAATCTCCGGCAACCGAGGCATGACACCACGCTCTGACTTCCGAAGCTCCGATAGCAGGATAATCGGTTACAAGGATATTGGTTCCTTTTGAAAATTTATTATACACGGAATCCCTTACAAATTGTGTATCCCAGGGACCATTATTTTCTTTTGCTGTCCAAAACGGGCTATCTTCAGGAATGAATAATCCTAAAAATATTTTGCCTCCCCAATAAACACTTCCCCGGCAACTATAAATTTGGACAGCAGGATCGAACGGACCATAAAAGCCAAGCGTAGGAACACCATCTTTCATCAGTCCCGGGTGTTGAAAAAATTGCAGGATCGTTCCGGATGCTATGCGTCTCATCCAGCCCCAATTTGTATCCGGGTCGTTCTCAAAACCCATAAGTGGAAACACAGCTACCGAAGCATACCTGTATGAAATACTGCGGCCCCACATAATCATTTTACCATCACGGTCAAACATATATGGATAAAAATGCTTGAGATCTTTGTAATTTTCCATAAACAGGGAAGCAATTTCCGGATAAAAATCGCCATAATAATGTGACCACAACAGGCCATACATCTGGAAAGCCCACATACTGTAATAGTCGTAAGCAGGACTGTCGTTGTACCAACCTTCACCCCGGTAATGTTCCAAAGATTTAGTCAGGTATTTTTCAAGCAACTTATCATTTACAAAATATCCCTGTTTTTTGAAGAAACTTAAAACAAAGATATTAAAAAACTTCCAGTTTGAATCTACGGTAGGGCCATCGGCATAACTCAACATGAGAGTGGCTAATGAATCTTTCTGTTCCTGCGTAAGCGGCTCCCAAATAATTTCAGGGACAGCACCCATAGATATCGCCAAAGCTCCAAATTCAACTAAATTCTGACTCGGGCCCTGCTTTTCACCCCGATTTTTTATATACGATTCGCTATGAGGATTAAATAGCTGGCATATCTGGTGACGGTAATAATCAGCAACAGAAATATTATTAATAACCAAATCGGGATTTTCTTTCAACAAAGGAGCTGCAACAAAAAAAGTCCGACAAAGCCCCTCTAACTTTTCAGTGGGAATCTGCCCCGGATTATGAGGGTAACTTTTACCCGGTTGCTTCGGAAATTTCATAGGGTCGTCCAGTGTATGGATATAACTAAACGCGCCATCAAGCATATACCGGGCTGCATCAAACCAATGTTTTCGCGTCATTCCGGTTTCAGGACTCAGATTTAAATCCGGATTTTTAATCACAAATATATTGGAACAGTCTGATTTTTTTTCGTCTGATTTAACCTGAAAGATATTTAAACTAAAAAGAAAGAGTATAAATGGAAAAAATGTTCTATTCTTCATTATTATAATAGCTAACCACTTCAATATTTAAAATAAAATGCCGATTATCCCTAAAAAAACATAGGACAAAATTACCCAGATTAATATTTTTCATGAAGGAAAAAACTGTCATAAAAGAGGAAAAATAACCTAATTGCATTTGAAGCAGGTTATTTTTCCTCTTTTATATAAATGTTTTTATTTCTTTATAAAGGTTTGAACCGGTTTATTTTCTACACTCAAAATATAAACTCCGATATTCAGCGCCGAGACATCAACAACAGAATCATTCAATTTTCGGAACAAAACTTTCCGACCTAAAACATCATAAATTTCCACCTGCTTATCCAAAACATCAATACCTTCAACATGAAGAATATCACGGACCGGATTAGGATATATTTTCAGAATCGTACCTTCCGGCCTTTCTACACTACTTGCAATTTCGGTATTAACCAGAATGTAACCTGCTGTTTCGTTTGCCGGAGTTATACCTGCTATCGATTTTTCACTTTGTTTAAACACACGAGCCTCTGTATCTGTTACCGAACGACAACGCAAAGTTGCTGTCACCGTGTCGTCGTTGCAGGTTTGAAGCTGCGCCAAAAAAACAGGATTTTCAATTGTTTCTCCATAAGTGATTTTCGCATATTGTGTAATAGCATTTCCAACACCATTTTCCTCTGTGAGTCCAACTCTGATTTTATTTGAGTTCACACTGCCGATCCCTTGTTCTATCGCCATATAGGCAAATACTTCCGACTTCAATTCATCTGTATTGGCAGCCTCCTGTTGCAATTTTACTTCGAAACCCGATTTTGTTATATTCCGGACCCGCACTGCAACAGGAATGTCATTATTTGAAGTTGAGAGCGAAACAAAGACGACCGGAACAGTATCGAAGGCGACCGGGAAACTAACTGACTTCCAGTTTTCACCTGCCAGAGTTTTTGACACATAAGCCCTCAATCCATTAAAATTAAAATTTCCTGTTTTTATTACAAAATACGGAAGTGATTCATCTTTACTTAAACTCAAAACATTCTGATATTCCCAGGGAAATAATCCTATATTCATAAGCTTGTTGGAGGATATTTTTGCCATGGTTGTAAAAAGTATTGAGGTGTTATTATTTGTAGGAGCCCCCAAAAACACAACAGGAATTGTATTATAGTTGTTTTTAAATGCAACCGCATTCCAACCGACATTCTTATAAACAAGATTTCCATACCGGACATCATCGCCATCTATTACATAAAAAGTTTGCTCGTTCGAAAGCTTTTCCGTGCCATTATTCAAAAGCACTCTCACTCTGTAAGTATATTTTCCGGCCTGTGTCAAATCCGGCATATCCTGATATGACGCAAGCGAGGTTTGGTTTGTTGAGTATATTTCCTGAAAATCTTCATCATCGAATTTTCGCTCAACAACGACATTATATGCAAATTCCTGCGAAGAATTTGTCCACGACAAATCCAGCTTCGAATTATCGGAGCTGATAGCCATGCTGAACGACACAGAGGAACTGCGGAACTTATATGTGGGAATAACTTCATTCACACGATTGAATGCTACCGGAGGTTTACTATCCCGGTATAACTCACCAGCCGGAGTAACCCAGCCATCGTCTGTTATCAGCATTCGTTTATATCCGACCCAGTTATAAATGGAATACCGTTCGACAAAATGTGCAGTATCCATAACATTCAGAATTGCTTTCAACTCGTTATATTGCTTAGTAAGAGCATCACCATAATCATCAGGCCACGATTCGGTTGTCCATGTAGCTCCGTTGTTCCATTCCTTAATCCACAAAGGACGTCCGGTCTTTTCATGTATAGTTTTCAACGCATTGTACCATTCCGAAGCCGTATATCCGCCCCAATAAGCATGAATCACTACATAGTCGACCCGATAATTATGAGCCTTAATACTGTCCATAAAAGGATACAACCATGATGAAAAGTCGGTACAAGCCGGGCTTCCTATTCTTAACCCGGACTTCATAAACTGGGGCCAGTTTGCAACAGCAGTTGCCACCGAGACATTGGATTGTTCACTATGATCGGGTTCATTGAAAGCCATCACGTGACTAACTCCTGATTTACTATTTATCTGATCCCATGAAGGCCAGTACGGTTGCCATTTTTCGGGAACATATTCGTAATTAGGTTTGGATGAATAATCGGCACTCCATGTGTAAAGCCATGTACCATTCATTTTATTGGTATTATATTCAGCATTTCCGCCCGAAGATGTTCCGGTTTGACACCAGCCTTTTTTAGAAACCCATTCCCAACGGAAAACGCGAATGAACGACACCGTCCGATCGAGCCACGCCGATAATTCAGCTACTTCCAAATCTCCATCGGATGCAATAAAGACACGGCTATATCCCGAGCCATCAGCATTATTTGCCAAAGTAGCCATATATCCCCGTTTCAGTTTGAACGAACGTATTTTATTCTCAAAATCGCCCAAACTATTATTATAGGTTTCAATGGAGTATTTTTTAGAATTTCCGGAATAATTTTTCTCTGTGTAAACTGTAAGAGGTTGATATGTTTTCCCCTGTGGCATAACGACCGTACCATGACGATAAATAGCGACACGTATATTTTCGTCATTTACAGCCTGAGCTCCATTTACATAAAAACAGTTTAGCACGGAATCAATTATTTCCTGTGGACGGATATTATCAAAAAACACACAAGCATCTTCGGAATTTAAATGAATTACAGAATTGGTAAGCGGAGCATACTCTGCCAAAACGTGCAAATCGGTTTTTCCGGAAATAATGACTTCCTTGTCAACCAACGAAGCTGTATTGACAACACTACCTGAAATATTAAGAACGGTACGCTCCTGAGCTGCAACAATCAGATTTAACAGGACGAAAACCAATAATATATTTATTCTTTTCATTATTAATCCTTTTTACTCAATTTCACAACACTCATTGATTTCCCCGATGATATTTTCAGGAGATAAATTCCATTCGGCATTTGTAGCTGATTTAAAATCAATTCCTGCCCTGCTAACAAATCCTCGTTTGGCACAATAGTCTTACCAGCAACAGACACAATACTGACTTTTAAATCTTCAGAAGCCAAAGAGATAATATGCAAGCTTTCATTCGCAAAATAAGCATTTACCAATTTATTCTCCTTCAAAGAATTCAGAGCAGAAGGTATCGTTTCGGTTAATGTCAGATCATCTACAAAAAAATTAAAATAGGTTGAACTTGTATTTTTCGCATAAATAACATAAACATCGGATCTGGGAGCTACAAAAGTAAGCGATGTGCTTTGCGGACTTTGCGTATACAAATTGCTTGTTGCAACAGTTGTGGATGAATAAATACCTCCAAGCGATAAAGTTTTAGATGCATTCGGTGTCGTAGCCGCATAAATATTCACCAGCGATGTTGCACTTGTACTCTGACATTTATAGTTCAAATCAAGCCGGTATGTTGCACCGGGAATAAGATTATAAAGTTTCTGACTAATGGAAGAATAAGATGTTCCATCGCTTAGAAAACGCATATACATACATTTTTTGCCTGTCGAGGCCCAGCCTGTTCCGGACTGTACTCTCGAATAACCATAATTTCCAAGTTGAATGGTTTCGTCCGAAGGAATCCATTCACCAAGGGGCCCTCCATCCATCGGATTATGTTCAAAGCTACCATCAAACATATAAGGATCGTCTACATCGGAAACTAACTGCAAAGCAAAAGCACTGTTTGCTGCCGATTTCAGTTTGTTTCCATAAACGATATTATCATTAAACATAGAGTCGCAACCAATCACAGCAGCCGAGTTGGCAGCATCGGTAATATAAACCAATAAATCTGCACTTCCCTGCAAAACCCACCGGGAAGCATTCTCTGCATTACCAAATACAAGCATATCATTGAAGGTATTCAGAAACTGGTTATTGGCATTGTGGATGTAATAGCTATTCTCGTGTCCCTGCACTTTTGTAAAGCTAAACTCCTGAACAGGTTCATCTTTTTGTGCGTATCTAAGGGCTAACACATCTCCTGTTGATTTTAATCCAACGACTTTACCTCCAGTACGCTGCTGGATGTAGTAAATTTCAGATTCATCAGGCTGAACAAAGGTAGTACTGTAGGTCACAGTTACAGGAATTTTCAGAGAGACTGTACCACTTGAAAAAATAATCTCGGAACTTACGGTTTCAAAACCGACAAAGCTGATTGTTACTCCAACATTTGAAGCATCTGGCGACAAGGATGAAACAGACGTTTTCAATCCGTCAGGGACTGATACCCGGATACTATCAGAAAGCAGTGCTCCGGTTATATTCACAACAGCAGTTCTGTTTTCGTCGTCTAGAACAACGGATGTAGTAGTTGAATGTATCGATGGTTCTGCATCGGCGGTTTTTACCAACGACAAATCATCAATATATTGGATATAATTTTTAGATGTTCCGGAATTTTTAGCCCAAACTATATAGCATTCTTTTGCCGGAGCTACAAATGAAATCAACGCGCTTTGTACACTTTGAGTACTTGCTGTAGTAGAAGGAGGTGTAGAAGTAAACATTGTACTTATAGCATCAGACGATTCTGCATTCGCGTTTATGGTTGCATAACAGTTTACAGTAGCATCCGAGGCATTTGAATTTCCTTGTTTATAGTTGTACAAAAACTCATAAGTAGCGCCAACCTCAAGTCCCGTGATTTTTCGACTAATTTTGGTATATGAATTTTCATCTCCATAAAAACGCAATAAAAACGCATTATTTCCCGAACACTGATAACCATTGTTTACAACTCTGGAACGATAGTTTTGGGTCGAAGCATCATTGTTTCCTAAAGTACGACTATTGTCATTCACCCAAATTCCCAAGGGCGTACCTTCAACTACTGACTGTTCAAAACCGGCGTCGACCAATTTTCCCGAAACCATATTATCTGCCGCCACCAACTTAAAAGTAGTTTGAGCATCAGAAGCTGATTTGTTACACATCAACAAACTTCCGGAATTATAATCATCGGTTCCCAAGTATATGGAAGATGCATTTCTTAACCGAATCTCAGACAAAGCTGAACCTTGAAGTATCCACTCGGCATTCGTACCCGGCATTTCAGAATCATACTCGGTAAGAGTTGGAACATCTGTACTGTTCAACAAATAATTTCCATCCGAACATTTCAAATAATAAGTATCAGATTTTCCTTCAACGGGAATAAATTCAAACTGTTGCAAAGTGTCCGAAGCACAATCCGTTATAATAACTTCATTATAATCAGAACGTCCGATAACTTTTCCTGAAAGTGTTTGGGATTGTAACAAATAATATCTGATTCCGGCACTGGGAACTACCGCGGCATTCAGGTAAACAGCAAAGAACCATAAAATGGGGAATAATTTTCTTGTCATAAATATTACAATTGAGATTAACAGTTCAAAATTATAAAATACAACAAAAACGAGGTTCACTAAATCATTCAAATTCATGTATATAAAGAAGTTCACCGAGATTAATATCCGGTGAACTTAAAGCACAATTCTGAATCAAATAATAGTTACTTTGGCGAACTACTTCAGATACCAGTTATTTCGATCAAGCAATTTTGTCTTGACAGCTTCCTTGTTGTCTGTATATTTTGAAGATACTATATTGGCAAGATAAGAGTTGTCATCCCGGCGAATAGAAAAACGCATCAAATCCTGGAAACGATTTCCTTCAAAAGCATCTTCAAGGGCTAATTCCTCCTGAATTTTATTTTCAACATATAAAATTGAATCTAATTTCGGATCTTGATTTCCTGCATAATTTGGAATTCTATAATCGATCGTATCATATTGTATGCGTCCACAACCGCGTGCATGAACGCCTACGTTATATTTAAATGCATCATTAGAAAAGTCCATATATTCCGGAAGCACCGAATCTCTCTCACTAACCGGTACAATTTTTTTATTTGTAATATTAGCTTCTTTCAATCCGTTTTTAAGCGCTGCAAATGCTAAATTTGGTTTACCCAGTCGGTTAACAGCCTCGGCATATCTCAAATACAGCAGGCCTTCGCGATAAATCCATATTAATTTAACACTCGAACTCGACTCATAACCATTCATAGTAATATATTTAAATAAATAATTCCGCCCATCAGCATTCAAGTCTGTACCTATAGAAGATTTAGAAGGAGACACGGAAAGAATACCTCTCAAATCGCCAATGGTGTCAACATCATAGTCATAAACATATTTTTGAGTAGCCCAATTATTTATGGCAACTGCAGTCGGGGCAATCATTCTGTTCAGTACAAGGCTGTCTAATTTAAGATTTTTTTCAACCTGATTACTTGCTTCTAAATAAGTTATATAATCGCTAAGCCAATAAGATCTCACCGATATATTACCATTAAACACACTGTTCGTAACTCCGTAGTACGATAAATCGTCATTAATACCATTAGCATCCCCATCAGAAGATGAACTCATTGTGTACTTATTATCAACAATTAAATTATGATAAGCGGTAGCCGCCTTTTCATAATATCCGGTATTGTTGGTGTAAGCTCCCAGCCACAAATATAAATCTCCGATTATAAATTTCACCGGGAAATTCATTCCGCTAAAGTACCTTGGTTCAGTGTAATCCTGCCATGGTTCCAGATCGGCTAACAGCACCGGGGCAAGTTCCTCGAAAGTATACTCCGGATATGTAGCTTTTGCCTGTTCTATAGTGAGAATAGGATCGTCGTAATAAACAGCTGTTTTATAGTTAAAAACTATCTGCATATAAGTCCATGCTCTTATAGCTTTTGCAGCTACATAATAACCATACATTCTTTTTTCGCCACTTGTTACATGGGAAGTGTCGATATTGTGAATGACATAATTACAATTATTAATCACAGCATAATAATCTTTCAGATTATCAGTGTAAGGATTATCCGAAGAAATATTCCAATCATAAATTTCTTTCAGGTACATATCTGCACTATCCGTCACCGCAACCAAATCGCCTCTTAACTCACCCAACAACACATAGCTATCTGCAATCTTCTGAAGTCTCGAAAAAATTGCAAATGTTGAATACAATGTATCGTTAGCGGCATCCAATTTATAATCATCGGCAAAAACTAATCTGTCTGAATCAACATCCAACAAACTGTCGCAACCGGTTAATGATGTCAAAGTCACAAACATGATTACCAATATCTTACTGATTTTTTTCATATCTTATTTATTAAAATCTTTTATGCCCTTTATTTTTATTAAATCTATACAGAAAAATTACAAATTCAGTTTAATTCCTAAATAATAACTTTTTGTCAATGGCAACAAACCTGCATCAACTCCCTGATAATACACCGAATTGCCAGCAGAGAATTCAGGATCGAGCCCCAAATAGTTTGTAAATGTCACAAGATTATTTGCAGAAACCCAAAGATTAATTCCTTCAATATATTTACTCTTAAATGGTAAATCATAAGAAAGACTTACGGTTTTAAGTCTTAAATAAGAACCATCTTCGATCCAGCGATCTGAGAAACGGGCATTGCCCATCGGATCGCCATAAACTGCCTTTGGCTGATCGGTAACCTGGCCTTCGGCAGTCCAGCGGGTGTTCATTATAGTAGACTGATTATTGAAATTACTACCCGATTCAAGCTGACTGCGGAAATAGTTATAAATATCATTTCCGTAGGAATATGTAAATATTGTATTCAATGTAATACGCTTAAATGTCCATTTGCTATTAAACGCTCCATAAAAATCAGGATTCGGATCACCTATAACCTGTTTATCGTTTTCGTCAATAACTCCATCTTTCACTCCATTAGCATTTGCTACATCTTCAAAAATCACATCACCTGCACCAAAATTGGTATATGTTCCATCTGCATTCTTAATCTTCAGGTTAGCTGCTGTGGCTTCAGCTTCGGTAGAAAATACTCCTTTTGTTTTGTACCCGTAGAATACTCCGGCCGACTGACCCACAGCGGTAAGTACCTGACCATCGTAAACATCAGTAGTATAATCTCCATCGGGTAACGCTGTGATTTCATTTTTATAATGACCCACACTTGCACCCAGCTCCCATGTAAAATCTTTTAAATTCAACATCTTCAAACTTGCCGATAACTCGAATCCACTATTTTTCATTTCACCACTATTTTCCCAATACTGGCTCAATCCGGTGTAATCCGGCAAATCACGTAAAACGAGTAAATCAGATGTTTTGCTTGTAAACAAGTCAAGTGTAAGGTTTAATCTGTCATTAAACAACCCGAGATCAATCCCGATATTTGCCTTAGCCGTAGTTTCCCACTGAATAGGCGTATCCTGCAAATTAGAAATAATCAGCCCATTAGCCTGACCCGCAAACCGAGTTGACTTAAAGTAAGTATACGCCAAATAGTCCTGAATGCCATCATTTCCGGTAATTCCGTATCCCGCTTTCAGTTTGCAAAAATCGATGAAACTCATTTTTTTCATAAACGTCTCTGCCGACATCAACCATGCTCCGTTTATTTGAGGAAAAATTCCCCAACTATGTCCAAACAGATGAACCCCGCCAAGTGTTTCGGTTCCAAAACGAGAAGATCCGTCCATAGCCACGGCCCCATTCAGAAAATAGCGTCCGGCATAATTATAATCAACATTGACATAATTGGAAAGCGATTTTGTTTCGTTATTCAAACCCGTAGCCTGCAAATAACTGTAGTCACCTGTAATCGTCGTATTGTTATTCGAACCCGAATTATATTCTTCGGCATAATCTGATTCATAATAATTGTAAATATACCTCCAGCCGTACATAGCCGAAATTAAATTTTCGCTGTCTAACTTTTTCGTATATGTCAGTCTCGTATCATCAAACACTTCAGAGTTTCTCATAACCTGACTGTAAATACTATTTATTATTGTACCATAGTTTTCGAGTTCTCTCTCTGGGGTATAATCCTGCGGAATAAATTTTCCTTCAACCGACTTATCTACACTATAATCAAATTTTGTGGTAAGAGTAAACTCGTTATTGATTTTATAAGTTGGTTGTAGTCCTATATTAAATCTGTATTTCTTTAAAAAGTTAACAGATGCATCAACAAGCCCGGAAGGATTTGAAATGCCAAAGATATCGGCATCGGCATAATCGCTGGTTAACTGGCCCTGATTTGTGTAGTTATACGGACTCAGGAAAGGTGACTTTATCAGTCCTATCCAAGTTGGAGAAGAATACTGATCCATACCATCGTCGAGCAAGGTACGCTGATTACGGTTGAGACCGATATTCAAACCCATTTGCAGCTGTTTAAACAAGTTAATATCTGCATTTAACCGGAAAACGATACGTTGGAAATCTGTCGTTTTGACAATGCCTGTGTTCTGAGTTAATCCCAAAGAAAAATAGTACAAAGCTTTCTCATCCCCACCATTAACATTAATCAGATAATTATTAGTATACCCATTCTGATAAATCTGATCAGCCCAATCGGTATTGTTATGATAAGTATTATACACTTTAGCAGCCGAACGGTCTGTTTCGAGAAACCCATAATCAGAGACATCGTTCCCGGTATAACCGCTTGAATTAAGCATTTCACTGGCATACACTCTGTACTGTTCGCTATTCATCATCGGAATGGTACCGGGCTGAGTCGTAGTTCCGGTAAGCACATTCAGACTTATTTTGGTTACCATAGATTTTCCTCTTTTCGTGTTGATCAAAATCACGCCATTTGCAGCTTTACTTCCATAAATTGAGGTACCGTCTTTTAGCACCGTGATGCTTTCAACATCATTCATATCAATATTGTCCAGAATATTCGCAAAATATCCTTCATGAATGGAAACTGATCCGTAATAATCGGAATTCATTATTACGCCATCGATCACTAATAGAGGCTGGGCATTGGCATTCAACGAATTAATACCACGAATAAACAATGAAGCACCTGCCCCTATAGCCCCGGAACGGGTGATGGCCCGTGCATCTCCGCCTAAAGCAGTCTGGATCATTTCATCTGCAGTTAAAACAGTAGTTTTATCAATATCTTCAATCGATTTAGCTGAAATAAGGCTGTTTGAATTATCAATGTCACCCGTAATTGAAGAAATTGATTTGAAATAGGCGGAAAATTTATTCGGATATAAGTCAATCACCGCACTATCCCGTCCCTGAATAGCAATTTCCCGTTTATTAAAATCGTAAGCGGAAATTTGTACAATATCATTTTGTGAAAAAACCTTCACAACAAACTGTCCATTTTCGTCTGTAACAGCAGAAATATTTCTGTTCAAAACAGAAACCTGGGCCGCAGCAACGGGTTTTTTAGAATGTGCATCACGAACAAGTCCTTTGAAAGTCACAGTGTTTTCGGCTACAGTTTTATTCGCTTGCAACTGGCCTGAACCTGTAGCATAGAAAGCAAACAACAATATTGACAATCCAACAAGCCTGAATGAGTTTTTTAACTCCTCCATATTTAATATGTTTATATTTTTTCTCATCTTCATACTAATTATCTATTTTCAGTCATTATTATTGAACAGGTTCAAGAATGATACAATCTATTTTCAGATCTCTGCTATATGTGGCCTTTTCGGTTTTTGTCGCTGCATTATCCACTTTTAGCACCACGGAAATATTATTTTTAAAATTCGAATCAGTAAAATCAATCTGATTTTGATACGGGAATTCAAAGTTCTCTGCCACTAACATTTTATCAATGGAGTCTGGATTTGTGATAAATGTAGCTTTAGTCGAACCTCCAACCTGGTGATTTTTATCGACAGCGGCAAAATCAACAATTTCTCCAGATTCATCAACATACTGTAAGCTAAACTTCACTTTGTAAGGACGAACATCTGTGGTATCAATTATTTTGGAAGGAACAAAAACACAATATATGTTATATTTGGTCGATAAAGTATTTGGCAAAGGAAAAGTTACAAACACCTTTGCCAGCGAACTGGAAGCTGCATCAGTTAAAGACAGATAATATTTGTTTGAAACAGAAAAAGCGGTACCCAGACTTGAATAAATATTTTCGGTATAATTTGCTGCATAACGCCCATAAACAGAAGTTTCAGCTTCTATTCTGATTTCTTTGGCCCACGATTCTCCGGAAGTATTATTCAGCTTAGTGGCCACATAGCCATACCCATTGCTAAGTTTCGTTAGCGAGGCATCCTTAAACAAGCGGGCCGGATTGGCGAATTCGGTACCACTGGTCGCTGTAAGGGTATCGGCGGCAACAGGTTTTTCTATTTTATTTCTAAAGAATAAATCTTTTACTAAGGTAATCCTCGTGTAAGCTCGTTGCATAGCGACACCTCCATCCGATTCAAGGGTTCTGTAATACGGAAAAATAGAATCATAAGATCTCTTCCATGCATCATTATCGGGTAAAATAGCAGTATAAATACTATCTTCACTTTTCAAATCGGCCAGATAATCAAGTACATCATTTGTTTCTTTCATGACAGAATCAACCAACACTCCATTTTCAAAACTTGCCTCAGGATCAAACTCAAGAAGCGTCAACGAATTCAAATAAGCTTTAAGAGAGTCAAGTCCGCTTGTTTCATTTATATATTCCCAAAGGTTTTGCTGGTACGGTACGTAATCTCCCAGAATATGTATAATACCATTATTGGTAGCAATATCCGATTCGACAATTGTTTTCCCTCCAAAGGTTGCCACTCCGGATAACTTGGAGAAAACGATGTATTTTTTATCCATCATCAAAACATTGGTAGATGAAATACCTGAAGTTGTATGTAAATAGCGGGTAATATGATTTTCCACTATTTTTCTGACTTCCGTCAAGTTTGTAAGATCCACATCTTCCAATGAAGCATCCTCCGGAGCCCAGACAGTAAAAGACTGAGGTTCAGAAAGCAGAGTATCATAACCAGTCTTTTCCAGCATCTGTGTAAAAATTTTCAGATCACTTCTACTTTTAATATACTCCATAATGGTAGAGTCTATTTTATTCTCCGGAACAGTGTTGTAATGAGATTGCCACGCATCATCGTTACAAGAAACTATCAACACTGCCAGAATCAGTGTCAACAAGACTGAAATTTTATTATATTTTAATTTCATAATACTGAGTTATTTTCATTCACAAACTAATATATATCTTCACTTTCAAGGGCACTTGTAGGTACAAATTCCATATAATCAAACATAAACTCACCTCCGCTAAGTCCTTTTATAGCAAAGACATGATGGCCTGCCTCTGAGAATGTAAAAGTTCCCAAAATTTTTCTGATTGCCGCGTTGCAATAGCGTGCATTTTCACCGGATGTCCAATCCGCCTTAATCACTTTAAAACAAGCCGGAGCTTTCATATAACCAAGATTACTCATATATTTATCATTATCGTATCCATACGGATCTGAGGAATCCGAACCAGGTTCTTCCCAACCATTGTCTACTGCTGATTTATTCAGATTTAAAGGTACTCCACAGGGAATATTATCAAAATATAACTGGGCTACACCACGCTTACCATTTGTCAGATAACCAAAACGAATTTCATAGGTTCCTGCCGGAATCGGAGGAGTTATAATAGAAAAATCGTATAATTTACCAGTGCTTGCCGTTAAGAAGATTTCATCTCCTTCATAGTCCTGATATTTATAATATGGAGTTAAATACTGAACTACAGTCTGTTCAGATGATGTTATTCTTGCAATATAATTTCTTGGTATCTGATATTTCAGATCTGGCGTATCATATAAAGAAGACGTAGTATTTTGTTTGTATCTTGAACCACGCATATTGTTATTTGTCAATTCCGGGAAAAAACTTGCAGCATCAAAACGAAGTCTTTTACTTGAAAGCATATTGTCAACCTGTTTGCTATAAACCAACATGCCATCAATTTCGTGATAAATACCATTGGTAGTTGTTTTATCGTAGAATGTATCGGATAAATACAAAGCATCGCCGGTTTCCGGTAAGTAATTGAAGATATTCGTTGTTCCTGTCGCTCTTTCTTTTTTAACTTCTATCAACGTATTCGGACACATGGTTTCAACATATTCATACATATCCCGACCCGGAGTTCGTATCATGTGATCGGTATCATACGCATCAATAAAAGTAAATTTACTTAACTGTTTATCAATCAAATGGTAAGCAATAAAGCGGTTCAGACTGTTATGCCGGTCGGTTATTTCACGAACATTAGCATCTTCTGGATATACTTCATCATAAATACCTGCCGCATAGGTTTTCAAATCTTCTATATTGTAGATATTGTTGGCATTCATTGTTTCGTTGCTCTCCATTAGCACTGTATATCTGTACCGACGAGCATCCGGAATATCCTCATAATACCAGCTACCATCATCTAAAGTTTTGGTAATTAAATAAGCATATTCTGTTTTATCATAAGTTTCATCCTCTATTTTCAATAAAGAATCAGCCATACCGGTTTCGATAAGCGCCTGATAAAAAATGGAGAAATCAGTTTCTTTGGCTATTGCCTCTACAATTCCCTCCCGCGATGGATTCAGTACCTTACTGATAACATGTAAAACTCCATTGTGCTTTACAACATCCTTATTGATAATGTAAGCATTTTCATTCCCCTTTGCTTCATCGTAATTGACCCATGTTACAGAATCGGTAAAATGGATAGTGATATTTCTGTCACTCATTGTTATTTCGGGGATACGTCCGTCAATGAAATTAGAGTAAAGCACTACTGCTCCGTCAATTATATGATCATAAGCAATAACCTGAAGAGAATCAAGCGAAAAATCGCTCAAAGAGTTTTTCCCTTTTTCCTTATAAAAAGCATGCATTGCATCATTAGTCGGAGCAAAACAGGTATAGCTACCATAAGAATTCAGCAGGCCCATTACGTTTGTAGTGTCGAGTAGCCTTACAAATTCGGAAAATTGTACAGTGTCATTTTGCAAATACTGACCTACCATTTCACCTGTAAATGTATATAAGTTACCTCCAACATCATCTGAATCACAGGAAACAAATACACCGGATAATATTCCAATCAATAAAATTGTATTTAAAATTCTTTTCATGGTATAAATAATTAATTTCTGGATGAAGAGCCTGACTCGGCATAATAAGGATTTTGTTCTAAATTAGAGTTTGCTTGTAGTTCCCGTTCTTGTATTGGCATATACATAGCATCCAAAACAGATGCACCAAGACTTATTCCAGCCCCTGAAGCCTTGTAGTTGACGTAGGTGTTCAGAGTTGAGGTATTGTTATCCCGGCGGGCAAGACGCACGAGATCAAACCATCGTTTTCCTTCAAACAAGAGTTCTCGTTGCCGCTCACGAAGCACTAATTTTTCCATATCTCTCTGCGTCGAATAATTGACCAGTTTGAGCGAGTCGGCATCGACGTTTGACCGCAAATAGGTTTCATTAACCAGGGTTATCGCTTCATTCAAATCAGACTGACTGTCGAGTTGTACCAACGCTTCTGCTTTCATCAGCATGACATCAGACAAACGATAGATAATCCAGTCCGAAATATCTAACCTGTAACTCGGGACGGACTTGTTGGTTAGAGTATTCTCCAACATATATTTTCCTGCATACTTGAAAATATAATACTTACCTCCATAACCATAGTAAGATTCCCTCGCACGAATATCATCTTCACTTTCATACACATTAGTAGCCACTTTATAATAAAACGGACTGTAAGCACCCAGAGTTGTCTCATCACTCGGATCATAAGCCAAAGTTTCCGGAAAACTTAATTCCCCCAAAGGATTATAAGCTGAACCATACAAAATGTAGAGCGGTCTCGTACTTATATTTTCATCTTGATATTGTGGTATTTCAAAAATCGATTCGGTTGAATTTCCTACATAAAACACCTTTGTGTATACATAAGCTGCATTCACGAGCTTGAGTCTGGAATCAGCCATCACCTCGTTACAGGCATTAACACAATTCTGATATTGTCCGTCCCACAAATACACATCGGCAAGCAGAGCATTCACTAGGTTCAGCGTAACCCGCTGTTTGTTATAATCTGTCCGACCGTAATCTGTCCTTGCGTACTTTTTAGCAAATTTCAGGTTACTTATAATCGTATCAAGCAATTGACGCTCAGTTGCTTTTGGTTGTGCATAGTCCTGGGTATCGTCAATACTCGGATCTGTAATTAAAGGAACTTCTTTAAATGCACGTACCAAATAAAAATATGCCAAAGAGCGAATGGTCAGGGCTTCAGCCTTTACCCGGTTTAAATCATCCTGAGTAAAATTCTCATCCCTATCAAGCACAAAAGGTGAATAATATATCAGCGTATTACAATAATTTATAATCGTGTAAAACGATGCCCAAGACGAATATGCATTCGTGGAGATTATCTCTCCTTCAAGAATTTTAAGAATACCTGCACGTTTATCATAATTAATCGACGAACCTTCAACCATATTATCGGATCTTAATTCACCCCAGATAATCATTCTGTAAATCACGGCATCTTCAGTCATGCTTTTGTAACAGGCAGCGAGTACTGCATCAACATCCGATTCCGATTGCCAGAATTCATCCAGAATAATTTGACTTTCGGGTTTTAAATCTAGCCATTCGTTACATCCGGAAATTCCTAATATCAAGAGTATAACGATACTTATAACTGATAACTTTATTTTCATTTCTTTTTAATTTTATAATCCCATAGAAATACCTAATGTAAAATCTTTTGAACGAGGTGTTGCCGAATTATCAATACTTAAACCTTTGTTCGAGGTAATCGATCCATATCCAACTTCAGGATCAACACCTGTATATTTAGTCCATACAAAAAGATTATTGAATGTCATGTATAAACTCAATTTATTAACTTTATATTTTTTAAGTACTGATTTTGGGACAGAATAGTTGAATGTCATATATTTGAAACGAAGAAAAGAACCATCCTCAACATACCTATCACTCCCCAACCAGTTATATCCGGTTTTATGTAAAGCCCTCGGCATATTCGTATCATCCCCATCTTTACGCCAACGCCAGTTAACCGCAACACTTTGATTATTATCATAATACATATTCTCAGCATTCATACGGGCCATATTAATGATTTTGTTTCCATAGCGGAAATTGAAGAACATATTCAATGACAAATTCTTATATCTGAAAGTTGGCCCAAAACCACCGCTCACTTTTGGGTTTGAATTACCAAGATATACAATATCCAGTTCATCAATACTTCCATCGTGATTAACATCCTCATATACAGCATCCCCCCCCCTGAATTTATATTGGGATTCTTTACCATAAGCAAAATACATAGCCCGAGGGTTTCCATCTTCATCGAAAATTACATTATTGTTTTTATCCCGTGCTACCGGAGAGTCTCCGTACTCATCACTCACACCAACTTCATATTTGTCATATTTATAGACTCCTTTATATCTGAAACCGTAAATAGAGCCGAAAGAATTTCCTAGCTGAACTCGGGTAAGATATTTACCATTCTCATAAGTAAAGTCACTGTTATAACTGTCCAACAGAGTTTGGTTAAGATCAACAAGCGTATTTTTATAATTTGCAAGATTGAAACGAAAATCTATGCTAAAATCTTTTGATTTATAGAAGCGGTTTGCATATAAATTTACTTCCCAGCCATCGTTGTCCATCTGACCTCCATTAATATACGACAAGGTTGAATAGCCTGATATTTCAGAAATTGCCACGTCCGGAAATAATAAGTCTTTAGTATGTTTTTTATAAAAATTAATGTCAAAAATATACTTATCATCTAACAATCCAAGATCAATACCATAATTAAAAGAGTTTGTGGTTTCCCATTTTAAATGGCTGAGTCGCAATGAAACAGGTTTAATCGCGGTCATATCTATATAAGTACCATAAGTATCATACCGACTGAAATGTAAATAATCTGATCCGGGCTGGTTTCCACTAACACCCCATGCCGGACGAAGAGCCAGCATGCTTAGCCATTTATTGGTGTTCTTCATGAAGGGTTCATCGGAAATAATCCATTTCAAAGAAATGCCGGGAAAATTTCCGAATTTATTTCCCTGGCCAAACCGGGTACTTCCATCCCGACGGAAAGTTCCATCAATAATATATCTTGATTTATAAGCATAATGTCCACGGAACATAAATGCTAAAGAACGCCATGAAGAATGACTTGTGCTTGCGTCGGCCAAATAACCGAAGTTGGAAGCATCTATAGCCTCGCCCGAAGGCAACGAATAGGTCAGAATTCCCTGGGAAGCGTAGGAACCTGTATTGATCTGAAACGAACCATATAGCAACAAACTATGATCCTTATTATCAAATTTAGGTTGGTATGCGATATTGTTATCAGCAAATATTGTCATACTTTCACCATCGCTGCTGTAGGCCCTGTTCACATTTTTATCCGCCCAATAGAGATTTGACACTTCCTGAGGAAGAAATTGAATCACTTTATTGTTATTAATATCAAACGAGACAAACATATTAAAACGTAACATCTGATCTTCCGGATTCAACAAATCATATTGTAAACGAAAAGTCGGTAATACACGGAAAGTCTTTTGCAAATTTGTTGCTAAATAAGCCAGAGCAACAGGATTTTTCAAATCGCGCTGATCATCATTTAGAGAGGAATAACGTGATATGTTGTAATATACGTCGGTATTATTTCCATTGGCATCCTGTTCGTAAACGCTTACATTAGGCATTTTCGAATAAGCAATTCCCAACAGATTTTCATAATTTCTGTAATTATTAGCGTTAGTTAGAGAAAACTCAGAAATAAACCGGATACGGTCGGACACCTTGTATTCCAGATAAGCACGGGAAGTCAGGGAATTAAATTTTTGCCCGATCACAGTACCATTCTGAGATTTATATCCACCAGAAACACGATAATTTGCACGATCCCCCCCCCCTGAAACAGTCAGATAATGGTCGCTGATATTACCGACCCGGGTTACTTCATCCACCCAATCTGTATTATTATTAAAATTCTCATACTCAGGCCAATTTTGATCATAATTATATTCATCAATATCGTTGGCATCTCTGTCCTGCTGCGGATTAAAATAAGCCTCTTTCATAAGCATGGTAAAGTCCCCTCCACTTAACATATTCATTCCTTTCGGCTGGACAGTACGTGTATACCTATAAGTATAGTCTATTCTAGTCGGACCGGAGATCCCTTTCTTAGTAGTAATCATAATTACCCCGTTAGCTCCTTTCGATCCCCATATTGCCGCTGCGGCAGCATCCTTCAATACGGAGATTTCAAGAATGTCATCGGGATTAATACTCAACATATTTGCATATTGTTCCTGATTCGAATTGGCAAAGTCAAAATTCTCGTCAATGGTAACTTCATAAGGAACACCGTTTACAACAATAAGAGGTTCACTACTTCCGTTAATTGACGTTACACCACGGATACGCATAGATGTGCCACTGCCCGGGTCACCGGAGTTTGACACGATGTCCAAACCGGCAATACGTCCCTGAAGTGCATCATCAACCGATGATACCTGCACCCCTTCAACCTCCTTCATATCAATTGTCTGCATGGCAGTAGCGATTTCGCGGGTAGGAATGGAATAGCCACTTTGTATAGATTTTCGGGTAGCTGTTACTTCAACGGTTTTAATCGTCTGGACACTTTCGACTAACTTTACATTAACTACTTTCTTATTATTAATCGGAATAATTTGTTTATTAAAGCCGATATAGCTGATCTTCAGTTTATTTAAAGGGCTCTTCACTTTCAAAACATAGTGTCCGTTAAAGTCGGTAATAGAGCCGTTAACAACACGATTATTATCATCAACCTCGGAAACGTTCACCCCGATTAAAGGATAGCCATCAGTTGCCGAAATAACTTCGCCCTGAACGATAAAGGATTGACCTGAATTTTGAGCCATACTTCCGGATACCACCACAGCCCACAGAAATACTATCGCAATTTTAGATTTCATATATTTTTTCATGATTAGTCAAAAGTCAAAACATTATTAATTTGATGAATTACAGCCGATGCAGATGTAGTAATAGTCGAAGAACTAAATGCTGTTCCCGACACATTACCGGTACCATCTACATTTTTATATGCTGTAGGCAACTTGGCGAAAATGTAATCTTTAGCAATTATGTTATAAAGCCCGTTCGACTTATCAACCTCAGCAGAGGCTGGAGTTGAACCTGACGGACCATCTGCGGTTAGTTTAAGCGTACTTCCATCTCCCACAACCCCTATTTTCAGATATTTATTTTTAGCAGTTCCCCAATAAGTATCCGAATTATCATTTTTAATCGTTGCCGATTGATATTCGGCATTATAGGTTTGTCCCACAAACACCGCATTATCCTGAAAATGATATTTTAAAAAACGAATCATTTTATTAATGGCGGTACTGCGTGCAGCTTCATTTGTCATATTATAAATCGTCTGCCAGTCTTTAATTTTACCTGCTGTTATAGCTGCATTAATTGCATCGTTGGTAGGAACATACACCGTATACTGGTAAGCATTAAAAAATTTAATCCTATAATCGATACCCTGTTGAGCAAATATCTGGCTTACACACGTATCAGGAACTCCTGAAAGCAATTCAAAAAATTTCGAAAACTCAGGGGTCTCACTCAAAATTTTATATACTGATCTCAAAGAAGGTTGTATCGGTTTTTTCAGAAAGTAGGTATTTCCATTTTCCTGTCTGAATACTTTCGAAACAGCCGCAACTGTATTTTCTGCAATATCCTGTCCGCCCTGAATTTTCATGTTAGTGCCCGAGCCTTCGATTTTAATAATATCATTTGCCTTAGTAATATAATATTCATTACCAGATTCGATATCACCAACAACAATATGGCTGTCAAGCAATTGCCACAACCTGTTTTTAATAAATGACTTATAAGAGCTTCCTGAAATAAGCCCAATGGAATCACCTGTTGCTCTTGTAGTTTTATCATAACTAT
Organism: Paludibacter sp.; assembly: GCA_028690665.1. Taxonomy (GTDB): domain Bacteria; phylum Bacteroidota; class Bacteroidia; order Bacteroidales; family Paludibacteraceae; genus Paludibacter. The sequence goes on from JAQVAV010000004.1 coordinate 82,295, forward strand.
AAATAGTAGCATTGACCACTGACTTTGATTTATCATACCAAAATTTCAATACAGCCGGAACATTCTGAGCATAAGCAATAGGATCAAGATAAGAATCAAAGTACTCATCGGTAGGAATCATCAGGCTGTAATTGCTAACCAAAGAATTTAAGTATAACCGATAAAAAGCAAACTCTGTTCCATCTACACTCGTTTCCGAGATATCGATAGCCCAGTTCATAATTTTAGAATTATCGCTGTAAAGTACCGGGCTGTAAACCGAAATATAATCTACCGGAGGATAAACTTCATTGGTAACATACACTTCGCCGTTAACCCCGGTATAAGTTTTTACAATATGGTTTTTTTCTACCGGCAAAGCATAATTTTCGTCATCCACCATTTTGGTGAACTTGCTTGGTACCGATTCGATAAGAGATGTACGCATGTGCCGTTTAAGAAAGGGAAGAATAATTTTATCCGGGATACTATCCCAGTCATAGTTAAACTTTTCACCCAACACAGCCCCAATTCCACTATGAAGAAAATTTTTCATAGCGTCGTCTGTCGGCACAAACATGGCTGCCATATCGGCTTCAAGATTTGTTGATTTATAGCTATTCCATCCCGGATCGAAAACCAACAAATTGGGAGCACTTGTCTTATTATCAGGCAACAATGTACTTCCTCCGTTTGATGCAAAATAATGTTTCACAAAAATGGAATCTGTAAATTCAGGATGCAACTGGTTATAATTACTGGTAGAACCCGCATCATAGAAGGGAGCGCAAAAATGATCAAGTAATTTTGCAAAGATTTTAGTACTTAGACTTGGGTCACTTCCATTATTATCCTCAACATACTGAGCCATATTTGTTGGTGGCACCAACACACTGCTCAAAACATGAATATATCCGTTTTTACATACAATATCTTTTTGAATAACTTTATTATTAAATATATATACATCATTTTTTACATGAGATTCCAACCCCAGAAGCATGCTAAGATCCTCATCTGTAAACGAGTATTTATCGAGGAATGCCTGAGTGAAAAAAGCTATGGGAAAATCAGTATTATCCCGTAGTAAATATAAACCCTTTGACTTTCTCGAATCCCAGTAACTATTTTGTGGTAAATCATCTCCCTGTAAAAAAGGAATACTGTCGATAGCATTCAATTCCGTAACCTGCCTCATAGCAAATCCTTCATAAAGAGCCGTTCCGGAATAATAATTGGCCAACCGGGACAAAATATATGCATTATTAATCATCGAAAATTTAAATAAATATTTCTTCTGGGACACCGTCAACTGATCATAGCTTGTCACTCCCCAAGAATTACTTTTATAGAACTCATTAAAAGCAGAATCCGATGCAACAAACACAGTTTTACTACCGGTAAGAGATAATATCTCTTTATAATTAAGATCATCAACAAGCTTAACATAATTAGTATAATTACCATTTGACGACAAATAGTCATAAATACTTGAACCCAGCCAATCAGGTTCCTGACTATCATAAAGATATTCATCTTTGCAGGATGATAACAATGCCACTGCTATCGCAAACACCGTTAAAAGCTTCGCTAAATGACATTGCACGTTCATAATATTACGTTTCATTTCAAAATTTGAATTAAGTTCTTTTGTTGACCAAATACTATTGTTGCATTTTATAATTTCACAAATTTATCAGAGCCAAAATCTTTTGTTCTGATAATGTAGGTTCCCGGCTGCAAATCACTTACATCTGCCCTGCCATTTTCAAACACAGCTTGTTTTACTTTGACACCACACAAGTTGTATATGTCGGCATAATAAGTAGAATAATTCGAAGTACGAATAAAATCTCTTACCGGATTTGGATAAATGCCTAACAACCCGGAGACCGGAGATTCAAGGGCATTAACCATGTCATTTTCTTCCAAAACCATCCAGCCGGCAGCATCTTTTTCGGATGAAAAATAAATACCAGTCGAACGTTCTCTCTGTTTCAATACATTTGCAAACTTTGTTGAAATGCTCAGACAGCGGAGTGTTGCTGTAACAGTATCGTTGGTACATGTTTGCAATTGAGTAATGAAAACCGGACTGGCAATACTATCACCATAATCAATATTTGTATAAGAGGTTGTGCTTATTGTATTATCCGCCGTTCTTCCCACAATCAACTTTTTACCATTTACGCTACCAACACCTTCCGTAACAGCCAAATATGTAATTGTCTCTGTTGATAAAGCTGTTGTAACAGCCGTTTCCTTCATCAATTTAACTTCAAAACCGGTTTCTGTAACATTGCGGATACGGAGCATTGTAGCGAAAGTATTTGCAGGACTCAATTGCGAAGCAAATACAACAGGAACAGTTTCAAACGGGGTATCAAAAGTAACTTTTGTCCATTTAGCGGTAACTCCGCTGACTCTCCCGGCTAATGCCTTCAAGCCGCCGAAATCGTGACTGCCCGTAGAACAAACGAAATAAGGAATTGCATCTTCTTTGGTGAGAGACGTTACATTCTGATAATCCCATGGAGCCAATTGAAGGTTGAATCTGGAAGAAGAACTAACCAACCGTGCCCTCGGTGTCATATACACCGTACTGTTCTGATTCGTGATTCCACCCAAAATAATTGTCGGAATCGACGAAAATCCTTTTCTAAAATAAATCGAATTCCAGTCTACATTATCCAGATATATATTTCCATACTGAATATCATCTCCTTCTGTGACATTCATCCCGACGGTTTTCGTATATAAAGTAGTTCCATTCCGATACTTAACTTTCAAACGATAATTCGTCTTTGCCACTGATATATCTATATTATCGGTAAATGTTTTCGTATATTTATCCAACGAGGCATATTCAACAAATTCACTATCATTCACCTGTTTTTCAACAACAGACCCATCATAATAGTCCGTGTTTGGTTCAGATAAAACAATTGAAACCGTCTTTGACCCAAAGGTAGAGGTAATCGTTGGCGTCTGATATTGATATTCAGGAACAACCTCATAATCACGGTTAAAAGCCATAGGAGCATTATCCGCAGCATAATACTTTCCGGCCGGGGTTAGTGTATCTGATAATACCATAGCACGGCAATCCTGTACCCAGTTATAAATTGAGTATCTTTCAATAAACGATGCTGTATCTAGTACATTCAAAATAGCCTTTATATCTGATAGTTGTTTTGCCGCATTAGCCGTTGACAGTGAATGATCTGAAGTTGGCCAATATTCAGTTGTCCAGTTAGCCCCGTTGTTCCATTCTGTAATCCAAATCGGTCTTCCGGTACGAGTATGGATATATTTCAAATCGTTATACCAGTTCGCCGGGCTTTTGCCTCCCCAATATGCATGAACTGCAACATAATCCACACGGTAATTATGAGCTTTACAACTATCCATAAACTGATACAGCCAGGAAAAATTAGTACAGGCAGGAGAACCTACACGCAGACCGGAAGCAAGCATATTAGGCCATTGCTGAACAGCCTCAGCCACAGTAAGGTTAGACTGCTCCGTATGATCCGGTTCGTTAAAACCCAGAACATGCGTTACTCCTGTTTTGCTATTTATTTCAGACCAACTCGGCCAGCCTCCGTTTTGGCGAATAGGAACATACTCCACATAAGAAGTTGTGGAACCGCCTGCGCTCCAATCATAACGCCAGGTAGAATTTGTAAGATTGTATTGATTAAAATCACTTCCGGCCCAACCTTTTTTACTAACATACTCCCACGTAAAAACCCGGATAAACGAAATCGATTCATCTAGCAATTCTGGTAACTCGGCTAAATCAATGTCCTGATCATCCGCAATAAAAACACGGCTGTAACCAAGTCCGTTCGATTCGGTTGCAACAGTGGCCATATAACCTCTTTTTAATTTAAAGGATCTTATCCTGTTTTCAAACGAACTTAAAGAAGTGTAATAATTAAATAACGAAAACGAGGTCGAATCACCAGTATAATTCTGACCGGAATAAACTGTCAAAGGTTTTGTTGCTACTCCCTGAGGAATAACCACAGTCCCCTGCTTGTAAATCACTACTCTGCAATTTGAATTATTCACCGCAGCATTTCCATTCACATAAACATATTGCAAGAGATTATTAATCACAGACTGAGGCCTGATATTATCAAAAAACAACCATGAATTCTGGGTATTCAGTTTGACGATAGAATTACTAAGCGGAGTTGTTGTGTTTGTTATATGTAAATCGGTTTTATTATCAAGGATAACTTCTTTATCAGTATAGAAACTAACTGTAATAGTACCCTCTGCCACATTAACAGTCGTTCTCGATTGAGCTCCCCCCGACAAAGACAGGAATGATAATAAAATCAAAATAGGAATCGTTTTTTTCATGGTATTAACTTTGTAAATGCAAACTAATTATTATGCACCTTAATTTTCACATAAATTCACTTGGCAAATGTACGGCTGATATAATTAATATTGGTGTAAAATCCATTCAAAAACGTAGACTGGGAAACTCCTTTAAAAGCCCTTAAAACCTTCTGTTTTTCCACAAAATTTAGTTGTACTCCATATTGAAATCAACTGGTATTACAAACAAAATTTATCAACAAAGTTTAAATATATATTATAGAGAGATCGTCGTGACTTTTCGTAATAATCCTTTAGCCTGATTATGCTTAGAAAATATAAGGTTCCCGATAAAATTCGGGGTTCATCAGATTAGAAAACTATAAATAAGAGGTCGAGAAAATTCTTATTAAGAAACGCTGAATAAACAAATAGAAGCTATGTGGTTTTATTTTTCTAACTTGTATAAACCCTTTCAAATATCAGCACGACAATCTTCTCAAAAAAACATACAGAATCATGGGATAGAGATTGTTGTCCGTATAATTGATTGATTTTTATACCCAAGAAGATTTACATGTATATATATTTGTATACAGTTTTCTATATGAACTCGTCTTGACTTTTCGTAGTAATTCTTTGTTTCAATAAAGATTAGAAAAATAAGACAAAAGATTCCTCGATAGAATCAGGATTACAGAAATCTGTAGAGAATAAAATCTGTATTTTCTGTCTGAAAAAGGAATATAATACTCGTTAATTCTGCCTTGATTTAAAAGTCAAGATAAGTTCTATATCAAAAGAACTACAATCTCAACAAACAATAAATTAATATATATGAAAAAGAAAATTACAATCTTATTTATGTCACTATTATCAATAGTGGCATTGAATGCTCAAAACCTGTTATCCGGCTGGGATGGAAATGGAGTAACAGGCGATGCTTCCAAACCAACCGATGTAGGCTGGTTAAATACGGATTCAGCATCAGTTCCATGGAACACAGCCAACGGAAGTGGCGGTTGCCGCTTCAGAGATGCCGGAGATGGATTTACCTCTGGGACTTTTACAAACGAATCGGATAACTCCGTTAACGATTCCCGTCAACTAATGTTGCGTTTTGATAATGGTGATTATAGCGCATCTGTTTACGCTTACCCTGTTACACTCGAAGCGAATGCAACATACGCATTTACAATGGACTATGTATGCGGCGGAAGTGCTGTTCCTCCAATGAATATTACGGCCGGTGCTAGCACTACACCATCCGAAGAAGGTCTTATTTTATCAAAAACTTATGAAACATCCAGCAATACAACTATTTACAGAAAGGCTGAGCTAACTTTCAGTACCGGAACTGAAGCAGGCACTTGCTATATTACCTTCACCGGAGGCTGGGCATGGTTTGGTATAACCAACCTAAATCTTCAAAAAATTGCAGCTGATCTTACAGAACTGAATTCTCAGGCCAACAATTTACAAATAGATGGTATAGAAGACGGAATCTCTGACGATTTAACTTTGCCTACTACATTAGGAACCCAGGGAGTTACTTGTAGCTGGGCTTCATCCGACTCTTCAATCATAGATCCTTCCGGAAAAGTTACACAACCGGAAAAATATGATACCTATGTTACTTTGACAGCAACCGTATCTCAAACAATCAATGACGAAGTCTATACCGTTACAAAAACATTCAAAGTAAAAGTTTTAGGGGTAATTCCTACACCGCTGGAAATAGCCGATTTTACTTTCGAAAACAGTTATATATCTTACGAAGATGACATTTTGCGGGTAACCGATACAAAAAGTGGATTCAAAGGAACTTTTATGAATGGAGCCAGACTGAGAACTATCGGAACATCAGAAAAAATCAATGTTCTTGATTTGGGAAGCAATAACGGCTATTTTGATATGGGGCAGGAAATAGGACAAGCCATTTATTCTTTATCTGACTACACAATAATGGGATATTTCCGGGTAAACGAAAACTATACAGGCCTGTCTTCGGCTGGGAACTACTATTGGAATTTCAGCAATAGTGACAATGTAGGAACAATTAAAAACGGATTCATGTATGGGAATCTGAGTGCACAAGCAGCCGGTATCTCTGCTGCAGGCTCTCCAAGTACAAAAACATCTGTCGGTAGTGCTGCAAGTCAGGGAGCATGGCATCATATATGCTATACTCAGACAGGAACAACAGGAACTCTCTATATTGACGGTGTACAGATGGCACAAAACACTGCTATGCCTTTAGTTTACGAAACAATTGCAAAAGACAGCCTCCCCGGAACAATCTGTAACTGGTTAGGTCGCTCGGGCTGGACATCGGATGTTTATTTAAAAACCACACTATTATATGACTTCCGGGTAATGAGTGTACCTGTTACAAGTGATGACCTGAATTTCGAAACAATAGAAGGACTACCTTCCGTACAGACAACCCTCGACAGATTAAATGTTGCCTACGCCGAAGATTCTGATTATATCTCGGAAGGGCTCAACAATGAATACGAAAACCTGTCTCTGGAAGATCTTTCTCATGTAACAGGCAACATTAGCCTGCCAACAAAAGGATCTATCGATGAATCTGTTATAATTAAGTGGAAAACATCCAATAACAAATTAATTACTTCCGATGGAACTGTAACACGTCCGGATTATTACGATTATAATGTAACTCTGACAGCAACATTGCTAAAAGACGGGCAAAGTACTACTAAAGATTTTACAGCTACTGTTATTGCCAACGAGGGAACTGCTTTCACCGGAGATTTGCTTTACAAACTTGATTGCGCTAGTGTAAGTAGTATAAATGACAGAACAATTACCGAAAGTGCCGAAAAACATTTTACAGCAACGTTAATGAATGATGCAGCAATTTCACGCATGGGAACTACCAATATCTTCTATGTAGTAAATTTAGGTGATAGCATCGGTTATGTCGACTTAGGAACTAAAATAGGACAGGCGTTCTATAACCTGACAGATTACACAGTTTCCGCATACTATCGGATAGAAGACGATGAGACAACTCTGGCCGGTAATGGAAACTTCTTATGGACATTCTCAAATAATGCTGATGCGGCAACCTACAAAAACGGGTATATAATTGGAAGTTTATACACCCAATCTCAAAGTGTTACGCCGGGATATTACGATACTGCAACCGGGAACCAGTCAGTAAGTATCGCAACTCCAGGTCCCGCACTAAAAGGAAGCTGGCACCACATGGCCTATGTACAATCGGGAACCATAGGAAATATCTATGTTGATGGTATTCTTCAGAACTCGGCAGAAATCACAAACACTCCGGCAACGACTTTACCGCAGGATAATCTGCTTGGCACCCCTTACAACTGGATTGGACGCTCAAATTATGTATCGGATGCTTATTTACGGAAAACATTGGTATACGATTTAAGATTATACAGCAAAGCTCTGTCTGACAATGAAATATTGACAACAGACTTAAATGTCGGTAATACAATCGCAGAACTTGATGAAGCCTATACCGAAGGTATAGAAACTTCCGTTAAATCCGTAAACTCTTCAGAATATAAGATTGGCACCGCCCTGGGAAAAATTAAGATATACGGTTTAGCACCAAACGACAGAGTAAACATCTTTGATGTCACAGGAAGAAATATTTACGTTACAAATAGCAATATAGTCTCCGTTAACGCAGGAGTTTATATTATTAAAATAAATAACTTCACGACCAAGGTAGTAGTAAAATAACATTGCTATAATCAACCATTTATACGAAAAAGAGGGTGTCCAAAAAGAGAATCTTAAACGCAAATTCCGCAAATTTTCACAAATAAAACAGATTAATAAATTTAATATATTATTGAAATAGAAATAATTATGATCTGTGAAAATTTGCGTTTATTTGCGAAATTTGTGTTTTCCTTTCTTTTGAGACACCCTCTTTTTCTATAATAACTAATTTCTCATCGTGTAAAGTTACATTCACTAATTAAATTCTCAACCTACTCAAAAGCCCTTTTAAAACACATTTGGAAATTTTGTCACTATTTGAAACCCAAAATAAGACATATTGTCCTAAATATCAATATATTAAAAATAAAATCAAGTCATTTTTTCCGATTTTCCCCATTGGTAGATAATTTGCCAGAGAGACTGCGTTTTTAGAAATATGAACACACAGAAAGGAATCAAATTATGAACTTTAACAATTTTACAATCAAATCGCAGGAAGCCGTACAGCAGGCGGTAGATCTCGTACAGAGTAACGGACAGCAGGTGGTGGAAACTCCGCATCTGTTCAAAGGCGTGATGCTGAAAGGTGAAGATGTAACACAGTTTCTGTTTGGCAAACTAGGCGTAAACGCCACTACATTGTCCTCTGTAGTTGACAATATGATAGCCGGTTTCCCGAAAGTTTCGGGGGGAGAACCATATCTGAGCCGTGAAACGAACAGTGTATTGCAGAAAGCCGTTGACAAATCATCCAAATCGGGCGACCAATTCGTTTCGCTCGAATATATATTGCTGGCCTTAGTGGCCGAAAAGAATCAGTTGACCAAAGTACTGAACGATGCGGGTGTTAACGAGAAAGCTTTACAGGAGGCTATTGATGAACTTCGTAAAGGCTCGAAAGTAAACTCGGCATCGGCAGAAGATAACTATAACTCACTGGAAAAATATGCCATTAATCTGAACGAGCAGGCCCGTTCGGGTAAACTCGACCCAGTGATTGGCCGTGATGAGGAAATTCGTCGTGTATTGCAAATTTTGAGCCGGCGTACCAAAAACAACCCGATTCTGATTGGTGAACCCGGTACCGGTAAAACTGCCATTGCCGAAGGTTTGGCCCATCGTATCATTCGTGGTGACGTACCGGAAAACCTGAAATCGAAACAGATTTTTTCGCTTGACATGGGCGCATTGGTTGCCGGAGCAAAATACAAAGGTGAATTTGAGGAACGGTTGAAATCCGTAGTTAATGAGGTAATTAAAGCCAATGGTGAAATCATTTTGTTTATCGATGAAATACACACATTGGTAGGCGCCGGCAAAGGCGAAGGAGCCATGGACGCTGCCAATATTCTGAAACCGGCTCTGGCTCGTGGCGAATTACGGTCTATCGGTGCAACTACTTTGGATGAGTATCAAAAATATTTCGAAAAAGATAAAGCACTCGAACGTCGTTTCCAGATTGTGATGGTGAACGAGCCGGATATTCCGAGCTCCATCTCCATTCTGCGTGGTTTGAAGGAACGTTATGAAAATCATCACAAAGTACGTATCAAAGACGATGCTATTATTGCCGCCGTCGAACTTTCGAGCAGGTATATTACCGATCGTTTTTTGCCAGATAAAGCCATCGACCTGATGGATGAAGCCGCAGCAAAACTTCGTCTGGAAGTAGATTCTGTTCCGGAGGAGCTGGATGTTATCGAACGAAACACCAAACAGTTGGAAATCGAACGTGAGGCTATCAAACGTGAAAACGACACGAAAAAACTTGAGCAGCTGAATGCCGAAATTGCCAACCTGAAAGAAGACAGCAAGGTAATGCGTGCCAAATGGTCGAGCGAGAAGTCGCTGATTGATAAAATCCAACAGGCCAAAATCGAAATTGAAAACCTGAAATATCAGGCTGATAAAGCCGAACGCGAAGGCGATTACGGTAAAGTTGCGGAAATTCGTTACGGTAAAATAAAATCTATCGAATCGCAAATTGCCGAATATCAGTCCGAACTGGCAACTATGCAGGGCGGTAATGCCATGATTAAGGAAGAAGTGGACAGCGAAGATATTGCCGATGTGGTAAGCCGCTGGACAGGAATCCCCGTAAAAAAGATGCTGCAAAGTGAAAAAGAAAAACTGCTTCATCTTGAAGATGAACTCCACAAACGGGTGGTTGGTCAGGACGAAGCCATCCAGGCAGTTGCTGATGCTGTTCGTCGTAGTCGTGCCGGCTTGCAGGATCCACGTCGACCAATCGGTTCGTTTATCTTCCTCGGTACAACCGGTGTGGGTAAAACCGAATTAGCCAAAGCGTTGGCCGAATATCTGTTCGACGACGAAAATATGATGACGCGTATTGATATGAGCGAATATCAGGAAAAATTCTCTGTGACCCGGCTTATCGGTTCGCCTCCGGGATATGTAGGTTACGACGAAGGTGGCCAGTTGACCGAAGCCATCCGCCGGAAACCGTATTCCGTAGTGCTGTTCGATGAAATCGAAAAAGCGCATCCCGACGTATTCAATGTACTGTTACAGGTACTCGACGACGGTAGGCTAACCGATAACAAGGGACGTACAGTGAACTTTAAAAACACGATTATCATCATGACTTCGAACCTCGGTTCGTCATTGATTCGTGAGAATTTCGAAAAAATGAACGCTTCCAACCATGACCAAATCATGGAACAGACACGTAATCAGGTTTTCGAAATGCTGAAACAAACCATTCGTCCAGAGTTTCTGAACCGTATTGACGAGCTGATTATGTTTGCACCGCTCGATGAATCACAAATTGAAGAAATCGTTCGTCTGCAAATATCGATGGTACAGAAAACCTTGAAAGAAAACGGCATAGAACTGCACATGACCGAAGCTGCCATACGCTTCATTGCCGAAGAAGGTTTCGACCCTCAGTTTGGCGCTCGTCCTGTGAAACGTGCTATCCAGAAATACGTACTGAACGACTTGTCGAAACAGCTCATTGCCGGAACCGTTCACAGCAATGAAACCATTACGGTAGACTACGATGGAGAAAAATTAGTTTACAAAAATTAAATTTCGCCCCTACCCTAAAAAAAATAAAAACCCGGAGTGTAACTAAATGTTGTACTCCGGGTTTTGTTTTATCAAATAATATAAGTCAAGCTTATTTTCTAAAGATGTCGAAAGCTTTGAAAATATTGGAATAAGATTCCCCTGTTTTTCCAAACTTTCGAGCTCTCTCAATTGCAATTTCTAATTGCTCATTAGCACATAAATCCGACACCCATTTTTCTTTTTCAAGATATACTGTAGATTTCCTATAATCTAATAAAAATAAAGACAACTCATCTTCTACGGAATTAGCATTATTATAATACTTGTTCGTGTTTTGGTAATGCAATAAAAACCAATATTCAATTGCGGGCAAACTATCACAAAAAATCACATTTTCTTTTTTATTATATTTTTTGAACAGAGCCGTTAGTTTTTTCTTTTCAGCCTCTACTCGTTCAGAAACATCTGTGTCAAAAACACAAATTGCGATGCCACCCCCTGCAACAACTTCTGCTATTTTCCGATCCATATCTTTGAGCGATGTCGTTCCAAAGTAGTAAGGCTTCAAAATATATTTATAACCATAGATACTACGAATATGCTTAAAATAATACTGTTCGGTCATTCCCTCACCGATCAATGTTATTAACGGAGCCTTTTGCTTACGATTTGAAACAGGCCTGCCCATTGATTCAAAGATTTATTTGAGGTATCGCTCCAAACCGACCTTGCCGATAAGCTTTTTGAAGAGACGATATACGATTTAACCCGCTAAACTCTACTAATGAATACAACTCGGTTGCTCCGGCTTGATTTTTTTCCGTAAACCAAACAGAATCTTTTCTAAACAATTCATCAACTTCATTCAATAATGGATCATAATGAGTAGTTATTAATAATTGAGCCCGATTACCTTTTTGCTCGAGAAAGTTTTTCAGAACATAAAAAACTAATTGAGGATGAAGAGACGCCTCAATTTCATCTACAATCAACAAAGCATCTTTTTGTAATGCTGTAAAAATACCTGCTTCAAGTCCGGTTATTTGTCGAGTACCATCTGACTGTAATCCTTCTGATATAATGTACTTTTCTACACCTCGATCATTTATTACTGTGTGTTCAAAATCAGTTCGGATATTAGTTAATGAATTATCTGTTCTAAGCTGCTCTTTTTGATCTTCCGATATTTTTTCCGATTTCAAAAAAACATCAATAAATTCCGGAGGAATGTTCTGCTTCTCTATTCGGGTGTCGATTGCCGTTATATTGAAATCTGCTTCTTTTATAAATTCCAAAATATAAGATTTTAGTTTTTTATTTTTCTGTATTTCTTCTTCCGCAAATTCAAACATATTTGTTTTGGGGGCAATAACAGGAAGTGTTTGTTGCTTCATCCAATCTCTTGCAGCATCAATTCTAGGTAACAATACGTTCACCTGATTACGTGCCGCAAAAAACGACATGTTAGGTAAACACTTAATATTTATTTCTTCTTTGGCTACTGAACTTATTTTTACCACTGATGAATTAAAATTAACTACTGAAATATTACTCTCTACTCCACGATCAAAGAGTAATGTTGGTTGCACACTGTTATAAAAATACAACTTCTCATTTATCACCTTATGTTCATCCAATTCAAGGTAGTACCAATACTTTACCCCTTCAACATAAAACTTAAGAGAAAACACGGATGGTTGGGTGGGTGTAGCTTTATCTAATTTAAAAGGTACCGTCTCTGTTTCATCGTTGATGTTTTTTTTTACATCAAACCAAAAATCACGTAAAAACTGAATGGCATATAATAGATTCGACTTACCGGATGCATTAGCTCCATAAATCATGGCAAATCGCAGAAGTCTGACCCCGGGTGCAACTTCTACAATCTGATAGTCTTCGAACGTTGTATCTTTAGTTGCTTCAAAACTGAAGGTAACTTCCTCTTTGAAGGAGAGAAAGTTTGTTATTTTTAATTCTTGTATCATTGTTGTCTGACTTTTTGAGTTCGCAAAAGTAACAATAAAAACTCGGACAATGTTTGTTTTATTTTTATTTTTTGAGCATAAACAGCTATTTTTAAAAATAGAATTAAATATAAATAACTTCAAAATTGTTTTTGTAAACATTTTGTTTGACTATTAGTACATCTAAAGTACCTTTAAAGTTTCTCAGCTCATGTTTAATCCATTCTTCTTTTTCTACATTAATTCCAAATTCCACAGGTGGAACAAAATAATCAATTAGGTTATTAATAGTCTGTAGAGTAGTCGGGATATCCCAATAATACGATTCGCAATCAATATATTTATATACTACAGGACGCTCTTCATTTGTATGATTACTTGGATTTTCATGTTTATATTTTGTTATTTGAGCGTCAATGTCAGTGATATTTTGTGGTATTATGATTTTTAGTTTGAATTCAGGTTCAGCTTCATAATGCTTTTTAGCAAATTTAAGAATAAAGTTCTCAAAATACCCAAAAGCTAATGCAGCGGATGGGAGTGGTTTTAGATTATAGCTTTTTTCTGTTTTTTTTATTTCAGATATTATTTCCTGAATTTTGTGTTGTAAGTTCTTTTTACCGTATTTAACAACAGTAACTCCGTTGTAATCTGACGGCAATCCAATTTTGTCATGTGTTATTAGAAATGCTCTTTGCAAACCTAAACTCCCCAAAAAAAGACCCATTTCAAATAACACATTATCTCTCATACTTCTATACATTTGTAAGCGCTTTAAACTTATATCATCATTTGATGCTACCATTATTCCATAGTCATATTTTCGGGATGCTTTAACAAGGCACTCCAAGGTGCTTTTATTGTGAGAGAAAACTTTACCATCTTTCCATGTCTCACACTCTATCCAGTCACCTAACTCTGTGTTTATTTCATCTCTGATTTGTTCCGCTATTACGTATCCTTCGGTTGATGAGCCGATAAAGATTTTTCTTTTCATAGTAAAAATATTCGTTTTAAATCATTCATAACTTTTTCTTTTCCTAACATTTGTAATTTTTCTTCTATTGGCAAGTGACAATGTTTGAACTTTTTGCCACTTCCACAGTAACATTTATGATTCCTTTCAAATTTTCCTTTAGTAAAGCAGTTTATAACACATGTTTTCCAGAAATTTATATCATGACTTCCAAATAAATCTGAATAGAACATCTTTATTCCATACAACCCGTGAGGATACTCATTCAAATAATGACCAGTCGCTTTCCTGTAAATTTGATTTGCAAAATATGGGATAACGATCTTTTCAACAAAGTGAATTAGAATTATTCCATAGTGACAATCAATCAACTCTTTTTGCTCCACTGTTAAACAGCAGGAGTTATCATCGTATTTATGCCAATCTGCTTCTATAGGAATATCACCACCCACCTCATATACTTTTGGATATCTATAAGGGAATGTTGATGTCGAATGAATCTCAATCGAAAAAGAGCCAGCAATACGTCCTAAATCATCAGGTATATTCAGTATTCCTTTTAAATATCCTGACCCATCTGTTTTTTTTCTTATCGACAGGTCGGGATATTTTTCGATTACACTTTGAAGCTCCAATTCAAACTGTTTATTCATGCTAAAAGTAATAAGGTTTTGAAGTTCCAATTGTCGATTTCAGGTTAGATGAGTTAGTAGTTTCTTCATCTTCATCTTCATCTTTTCCATCCGGGAATCGGTCACCCAGATGTTTCTTCCAAAGTTTACTTGCCTTTAATTTATTCTTCTCGTCTATTGCCTTTTTAGCATCTTCAATAAACTTTGAAAGGTTATCCATGAAGTTAGCCTCTTTTGTTGACGGATAATTTAAAAACAAATCATCTTTCGGAGTAGTTGGAACAATACAACTGAACTCCTTTTTAAGATCGTTTTCTATTTCCACCAATAGAAATTTCAAGGCAACATCATCTCTTGAATTTGATTGAAAATGTTTCATGGTTAATACTGTCATAGCTAAACCACTCGGCATATCTTGCCTTTTATGATCACACCATGATTTCAAATATTTGACCATGCGAACCATTTGATCGGATTTTACTCTTTTGAACTCTGTTACAAATTCTTTGGGGTCATCAATCTGAAAATTTGAGTTCTTTACAGCGAGATCTGGATGTTCATCAACATCGCTGTCAAACACAAAAACAGGTAGGTCAATATTATACCCTGCTTTGTAGTCTACTCTGATACATTTCTTTTTGTGCTCAGGTGTTGCATCTGTGGTACCATCTACTGCTGTTTTTACCCAAGACTGCAAAGTGGTTCCGGTTACATTGTCAGGATTTTCTTTAAAATATACACCATCATCCAAATCACACGTATCATCTTTGGTTCTGATCAATGTTTTTAATTTATACGAACCTTGAATGAAGAAAGTAGGTTTGTATTTGGGATGATTTTTCAAAAAATAATCTCTAATCTTTGTTCTGAGATGATTCTTTGATGTCATTAAAGAATCCATTTTAGTTGGAGTAACGTTTAATTCGTTATCGAACTGTTTAAATAATGAGTCGAGATTTGCCATAAGCAATAAAATTTAAATTATAATTTTGTTAGTTTTATCTCTTTTCATTAGAGACATATTATTGGAATCAATCATTGTGCCAAAATAAAATTCTAATTTCAATTTATACATATTATACGTAAAATATAAATATAAAATACATATTAAACATGATTTTATTTTGCAATATAGACATAATAACGGAAAAACTACAGAAACGAAAAACATAGCATCAACACAACAAATACCATATAAATAAAATTTAAGTGTATCAACACAACATCTTTTTATTATCTCAATCTTAAAAAAACAACATGTCCTCATTTTATTTTTAAGAAAAAAGCTCTTCTCCCCCCACCCAATTCTTCATTCTGTGAGTTTTTTATATTTTGATTCTTCATATTTGAATAGTAACTTTAAGTTGTGCTCCGTTTTTTTATCTTCTCCATTCACAGAATGAGTTAAAGTCACCCCCTGAGTTTCCTTATAAAACACATTCGGGACGCAACTTAAAATCAAGTCCCAAATAATATTCACAAACAAATATTGTTTATTCATCTTAATTTTTTATATTTGCAAAGAACGGAATATGACTTCTGTGATATTTTTAATCGGAATCTTACTGTTGATTTTTCTCTGTTTACATTTTAAGTACCGCTTGATTTAAAAAAACATACTGTTTTTATAAGACTCTCCGAAATAAAAATCCTCAACAGACTTCAAATCCAAATTTTTGTTCACGGTCAACATGTTGCCTTTCATTTCCGGGAAACACATTGCAGGCTGACATACATCTTCCGCAATTTCCGGGAAACATGTTGCAGGGTGACATACATCTTCTGCAATGGCAGGAAAATATGCTGCACTATGATCAATGTCTCCCGCGATTACCGGAAAACATCCTGCAGGGAAACAAACATCTCCCGCAATTGACGGGAAACGTATTGCAGGCTGACAAGCATTTTCTTTAACAGCCGGAGGATATATTACAGTCTTCTGTACATTAGCTTGTAAAAGAGAAAATTATTTTTTATTTATCAACTTCTTAAATTAATTATTCTATGAATGTAAAATTATCAAGATTTCAGGTTGGCGCACTGGGTTCCATAGCAAGCGGCACCATTACCATTTCGCACAAAGCGGCCTACGCGGTAGTTGCCAACCATGTTTTGCTACAAAAAGTGGAAGAACGGTATGCTGAATTTTTCGCCGTATTTGGTAAAAAGTCTTACAGCGGTCTGGGAGATTCGGTCGAAGAAAGCGATATTTACAGGGATGAATCATTTCGGGGTATAAAATCTATACTGAAAGGATTTTCAAAAGTATCGGATTATCCGTTCCGTCAGGAAGCCATCGATTTATTGAACATAATTGAACAACTTGGAGGCGAAATAGAGTCATTAAATTATAGCGAGGAAAATGAAAAAATGGACAAGCTGATAGCCCAATACGACCTGGAAGAAAATCAGGAAAAGCTTGTAAAATTTAATCTGACCGATTTGTATAGTACTCTGAAAACCCGTCACAGCGCTTTCAAAGAATTATTTTTTCAACAAAATGAAGCCAATGCTTCGTTACGAAATCAGGGAACAGCCAGCTACCTGCGCAAAGACTTGGCCGATGCTTTGCGTAATTATTTCGGATTAGTGACGGCTATGAAATCGGTCGATGGCTGGAAAGAACTGTATACCGAACTGAACGAACTGGCTAAGACAATCAATAAAACGGTCGGCAGTAGCGAAAAATCCACCGAAGATAAAACTGAAAGCTAATTTATTAAGTATAATTCGGAGTGCGACTTGAAGTCGTACACCGAATTATATTCTCAGGGTAAGCCCTGAAAAAATTTCGTTCCAGCACTTTTCTGATGACCTACCCTCTCTTTTCTCCTTGATTTACCTTTCAGTTTTTATTAATTTTGTACTCTCACATTGATAAAAAACTCATACGTAAATGAAAGTAATAGCTATAAACGGAAGTCCGCATAAAGACGGAAACACTGCACTTGCATTGCAGACAGTAGGAGAAAAACTGAAATCAAACGGTATCGATTTCGAAGTGTTGCATATCGGTCACAAAACCATTCACGGGTGCATAGCCTGCGGACAATGCCGCGAAAAACAAGATCATTCCTGCGGTATCAAAAACGATGCTTTCAACGAATTTATACCGGCCATCCGCGAAGCCGACGGGATTATTCTCGGTTCACCGGTTTATTTTTCGGGAATGGCAGGCACCATGAAAAGTTTTCTCGACCGGCTGTTTTATGTTTCCGGCAGCAATGGAAATTATTTCCGGAACAAAGTAGGTGCAGCTCTCGTATGCGCACGTCGGGCCGGCGGTTCTCATACCCTTGATGGGCTTAATCATTATTTGAATTTTGCCGAAATGTTAGTGGCAACTTCAAATTACTGGAACATTATACATGGGGGTGCTTCCGGCGAAGTGCTGTTTGATAAGGAAGGTATAACTTCATTGCAGGTGTTGGGCGACAAAATGAGCTGGATGTTGAAAATGCGGGAAGCAACCAAAAACACATTGCCTGAACCGGAACGCGTTCAAAAACCCATGACCAATTTTATCCGGGAGGATTTGAAATAATGTATGAGGGAAGCTCTATCTGTAAATTTAGACAACAGACCATCCATATACAAGTAACTGAAAAATTTTCATATAAAACAAAATCCTCTCTTATTCTTTCACATACTCCACCTCCACGGCTTCTTCTTTCAACAACGCCAATGATTTGGAGCAGATATTGTGAGTACAAATCAGCGTAATTTCCAGACCGGGAGTTACGCTTTTTATTTGCTTAGCCATGTCCACTATTTTTGCAGCATCTTTCCGGATAATACGGCTTTTGATTATTTTGCGTATGCCCAATCGACCGGGGCCAAGTTCTTCCAATTGCACACGCGAAGGTAATCCGTAATACGAAGGATTTGTTTCCATTTGATTTTTTGTTTTTAAATCATCTCCACATCATCAAACGGCAATTTATTTTTCCCATACCCGAAAAGCTTATTTTGTTTGATGTGTTCATACACTTCTTCAGGAACATAATCTTTCAATTTTTCATCTGCATTTTCTATCAGATCGGAAATATAGCCTGCCGTTATTTTAAGCTGGTTCGACGGTATTCCCTTCAGTACCAACACTCTTCTCGTTGTCACAAGATAATGCCAAAGCAGGCGGTATTCGTTTCCAAAATGATTATCGACAGGATAAATCACTTCTCCTGTCTCCATATCGGTATACGGATAAAGATAAAGTTTGACATTACGTTGAAAAAGAGTGCCCATAGCTTCAAGCAGTCCACCACGTAAATCGGTGTATTGCGATTCGCTGAAAATTTTATCGAAAGTAGGTAAACCAATAACAATACGCAATTTAATCATTTTGAATTGCGCAAAATAATCCACCAGTTTAAAATAGCGATAGAAATTGGAAACCATCACACTCTGCCCGGCCATATTGAGTAAATCCACACGATTCAGAAAGTCTTTTTCATCCAATTTTTCATCGTGCATCAAATATTTGAGCGACATTTCGCAGAAGCCGATAGTGTTATCCGGTTTATAATCCTCATCTCGTTTAAAAATTTCGAGACTGTCGTTGATAAATTCAACGGCTAAATTATTAATCGGGCGAAAAAATCCACGCATCAACAGGACATTCTTTTTATAGAGCATGTCTCCGGGCTGCTTCACATTACCTTCCCGGTCGAACATAATGGCCGGAGTCATATTGTTGCTCACGAGCATCAGATTCAGCAACCGGTTATCCACCCAATGCATATCCGGACCTTCCACATAAACATAATCCACCTCAAGTCTTCCGTTATCCAGATTATCAAGCAAGGCAAGAAGTACTTTCCGCGGGTCTTCCCAATCAAACAATCCTCCGTGAATCAGGTTAATTCCCAACGTACCCAGCGTATATTGTTGCAGCAATGTATCGTTTTCGTGCAACTTAACGTGAATACAAATTTTATTCGGCTGGTAACGGTCGCTTCCCTCCACAGCAATACCGAGCCAGCCATTCCCCTGATTTGTTTTCGTGTAGTTGAGTGTTTCCACCGTATTGGCAAAAGCAAAAAACTTTTGGCTATTCTTTTTATCAAGAATCTCTATGAGTTCGTTGTATTCCGAATCAAGCATCTTTTTCAATCGCTCTTCGGCTACATAGCGCGAAGGTGTTCCGTTGTTGTAAAAATGATCGCTGAAGGATTTATCATAAGCCGAAATTGTTTTCGCTACTGTATTCGAAGCTCCGCCTGCCTGAAACAAGTGGCGTGCTGTTTCCTGCCCCCCACCGATTTCGGCAATGGTTCCGTAATAGTTTGATTGAATATTAATCCGGACAGATTTTTCTTTGGTAGTCAACTTATTATCCATAAATTTTCATGCTTTACACCTTAAAATACATCAACGGGCATGCAATAAAAAAGCCTGTTTCATATATTTATGAAACAAGCTTTTAGTGTTTTTGTTTTTAAAATTCTACTCAGATTTGTAAGCAACCAGCATCCAAACAAGTTTCTCCTGTTCGCGGATATAATCGCTCATCATAGCTGCAGTCGCTTCATCTCCCGCTTCGTCAGCTACAGTCAGTGCCGCTCTTTCGGAACCGATAAAATACTTTAGGCTATCCAATACCTGAACAAGTCCTTCTTCGCCAACCGAAACAACTCCGGTTTCCTTTATTTTAGATACTTTCAGGTATTCGCTGAAATTGTGAACCGGCGTTTTTCCAAGCATCAATATGCGTTCTGCAATTTCATCTGCCTTTTCCGAAACATTTTCATAAAGCTTTTCATATTCACTGTGAAGTACAAAAAAATCTTTTCCTTTAATATTCCAGTGAAAACCTCTGAGATTGGTATAAAACACCTGATAATCTGCCAATAACTGCTGTAATGCGTTTACTACTTTAGTAACTTCGCTTAATCCTGTGAAATCTGATGTTTTCATAATTATATATATTTTAAATGATTATTTTGTTTTTTATTTCGATACAAATGTATAGCTATATACAATATAAAACAAACAGATATAATTTATATCTATATTCATAAAGACTATAGAAAAACAACTATTTTTATAATGGAAGGAATTAAATTATGCTCTTTTAGAAATGGTTGGAATACAAATAAAAAATACAAAACGGGCTGAAAATATAATATTTTCAGCCCGTTAAGCGGAAGCGACGAGATTCGAACTCGTGGTACGGTTACCCGCACGTCAGTTTAGCAAACTGGTGGTTTCAGCCACTCACCCACACTTCCAGGTTTTGCTTTTGCGGGTGCAAATATAGGAAAGAGTTT
This sequence comes from Paludibacter sp., assembly GCA_028690665.1. Taxonomy (GTDB): domain Bacteria; phylum Bacteroidota; class Bacteroidia; order Bacteroidales; family Paludibacteraceae; genus Paludibacter. The sequence continues at coordinate 103,212 of JAQVAV010000004.1, forward strand.
TGATATATCAAAACTGAAATTCGTACTAACGTTTACATTTTTCCATGTCAACAATTTTGGCATCTGATTTTCTGACTTTTATTTATTGGAGAACAGACAAAAATCTCATTACTCTGAAAAAATAGATCCTTATCGATAAGCTTCTCTGTAAATAAAAAACAAAGAAATCCTTATGAAGTATATTTTTCAATGATTGAATTAAAATCTAAAACAATTAGCTAATTTTGCAGCCAAAATTAAACAACGGACTCACATACCATCATTCAACATGGCGGAAAAATCAAATAAAAAACAGAAAAACAGCCAGATACATAAACCCATATTATTAATAGTACTATTACTTATATTATTTGGATTATATGGCACTTACATCCTCTTTATTCCGAATATTTCTCCCAAAGAAAACAGCAAAACATTTCTGTGTATTCCGGACAGCAGTTCATTGAACGATGTATTATCAATTATACAAAAAACTGCTAAAATCGGAAATGTAAGTTCATTCAGACAAGTTGCGACAATTATGCGTTACAACAAAATTCATCCGGGACGTTATGAAATAAATGGGCATGTAAACAATTTTTCCCTGATAAGGTTACTGCGTAGCGGGCGTCAAACCCCGGTTAAACTAACCTTTAACAACATACGCACCAAAGAGCAACTGGCCGGGAAACTGGCAGATCAACTTATGGCTGATTCGGTAAGCATTATTAATCTGATGAACGATTCCGCTTATTTAGCTGCTTACGGGCTTGACACCAATACTGTCGTTGCTTTATTTATCCCGAATACCTACGAAATATTCTGGAACGTAAAAGCGCCTAAGATTTTTGAACGTATGAAAAAAGAATACGACAATTTCTGGACTCCGGACAGAGTTGCCAAAGCCGACAGCATTCCGTTTACGCCAATAGAAGTCAGCACATTGGCTTCTATCGTTGAAGAAGAGACCAATGGCAAAGCGGAACGCAGAATGGTTGCAGGATTGTATATCAACCGATTAAAACAGGACATGCCGTTACAGGCTGACCCTACTCTAAAATTTGCAGTCGGCGATTTCAAACTGAAAAGGCTGGGTATCGAACAAATCAAAAAGCCATCTCCCTACAACACATACCTGAATAAAGGATTACCTCCCGGCCCGATCCGTGTAGCTTCTCCTGCAGGTATCGATGCTGTTTTAAATTATACACACCATAAATATATTTACATGTGTGCAAAAGAAACATTGAACGGCGAACATAACTTTGCATCTTCTTATGCAGAACACATGAGAAACGCCAAAAAATATCAGAAAGCACTAAACGACAGAAAGATATTCAAATAAACAATGTATTTCTACAAATAATATTCTCACACCGTAAACTCCCGTTTCGAAAAAATAACCGAAACGGGAGTTTACATTTCCGGGATATAATCTGTTGGAAACGGACATTGTCTATACTGTATAAATTTGTTATATTTGGGAATCATAAACTTCTATCATCTAACTAAATATGAAAAAATACAGTTTGATATTTCTTTTCCCCTTAGTTCTGTTGCTCTCGTGCATAAAATATACAAAGAAAACTGAAACTTTCATTACCGGTTCGCCCGAAGCACTTTATGGCCAGTTATTTTACGACGTACAGTCCGACAAAAACATTTTCAGTGACAGTAAATATTTCATGGATGCCATACCTCTGCAAAGTACGGAAACAATCAAAAAAGAATATACGGCTCTTCAACCGAAAAACTCAGCTACCATAAAACATTTTATTGAAGAGCATTTCAAATTACCGGAGAATCAAAACAATTATATTGCCGATTCAGGCTCTGTCGAACAGCATATTTCAGCACTTTGGAAGGTTTTGCAACATTCACCCGACAAAAAACAATCCGGGACGCTTATTCCTTTGCCTTATTCTTACGTTGTACCGGGAGGCAGATTCCGTGAAATATATTACTGGGACAGCTATTTTACCATGCTCGGACTGGCTGCCGACAATGAAAATGAAATTATATCGGACATGATTCATAATTTTTCATATTTAATTGATGAATACGGTTTTATACCAAACGGCAACAGAACATACTACCTGAGCCGTTCACAACCACCTTTTTATACATCTATGATTAAAATTCTTGCCGGGATCAAAGGAAATCTGGTTTACTCCGAATATCTGCCCTATATGGAAAAAGAATACGCTTTTTGGATGAATGGTTTGGACAAAATCGATCAAAATCATCCTGCATACGAAAGGGTAGTCCGATTGCCCAATGGAGAAATCATGAACCGCTATTGGGATAGCCGAAACTCACCAAGACCCGAAAGTTACCGCGAAGACATGGCTACAGCAACATTGGCCGCAGAAAAGGTTCCCGGCAGGGAAGAAAACATTTACCGGAATATCAGAGCTGCTGCCGAATCCGGTTGGGATTTTTCGAGCCGCTGGCTCACATTCAATAAAGAAAAAGTTTCCGCATTGTACACTATACACACAACAGATATTATTCCCGTAGATCTGAACGCATTGTTGTGCGACATGGAGCTGACACTTTCCAAAGCATACCGGCTTTCTGGCAATAAGGAAGAAGCGGAATTATATCAGAGGAAATGTGAAAAGCGGAAGCAGGCAATATCGAAATATTGCTTCGACAGGAAAAAAGGATTTTTCTTTGATTTTAACTTCAAAAGTGGAAAAACGACGGATATATTTTCCTTGGCAGGCATGTATCCGTTATTTTTGAATATAGCCGATAAAACACAGGCACAGGCAGTAGCTCAAAAAATTGAAAATTCATTTTTAAAACTGGGAGGTGTAGTCACTACTTTATACCATACCGGAGAACAATGGGATGCACCGAACGGCTGGGCTCCTCTTCAATGGATCAGCATCAAAGGACTTCGGAACTACGGCTACAACGTTCTGGCTGACACCATAAAAACGCGCTGGCTTAAACTGAATTCCGACGTATATTACCGCACCTATAAAATGTCGGAAAAATACGATGTTGAAAATATTCAAGGTAAAGGTAGCGGTGGCGAATATCCGAATCAGGACGGTTTTGGCTGGACTAACGGAGTATTTCTGAAACTTTCAAAAGAAAAATAAATAGATGCTACAGTTTCAGATGTAATTTACTTCAGGATATAGCTCAATTCCAAAGCGTTTTTTTACCGATTTTTGAATTTCTTCAGCCAGATGGACTACCTCCTGCCCTGTTGCACCGCCTTTGTTGACCAGCACAAGGGGCTGTTTGTCATGTACTCCGACATGTCCGAGTTGTTTTCCTTTCCAGTTACACTGATCGATAAACCAGGCTGCCGGAATTTTTTCTTCCGACTCCGATACAAAGTAATGAGGTATGGTGGGGTATTCTGACTGAAGTTCGAGAAATTGCTGTTTCGGCACAACCGGATTCATAAAAAAACTGCCTGCATTTCCCAATATTTTCGGATCGGGCAATTTACTTTCACGAACAGCTATAATTGTTTCTCGGATGTTTTTCAAACTAACATCTCCATTTTTTCTGACTTCATCTTCCAAATGTTGATAACCCAATTGATATACAGGATCCTTATCCAACTTATAGATAACAGAAGTAACAATATATTTTCCCTTAAATTCTTGTTTAAAAATGCTTTGGCGATATCCGTAACGGCATTCATCATTACTGAATATACGTTCCGAGCTGGTTGATATTTCAATTGTTTTTACTTTGGCAATCAAATCTTTAACTTCCACTCCGTATGCTCCGATATTCTGAACAGCCGAAGCACCCACTTCACCCGGGATCAAAGAAAGATTTTCTGCTCCTCCCCAACCGTTTTCAACCGTATATGCTACAAAATCATCCCAAACTACTCCCGAACCGGCTTCAATAAAAACATGTTCATCGGTTTCTTCTATAAGATTGATTGTCCGCATGCCAGAATGTAATATCACTCCATCAAAATCACTTAGGAACAGCAAATTACTACCACTCCCGACATGTAACATTCTTTTTCCTGATACCATTTCCGAAGTCAACACGGCTTTCAGTTCATCCACAGTATTATATTCGACAAACAAAGAAGTTTTTACATCTATTCCGAAAGTATTGAAACCAAGCAAGGATGCGTCTTTTGAGATTATCATATCGTATTATTTTGAGCCTGTTTTTATCTGAGAAAGAAAATTAAATATAAGCTGTTCATCAGCAGGATGAAACCAATTGATTTTCTGATCCCTGTTGAACCAGCTTAGCTGTTTTTTTGCATACCGACGCGAATCCTGCTGAATCATATTTACAGCAAAATCTAATGTCCATTTCCCGTCCATATACTCATACAATTCTTTATAACCAACAGTATTCAATGTGTTTATATGTTTGTATTCATAATATCGTGTAGCTTCCTCCAATAAACCTTTCTGCATCATCTCCAACACACGGGCATTAATCCTGTCATATAATTCTTCACGAGGTCTGTTCAGGCCAATTTTTATAATATTGAACGGACGTTCTTTCTTTTTTCCCGTTCTGATATCAGAAAAAGGCTTACCTGTAATTGAGCAAATTTCCAGCGCATGCAAAACACGTTTATAATTCTTCAGATCCACTTCATCATAATGCTTGGGGTCAAGCCTTTTCAACTCATTTTGTATAAATTCAAGCCCTTTTTCTGCATAAACCTGCTTCCAGTATTCCCTCGTTACACTATCAACAGTCGGGATATTGTCGATTCCATTACAAACAGCATCAATATACATCATTGACCCACCGACCAACATAACTACATCTTGTATTTCGAAAAGCTCATCAAGCAAATCCATAACATCCAGCTCATACTGTCCGGCATTGTATTCATCGTGAATAGAATGTATACCGATAAAATAATGCTTTACCCGAGCCAGTTGGCTCTCGGTAGGCGCAGCAGTTCCTATTTTCAGTTCACGATAAAATTGTCTGGAATCAGATGAAACAATCGGACATCCGAAGAATTCTGCCATACGCAGACTGATTTCGGTTTTTCCTACACCTGTCGGCCCTAAAACTACAAGTAACGTTTTATGTTTATCGAATTGCATTGGTTAATAAAAAAAACAGAAAATAAGCCACACTTACTTTCTGTTTTTAATTTATTTTGGAATAATATCGTCAATATTTAGAATCGTCTGAAAATAAGCTGCCATCGTCAAAATTCATATCTCCGAACCCTTCTTCATCCAGCTCATCAAGATCAAAATCCTCATCTCCGTAAAAATTCTCATCCAAGTTCATTTTAGGTGCGGCTGCAATGGCATCGTCAGATAGCATTTGCTGAGGAGCAGCTCCTTTTGAACTTATGCACTCTGCTTTGGCCAAATCTGTTCCGGGTATAATTTCGCTCAGTTCAATAAAAAATGCTCGATCGGAAATCAAATCAAAAACATATAAAAGCTTTTGTTTTTCGTCAGAGATCAGTTCTTCCAACTTCGTATCTTCCATAATGAGATTATCATATTCTGAGCTTGATTCCATTTCAACCAAAGTTATTTCCTGCCCTTTTTCCCAATCATCATTACAGATAAAAAACGTAGTCATTTGATCCTTTTCATATTTCACCGCATCAAGTATGGCATTATGCAAATCAAGGAAAGTTGCTTCTGAATCTATCTTAATTACACGGATAAAATTATCAACTTCATCCGACAGTAATGTAAATTTATATACCATTTGTTTTAGTTTTTGTTTCCGTTGTAAAAATAATATATTTTTTCTTATTGGCAGCCGTAGGCGCAACACTTATTTCAAAAAAAATGATTGCAACAAAAAAGTGCAATCATTTTTAAAATCCTACATATAAAGTGTTTACAAAACACCCATTTTTAAAGATCAGTGCTTAAGTATTTCTTCAATCTCGTGAACACTGTTGCGGAACGACTTATCAATTTCCATCAAATCTGTAACAATTTTGCAGGCATGCAAAACAGTAGCATGATCTCTCTGTCCTATTGTAAAGCCAATGGAAGACAAGGAATTTTTTGTAAGTTGTTTTGAAAGATACATCGCGATCTGACGTGCCTGTACAACTTCCCGTTTTCTGCTCTTGGTAGAAATAGCATCCACTGAAAGTGAAAAATAATCGCAGACCGCATCTCTGATACTTTCCACCGTATTTACTTTCCGGGTCACTTTCACGATACGACTCACCACTTTTTCGGCCAAATCTATATTTATCGGCATATCAGCCAAGGTAGAATGTGCTAACAACGAAACCAATGTACCTTCAAGGTCACGAACATTATCCACCACATGTTCTGCAATAAAATCTACCACATCTTCAGGAATTTCAAGGCCATCTCGATAAATTTTATTTTCCAGGATAGCTTTTCTTAAATGGAAATCCGGTTTTTCAATTTCAGCCGAAAGTCCCCATTTAAAACGGGTCAGCAAGCGTTGTTCCAAACCAACCATTACCAAAGGAGAGCGGTCTGAGGTTAACACCAACTGTTTTCCAGACTGATGTAAATGATTAAAAATATGGAAGAATGTATTCTGGGTTCCTGTTTTCCCGGCAAACTCCTGAATATCATCAACAATCAGCACATCTATTGTCTGATAAAAATTCAGAAAATCATTCACCGTATTACTGCGTACTGCATCTGTATACTGAATCTGAAAAGTATTGGCAGAAACATAAAGTACACGTTTTTCAGGGTGGAGTTGTTTTGTCATTACTCCGATTGCATTAGCCAGGTGGGTTTTTCCAACCCCCGACTGTCCATATACAAACAAAGGATTGAAAATAGTTTTTCCCGGTTCGTTAGCAATACTTACACCGGCAGTACGAGCCAGTTTATTACTATTACCTTCAACTAAATTATTAAAATTGTATGATGGATTTAATTGAGGATCTATCTCGGGTAATTTTTGTTTCTGATAAGGACTTACATAAGAGTGATTCTGAACAGGAGCCAACAATTTCGACCGGGTTTCATCGCCGGTACTGGGGATCTGAGTTCCTTTGCCACTCGTTTTATCAATCAGCACACGATACTCCAGACGAGTTCCCTGTCCCACCACACGATACAAAGTCATACGTAGCAAGTCGATATACTTCTCCTCAATATATTCAACAAAAAACTGACTTGGAACCTGTAAAACAAAAATGTTCTCCTCGTATTTCAATGCTGTTATTGGGGCAAACCATGTATTGTAAGAAGCTTCACTGATATTGTCTTTAATTACGCTAAGGCAGCGACTCCATAATTGTTCGGGAATACTCATCTTTCTATTATCTAATCATAAAATTCCGGGGTTAAACATAGCATTAACTAAACTTGCTTCGAAATCACATACCATACGAGAAATATTAGTGGCGACTTTCAGCTATACAAAATTCTAAAACATTTCTCAAAAAACAAAATGGACAAGTTTTTTAGATTTGTCACATAAACTGTAAAGCACTAACAGCCAGAAAATTACAAAAACATTCTTATTTCCAGCAACTTAAATGAAATATCGTTGTAATATGTCTCATTTTAAACAATTTGACAATTCGAAAGCAATATTTAGAATTATAGGGCAGAAAAAATACCGAAACACTTGTTTTAAAATGGTTTCGGTACTTATTATTTGATAAACAAAAGTATTTTTTTAAATTTATTTATTTAGAATAATTCTATATAAATATTATTTTGTTTTACTCCCAAATAATGAAAAATGTACATATCTTTTAGGATTCTGTTTCAGGTCTACAAGAAGCTTATCTGCACTGGATACTGTACTGTTTAAATTGACATACAAGCTTTTATCATTTACAAGAAGGCCTAATGAGCCTTCATTATTATTAATCTTATCCGTAATCAGATTAAGGTTTGCAATAGTATGGTTGACGCTTTCGATAGTTGCAGCAAAATCGATTTTTTCGAGATTACCACTAACCTTTTTGAAATCACCGGTAATGTCATGCACATTCGACATTATCTCTGGCATATCATTACTCATTAATTTTTTCAACTGTGCTGACGTTACAGCCAAGTCAGAAGTGGTTTTCTCGATAGAAACAAGGCTGTTGCTCAATTGTTCCCCTTCAACAACAGTTCTGACCGATCGGAGTAAAGAGTCTGCCTGATTGGAAATACTTTCAATTTTAGGCATCAGATCTCCGGAAATTTGGGCCATAAGTCCGGTACCAACCTGAGATGCTACAGTATCGCCAGGAGTATACATTGCCTGAGATGCATTTATCGGATCAAAGACCAGCTGAATCGCTTTTCCTCCCATTAAACCATCATCAAATAACTCAATTTTGGCTCCTTTAGGCAACTGTATGTCTTTACTCACAGAAATTTTTACAACAAACGGAACATCTTTGCTGAAATCATATTTTACTGCTTCTACCTGACCAACTTTAAAACCTTTTACAAAAACCGGCGATGAAGAAACGAGCCCTCCTACATTTTCGTAGGTGGCATAATAATAACTTATCGGTGAAAAAATGTCGATACCTTTCAGAAAATTTAATCCAAAATATAAAACAAATATGGCAACAACTACCATTATTCCCACTCTTACTTCTCTACTAAAAAACTTTTTTTTCATTTTAAATAAATCATGAGTTTTCCAGAAAACTCTTTTACTACTTAATTAACTTTAATGCTTCTTTTGCGGAAATTTTTTTGTCTCCAACAAATGCAATTATAAATGCATCCTTAAATTTAGAAGCAATATCTTTTCTGATTTCTAAAATTTTATTGTAATCGGTTTCGCTACCAACCGTATATTTAAAAAATCCGTTTTCCTCAAAATAATCAACATTATCGAGGCTCCTGAGTAAGGTATCCGTTGATTTGAGTTTATGATCCACTGCAAAAATCTGAACTTTAAAAACCGGGACTGCGTTCTGGTTCGTTACGGCAACATTTGTTGTCTCTTTTTTACTCCCCAATACACTATCAACAATATTTTCCCCGGCAACTTTGTCATTCTTCGGTGCCGGTGTTGTATCTTTTTGTTCTTCTTTCCCTGCCTGCTCCTTTATATTATTATCTTCTTTTTTTACTTCCGGCTCCTTACTCACGGTAGAAGAAGTTCCTCTTTTTCCCGAGCGTTTATCAAATTCTTTCTTAAAATCAACAAAAGCATTGTATATGGACTGGGCTATTTCGGTCTGTCCGGATTCACTGTTAAGGTATTTTTCCTCGGTCGGATTCGATATAAACCCTACTTCAACAAGTACACTCGGACAAGCAGAACGATGCAACACCCAAAAACCAGCCTGACGCACCCCCCTGTCGTAACGTTTTGCATAATGGCCAAACTGCTTTTGTACTGTTGATGCAAAATCTATACTTTTGTCGATATATTTATCCTGCATAAATTCAAACATAATATAAGAATCGACCGAATTGGGGTCAAAATCTTTATACTTAGCCTTGTAATTATCTTCCAGAAGAATTACCGAGTTTTCACGCATCGCCACATCCAAATTTGCTTTGGTTTTCGCAAGCCCCAGGGTATACGTTTCAGCACCATAAGCAGAACTTCCTTTCGTTGCATTGGTGTGAATGCAAATAAACAGATCGGCATGATTGTCATTAACAATGTCAGCCCGTTCCTGAAGTTCCAAAAAAACATCTGTTTTACGTGTTAAAACAACTTTTACATCATCACAGTTTTTCTGGATAAGTCGTGCAAGCTTCAGACTTATATCAAGATTAATATTTTTTTCGTAAGAAAACGAACCTTTTGCTCCAGGGTCGTGGCCTCCGTGCCCGGCATCAATTACTACTGTAAATTTATGCTTTTGGGCAAAAATATTATTTTCCTCCACAAAAGGAATTATTGATATAAATACAAGTAAAAGACAGGCGAGATTATTACTAAATTTCATACGACATGACTGAATTTTATTGTTTTTCGTATGTGAACAGTTTGTTTTCAGAAAAAGGAGATAAAATATTATTACTAAAGTTACAAACAATTACTATACAAAAATAGTGCTTTTTAGCGTTACCCAAAGCTTTAGGAATAAGTAAATTTTGAAATTAATCATAAAATTTTATTTCAAAGTAAAATGACTATCGTTTTTTAGCTAAATTTGCGTTCCAATTCTAAATATCATTTATTATCTTCGGATGCTTGACTGTAAAGATTTAAATATCAGGGTAAAACACATACTAATTATTATATTTTTGTGCTTTATTTTCACTTTGCCAGCCAGTAGCCAAGCCTTACAAATTCCGGATTCAGTTCCGGCTCTTCAGCATCTTGCCGACAGTACAAATTTAAAACCAGATTCTTTGGTACAGAGCCTCAAGAATAAAGCAGACAGCACTTTAAATAAAAATAAAAAATCAAACCAGATTGATGCCGAAATCAATTATACAGCGAATGACTCTGTCGTTTTTTACAGAAATGGCACTGGGTATTTACATGGTGCTGCCGATATTACATATAAAACTATTAATCTGAAAGCTGACTTTGTTCGGGTGAGCATGGATAGTAGCCTTATTTTTGCGCGGGGAACAACGGACAGTATCGGGCAAAAGGTTGGAGAACCTGTTTTCAGCGAAGACGATAAATCTTATAATTCAAGGGAGCTTACCTATAATTTACAAACAAAAAAAGGGTTTATTAAGCAGGCGGTCACTCAGGAGGGAGAAGGATATATTATTAGTCAAAACACAAAAAAAACAGAAGATGATGTTTTTTGTATGACTGATGGAAAGTATACTACATGCGACAATCATGATCATCCTGATTTTTATCTGAAACTAACAAAAGGGAAAGTCAAACCAGGTCAGTACATTGTAGCAGGACCGGCTTATTTGGTAGTGCAGGATGTGCCTTTGCCTATTGCGGTTCCATTTGGTTTTTTCCCGTTTACGAAAGATTATTCATCGGGAATCCTCATGCCCAATTATGCGGATGAACTTTCACGCGGATTCGGGCTAACTAACGGAGGATACTACTTCGCCATTAGTGATTATATGGATTTAGAGGTAAGAGGAGATGTTTACACAAAAGGGACATGGGCCCTGCGCGGGACATCAACATATCTGAAAAAATATAAATTCCGGGGCAATTTTGGAATTGAATACCGTGAAGATGTAACCGGTGAAAAAGGGGACAAAGACGCTACGATCGCAAAGAGTTTTAAAGTAAACTGGACACATAGCCAGGATGCTAAAGCTAATCCGAATTTTACATTCTCTTCCAGTGTCAACTTTTCGACAAGCGGATATACGAGAAACAATATTAATTACTATGCCAATCCGGAAGTAAATTCACAAAACACCAAATATTCAAGTGTCTCTTTTTCAAAAAAGTTTCCTGATATTTCTTCATTAAGTATAACGGGCGGGATGTCGGTAACTCAACGAACAAGTGACTCTACAGTCATTCTGAATCTACCGAATTTAAGTATTTCATACAGTCGTTTTTATCCGTTTAAACGTAAAAAGGCGGTTGGGAAAGAACATTGGTACGAAAAAATAGCCATGTCATACTCAGGGACACTTTCGAACAGTGTAACAGCAAAAGAAGATGAAGTTTTGCATACCAATCTGCAGCGGGATTGGAAAAACGGGATGAAACACAGCATTCCGGTTTCGGCGTCATTCAACCTTTTAAAATACATCAACATATCACCATCTTTCAACTATACAGAACGCTGGTATTTACAATCGGTAGATAAAAGCTGGGACAATAGCGCGCAGACAATGGTTATTGACACCTTATATGGCTTCAACCGAGTTTATGATTTTAATGTGGGTGTTTCGGCATCGACCAAATTGTATGGATTCTTCATTCCAAGCCGAAAATTATTCGGAGATAAGATTGATCGTATCCGCCATGTCATGACCCCAAGTATCGGATTTGGTTATAAACCAGATTTTGGCGACCCAATGTGGGGTTATTATGGAACTTATGAAAAAATTGTCAATGGAGTTAGTTCCGAAGTGCAATATTCTCACTATGAAGGTAGTTTGTATGGAACTCCGGGTACCGGAAAATCGGGAAGCATCAATTTCTCTCTGGGAAACAATGTTGAAATGAAGGTTAGAAATGACAACGATACCACCGGAACGAATGCCTTCAAAAAAATAAGTCTGATTGACAACTTTTCTGTCAGCGGAAATTATAACCTTGCCGCCGACTCAATGAACTGGTCGAATTTCGCAGTAAGTCTTCGACTGAAGCTCACCAAAAGTTATTCATTAAGTCTGAGTACTAGCTTCGACCCTTATATGTACGGATATAACAGCAGTGGCAAACCTATAAGAATCAACGAACTACGTTGGAATCACGGACAATTTCCGAGTTTTCAGGGCACAAGCACATCGTACAGCTACACGCTGAACAATGATACTTTCAAAAAACTATTTGGAAAGAAAGAAAATGAGGGAGGAAAACCAGGCAATTCAAACGATGGTCAACCGGGAGACAACAACACTCCCCCTGAAGGAAATAACCCGCAGGATAATAACGGAAGCCCTCAAGATCAAAACAAAGAAAACGAAAAAAGCAAAACACAATATCTTGAAGACGGATATGAAAAAGTTAATATTCCATGGAGTATAAGCATTAATTACTCTATCAGGTACGGAAAAACCTCCGAATTTGATGATAAACGCATGGATTATAAACTGGATTTCACTCACAATCTGAGTCTTAGCGGAAACATATCCCTGACAAAGAACTGGAAAATATCGGCAAATTCGACTTATGACTTTCCCAGCAAAAGTTTCACTTATACTAGTATAAATGTAAACAGGAATCTTCATTGCTGGAGCATGTCAGCCAGTATTGTTCCGTTCGGAGTTTATAAATCATACAGTTTCCATATTGGCGTGAACTCAAGTATGCTGGCTGATTTGAAATATGATAAGCAAAGTGAACGAACATCTGTAGTAACATGGTATTAATAAGCCTTGAACAGAGAATAACAATTTATTGAACAATTACCGGTCAGAATCAGTTTAATGATAACTACTATCTGAAATAAAAAATAAATAAACAATTATAAAACAAGAAAAAATGAAAATTACTGCAAACAAATCAGTATCAGCAGAGTATGAACTTTATGTTGATGGTGAAAAAGGAGGAGAACTTGAATTAATGGAAAAGGCTACTGCTCAACAACCATTAAGTTTTATTTATGGTGTTGGCATGATGCTACCAAAATTCGAGGAAAACTTATTTGGTCTTCAGGTTGGAGATAAATTTGATTTCACAATTACCAATGAAGAAGCTTACGGACCTTACGAAGATGAAAACGTTATCGACCTTGACCGTACAATTTTTGAAATTGACGGAAAATTAGATACAGAAGTTGTATACGAAGGCAATGTAGTTCCTTTGATGGACAGTGAAGGACACAGAATAAACGCACAGGTAGTTTCTGTAACAGATACACATGTAAAAGTGGATCTGAACCATCCGCTTGCCGGTGAAAATTTACACTTCAAAGGATCTATCCTTGAAGTACGTGAAGCCACTGAAAAAGAACTTTCATCTCTTAACGGAGGTGGTTGCGAAAGCTGTGGATGTGGTGAAGGCGGTTGCGGAACTCATGACCATGACGACGAAGGTAGTTGTGGTTGTGGATCGGGCTGCGGCTGTCACTAATACGCGACAAATTCAACAAAATTTATTAAATGGATATTGGGGAAAAGGCTCAATATCCATTTTTCATAAAAATGCCCCAACCGATAATTTGGTGAAATAACTTATCTTTGTACAAATTATAAATACATAAAACTCAGACATGTCGAATACAATAGGCAAACTTTTTACTTTCACGTCGTTTGGCGAATCGCACGGAAAAGGTATCGGAGGAATTATAGATGGTTGTCCTGCCGGGATAGAGCTTGATGAGGCTTTTATCCAAAGCGAACTTGATCGCCGGAAACCGGGGCAGTCTTCAATTGCCACTCCGCGCAAAGAGGACGATAAAGTTGAATTTTTATCAGGCATTTTCGAAGGAAAAACAACCGGAACCCCTATTGCATTTATCATTTGGAATCAAAACCAGCACAGCAAAGATTACGATCATCTGAAAGACGTTTACCGGCCATCCCATGCCGATTATACTTATCAGCAAAAATATGGCGTTCGCGATCATCGTGGAGGAGGACGCAGTTCGGCACGCGAAACAGCTGCCCGTGTGGTAGCCGGCGCAGTAGCTAAACTCGTTTTACGTAAAAAAGGAATCGAAATTACGGCTTTCACCTCACAAGTCGGACATATTGCCATGACTCAAACCATTGAGAGTGCTGATCTTTCGCTCATCGAAAGCAATATCGTTCGTTGTCCGCAACAGGATATTGCTGAAAAAATGATCAAGTATATTCAGCAACTCAAAAAAGACGGAGATTCAATTGGCGGAACAGTGTCATGCATAATCAAGGGATTACCCATCGGATTGGGAGAACCTATTTTTGACAAGCTTCAGGCTCGTTTGGCCGCTGCCATGCTGAGCATCAATGCTTCACACGGATTTGACTACGGGCGCGGATTTGAAGGCGTCGGTCTGAAAGGTTCTGAAATGAACGACCCCTTTGTAAAAGAAGGAGACAAAATTAGTACGAAAACGAACAATTCGGGAGGCATTCAGGGAGGAATCAGCAACGGGCAAGACGTATATTTTCGTGTATTATTCAAACCTGTAGCGACTATTTCGAAGAAACAAAACACTGTCGACATTCATACCAACGAAATTGAACTTGCAGCACGCGGACGTCATGATCCGTGCGTTCTGCCAAGAGCTGTACCCATTGTTGAAGCCATGGCAGCTATTACTTTGCTGGACTTATATCTGACCAAAAGCTAAGACTTTGTTCTTGTTCCGGCAACAATCCGGAAGTATTTCTAAAATCACTACATGGAAATCACACGAAATCACTGGGCCATTATTATTAATCCGAAATCCGGGAAAAAGAAATTCCGACAACAACGAAAATATCTTTTTCAGTTGCTCAAACATCACAAAATTTCATTCGACTACAGGTTGACAAAATTTGCAGGGCATGCCTCAAAAATCGCCCGTTATTTTGTAGAAAAAGACTATAAAAACATTCTGGTTATAGGTGGGGATGGAACCATGAGCGAAGTAATAAACGGCATTTTCAGTGCAAACATAAAAAACACTTCCGATTTAAGAATTGCACTTGTACCACGCGGAACCGGTAACGACTGGGGACGTTTCTGGGGACTTACTTCAAATTATAAAAAATCATTGGATGTTTTCCTGAAAGGCAAAACTCATTTCATAGATATTGGCAAAGTTGAATACAACATGGAAGGCCAAAATGAACAACACTTCTTCATTAATTCCATTGGACTTGGATTAGATGCTGAAGTTGTAAATACTACTCACAGGTTAAAAGCAATACTCGGGAGTCATTCCATTTTATATTCAATATCGTTATTGTTATCTGTTTTTAGCTACAAAGCTCATAAAGTCAGAATTTTTTCGGAAGAAAAAGAAATAAACAGTAAAATGTACACCATGAGTATAGCCAACGGATGCTATACCGGCGGAGGATTGAAGCAGACTCCGGAAGCAGTACCGGATGATGGGTTATTAGATATTATGATGGCTCACAAACCAACTTTTTTTGATATTATCGGAGCTTTGGCATATTTATTCAGAGGAAAAATGTTGGAGCATCCCATTATAACATCTTTTCGTTCGAAAGAAATGTTGATACAATGTGATAAGACAGTTTTAATGGAAGCCGATGGAATAATCGTGCATGGATTTTCTCCGTTTAAAATAAGTATAATACCGAATGCAATACAAATGGTCGTTCCGTAAACATACTGGTTTATAGCATGTTTAAATAATAGAATAAAGATACCATAAATATGGTATAGAAAATACCTCATGAGTGCGATTGTAAATGCTTGCGAACGCTTCTACCTTTGCAATATCGATTATACGTAAAACATAAAAATATATAGTTATGGCAAAAATTGCAAAAAAACTTACAGACCTGATAGGTAACACTCCGTTACTTCAATTATCAAATTATGCAGCAGGTAAAAATTTAGACGCCAATGTTATTGTAAAGCTCGAATCATTTAATCCTGCCGGTTGTGTAAAAGAACGCATTGCGTTGGCCATGGTTGAAGATGCAGAATCAAAAGGTTTACTAAAAACCGGAGACGAAATCATTGAACCAACCAGCGGAAACACAGGTATTGGTCTGGCCATGGTAGCAGCAGTAAAAGGCTACAAACTTACGCTTACTATGCCTGAAACCATGAGCATTGAACGTCGAAATCTCTTAAAGGCCCTTGGTGCAAATGTGGTTCTTACTCCCGGAGCAAATGGTATGAAAGGCGCCATAGCTAAAGCCGAAGAACTTCATGCATCGAATCCGGCATCATTTATTCCCCAACAGTTTGATAACGGGGCTAACCCTGCCATTCACGAAGTAACTACAGGACCCGAGATATGGAACGACACTGATGGCCAGGTAGATATTTTTGTGGCCGGAGTCGGAACCGGTGGAACAGTTAGTGGGGTTGGAGCTTATCTGAAATCCAAAAATCCCAATATCAAAATTGTTGCCGTAGAACCTGCCGATTCTCCTGTTCTTTCGGGCGGAAATCCCGGACCTCACAAAATTCAGGGTATCGGAGCCGGTTTTATTCCGAAAAACTACAATGCGAATGTAGTAGACGAAGTTTTCCCTGTATCAAACGACGATGCGATTCTGGTTTCACGTCAATTGGCCCAACAAGAAGGGCTTTTGGTCGGGATTTCTTCCGGAGCAGCCACTTATGCAGCTACTCAGTTAGCGCTTCGCCCCGAAAATAAAGGTAAAAACATTGTTGCATTGCTTCCCGATACAGGAGAACGCTATTTGTCTACTTTGCTTTATGCCTTTGAAGAATACCCTTTGTAATTAAATCCCCCCGGAATCCCTCCGAAAAATCATCAAAGTTTCCATTTAACTTTTAAGCTATTGCCTCCGTAGTAAATCAAAGTCCCTCTTCCCGGGGACTTAGGGGGCTTTTTATCATGTCTTTAAAATTTGAAACACTACAAGTTCATGCTGGTCAGGAAGTTGACAAAACGACAAATGCCCGTGCAGTTCCTATATATCAGACTTCATCTTATGTTTTTGATGACGCTCAACATGGTGCGGATCTTTTCGGACTTCGCAAGTTCGGCAATATATACACCCGGTTAATGAATCCGACAACAGACGTTTTCGAAAAACGGGTAGCAGCCCTCGAAGGAGGAGTTTCGGCCCTGGCAACTTCATCAGGGCAATCAGCTCAATTCATTGCTCTGAATAATATCCTTCAGACCGGAGATAATTTCATTTCGACATCTCATCTTTATGGCGGAACTTATAACCAATTTAAAGTTCAGTTCAAACGTCTTGGGGTGGAAGCACGTTTCGTACCGACCGACGAACCGGAAGAGTTTGAAAAATTAATCGACGAAAACACAAAAGCGCTTTATATAGAAACAATAGGGAACCCGGATCTGAACATTCCTGATTTTGAAGCAATTGCAGCAATTGCTGATAAGCATGGCATTCCCTTGATTGTGGATAACACATTCGGAGCCGGAGGAGCCATTTTTCAGCCATTGAAACACGGAGCCAGCATTGTGGTGGAATCAGCAACCAAGTGGATAGGCGGGCATGGAACTTCGCTTGGCGGTGTAATTGTCGACAGCGGAAAATTCAACTGGGGAAATGGAAAATTCCCTTCTTTCACTGAACCATCGGAAGGTTATCACGGATTGGTTTTCTGGGATGTATTTGGGTTTGATGGTCCGTTCGGTAATATAGCATTTAATATCCGTGCCCGTGTAGAAGGTTTACGTGATTGGGGCAATGCCATCAGTCCATTCAATTCATTTTTACTGATTCAGGGACTCGAAACTCTTTCGCTACGCGTAGAACGCCATGTGGAGAATGCCCTGAAATTAGCTGAATGGCTCGAAAATCATCCGAAAGTTGAATATGTAAACTACCCGGGACTGAAAAGTAGTAAATATCACGAAATTGCTACAAAATATTTCAAACACGGATTCGGTGGAGTACTTACTTTCAAACTAAAAGGAGATGCTGCAAACGCAGACGCCCTGATTAATAAAGTAAAGCTGCTCAGCCATTTGGCAAATGTGGGCGATGCCAAATCTTTAATTATTCATCCGGCTTCGACTACACATGAACAACTGTCGCCTGAGGATAAAAAGGCTTCGGGAGTTGAACCAGGATTAGTCAGAATCTCTGTCGGAATAGAACATATTGATGATATTATTGCCGACTTAGAACAAGCATTAGCATTCATTCAATAAAAAACGGTTGATTATCTTGCTCTTGCTCAGCAATAATTGGGAAAAACCACTGAGAAAGTAATAAATTGTAATTTAAGGGTTGATTAGGCATATTTATAAAGCTTAACCGGCCCTTAACTATTTTATATCATATTGTCTTGAAAGGTTAACCGGAAAAGTTATATATTTGTCCTTCAAAATTTCTAACAAATATATTATGAAATCATTTTATTATCCATTGTTTTATTTCATAGGCTTCATATTTTTGCTTACAGCTTGCAATTCTTCGGACGATTCGGACTTCGTCCCTGTTTTATCAACAACTGATGCAACCACTGTTACCGAAACTACAGCCGAAACCGGCGGGACAATATCATCGAACGGAGGTTATGCCATCACAACCTATGGAGTTTGCTGGAGCAGTTCTACTTCATCCCCGACCATAGCAGACAACACAAGCATAGTCGAAGGTAAAACATCTTCATTCAGTTGCACCATAACCGGGCTCACCGGAGGAACGATATACTACATAAGGGCTTATGCCACAAATGCCAAAGGTACAGGTTACGGTAGTGCCATAAAAATAACGACCATTGATCCGGCGGAAGATATTACCGACAACGATGGGAACACTATTAAAATAGTTAATATAGGAACACAAACATGGATGGCCGAAAATTTGAAAAATCTTAAATACAGGAATGGGGAACTTATCAGTAACCTCACATCCGCCACAGATTGGAGCAATGCTACTTTTGGAGCCTGTTGCTATTACGATAATGACATTACAAACGCTGAATATGGTTTACTGTACAATTGGAACGCCGTTAACGACTCGAGAAATATCGCTCCTGTCGGCTGGCATGTAGCAACTCACGATGACTGGACAACTTTGATTAATTACCTTGGAACGGACAGCGCAGGAACAAAATTAAAAGAACTGGGATTCGACCATTGGAGCGCAACAAACACAGAGGCAACCAATTCATCAGGATTCACGGCCTTGCCCGGAGGATTGCGGAATACAAACGGTTCATTCGGAGACATCAACGATATTGGTTATTGGTGGACATCTACAGAATATGATACAAACGATGCAAGATATTGGTATTTAAATAGTAACAAAATCGACATTCACAAAGATTATGATAGTAAAATGTATGGATATTCGGTACGTTGCGTAAAAGATAAAAACTAAATTTGTACAAACATTATATGTACTAAAAATGCACTTCGCATACCGGCGAAGTGCATTTTTCAGTTTCTCTTCTGTCCAACCCAACTATCATATTTAAATTACCGTAAAATAATTGGCTGTTTGACAGGAAAAAACTTACTTTACATAATAATTTCTACGCTATAAAATGCATTTATTAGTCACAGGTATAAATTTTAAAACAGCCGACGTCAGTATCAGGGAAAAACTCCACTTTGCTAACGAAATTATTCCTGAAGCGCTTCAACGGCTCAATTCATATAAATCATTAGAAGGCAGTGTTATTTTATCTACGTGCAACCGCGTTGAAATCTATAATTCGGTTGAAAACGTAGAAGATGCCTGTAAAAATGTATCTGAATTCCTGAGTAAATTTCATAATATTCCATTAGATAGTTTACAGCCTGTTTTATATCAAAAAAATTGTCAGGATGCAGTAATTCATTTATTCAAAGTTACTTCCAGCCTTGATTCAATGGTACTTGGAGAATATCAGATTCAGGGTCAGGTTCGCGACGCCTATTTTCAGGCTCAAAAAAATAATGCAACCAACGGATTGCTCAATAAGGTATTTCAAACGGCAATCCAGATTGGCAAAAAAGTCCGTTCGGAAACAAAAATTGGTGATGGATCTGTTTCTGTGGCGACTTTGGCTGTTGATGTGATCAAACAAATTTTTGAAGACAAAAACGGATTGAATATCCTCATGCTTGGAGCCGGCAAAATGTCGAATCTGACAGCGTCTTACCTACAGGAACAATTTAGGGAATGCAACATTACATTTGCCAATCGTTCGGGAGCTTCTAAAATTGCCGAAAAGCTCCATGCCAAAACGATCGAATATTCACAACGTTTTGCAGCCATACCCGAAAACGATGTGATTATTGCATCAACAAGCGCCCCGAATTACATTATCTGTCGGCAGGAAATCAGTATGATGGAAGAATCGTTGAAAAACAAAACCCGAATTTTTATCGACCTTTCGATTCCGAGAAATATAGATCCTGAAATTAATAAAATTGAAAATTGCTTTGTTTATTCCATTGACGACATCAACAAAATGATCGATTCGAATTTAGATAAGCGTAATATGGAAGTAACCAAAGCAGAAAAAATTATTCAGGAAATATCGGAGGATTATTTTGAATGGTATTCCAAGCAATTCATTATGCCTATTATGGCCGACATCAAAAAAGGGCTGGTGGTATTGAAAAGAAGCACCTTAGACTTGTATGAACCATTTACAAAAAAATTAGATACCGAGCAAAACGAAGAGCTGGGTAAACTAATGGATTCGTACTCCAACCGGATTATTCGCGTGATTATGTCCAACCTGCGGAAGGCCAGTACCCGCGAAGAAATGATTTCGATCACAAAAACATTAAAAGATTCGTTCACCATAGATATTCCGGAAAAAGATGAGTAGAAAATTCATAGTTGCCACGCGCCCGAGTTTATTGGCATATACACAAACTCAACAAACAGTTGACCTGCTGAAACAAAAAAATCCGGATTGTGAATTCGAGATTCTGAAAATTTCGACTCACGGAGATGCTGTCGCCGATAAACCACTGACGGCTTTTGGCGGAACCGGAGTTTTTGTCAAGGAGCTT
The DNA here is from genome assembly GCA_028690665.1 of Paludibacter sp. Lineage (GTDB taxonomy): Bacteria > Bacteroidota > Bacteroidia > Bacteroidales > Paludibacteraceae > Paludibacter. Next base: position 124,297 of record JAQVAV010000004.1, read on the forward strand.
GAAAACGCCATGTACGAAGGTAAAGCAGACTTCGCCGTGCATAGTTTGAAGGATGTTCCGAGCATTCAGCCCGAAGGTTTGATACTGGCAGCATTCCCTCCCCGTCAGGATGTGCGCGACGTGCTGCTGACACGGAACGGAGAACCGATTGAACAACTGAACGAAAATTGCAAAATCGGAACCGGAAGTCCGCGACGTATGGTACAGATTGCAGCCATAAAACCGACGGCTACTTTTAGCGATTTAAGAGGAAATATTGATACCCGGTTGAAAAAATTAGAAGAAGGTCAATACGATGCTATCGTGTTGGCTGCCGCCGGCCTGAAACGTTTGGGAAAGCCGGTTGACGAAAAATCTTGCCTTTCAGCGGAAATGTGCATTCCTGCCATTGGTCAGGGTGCCATTGCTATTGAATGTCGGGCCAATGATGAAGAAACTATTGCATTGCTGAAAACAATTAATGACCTGGCAACAGAAACTGCTATCTCTGCAGAACGAAGCTACATGAAAACAATTGGTGGTGGTTGTAAATTTCCATTGGGAGCTTATGCCACAGTTGAAAACGAAACTGTCGAACTAAGCGTAATGCTCGGGAACCACTATACAGGACAAATCATCCGGATAAAAGAATCGGCCCCGATTGCAGAAACCAAAGCTCTTGGAAAAAAGTTAGGCGAAGCTATCATCGCCGAAGCTGAAAGGCAGGGAATTGAAATATTAAGGTAATACATGAAAAAAAAAATCATATCAACAAGGCCATTAGCAGAAGATGATAAAATAAAAAATCTTCTGGAGTCTAAAGGTGCGTTTGTGATTGATTTTCCGATGATACAAACCAAATGCATTCAGGAAACAGACGAACTGCTTTCGGTTTTAAAAAAAATCAACAATTATAATTGGATAATTTTCACCAGTAAAAACGGTGCTCTCTGTTTGTACCAATTGCTTCAAAAGAACGGATTTTCTTATGAAATTATCGGTTCAAAAAAATTTGCGGTTATTGGCAAAGCTACAGCTGAAAAAGTTCAGAAACTTTTCGGAAAGCCGGCATTTATTTCTTCAGGGAGGAATGCTGAAGATTTACTGTTGGAAATCAGATCTGAAATACATCCAACAGATAAAGCCCTGTTAGTTTTAGGCGAACTGGCTGATAATAAATTAGAGGCCGGATTACAAGAACATTGTTCTGTAACAAGAATTAATACTTATCAAACCTGTACCATTGAACAAAGCGGTCATCCTGCTGTTGATAAAATTATTCATAATGATTATGATTTGATACTGTTTACCAGTCCTTCGGGATTCAGAAATTTTCATAAAATCATGTTGACACACAACATCAAAGAAATTAAAGCCGCTTGTATCGGAACAACTACCGAAGCAGAAATGCAGAAATTTGGATTCAAGCCTGTAGTAGTTTCTCCAAAATCTGATGCAGAAAGCTTTGTCAATGAAATAGAAAAATATTTTGCCTCCTCTGAAGCTTCCTAATGAGAGAAGTTTATTGGACGGACAAAACCATTATAAATTAACTCTTCACTTTTTAAATTCTCCATTGGAGGATTTAGAAAGTTTAAAAACTACATATTATGTCATTTCCGATAACAAGACTCCGCCGCCTGCGCCGCAACCCAATTTTGCGCAGCATGATTTCTGAGACTACTCTCAGTGTCGATGACCTGATTATGCCCCTTTTTGTATGTCCGGGCACAAATGTAAAAAATCCTATCAACTCTATGCCCGGCAACTACCAGCTTTCGGTAGATTTATTGCTCGAAGAGTGTGATACAATTCTGAAAACCGGTGTAAAATCGGTGCTACTTTTCGGTATTCCGGATCACAAAGATGAAACCGGAGCCGTAGCTTGTGAACACAACGGAATTGTACAACGCGCCATTCGGGCCATCAAAGAACGTTTTGGCGATGAATTGCTGATTGTTGCCGATGTTTGTAACTGCGAGTACACTACACACGGGCATTGCGGAACCATTGTAGATGGCGATGTTGACAACGATCTTACGCTCGAAACATTAGCTGCACAATCTGTTTCGCTGGCCGAAGCAGGAGCGGATGTGATTGCTCCCAGCGATATGATGGACGGACGTGTCATGAAAATCCGGGAAGCTTTAGACCAGCATGGATTCAACCAGACTCCGATTATGGCTTATTCGGCCAAATATGCTTCCGGTTTTTACGGCCCGTTCCGCGAAGCTGCCGAATCTGCACCAAAATTCGGCGATCGCCGCAGCTATCAAATGAATCCGGCCAACTCCGACGAAGCTATGCGTGAGATTGCTCTCGACATTGAAGAAGGAGCTGATATGGTTATGGTGAAACCGGCAATGAGCTACCTCGACATTATTCGTCGTTGCAAGGACACTTTTAATATTCCGATTGTCGCCTACAGTGTAAGCGGAGAATTCTCCATGATTAAAGCGGTGGCGGCCAACGGGTGGATTGACGAAGAACGCATCATGATGGAAGTAGCCCTGTCGATTAAACGCGCCGGCGCCGACATCATTATAACTTATTACGCAAAAGAAATTGCGAAGGTATTAGCCCGGTAAATTCTCTAATAGAGTAAATTAAAGTTTACCTGACAATAAAAAATAAAACCGACTAACAACTTCTCCTCCCTTTCCGGAAGGTTGAAAGAGACAGAATTATGAATATACAAAACAGCATATCAGCTTTTCATGAGGCATGTGAAATTATTCCGGGAGGAGTAAATTCTCCGGTTCGTGCTTTCAAAAGTGTGGGCGGCCAACCGGTTTTTATACAAAAAGCCAAAGGTTCGAAAATTATTGATATTGATGGCAACGAATACATTGATTTTGTAGGCTCCTGGGGTCCGATGATTCTCGGCCATGCCTATCAACCGATTGTAGAAATTATACAAAAAACGGCGGAATCAGGTACCAGCTATGGTGCTCCTACTCTACTCGAAACCGAAATGGCAGAACTGATTGCCAGCATGATGCCGTCGGTTGAAATGGTTCGTATGGTCAACTCGGGAACAGAAGCGACTATGAGTGCCATTCGTTTAGCTCGTGGCGTAACAGGTCGTCAGAAAATTCTGAAATTTGCCGGTTGCTATCATGGTCACGGCGACAGTTTTCTGATTAAGGCAGGGTCCGGCGCACTAACTTTCGGATTGCCGGATAGTCCGGGAGTAACCAAGAGTACTGCTCAAGACACCCTTACGGCCAATTACAACGATTTGGAATCGGTAGAAAAAATGTTTGCAGCTTATCCAAACGAGATTGCAGCAATCATTGTTGAACCGGTAGCTGCCAATATGGGTGTTGTTTTGCCACAAAAAGGTTTTCTGGAAGGTTTGCGAAAAATCACAGAAGCCAATGGCACTTTACTGATTTTCGACGAAGTAATTACAGGATTTCGTCTTTCTCCCGGAGGTGCTCAGAAATATTTCGGAGTAATGCCCGACATCACTACTATGGGTAAAATTATCGGCGGCGGACTTCCTGTAGGCGCCTATGGCGGAAAAAAATCCATCATGGAACAACTTGCTCCTGCCGGACCAATTTATCAGGCCGGAACACTTTCGGGAAATCCTTTAGCCATGGCAGCAGGTATTATAATGCTTAAAACACTGAAAGAAAATTCTGAAATATACAGCAAACTTGACCGTCATGCCGGGATGCTTGAAAACGGATTGAAAGAAGGATTGGAAAAAGCGGGCATCAAAGGAGTTGTAAATCGTGCAGGCTCATTGCTTACCCTATTTTTCACTGACAAAGAGAAAGTTGAATCGTTCGAAGATGTAATGACTTCCGACAAAGAACATTATGCAAAATTTTTCCGTTTATCACTTGAAGCAGGAATATATCTGGCACCATCACAATTTGAAGCGACTTTTATTTCGAATGCCCACAGCGACGAAGATATTCTGAAAACCATTGAAGCGGCACAGGATGCGATGAAACAATTGTAAAATATGTCAAACAATATATTTACCGATACTCTTAAAGGAATTAAACGCGAACGACCGCCAGTTTGGTTTATGCGTCAGGCAGGCCGCGTTTTGCCTTCATACATGAAACTACGGGAAAAATACAGTTTTAGGGAAATGATGCAAAACCCTGAACTGGCAGCAAAGGTTACATTGCTACCCGTAAATGATCTGGAAGTGGATGCAGCCATTTTGTTTTCGGATATTCTGGTAATTCCGGAAGCCTTGGGAATGGAACTGAAATTCACTGAAAAAGGTCCGGTGTTCGACACGCCATTGCAGAATACATCAAATCAGTTTTCGGAACTTCAGGCAGATGTATCAAAACTTGAACATATTTATAAAGCGTTAGATATTATCAAACAGGAAAAACCCGAAGACATAGCGTTGATCGGATTTTGCGGGGCACCATTCACCACATTCTGTTATATGGTGGAAGGAAACAGCGCCAATCATAATTTTTCTAAAGCGATAAAACTTTTTTACAACAATCCGGAAATTTCAGAAAAAATACTTCAGAAAATAACCGACTTGTCGGTAGAATATGCTATCGGGCAAACCAAACATGGGATTGACGTGTTTCAATTATTCGAAACGCATGCCGGATTGATTCCATCCGATTTGTACATGGAACGGATTTTACCGCATGTTCATAGGATTACAAATGCTGTGCGTACTGCCGGCGTCCCGGCTATTTTCTTTCCGAAAGGATTGGGAACCGGAATTGCGCATATAAATTCTGAAACAGCTGATTTTGTGAGCATTGACTGGCAGTATTCACTTCCGGAAGCTCGTAAATTAATTGACCCGAAAATCGGAGTTCAGGGAAACCTTGACCCACGCATTTTATCGATTGACGACAAAAAAATGATTGAAAAAGAGCTTAATAAATTTAAGTTTTTTGGGGAAACAAATCCAAACTGGATCTTCAACACCGGCCATGGTTTGATGCCTGACAATAAAGTGGACAACGTAAAATTTGTTGTCGACTGGGTAAAAAACACCGACTGGAAACGAGATTAAAACAATATAAAATTGCACTATATTTAAATGAAAATAACTCCCGAATTTCTCAATAAATACAATAAAACAGGGCCACGATACACCAGTTATCCGCCGGCTACAAGCTTTACACAAGATTTCAAATCCGAAAATTTTGTACCGGCGTTGATAAACTCGAACTCCCATCAACCAGAAAATATTTCCATTTATATACATATTCCGTTTTGTCCGCAACTGTGTTATTTCTGTGGTTGTAATACCCAGAAATTTGAAAGTGCAGCCAAAGTCCGTCGTTATATCGACTGTGTTTTGAAAGAGATTGACACGGTAGCCCAACATATCGACAAATCCCGGAAAGTAAGTCAGGTACACTGGGGCGGTGGAACTCCAAATTCCATTAACTTCGATTATATTCAGGAAATTATGGAGAAAATCGGTTCTCATTTCAGTTACACCCAAAATCCGGAAATTGCCATTGAATGCAGCCCGGCTTATCTTTCGGTTGAAGACATCGACCGTCTGGCAACCATTGGATTCAATCGTGTGAGTTTGGGAATTCAGGATTTCAATGACGAAGTGTTGAATGCCATCAACCGGCGCCCGTCAAAGTTGCCGATTGACCAGGTTATTGAACGTTTTCGCCTGAATCATTTCAAAGGAATCAATCTTGATCTGGTTTACGGATTACCCCTGCAAACACTTGAAAGTTTCAGACAAAATATTGAAAAAGCCATTGCGCTTTCACCTGACAGAATTGTAACGTTTTCGTATGCTCATGTGCCTTGGGTAAACGAAAATCAGAAAAAAATGGACGAATCGACCATGGCAGGTCCGGATCTGAAACTGCAAATGCTGCTTGCCGGATTCGAGTTGCTAACCAACAGTGGCTACGAATCAATCGGCATGGATCATTTTGCGAAACCAACCGATGACCTCGCCATTGCAAAGCACAATAAAAAACTTCATCGTAATTTTCAGGGATATTGTACCCGCGAAACTACCGGGCAGGTTTATGCTTTCGGTAGTTCCGGCATATCGCAATTGTGGGGAACTTATGCACAGAATAAAAAAAATCTTTTTCACTACATGGAAGCCATTGAAGAAACAGGACTCGCCATTGATCGTGGATACAGTTTATCAAAGGAGGAAATCGTCATTCGCGAAGTTATCGATGAAGTAATGTGTAATGGCATTGTGGATTTTACTGAAATAGGGAAACGTGTAAAATGCAATGCTGATGATGTGAAAATCATTACCGGATTCGATGGAAACAAATTACAACCTTTTATTGAAGACGGATTGGCCGAAGTCATTAATGATAATGTACATGTAAATGCCGATGGTATGTTTGTGGTTCGGAACATAGCTATGCTATTCGATCCGAACTTAGTAAAAAGCACTTCAAAATTTTCAAAAACCGTATAATGACTGGTGTTCTTTTAATTAATATGGGTTCACCGCTTTCAAAAAAAGAAATGCGGGAGTTTTTGTTCAACATGTTCACAGACAAAGCTATTCTGCCATTTCCGAAAATTCCACAAACATTATTAGCCCTCATGATCAGTAGCTTTCGAAATTCAGGTTCATGGAAAAAATATCAGCAAATCGGTGGCTCTAAATTGAAAGCATCCATGAATGTTATTTGTAATCAGCTTCAATCGGAAATCGGCAAAGATTATCTTGTAACGGCAGCATATTCTTATAGCAAACCTTCTATCCGGGAAGGAATTGAGCACTTCAAAAAGCAGGGAATCACGCATATAAAAGTTATCACCATGTATCCACATTCGGCATTTTCAACAACCGGAAGTGTCATTTCTGATTTATCCAAAGTTCAAAAAAAACATGATGAGCTGAGTATCACGGAACTCGGCACTTATGGAGACCACCCCGATTTTATTGATTATTGGGTGGATAATATCAGAAAATCGATACAAAAATCAGAATTTAATAGCCCGACACTTGTTTTTAGTGCCCATTCCATTCCACAATATAATGTAGATGAAGGTGACACTTATGTTGAAGAAATAAAAACATCGGCCCAATTGATTTCCGGAAAACTTGGATTAAATTACCGCGTAGGATTTCAATCGAAAATAGGAAGAATAAAATGGGTTGATCCGGACACAAAAGAATTACTGAAAGAGATGAAAGCCGAAAATATCGACGAAATCATGCTTGTACCTATCAGTTTCGTCACAGAAAATTTAGAAACGGCCTATGATCAGGGCATTGAAATAATCCCGTATGCAAAAAACGAACTCAACATACAAAATATCAGCAGGGTGGAAATTCCCAATTCTCATCCATTGCTTATATCAATGTTAAAGAAACTCATAACAGAGAAATGACAACAAATAATTCAATCATTAAAACTGATGTAGTGGTACTTGGAGCCGGACTAACCGGACTGACCACAGCTTATTATCTCCATAAAAACAACAAATCATTTATCGTTTTAGAAAAACAAAATCACGTGGGAGGAGTAATCCAATCACATCAGGATAAAGGATTTACCCACGAAAACGGGCCAAATACAGGAGTAATCGGCAATACAACGGTAGTAGAATTATTTGAAGAATTATCTGGCAAATGCAACTTACAAATCGGGGGTAAAAATGTAAGCAAACGTTATATTCTCAAACACGGACAATGGAAACATTTGCCCATGGGGCCTGTTGACGCAGTAACGACACCACTTTTCACCCTAAAAGATAAGTTCCGGATTCTGGGAGAACCATTCCGAAAACCTGGAACAGACCCACACGAAACGCTGACCGGATTTGTAAAACGGCGCATGGGGCAAAGTTACCTGAATTATGCTATTGATCCGTTCATTATCGGAGTATATGCCGGTGACCCGAATTATTTAGTGCCCAAATACGCACTTCCGAAATTGTATAATCTGGAACAAAAATACGGCAGTCTGATTGGCGGTTCGGTCAAAAAAGGATTTGCAGAAAAGAAAACCGAAGCCGAAAAGAAAGTCAGCCGTAAAACATTTTCATTCGAAGGCGGATTAAGTTCACTCATAAATGCACTATACGAATCGGCAGAAAAAGAAAATTTTGTTACTGGTGCGAAAGATGTTGTTGTTGCAAAAAACGAGGAATATTTAGTTTCATATACTGACAAAAACGGAGATAAGATAAACATTCAGGCTGCCAATGTAATTTCAACCGTCGGGGCTTATGCTTTGAGCGGATTATTTCCTTTTATCGACAAAACGGCTATCAGTAAAATCGATAATTTGCTTTACGGCAAGGTGATTGAAGTATCACTCGGATTCAACCATTGGGATGGAGTAACATTAGATGGTTTTGGTGGGCTCATACCATCCATCGAGAAACGAGACATTCTGGGAGTGCTCTACATGTCTGCTCTGTTTCCCGGCAGAGCACCCGAAGGAGGTGCCTTGCTCTCAGTCTTTATGGGAGGTGTTCGCCATCAGGAATTAGTAGACAAAACGGATGAAGAAATCAAAAAAATTATTGAACGAGAACTGAAAGATTTGATGCAATTACAAAAATTCAATCCTGATTTAATCTATATCAATCGCCATCAGAAAGCTATACCTCAATATGGAGCAGAAAGCGGTGAACGTTTTTCAACCATCGAAATGCTTGAAAAACAATATCCCGGTCTGCAAATAGGTGGAAATCTTCGCGGAGGAATCGGTATGGCCGACCGAATAAAACAGGGAAAGGAATTAGCAGAACGTATTCTTTAAAAAAATCAATTAAGAAATAGCAGATAAAAGTTCTGTTGGAAATCGAACCTCTTTCCTCGACGAAACCACATACCCAATCACAATAATTACAGGTGTTGGGTATTTTTTTTCTTCACGACTAAGCATGTTTAAGTCCGTTATAACTTCAGATTGATCGGGCAATGATACATTATGTACCAAAGCTACCGGAGTTTTCGGATCACGGCCTTCGGCTATGGCTTTTTTCGCAATTTTATGAATCGTATTACCAGCCATAAAGCAAATTAATGTATCAGTATTTGGTAATTTAACTTCAGTCGTGTGTCCGGTAACAAACGAAACTGATTTTGCAATACCACGCAACGTCAATGGAATTTGTGTAAGTCCTGCAACAGCAATTCCTGTAGACACCCCGGGAATAACAGAGACTTCTATTCCATGAAATTTCAGAAACTCAATCTCTTCGCCACCATGAGCGAAAATCATGGAATCGCCCCCTTTCAATCGCACAATTTTTTTACCCGAATACGCAGCAGCAAGCATTAATGCATTTATTTCATCCTGCTCATGGCTATGTTTATGACAACGCTTACCAACATAAACTTTTTGAGCTCTGTATTTTTCTAAAAATTTACAATCAACCAAATCATCATGAAAAATTATGTCAGCATTATTCATTGCTTTATCTCCGGCAATGGTAAGAAGGTCTGGATTTCCGGGACCAAAGCCAACTAAAGTCACTTTTCCGAAGGATGTTTCAGCATCTATATTATACATTACAACAAATTCAAAATTAGTAAATCGAATTCAGCCAAGCTGTTTCAATATTTCCAAACCCTGCTCCCATGCTCCAAAACCAGATAAACCATTGATATGCCCGGCATCGCCTATGTTCACAAATTCACTTCCCCATTTGTCGGCATAAAACTTCGCCTTTTCTATACTGATCCATGGGTCATTGGTACTTGCTACCAGAGTTGAGCGGAAAGGCAACTTGTGAACGGGAGCTTCAGAAACTATATTTTCGTTCACGCGCCGGCGAATCAATTCATCATCCGGAGGAGCAACCAATAATGCGGCTTTCACACGACGATTATATCGTTTTACCCATTCAGCCACGGTAAGGCACCCCAGACTATGGGCCACCAAAACAACGGTATCAGGATCGTAACCTTCGATAGCTTTTTCTACATTAGCAACCCATTCATCCACATTAGGACAATCCCAATCACGCTGTTGAACACGTTGAAAGTTTGGTTGAGTTTTTTCAATCCACGTTTGCCAATGATCTGGCCCGGAGCCTTGATAACCGGGAATTATGAAATAATTGTTCATATTGTTTGGGATTTATGTATTTTTTAGATCATACAAAAATCCGAATTTATTCAACTCCATTCAATCGCACTAACAGGGTAAATTTCATACCCGATTCGCGGTAGAATGCCGTACGGTTACAATTGTATCGTACCGCTCAGGACCAGCTCTCTGATCCGGTTTCGTACCTCGACTGATTTGTAAACATCCTGAGCATTCGAACCTACTGCGATAGTGACATTTTTTTCTTTATGAATAGCAGGCGAAACAAAATCGCAAAGAAGAGGAGCATCGCAAACACTCGTAAGTATTCCTAATTCTTCGGCATCTCTTTTGATTTTTGCGTTAAGTTCATGGTCTCCAGTACAAACATACACGAGAAAAAATCCGTGTAAATCAATTTTTTCGTACTGCTTTTGTATAAAAGTAAAAGGCAATTTCAAAATTTCATCCGTAAATTCCAGAGAAATAACCGTTACATTCTGCACAAAACGGGCCATGATACTTCCCTTGTGAGTAGCCACTTTGCCTCCACCGATCAAAAGAATCTTTTTATTGGTTACATTGATGGAAATAGGCAGAAATTGTAAGCTACCCTTGTCCCCTAAAGGGGAACTTATGTTAGTTTCCTGATTTATATTTTGTGATTTATCGCTCAGCTTTATCATTTCAATTACCAATAGTTCAATACTAAAAATTTCTATTCCACTTTAGGAAACAGAGGTCTGTTTTTTACTCATGAAAATTTATGCCATGTGTAGTGGCTTTGATATAACCCTTACGAATTACAAAATCACCAAAATGTTCATTTTTCTGTCGGGTTTGAGCATAGTCTGCCAGCAATGGACGAAGCTCGTCAAGCAATTGCGCTTCGGTAAGCATTTCTTTATACAATTTATTAAGACGCTGCCCAGTAAAACCGGCGCCAAGGTAGAGATTATAAAGTCCGGGAGCACGTCCGACCATAGCAATCTCAGCCAGGAATGGGCGTCCGCAACCATTCGCACAACCAGTCATTCGGATAGTAATTTCGTCTTGAAACAAACCGTTCTCTTTTAACGCTTCATCCACACGATCGATAAATGACGGCAAATAACGCTCTGCTTCAGCAAAAGCAAGCCCGCAATGCGGCAATGCGGCACAAGCTATAGAATTCCGGCGCAACGCCGAAATATCTTTAGCATCCAAAACATTGTGTTTTTTCAAAATAGCATCGATTAAAGGTTTATTCCTTTCTGAAACATTGGCAATTACAATATTTTGATTTCCGGTTAGAATGAATACACCATCATGGATTTCTGAAATTTCACGTAATGCAGCTTTTGCACCATATCCGCTTCTGTCTCCCACTTTTCCTCCTTCAATAAAAACGCCATAATGCCACAAACCATCTTCTCCTTGTGACCAACCATATTTATCTCCCAAAGTTTTAAAAGTAAACAGACGGGGCGACTCAAGTTTTACTCCTTTGGTACGGGCAATTTCGGCATGAAAGAATTCATGTCCCCAACGATCGATAGTGTACTTTAAGCGGGCATTTTTCCGTTCGGAACGGTTTCCGTGCTCTTTCTGAAACAGTATTACAGCTTCAGCAACGTCAAGCAGTTGCTCTTTTGGAAAATATCCCATAATATCAGCTACGCGCGGATATGTCGCCCTGTTTCCAAAAGTATAAGCCATCCCACCACCGACAGTCAAATTATAGCCTTTTAATTTACCATCTTCAACAATAGCAATAAAGCCCATATCATTCGAGAGAACATCCGTATCGTTACGTTCGGGAATGGCAAATGCAGTTTTAAATTTACGTGGCAAGTAGGTTCTACCATAAATGGGTTCATCTTCTTTTTCACCTCCGGCAATCAATTCACCATTAAGAAAAATTTCATGATAAGCATTCGACTTAGGCGTAAAATGGTCAGAAACACGTTTAGCATCCTGAGCAACTTCAGCGTGAACGGCAGATTCGTAAGGATTGGCCGAACTCATGACATTTCTAGTCACATCACCACAAGCAGCAATTGTATCGAGCAAAGTCTGATTGATTTGCTGCATGGTCGTTTTTAAATTTCTTTTCAGTACACCGTGAAACTGAAATGCCTGACGGGTAGTAAGTTTCAGAGTCTTATCGGCATATTTATCGGCAAGCGTATCTAAGACAATCCATTGCTGAGCAGTGGTAACTCCTCCCGGAACCCTCACCCGAATCAAAAACGAATAAAGAGGTTCTAATTTTTGCTTTCTGCGCTCGTCGTCTAAATCCCGGTTTTGCTGTTGATAAGTTCCATGAAATTTAATTAATAGCTGATCATCTTCCGAAATAGATCCCGTAATCGGATTTTTCAAACTTTCGGAGATTGTTCCTCGAAGGAAATTGCTGCTTTCTTTCAACACTTCAAAAGAACTCAGCTTTCCTTCTCCGTTCCCGGCCAATGATTTATAATTTTTATCGTTTAAATTGCTCATCTCAACATCAAGTAAATGGTAAATTAATTAGTAAACATCCAACTGCAAACGTTTTGATTTGGCGAGATTATCGACATATTCGCGTGCTTGCTCAGCATTGAGCTGCCCATATTTTTCAACAATTCGTAATAAAGTATCCTGTACGCCACGAGCCATGTTTCTCATATCTCCACAGATATAAAAATGGGCTCCTGATTCGATCCACTGAAAAACTTCTTGTCCGTTTTTCCAAAGCTTATCCTGCACATACACTTTTTGATCTGTATCACGCGAAAATGCGATATCCATTTTAGTTAACGCACCCGATTTTAAAAAGCTCTGCCATTCGGTTTGATACAAAAATTCCGTTTCAAAATATCTATTTCCAAAAAACAACCAGCTTTTACCTCTGTTTTCAGCAAACTCCCGATGTTGTACAAACGCCCGGTAAGGGGCAATTCCGGTTCCGGCTCCCACCATTATAATCGGAGTTGCATCATTTTTTGGCAAACGAAATTCTGGATTTGCCTCAATAAATACAGGTACAATATCATTTTCAATATTCAAATCCGACAAGTAATTTGAACATGTTCCTTTTTTATCACGTCCGGCGTGGTTGTACTGCACAACACCTACCGCCACATGAATTTCGCCGGGAAATGCTTTTGGACTGGAAGCGATGGAATAAAGGCGGGGTTGCAAAGGTCTGAGAATACGAATCAACTTATTAGCATCTATTTCTGCCGGAAAATCAGTAAGCAAATCAACAATATCACGACCTTCAACATAATTTTTCAGCTTATCGGGATCATTGGCTATAGCCTGTAAAGCCTCGTTTGGATATGTTTCGAGATAGCGTTTGATAACATCGACCGTAATTTTGGACAATTCAAAACTGCGATATAATGCATCGTCGAGTTTTCGCTCTTTTTTATTGATTAACAGAGGTTCTCCGGCATCCAGACCTGTAATGGCCAGCACCTGATCAACAAGAACGGCATTGTTTACAGGAATTATTCCCAACGCATCACCCGGTTCATAATTCAGATATTCGTTATCTTCTGTGCTCAATTCCAAATGAATTGTCTGCCGATCGGAACCTTGTCCATGCAAACCGATTTTTTCGAGTACCGGAGCAAAAAAAGGATTACTTTTCGACACCGGCTTTTTCTCACGTTTTTTAGTGGCACCGATAAATGTAAAAGTTGGTTTTGACACTGGTTGAGAAATTCCATTTCCAAAAGCCGGAATTGCATCATGCAACCATTTATCGGCAGTAGCGGTAAAATCAACATCACAAGTTGCTCTCTGAATCAAACGTTTGCCCCCCAATTTTTCGAACTGATTATCGAAATCAATACCTGTTTTACAAAAATGAAAATAGGATGAATCACCTAAGGCCAGAACTGCATAATTCAGGCTTTCCAGTTTAGGAGCACGCTTGCCGTGAATAAATTCATACAATTCTTTAGCCACAAAAGGAGGTTCGCCTTCACCATGAGTGGAAACGATCAGTAAAAGGTTTTTCTCTTTTTGCAGGTCGCGGGTTTTATATTCAAACATATTTTTCAAACTGACATTAAATCCCTTTTCAATAGCCATTTGTTCTGCCTTTCGGGCCAAACCTTCTCCATTTCCGGTGCGCGACCCATAAAGAATTGTCAACTCAGTTGAAATTTCATTCTCTGTTTTTTCTTTAGCAGTCTGGTCTATTATTTCAATTTTCTGACTTTGTTGTCCGAAACTTAAACCTGTAAAGTATCCTGCTAACCACGTTATCTGTTGCTGGTTTAACGATACAGTCAGTTTATCCAGCAATTCCGACTGTTCTGGTGTAAGTATGTTATTTATCATATTATTCTGTAAATAGAAATCAATAAAATCAGATTTGGTAATCTTCCGGATTTTCTTTTATCTTTCCGAATTTAATTTTATTCCACACTCGTTCGTGTAAATAAAAAATACCAATCTTAACTATAAAATCAACACTCATAATAGAGAGTGCAAATTCGAATTTTCCGGTTACAATCAAAGAAATAAAAAATGTTGCGACAGTACCGGTAATACGATATGATATGGATTTTACAAGACTGCGATAGTTTTTTTCTCTCATACAATTTTATCTCTTATGTAATCCACACTCCTTTTGTTCGGGATTTTCCCACCACCAGCGTCCGCTCCGGATATCTTCTCCCGGCTTAATTGCACGGGTACAAGGCTGGCAGCCAATACTCGGGAAACCCTGATCGTGCAATATGTTATACGGAACAGAATTCGCTCTGATGTACTCCCAGACCTGTTGTTCTGTAAAATTAATCAACGGATTGAGTTTGATAAGTCCGTTGGCTTCGTCCCATTCAACAAGTTGAATATTATTACGTGTTACTGACTGTTCGCGACGCAAACCACAAATCCAAACTTTCAGTCCATTGAATGCCCGTTTCAGAGGTTCAATTTTTCTGACATAACAACAAGCTTTACGCTGTTCAATACTGTTGTAAAACAAGTTTATACCGTCTCTCGAAACTAATTTCTCCAACTCGCGATAATCGGGAAACATTACTTCGAGTTGAATTCCATAACGCATATTCGTTTTATCAATTAAACTATATGTTTCCGGGAAAAGCCGGCCGGTATCAAGTGTAAAAATCCGTGTTGACGGATCTATTTTCTGAATAATATCAGTAAGAGCCTGATCTTCAACGCCCAAACTCGACGACAAAGCAATCTGACCTTTGTATTCACGGATGAAATACCTTAACACTTCCTCCGGAGATTTATGCTGGAAAAAATCGTTTAATTCTTCAATACTCATTTGAATTTCGTTTTTTATATATTAAACGACATATCTTCAATATCGGCCACAATCATACCTGCACCAACGGTTTCGAAAGTGTATTCGTCGATGATAACCAAGCTTCCCGTCACGCTGTTTTGACTGTATGAATCATATTTCAGAGGTTTCATTGTTTTCATCGAAACATGTGCTATATCATTCATTTTTATAGTTTTATCATCCTTAATATTTTCAAGAGTATTAATATTTACTTTGTAATGAACCTCTTTGATAATTCCGCGGATTTCATCAGTACCATGCCGGATAATATATTTTCCTCCCACATTCAGAGGTCGATGATTGAGCCAACAAATCAACGCCGATATATTGGCATTCACCATAGGCTGAGTTTCGGTTGTTTTTACCAGCAAATCACCCCGACTGATATCGATATTGTCAGCTAAACGAATGGTAACTGATTGTGGAGTAAAAGCTTCTGATAAAGACTTTTGTCCCTCATCGATAGCAACAATACGCGATTTTGTTTTTGAAGGCAAAACCGTAATTGCATCCCCCACCCTGAGTACGCCACCGGAAATTCGTCCCGCATAACCCCGGTAATCATGAAATTCATCACTATACGGACGAATAACATATTGAACAGAAAATCGGGCAGGAAGTTCATTTTCATTTTTTCGAACCGGAAGACTTTCCAACAATTCCAACAATGTCGGACCGTTATACCAAGGCATATTCTTAGATTTTTCAACCACATTATCACCATCTAAAGCCGACATCGGGACAAAAATTATATTTTTCAGATTTAGTTTTTTGTCAATTTTATTATATTCTTCTTTGATTTTATTAAACACAGCTTCCGAATAATCTACCAAATCCATTTTATTAATAGCCACTATCACGTACGGAATCTGTAATAATGACGCTACATACGAGTGACGTTTACTTTGCTCAATAATTCCATTGCGTGCATCGATCAAAATGATAGCGACATCGGCATTAGATGCACCGGTCACCATATTTCGTGTATATTCGATATGCCCCGGAGTGTCGGCAATAATGAACTTGCGTTTTGGTGTTGCAAAATATCTATAAGCGACATCAATCGTAATGCCTTGCTCCCTTTCTGCTCTCAACCCATCGGTTAACAGAGCCAAGTTAACTTCATCACTTCCGGAGAGTCGTTTACTTGCCTCTTTTACAGCTTGTAATTGATCTTCAAAAATCGATTTACTATCGTACAAAAGACGACCAATCAAAGTGCTTTTACCATCGTCAACGCTTCCGGCTGTACTGAAGCGTAGAAGTTCCATATCTAAATATCCTTGAGTTTTCGGTTCAGACATATTTTAAAATTTCAATAAATGTGTGTATGAATGAATTTTTATGAATTAGAAATAACCCTCTTTTTTTCTATCTTCCATAGCAGCTTCCGAACGTTTATCATCAGCTCTACCACCACGTTCGGTAATTCGTGAACTGGCAATTTCTTCGATAATATCTTCCAAAGAATCTGCTGTTGATAGAGTTAATCCGGTGCAAGTAATATCTCCGATTGTCCGGCATCGTACCCGACGAATCTCAATTTTTTCAGTTTCACGACGAGATATGGCTGGCAAAGCAGCATAAATAATTCCATCCCGTTCAAACACTTCACGTTCATGCGTATAATAAAGCGACGGCAATGGAATATTTTCCTGTAAAATATACTGCCAAACATCCATTTCGGTCCAGTTACTTATGGGGAAAACACGAAAATGTTCCCCCATTTGCTTCTTTCCGTTAAACAGATTCCAAAGTTCAGGACGTTGATTTTTGGGATTCCACTGCCCGAATTCATCCCTGTGAGAAAAAAAACGCTCTTTTGCGCGGGCTTTTTCTTCGTCACGACGTGCACCACCAAGAGCTGCATCAAACTTATATTTTTCGAGCGTATCCAATAACGTAACGGTCTGAAGTTTATTCCGGCTGGCATTGAACCCTTTTTCTTCCACAGCCCTTCCTTGCGCGATAGAATCTTCAACTGATCCAACAATAAGTTTTGCACCAAGTTTTTGTATCAATTTATCGCGGTATGTAATTGTCTCTTCGAAATTATGCCCGGTATCAATATGTACAAATGGAAAAGGGATTGCTGCCGGATAAAAAGCCTTATAAGCCAGATAAGCCATTACAATCGAATCTTTTCCACCAGAGAAAAGCAGTGCCGGACGCTCAAACTGCGCAGCGACTTCTCGTAGGACGTAAATTGATTCTGATTCTAATTCTTTTAAATGGGTGAGTTTGCTGTTACTCATAAAATGGTAGTTTTGATTATTTTGTTACAAAACTACT
Organism: Paludibacter sp.; assembly: GCA_028690665.1. GTDB lineage: Bacteria > Bacteroidota > Bacteroidia > Bacteroidales > Paludibacteraceae > Paludibacter. The sequence continues at coordinate 141,868 of JAQVAV010000004.1, forward strand.
TTCATTTACATGGCTTCACTATACCAAGCGAAAGGGATATTTATACCATAATAAAGGGATAAAAAAAGTTATCCAAGCAGATTGAAATTTACATATTATACTGATTAAAAGTCATATAAGCTAATACAAACAGTTTTACAACGAAGCATAAAGAAATTCCCAATATAGTATTTTTATTTAAAAAGTAACTTTTTGCCCCAATTAGTTATCCACGTTTAAACAATATTGAATTAATCACCTTAGATATAATCGTAAAAATCGCCTAACATTGATTCTATGCATCAATCACTATAAATCATATAGAAACATAAAATCCTGTAAAATAGATAATTTACAGGATTTTATTTATTTCTAATTGTCTTTCGTGGAGCTGGAGGGAGTCGAACCCTCGTCCAAACAAGGAAACTATATGCTTTCTACATGCTTATCTTCGCCTTAATTTTCGTGTGCAGGCAAGACCGAAGCCACCAACCCGCGCCTTATCCTTTTTATTTTCATTCCAGCATCAAGGCTTGCCGGAACTATCCCCGATTTAGCTGCATCTCCTGATCATCGGCCTCGGAGCGACGGCCTTTGGGAAATGTCTCGTCCAGTCACCTTGTGTCCGGATTAAGCTCGATCTACTATGATTCGATTAAGCAGCAAGAGCGTAATTAGTTTCGCCAGTTATAATTTTGAGAACCGTGATTTACGAGCCGTTTTCCCCCCGCTCGGCATGCTTACATATCCTTTCTACCTGCTGTCAAAACCAAACAGCCCCTTTTTTATGTAGCCGACAAAAATACATCAAATTTCATACCTGACCTAATATTACGACACTTTTATAAATGAAGCAATTACTTTATTATCTTTGTCTTCATAATTTTATATAAATAATTTATGATAAAAAAATCCACATTCTGCTTATTCTGGCCATCTCATTACTTACACTACAAGGATATTCTCAAACAAAATTTTATCAAAATATCAATATTGACCCATTAAAAAAAGATTTTAGTAGAAAAGAAAGAATTTTTAAAAACAAAAGCTATTTTAAAGGATTCAACAAAAGCCTGTCTCAGAATGACAAAATATCACTTATGTTTCTGTATGCTTATATGCCTTTAAGTGATATTGCAGACCAATCTTTCGACTATTTTAAATCAAATGTTGATTACTCTCTCAAAACAAAGGAACTGTTTAGCTGGGAAAATAAAATTCCGGATAGTATTTTCCTCCATTTTGTTTTACCCATACGTGTTAACAACGAAAACTTAGATAAGGCCAGAGCCGTTTTTTCAAAGCTCTTTATCCCCGGTTGCAGGGACTTTCCATATACCAGGCTATATTGGGAGTGAACCAATGGACACATAAAAAAGTTACTTATACTCCTTCCGATGCACGAACAAGTTCTCCGCTTGCATCTCTCAAAACAGCCTACGGACGCTGTGGTGAAGAATCAACTTCCTTGGTTGCAGCCCTCTGAGCAGCAGGTATTCCGGCCCGTCATGTATACACCCCCCGTTGGGCACATACCGACGATAACCATGCCTGGGTCGAAGCATGGGCCGATGGGAAATGGAATTTTTTTGGTGCATGTGAACCCGAACCTGTACTAAATCTTGGGTGGTTCAATGCCCCGGCAAGCCGTGGAATGCTTATGCATACAAAAGTATTTGGAAAATATCAGGGCCCCGAAGAAATAATGTCACAAACACCAAATTATCCTGAAATAAATGTCACATCTAATTATGTGCCCACAAGTAAAACAGAAATTTTAGTATTAGACGAGAACAATCATCCTGTTCAAAATGCCACTGTCGATTTCAAAATATATAATTACGCTGAATTTTATACCGTTGCAAGAATATAAATTAACAAAATAGGAAAAACATTTCTCACGGCAGGCAAAGGAGATTTACTCGTATGGGCATCTAAAGAAGACAAATTCGGCTTCCAAGAAATAAATTCCGGAAAAGAAAAATAGGTCACATTGCACATAAATAAATCTGAAAGGGCAACATATTCGATAGACTTAGACATCATTCCTCTGGCTGAATCGGCAATTATTCCTGAGGTAAATGAGCAACAAAAAGAAAAAACAAGCTCAGGGTTATTCCATTGAACTTGGAGAACAAATGCTGAAAATCATAAAAACACTTTAGAATTGTAGAGCGGAGATTATTTTTACACTTTACGTCTGGTGGTAAAAGAAGAACTATATTCATCAAACCCGGATGAATTTCCCATAGAGACAGCATGATTAAAAAATTTCATACTACTTTTTTGGGGCTCCCTTGCTGAAAAGTGAAATTCTTTTATACCGGTTCCTACCGCTATTTTTTTATATTATTTTCATCAATTCCAGCCCCGGCCATTAACGTAATTCGGAGTCCGGCTTTTTGCTGTAACAACCGAAATCCAGAAATTCCGGTTTCGGCCAAAGATGCACAACCGGAAGTAAGAATTCTGTCACATCCTAAATCGATAATTTGTTCTAATGCCCCAAAAGCATCGGCACACATATCAAAAGCCCAGTGGAAAGTAACCGACATGTTTCCGGCAGCTGCGATAAATTGTTTCATGTGCGGCACATCAATATTTCCATCAAGATATAAACAGCCAACTACGATTCCGTCCCCTACATTTTTTTTAATATATTTCAATACCCCGAAGCATTGTTTTCACCTCTTGTCCCGAATACAAAAAATCGCCACCACGCAGACGAATAATAACATAAAATTTAATATTTAGAACTTCTCTGGCTTGAGAAATTTCACCATAAGAAGGAGTAATTCCACCCTCTGAAGCCGCCCAACAAAGTTCAACTCTCTGAACACCTGCCAGTTACGCACCAAAACAACTATCTACGGAATTTGCTCAGACTTCAAAACTAAATATAAAAAAAGCCGATGACAAATGCCAACGGCTATAAATATCAGTCTACTATTTTTCTCTTTGTATTACTTAGCATAACTTACAGCCCGGGTCTCACGAATCACCGTAATTTTAACCTGTCCCGGATAAGTCATCTCATCCTGAATCTTCTTTGCAATATCAAACGACAACAATTCTGTTTCTTTGTCGTCCATTTTGTCAGCACCAACAATTACACGCAATTCCCGGCCAGCCTGAATAGCATAAGTTTTCACTACGCCCGGATAAGAAAGTGCTAAGTTTTCAAGATCATTCAAACGTTTAATATATGCCTCCACAATCTCGCGACGCGCTCCGGGACGTGCTCCTGAAATAGCATCACAAACCTGAACAACCGGAGCAATCAGCGATTCCATTTCCACTTCATCGTGGTGAGCCCCAATTGCATTACAAATGTCCGGTTTTTCTTTAAATTTTTCGGCAAGACGCATACCTAAAATTGCATGTGGCAATTCCGGTTCATCGTCCGGCACCTTACCTATATCATGTAGCAAACCTGCACGTTTTGCTTTTTTCGGGTTCAGGCCTAATTCCGATGCCATAGTTGCACACAAGTTTGCCACCTCACGGGAGTGTTGCAACAAATTTTGTCCGTATGAAGAACGATACTTCATTTTTCCAACCATACGAATCAGTTCAGGATGAAGTCCATGAATTCCAAGGTCTATTGTTGTTCGTTTCCCTACCTCAATTATTTCTTCTTCAACCTGTTTGCGCACCTTATTTACCACTTCTTCAATACGGGCAGGGTGAATACGACCATCAGTTACTAACTGGTGCAATGACAAACGGGCAATTTCTCGCCGAACCGGATCAAACGCAGAGAGAACTATGGCTTCGGGTGTATCATCAACAATAATTTCTACTCCCGTTGCAGCTTCCAATGCTCGGATATTACGTCCCTCTCGACCAATAATACGTCCTTTAATTTCATCCGATTCAATATGAAATACTGTTACCGAATTCTCAATAGCAGTTTCGGTAGCAACCCGCTGAATGCTCTGAATGACAACTTTTTTGGCTTCCTTGTTAGCTGTCATTTTAGCCTCTTCCATAATATCGTTTATATACGACATTGCATTAGTGCGGGCTTCTTCTTTCAAAGACTCAACCAAACGTTCCTTAGCCTGTTCTGCAGATAATCCCGAGATAGTTTCAAGTTCAGACTGAGCTTGATGCATTAAATGGTCTAACTCTTTATTTCTGCTTTCCAACAATGTAAGTTGCTGTTCGTGTGTCTCTCTCAGGACTTCTACTTCATTTGATTTTCGCTGCAATTCTCCCTGCCGCTGATTTAGCTGCATTTCGCGTTGCTGCATTTTTACTTCTTTTTCCTGAAGTTTCGCATTCTTCTGTTGAACAAATTGTTCATGTTCCGATTTAAGAGCTATGAATTTCTCTTTTGCTTCAATGAGTTTATTCTTTTTCAGCAATTCAGCTTCAGCCTCGGCTTCCCGAAGAGCTTTCTTATTGAATACTCGAAACATAAGAAAAGTTCCTCCGGCTCCAACAACCAAAGCAATTAAACCTGTTATTATTATTGATGTCATATTGAAAATTTAATTGTATATAAGTTTTTTTATAGTTTTTACAAAAAAAAAGCATTTCGAAAACAAAACCACCTGAAAATCAATATTTCTCAAGTAATTCTATCAACGGAATGCGGCAAAATTGTAACGTACTTACAAAGAAATTAATCCTGTTTTGCAAGCAACTGTTTTAATTCTTCATCAAGGCTTTTGATTTTTTCAGCCATAGGTACCAGGTCGTTATTCATTCCCTGTTTTGATAAAGCAACGGCCAATCTGAAAGCAACAAGTATAAGTATCTCTTCAGTAGCACGTTGACGATAAATTTTTTGGAATTCATCCAAATATTTTACTACCAGTTTCTCTGCTCTACGATATATTTCCTCGTCTTTTCTTGGAATATTCAGAGGAATTCTGAAACCTCCAATCTGGACATGGATTTTAAATTCGTTTTTATCCATACGCTCTATTCATCAAGAAGCGCTATACATTTATCAATTTCCCGCACCATTTTATTAATTTTCTCTTTAGACACGTTTTTTTCATCTTCTGACAAGACTAAACTCCGTGCAATTTTCAAATGGTCGTAATCATTCCGAAGTTCCAGAATTTCCTTATGTGCAAGCATTAAATCATGTTGTTTTCTTTCAAGTTCTACTTGCAATAAATCATTCTGTTCCTTTAATGACTCATATTTAGAGATTAATCTTCGCAATTTAATCTCAAACGCGCTAACTAACTCTTCGTATTTATTGGTCATTTCATCGGTAAATTCCTTACAAAAATATAGAATAGACTTGAATTAGTAAAATTTATTACAAAAAAACATCAAAAAATATTATATAATAAGACGATATAATATACAACCATTGTTTAAAACTGGAAGATATAAGATTAATTTTATTTCAACAATTAAAAACAAATCACAATAAAAATCCACTTTATCACTTTCGCAAAAACGATTTTGCAAATTATACATTTAAATGATAAACAATGCTGCCATTACAAACAATCAATCATTATCAACAAAAACAAGACTTTATTATTTGGGGTATAAAACAATTTAATTTAAATTTGAAATTTTATTTTCATGCAGCATGTTCAAATCAACCAAGCATACAATAGTATTTATCAGCATATTATTGAGTAGTTTCAGTTGCTCAAAAATCCAACCTGACCTCAAAACAGCAGAAAGTATTTTTATTTCCAACCCGGATTCAGCTCAGGCTATCTTAGACAAAATCAATGTAAAAAACCTGAACCCGGCATCCAGAGCAAAACATGCGCTGCTCCAACTAAAAGTATACAGCCAGTTCACTATTTTCCCTCAAAATGACTCTTTAATCAGGATTGCAACAAGTTATTTTGATCAAAATTCTCCGGCTGATGCAGGATTTTCGTGGTTATATAAATCGATATTCGAAAGAAATTATGGTTATAAGGAGGAACAGGCAGAGTCTTTACTAAAAGCAGAAGAGTTTGCAAAAAAGTCAGACGACCATCGATTGAAAGCCAATATATATTGCGAAAAAGCGGATATATACGACGAACAAAAAAACAATGACATGACTCTTAAGTTAAGACAAGAAGGGCTTCAAGAATATGTTTTAGCCAAAGACACCTACAATATCTCCCTGACAGCACTCATGATTGGGTTATATTACCTAAATATAAATCCATCACCCAAGGATAGCACACAGAAATATCTATCGCAAGCCCTTGAACTTGCTAAAATAATAAAAGACACTATATTAATATCAACCACCTATAAAGTAATCGGAAACACATATTTTATTACTAAGGACTACCACACAGCGTTAAAATATTATCTGCTATCTCCAACTACAAACACAGAAACTTATGACTATAACAAATGGACTAATATTGCATGGTGTTACTATGAGCTAGGGCACTTAGATTCGGCAAAATTATATTGTTCAAAAATAAAATTTCCCCACAATACTCAAAGTTATCTTTTTTATCAAATAGATCAGTTCTACTACAATATATTAAAGCATATAAGTAAAGACGAAGGTAATATAGGAAAGGCTTTTTATTATGCAGAAAAAGAAGCAGAAATAAAGGATTCTATCAGTAAGATTAATCTGCGTAACAGTTTTGCCGGACTAGAAAAAAAATATAATTACGACAAACTTAGAATAAAAAATACAAAGCTTGAATTACAATATAAGCAACGAGGCATCATAATTCTTTTTGTCATATTGACTCTTAGTTTACTGATAATTATGTTTATATTCAAGAACTATCAAAACAACAAAGACCAGCTACATATCCAACAACAGCTAAATGATCAAAAAAGAAAATTATTGGAAAAAGTGATAGAAAACAACGAGCTTTTACAAAGGCAAAACAGAATTCAACAAATACTGCTTCAGAATGTAGAAAATTTTAAAACTCAAACATTTAAAGCCAGTTTGATTTCAGGAAAAAGGAATGCTCCGGAAGATATAAAATCAATTAAAGATGAAATAATAATCTATGCCGATACCTCGTATAATAATATATCCCGAAGGCTCTCCGAACAATTTCCCCGGCTTACAGAAAGAGACATTTTCATCTGTTGTATGTTACTTAATGAGTTTGATACTGGAATGATTGCAACAATACTGGAAGTCAAAACAGAATCAATAAACATCCATAGAAGCAGACTCAGAAAAAAACTTTCCATTAAAAACGAAACAAATCTTATCGATTACTTAAAAACCTTCTAAAAAACAATAGGTTTTACTCCAATTTTTTACATGTATATATATTTGTTAATGTATAGATTCATAAATCACTGACATATAGCATTATACAAAAGTTAAATAATTTTTTGTATATAAAATATTTTTTGTTAAAACAGAAAATATTTGTAGTATTTTATATTACTTTGAAAAAATAAAAAATCATACAAATATGAAAACGACACTCAAATTTTATTATTTAATCTTAGCATTTAATTACAAGCAGTGCCTAAAATTAGAGAAGGGTGATGGAGACAACGATCCACCTATAGTACGACCTCCTCACAAATAATTTTGTAATGCTTCTGAACTATTTTCTTAATGTTTATCCTTTGCTACATTTTAACTCTATTTTGTTTACAATTTTTATCTATTTGTTTGACGTTATTAGTATGTGATTTTGCCTGAGTCTTATTAAAAGTGTCTGCTTAAATGCGGACACTTTTTTTATTTACACAGCCTGCACTATGTATGATACTGGTCTAATATTTTGAGAATTTAATTGTTTTTATTCAACAAAGATGATTATTATAATGATTTTTTATATCTTGCGCAAGAAAACCACATACACATAAAAAACAACAGGTTATGACAAGGGAAGAGTTTATAGAAAAACTAAGAGAAGTAAAAATAGCATATTCATTCTTCAAAAAAAATAAGTATGAAGTTATGTTTGTAACAAACGATTATATTGTTTTTTCTCGAAATGAAGGACGCACGTATGGCATGATCAAAGTTGATGCTTTATATAAAATGTATTGCGAATGTGAAAAAATAAACTCGGAAATTATTAAAAATTATATGAAGGTTGCAGATATGGGCGCTGCCTACGGAATAATGGTTTGTGGAGGTTTTTATGATGAAGACAGCAAACGGGTAGATAATATGGATGATTAAATAAAACACACAACCATCTGCAAGCAAAATTCTCTGAGAAAACTTAATTTTTCAGAGAACTTTGTTTTTATAAACACACAATCTCAAAAATAGGATAAATAGATCTTTATCTACGACCTTGATAACTGATCAATATTTTTTACGATTGCATTCTAAATACACGGCAACATGAACATGGAAAATCAATGAACTAGTAATTTCGCCTGATAAGTCAATAAATTTGTATGTTCCGGAAATAAACGAAGTATATAAAGGCCTTTTTGATGAATAGCCGGAATAATATTTCCTGTAAGATTATTAGAATATATAATTCTTCCGGAAATATCAGTTAGTTCATATTTAGAAAAGCTCAAGGAAGAAGTAATTTTTATTTTGGAGTTAACTCCAACCGGATTAGGAAAAAAGGCTTGTTGTTTTCCTATAGAAATCAATCCGGTTTCATTATCATTTTGAATCTGAATAATTTCTTCGTTTGTTAGAGCTATATCGTACACATAAAAATCATCAATAGTTCCATTAAAATCGATATTATCAGAAGCTACAGATGTGTCCCACCACTGTGTACGACCAATATAATTGCGGGAATTGGATCCAATTTCAGTCAACTGATAGGGTTCATACGCAATGGAAGTCGAATTTGCAGTTTGAGATCCATTCAGATAAATTTTAGTTGTTTTCGTTTTAGCATCATAGGTAAGTGCAATCAAATCTTCTCTACCCACGGCTAATGAACTGGAAGAATTAATCAGAGTTGTTGTACCTCCATTATATTTAAAGCCAGCAGTAAAAGCATTGGCACGAAGCAAAAGGCTATTAGTGCTGGCTGAACCAAAATCAAGAATTCGCGGTTGATTTGCCAAGGATGCCGGTTTTATCTTTACTAAAAAGCTATAACTGCGTAAATCATTTAGCATTCCTGCAGGAGCCATTGCATAACCGTTTGTACTAAACCCGGATGCTGTATTTGCAGTAGTATTGAGCGTACCATCAATCACCGCAGAGCCATAAACTGCAGCATCATTACCTTTACCTGACTTATCACTGACATATCTTTGTCCATCAAGAGTATATTCATCCTCTGTTTCAAATTTATAGGCAATCTTTTTGTTTTGAGTAATATCCCGAGGATGAATTACGACATTAAAATTTTTAGATTTTCCGCTAACGGTTGCTGTAAGTGTAACATTGGTTTCAGTTAAAGATAATGTCACAAGGCCTGTATTGGATATTAAAGATGTATTTGAGGATGTCCAGCTTACAGTAGTTCCGGAAGAGGTCGTTGTGGGCAAAACGACATCAGTATAAATATTCTGCGGTACGGACAAGGATTCAAGATCAGCAGCTCCAGATAAAGAACTATCAAATGTGTAGGACGAACTTATTGCTGTGAGTTGTTTAACCTCATCCTGATTGATAGCACGACTATAAATACGGCAATCTTCAATCCAGCCTACAAACCCACCTAAAATCACATCTCCGAGCGTAAGATCATCCACGCTTATACTTTGGTCAATTAATCCATTCCGATAAATCTTTAATGTCCCATTTTCGTAAGTCATCGACAAATTGAAATATTGCAACTTGGTTGGAGTATACCACACGCCACCCGTTCCGCGCGAAGTCGTTTGCCAAACGTCTGAAGTTCCCAACAGATTCTGACTATTATAAACTACATGACCAATCTTCACATACGGTTTTTGAGTTGTACCATTTAAGCCATAAGTAATATTCCCCATTTTGAATATAGTTCCGCTATAGGCGCCTTCATAAATATATGGAGTCAGTGAAACCGAAAAAGAATCCGGAGCAGTAACCGTAATAGTTGCCGAAGTTTCAGCAGTTGAGACCAAAACTCCATCTGTCGTATATGCTGTTCCATTTACATCTCCAGTAAATTTCTCATCGACAAGCAAACCCCGTTCCAGATTAGTTGTATAGGCAGGCAATGCCCACTCGCTGTGAATAGCCGTACAAAATCCCTTCGGACAAGAAGAACTCACAATCCAATCATAATAATTGCCATGCATCCAGACAAGTTTCAAGGGTGTATCACCCGAATTTTGCACACAGTATGGACGTACATTATTTAATGAGGAATTAGATGTAATTTGTTCGGTTGAACTAATGTCTCCTTTTTCATCAACCGTAAACTTTTTCAACTCATATACGGTACCATTGTCTCCTACCACGGGTACAGAACAGTAAACTATATTCGGTTGCTGATCATCTATCGCCATTCCTCCGCTGTAGCAAAGTTCAAGACCTGCCGACTGATGAAATTTACCTCCACCATAAGCCAAAAATGTCTTGCGCCAACTATTTCCTGTCCATTTTACATAATAATAGTTATGCGTGTTTTTATCATTACTGATTTGCACCATTGCAATAACAGGATTTCCATCTGTATCAAGCGTCGCTTGCCAAACCCAATCGCGTTGATCGGTAGGAGTATCTACCACAGCGTAAGGATAAGATGATGGATAAGTGGTTTTATTCACATTATGTACCCCGTTTGCTATTGTCGAAAGAGTTGTTCCCTGTATATCTTTAAGCTGTTTTGTATTAATATCTACATAATTAAAATACACATAATTTGGATATTCATTATCAGGATGGCCTGTTGTATAAGTCAGGTAAATTTTATCCTTTCCGTTCGAATAATACTTGCAATACGGTCTCGCACCGGTAGACTGTATCATTTGATAAGGTCCCCAATCAAAATTACAATCATCATTCTCATCCGGGATAGAGATTCGTGCAATAGTCGGATGCCAGTTAATTCCACGCCAACATAAATAGATATGATCCGGATCATCGGATAAAATGAAAGGAGACGGATAAGTAGTATTATCAGCCGTGATAAGTTTTTTTTCTGTTCCTAAAGAAGTTATATCCCCGGGTTTCTTCGAGATACGATAATAAAAACAGGCTTCATCCGTATGCCTCGAATAAAATATCATAATGCGTTCATCGGGTAAAACCAGAAACGAAGGACTGTCATGATCATCCGGTTGAAAATAGGAACGAATCAGTACCTCATTATTTTTCCCTGTATTAAAATTTTGCTGAGTAGCCTTAATATTTCCATGTACATCAATATAACCAATATAAGTATTATTGATAGTACCGGACTCATTTTGGTAATGCAGAGCCCTCGGATCTGCAAACCAACACCATGCCCCTTCAGAAGTTATTTTATTCCCTTCAAATATATTTTGCTCTTTATTATCTACATTTTGCCGAACACTTTGTGAATAAAATGCAGCAGAGAAAATTATTAGCAACCCTACTAAAAAAAGTTTTCTTTGCGATACCATAATTATTTTGTTTAACCATCACAAAAATACCATTTTCAGAAAAATTATTTAGGTAATAAATCTGTCATTATAATGAAAATACTAACGGCTCATAGACCATATACATTCAGACAAAACCAATAAAATAACATAGATCTCTCTTACCTGTAAATAAAAAACCGAAAGAGTGCAGAAAAATTTTAAAGCACACTCTTTCGGTCAGTCGTTTGTATAATATCAGAAAAACCTAAAGTTCCAAAAGTCCTTCTGGCAAAGAGACATAAAGAATCTTGTTTTCATGATCGATTTCTTTCACATAGTCCTCACCAACAGGGATCAACAATTCCTCACCATCTTTTTCAACAATAAATAAGACATTTTCTGTTGTTTGGTCAACTTCACTAATAACACCAATCGCCCCATGTTCGGTGTCAATCAGGGTAAATCCTTCAAAATATTCCACCCCAATTTCGTCGTTTTCAACCTTATCAAGATGTTTCTTCTCAAGATAAATAATTTTACCCATAAAATTACGTGCTTTTTCATCCGTATCAATTCCGTCAAACATCAATAAACCTGTTGAATTCGTTTTAAATCGGTATTCTTCTATAAAAAACGGAACAGGGATTCCATCCATCTCAATAATAAAATAAGTAATATCCTCTTTATCAAAAACATCCGTAGAAAAGCTAAACGACATCTCTCCATTAACTCCATGTGGTTTATTTATTTCTCCAATCGGGAATAAATTTTCTTTCAAAATCATTTTTTATTTTTTTGAATTTGTACTGCACTGCACTGCTACATTTTGAAGAACAAAAATACATAAAAAATACAGATAGAAAGCCTAAACCGATTATTGCACCCATTTAGTCAATTATTGTATTCTTTTGTGTCAATAATTACACAAGTGAGATTATGTGTTTACTTATCTTTGAACTTGTAAGGATTACAGGGTATTTAATAATTTCAGCAGATATTAAACCTTATAAAACACAGCAAATAAATAAAAATAGGACATTTTTCCTTAACAAGATATTACTCATTTATCAGACAAACATAATTGTAAAAAAGATTACCGATTTAGTTATTTATGAAGTCATTTACAAACAATTTATTTTTAGTTTTAAGCATTATAGTTTTTTGTATTTCTCCTATAAACTCTATATATGCCGAAAAAAACAAGCCCATCAATAATGTCCAAATAAAATCTTATTACAAAGATCTGCCTTTCAAAATGGATATACTGAAAGTACCTTCATTTAAAAAGTACTCAGTAAATATTACCGATTTTGGAGCAGTAGGAGACGGACTTACACTAAACACAGAAGCTATTAATAAAGCAATAAAATCCGTATCGGACAAAGGAGGAGGAACGGTAATAGTTCCGCAGGGAATCTGGCTGACCGGGCCTATCACAATGTTGAGCAATGTAAATCTGTTTACAGAACAAAATTCAATGATACTTTTCAGTTCCGATTTTAATCTTTACCCCATTGTCGACGCTATTTTTGAAGGCTTAAACACCAAACGCTGTCAATCGCCAATCACAGCAAAAAATGCCGAAAATATAGCGATTACAGGATATGGAATAATTGATGGATCCGGAGATGCATGGCGTCCTGTAAAAAAAGAAAAATTGACTGATCGTCAGTTTCGAAATTTAGTCAAGAGTGGAGGTGTGCTTAGCGAGGATAAAAAAACATGGTATCCAAGCCAATCATCTATGAAAGGTCAATCATATTGTGTAGACCAGAATGTACCTGTAGGTATTTCCACAAACGTAGAATGGCAATCAATACATGATTTTCTGCGACCGGTCATGGTAAACTTCATAAATTGCAAGAATATCCTACTTGATGGTGTAACATTTCAAAACTCTCCGGCATGGAATCTTCATCCTCTTATGTCGGACAATATCATAATCAATAATATTACCGTTCGTAATCCCTGGTATTCTCAAAACGGAGACGGTATCGACCTCGAATCGTGCACAAATACCCTGATCGTAAATTCAAATTTTGATGTAGGCGATGATGCCATTTGCATGAAATCCGGGAAAAACGAAGATGGCCGTTCGCGCAATCGCCCTACAGCCAATGTAATAGTTTACAACTGTGTAGTTTATCACGGCCACGGCGGATTCGTTGTGGGAAGTGAAATGTCTGGCGATGTAAGAAATATCATAGTAAATAAGTGCAGCTTTCTCGGAACAGATGTAGGCTTGCGTTTTAAAAGTACCCGTGGGCGTGGAGGTATTGTAGAAAACATCTATATTGAGAACATTAATATGACAGATATTCCTACTGATCCACTATTGTTCGATCTATTTTATGGAGGAAAAAGCCCTGCCGAAGAAGATTATGTAGAAACAACGGACAGTAGTTCCAAAATTCCGCCGGTAACAGTCGAAACTCCATGTTTTCGAAATATCTTTATTAGCAATGTCATTTCAAACAATTCAAACAGAGCTATGTATTTCAACGGATTACCAGAAATGAAAGTACAAAATGTAAAAATAGAAGATTCTGTATTTCATTCTAAAATCGGTGCTGTTATCAATCAAACAAATGGTATTGTAATGAAAAATGTAAAAATAGATAACAGCGTTGGAGAAGTAGTTCAGCTTCAAAATGTTGAAAATGGCGTTTTTGAGAATATTTCTAATAGTAAAGGAGAGGCAAAACAAATCAAACAAGTTGGCCAGAATATCAGCATTCTTATCAAATAATCAAAATCCATAGTTTTTTTATAAAGCGCAAAGTAACCGTTTTTGGTATCTTTGCGTTTTATGCTTTTACTCAAAACTCTTTTTAAACAAGAAAATACATGAAGACAAAATTTCTGCTTTCTGCTTTCTTATTAGCATCTTTTACATTGCCCGCCGCACAACTAAAAATTACGGTAAAAAATCCAAATCTGTCAGATGTAAAGAATGCACCAATTGTACTTAAACTTGCAAAATATTCAAAGATAAAAACCAAAGACAGAGCTAAATTAGCCATTTTTGTAAATAACGAACAGATATCAAGTCAATTAGATGATCTAAATCATGATGGCACTCCGGATGAACTTATTTTTCTGCTCGACATGAAGGCCTCCGGCTCTCAGAAAGTAATTGTAAAAACAATTAGAGACAAGAAACGTAAAAAATTTCCAACCGAAGTTTATACCGATTTAATCAAAAAAAACAAAAACGGCAAACATCAGTTTGTAACAGAGGTTTCGTCCGATAAAAATAATATGTATAATCAAATGCATCATCATGGAGTTGCCTTTGAATCCTCAATAATGGCATACAGAATTTATTTTGACAACAAAAGTACAATTGACATTTATGGAAAAAAGAAGCAAAGATTAGAAATTGCAGATACAGGTTGGTATCCGACAGATAAACAGCTAGCTGAAGGCTATGGCGATGATATTTTGCTTGTTTCAGGTTGGGTCGGTGTTGGAACTGTAAAAGGCTGGAATGGAGAAAAGGCTACTCACATTGATAAGTTTGACAAACGTACACAACGTATTGTGGCAACCGGAAATCTGAGAACCGTAGTCGAAAGCGAAGTAGAAGGCTGGCAATATGAAGGTAAAAAAATAAACATGACTGTTCGTTACATTTTATATGCCCGTCACAGAGATGCACAATGCGAAATAACAGCTTCTGAAGATATTGACAATCTTGCAACCGGAGTACAACAAATTGGAGAAGGAGAACTCTTGCAGTGTGCAGGGTTGGTCGGCTCATGGGGAACCTACTTTCCACAACCCGACAGCGTAAAATACGGTAAGGAAACAGTGGGTCTGGGAGTTCATGTTCCACAACGATATTTTGGCAAACAAGTGCAAAGTGGAGTAAATAACCTGATACTTATGCCCTATAAAAAAGGAGAAACATTGCACTTCTACCTTACTGCCGCTTGGAACAAAGAAGAAAAAGACCCCTATCTTTCTGCCGACCAATTCTTTGCTTATCTCAAAAACTGGGAAAATTCACTTCAGGATTTAGTTGTAGAATAAACAAGAAACAATTAGCAATCGTATAAAGGATCCATAAAACGGACCTAAGCTTACCGGTTTTAATACTGGCAAGCTTTTTTCATTGTTTAAAATGTTTTATAAATTTGCAGTTCAATATATGTATCCATGATTCAATTCGACAAAGTTTGTAAACATTTCTCACAAGATTTCATTCTGAATAACTTTTGCTATGAGGTGGCAAAAGGAGACAAAGTACTCATTACCGGCCGCTCTGGAATTGGAAAAACCACTTTATTCCGACTAATTCTCGGATTTGAGACTCCGGATTCAGGCACAATCAGCTTTGACAACGAAGTTATTAATGAAAAAACAGTGTGGAATGTACGGCGGAAGATAGCTTATGTCGGTCAGGAAACCACGATCGGACAAGGAAAAGTCGAAAACTTTTTCAAGGAAACTCTTTCGTTGAAATCAAATATTCCAATCAAAAGCACTGCTTTGCACAATGTAGATGAACTGTTTGCATTATTTTACCTCACAAAAGACATGCTTCAAAAAAATATCGAAGACTTGTCAGGCGGTGAACGCCAGCGCGTTGCCATTATAAATGCTATTTTGCTCCAGCGAAAAGTATTTTTACTTGATGAATTTACTTCCGCACTCGACTCTGAACTGAAAAATATTGTGGCGACCTATTTTTTCAACCAGCCGGAATACACGGTAATGGCCATTTCGCATGATACGCTGAACTTAGAATGCTGCAAAAACGTAAGACATTTAAAACTTGACTCATTATGAACGGAGCTCACGAACTGACTATCCTGTCAATGATAATGACCGCAGTTTTACTGCTGGTTCCTATATTAGTATTTTTCTATCTGAAAATGGGTATAATCAAAAACCTGTTAATTTCAACTGTACGTATGACCATTCAATTGTTATTAATCGGTTTTTTTCTGGAATTTCTCTTCAAACTGAATCATTGGGCCGTAAATCTTGCTTGGTTTATGGTTATGATCACCGTCGCTATGTTTGCAACGATAAAGAACTCACAACTACAGGTGAAACACTTTGCCCGACCAGTCCTCATTTCATTTGTATTGTCCAATCTATTTATTGTTATCTATTTCAATTTTTTTATCGTCAGGCTCAACTATATTTTCGATGCCAAATACCTGATTGCCATTGGAGGAATGGTTTTAGGAAATTCATTGCGCGCAAATGTGGTCGGGTTGGGTGATTTTTATAAAATGGTAAAGCGAGATGAACAGCTTTATTACTACCGGCTTTCGCTCGGGGCAGGTCGGTTTGAAGCGCTCATGCCATTTATTCAGCGCAGCTTTAAAGCAGCTATCAATCCCACACTTGCCAACATGAGCACAATGGGCATTGTATCATTACCAGGAATGATGACCGGACAAATTCTCGGAGGTTCGGTTCCGTTGGAAGCTATCAAATATCAGTTAGCCATTATGGTGGCTATTATTGCAGCCACAGTTATCAGTATAGGATTAAGTATTTTATTGACAGTAGGCAGCTCATTCGACAAATATGGCAGAATGAAAACGGATATTTTAGTAAAAAAGCAGAACTAATCTTCGGCCTTTTCTATTTTATTCAAAGGAACTCCTGTTGTTATTCTGTTTCTATAAACCCACTCTGCATATAAAAAAACAACTACCTGTTGCCTAAAGCAAACAAGTAGTTATTTTTTTATTCTAAATCTGATCTGTTTTATTTAATCAGCAGCCTATTTCTAAAAACGGATACAATTAAAAAGCATTCATAACTTCTTCCAGTGTCGAAAGTTTCTGCTCTCCTGTTTTCATATCTTTGAGCATCACTTTCTGTTCATTCATCTCTGTTTCACCAACAATTGCCACGTAAGGGATTCGTTTGTTGTCGGCATAAGTCATCTGTTTCTTCATCTTGGCAGGTTCCGGATAAATTTCGGCATTGATTCCTTTTGCACGCAAAGCATTTACCCATGGCAAAGCATACATAAGTTCCCGGTCTCCGAAACTTACAAATAAAATCTGTGTCTGTTCAACAGAAGTTTCCGGATAAAGATTCAATTGATTCAATACATCGTAGATCCGGTCGGCTCCAAATGAAATACCTACTCCGGAAACTCCATCCATACCAAAAACTCCCGTCAGATTATCGTAGCGTCCGCCGCCGGTAATGCTTCCGATTTGAACATCTAACGCTTTAACTTCAAAAATAGCTCCGGTATAATAATTCAATCCGCGGGCCAATGTCAGATCAAGTTCAATTTGTGTCTGAACTTTCATGGTTTCACAAAATGCGAAAATAGTCTCCATTTCGGAAATCCCTTTCATACCTATTTCCGAATCAGCAAGCACAGCCTTCAGTTGATTTAATTTTTCGGCATTTGTACCGGTAAGTTTTAAAATAGGCTGTAATTTTTCAATTGCTTCCTGCGAAATACCTTTCGAGGCAATCTCTTCATTAACCTTTTCCAGCCCAATCTTGTCCATTTTGTCAATGGCTACCGTAATATCTGTAATTTTCTCGGCTTCTCCGATAATTTCGGCAATACCTGAAAGAATTTTCCGGTTATTAATCTTAACTACAACATTGATTTTCAACCGACGATAAACCTCATCAACAATCTGAATTAATTCCAGTTCGTTCAACAAAGAATCGCTTCCGACCACATCAACATCGCACTGATAAAATTCACGATAACGACCTTTCTGAGGACGATCGGCACGCCAAACCGGCTGGATCTGATAACGCTTGAACGGGAATGCAATTTTGTCTCTGTTCTGAACAACAAAACGGGCAAAAGGTACTGTTAAATCATATCGCAATCCTTTTTCCGAAATTTTATTAGTCAATTTCACACTATTCCGTCCAAGCAATTCTTCATCGCCCAACCCGGACATAAAATCTCCGGAATTCAATATTTTAAAAAGTAATTTATCTCCTTCATCGCCATATTTTCCCATCAAAGTAGAAAGATTTTCCATAGCAGGTGTTTCAATCTGCTGAAAACCATACAACCTGAATACATCCTTGATAGTATTGAAAATATAATTGCGGTTCGCCATTTCCTGTGGCGTAAAATCACGGGTTCCTTTCGGAATGGAAGGTTTTTGTGCCATAAATATTCACCTCAAAAGAGTAATTTTTAAAAGTCTGTTTCAGTTCATCAAACTCCGTATCCGGACTGATATTTATGAAAAAAGGCATTTCAAAAAATAATTTTGAAACGCCTTCTTATAAGTTAGAAAGCCGGGATTATTTTCTGATACCCAACTCTTTGATAATTACGCGGTAACGTGCGATGTCTTTTTCTTTCAGATAATCAAGTAAACGACGACGTTTACCTACCAACATTACAAGAGCGCGTTCTGTACTATGATCTTTACGATTTGACTTCATGTGTTCAGTCAAATGGTCGATACGGTATGAGAACAATGCTATCTGGCCTTCAGCTGAGCCAGTATCAGTGATCGACTTTCCGTATTTACCAAAGATTTCTTGTTTTTTCTCTGTAGTTAAATACATGATAAATAAGAATATATGAAATTTCTAAATACAAGCTTAGCCTTGCACTCATCACAAAACTATACACTTGATTTTTGAGCTTGCAAAGATATAAATTTTATTTCAAAATCATGCAACTCATTCTAAATTAATTTAAGAAGAGACATTTACTGTAGACTGGAATCGATTGTAAAACGAATTTTTACAATATTACTTTTGTGGCAAAATTTCCTATTCGGACAATGAGCAACCCTTTTTGCAGCGGTTGAATTTCGGTTAATCCATCACGGGAAATATATGTTCCTAATTTTTGGCCTAAAGCATTGTAAATTTCAATAGTCTGGCCGGCAGTGGCTTTGACCATTAATTTCTGATTGACTATATATGCCGAAATCCCGGCAACCTGACTTCCAGTATTGGTAACTCCACTGGTCATTACGGTAATTAAATTAGAATTTTCAGAATTTACATGCTCATCTTTAGCAACTACATAATAACTATAAGTTGTTGAAGATGATAAATTATCAATCACCTTACTCAGTCCATCTGTAACCGTAAACGGAGATCCGTCTACAGGAATATATTGTGGCTCGACAGAGTATGTATGGAAACCGATACTATCCCACACATCCCGGGCGAGAACTATCCATTCCGAATCATCTGTATCTGTACCGGCAGAAGCAGACCAATCGGTGTTTCCAGAGGTAACAGTCGGTTTTCGTACCAAAGAGTGATCCGTCATTGCAGATGACACTCCAGCCACTGAAGCTGAAACTTTTTCATCTACAAATCCAACAACGTCTATTAAAACTCCATTTTTAAATAATCCAATTGCATCGTCTCCGCTAAATGACACTATCTTCCCTCCCGGAGCAGAACTACTATAAGTTACAATCTTATCGGCTTTCGCTTTTAAATCAGAAGATGAATTCGATGATGTCAACACATAAGCAGAGTGGTCAGGCAGAGTTCCAGACAACGAGGCATAATAAGGAGAGCTTGCCTCAGTTGGCCAGCCAGCACCATTGTAAGACTGCATCAAAGTATATTCCGACAAATCTACAGCTTGCCCTGTTCCATTATAAAGCTCGAGATATTTATTACTTTGATAACCTTCGCCATACTCCGAAATGATCAGATCCGGCATATCAGAACTTATATATTTAGAAACATATAAATTATAAGCATTTGCTCCATCTATACTTTCCCAATTTGCAGTGAAACCACTCGCATTTATATTCGAAGCGTCTGTAGCTATAGGAGTATCTAAAGGTCGCCATACCGAGCTGGCTGAAAGTGTGCGGGTAACAAGCGTAGCCCCGGGGCTCGATATTGTAAGCACAGCATTATAAACTCCTTCACCGGGATTAAAATACTTAATTAAAAACTCTGTATTTTCAACGGTACCATTAACCGGTATTAAATTCATTCCGTAAAGAGAGAAATAGTCTTTGTCGGCTCCCGTTACAGAAAGACTGATATTGTCTGTCAAATAATTTCCCTGCACCGTGATTACTTCTTTTGCCGTATCGTTGGCATAAGTATTCATTTCAACATTCGAAATATCGGTAACAACAATTGTCGGCTCCGGGGCAGAAGTTTCCGATGCAGCTTTTAATATCGTCTGGGCTTTTAAACAGACAATAGTTATACTCCCTGCAAGTATAAGAAAAAGTATCTTTTTTAATCCCTGTTCCATATTGTTACAACGTTATATTTACAATTGTTTTTTTAAATCTTTAGTAGAGAAAAACAAAGGTAAAAATCATTTTAGTAAAAACAAAATAAATTGATTTATTAAACCTTTTCAGGGTTATTCTCTGTTTAAGCCCTTTCTGAATTAGTCAAGATGTGACTTCGAATCACACCCCGACTAATTTGATAATAAACTCAGGAGAAATAATATTATCAAAAAAGGTTACCATTTCTGATAACCCCTCCATATATTCAACCATTTATAATTATTCCACTAACAATTATCCGCTACTAACTGATCACGGTTTTGTATCCATTTATGCATAGAAGCCGCAGCTTTGCGGCCATCACCCATAGCCAGAATAACCGTAGCACCACCGCGTACAATATCTCCGCCGGCAAAAATCATCGGAATGTCTGTTTGCATTGTATCGTTATTGACTGCAATAGTTCCCCATTTGGTAACTTCGAGGCCTTCTACCGAATGTGGAATCAACGGATTAGGCGAAACACCCACGCTTACAATCACTTCATCCACATCGAGTGTTTCAGTTTTGCCTGGCACTTCTACCGGCGACCTACGGCCTGAGGCATCAGGTTCTCCCAATTCCATTACCTGAAGAATCATTTGAGTTACCCGCCCTTGTTCATTTCCGATATACTTAACTGGATTACGCAATGTCATAAATTCAATGCCTTCTTCTTTGGCATGTTTCACTTCTTCGAGACGCGCAGGCATTTCCTCTTCGGAACGGCGATACACAATCATGGCTCTTTCGGCACCAAGCCGGCGGGCTGTACGTACAGAATCCATAGCAGTATTGCCTCCGCCGATCACAGCCACTTTTTTGCCCATAAACACAGGAGTGTCCGAATCTTCACTGGCTGCATCCATCAAATTTACACGGGTAAGATATTCGTTGGACGACATGATTCCTACCAAATTTTCACCCTGAATATTCATAAAACGGGGTAATCCGGCTCCACTTCCTACAAAAATTCCCTGAAAACCATCCTGTTTCAGATCATTGATTGTAAGTGTTTTTCCAACAATGCAATTATTGATAAATTTTACACCGATAGCACGCAGATTATTAATTTCCACATCGACAATGGCATTGGGTAAACGAAATTCCGGAATACCATATTTCAGAACGCCTCCAATTTCGTGCAAAGCTTCAAAAACAGTTACATCGTAACCGTATTTAGCCATATCGCCGGCAAATGACAAACCAGCAGGGCCGGAACCAACCACTGCAATTTTGATGCCGTTGGACGGAGCAATTTCAGGGACAGAAATATTACCGCTCTCACGTTCATAGTCAGCAGCAAAACGTTCCAAATGTCCGATAGCGACTGCCTCCTTCTTCATTTTAGTATGAATACACTGAGACTCGCACTGTTTCTCCTGTGGGCAAACGCGACCACAAACAGCTGGCAGGGCCGAAGTTTCTTTCAGTGTTTTAGCAGCCCCGCCAAAGTCTCCGGTTTCTATCTGCTTAACAAACTTAGGAATGTAAATTCCAACAGGACATCCCTGCATACAAGTAGGATTGGCACAGTCGAGACAACGTTTGGCTTCCTGCATAGCCATTTCGGGAGTAAGTCCGAGATTTACTTCTTCCAGCCGGGTATGACTCCGATATACAGGATCGAGTTCAGGCATGTGAACGCGTGGAATATCTGTGCGTTCTTTGGCTTTCATCTGATTACGCAAATTTACACGCCATTCCTGCGCTCTTTCTTCAGCAATATCCATTTTTTAAGAATATATTAAGCATCTCAGACCTTTTTTAAGGATGGTAGCTAGGTGAGATGCGTGGTTTTATTGATAATTTGAAAAATTGTTTTTGATTCTGATACCTTTTTTATTAATAGAGGATATCGTATTATGGACGTGCACCACTGGCACATTTCATTTTTTCAAGCTCTTCCCGTTCAATATCTTTGTAACCTCCGAGACGCATTAACATTTCATCAAAATCGACTTGATGGGCATCAAACTCAGGGCCATCGACACAAACAAATTTCGTTTTTCCACCCACCGTCACGCGACAGGCTCCGCACATACCGGTGCCGTCCACCATAATCGTATTGAGCGATGCAACAGTAGGAATATTATATTTTTTGGTCAACAGACTTACGAACTTCATCATTATAGCCGGACCGATAGTCACACATAAATCTACTTTTTCGCGCTTAATAACATCTTCAATACCATTGGTTACCAACCCCTTGTTACCATACGAACCATCATCCGTCATAATAATCACCTCATCGGAATGTTGCCGCATTTGTTCTTCCAGAATAATCAGTTCTTTGGTGCGGGCAGCAATAATTGTCACAACTTTGTTTCCCGCTTTTTTCAATGCTGCCGCAATGGGCAACATTGGAGCAGTTCCAACACCACCACAGGCACAAACAACCGTTCCGAAGTTTTCAATATGTGTAGCTTTTCCCAATGGTCCAACCATGTCGGTTATAAAATCGCCCTCATTCAGGTCACAAAGTTTAGTCGACGATACTCCCATTTTCTGAACAACTAAGGTAATAGTACCTTTTTGCTGATCTGCGTCGGCAATAGTCAGGGGAATACGTTCACCCTTCTCTCCTACCTTAACCATTACAAAGTGTCCTGCTTTACGGGATTTGGCAATTAAAGGAGCTTCTACTTCAAGTTTGACAACATTGTCCGAAAAATACTCCTTACTGATAATCTTATTCATTGAGGAAAAATTTATTGAATTCAAAGTTGCAAAATTATAAAAAAAATCAGGTTAAAGAAGGGTTGTTGAGATCTGCACATTAAATTGTGATGCAAATCAATTAATTTGTATAAAATATAAAGTTTATAGAGTTCATTTGTTTGTTAGTTCATCGAATTTATCCGTTTATAAGAGTTCAAATTAACTCTTGACTTAAATCTAATGTTTTAACGCTAAAAATAGCTTTCAACACAGTCATAAATTTTCATATTGAAATTATTTTAAACTTTTTTCTTACTGATTCGTTTGTATATTATAAAATAATATTACTTTTGCAGCGCAATCGGAAATAATTATATGAAACGATTTTTTACATACTTTTATTTTTACTTTTACTTTTGTCGGTAAGAGCAGGATAAAATTATGTAAATATGAAATGAATTAAATTTAGACCAACATATAAAATCCTGCTCGAACATTCGGGTAGGATTTTTTTTTGAGTTTTTTCAACGGTATTAGTTCTAAAAAAATTGAATAAATGAAACAAGTAGCAATTCAGGGTGGTTTGGGAGCCTATCACGGTATAGCGGCAGAAAGATATTTTGATGGAGAAAAGGTTGAAATTATACCTTGTGCCACATTTCGGGATATTTTCAAAACGATTGAAAAAGATCCGAACATAGTTGGTATTATGGCCATCGAAAATACAATTGCCGGGAGCCTGCTTCCCAATTATGATCTGCTGAAGGAATATAAACTGCCTATTGCAGGTGAATATAAACTACGTATTTCGCACTGTTTGGCAGCACTTCCCGGACAAACGATCCATGACATTAAAGAAATTCAATCGCACCCGATAGCTTTGATGCAATGTAACGACTTCATTGACACTATTCCGGGAGTAAAAGTGGTTGAACATGAAGACACTGCGCTTGCCGCCCGCGACATTGCTGAAAAAGACATAGTCGGACAAGCAGCTATTTGCAGCGAAAGAGCCGCAGAAATTTATGGTTTGGATATTCTGGCCCGGTCAATAGAAACGAACAAACATAATTTCACCCGCTTTCTGATTTTTGGCAACCCTTGGCTCATAAAGGAAATTCAGAAAAATGAAGCACCTAACAAATCATCAGTCGTTTTTACGCTTCCACATTCAGAAGGAAGTCTATCAAAGGTTCTCTCGGTATTTTCTTTCTACGATATTAATCTGACAAAAATACAATCATTGCCCATTATCGGACATGAATGGGAATACCAATTTTATGTGGATTTCACATTCAACGATCTGGAACGATATAAACAAGCACTGGCGGCCATAAAGCCACTCATCAAGGAGTTAAAAACGCTGGGGGAATACGCCGAAGGTACTACACCTAAAGAATAAATCAAAAAAAAATATTTATAAGATTTCAATATAATCATAATGGAAAATCAAATGGAATCGGAACAAAAAGGATTCTCAATTCAGCCGGCCGACAGACTTAAATCTGTTTCGGAATATTATTTTTCTATTAAACTAAAAGAAGTAGCCGATATGAATGCCCGTGGACTGAATGTTATCAGTCTGGGCGTAGGAAGTCCGGATATGCCCCCATCGGAAGCTACCATCGAAGCGCTCGCCAGATCGGCTGCAGAGCCCAACGCTCATGGTTATCAGCCTTATATCGGTATTCCGGAATTGCGCGAGGCTTTTGCTAATTGGTATCAGAAATGGTTTGGCGTAACGCTAAATCCAGTCAATGAAATCCAACCTCTTATCGGTTCCAAAGAAGGAATTCTGCATATTTCAATGGCATTTCTGAATCCCGGAGACGGAGTTCTTGTTCCTAATCCCGGTTATCCGACCTATTCGTCAGTCAGTAATTTGGTACAGGCCCATGTTATCAGTTATGATTTGGACGAAAACAACGGTTGGCAACCTGATTTTGAAGCGCTCGAGAAAATGGATCTGAGCCATGTAAAACTCATGTGGGTTAATTATCCGAACATGCCCACGGGAGCGAGCGCAACTGTTGAACTTTTCGAAAAATTAGTAGCTTTCGGAAAAAAACACAGCATTGTTATTTGTAACGACAATCCTTACAGCTTTATTCTGAACGAAAACCGTTTGAGTATTCTTCAGGTGGAAGGTGCCAAGGATATTTGTATAGAGCTGAACTCTATGAGTAAATCGCATAATATGCCGGGCTGGCGTATGGGGCTACTCGCTTCAAATGCTCAGTTTGTACAATGGGTACTGAAAGTAAAAAGTAATGTCGACAGCGGACAATTCAAGCCGATGCAGGTTGCTGCGGTAGCTGCCCTTAACAACGATGAAGCATGGCATCATGCCATGAATATTGATTTATACCGCAGCCGCCGTAATCTGGCTGAAGAAATTATGAAAACACTGGGTTGCACATTCGATGAGAAACAGGTAGGTATGTTTCTGTGGGGAAAAATTCCGACACAGTATAAAGACAGTGGCGAACTGGCCGACAAAGTGCTTTATGAGGCCAAAGTTTTTATTACTCCCGGATTTATTTTTGGAAATAAAGGCACTCGTTACATCCGTATTTCGCTTTGCGCCAATGAAAAAACGCTGGGCGAAGCGTTGGAACGGACAAAGGCAATCGTTTAAATTTTAATTGTTATCAGATACAGATCAACGGATGGCTCTATCAAATGAGCGGATCGTATAATAAGATACGCGGGTGACATAAATAAATGAGCGGATTGCATCATAAGATAAGCGGATCATTTAATTGAATGAACGGATGATATAATTAAATACGCGGGTGATATAATTAAATGAGCGGATTGTATAATAAGACGCGCGGGTGACATAATGAAGCAGGAAGTAATGATAAAGGGATAGCTTTACATCCAAAGTAAACTTTAATTTGAAATAAAAAATTATTAAAAAAATAAATATATGGAATTAGAATCTATTTTATTGCCCGGTGTGGATGCCAAACGTCCTTTATTAATTGCCGGTCCGTGCAGCGCGGAAACAGAAGAACAGGTAATGGAAACAGCCCGACAGTTGGCTGCCCGTGGCGTAAAAATATTCCGTGCCGGTGTATGGAAACCCAGAACAAAACCCGGAGGCTTTGAAGGAAACGGTGTAAAAGCGCTTCCATGGCTGAAACGTGTAAAAGAAGAGTTAGGCATGTACACTGCCGTTGAGGTGGCAACAGCCGCTCATGTTCGCGAAGCATTGGCTTACGATGTCGATATTTTATGGGTCGGAGCGCGCACGTCAGCCAATCCGTTTGCAGTACAAGAGGTTGCTGATGCCCTTGAAGGAATGGATATTCCGGTATTGATAAAAAACCCGGTAAATCCGGATCTGGATTTGTGGATCGGAGCCATACAGCGTATATACAATGCCGGCATCCGCAGAATCGGAGCTATCCACCGCGGCTTTAGCTCTTACGACAAAAAAATTTACCGGAACCTTCCTCAGTGGCATATTCCGATGGAACTAAAACGTCAGATTCCGAACCTGCCCATAATCTGCGACCCAAGCCATATCGGCGGAAAGCGTGAATTAATCAGCCCACTTTGTCAGCAGGCAATGGACCTGAACTTTGACGGACTGATTGTTGAAGCTCATTGCAATCCGGAAAAAGCGTGGAGCGACGCGGCACAGCAGGTAACCCCGGAAGTGCTCGACTTCATTATGAACACGTTGGTAATACGCGACACGAACCAAACGACCGAAAATTTATCGGCTTTACGTAGCCAGATTGACGAGCTTGACAACAGTTTACTTGAACTCTTAGCACGTCGTATGCGCGTCTCTCGCGAAATAGGCCAGTATAAAAAGGAGCACGACATGCCAATTTTACAAACACAACGTTATGATGAAATCATTCATAAACGTGTTGAACAGGCAAAACAAATGGGAATGGATGGTGAATTTATGAAAACGGTACTCATAGCTATTCATGAAGAATCTGTTCGTCATCAACAGGAAATTATGAATCTATAGGGTTCTATAAAACAGCAAGAGAGTGTCTCAAAAGAAAGAAGAACACAAATTTCGCAAATAAACGCAAATTTTTATAAATCATAATTATTTCTATTTCAATAATATATTAAATTTATTAATCTGTTTTATTTGTGAAAATTTGCGGAATTTGCGTTCAAAATTCTCTTTTTGGACAGTCTCTTGTAACTATATTTTTGAGGATATTCTATACCTTTTTCCCTAATATGTTCAGAACAATTTGTTTATCGTAAATGAGTTGCTCAATCAGGGCATCCACATTTTTGAATTTTTGTTCTTCGCGAATTTTGCGAATAAACTTTATGGCTATAGTCTGGTTGTAAATATTTTCCTCAAAATCGAAGATATGCACTTCAAAACTAAGTCCACCTCCATTATTCAGTGTCGGTCGAAACCCGATATTCATCATGCCATTATAACTCCGACCATTCCAGACTATTTGCACAGCATATACTCCTGGCGACGGAACGAGTTTTTCGGAATTATCCGGTTTTAGATTGGCTGTAGGGAATCCGATTTTCCGCCCGACCTGAAAACCATTAATTACTTTTCCAGTCAGAGTATATGGATAAGTGAGCAGATTATTGGCTTTGGCAATTTCACCTTTTTGCAACGCCAGACGAATCTCAGAGGAACTAATATGGCTATATTCATCAGTAACAAAACGCCGGGCTTTAATCACCTCCATACCCATTTCTTCACCATATCGGAAATAATCCTCAAACCCTTCTTCCCGATTATGTCCCAAACGATGATCATGTCCCACAATCAATGTACGAACATTATATTTGTCAAAGAGTACTTGTTTCAGAAAATCATGGGCGGATAAAGCCGCCAATTCTAACGTAAAATTAAGTACGACACAAACATCGATACCGGTTGTAGCAAGCTGAGCCAGTTTTTCATCAAGTGAGTTTAACAACACCGGCTGAAAATTGTCATGTAGCACCTTCCGTGGATGTTGAGAGAATGTAAAAACGAGAGATTTCCGTCTTTGGGAATCAGCAACTTTTTTCAGTTCGTCAAGTAAAAAACGATGACCGCGATGTACACCATCAAAAAATCCAACTGTTGCTACATACTCGTTAGATCTGTCAAATTTATCTTCAGATTTATATATTATCATTATCAAATCATATTAATCAAAGTTCTCTAAGAAAACTTAAATCTTCGTGCGGAGCAACCAAATATGTCTGAAATCCAAGTGATGCCGCCGTATCAATATTTTTCTGTCCATCATCCAAGAACAAGCATTCTTTGGACTGCACACCTGCATCTGCTAGTAGCGCCTTAAAAATAGCAGGATCCGGCTTTGCCAACCCCATTTTATAAGAAAAATAGCATCGTTCGAAAACGTCGTTATAGGTCAAACCGACTTTAGCAAATTCGCCACCTCCACTCACATCAATATGTAAAGGATTTGTATTGCTTAACAAAAACAATCTGTATTTCTTTCTCAAATCGAGCAATAAATCTATTTTCTCACGGGGAATATCACATAAAAATGAGCACCATGCAGCATCTATCTGTTCATCTGTTACATCCAAAGAAGTGTATTTGCGGATATTTTCCCGAAACTCCGGTGTGTCGATCTGTCCTTTTTCATACTTCAAAAAAAAATCAGACTGTCCAAAATTGCTCAAGAATTCATCTACTTTCTCAAAGCCTAATTTTTGGATATTCTGAATACACTGAGGTAAATCAAGATTAATCAAAACGCCACCAAAATCAAAGATCAGTGTAGTAATATTGCGAAATTGTTTCATTCTGTCCAAAATATTTGTGTTAGAGTTTTTGCAGAATGGCAAAATTTATTACTTTTGCATTCGCTTTGCAAAGATATAAAAAATCCCGTAAAAGCAGGGCCTATAGCTCAGTTGGTTAGTAGCACCTGACTCATAATCAGGGGGTCGCTGGTTCAAGCCCAGCTGGGCCCACTTTAGAGAATGTCTCCTCAGGCATTCTCTTTTTATTTAAACCTATAAATCTTTAATAAGATACTATGAATGCATGTTACATCCTTTTCAGTCCAAAACTTCAGAAATTCTACATTGGGGCTACTCACGATTCTATTGAGAACAGAATCTTAAAACATAATCAAAAAGCTTACGGAAAACACAGATTTACAGCATCGGCTGATGACTGGGAACTTTTTCTGTTGATTCCGACTACAAATTATGCTCACGCAATACGTATTGAGCGAAAAATCAAAGCCATGAAATCCGTCAAATACATACAAAGTCTTAAGAGAAACCCCGAGAAAATAGCTCGCTTGGTGAGTTGCACCTGACTCTCCCGATCTGAATCGGGACAGGGGGTCGCTGGTTCAAGCCCAGCTGGGCCCACTTTAGAGAATGTCTCCTCAGGCATTCTCTTTTTATTTAAATCTATAAATCTTTAATAAGATACTATGAATGCATGTTACATCCTTTTCAGTCCAAAACTTCAGAAATTCTACATTGGGGCTACTCACGAGAGTGTCTAAAAAGAAAAAAGAACGCAAATTCCGCAAATTAACACAAATTATAAGTTATTGATAATGTGGCAATAATGCAAATTGAATTTGCGTAGATTTATACGATTTGCAATATTTGTGTCCTGAAATCATTTTATTTCTCCGCTTCCAATGCAAATGTTTGAATCTGCGTCATAAATCACTCCGAACTGACCTGGTGCTATTCCCTGTAATCGTTGTCCGGAAACTAAGTGATAACCATCAGAGGTCTTAAAAATCTTACCCCTTGTAAATTCAGGAGTATGTCTTATTTTAAACGTAATATCAACTCCATTTTTAATATTCTTCCAAGGATTTTCTGTGATAAAATGAAAATCACACATACTGAATTCAAATCCATATTGAACATCAACATCAAATCCCTTAGAAGCCCAAACGATATTGGCATCAATATCTTTTTTAATCACATACCACGGACCTCCCGAGATTCCGAGACCTTTGCGCTGCCCTACAGTATGAAACCAATAACCTTTATGCCTTCCGATAATCTTTCCAGTTTCAAATTCAACAACAGGGCCTTCTTTTTCGCCTAAGTAGCGACGAATAAAATCATTATAATTGACCTTCCCTAAAAAACAAATTCCTTGACTATCGGGCCTCTTTGAACTTGGTAAATTTGCAGCTAAAGCAATATCCCGAACCTCACTTTTCATCAAATGACCAATCGGAAACATCAACTTTGACACTTGCAAATAATTAATCTGAGCCAAAAAATCGGTTTGATCTTTCACCGGATCTTTAGCTGTTGTCAAATATGTTTTAGCATCTATCTCTGTTGTCGTGGCATAATGCCCGGTTGCAGTTTTGTCAAAATACTTACCCACCCGTTGCTCGAACACTCCGAATTTAATTAACTTGTTGCACATTACATCTGGATTAGGAGTTAATCCCTGTTTGACTTTCCGAATGGTATAATCCACCACATTATCCCAATAGTCTTTATGCAAATCGATAATTTCAAGTTTACATCCATATTTGTGGGCAATAAGCGATGCCATTTCTATATCTTCCTCTGACGTACAATGAAGTAATTCGTCATCGTCCATTCCGATTTTAATATAAAATAATGTCGGATTGTAGCCTGCTTCTTTCAGCAAATGCACTACTACCGAACTATCGACTCCTCCTGATAACAGAGATGCTATTTCCATGAAATTTATTAATATTTAAATATAATATTCAGACATATCTACAAGACCTGCTCTCATAGCATATTTAGTAGCTTCATGTACATTATTTACTTCAATTTTTCTAAAGATATTTTTCCTGTGAGTCATAATTGTATGGGCACTTACATGGCGTTTAGCAGCAATTTCTTTGGTCGTCTTACCCAATGCCATTTCTTTAAGGATTTCCTGCTCTGTTACGGTCAAAATACTTTTAGGTGCACGAACAGTCTCTAATCTCTTTGAAAAATCAAGTAAAACGTTACTTACATGATTACAAATGTATCGTTTCCCTTTGAGAGTTTCCTTAAAACAGGAACGAATTTCATCCTCTGAAGTATCTTTAAGAAGTACACTGACAGACTGTGTATTGTACAGTAAAATCCGAAGGAAATCATCACTTAATTCATCAGAAAATAAAATCCAGTCTGCTTTTTCAAAGCGGATCTGAAAAATAATTAACTCATTCAGGCTACTAAAGTCAAACAAGGTATAATCAAGAATAACCAGAGCATCCGGATTTTCAAGCATTTCTGCCAGCAGTTCCTTTTTTGTACTTACAGTGATGATATGACCAACCTCTCTGCTCTCTTGCAAAAGGAACATACACCCCAACCGGGTTATATCCTGATTATCGGCTAATAAAACAGATCTCATACGCTTATCATTTTAAACAAAACAACAGGATAAAATCAAAAATTGTTTGATCTTATCCTGTTCCTGTAAAATATGAAACAAATTTTTTAGTATTCCCAAAGATCCTGTTCTACATTCATCATCTCAGTTTCAATCCTCTTTTGTTCTTTCCTTATTTTATCCGGATCAATATAATTCTGTAATAACATTCGGTTAAACATATTGCTATCACCCAGAATATAACTTGAGTATAACCTTTCTGCAAAAAAATCATCAAAAGTCATTCGTTGCGTATCATTACCATTAGGAATAACATATTGTTTTGCAAGATAAGGTCTTAACTCATCAAATAAGAACCAGCAGGTAACCGAATTCTGGAAGAAATTCCATACTGCTTCACCCGTTCTGCTAACGCCTACTGTTTTTGCTAGCGAAACATTCGTCTCATTATGTACATAAAATGGCGCGATGGCAATTATCTTCGTATACATTTTTGAGTAATGCTTATTGAAAAACACTATTTCCTGAATAACATATTTGTTTTCCTTCGAAGCATAATCTTCATAATAATCAGTATTAATTATATTCTGATTTGTAAGAGGATCTTTTTTGATAATCCTATTCAAAATAGGGGTATTCTTAGCCGGATTCCAATCACAATTTACAAAATAATTTTTCAGGGAATCTTTCTCGATCGGATTATTAAAATTGGGAACAATATCAAAATCCATCTTATTATATGCTTTCAAAGTGTCATTCACAGCAGCTTCCAGAATAACACGGAACAAGCTCTTGTAGCGATTATTAGATTTAACAGGAAAATACAATTGATTATTTTGTTTATCCCGTAAATCAATAATACGATATACAATTCTCGACCAGACTATATCATCAGCCCGGTGAGAAATCGTAGCAATTGTATCTGCTAAAGCATTCATTTGTGTTGTTTGAATTGCAACACTACCATTTTTATCAAAGAAAGGTAGTGATTTTTCCTGTGCATCCACTTTAACAATAGCAGAAAGTATTATCACAAAACTAATTACAGCCAAACGTATTTTCATGAGATTCTATTTTTTAATAAACAGCCTGAATCTATTTCAATGCTTGTTTATATTTAATTTATACCTAAATTATTACATTACTCGCACGACAATAGCCCCAAGCGATTGTACATTTCTATCAGGGCCAACAGCTTTTATATTACTAATTAAAAGATTCTTTCCCTTAGACAGTTTATTTAAAAATCCCAAATCAAGCTTCTGCCCTGAAACCGGAAGTGGAGCTAAACCTTCTACAATCATTGTAAACGAAACGATATTAAACTTTGCAGGAACTAAAGCGTCCGGTCCATAGCTGGCAACTAAAGAGGCTCCTCTTAAATCATCCAGGGTCATCATTCCTTCATTTTCATCCCCTCTTGAATCCAAAAGAAATACAGATGGAGGCGGTAATCTTTTTACCCTAAATGTGGCAGCACCCATACTCATGTCTTTTTTATCAACTTTACCGAACACATTAACCTTTATTTCTCCGTCTTTAGTAGTACGGACAATATATCTTCCTTTGCCAAGATCCTGATAGGAACCACCTACAACATTTATATGAACATTTTCGGGGGCTACTCCAGGTACAGAAACGCTTATTTTATTGTCAATACCTTTATATACGACATTCAGGTCTTCATTGGAAATTGTAGCAGATGGTTCACCGACCATATACTCCTGTTCAAATTTATAAGATTTCACAGTTCCATCATTTCCTTTCATCCTAATTTCGCCTGAATACTTCGCCGATCCTAATTTATTTCCGGCAACAAATTCATAAACACCATTTTCTCCTAATTGACGTCCCCCAACAAAATATTCAGGTTTTTTAGTCGAGTCAACCGCAGACAAAACAATTTTTGCAGAATACTTTTCCCCTTTAAAAACGAACTTGGAATTGGGGATCACCAATGCTTCAATTTTATTAACCCGATAATCCGACGCGTCGGTCTGACTTTTAAGATATTGAATCATTTCAGATTCTGAACCCCGAATATCACTCTGATATTTTGTAAGAATTGTAACAACTGCAGAAACCGGCATCATTTCAAATAAGGCAATATTCCAATCAACTTTTTCATTGGTATGTTGACTATATATTTTATCTGTACTGAAAATATTTTTATACATTTTCTGTTTCTCAGGATCATTATTACTCAAAGTAACCAAAACGCTAGAATACTGATCAATTTTGTTTTTCAGTTCTTTTCCTTTTCCTCCTAATATTGCATATCGTCCGGCAGCATCCAGATTATCACGTGCTTCGATATTCCTTGCTTTAGGATCTGCTTTGTCTTTATCAGCAATCTTTACAATATCAACTTTAAATTTTTCTATATAATCATACAAATCATCTGATTGTTGCTTAACGAATTTCGCTTTATCAAGCCACTCTTGTACTTTTGTAGGATTTTGTTCGTATTGATATTGAAAATCATCGTATAGAGCTTTATTTCTTATATCGGATGATTCAATGGTGGCATGTAAACTATTATCTACCATTGTAAACCCATTCAGAATTTCACTCGACACATTCAGTGCCAACATCGCTGTAAGCACCAAATACATCATTCCAATCATCTTTTGCCTCGGGGTCTCCGGACAATTTTTTGCTCCACCCATTATGCTAAATATCTTTTACTAGTAAACAAAGTTCCTCAAATTAATTCAATGCATTGAGCATATTACCATAAACATTATTAAGATCAGATATTTGTTTTGCCAATCTCTCGGTACCGGATCTAAAATCTTCAGTTTTTGCTGATGCTACAACAGCCGATTGCTTCATTTTTTGAATTTCAGTAGAAACAGCATCTAACTCTTTACTGACATTATTCACAGATTCCGACTGTTTATTTAAAGATTCCGATTGAGCTTGTATATTCTTTAAATGAATCTCATACAAAGAATTAATTGAAGATAAGTTTTTATTTATATCATCAACTTTAGCTGCATAATTTTTTGTATTTTTTTCAACAGCTTCCATTCCATCAGTTATTCCCTGATAAGAGCTCACCAACTTTTCCGAGGTACTATTCAAATTTTCCTGAGCAGCAACATATTTTTGTGTAGTTGTTGAAGCTGCATCAAGATTTTTAGAAAAATTTTCTGTTGAAGCAACCACTGTTCCCATTTTTGAGAGATTTTCGGCTGTTGTTGTCAAATTTTTGATTCCTGCATTAAACTTCTGAACATCAGACTCACTTATTGCTTCTCCTAAATTGCGCGAAACCATCCCGCTCGGGGCTGTTGCATTTCCAGCAGGAACACCTCCTCCGAACGATGGAGTTCCGTTAATTTTGGCTTCTGACTCAAAATCAAAAATTTTATGCCAATCAAATTCTTCGTGAGGTTTATCAAAAATACCTAAAGCAAATAAAATTGCTTCAACCGACATTCCGGCACCCAGCATAGCGCCACCCCATGACGTATGTAAAATTTTCCCCATAGCCCCTATAATCACGATAGAAGCCCCTAAACTATACATAATTCCTACTGCACGCTTCACCGTTGGGGAATTCCACCAAATATCGAATTTTGACTGATTTTTTGACATATTTTTATCTCTATATAGATTATTAATAACTATTCTCCATTAAACGACCGAACACATCGGAAGCCAATATATGGACGACTCTCGTACTGATATTCATAAGTTCTTACACCACATTGCAGATAGTAAGCAATATCTTTCCATGAGCCGCCTTTTACAACTTTTCGTTTCAAAACATCTGCATCATCTGTCTTTGCATTGTATTGAAAATTAGGGTTCATATCTGCAACAAGTGTATTTGACGAACTCAAATAAGCCGTCGAAGTCCATTCCGCTACATTACCGGCCATATCAAAGAGCCCGTAATCATTCGGCATAAATGAAGCAACTTTCATGGTAGTTGCACCGGTATCATCAGTATAGCTTCCCCTCATTGGTTTAAAGTTTGCCATAAAACATCCTTTACTATCTCTCACATAATTACCACCCCATGGATAAAGTGCCAAATCACGTCCACCTCTTGCAGCATACTCCCATTCGGCTTCTGTGGGTAAGCGATAATCTTGTCCTCCGATTTTATTCGCACTATTAAACAACTGAGTCCTCCATTCACAAAATGCCTGGGCCTGTTCCCATGTAACTCCTACAACCGGATAATCTGCAAATCCCGGATGGGAAAAATACATGTGCATTTTAGGATCATTATAGGCATATTGAAAATCTCTCAGCCACATGATTGTATCCGGATATATATTTACAATCTTCGTTGAAATAAGATCCTTTCTTGTTCTAAGTTTCCGTTCAATGGTTTTATTTACGATAACTCCATCCTGAATATAAGAAGTATCAACTCTGACACTTGCTCCATCAGGATATGCACCCGTATTTACATTATACTTATTTCCAGGCAGAGCAGCCTGATCATAATTAATCCATTCATATTTATATGTCAGCTTAGATGGATCTATTTGCTTGTAACCAAGAGAATTATCTCCCATATAGTAAAGTTCATTCAGAATAGCCTTAACGCTGTCATCTTTTGACTTCCATGGAATTTTTGCTTTCCAATTCAATGAAATATATTGAAGTTGGAGGTCAGGCAACATGTCAAGCGGTTCATTTTTATCCTTATATAATGTCAGTTTCTCGTATCCGGTAGCCCTACGCATAATCAACCATCTCATTGCAATTGAATCTCTTACCCAATTCACAAATTGCTTATATTCATCATTTGTAATTTCGGTCTCATCCATCCAAAAGGCATCAACAGTTACATTTACCGATTTATCGCTAACGGCCCCCAAAGCAGATTGATCGTTTGGGCCCATCATAAAAGAGCCTCTTTTTATAAATACCATCCCATAAGGATTATTTTCTTTAAATCCTTTATTGAAAATCGATTTTTTAGAAACGCCTACTAATTCTCCTAATGGTTTTGCCGCAACAATAACCACTAAAATAAGTGAAGCTATTATCAAGTTTTTTTTCATCTTCGTGAGATTATATATTTAAAATAAAAAACTTTATGTTTTTAGATTTATTCGGATATTATGACTTTATAAAAACCGGATACTCTTATATTTAGTTGTATTCTTATTAAACACATATTCAAAACTATAGATCAGGAACAACTCATGTGATCCGTAATTTGTTGTGATTAACTTATTAGTTGAAATATCAAAAGAATATCCTACAGACAGACCACTCGCGATATTCATTCCAGCCATCAGCACAACTGCGTCCAACAGCCTGTAACTCAATCCTCCCCAATATTTATTATCATATTCAACACGACCTGATAAATCAAATGCCCAAGAGGAAAAATCTGATTTAAACAGAACCGATGGTTTAATTTCCAGTTTATCGTCATCCGGATAACTAAAATTCATCCCGCCGGTAAGAAACAATACAGGATAAACCAAAAAATACATCGAATTTGTCCAGTTTACAGTCGGCATATTTAAGTGCTGCATAGAAACCCCGGCATACCAGTCTGGAGTAGTATACATAGCACCGATTCCCATATCAAATGCCATTCCGGATACTGCAGAAGTAGGAATTTGATCATCGGATGAAAAATTGAAATACTCATAATCTTTAAAATTCTGAGTATATGAACTCAAACTGTCTCCGCTGAAACTGACATCTACAAAGCCTAAATCAGCACCCAAACTCAAAAGACCAGAACCAAGTTGTTTCTTAAATGCATACTGTAAATGAAATGACTGATTAGTAAACCAGCCCACATTATCATCTAAAAAACTGACTCCAATACCATGTGTAGAGGTTTCAATTTTCAAAGGAGCACTAAGACTAAACACTGTCGTCGTACCTCCTCCCTGAAAGCTGAGCCAGTTTAACCTATGCTGTCCGATAACATCTATCATTCCGCTTTGCCCGACCGCTGCCGGATTAAACGCAGAACTGTTCAGCATATACTGACTTAACTGGGCATCAAATTGAGAATAAACGGCATTTGTACAAATTAGAAGAAACAAAAATATCCTTAGTCTATTTTTCATGCTATTTTATGAGACTTTCATATCGACCTTTTGTTATAAAAAGATTGATACATTTAATCAAACTGCAAAACTCTCAAAAAATTGTTCAGGACAAGAACATTTAGCTATATCCCAGCACCAAAACGACTTGAATCAGTGAAAATTAAGCAATATAAATTTGTTTCCACATTAATACTCTTCTTCATTAAAAAAGAAATCTTCCTTGCTTGGATAATCAGGCCAAATGTCTTCTATGCTTTCATAGATTTCTCCTTCGTCCTCTATTTCCTGCAAGTTTTCAATAACTTCCAACGGAGCACCGGATCTCATCGCATAATCAATTAATTCATCTTTTGTCGCAGGCCAAGGTGCATCTTCAATTTTTGAAGCTAATTCCAAAGTCCAATACATATATCAACTCAGTTTATTTTTATAAAATTGTTATTATTTCAGGTATAATTTTTGGCAAAAATAGAAAAATTTTTCATTATTACTCTTTTTTCCAAAAGATTTCTTTCTTACCTGCAGAATGCAAAACATATCTGGACAAAACAAAAAAATAATCTGACAATCTGTTTATGAATTTAATTACCTGATTATCCATACTATAATGATCGGCCATTTCTAATATTCGTCTTTCTGACCGGCGTGTTACCGTCCGGCACACATGACACAAACCGCTTTCATTAGAACCCCCAGGTAATACAAATTGTTGCAAAACCGGCAAATCTTCATTCATTCTGTCAATTTCCGATTCCAACAATAAAATATCATCCTCTTTTATCACAGAAAATTCACTTAGTGAAACCTTCTCCCGATCTGTAGCCAAATGAGATCCTATTACAAAAAGTTTATGCTGCACAAACTCCAATGTTTTCATAGTCAGCCCATCAATAGAAGCAGACATCAACAGCCCAATAAAAGAATTCAATTCATCAACAGTACCATAAGCTTCAATCCGAATATCATTTTTTAAGACCCGGGTTCCACCTATAAGTCCGGTTTCTCCGTCATCTCCGGTTTTTGTATATATTTTCATGATTGTATTTTAGTATTTTGCCGCATTCAAAATACAAAATTAATCAAAATTGTTCCGGTTTTAATAACGAACCCTATAGTTTTTATAATTTAAATCAGGATTTAAATATATAATTCCCATTTCAAAGATATCTATTGTTGATTTTACTTTATTATGACATTTAATTTTCGCCCATGCTTTTTGCATATCTTCCGACCAATAAATATCATCAACAACAATAACGGCATTTTCGCTCATTTTTTCAATCAACAAATCAAAATACTCTATTACGGCACTGTAACTATGATTTGCATCTATAAATATAAAATCAACTGCCGGAAGTTCAGATAATTTCGATTTTAGAGTACTGTCTATATTTCCTTCTATTATTTCTACATTTGTAACTCCAAGTTCACGAAAACTCTCTCCGGCAATTTTCACCAATTCCGGGCTTCCCTCAAAAGAATAACATCTCGATTTTGAATTGACCGAAGCCAGATATGCCGTAGTAATTCCTAAAGATGTTCCAAGTTCAACAATTATTTGAGGGTTCAAATCGTTAACCAGTCTAAAAAGGAGTTGCCCATACTTTGCCTTCTTAACCGAGCGAGCGGCAATCTCTGAAATTTTAGTATACCGGTCACAACCAGTACCAAAGTCTCGTATAAAAACTGTTTGTCGGTTATTCAAAAACCGTTTTCTCTGTTTTTCTATTTTATCAAAGCAATAATAGGCATATTTATCCTGAAATAAATATCTCACAACACGAAACATATATGGAGAATGAATCCCGTAACCTTTCGTATTGACCGCAGAAATATAAAAAACAAAGAATCTCAGTAAAACCTTCAAATGATTCATTTCAAAAACAAATAAAAACAGACAAATCAACGTCTATTTAAGAATCCAAACTTTATCAGACAATTTGAATACTTTCTGCTTTGCACATTTCCAGAGCCATCTCCCTCAATCTGAATTTTTGAATTTTTCCGCTTCCGGTCAATGGATATTTCTTAACAAAAAAGATATACCGTGGAATTTTATAACGGGCAATTTTATCCCGGCAAAAGTCACGAACATCCTCTTCATTCAAATCTGCTCCCTCATGAGGAATAATAAAAACTCCCACATCCTCGCCATAGCGAGGAGAAGCTACCGCCACAACCTGGGCATCTTTTACGCCGGGCATGTGGTACAAAAATTCTTCTATTTCACGAGGGGAAATATTTTCTCCTCCACGAATAATCATATCTTTAATACGCCCTGTAATACGATAATTTCCATCCGGATCTTTTACTCCTAAATCACCCGAATGCAAATACCCGTTTGCATCTACGACCTGAGCCGTTGCTTCGGGATTTTTATAATAACCCTTCATCACATTGTAGCCCCGGCAACACATTTCACCTTGAACTCCGTCGGGACAAATTTCTCCTGTTTCCGGGTCAATGACCGCAACTTCCGTAAATTCATAATCGGATCCAACTGTTGTACAGCGTGTTTCAAAAGAATCCGAGAAACGAGTCTGAGTCATTCCCGGAGAGGTTTCGGTCAAGCCGTAAACACTGGTAATGGTCATGTACATTTTTTCGCTTACCTGACGCATCAATTCAATCGGACAAAGCGCCCCGGCCATAATCCCGGTACGTAACGACGACATGTCGAACATATCGAACATAGGATGATGCAACTCTGCAATAAACATGGTCGGGACTCCATAAACCGCCGTACAACGCTCCTTATGAATGGACGCAAGCGTAATAAGCGGATCGAACTTTTCGACCATAACCTGCGCACATCCATGTGTAAGGCAATTCATTGTAGCCAGCACAACCCCGAAACAATGAAACAACGGCACGCAGACACAAAGTTTATCTTCCTGCGTAAATTCCATGTGTTCACCAGTGAGATAACCATTATTGGCAATATTGTGATGCGACAACATTACTCCTTTGGGAAAGCCGGTAGTGCCGGAGGTATATTGCATATTAACTACATCATGGCAGCTAATGCGTTGCTTCATATCAAGCAATTTTTCGTCCGGTTCATTTTGCCCGAGCAATAAAATCTCAGGGGTATTATACATCCCTCTGTATTTTTCCTGACCAATATAAATTACATTTTTAAGCACCGGAAAACGTTCCGACTTTAAATTGCCACGTGCTGAATTTTTCAGTTCAGGCAGTAAACCGTAAATAGTATCAATATAATCATTACCGGAAACCCCGTCTGTCATGCAAAGAGTATGCATATCAGAATTCTCCATCACAAAAGCCAGTTCGTGCGATTTATAATTGGTATTTACAGTTACGGCTACGGCTCCAATTTTGGCACAAGCGTATAAAAAAGTAAGCCAGTCAGGAACGTTCTGCGCCCAGATACCCACATGGGCCCCCTGGGTAACGCCAACGGCCAACAAGCCTTTTGCCATATCGTCGACACGCTGATTAAAAGCAGCCCAGGTAAACCTCAAATCACGATCGGCATATATAATATAGTCTTTATCAGGTATTTTTTCAGCCCAGAGTTCAAGCCAGTCACCCAATGTTCTGTCAAATAATTGCATAATTCATCTATTAAATGAAAAAATCGGTTTATCACAATGGCGTATAAACTACCGCCAAAATTCTGGCAGGCTCTTCGGAGTCAACACTCACTTTGTGTTCAATGATAGAATCGTAATAAATGCTTTCGCCAACATGAAGCGTATAGGTTTCTTTCCCATAAACAATTCTCACCTTACCCGACAAAACGTAAATAAACTCTTCACCTTCGTGAGACGAACCGGATATTTCATAGTTTTTTGCCGGAGAAATATCAATTACAAACGGCTCCATGTGGCGTCCGGCTTTATTTCCGGCCATAGGCATAAAATTCAGATTAGCATTCGCCGTGGTAAGATGGCTGTTTACAGTTGAGACCTCATGCTCTTCGGAAGAAAAAACGACCGGACCAAGTTGCTCATTGTCATCCAAAAATGTTCCTAAACGAACCCCCAGCCCTCTTGCTATCTTAATTAAAGGAGATAGTGAAGGACAATCACAACCATTTAAAACTAATTCAATCTGATCCGCAGAAAGACCGGATCTTTCTGACAGTTCTTCGTTCGTAATATTCTTTACTGCTAATAATGTTCGGATTTTTTCTCCAATTGATTTATTTTCCATTTTTCAACATTTTGTGAAAGAATTTTTATTTCTTTAATTCACTTATTATGTATTTTTTCAAAAAGGCTCAACAAATTTACACAATCATTTAAAATAAAAAAGTTTTGAGTCTATAAAGATATTTACAAACCCAAAACCATGTTTATCTTTTAGTAATTCCTGACAAAATCATTTTTTTGAAAGAATTAACTGATATTCGTCAGGATCAGAAAGTTTTTCTTCTGCAGCTTTAAGTCCTTTATCTCGTTTCAGGCTATATTCAATTTCACCCTTTTGAAAATAATATCGTTTTATAATCTCAACTGACAGCAAATCTTTTATCTCAGCTTTATTATCTTCAATATTTTTTCTGATATCAGGTTTTAATTTCAGTTTCAAGGCATCAAATTCTGCCCGGGCAGTACTATCAAGTCCTTCTGCTTTAGCAACCTCAAGTAAATCGTCAAAATACTTTTCAGTCTGAGAAGTGTATGTGAATTTTTTCAGAATCAGATAATCAGTAAAAGCATTGAAATCATCATCGCTCAACTCAAAATCCGAAGGTTTTGCAATCTGGGAATGAGAGGCAACATATTCGGTCGCATAATCAAAATAAAGATTCTGAGCAAAAATATAATATGCGATATTAAGTTTCCGGTTGTCTTCTATCTGAATATCAGGGACAATGCCGCCTCCATCACGGACAACCCGCCCGTTTCTCGTTTGAAACTCCGTTGTAAGACTATCAGGCACACGGCCGACGCTTCCATCTTCGTTTCTATGACTATAATCAATAGCTTGAATACAACGCCCGCTCGGAATATAGTACTTGGCTGTCGTCACTTTTAAATGAGCACCGTAGCCGACATTACGAATATTTTGTACCAATCCTTTTCCAAAAGTTCTTTCTCCGATTATAATTCCACGGTCGAGATCCTGAATTGCTCCTGTAAGAATTTCGGAAGCAGATGCAGATCCCCGGTTAACAAGCACAGCCAGCTTTAAATCCGGAAACAGCGGTTCTGTCGGGGTTTTATACGTTCGTACAGCCAATTCGTTTTTGCCTTTGGTAGTAACCACTTCGGTTCCTTTTGGCAAAAAATATCCGAGAATTTTCACCGCTTCGTCAATCAAACCGCCACCGTTGTTTCTCAAGTCAATAATCAACGATTCGATTCCATGATTTTTCACCAAGTCATTAATAGACGTTTTCATTTCAGCAGCCGATTTATCTGTAAATTCATTCAACAGTACATAACCCGTTTTATCTGCAACAAGAGAGGAATAACCGACGGGATTCACTTGAATTTTTTCTCGCTGGAACTCTTTCACCACAGGTTTCTTTTCTCCAAAACGTTTCAATTTCAGCTTAATTGTTGTATTCGGAGTTCCTTTTAGCATAGAACTGACATCAGAAACCGACTTTCCGACAACACTTTCGCCATCCACCTCAAGAATTATATCTCCGGCACGAACATCATTACGCTGGGCAGGCATTCCTTCGTAAGGCTCCGACACACATACATCATTATCTTTTTTCATGATCATTGCCCCAATACCACCATATTCACCAGTGGTCATAAATGTCAAGTCATCGGTTTCCTCTTCCGGCATGTAAACTGTATATGGATCGAGCTTCGACAACATGGCATCGGCAGCCGTTTTCATCATTTTATCATAATTAAGCGTATCGACATAAAACATGTCGAGTTCCCTAAATATAGCATTGAAAACTGATAAATTTTTTGATATGCGAAATGTGCTTTGATCTGAATCCGGAGTTGAAGCCATGCAGCTTAAACCCGCCAGTAAAAATAGATTAATAAAAAAAAGTTTTCCTTTGTTCATTGTTTGCCGTTTCCTCGTTTCTTGTTTGAAATTTCTTTTTAATTCAGCTTTTTTCTTGTTAGTTATCGGTCATATGGTTTATCGGTCTATAAAGTCCACGAAAAAATAAATAATTTACAATTACACATTGTGAAATATCTCGATTCTAAAATTGGGGTTCTTGATTCTATTTTTTAATCAGAGTTTTACATTCGGTGGTAAAAAATCAGTAATATCTTTTCCGTAAGAAATCAGATCCCGGGCTACCGTAGAAGAAATATGGGCATAACGTGCCTCGGTAAAAAGTATTACGGTTT
The DNA here is from genome assembly GCA_028690665.1 of Paludibacter sp. GTDB lineage: Bacteria > Bacteroidota > Bacteroidia > Bacteroidales > Paludibacteraceae > Paludibacter. The sequence goes on from JAQVAV010000004.1 coordinate 185,807, forward strand.
CAATTCCGGTCAGAATATGATTTGTATCACCTATGGTTCGCTCGTATTCAAAATCGCCAACCGAGCGCAAACCACGCAAAACAAAACGGGCATCTACCAATTGGGCAAAATCGACAGTCAGACTATTATAAGACATTACTTTCACTCTTGGTTCATCGATAAAAGCCTGCCGGATAATTTCGAGGCGTTTTTCAACAGAAAAAAGAGTTCTCTTCGACTGATTAATTCCCACTCCAATCACAATCTCATCAAACAATTCAAGCCCCCGCATCACAATGCTGTAATGCCCAATTGTGAAAGGATCGAAAGTTCCCGGAAAAATAGCTCTTTTCATACAAAATTATTTTAAAGACTCTCAGTCTGATGAAACAAAAACCTTAAAATCAACCAAAAAATCATTTTTTATGAATTTTCTCATACCTGTTTTTTCAGCGAATGATCCGGTTATTTGTTTTGATCCGAAGCGCAAATCTCGTCAACAAAATGACTGCAAAGATATAAATTTAAAATATGTAATAATTAAATATCAGCTTCTGTTTGTTTTTTTTAGCTATTTCATCAATAAAAATATACCTTTGCAAAACATTACAAAAGCCAACTTAAAACGATGTATAAACCCGAAAAACTTATCTTTACAATTTTACTTATTTTTATTTCGACAAGTTGTAGCGCCACTCAGGCTATATCTTCGTTTCCGATTCCGGCAGCTATAAATTTTGCAGGAAATACAATTTCCCTTGAACGTTACGATATGCGGGAACGCTTCGACCGGGAACAGATTGTCATCGCATACAGTCATTCTTCAAGCATATTGGTCATCAAAAGAGCCAACCTTTTATTTCCGGTCATTGAACCTATATTGAAAGCCAACGGCATCCCGGATGATTTTAAATATCTGGCAGTTATCGAAAGTTATCTCGACCCGAGAGCCTATTCGCCAACACAAGCTGCCGGAATATGGCAGTTAATGCCCAAAACAGCTCAACAATTCGGACTTGAAGTAAGTGATGAAATTGACGAACGATATCACATTGAAAAAGCTACGGAGGCTGCCTGTAAATACCTGAAATCGGCTTATAATAAATACGGAAGCTGGACGACGGTAGCCATTTCGTATAATGCAGGCATGGGTCGAATCAGCTCGGAATTAGAAAAACAAAATGTAACCGAAGCTTATGATTTACTACTCACTTCCGAAAGTAGTCGTTACCTTTTCCGGATACTTGCCATGAAGCAATTTCTTGAAAATCCTGCTGAATTCGGATTCAGAATTCACAAAGATCATTTCTACCACAAAATAAACACAACTCCGGTTGAAATAACCGATTCTGTAGGTAACTGGACAAGCTGGGCCGCAAAATACAAACTTACTTACGCTGAACTCAAGGACTTTAATGTATGGCTACGCGATCGTAAACTTACCAATAAGGATAAGAAAACCTATATTATAAATGTTCCGGATAAAAATGACCTGAATTATAAACCATCAAAAGTAAAAATACTTAGCAGTTTCATTTTAGGAAATTGAACTATACAACATTCTGAACCCGTTAATCGTTTATTAAATTATAATCCAATTAAAGATTCACTCTTATGAAAAAATTAACTTTTGCAGCAGCATTTTTGCTTATTGCCGGTTTGGTAAGTGCCCAACTAAATTTTGGCATCAAAGCCGGATACAATTCTTCCTTATCATTGAGCAATGTAAGTTCTGTCCAAAACGGAGATTACACATTGGATAACGTAAAATCGGAAATGTCAAACGGATTTCATGCAGGAGCCTTTGCCCGATTGGGAATAAAAAAAGTATACATACAGCCGGAACTTTTATATTCTATGGGAAAAAAGGATTACACGATAACATTTCAGGATGTAATGGATAAGAACGTAACTTACGACAAATTTGTTACAATCAGTACAGTAGACATCCCTGTATTACTTGGATATAAAGTACTGGATCTTAAGTTAGCCAACCTGAGGGTTTTTGCAGGACCTAAATTCAGGTTAAACGCAGGTTCGAAACTGGAATTTGATAATTTAGTGAGTGAAGATGGAAGCGACGTCACAATAGATGATCTGTCAAAAGACATCAAAAACTCGCAGGTAGGACTTGAAGCCGGGGTTGGTGTCGACTTTTTAATGCTCACACTTGATGCACGTTTTAATTTAATTGGCGATATGTATCAAACCAAAGTAAATGATGTCAATATTGATAAATTATCTGCCAATACATTTGTTATTTCTCTTGGCTGGAAAATCTTTTAAACAGTACTTATAAGTTATATTAATTGCCTGTCTCTCATCTCGGGAGACAGGCAATTTTGTTTTTCACACTTGCAGTTTATTTAGTATCTTTGCGGCCTGAAAATAAACGAAAAGAACATGAATTTAGAATCAATCATTCAATCCGTAGTAGCACAATCGGTAAAATCATTATACAATGTTGATATAACCGAGGATCAAATACAAATTCAGAAAACCAAAAAAGAATTCGAAGGAGACCTTACCGTTGTGGTCTTTCCTTTTGTAAAAATAGCCCGCAAATCGCCTGAAGCCACCGGTCAGGAAATCGGGGAATTTATTCTCCGGAATAATCAGGTTGTTTCGGCTTACAACGTAATCAAAGGATTTCTGAATCTCAGTATCAATAAGGCTTACTGGATTGATCTTCTGAATACAATTCATGCAAATTCATCTTTTGGAACTCAAACTCCTACGGAAAATGCAGATATTATGATGGTAGAATACTCTTCACCAAACACCAATAAACCACTGCATCTCGGGCATATCCGTAACAATTTGCTCGGGTTCAGCATTGCCCGCATTCAGGAAGCCAACGGCTGGAAAGTTATAAAAACCAATATCGTCAACGACCGCGGTATACATATCTGCAAATCTATGCTGGCCTGGAAACTTTTTGGCAATGGTGAAACTCCCGAAAGTTCAGGAATGAAAGGTGATCTTCTTGTAGGGAAATACTATGTAGCTTTTGATAAAGCTTATAAGGCCGAAATCAAGAAACTTATGGAAAAAGGCATGAGCGAAGAGGAAGCCAAAAAGAACGCACCGCTTATTCTGGAAGCACAAAAAATGCTGCTTGCCTGGGAAAACAATGACCCGGAAGTGAGGAAGCTCTGGCAAACCATGAACGGTTGGGTTTATGCCGGTTTTGATGAAACCTACAAACAAATGGGTGTAAATTTCGATAAAATATACTACGAATCAGACACTTATTTAGTCGGGAAAGCCGAGGTAGAACGTGGAGAAAAAGAAAAAGTTTTTTATCGGCGCGATGACAATTCTGTTTGGGCCGACCTGACAAACGATGGATTAGACGAAAAATTATTGCTCCGCTCGGATGGAACCTCTGTTTATATGACACAGGACATCGGGACAGCCAAACTTCGCTACGCCGACTACAATATCAAAAAAATGGTTTATGTGGTAGGTAACGAACAAAATTATCATTTTCAGGTGTTATCTATCCTGCTCGACCGGCTCGGTTTTGAATGGGGTAAAAGCCTCGTTCATTTCTCATACGGAATGGTAGAACTGCCCGAAGGAAAAATGAAAAGTCGCGAGGGGACAGTGGTTGATGCGGATGATTTGATGGCAGAAATGATTGAGACAGCCCGTGAGACCTCAGAAGAACTGGGAAAACTGGATAATTGTACAGAAGAAGAAAAATCAGATGTTGCACGTATTGTAGGACTTGGTGCCCTGAAGTATTTTATTCTGAAAGTTGATCCGCGCAAAAATATGACTTTCAACCCCAAAGAATCCATAGATTTTAACGGGAACACGGGACCATTTATTCAGTACACTTATGCACGTATAAAATCTGTATTACGTAAAGCAACTGAAAGCAGTATCGATTTTAGCACGAAAATTGATTCGGCACTCCCGATTTCTGAAAAAGAGAGCTATCTGATTCAACTTATTTCAGGATTTCCAACAGTGGTTAAAGAAGCCGGAGACGAATTCAGCCCTGCTCTCATAGCCAATTATGAATATGAATTAGTTAAAGAGTACAACCAGTTCTATCATGATTTTCCCATTCTGAAAGAAGAATATGCAGATATGAAAAAATTCCGGCTTGCATTATCCGGAACCGTCGCAAATGTTATCAGAACAGGCATGGGACTTTTGGGAATAGATGTTCCTGAACGTATGTAAATGTCAGTTTCATAACAAGAAATATAATCAGGGTGGAGTTTTTAATAAACTTCACCCTATTTTTTCATATCAACTTTGACATTTTTATATTTTAAAGTAATTTTACGACCTTCAAGCATAAACATTTAAAATCAATTTAGTATATGAATACTTTTTACAAGTCTTTTACAATAGCTTTTATCAGTATTTTATTATTTTCTTGTTCTTCCGGTTACAAAGCCCTGAAAAAAGGTGATTACTACAAAGCCACCGTCGAAGCGGTTGAAAAATTGCGGGACAATAGTCACAGCGAAAAGGCTCAATATGTTTTGCTTAAGGCCTATCCTTTGGCACAAAAAGCTGCTATGCGCGAAATTGAATTTGCAAGTACGGGCAACGAACAAAATAAATACGAAATCATAGTTGCTCAGTACGAACGGTTAAACTATATGGCAGAAATTATCAATAATTGCCCCATGGCATCCGAGCTGGTGAAAGAGACACCCACCTATCCGTCCGAATTAAGCAAAGCCAAAATAAATGCAGCTGAAGAAGCTTACGAAATGGGGCTCAAAGCGTTAAATGTCGGAACATTTACAAATGCACGCCTGGCCTATCAATACTTTATCAAAGCCAACAAATACAATTATGGTTATAAAGATGTACTGAATCTGATCAATGAGTCCAAAGAAGCAGCTACTTTACATGTTGTTCTCGAACAACCTCAGTTAAACGCCAATTATCAGGTATCACCCACTTATTTTTACGATAAGTTAGCTTCCGATATGATGAACACTGTCGGAGCAAGGCTGATTCGTTATTATACTTTTAATGAGGCCGGAAACACCAACCAGCTTCGTGTCAACCAATATATTTCCATAGATTTCAGAAGTTTCGCAATCGGTGAAGTAACGCATAAGAAACAGACGATCAACATGAAACGGGATAGTGTTCCCGTATATGAAAAAGGGAGAAACGGAGAGACTAAAGTTGTATATATCACCGCAAAGGCTCAGTATATAAATAACCTGAATGAAATACCTGCACGGGGAATAATTACCGTAAGTATATATTCAGGAACGAACAAACTTGTACAGCAACAAACTTATAGTCATGATTATGTATGGTCGACTGAATGGGGAAAATATTACGGAGATGACCGGGCACTTACCGAGCAACAACGTAAGATGTGCAGGTTAGATCCTCAGCCCTATCCTGAGAATCAATGGTTTTTCGATCAATGCAACAACCCTCTTTACACCAAAGTACTCACTTATCTCAAAAGTTATTATAAAAAATACTGAAAATATATCCAAGAAAGAAGCCAATCAGACAAAAAATCCGATTGGCTTCTTTCTTGGACATATAAATAAAATCAGAATTTTAGAGAGAAGCCGACGCCCAATATTTCTTTAAACTGTACTTTAGCCTTTCCTGAAACCGGGTCAATAATATCTGCATCATACAACAAGTTTGTATTCAAACTAATGCCAATGTATTTATTTACTTTCATTAAAATAATATTTTCCCAACTGACATCGATATTCTGTGGTTTATCCAAATAGTTCGAAAACAAATCCAGTTTAGAGCTTAAACTTATGTTTTTCAACCACTCATTTTTAAAATCGTTCCGGGCATAATTCAACCGGGCATAACCACCAAACTCTGAACGGGATTTTTTTCCGGGATCTACTCCATAAGCTCCTTCTGCCGACAGATCCTCATCATTTACAATAGTAAGTTTGCCAGTTACCGGAGCCAGAAACGCACTGAAATAGTTATTCGGTTTGTAATTCATACCAAGGGCTCCAACCAAATATCCGGGAGCTAAAAAATTTGATATTTTTGTTTCTGTATCATCTGTATATTTATATCCCGGCATAAACTGAGTTTTAAAATTAAGCAGACCTGCCCAATAAAAACTTGTAACTGCTTTTCGCCCGTATTTCGAAGTCAGTTCAATGCGGTCATCCGTTTTTTTCATTTCTTCATCTCCCTGATTCAACAAGCCATAACCCATATCTAAAGAATTATCCCATGCACTCTTTTCGTTTTTATAATTAGCAAACATTCCCAACATGGCATTCAAAGCATACGAATCTTCACCTCCTGCCGACCAGTTAATCAAGGCTGTCTGAGAAAAATTCAAACTCGTTGCAATACCTTTTTTCCAGCCGACAACAGTATCTGTGGCAACAGCTTTCAGTTTCTTTTCACCTTCAGTGATCTGCGCAAAAGTAGCAAAGCTAAAACTAGTTAAAACAACCCATAGAAAACACTTCTTAATTTTCATAATTCAAACTTTTTTTTTATTTAGACATTATTAATTTCATTATAGTGAGTCGTTTTGACTTTTCATAACAATCCTTTATTCCGATAATGTTTAGAAAGCGTCAGACAGAAGATAAAAAATATGACATTTTTAATTCTATCTGCTTCAAAAGTCAAGACGAGTCCGGTAAAAAACATATAATAGCAGTCAATATATTTTTACAAAAATAAAACAAATATTCGAAAAAGAAATGGGAACCTCTGATTAACAAATCATTGTAATTACAATCTATAAAGATGATCTCATGAAACAATCGTGCGAGAAATAGTGTAAAACCATTTAGTGAAGAGTTCCGAAACTTTCATTATCAGCTTCTTTGTACTAAAAAAGAAACAAGCCTGCGTGACTAATGTCAAACAAGCCTGTTTCTCAGAAAAAGCATCGAGTATTCGTTGACAATTACAATTTTATGATTTTGAATCTTTCTGCCCCGATATTTACGAGATATATTCCTTTGGGTAAACTTCCCGACTGAACAACAAATCGGGCATTCTCAATCGGGCATTCGATAAGCAATTTACCCGCAAGGTTATACATTCGGAGTGTTGAGCCGGACGCATTCTCTACAATAAAATTATTATTAACCATAGTCGGGTAAAGCCGGACACCATAAATCAAGTTATCCGTCCCGGCCGGAGCCTGATTAGCTGCATCGTATGTCGGAGTTGTGACCATCCAATTTTCGCTGGCATCAGGCACACGCGAGTAGCTCGTATTTTGTTCGAGATACGGAACCGTAACTGAATCAGCTAAAACAATTGTTCCCAGATAATTTGAGCGAGACAATACAAGTTTCTCTCCATCTTTACTCAGCTTAAAGCCAAGATGAAGCACTCCGTTTTCAGGTTTATCATCAGCCCAAAGCACAATTCGGTCTTTTGACGGGATAAGCGTTTTTGCCGAATCTGTCGCCGGGATCTGGGCCAGAGTCACGTTTGAAGGTGTATCGGTAATATACCAACCTGCAATATTTACATCTTTACCGCTGTTGTTGTATATCTCAATATAATCTCCTTTGTTCCCTAATTCGTCCTCAATCTGATTATTACTTGACACCACCTCGTTAATCAGGACTTCAATATCTTTATCCGGATCTTCAAAAATCGTTTGTTCATATACAGCGCGTAGCATTGCTGTTCCGGACAAAGCTCCACTGTAGGTCGCATCCGCCGATTGCTCGACCCCTGTCGGCTGTGTATAAGTCATTTTCAGATCGAATATCAGATCAGAACTTGTAGCATTAATCTGATGTACCTCAGCTGCAATTACATTTTCACCTTCGACCAGCAATTCCTCAGGTACAGAAAAAGTTGCCGTAATGCCATTATTATAAACAGAAGCATAAGTCGAGAAATTTACCGTTCCAGATGTTATATTATTCCGGCCAACTTCCACTCCATTTACATATACCACAATTCCGTCATCAAAATAGGCTGAAATTTCAAAATCACTTTTCGAGGATAAGGAGCTAATATTTACAGTTTTTCTGAAATAGGCTGTCGGATATTTATTATTGGCATCATTACCGTAACTGATAGTCGTAACTTCCCCCTTATTACCATATCCGAATTGTGCCGTTCCCGAACTCCACGCCGCATCACTATAATCTGCTGCATACCAATTCGAAGCAGGGATACTACTACCATCATAATACTTCCAGCTACTTCCATCTGCAATTAACGTTAAAGCCGAGGACGCTCCCGCAATTTCCCAACACGAAAATTTATAGCCGGGAATATCATTTGCCTTCACAGAGAAATTTTTACCGGAAAAATATTTTAAATCAATTACTGAATCAATAATTTGCTCTCCATTAAATGTATAAGTTGCCTTATCGTTATTCGCCGAAAGGCTTAAAATCTGTGTTGATACTGAATTCAAAAACCGGCTGCTGATAAAGCCCAGCATTTTATCAGGCCTGCTGGCCGCAAATGTTTTCATGTTCGTCAAATCTGTATCGAAGTTTCTGCTTGAGCCCCATTTCGCTTTATGGTAGGTAATCTCTGTGGAAATCTTAGCAGCCAGACTATCCAGAATTGTTTCTGCTCTCGCAGGCAAAAATGTAGATGATATCTGGATAGCAAACCTGTCGATAAACTGCTGTAGGAAAGTATCATTTTTCACCAACCGACTCAACATTAAAGTTGACCATGCAGGAGGAATATCACTTGACAATTCACCCAAAGCATACGTTAATGTATTATGATTAAATAGATTTGTATCATATAAACTGTAGCCGAAATCCAAATCGTACAAAATCCATCGCCATTTACTTCCAGACTCTTTTTTCTTCCAGACTTTCACATTATTATCCGGCCAATCGGTATTTCCATAATAAATCTCGGTTATATAATAATCTATCAGGTTATCAATATCAATCTGACTGCAAACGTAATCGTAAACTGACTGTTGTGTAATATCATTATTAGATATATAATTTGTCAAATTTGTAAACGCCGTATCAGTAGTCAGTTCTGTTGTTTCCAGCAAATAAACATCATCCGAATCCAAACCGTAATTCGAATAAAGAAAATCTTCATTCGTCCGTTCACGCAGGTTCTGAATGCCATAATAAACACCATTCATAAAGCACACCGCCGGCTCGTAAGCTGGTTGATCGAGGTTCATTCTTTTCCAAACGATAGACTGCATAAATCCATCGCGTAACATAGAATACCCAAAATCGTTCCCTGCATTCCGGTAAAGAATACTTTTATATTTTCGGTCAGGTTTGGTAGCTTTGAAAATATCGTAAGTGATTTTATTGTTACCAAACTTTTTGCTCGGATCAACTTTCAATGACTTCTGAGCATTCATTGTACGTGTCCAACCTCCTGCAATTGAGATATTGACTTCCTGATTTACCTGCTGCACCAAAGTCGTATCGAACAATTCGAAATTAGCCGGACGATCCCAGTACTGATTCCAGTTACAGGCCTCAGTAGTTCCGTTTCCGGGCATCCCATTGGTTCCCTGCACATAAATTCCAATCGTATTATCAGTCAGATTAGCCTGTTCGGTTACAATTGAGACCACTGGCAAATGGAAATCTCTTTGATTAAAAAAGTAAGTACCGGTTACTATTTCACTCGGCACTTTTGTCCCTGAAAATGTACGTGCCCTTAAAATGGTGGTAGAAGATAAAGTAATTACAAAACCGGGAGTATATTTTGTATTTTTGCGGGTAGGTTCGGTTCCATTCAGCGAGTAATAAATTGTATCACTTGTTTCGGGACTTTCGAAAGCTTCATTTTTCATTCCGGTATAAAATCCCGGGGTTAATTTCAAGACTGGTGCAGCACATCGTTCCCGCGACCATTTATTCCCATTATTCGAAGTTCCCTTAGTGTATCCTTCAAAATAAACCCACTCGTCACCTCCATCTGTTTTTCGCCCATACGAAACATTATGATATTGTTTCGGATAAATAACACTATCGACAACCTGAGCACTGGCACTCAGCAGATACAATTTTCCGCCTTCCGGATCAAGCTTAAAGCTGGCATGCCCGTCTCTGTCGGAACGTTCGAACCAAAGGACACTAAAACCTCCGGGAGCAATTGATTTTGACTGAGGACTCCACTTCTGCGGTTCATCCAGATCATCTGTAAAATAATAGCCGGATTGATTAAGTGTTGTTGTACCTGAGTTATAAAGCTCTACCCACATCGAATAATTATAATCATCGTCCATAACTGCAGAAGCATTTGATGGCATTATTTCGTTTATAAATAATTGAGCTTTTGCTGCAAATATCAGAAATAAAACTATTCCTGTAACAATAAATTTTTTCATTAGATAATAAGACTAATACTTAGCGATAGAATTAATCTCCAAAATTATTTATTCTCACCTTAGAATAAAAATATATTGAGCTAAAAAGTGAGGAATAATTATTCAAATTAATGGATTTTGGACACTTATAAGCAACATAAATACTTTTTCAATTTAAAATGCCTCTCAAATCATTCATTTTATTTAATTATTTTTGTTATCAAAATAAACTTTAATGCCCTATATTTATGAGAAATCTTCTACTGACTTGTTTACTTTTTACTACCATTACCAGCTCATCTCAAAATCCGGAGAAAAAACACTTTACCATTATCAGTTACAACCTTGAAAACTTTTTTGATTGTGTCGACGACAGCATCAAAAAAGATGAGGAATACCTTCCGGGTGGAATAAAAGGCTGGAATTATGAGAAATACAGGCTTAAACAGGAACATATTGCAAAAGTCATTACTTCAATCGGAGGCTGGGATGCTCCGGCGATCGTCGGATTGTACGAAGTTGAAAGTGAAAAATGCATGAAAGACCTCACTTATGGTTCAGGACTGAAAAATCTGTACTACAAGTATATTCATTTCGAATCGCCTGACATCCGTGGCATTGACGTAGCATTGCTCTATCAGCCACACCGGTTTAAACCGGCCGAGTCAAAAGCGATAAACGTAAATTTCCCTTTTGCACCAAGCACAAAAACTCGCGATATTCTTTATGTAAAAGGGTTCATACCGAGTGCCGACACTTTACATATTTTTGCATGCCACTTTCCTTCCCGTCTCGGAGGTGAACTCGAATCGGAAGAAAAACGTATCTTTGTCGCCGGAATAGTCAAAGACAAAACGGACAGTATTTTAGGCCAAAATCCAAAAGCGAACATCGTGATAATGGGAGATTTCAACGATTATCCCACCGATAAAAGTTTGTTGGAAGTTTTACAGGCATTACCTCCTGAAAACGATTTTATCGGAAATAAGTTATATAACTTGATGTTTCCTTTGCACAAAGCAGGAAAAGGAACCCATAAAATCAACGGAGAATGGGGTGCTCTTGATCAGATAATCGTATCGGGAAACTTGTTGAATCCCGGGAATAAGATCTTCACGCTGAAAACTGATGTTCGCATCTTTGACAATAGTTTTTTACTTGTGGACGATGATAAATTTTTAGGAAAAAAGCCATTCAGGACATACAATGGCATGAAATATCAAGCTGGATATTCCGATCATTTACCCGTCTACTGTGAATTTTGGTATTAAAAAAACAACAAAATGGAAGTACAACTTTTTATACCCTGCTACATTGATCAACTGTATCCGAAAACGGCTTTCAATGTAATAAAAATACTTGAAAAAGCAGGTTGCAAAGTGCATTACAATTCCAACCAAACCTGTTGCGGGCAACCGGCTTTCAACAGTGGATATTGGAACGAAACAGCTACTTTGGCTCGCAAATTTCTGAATGACTTTCAGGCTGGAATACCCGTTGTTTCACCATCCGGTTCGTGTTCCGGTTTCATTATCAACCATTACCATAAAGTTCTAAAAAATGATCCGGATTATCTGCAAAAACACTCCGAAATTAAAACCAATATATTTGAACTTTCCGATTTTTTAGTAAATAAACTTGGTATAACCGATCTCGGAGCCTGTTTTCCGCACAAAGTTACCTTTCACGATTCCTGCTCCGCACTCCGTGAATATGGCATAAAAGACGAGCCCCGCGAATTGCTGAAACATGTAAGTGGACTTAAATTGATAGAAATGAATGAAAGCGACACCTGCTGCGGTTTCGGAGGAACATTTGCAGTAAAGAACACGGCTATCTCAACCGCTTTGGCTGAAAAAAAAGTACGGAACGCCATTGCCACCGAAGCGGAATATATTGTCAGTACCGAAGCTTCGTGCCTAATGAATATTAACGGATATATTCAGAAGAACAAACTTCCCATCAAAGGAATACATCTGGCCGATATTTTGGCTAATTTCTGAATATACCCACTAAGATCAAATTTTCTTTTTTAGTGGGAAAAAATCTATTTTAAAACTTCCGGCGCAACATCCGGTTTATAATAACCGACGGCCAACTTCATATTTGATTCATCGATAGAATTAACTACCCAACCACCGGCCAATACTGGTAACAGTATCTTTGTTTTTCTGCCACTGTGTTCCCCTATTACAGGAATACTTTCAGAAAATAGTTTAACATTATCTATGAAATTTTATTTATCAATGACAAGCAACTCATAATCAAATACTTCATTTGATTTTTCATCTTTACAGAAGGCACTCTCTGAAACATTTAGCTCTACGATAAAACGCGTACCTCTAACAAAATCACTTTCTGCTCTTGTCGATCCTTTGTGCATATTGACCAACACCTTGGTCAAAGCTAAACCTATACCTGAGCCTTCACTCTCATCTTTTCTTTCAACCTGATAATAATTTTCAAATATTTTCTCCAACAAATATTTTAGAATACCACGCCCTGAATCTTGGACAACCATATTTAAAAATTTCTGATTCTGAACATTTACTATTGAAGCTGAGATAGCAATGACTCCTCCTGTTGGCGTAAACATAAAAGCATTTGATAGCAAATTATGAATGATACGCTCAACATTTAATGCTGAATATCAATCACAAAATCTATTTTGCGTTCGTTTACAACGATCTTGAAAGCACTCGATGAACTCGTCTTTACTTTTAAATTAGATAGAATTAAAAATGTCATATTTCTTTTTTTAGACAAAAGATACAGAATTTACAGAAATTTGTAAGATATAAAATCTGTCAATTCTGTGAATTTTGTCTTATTTTTCTAAACATTATTGAGATAAAGGATTATTATGAAAAGTCAAGACGACTTCGATATATCATATATATATATGAAAGTATATCACCTTGTTTTACAGTAATTTTCAGTTGTTTCATTTCAATTTCATTAAAAGTCATAATTTCATCAATCAAATGATTCATACGATTAGTATTTTTATAAATAATTTCCATCTTTTTCTTTAAGTCAAGTGGTAAAGAATTGGAATTAATTAACCTTTGCAATGGCGAAAGCACTAATGTCAGAGGTATTTTCAAATCATGGGTAATAAAAGTAAAAAAGTAACACTATACACACTCCGCAATAAACAAAGTTTGGCAGCTCAAATAACCAATTACGGAGGACGTTTGGTATCGCTGTGGACTCCGGATAGAGATCAGCATTTTGCAGACATCATTACCGGATTCAACAATATCAATGATTATATCAAAAACAATGTTTATTTTGGAGCAACCATTGGACGGTATGCCAACCGGATAGCCAATGCAAGATTCACCCTCAACGGGCATGAATATACTCTCGAAACAAATGATGGGAAAAACCATCTCCACGGAGGTTTTAACGGGTTTCATAAAGTTGTATGGGATGCAAAACCCTTCAAAACAAAATATAACGAAGATGCTCTTGAGCTTTCATACATATCTAAAGATGGAGCCGGCGGTTACCCAAGCACTTTAAAAGTTACTGTAGCATAAACACTTACCAATAAAAATGAATTACGCATTGATTATTCGGCAAAGACTGATAAACCAACTATTATCAACATAACAAATCATGCGTTTTTCAACTTATTCGGTTTTTCAGGTGGAGTTTCAAAATCTATTACCAATCACATGTTGAAAATAAATGCTGCAAATTATACTCCGACAGATTCCATGTTGATACCTACGGGTACTATAGCACCTATAGAAGGAACTCCTTTCGATTTTCAATCATTCAAAACAATCGGGGAACGCATTAATGAACCATGTAATGATTTAAAATACGGAAAAGGTTACGACCATAACTGGGTATTGGATAAACACGGAGATAAAATGACCGAAGCCGCCATTGTTTACGAACCATCTAACGGTCGACAGATTCGGGTTATTACCGACGAACCGGGCCTACAAATTTACAGTGGTAATTATTTTGCCAGGAAAAACAAAGGGAAATATGGTAAAGTTTATACTTTCAGAAGTTCATTTACATTAGAAACGCAACATTTCCCTGATAGTCAGAACCATTCAAATTTTTCCACAACAACACTGCTTCCGGGACAAACTTACACATCAACCTGTATTTACAAATTTAAAGTCAGATAAAAAATCAGAAATCAATAATTATATTTCATTCTCTACAAAATAAAAAAGGCACATACTATTATTGGTTAATTTTTTAAGGTTGAAAGAATGTTTTTCAGGAAGCATTCTTCCTTTGTTATTTACTTCACCGCAATAGTTTCAATCTCCACCAAAGCTCCTAATGGAAGTGCTTTTACGGCAAAAGCCGACCGGGCAGGGCATTCACCTTGATAATACTTTTTATACACTTCATTCATAGCTGCAAAATCGGCAATATCAGCCAGAAAAACAGTTGATTTTACCACATCGGCAAAATTGTATCCGGCTTCAGTCAATATGGCTTTAATATTGGAAAAGACCTGTTCTGTTTGTGTTGTTATATCTGTGGCTTCTATTTTTCCCACAGCTGGATTAATAGGCACCTGACCTGAAATATACAAAGTTCCATTTGCCTCCACAGCCTGACTGTACGGACCAATTGCTGCAGGAGCATGAGATGTACTAATTATTCGTTTCATAATTTTTTTACTTACAATAATGATTAAACATATACTTACAAAAGTAATACTTTCTGTGATTGATTCAATTATACAGATATTGCAAACGATTGCATAATTTTTCGGATAAAAACAAAATATTTACAACTCAACAAACTGTATATTAAGTACATTTGCAATATGTATTAACCTTTAATATTATTTTATATGAAAAAAATTACTTTTTTATTATTTGCTTTTTTATTGGCAAATTTTGTGACTTACGCTACAGATATTAATGTAGTCGGAAGCTTTAACGGTTGGAATAATGCAGACTCGGAGTACACAATGACTGCGAATGGAAACGACATTTATACGCTGCAAAAAACTTTAGCGGCCGGAGATTACACTTTTAAAGTGGTCTATTACAACACATGGGACGGACCGGATGATGGAAGTAACCGTAAATTCACATTAACAGAAGAAACCACGGTAACTTTCTATGCAAAAGAAAATGGCAGCAATATTCTTTTCTTCTGTGATGCTCAAGAACTTTACATTGCCGGAGCTTGTTTGGGAGCAGACGGTTGGAATAATCCGGTAGCAATGACAATGTCATCTACAGATGCAACTTATACAGCCGATATGGTTTCCGGTGAATATAAAATTATAAGTTATGGTGAATCAGGTACTATATGGAGTGATATTACTCCAAATAATCTGAATATTGATGCTACCGGTAACTTCACCATAAAACTTGATTTTGCCACTTTTGCCATAAGTTCATCTGCCAATGGAGAAACAACCCCTACACTTAACGGTATCGGTAATTCATATATTTTCGTAGGTGACGATGTTGCAACTGCTACATGGTATAACGGAAGCGCGTCTTATCAAAGTGAAAATTTCAACAGTCATGATTTTGGCTCTGTAACAAGTCCTATTTATATCGGGGGCGAAGCAATAACCACTCCGGTGGCAACAGGTGTTACAACAAAGCTGGGTTATCAAATCGATAATTTGGGGCTAAACGAAGTTGTACTTCCCTATGATTCCGATAACGGAACAGAATCCACCAAATGGAAAAGCACCACAACTGTCAATGCATTTTCAGGATATACTTTAACCAGAGGGCAAGCCTATTCTTTAAATGTTTGGTTCTATGCAACAGATGGAACCAGCACATTTTATGACAGTAATAACTCTGCTAATTATGTAGCCACTTTCACCTACGACATTAGCACCAATAATAACCAACCTATAACCAGCTCCACTCATATTACGCTAAAAAATCAAACAATCTATGCTACCTTCGAAGGAAGTACACAAATAGCTCTGTATTCCATGAACGGGCAATTAATCGACAGCCGGCTTGTTCACGAGAACTATTCCATGCAACTTGCAAAAGGTATGTATATGTTGAAAATAAATAACGAAAAAGTTCAAAAAATCGTCGTAAGATAAACACAGTCACATACTATATTTTCTTTAAAGCATCTGTTTGGAAATTCTCCGGCAGATGCTTTTTTGTTGGTTATCCCTTTTAAACATCTTCTCGGGCTATCCAATTATTCATTTTAATATTTTTCGTTCCTCTTAAATTGATTATCTTTGCACTCTTGAAAAATCCGGGAGAACATCAGTTATCCTCCTGAGAAATAAAAGATTGAACAAACTACAAATCAATCGAAAAGGAGAAGTAATAAAATTATAAACATATAAAATGGAACTTGCAAGTAAGTACAACCCGACAGACATTGAGTCGAAATGGTATCAGTATTGGTTAGACAACAAATTTTTCAGTTCAAAACCGGATGGTCGCGAACCTTATACCATCGTCATTCCACCGCCCAACGTCACCGGAGTACTTCACATGGGACACATGCTCAACAACACCATTCAGGATGTTTTGATACGCCGTGCCCGTATGCAGGGAAAAAACGCTTGTTGGGTTCCCGGAACCGATCATGCTTCTATAGCTACCGAAGCTAAAGTTGTCAACAAGCTGGCACAGGAAGGGATCAAAAAAAATGATCTTACCCGTGAAGAATTTCTGAAACATGCCTGGGAATGGACACACAAACACGGCGGTATTATTTTAGAACAGCTAAAAAAGCTCGGTGCTTCATGCGACTGGGATCGTACATGTTTCACCATGGACGAAAAACGTTCAGAAAGTGTCATCAAGGTTTTTGTTGATTTGTACAACAAGGGTATGATTTACAGAGGTGTAAAAATGGTCAACTGGGATCCTAAAGCTCTCACTGCACTTTCCGACGAAGAAGTTATTCATAAAGAACAACATGGAAAACTGTATTATATCCGATACAAAATTGAGGGCGAAGCTGGATATGCCGTGGTAGCTACCACACGTCCTGAAACTATTTTTGGCGACGTAGCGGTTTGTGTTAATCCGAACGACGAAAAAACAGCTTGTTTCCGTGGCAAAAAACTGATTGTTCCTATTGTCAACCGTGTTGTTCCGGTGATTGAAGATGAATATGTGGACATGGAATTTGGTACCGGATGTTTGAAAGTAACGCCGGCTCATGATGTAAACGACTATACGCTTGGATTGAAATATAATCTTGAAACCATCGATATTTTCAACGATAACGGAACTCTGAATGCAGCCGGACTTCATTACAATGGAAAAGATCGTTTTCAAGTTCGAAAGGAAATCGAACAGGAACTGCTCGACAAAGGTTTGATGGAAAAAATTGAAGACTATGTCAACAAAGTCGGTTTTTCAGAACGTACTGATGTACCTATTGAACCGAAATTATCGACACAATGGTTTCTGAAAATGGAAAATTTAGCCAAACCTGCGCTTGAAGCGGTTATGAACGAAACCATTAAATTTGTACCCGAAAAATTCAAAAATACGTATCGCTACTGGATGGAAAATATCCGCGACTGGAATATTTCGCGCCAGCTCTGGTGGGGACATCAAATACCGGCCTATTATTTACCTGATGGACAATTTGTTGTTGCAGAAAACAAAGAAGCTGCATATCAAAAAGCACTATCCATTGTTAACTATCCATTGTCAATTGATGAACTGCGTCAGGATGAAGATTGTTTAGACACATGGTTTTCTTCCTGGTTATGGCCTATCTCAGTTTTCGATGGTATCAACCATCCTGAAAACGAAGACATCAATTATTATTACCCGACCAACGATTTGGTAACCGCCCCGGACATTATCTTCTTCTGGGTAGCACGTATGATTATGTCGGGTTACGAATATCGTCAAAAAGCCTGTTTCACAAATGTTTATTTCACAGGAATTGTTCGGGATAAACTTGGACGCAAAATGTCGAAACAGCTTGGTAATTCTCCTGATCCGATTGAGTTGATGGAGAAGTACGGTGCCGATGGTGTCCGTATGGGATTGCTATTGACAGCGCCTGCAGGTAACGATATTCCTTTTGACGATAGCCTTTGCGAACAGGGACGTAATTTCAATAATAAAATATGGAATGCTTTCCGTTTGGTAAAAGGCTGGGAAGTGGCCGATATCAAGCAGCCTGAAACTGCCAAATTAGCTATCAAATGGTTCGATAGCATATTGGCAAAAACGGTAGCAGAAATGGACGATTTATTTTCGAAGTATCGCCTGTCGGAAGCTTTAATGGCTATTTACAAACTCTTTTGGGATGAATTTTCAGCATGGTATCTCGAAATTGCCAAACCGGCTTATCAGCAACCGATCGACCGTGCAACTTATGAAGCTACCTTAGGTTTCTTCGATGCTTTGCTTCGTTTGCTTCACCCGTTCATGCCATTCATTACCGAAGAATTGTGGCAAAATCTCGATGACAGAAAAGAGGGCGAAAGTATTATGATTTCGCTTCAGCCGAAGGTGAAAAATTTTGATGAGATTATCTTGACCGATTTTGAAAAAATTAAAGAAGTAATTGCTGGTGTACGCACCATTCGTTTGCAGAAAAATATACCGAACAAGGATCAGTTGCAGCTGCAAATTGTAGGTGAAGCAACCAATAATTATGATGCTGTAGTATCAAAACTATGTAATCTTTCATCGATTGAAACTGTGTCCGAAAAAGCATCTGGCTCCATTTCATTTTTGGTTGAGACAACCGAATATGCTGTTCCAATGGCAAATCTGATCAATGTAGATGAAGAAATTACCAAAATGGAAGCCGAAATCAAATATTTCGAAGGATTTATTGCTTCCGTAATGAAAAAATTAGGCAATGAAAAATTTGTAGCTAATGCTAAGCCTGAAATCGTAGAAAACGAACGCAAGAAAAAAGCAGATGCCGAAAGTAAAATTGCTTCATTACAAGAAGGAATTGCAGCACTGAAAAAGTAAAATAAATAAAGAAGGCGTCTAAAAAGAGAAAAGAACTCAAATTTCACAAATCATAAGCTATTGATAATGTGGCAATAGTATAAATTGAATTTGCGTAAATTTGTGTGATTTGTGAAATTTGTGTTCGGAACAGTCACTTATTGGACGCCATCCTTTTTTATTTTCTCACATCGGAAACTACTCGCCCATCCTCAATTGTAATTACCCGTTTAGCTTTATTGACAACACGCTGGTCGTGTGTGGAGAAAATAAAAGTCACATGTTCTTCTTCATTCAGTTTCTCCATAATATCCAACAAATTTTCGGTTGATTTGGAATCAAGATTGGCCGTAGGTTCATCAGCCAGGATAAACTTCGGTCGTGAAGCCAAAGCTCTTGCCACGGCAACCCGCTGCTGCTGACCTCCTGACAATTCAGAAGGCCGGCTGCTCAACCGATCGCCCAATCCGACAGCGATCAGCAGTTCTTTAGCTCTGGAAGTTCTCTCAGTTTTCGACTGCCCCTGCAATTGCATAATAAACTCCACATTTTCGAGCGCTGTAAAAACAGGAATCAGATTATATGACTGAAAAACGAAACCGATATTCTTCATGCGGAAATCTGTTTTTTTCGACTCCGAAAGTTGATTGATACAAACCTTATCTATGATCACATCTCCCCGGCTCGGTTCATCCAAACCACCTAAAATATTGAGAAAAGTTGTTTTACCAGAACCGGAAGGGCCCACAATGGTTGTAAATTCACCGGTTTCGAAATTAACATTAATACCGTTGATTGCGTTCACCGGCAACAATTTTTCGTTATAGATTTTATATAAATCCCTGACTTCTATTATATTCATGATCTGTATTTTAAACAATTATTAAACAGTATGTATCGCGTCTACGGGTTTAAGCCGGACAGCTTTCCAGGCCGGATAAAGTGATGCGATTAGCCCGGCTATAAAAACCAATATTGCATTATTGATAATTACGGTAGTATCGACAGTCGGGTAAATCATGGACGAAAATCCCATTTCGCCAAAAGCTTCTTTCCAGAAATATAAGTTGATACCAGCCCGACCAAAATAAGCACTTACCAACCAACCCGACAATGTCCCTATAATTCCGCCTGTAACGGCCAGAAAAACGGTTTCAGCCATAATCATTAAAAATACTTTCAATCGTTTCATGCCAATAGCCATCAGCATCCCTATTTCGTGAACTCGCTCCATAATCACCATCAGCATGGTATTGACAATGCCAAAGCTCAATGCAAGCAGAATAATGATGGTAAAAATATAGGTATATTCATTCATGGCACCTACCAATGCTCCGGATTCCGGACTGAGCTGCAACCAATTTTTCACCTCTAAATCTGGAAATTCTTTTATGAGTTCCGTTGTCACTGCTTCTGTCGATTGATTGTTTTGCAGCAAAACAGCAACTTCATGCGCCTCATTACCGGAAATGCCTGTCAGATTTGCTAAATCCACTTTTCGCGCAAATATATTGGCATCATCAAACAGCATATTTTCTGTTTCATACATTCCTGTAATTTGAAATTGCCTTTCGACAATCTCATTTTTGTTGTTCTGCACCGTAATAGTAATTTCATCGCCAAGTTTTGTTTTCAGCCTTTTGGCCAACCGCTTGCTGATAATCACGGCATCTGAGTCGGTTTTACCGATATATTTTCCTTCGACAATACGGGAATGCAAATCGGTTACCTGTATTTCGTTCACAGGATCGATGCCGGTAATCTGTACTCCCAAACCGGTTTCGTGATTAGCAATCATTGAGTTAACAATCATTCGGTCGGTCACAGCTTTCACTTCGGGCAGCTTCTTTATTTGCGGTAATAGTCTGTCAACATTCTTTATCCTCAGAGAGAACTGGTCATTTTCAAGAAATCCGGTTTTATGCAGTTGGATGTGAGACATTTCAGTTCCGATCACGGCATTTACCCGGCTGTTTACCATGCCATTGGTAAAAGCGAAAAAGAAAATTCCGGCAAAAATACCAACCGCAAATGCAGCAATAATCACCACACTGCGGAGTTTGTTCCGCCATAAATTTCGCCAAGCAAAAGTTAGTATCATATTATTTTCTGTTTATATTTTACGGCTTCAAAACTTAACTTCTGAGTGCTTTGTTTACTTTAAGTTTCCGGACATGCAGCATCGGATAAAATCCGATTAGCAAACTAAAACACAAAATAATCAAAGCCTGTGTATAAAAAATTGATGGCTCCGTGCAGAACAACATAACGGGTTCAAAGTCCATTTGAGTCATCGAATCAGCAGCCTGACCAGTAAGCCGGATCGGATGCTCTACATAGTACCACACAATCGGTAAACTTCCCAGAATTCCTGCCAGACTACCCAACAAACCAATCAGGACGGTTTCGAAAAGAAGCATCATACTCAGTTTGTATTTTTTCATGCCCACCGCCATTAATACGCCAAATTCTTTACGCCTTTCCAAAGTCATCATCATCGTTGTTCCAAAGATTCCAAACGCAATAATCAGATACAAAATGCCCTTAATAATAGCTCCTGAGGCACGGTCGCTTTCAATTTGTGTCAGTAAAATACGATTCATCGCCTTCCAGTCTTCCACTTCAAAACCAGACCCCAATGTAGACCTGAGCGACTTCCCGGCTCCGGCAACATCTTCATTATGAGCCGTCATAACCACCAAAGAAGTAATTCTGTCGGGCATATTCAAAAAATGCTGACATGCTTTCACTGACATATAAACCGCACTTCTGTCAAGTTCTGGTGAAGCCTGTTTTACAATAGCTTTTACCGGGAAATGGGCAACTACGGGCAAACCTTTGAAATCCTGTCCGATAAGCATCAACGTATCTCCGGCTTCAAGTTTCATGTAACGAGCCAGCGTGCTTCCGGTCATTACGGCATTATCGTCATCCGACAACATGGTACCCGACACAATTTTCCGTGACAAATGGGTTATTTCATCCTCGGTAGAAGGCTGAATTCCGAGAATCATCACATTTTTACTCAATTCGGTACCCGAAACCATGGCAAAAGTTTCCAATCGGGGCGAAATAGCAGTGACCTGCTTTTGTGTCTTCACTTTTGTTATAATTTCTGGTTGCAGCACAAAAGCATTTTTAATGACTTTATCGTCGGAATATCCGGTTTTATGAATCTGCAAATCACCGGAATACGAATTAACAATAGTTTTTATATACTGCGCATACGAACCTTCCTGCATAGAAGTCATGACAGCCGAAAGCAGGACTCCGAAAAACACCGAAGCTGCCGTAATGATCGTTCGCCGTTTGTTTCGCCACACATTTCTCCATGCCAGTTGAAAATATGTATTCATAAAATTAATATATAAATGGTATAAACTTTTTGGTACTTGATTTATAAGCTTCAAACTGCTGCCCATATTTCCCGGATAAATAGTGATCCAATTTCGGAATATTGTAAAAAGCAAAAAAACAAAATAACCACAAAGGAATAATTCCCGCATACCAGTTGCGCGTAAGCATGGCATAAGCCGTTACCCAAAGCACATCTCCAAAAAAATTGATATGCATCGACAACCCGAAAAGGCCTTTTGTGTAAAGTTGTCCTTTATGCTCAGGTTTCTTTTTCCAAACATTGCGTTGAATCTCCGAGAAAGTATTCAGAAAAGACCCGAGCAGGAAAATAAAAATTCCTAAATAATCAAACCAATCAAACACCTTACTGCAAGTAAGAACAAAAATGGCAAATCCAATAAAATACAAAGCAAAAGCGAACGGAATACTAAAACTCTCTTCCCACGGAATTTTACGCTTTAACCAGAAAAACATCATAGCGTTAATACGAAAAAACACAATCAGCGAAAAAATAAAAACAATAACTTTCCGCGTAAAAGACTGATTTTCCACATCTGTTCCAATCCACCCCGAAACAAGGCTGTTCCACATTCCAAACATAATTTGATACGCTACCCAAAGTAAAACCATCTCAAGGATGAATATTGTTATTTTCTGGGGAATGCTTTTGTTTTGTTGCCCATACATGTCCATAACTTTGATTTTTTTGAACGCAAAGTAATAAAATATAATACGACGCATCGTCCTAATTTTGAAAATCGGGACATAATCACACATAAAGCACTGTAATTATAAGAAATAAATAAAGTCCCGACAAAGGATTTTGTACAAATCAGGACTTACGATGGAGAATATATTCACGCGGAGTGAGACCTGTTACATCTTTAAAAATACGATTGAAAGCCGATTTTGAATTGAATCCGCAATCAAGCGCGATTGCAAGGATTGTCCTATTTTGATATTCTGACGAGCAGGCCATCTGCTTAAATTCTTCAACCCGGAAGCGGTTGATATATTCAAAAAAATTGCAATGGAATTCAGTATTGATTACTTTCGACAACTGATGAGCAGGCATGTCCATTCCGGCAGCAAGATCGTGAATTGTCAGGGAAGGATCTAGATAGATTTTTTCAGATTTCATCATTTCGTCCAGATGTAAAGCTTCTTTTCTGTAATGTTTTTCCAGAACATGCTGCCCGGATGTATCCGCTTCCTTTGGTTCTGCATTTTCTTCGTTACGAGCATTTGCTATATTGAAAATCGCCCCTTGCTGATAGCCCCAAAAGCCCAGAAAAAAAATAAAAACAACCAAAGTAATGAAAAAGAAATAATCAGCAAAAACCATTGAATGAAACCCAAAATAAGAAATCAATCCCAAGGGAAAAACAAGTAGCGAAATCAGGGCAAAAAGTACAATCATTCTGCGCAGCCAGAGCAAATCAACATTTTCGCGGTACGAATACACCTGCAACACATTATCCTTGTAATCTTTCAGCAATTGATAACTGGCATAGATATTCCAGACGAAATAAGCCACTATCACCACCAGCATAGAGACAAGATATATGGCAGGCAGGAATTCCTTTCCTTCCACAAACAACAATCTATCTTTTGCCGGATAAGTAAAAAAATAGGAACAATAAACTTCGTAAAAAATTACGACCGGTAAATTCCAAAGCAACGTCACAGGCTTAGTGAGTCGTCCAAGCATTGCTTTGACATATAAATACAAAAAAAGCGGATGAAAAACGTATAAAACAATTTCAATTCCGGCATAGCGGTAATTGAGATTAAGATTTGTCAGATACAAGGCAGGGATGGCTAATTGTAAAAAAAGCACAACCAACCACCAACCAAGAATTTTATCTGCAAGCGATTTGTCTCTTTTAGAAAATAACAGGAGACTAAAAAACAGGGCATTGGCTGCCCCCACAATATATATCAACCGGAAAGAGCTTAATATAGCCATGTAAGATACATTTCTCTGAAAAACTCAGGTTTTACAAGAAAAAGTAACAAAATTATTTGTCTTTCCCTTTATTAAAATACTGCGTAAAAGCACGACCAAAGTCTTTGCTCCACGAATTTAAATTTGATACGGTCAAATAAGTTTTCGGGGCAGGAATCAGACTTATCATTTCTGGTAAAACCGTTATTGTACTGATTTCTACAGCAGCAATACCATTCGCAATTATATTTAGCTCTTTAGCAGCCCGATAGGACAAATCAATCAGGCGATTTCTGCCGTGAGGACCACGATCGGTAACTTTCACAATTACTTCCCGATTATTTTGAGGATTAACAACCCGCAGATAGGTTCCGAAAGGAAGCGTTTTATGAGCGCATGTCAAACTATCGTTATGATATTTTCCTCCATCAGAAGTATGCGCACCCTCCAGACGTTGGCTGTAAAACGAAGCCAAACCACGCTGTTGAGCCTGCAATGCAACAGAGAAAAACAGTAAAAAAACGATAAGTAAAAAGGGATATTCTTTCATGCGTTTGTTATCTGTCCTACAAATATCGAAAAAAAATATTACATACACTCCTGGTTAACTTTTTTTATTTCAAAAAACAATTACAAACTACTAAATTTACGTTAATATATTTCAGACTGAAACGACTCCTTATCTCATTTTTCATTGTTCAATCCAACAAAAAATAGTAACTTTGCAGTTCAGTTTTAAAAAGGTATTAATATACAGTTTTCTCCTTTTTTATTCAAAAATTTATGAATCGTACCGACGAACAATTCGACCAGGCAGCCTCCATTTGCAGAGATATCTTTACAAAAAAATTAAAAGATTATGGCGCTTCCTGGCGTATTTTACGTCCTCAATCGGTTACCGACCAGATTTTCATCAAAGCCAACCGCATTCGCAGCATCGAGACTAAAGGCGTCTCAAAAGTAAATGAGGGTATCCGTTCCGAACTTATTGCCATTGTAAATTATGGTATTATAGGATTGATTCAATTGGAATTAGGATTTTCCGAAACAGATGATCTGACTGTTGAAAAAGCATTGGAACTTTACAACAAATACATGCAACAGGCTAAAGATTTGATGGCAGCCAAAAATCATGATTACGACGAAGCCTGGCGCAGCATGCGTATGGAATCGTATACGGATCTGATTTTAATGAAGATTTACAGGACAAAACAAATTGAAGATAATCAGGGAAAAACATTGATCTCGGAAGGTATTGATGCCAACTATTTTGATATGATAAATTACTCGGTTTTCGGACTGATAAAAATGGAAGAACAAAAACCTGACAAATAAAAATTTATCACAAAAAACGGAATCATTCATGTACAGAAGACGAAACAATTTAGTAGCAGACAATAATGGTTGGGTAAAAGCACGCCCAATAATTATGTTGATAAGCAGACTAATCATTGCAATTGTTTTTATCTTCTCGGGATTTGTGAAAGCCATTGATCCTCTGGGAGGAACTTATAAAATAGATGATTATCTGACGGCTTTTGGCGGTATTTTCACCTCTCTCACTCCTGTAGCTTTTGTTACTGCCGTTCTCCAATCAACATTAGAATTAGTAATCGGACTGAATCTTTTATTCCGAATTCATCTAAGGAGTACTACATATATAGCATTGGCATTTATGATTATCATGCTGCCTCTGACGCTTTACATTGCGCTTAAAAATCCAGTGAGCGACTGTGGATGTTTTGGAGATGCTTTAATTATATCGAACTGGCAAACTTTTTATAAAAATATAGTAATCACTATATTGATAATACTGTTGCTTATTACATCCACCAAGCATAAACCTATCCTGCTTCCTAATATCGAATGGATTATTACAGGGATTTTTGTTTTGACCGGATTTGGTTTATCCTATTATTCATATAATCATTTGCCGATTATTGATTTTCGCCCGTACAAAATCGGGACAAATATTTCCGAGGCTATGTATGTTCCGGACGATGCACCTATGGATAAATACGAGACTACTTTCATCTATGAGAAAGATGGTGTTCAAAAAGAATTTACACTTGAAAATTATCCGAAAAATGATTCCACATGGAAATTTGTTGACCAAAAAACGACACTCATATCAACAGGATACAAAGCTCCTATCCACGATTTTTCAATTGTAACCGAAGGTTATGATGACATTACGGATGAAGTAATTCATTACGAAGGAAAATCCTACCTTTTGGTCATGTATGACTTGGACAAAACTTCGGAAAAAGGAGCTAAGAAAGCAGAAGCTATTTATCAAAAGTATAAAGATACGAACACCCGATTTTATGCCCTAACGGCTTCGAGCGATGAAACTATCAGCAAATTCAAAGAAAAAACGGGAGTTACTTTTCCATTTTGTAAAACCGACCCGATTACACTGAAAACAATTGTCAGATCGAACCCGGGACTCGTTTTGATAGAAAACGGAGTGATTACAGGTAAATGGCATTGGCACGATTTCAATTGATGCAAATATCAAACTATATAAATTAAAGAAAAATGAGAAAAAACATTGTTGCAGGAAACTGGAAAATGAACAAAACCCTTCAGGAAGGGATGGCTTTAGCTACTGAATTGAACGAAACCTTGGCTGGTTACACACCAAATTGCGATGTTGTCATCGGAACTCCGTTCATTCATTTGGCAAGCGTTGCAGCTGCTATCGACAAAAAAAAAATCGGTATTGCAGCACAAAACTGCGCTAACAAAGAAAAAGGAGCTTACACCGGAGAAGTAAGTGCCGAAATGGTAAAATCAACCGGAGCTGCTTACGTAATTCTCGGCCACTCGGAACGTCGCGAATACTATAATGAAACAAGCGAAATTCTGAACGATAAATTAGCCTTGGCTTTAGCTAATGGCCTCACTCCTATCTACTGCTGTGGTGAAGCTCTCGAAGTTCGTAACGCTAACGGACAAAATGCTTTTGTTCAAAAACAGTTGGAAGAAACTATCTTCAAATTGAGCGTTGATGATTTCAAAAAACTAGTTCTTGCTTACGAACCTATCTGGGCTATCGGAACCGGAGTAACAGCTTCTACAGAACAGGCACAGGAAATGCTGGCATTTATCCGCAGCATCATTGCAGGCAAATTCGGACAAGAAGTTGCTGACGAAACTTCCATCCTTTACGGGGGAAGCTGTAATGCTAAAAATGCTCCTGAACTTTTCGCTCAGCCTGATATTGATGGCGGTCTGATTGGTGGTGCATCGTTGAAAGTTGCCGACTTCAAAGCAATTATTGACGCATTTTAATTGACCGACAGGTTCATTAGTTTGAACATCAAATATTTTAAAAGTCCTGTAAATGAACATTTACGGGACTTTTTTTATACTTTTGTTGTCACGTAAAAAAAACACATTATGTTGATAAAACTTTACGAAGACAATCCGAATTCGGTTGAAATACGCAAAATAGCCGGAATACTCCGGAATGGAGGTATCATTATTTTTCCCACCGACACTGTTTATGCTTTTGGGTGCAACATTTTCAATGCAGCCGGAGTAGAATTTATTGCCAAGCTCAAAAATCACGATTTACGTCGTGCAAACTTATCATTTATCTGTCATGAATTAAGCGAAGTAAGTGAATACGCAAAAATGGATGATGTCGCATTCAAACTTATGAAGCGTAATCTCCCGGGTCCTTTCACATTTATTCTGAATGGAAACAGCAAGCTTCCTAAACTTTTCAAAAATAAAAAGACTGTCGGAATAAGAATTCCTAAAAATAATATTGTATTAGAGTTAGTCAAAGAACTTGGCAACCCAATGATGGTAAGTTCGATATTTACCGACGAAGAAACCACTGAATATATAACTGACCCGGAACTGATTGAAGAAAAATACGGTCATCAGGTTGATTTGGTAATTGACGGAGGTTTTGGAGGTCTTATCCATTCTACAATTGTAGACTGCACAGCCGACGAACCTGAAATTGTACGTGAAGGAGCGGGAGAATTATCGTAGCATAATTGAGGAAAGACTATAAAAAAGAGTCAAGATGTTACAACCAGGATATATTAGAAGATAATGAACCAACCATCTCCAAGAGCTAAATAACTCTATAAACCAATAAGCATCACAAACTAATCAACTAAGTAACAACTGATTCCATTTTTCATTATTCATAGTTTATTTCTCTTTGTACTCTAAGATATCGGCAGGCTGGCAGTCGAGGACTTTACATATCGCTTCGAGAGTACTAAACCGGATCGCTTTTGCTTTACCGGTTTTCAAAATAGAAAGGTTTGCCGGTGTAATGTCCACTTTTTCAGACAGCTCATTAAGAGATATCTTTCTCCGCGCCATCATAACATCCAAATTTACAACGATCGGCATATTATATTCAGTCTTATTGTTTGTTCAAAATTAAATTGTAAGATCCTGTTCTTCTTTTATTTCAATAGCAATTCGAAGCACTTCATTCATAACCAGAATAACAATGCCCATAATAATTGCATTAAAGTCAATCACTTTTGCATACGAAAATTCATAGTTGGCAAGATCAATCAGATGCTGGGCAATAAACACATTAATAGCCTGAACAAGAGAACCGGCAATACCCATAACCAACAAGAAAATAGCAATGCGATTTATCCTTTTCAGGTTAAACCGATCGAAAACAACAGAATGCTGCAACGAACGCAAAATTTTAACCACTAAAAACGGGATCCAGATTCCAAGCACCAAAAGTCCCAACAAAATAAGCGTATATAAACTCTGAAGAACAATCATCCAAACCGGTTTTTCAGGCAAAGAATGAATCAGAACCGAAATATTGGTCGGGAGCATCATGACCGGTTCATTGGTTTTCAAATTAATTTCGCTCTTGTCCAAATAATCGGAATTCTTCGGAACAACATCCATCATAAGAAAATCTTCGGTTTTAACCTGCGAAGAATTCTCATATTCTGCAATTGTCAATCCATATTTCACACCTTCGACAAAAGGCATGATAGCTCCCTGATACAAACTACCGAAAAATACGATCAGCAAAATAATGCAAAGTATCTGAAGTCTTTTCATTGTCGGACACTCAAGTTTTAATACGTTCAAAATGCACGCAAAGTAAATTGTTTTATTCCGATTTTCAAAATTTATTGATTGAAAATCAATTGGAAGACATTCTGAGTTGATTCAAAATATTATTTTGTTTTATACTCTTCCTGGAATTCTTTAGGCGTCATTCCAAACTCTATTTTGAAACAACGGCTAAAATATTTAGGATCATTAAAGCCAACAGAAAAAGCAACCTCGGAAATGTTTCCCACATTGTTTTTAAGCATCTGCACAGCGTGTTTCAACCGGACATTACGAATAAACTCTCCCGGCGACAAACCTGTAAGCGATTTCAGTTTACGATGTAATGTTGACTTCGAAGTAGCCATTTCCACTGCAAACTGGTCGAAATCAAATCTTTCATCTGCAATTCGGTTCTCTACAACTTTGACAGCCTGGTTAAGGAATATCTCATCGATGGAACAATACTCCATTGAGGTGATATTGATTTCTGGATTTGATTTAAAATCTTCGGTTTTCTTCTTTCTTTTATTTAACAAATTACGAACACGGGCAGTGAGAACACCCAACTCAAATGGTTTGGCAATATATGCATCAGCTCCGGCATTGTAACATTCGATACGGTCTTCGGGAGTATTTTTGGCAGTAAGCATTAAAACACTGATATGGCTGGTATTCACATCGTTTTTCACAACTTTGCAAAATGACAAACCGTCCATTTCCGGCATCATGACATCACTGATTATCAAATCAATTTCCTTATCTTTTATAATCTCAAGCGCCTGCAAACCATTTTCTGCTGAAAGAACGTGATACTTTTTACCTAAATTCTCAACAATTAAATTATTCAGCTCTTTATTGTCTTCAACAATTAATACGGCGAATTCTTTTACCTGATTTTCATCAGCCTCCTCATTTTCCTGAACTTCCAAATCATCCGTCACAATATCATCTATATCCGGAAAGATCAATTTTTCGTTGGTTTCATCCGAGAGTTCTTCCGAAGTATAAGCATTTTCTGAAACAGGAATTTCAATAGTAAATACCGAACCGACGCCTACCTCACTTTTCACATCAATGCTTCCTTTATGTAGCTGAATGAGATCATGAGTAAGTGACAAACCGATGCCGTGACTCTGGCTCTGATCAGAGGCCTTACTAATATAGAAACGCTGGAAAATATTAGGCAGGTCTTCTGTAGCAATGCCCTTTCCGGTATCAGAAACCGACAAACGCATAACTTCAGCTCCATCCCGTTCGATAAAAGACATTTTTACTTTAATTTCTCCGTTCCGCGGGGTATATTTAAATGCATTCGAAAGGATGTTATATATTACTTTATCCAACTTATCCGGATCAAAAAATGCTATACGAATCTGAGCCCCACTATCTACACTAAATTTGATCGATTTTTCGTTAATAAGCGGTTTAAAGTTTGACTGGCAAATGTTATTTACAAACCCGACAATATCATCCTTCTGTATTTTAAGTTTCATGTTGCCACTCTCGGTCTTTCGAAAAACAAGTATTTGCTGAATAAGTCGCTTTAGCCTGATAACATTATCTTTCATCAAATCAAACTGCCCGGCTTCTGTTTTAAATTTATTCTGCAAACTCTCTATCTGTAGCATAATAATAGTCAACGGAGTCAACAATTCGTGAGAGATATTGGTAAAATACCGAAGTTTAACCTGAGCTAATTCCTCTGATTTATCTTTTTCTATTTTTGATATTTTCAACTCATTACGAAGACGGATACGATTTGATACGGTACGATAAATAATATTGGCAATAATCGCTATTAGGACAAGGTAGATAAGATAAGCCAACCAACTACGATATAAAGGAGGCATTATTTCTATCTTCAATGTAGTAACAGCATTACTCCATGCTCCATTTTCATCGCTGGCCTTCACCATAAAGGTATACGTTCCCGGAGCCATATTAACATAATTTACAAAACGGCGGGTATTTCCTACATAATTCCAGTCCTTGTCAGCTCCCGATAGTTTATAGGCATACTGGATTTTACCTGCCGCATTGTAATCTAAAGCTGAAAACTCAATGCTCAGATTATTCTCGTTATATTTCAGAACCAGTTTTTTGTGTAACGAATCAAAATGTTTATGTTCCTGATCATCAAAAATCGATTTATTTTGAATCAATAGATCCGTTATTGCCACCGTTTTACGTACAGCCTGATTTCTATTATTTTTTTGATCATTTTTATTAAAGATACTAATACCATTATTTCCACCAAACAAAATAACTCCATCATTTAGTTTGATAGAAGCATCTTTATACATCGAACTGATAAGCAAGCCATCATTGGTAGTGAAATATGTAGCAGCATGGGTTTCAGGATTATACCGAATTATCTTTTTAACTGTAGAAATCCAAAGATTGCCAAAACTATCGGACAAAATATCAAGAATTCCCTCTTCCGTTATTCCGTACAAACCGCTTATATCTGTAGCTATATTTTTTGACGCATCATATTGAAAAATACAACCTTCTCTTGTTCCAATAAAAACACCACCCTCATCGGGACAACAAATACTTTGAACACTGACACTCTGATACTTATCTATAACAAGCGGAATTTTGATAAACTCATATTTATTTCCGACTGCATTACTTACAAATGCACCTTCTTTTCCTGTTCCGACCCATATATTTTCGTTTATATCCTGCCCTATACTCACTATATTCTGTAATTTATCGGAAATCAACTCAACCGGACCGCCTGTTTTTTTCATATATAGTCCTTTCGCAGTACCAATCCAGACATTTGATTTTTTATCTTCAAATAATGTGACAATTGTGTTCTCAAAGGGAGTCTTTGTATTTCGTAACGAAAAATAATCTTTCAGTTTCAGCTCGCCTTTATTATCTTCAAAAACATATATTATATCTTCTCCCTCATCGGCCAGCCAGATTTCATCCGTTTTTTCGATATACTTTAACGCACTGATACTATTCAGCCTTCTCAAAACAGGAAGATTAGGACGTTTTGTTATTGAAGAGTTCAGATCGAGCATAAACAAGCCCACTCGATTCAAGGATAGGAAAAGGTCTCCGCTCCGTGTTTGTGTAAAGTGCGTAACATAGGCATTTGCGTTGGTAGAATTACTCACATCAAGTAATGAATAATTTTTAATCGGCAGTTTATTGAAGTTCAGTTTCAAGGCTCCGGTACCAACTGAGCCGAGCCATAAGTTTCCACTCCGGTCTTTCACAATTTGATGCAAAAGTTTGTATGGTTCTCCTTCAAAAAATTTATCTGCTCCTGAAACGACATAAGTTCCATCAATGTCTTTCGTTAATGTTTTCAGGCCACTAAAAGTTACTAACCAAATTCTTCCTGTATCGTCCTGAGTAATACTATATACAATATCATCAATTTTTGTATCCGATTTTCCGGAAACTACAACAGGCTCAATATTAATTCTATTGTTATGGATCTTTAAGTTATAAACTCCATCTCCCCATGTACATATCCAAAAAAGTCCATCCCTGTCTTCTAAAAGGCGAAACGGATTATTATTGGCTCCGATCTGAGGTAAATTAATTACTTTGTTATTTTTAGAATCTATATAGCATAATCCTCCTCTCCAAAGCAGTACCCAAATTCGGTCATTACTATCTTCAAATATGAAATTAACATTATTATCAGGCAATTCAACAGAAGAATTTCTGTCGGTCGAGAATCGTTCATATTCATTATTATCAGGATTTACTTTCAGAATACCATAATTTGATGTTCCTATCCAGATATAACCCTTTCGGTCAACCATAATGGAGTTAATACGTTCTTTGTTGGTAAATTCGTTTTGAAAATGAGTAATTGAATAGTTATGCTTATCTAATATTTCAACGCCCTCCAATGTCCCGACCCAAAGTT
Organism: Paludibacter sp.; assembly: GCA_028690665.1. Taxonomy (GTDB): domain Bacteria; phylum Bacteroidota; class Bacteroidia; order Bacteroidales; family Paludibacteraceae; genus Paludibacter. The sequence goes on from JAQVAV010000004.1 coordinate 219,268, forward strand.
TTCCGGTTTTATCCTCAGCCATACACTGTATCTCGTTACTGACTAACTTTCCAGGAGTTATAGCACTTGAACGAAAAACTTTTATATCATAACCATCAAAACGGCAGAGTCCATCCTTAGTTCCAAACCATATAAAACCTTCGTTATCGTTATAAATACGTACAACTGAGTTAGATGGCAATTTATTATTTAACGAAAACTGCTCAAACTTAAGCTCATTAGATTTAGCAGGACCCCACAAGCCGAATAAAACAATTAATAAAACCGAAATTTTATCTATTTTCATATCTCAAAAATATCAGATTTAATTGCGCACTGTAAAGTTACAAATATAACCCTTTTTAAAAAATATCTTTAAGTATAACAGTTTCAGCACATATAAAAAACGTTCATCAAAGCCGAATCGTTCAGATCCGTCCTTCAATGAACGTTTTTTATTTTTATATTGATGGATTTATTTTATCGAAAGTTCATTTATCAGCCGTTGGGCTCCTCCAACTTTATCCATTATAAATAAAACGTATCTTATATCCACACTTATTGTTCTCTGAAGATCAGGTTCGAAAACAATATCGCCGCTCATCGCTTCCCAATTACCATCAAAAGCCAATCCTAAAAGTTCGCCTTCAGCATTGAAAATCGGACTTCCCGAATTTCCTCCCGTAATATCGTTATTGCTCAAAAAAGCCACGTGCATTTCACCGGTTTTGGTATCCAGATAAGCCCCGTAATTTTTATCTTCAATAGCTTCTTTGAGTTTTGAGGGAACATCAAATTCGTAATCGCCCGGTTTTTCTTTTTCCAAAACACCTTTCGTTGTTGTATAGTACTTATACGAAACGGCATCAGCAGGTTTATATCCACCAACCTTTCCGTAAGTGAGACGCATTGTAAAATTGGCATCAGGATACATAGACTGGCCTTTTTCAGAAGCTATTTCTTTTAATCCGGCCTCATACAATCTTTCGCCATCTTCAATATCCTGCTTTGCTTTCGTATACTCGGGAGCATGCATTTCATTGTACGATTTATCGACATCCTCCCGGAATAAAATAGCCGGGTCGTTTACAAAATCAACTTTACCCGATTTGAATGCTTTTGTGAATTTTTCTATTGAACTGAAATTTGATTTTGAAAAAAGATTTTCACTAAACTTTTCAAAGTTATTTTTATATTTCTTTCCGATTTTCGTATAAATTTCGGGCAAAGCATCCTCACTTACAGCCTTTTTATACTCTTTCAGCATAACTGCCATCGTCGCTTCGTCCACCATCTGATAATAATCTTTATAAACCTCGGCTGCATAATTCAGGACAGAATCTTTTGAAACATTTTTTTTAGACAGATCAGCTAACTTTGAAGCGATTCCGGGCATTTCCACGCCGTTTATCAACGATTCGCGCAAATAATACATAGCATGGCTGTAAGGAAAAATCTTTTCGTAGCCTTCTTCCAGCATATCTAATGTTTTTCCATGTTTCAGTTTTCGCTTCGGATCTTCATTTACCCAGGCAGCAAAAGCTTTTTGTTCTTCTTTTTTTTGATCAAGGACTCCCAGTTTCAATATTGCATTATTCATCCCGATACTGTTTTTCCAATAATTTGAACTACGGGCAAATTTACTGGCATAGGCGATATTAATCGCTTCATCAGAACGCATAAAGGATTTCCACACCGCCTGTTTAGCTCCCCGGATATCGATACGAGCCTGATTAGATGTCTTCATCCTGTTTTCCACACCCCACGAAGTAAGATAACGGGTTGTAGTTCCCGGATTTCCCAAAATCATAGTGTAATCGCCCGATGCATATCCTTTATTTGAAATGGTTGCAAAACGTTTCGGCGTATAAGGCACATTATCTTTTGAATATTCGGCAGGTTTACCATCTTTATCGCTATAGACTCTGAAAACAGAGAAATCACCTGTATGACGCGGCCACATCCAATTGTCGGTATCCCCTCCAAATTTTCCAATAGATGAAGGCGGTGCATAACAAAATCGAATATCTTTAAATTCCTCAAACATAAAAACATAAAATTCATTGCCTGCAAAGAATGATTTTGCCTGTACAAGGTAATCATTGTCTTTTCCGAATTCTGTTTTTATTGCTGACAGAATTGAATCCTGCTTATCCGAACGTTTTTCTCCCATAAGTTCATCCGGTAACTGGCTCAAAACACGCTCAGTCACATCGGTAATACTTACGAGAAATTTCACCGTTAAGTTAGGAGTCGGAATTTCATCGGCCAATGTTTCGGCCGTAAATCCATCTTTCAAATAATTATGTTCAACGGTACTATGCTGCTGTATTGCGCTAAAACCACAATGATGATTTGTAAAAACCAATCCCTGATTGGAAACTACCACACCGGTACAACCATTTCCGAAAACAATTACAGCATCTTTCAGACTCACATTTTTATCGCTGTAAATCTCGTCAGCAGTGAGCGTACATCCCATTCCGTTCATTTTCTGGATATTCAGTTTTTCTATCAGAGGCAACATCCACATCCCCTCATCTGCCCTGACACCCATAAAAAGTACCAAAAGCAAAAATAACGCGCTTATTTTCTTCATAAAAAACTCATTAATATATTAAAATTGTCCTCGTTTATTTATCGAATCTCGATGTGCAAAAATAGTAAATTTGTTGATATATAGCATGAAAATACAAAAATGAACCAGCAAACAAATCTCTTCCAGACAAGAATATCTATGAACTCCAGATTAGCAGACACAACAATGGCTGTCTCTTTTATTTTGAAGACAGCCATTGCTTATTGATTTGTTTATTGATTTTCTTCGTCGAGAATTTCCTGAATTTCGTCAAGGCAACTACCGCAAACCGCACCGGCTTCAATTTCATCACCTACTTCTTCAACTGTTTTCAGTCCTTTTTCTCTGATTGCTGCTACTATTTCACTTTTGCACATGTCAAGGCATGTACAGATTACTGGATCTTCTGCCATATTTTATTTTTCTTTTATTAGTTTGTATTTGTTTTATAATTTTGAATTTTATACCAAAACAACAAAATACGGCATAAGGTTTACTGTCATTGAAAATTATTTTTCGATGCGGAACCAATCAAAGTCGGCATATCCGGAATCATTTAAATGAACGGGACGCTGACAGAAAATGCCGATTTTGGCTCCGATCCATTTACCTTCCTTTGCAACAAATCCGTCTCCAATATTCATAAACTTCTCTCCATCAATGCTATAACTAAAAACGCAGTTAGCTTTAGGTTGAAATATATTTTCTTTATTGAGTGAACGGGTTTGTTTTATCGCTACCCGGAAATAAACGGTACTGTCCTTAACGGGAACTGTCGTTTTTTTAATTTCCGATTTTCCACGTTCTGCATTAAAACATTCGTTATAACTTAAAACCAAACCATTTTCTGTATTATCAATAGTAAGAGTGGCATAATCCTGCCCCATAACGATCAGACCTGCACGTTCACCTTTTTTATAAGGAGAAAAAGTCAACCTGGTAGTAGCTTTAAAATCAGGGGCCGGAAACTTTTGCAACAACAACGCCGGCGCATCCCAAAGATTTTTGGCGTTTCCAATGGTTTCCCAGGCAAATAGGCGCAAAAATCCTTCTTCACCATGTGGATAATACCATAACGGAGAACTATTGGCCTGCCACTGCCATTGCAGTCCAAGTTCATTTTTATCAAATTCATCTGACTCAACCGGAGTTGCTATCGGATAAATTTTTCCGACATTTGGCTTTTTGTATGTTTCAACAGGCTCTCCGCAGCCATCGCCATTTTTATCGACTCCCATCACTGGCCAGTCGTTCACCCAGCGCATAGGTTCGAGCAACACTGCGCGACCATAAGCATACAAATCCTGAAAATGAACAAACCAGTCTTCTTTTCCGTCCGGAGTGTCGATCCACGCTCCCTGATGGGGTCCATTAATGTCGGTTTTACCCTGAGCAAGTACAATTTTTTGTTCGTATGGCCCATAGATGTTTCTGGAACGCAAAGCCAATTGCCAGCCAGGTTTCACACCTCCTGCAGGACAGAAAATATAATAATAACCGTTTCGTTTGTAGAATTTCGGTCCTTCTACCGTTGAATTCTCCGGATGACCATCGAAAACTAAACGGTCTTCGGTAATTGCTGTTTTACCATCGGGAGTCATTTCGAAAACGGCCAAAACACTTTTCATTCCGGCACGGCTTCCCGCAAATCCGTGAACAACATAAGCACGTCCGTTGTCATTCCAAAACGGACAGGCATCAATCAGGCCCTGTCCTGCTTTTACCATCTGAAGCGGTTCCCACGGACCAGTGATATTTTTGGCTTTAGTCATGTAAATTCCGGCATCCGGATCACCGAAATAAATATAAAATTCATTATTGTGATAACGAATAGAAGGAGCCCAAACTCCATTTCCGTGTTGCATAGTATTAAAACGATCTTCCGGAATCATTTTATCCAATGCATAACCAATAATTGTCCAGTTGACCAAATCTTTTGAATGCAAAATTGGTAAACCCGGAATATTAGCAAACGAAGATGCCACCAAATAATAATCGTCCCCTGCACGACAAACATCCGGGTCGGAATAATCGGCATAAATCACCGGATTTTTATATTTTCCGTTTTTCAGATCCGAAACCCATACTTTTGAGACATAAGGTTTTATATTTTCTTTCAATCCGTTTGTGAGTGCTGTAATTTTCTGTTTCTTCAGACCTTCAATAAAAAAACTGGCAGCAATACGAGCGCCTTTTTCATTAAAGTGTGTATTATCATCCAAACCTTTAGGGTAAAGCTTACTTACGCCCGGAGCAAATTTATGGAAGTACTGTCTTGATTTTTCAACACCTTCAGCTTCGAGCCATTCGGTTGTTTGCTTCTGCATATCAATCAAAGGCACTTTTTTATCTTTGGCAACTTCACGTGAAATAACCGGATAAACTCCATGCGTATCAATTAATTTACCTTCATTATCGAATTTACGGCGCATAACAGAGGTGCATATAATTGGATTTGCTCCTTTTGCCCGGACCTCATCAATAAAACGGATAAGATTTTTACGATAATCTTCCGGCGGCGTATAACGATCAGGTTTATTTTTTGCTCCATCGTTGTGGGCAAACTGAATAACCACATAGTCGCCCTTCCGGACTTCAGCAATAAGTTTATCCCACCAGCCTTCTTCAATAAAACGCCGGGTACTGCGACCATTCTGAGCAAAATTTCTGACAATAACGTCATCTGTAAAAAACTCAGGCAACAGCATGCCCCAACCACGTTCAAGAAATTTTTCCTGTGTAATCTCACCAGTCAATGAGTCAGTTACATTCTTGTAATAAGGTTTGTCGGCCATAGCGCTATCTCCGGCCATAAAAAGATGAACCGGACGGGTTCGGGCTGAAAGGAACAAAACGCTTAGCGTTACCAGAACTAATTGGTGGAACTTGATTTTCATGTGTAAATAATAAAATATATGAGATTAGATTTACAAAAATACCTATTTCGTATTTGTCTCAGGTTATTGTTTTTGATTGAAAAGGTGTAATTATTAATTGAACCGGCCCGGATAACCATATCCGGGTACATAAAAAACATGTTGGGATAAAAGGAGATAAAAAACAAAATACTCATTTCTCCTTTCTCAACAGAGTTTCAAACCGAATTAATCAATAAACCACAAAAATCATTGTAAAAAATATTCTTAAAGCATTTAAAAACTTTTGAATACTACAAACTATTCTATAATACTTTAATAAGAAATTTTTGAATATAGTCTGCCGTCGGTTCAAACCATGGATCGAACAACCAAAAAGAATGTGGCGTATCGGGAATTGTGTATGATTCATGATAAAGTCCAAGTTGATTGTACATATCGATCATTTCATCCCTGCCGGCATGAAAACGAGGTACTGAACTGCAAATAAAAAGAACGGGAACAGAATTTTTGTCAACATGAAAGATAGCCGATGCTTCTTTCCAGCGTAAAGGTTTCTCTTCAAATGTTCCATCGAGCCAGAAAACATCTGCTGAATTAGGTTTACGCTTTAAGTTGAGCGAATTGGGAGCTAAAAAGCTAACCACTCCATCCACATCAATTGCTGCTTTTACATTTGCATAGCATTCACCGGCAGTACGTTCTCCCTCAAATTCAGGGTCGAAATTAGTCATGGAAACTAACATCGAAAGCTGTCCTCCGGCCGATTCACCTGAAATTGCCACCCGACTACTATCGGCAGAGTACTGCAGAGCATGCATTTTAAACCAGCGAATAGCAGCTTTGATATCATGAACCGCAGCAGGATACTTGGTTTCAAGTGAAAGACGATATTCAATGGCAACCGTTACAAAACCGGCTTTAGCTATTCGTTGAGACATCGGACGTTCGAGTATTTTATTTCCCGAGCGCCAACCTCCGCCATGAACGAGAAAAAGTACGGGATAGGCTCCTTTCTTCGAAGGAGTATAAATGTCAACATGCAAATTCCTCTCGGCAGAAACTGATTTATAAACCACATTTTCGAATGCTTTTATGTTTTCATCCTTTTGTTCCTCAGCAATCCGGATAAATGGATAATGCTTTTTCAGTTTTTGTAAAGTGCTGAAAGTTGTGTAAGTTGTATCCTGTGGAAATGCAAAACAGGTTATAACCATTACAATAGCAATTACAGACAGAATCAGTCGTTTAATTTCAACCATAAGTATATAAATTTTATCCTGACTAAATTAGTTCTTTGTATGCAAATCAACAAATTCACCAGCTTTAATTTGAATATCGTATCCAAAAACAGGTTTTTCGGAAAACCTCATCATAAAAATAATAATTTATAGTTCAAACAAAACTAATCAATTCATTATGTTTATATTTGTCAACCATTCTATTTTGTTAACCACAAAAATTTAATATGAAGATAAAATCACTTCTGACATATCTGATATTATTATGTTTTGGCATTAACACTTCAACTGCTGAAAACAAACAGCATATATACCATTATACCACCGAAAACGGCTTACCTCAATATACCATCATGGATATGTTTCAGGGGAAAAAGGGTTTTATGTGGTTCGCAACATGGGATGGAATCAGTAAATTCGACGGCTATTCATTTCATAATTATAAAATACAACCAGGCGATAATTATAGCATGAAAAGCAATCGTATTGAGAAATTTGCTCAGGATAAATACGAACGTATCTGGATGATTTCTTATGAAGGCGATTTTCACTGCTTCAACCCGGCAACCGAGTCTTTCTGGGGTTTCCAATTAGTCCCTGAATTAAAAAATTTCAAATTTTTCACTACAGATATAAAAGTACTCCCATCGGGGCGGGTATGGATCACGTCGGAAAGCGACGGTTGTGTTTTGATTGCAGATTCTCTGTTTAGCATGCAGCGTTTTAATACATCGAACAACACAATGCGCAGTAATTTTGTGCGTACCGTTTTTGAAGATAATAATAAAAATTCATGGATTCTTACTGAAAACGGTCTATACCAACTTCCCTACGACAAAACGAATCTGATAGACTTCCAGTTTCCCGGGAAAGCGAAGAATCAATCTTTTTATGCCGTTTGCCAGAGTAAAAACAATTTATGGTTTGGCAGTTCGAAAGGGATGCTCTGGGAGTATGACTCTAATAGCAAGAGCTTTAATTCAACACGATTAAATTTTGATTCGGAAATTATTGCCATTGCGCCGGTTCGCGGAAATAAACTTATCGTACTTTCCGCATCAAACGGCTTTGCATTATTTGATCCACAAACCTTAAAAGCCAAGTATTTCAATGTCTATACTCATCCCCAGCTTAAAACCAATATTATGAAATCGGTTGTTGTCGATCATGCCGGCAGGATCTGGATTGATATTTCTCATGCAGGAGTTTGTAAATTCGACGAAAATAAAAAAACTATAAAATACTATTTTGTTCCGGCAAACGATGTATCTACCAGCGTTTTTTCACCCAAATTTATTCTGATTAACGATCGATACGGAAACACATGGGTTCAGCCCAAAGGCTGCGGACTCACCCGTTACAACCCGGATACCGACGAACTTGAATCATTTGATACATCTGTCGGTTCCGACGTAAAAATGTCGAACGTACTACGCTCTGCCTGTGCCGACAAGCAAGGAAATCTATGGCTTTGTACACGCTCTCAGGGTCTCGAAAAAGTTTCTTTCGACAAAAGTTATTTCAAAATCCGAACGATCAATCCTAAATTGGGGAATACTCTGAGCAACACCGTGCGCATGGTTTATGAGGATAAAGACCACAACTTATGGATATCGACCAAAGACCAGCGTGTCACAATACTTGATGCAGACAAACACATTATCGGGCGGCTTGCCACAGATGGTTCAATCCGGCCGGATGCTTTCTTCAGCAGTGCCGTTTACACCATGTTGCAGGACAATGGAGGCAATATATGGCTGGGTACTAAAAACAACGGTTTGTTCCTGCTCAAACGGAAAATGGGAAAAATGAATTTTGAAATGGAGCATTTTAAAAGAAATGATGACGACCCGTATTCCGTAAGCGAAAACAGTATTTACAGTACTTATCAGGACAAAAGAGGAAATATCTGGATTGGCACCTACGGTGGAGGATTGAATCTGGTTCGCAACACGCCCGAAGGAAAAATCAAATTTATTAGTTCGCGTAATGAACTGAAAAAATACCCTGCCGAGATGGGGAAAAAGGTAAGATTTATTACTCAGGATAATCATAATCATATCTGCATTGGAACGACAGAGGGATTAATTATTTTTCCGTTCCAATTTTATTCAACTTCTGAAATAGAGTTCAGAACTTACTCGCGCATTCCCGGCAATGAGCACAGTCTCAGCAACAACGACGTGCACAACATTTTAATAACCCGCAACGGTGAAATGTACATTGCAACCTTTGGCGGGGGAATCAATAAAGTTATTTCACGGGATAAAGACGGCTATCCAGTCAATTTTATCCAGTATAACGCCAATAACGGAATGCCCTCTGATGTTACACTTGCCATGCGCGAAGACGACGAAAACACGCTATGGATAAGTACGGAAAAAGATCTTACACGCTTTGATCCCGAGAAGAACAGCTTCGAAACTTTTACGGAAATAAACCGGCTTATGAATACGGCAACATTTTCGGAAGCAACTGCCTTCAAAACGCATAGCGGGGAACTTATTTTCGGATACTCCGACGGCATCATATCTTTTAATCCTGTTGATATTACCCATGACGACTTTAAACCTTACATAACCCTTTCCGGATTTCAGATTTTCAACAAGAATGTTCCCATCGGGAAAAAATCTCCGCTTACATCTGCCATCGATTATGTAGACAAATTAGTGCTTACCCACAAACAAAACTTTTTCACGGTAAGCTTTGCCGCTCTTGATATGACGGAAGCAAACCGTATTCTTTATGCCTACAAACTCGAAGGTTTTGACAACGACTGGAATTACATCCAAAAACAGCGTGTAGCAAATTATACTAATCTGCCACACGGAGAGTATATACTTCATGTACGATCAACCAATAGCGAAGGCCTTTGGATGAATAACGAGCGTAGTCTACCGATTGAAATTTTACCCTCATTCTGGGAAACGCCTGTAGCATATCTGCTTTATGCCATTTCAGTGCTGGCCATTGGCTTTCTGATTTTCTATATTCTGATAACTATTTATCATCTTAAAGCCAATGTAAAATTCGAAAAACAAATGTCGGAAATGAAACTCCGTTTTTTTACCGACATTTCGCACGAAATCCGTACTCCGTTAACTATGATTACAGCTCCTCTCGAAAACATTCTTAACGATACAGAAACACCTGACAAAATACGTAAGCAACTGAAAGTCATATCTCAGAACACCAGTCGGCTTCTGCGACTTGTCAACCAGATTCTTGACCTCCGCAAGATGCAGTTTATGAAAATCAGGGTAATGGAAACCGATATAGCCAAGGCAGTTAAACAAATTTATGAGAACTTTAGCGAAATTGCCAGGGCACAGCATATTACTTACCAGTTTGTAAATGAATCTACAGATTCTCTCATTTGGGTAGATGCTGACTGTCTCGAAAAAATTGTAATGAACCTGCTCTCCAACGCATTTAAGTATACGCCTCAGGGAAAAACAATTTCGGTCATTATTAAATCTGACGATAAAACCGTATCTGTTATTGTTTGCGATCAGGGCCCCGGTATGAATAAAGAAAAACAACGCCGTTTATTTACCCGTTTTGCATCGTTCAATGAGGACAAGGACAAACCAAGTACAGGAATCGGATTGTCTATGGTACGCGATCTGGCTGACAAACACGGAGCCCGGGTCATTGTAGACAGTGAAGTTAGCAGAGGAAGTTGCTTCACAGTTACTTTTCTTCGTGGCATTAATCATTTTAACAAAAAGGTGGAAATTATATCCGGAACACAGCCGGCTACTGCATCTGCTTCCGTTAATATGCAACAAGAACTTGTACAAAATGAATCTACAGTGTCCGAAAAACATACATCTCACAAGCATGCAGATACGATTCTGGTCGTAGAAGATGACAACGATCTGCGCAAATTTATGCGATCGGTACTCGAAAAGGAATATAATGTACTTGAAGCTATTGACGGGCAGGAGGGAGTAGAAAAAGCCCGGGAATATATTCCCGATTTTGTAGTAAGCGATATTATGATGCCACGCATGGATGGTATTGAACTACTCAAAGATCTGAAGACCTGCAAAGACACATCACATATCCCCATTGTATTACTGACTGCCAAGACCACCATCGAAAGCAAGCTTGAAGGATTGGGATATGGGGCTGATGATTATGTCACAAAACCATTTAGCGTAACTTACTTTATGGCACGTATTGCGAATTTGCTTGAACAGCGTCGCCATTTGCAGGAGCATTACCGTAACATGATTTCCGGAACAGTTAATGAAGAATCTTACGAGCCACAACCGCTTGTTATAGCTTCGCATGATGAGGAAATGATGAAAAAACTGGTTGTAATTATTGGAGAAAACATGGCCAGGCCTGATTTTGTGGTCGAAAATATCGGGCAGGAACTGTCAATGAGTCGTTCGGTATTTTTCCGCAAACTGAAAAGTCTTACCGGCCTCTCACCTATCGAATTTATCCGCGACATTCGGATGAAACGCGCGGCACAATTGCTCGCTTCTGGCGAATACCGAGTTAAAGAAGCTGCTGCAATGGTTGGCATTTCGGATACTAAATACTTTGGAAAATGTTTCAAAGCAAAATATGGTATAACGCCACAGGAGTATAAAAATAAAAATGATTAAAACACTGATTTTTCAAAACATAATTCCACCAATAATCGTTTTCTGTCTTTTTTTATTAACCTTTCTGTTATACTTTAATTTTCTATTTTATGTTTATTCTTTCCCCTTCTGAAAAAATTCATCGGTTTTGAATTCTTCGAGGCGATGAGTTACAGTTTTATAGTAGCTTGCATTGGCAACCGACTCGGAAGAAGATAAATCGTTTTGAGTCTCGAGCGGAAAAGTATTGAGGAACATTTGGTAATACCGCTTTGCCTTGGCATAATCCTTTAAATTATAATCGTACAAGGAAGCTATAGTGTAAATAGTCATTGCATGTTCGGGTTTCAGTTTGTGACAAGTATCAAGTTCACGTATCGCAGTTGTTGTTTTATTCCACCGGGAATACGTTACAGCCAGACTGTTGTGAAAATTGAATAAAACAGAATCGGATGGAGTAAGTAGTTCCAATCCCCGTTCAAGCATTTGAGCCGATTTTTTAAACTGCCCGATAGACATAAGTGATTTTCCCAGATAATAATGCAAATTCACATTGACAGAATCCTGCTTGCGGGCAGCTTCAAACGTATCAACAGCTTTATAATAATCCTGCAATCCATAGTAAGCCGAACCCAGAAAATAAACTGTGCTGAAGCTTTGTTCTCCTGCATCGTAAGCCAATTGCAACCGATGTACAGCCACATTAAACTCCTGTAAAAAGCAATGCCCTATACCGCTGTACTGGTTCATGGCAATATTAGTGCTGTCAGTTGACAAATAGCGATCGCTACATGCGGCAAGTGAATCATACTGCTGTTTTTGCATAAACAAGCGACACATTTTAGTGTAAGTACCAAAATCATCAGGCCGGTAAGCCACTGCCCGATGGTAGTACAACAAAGCAGAATCGTTTAAATTCTTTTGAACATAACAATCGCCGGCCAACTCCAATAAATCGGGTAAACTGTCGGCTGAAAGAATCGTTTGAATACGACTGAGGGTTTCATTCCAATGTTTCAGACGATATGAAATCTGAATATATCCAAGATTAAAGTAATTATTGTCCGGCTGGAGATCGGTACATTGCCGCCACGTTTGCTCCGATTGACGATACTGCCCGGCAGACTGATAACCCTCGGCCAGCGCACGTAGTACCTGAATGTTGGTCGTATCATTCTTTAGCAATTCTTTGAGAATGCCGTTGGCTTTATCATATTGCATCAACTGGCTGTAACATTGAGCTCTAAGCAATTCTGCATCTGTACTTTTTTCACCCTTATCAATCAATGCAATGGCCTGCTCGTACCGGCATTGCGCCATAGCTTTTTGTACGGATTTGTGCTGCGCCATGATTCGGGAGCCGAAGCCCAGATTAACAATCACCCCAATAATCAGAAAAAAACGAGACTTTCTCATAATATAATTTTTAAAACGACTTATGAGGATATACATAAATGCACATCCTCATTCAGACTTAAGACTTCACTTTCAATCTATTTTTTAGTGGTAATCAGGATCACACCATTGCCTGCATATTTACCATATTTACTAATTAAATCGGCTTTCTTTTCTTCGGTATCCGGTTTCAATACTTCGATTTTTTCAATGCTTTCCGTTTTAATGATATTATAATCAAAATTAGGAGGCATGTGCATTCCATCCAAAAGAACTATAGGTTTATCTCCCCAGGGATTTTTTGTGTCTTTGCCACCATCAAGTTTGAAATTAATCGGCAAGTTATATTTTACCCGAACAGTCTTTCCTCTTTGAGTTCCAGGTTCCCATTCAGGCATGGTTTTGATTACCCGCATTGCTTCTGCATCTAAGAATGAATCAACACTACGCACCACTTCCACATCCGATACAGAACCATCTTTATTTATAATAAAACTACAAATGACCCGTCCCTGAATGCCTTTTTCCTGAGCAGTAACCGGATACCTGACATTCTCGGCCAAAAACTTAAACAAAGCCTGATCACCGCCGGGAAATTTCGGCATATTTTCAACTACCTGAAATACCGGATCATCATCTTTGGAAGTTGCAACAGCTTTTTGTGAATTTTCTTTGGGAGCCTGCTGTTCAGAAACTCCATACCCAACTACAGTTAACTCTTTGGCGTCTGAAGCCTTCACGTCCTGTTTCTGAGTTGTAACTCTTGAGACATTCTCTGTGGTTGGTTTGCTCTCCTGCAACATGTTTTTTGCCTTACTAACAATCGTTTCGGCATTGCTGACTACAACCAGCGAAAGTGTCAGCGGTGCAATCAACAGGTATTTCAACGCTGTCGATTTGCTCGATTTTTTCTGATTCATCATGGTGATTCTTTTTTTTAAGGGTGAAATATTAAATTGATTGATAATTTTAACTCGTGGTACCTGATACGAAAGCTGTAATAAATGGTACTGATAGCTGCGACTATCCACTCCTGATGCGATAACCTTATCATCAGCTAAAAATTCGAGATTCTGTCGGATTTCCCGTTTCAGCAACCAGGACACCGGATTAATCCAACAAACAACGGTCAACAATTCAGCCACTATTACATCAATGCTGTGCCTCTGCCTCACATGGGTTAACTCATGAGTCAAAATTTGCTTCTGCTCGAATTCGCTATGCAGGGCAGGATTGATAAAAACAATCCCAAAAAACGAAAACGGTGCCTGCTCACCTTGAAGTATCCGGACATTCACTCCATTCAGAACACCCGGCTGACTTTGTAACCTGATTTTCAGGATAGAAAAAAGCTGCATTCCAAAACGAATCATAAACACAGCAGCTATTATCCAATAAGCGCTGTATAGCCAAAAGCTATAATCTATCGCATGAGTTTCAGGTGTAATAACCACTTCCTGCAACTGCACATAATTATGCAACACGGTTTGCATCTGAGGTTGTTTTTCGAGCCAGGCCGTAATATGCAACATTGGGTACAGAAATGAAACCGCAATACTTACCAACAAATAAATACGACGTGTACGCCAAAGTGTATCACTGGCAAAAAACAAACGATAAAACAGATAAAACAAAGCTATCGCAATGTTCACCTTGATAAAATAAATCAACACAGGGTTCATTTTTTTTCGATGAGTTTAATAATTTCCTGTAAATCTTCGGCACTGATTTTTTGCTTTTCGGCAAAGAAACTGACCAACTCCTTGTACGAATTGGCAAAATAATTCCGGACAACACCCGACATAAACTTCGATTTATATTCATTTTCGTCCATTGCCGGTGCATATTCATACATATTGCCATAACGGGTGGACTTCACATACCCCTTACGCTCCAGATTTTTAGCTATAGATGCCACTGTTGTGTAGGGAGGTTTCGGATCATCCATTTGCTGAATAAAATCCCGGGTAAAACCTTTTCCATGCTGAAATATAATCAACATAAGTTCTTCTTCCTGATGTGTGAGCTTTTCCATAAACTTATTTCTTTTATATTGTAATTTCTTGATCGTTTATTTATAGTAACGTACAAAATATGATTTTATTACGAAGTATTCGCAAATCTACGAAAATTTCGTAACAACAATTACCGGGGCACCTTATTTTAATATAAATTAACTTCTAAAACTAATCACAACAACTGTAATTCAAAAAAGGTCAGGATAACTTCCACAATAAAATACTAATTCACAACATTCTTACTATTTTTGTCATTATATATCTGGAATTGAATTTTTATGAAGAAGCTGTTACTACTCTTTTTTTGGCTCCTTATAAGTTTACCGGCAACAAAAGCTGATACCGGATATTATTTCTATGTACAACTAAAAGACAAAAACAATAATCCATATTCATTATCGAATCCGGCTGAATTTCTATCTCAACGTGCAATTGATCGTCGTAAAAAATTTCATATCGATATTGACTCCACCGACTTGCCTGTTAGTCCATCGTATACCAGCGAAGTAACAGCAACCGGAATTATGGTACATTCCCGTTCAAAATGGATGAACGGACTAACTGTACTTACAACGGATTCATCTGTTATGTCGCAGATTCGTGCATTGTCTTTTGTAAAATTTGTACAATATACAGGGAAAACAACCACGGCTTTTTCGGTTATAAGCAGAGCTAAACTGAAAACCGACTCGCTCACTTATGGTTCTGCCACAACTCAGATTAACATAATTAATGCAAATCAGATACATGCAGAGGGGTATCTGGGACAGGATATGATAATCGGGGTATTGGACGCGGGATTTTACCACGCCGATCAGAACCCGGGGCTCGACAGTTTGCGTTTGCAGGACAGATTATTAGGAACAAAAGATATTATAGCTCCGGGCAATAATGTATTTAATGAAGACACGCACGGGGCCAATGTTCTCAGCATTATGGCCGGAAATCTGCCCGGGCAATATCTCGGATCGGCACCCCAAGCATCTTACTGGCTTATCCGTACCGAATATGCTCCAACCGAATACCTTGTAGAAACTGATTTTTGGGCAGCCGGAATAGAATTTGCCGACAGCGTCGGGGTCGACGCAATTAATTCTTCTTTAGGGTATACCGAGTTTGATGATACAACCATGAATTACACTTATGCCGATATGGACGGAAATGTAAGCCGGGCAAGTCGTGCGGCTTATCTTGCTGCCCGGAAAGGTATCATTGTATGCAATAGTGCCGGAAATGAAGGGAATGACACATGGCACTACATCGGCGCTCCGGCTGATGCTGACAGCATATTTTCTGTGGGCGCGGTTACGAGCAACGAAACAGCCAGTTATTTCACCTCGTGGGGACCTACCAGTGACGGGCGTGTAAAACCTGAAGTTTGTGCGCAGGGCAGTGCAACAGCATACGTGGCTTACACCGGGACACCCTCGTCGGGAAACGGAACTTCCTATTCATCTCCCGTAATAACCGGGACTGTTACCTGTCTGATGCAAAAATACAGCGATAAAGCAGACACGACACTTCTTATAAAGCTCGCCAATCTGCGCAATGCTGTTATCAGCAGTAGCAATCTTTATTTATCTCCTTCTGCTCAATTAGGTTACGGGATTCCTGATTTTGTAAAAGCAGATAGTTTGCTGTCAAAATATTATGCCACAGATAATGAAAATCAGAATTCAGACCTGGTCACATTTATTAACGACCAACAATCTCTGACAATATCTAAAACTATTGCAACAAATACCGACGAACTGCATATCTACATTTATACAACATCAGGCATATTAGTTTACAAATTCTCATTTTCTAATTCCGAACTTGCAATCCCGGTAAATATTTTCAATACAGGGATTTACATTATTCGTATTACAGACAATAAGAATTTTCAGGTAGCCAAATTTCTGATCAACTAATTTCATCTTTATGAATTCCATATCTCTCTCCGAACTAACAACCCGCGTACAGGAAACTATCAAACTGAATTTCGACACTCCGGTATGGATAAGAGCCGAAATCAGTGAACTTCGCGAAAACGCAAACGGTCATTGCTATTTGGAGTTTGTCGAAAAGGATTCCGGCACAGATTATTTACTCGCTAAAGTAAAAGCTACAATCTGGTCGACGACTTATCGCATGCTAAAACCTTATTTTGAAAGCTCAACCGGGGAAACACTCCGGGCCGGACTAAATATATTGGTTGCAGTTACCGTTGAATATCATGGCGTTTACGGTTTCAGTCTGAATGTACGTGACATCGACCCGACATTTACCATTGGCGAACTGGCTGCCCGCCGACTGAAAATTATCCGACAACTAGAGGCCGATGGCGTAGTGGACATGAATAAGAAATTACCATTCCCCGAACGCCCGCAACGGATCGCCGTCATCTCCTCTCCTACTGCTGCCGGATATGGCGACTTTATGGATCAGCTGACCAACAATACGCATGGTTTTGCTTTTTATACAAAACTTTTTCCGGCCATCATGCAGGGCGATCAGGCAGAACACTCTATTATCAGCGCATTGGATAACGTTTTCAGTCATATTGAACTATTTGACCTGGTGGTTATTATCCGCGGAGGTGGCGCCACAACGGACTTAGCTTGTTTTGATTCTTACGATCTGGCACTCAATTGTGCACAATTTCCTTTACCCGTCATTGCTGGAATCGGACATCAACGCGACAGTTCCATTCTTGACATGGTAGCTCACATATCGGTTAAAACACCAACAGCAGCAGCAGAACTTATTTTATCGGCTATGGAATCTACATTCAGTAATGTGCTGGACTTAAGCTACAATATCAGCCAGATTCTGAAAAACCGTCTGACAACCGAACATCGTAGTTTGGATGACACTAAATGGAAACTGAAACAAAGTCTGCAAAACAAAGTTTCGGCAAAAGCCATTGCCCGTGAGCGACTAAGAAACAGACTACTCTCGGCCATCCGTCAAAGAATTGCTTTTGAACAAAACCGGCTATCCATACTTGATAAAAGCATTGAAGCGCATTCGCCCGCTTTTTTATTAAAACACGGTTACACTATTACCACCGTAAACGGGAAACGCATTACGTCGATAAAAGATGTAAAACCGGGGGATAAAATTCATACATTTGTACACGATGGAGAAATAACAAGTAAAGTGATTGAGAAAAATCAATAAACTTTATAAGCTAATGAATTTCAAACAACAAACACCCAATAAAAAATGTCAGTAATTACACTTGAAAACATGGAATTCCACGCATATCATGGATGTCTGGAACACGAAAAAACATTCGGGAATACCTTTACGGTAACACTTGTAATGGAAGTTGACACTACTCTTGCAAGTAAAAACGACTTGTTGAGTGATACGGTCAATTATCAGGATGTATATGATACGGTAAAAAACGAAATGGAAAAACCTTCGGAACTTTTAGAACATGTCACCCGGCGTATAGCAGACTCTGTATTCGATAAATTTCCTCAAATTCAATCATTAAACATTCGCGTTTCAAAATTAAATCCACCCCTCGGTGGAAAAGTTGCCGCTGTATCTATTGAAACAGGAAGAGAACGATAAATATTCGAGGTCATTACCTTTGTTTGAAAAGATATTTATCAAAAAAACTTTTAAAAATAAATAACAGACATTAGATAATGTCACATAACTCAAAAGTTGTACCCGACTTAATCCCTTTCCTGCAGAGAAATTAAGCCGGGTATTCAATATATTTAATATAATTTTGTTGCCGTCGCTATATGACTAAATCATGGCATCATAATTTTTTCAGTGTAGATACCGCTGTCACTTACTACTGAAACAATATAAATTCCCGAAGACAACAATACTGAAAATTTAGTTCCGACCACATTTTCGTCTACAACACGACTACCTGTTACCCGGTAAATTCTTAATTTTGAAGATGCAGGTATTTCACTAATCATGAGAACATTGTTTTTAATTCGTACACTAAGAGCCAATTTTTTGACTTCATCAAGTGCATTGTACACATTTGCATAGCCATAAACATTGGTATTGTTGAAACTTATCTGATATGGCCATTGTTCGTCGTTACTATCATCGTCATCCCATGCATGCCGCCAGTGAACACGTGGAGCTCCGGAAATTACAAACCACAATTTATTGCAATTATCCGGACACTCGAAACTGAAAGTTTCTTTTCCTTCATTTACTGACATATCAGCAGTATTTACATTACTGTAAACGCGGGTACCATCTTTTAAAAGAGTAACAAAACCACATCGCCAGCCTGCATATCCTACATAATTTTTACGATAACCATCAGTGCCCGCAAGCCCCTGGAAATACGCAAAAACAGTTTTGGCTGCAGTTGGAGCGTTTAATCGAATGATATTATGTCCGTAATTTTCAATGCATGCCGTTGAGTCAATCTGCCACACATAGTTTCCCATATTTTTAAGCTTTGGCTGCGTACGCGATGCAATGACACTTGCACCATAGTTTTTCAACGCGGGAATATCCCATGTAGTAAATTTGGCAGCGCAAGTCCACATCTCATCATTAAATTCGCTTTGTGAGGTTCCCGTCAGACGTTTATATGTCTCCACCGGATCTTCCGGATTAACCGATTCATTCCACAAACGCCCGATAAAATCCATGCCATGAAGATCGCACCAATAGTCCTGAATAAAATAATCTTCGTAACGTGTTGATTCATGCAGAATATGTTTATGAACATGACTGAGATAACCCGAAAACCATTCGTTTGTAAATTGTTGCTCCGGAAAAACCTTGTATGCCTGCCATTGGGCACATTGTTCCCACCAGCCGTTGCCACCAGAAGCATTATCGCCAAATCCATACATCCATCCATTGGAGTCATTATTATCACAATGCACCTGATACTGAAAACAATGACCAACTTCATGTGCAATAGTTTGTCCTCCCCGCGAAGAAAGCGCCGACGATGTCAGGGTCAGTAATCCAATCGTATTATCGACGCCCGAACCCGAAGCTTCCCAGTCGCTCGAATAACGCAAACGGATAATCATTTTATAAATATCTGTTTTTGAAGATCCTTTTTGAATAAATTTCAACGAATCGGCATAAAAAGCAAAACTCTTTTCTGCCAGTACAAGGCATGCATCGACAATGCTGCCGGGATCATCACCAAAACCGGATTCCCAGAAAAGAATCCAGTTCTTCGATTGCCTGCTCCGCTCAATTGACCAGCTATTGGTTGCATCATACACATCTCCCATCATCCATGTAGGAACATAAATTTGCTTACCAACACTTTTCGTCACGTTTTTCAGCGTCGTTGCAGCATTATTAATTTCAGCAAGTGTCAAATCCAAATCATCATAACTGGTATTAGCAACCTCAATTGCATTCTGGAGTTTTACTATTTCGTCTGTTTTTTCAAGAAATCCCAGAATCGTATTCGCATTATCTATCGTTTTCTTTAACGCAACATAAGCATTAAGCGACGTATATGCTGTTTCGATAGCGGCATCGATGGTATCTTTGGCTGCTGCAAGGTCTGCTTCGGCCGGCAGCTCTGCCGACGCAGCCTCCTGCGCCTTCGAAATGGCAACATTAAGTTCACTGACAGCAGTATTTTGAATTTTCTGTGTAAGCAAATACTGCGCTTCAACAATTCTGTTGTTGATAGCCAGCACCAGATCACTGAGGCCGGCTGAACCCAGATATTCCAGACGGAAGTTATCAAACAAAACCCAACAGCCATCTTGTTGGAATTCCGATTTTGCACCGATTGTCAGGGTACCACCCTCATTCAACAGGATATTTTCCAATGTCATTTCATAATAAGTATTGGCTGTATTTGTAATCATAGTTGCGGCAGCAGACATCGTATTGACATATCCGTTTAACGACTCTGTACCCGTATAGGGATGTTTATAAATAGAATTGAACGGGACGCTCACATCTGTATATCCGGCAGCTTGTGCATATATCCGGGCATAAATAGTTTCTGTTCCTGCTTTATAAGCTGCACCGCCATCATTTAGTTTCGGACGTTCGAAGCCACGTGCTTTCAGTCTATATTTTCCGGCAGGCAGTCCGGTAAGCGTCTGATACATATTAAATGTTTTCTGGTAAAATTCTACTTCATGGTAATTAACCGTCCCGGCTCCTTCCCAACCGGTCGTTGTATTGTCATCGAAGCCCTGATTTTCAATAAAATCAGTCATATCCACAGGATTTTCTTCCGATGCATTAGCATATTTATAGATACGGATAGCTTTTTGCAAATCGGCAATTGCATTTTCAATATCGCTTGCAGAAAAGCTGTCTAAAAATGTTTTAGCTTTATCAATAGCAGCAAGAAGGTTAGCTGCTCCATTTAACGAGGTATCATACAACGCCTCAGCTTCGGTTATAACGGTCTGGAGCTCATCATTATTAGCCACCTCCGTTGCTTCGTAAAGCATAAAATCATCAATCCCAAAGCTATTATTGAGCCACCGAAAACGTGCAACTATATAACTATAAGCCGGACTCGTATTTGTAAAAAACACATAATTTTGAGTCCATACGCCTCCTCCGTTTACCTGTGCTCCGTCAAGCAGAATTTTCGGTTCGGCAGAAGATGTTTTACTGTTAGTAAGCGATGTTTTCAAATATAATTCAGTTGAAGCCGCAACCGAGCTGTCAAGATATTTTACCTGAAAGGCAAATAAATAACTTTTACCGGCAGAAAGCGCCCAACCGGTACCAATTGATCCCGCTGAGCTTGAATTTTCATTATACAGCCCGATTAAATATTTTGAATTATCAACACCCCCCGTTGTTGCAATAGAAAATTTGGAAGAACTAAGTGTAGCCGCAGATGATGTTGCATCAGTCCAGCCTGTAAAGCCATTTTCGAAACCGGGATTACTGATAAGATTCTCACTTAAAAGTTTGAACTTTTTATTATTAATTGTGATAGTGTCGCCCGCCTGGTTTTCTGCTAAAACAAAAAGACCGGAAATCATACAAAAAACAATCAGAAAGCGTTGAAGTGATTTTTTACTCATAATTTATAGTACCCCAATATAAAATTCAATAGAATATTTTTCAAACCAATTACTCTGTAGTACAAATATTTGAGTTAAATTGATTTTCAAAAATACGAACAATCACAAAACAAGACGGGCATAATTAGTTCAAAAGCAGGTATTAAATCGGGCAAAAATTTTCGAATTACAGGGCTGTCCATTTTATACACGCAACCGGAAACTCACACCACCTGCGAATTCAACATAAGCTTTCCATGTCGTTTTTCTTTCTATAGTTTGTTTTTATAAATAAAAATCCTATTGAATGCTTTTATTTAAAAGGAATACAAAGGTATTCTGAGATTAAAACCGGATTGTAATATATTATTTACACTCTTGTGACGGGAATCAAACCGAATTGTAACAGAGGCAGGCTTTCTTTGCGGTAACAAAAACACATTTTAATTTAATGTTGAGAACAGTAGTATTACTTTCATTAGCTATAATTATGACTTCCAATGTTTATCCGCAACAATCTATAGAAAATCGCGCTGCAACAAATGCACACGAACTAAAAATTCTGAGCTGGAATATTTACATGCTTCCGGCATTGGTAAGTACCTTTAACCACAACAGCGAACGGGCTGAACTAATCGGCGATCAACTTAAGGATTCCGATTACCAGATCATCGTTTTTCAGGAAGCATTTACCCGTAAATCAAGAGAAATTATCAGCAGAAAACTGTCCGATAAATATCCTTACCAATACGGTCCCATTAATCCGCCGGCGATACCATTGCATACCAACAGCGGACTATGGATCATTAGCAGAATTCCGCTTACGCTGCTTAAAAGTATAAAATTTAAACGCACATCCGGATTCGACAGTGTAGCACAAAAAGGCGCCGCTCTCTTTCAGGGAAATTATAAAGGTAGCTCATTTCAGCTGCTCGCCACACATTTGCAGGCTGATAACCCAGAAAGAATTGCCGTTGAACAATGCCGCGAAATAGCCGGATTACTTCATGAATTTTATCAACCAGACATGCCTCAGCTACTTTGCGGTGACTTCAATACCGAAATGGCCGACACACCGAACTACAAACGAATGTTACAGACTCTCGATGCCGACAATGGTGACCTTGAAGGAAAACTCCGGTTTACTTACGATGAATTCAACAACAGTCTGGCCCAAAAGCCCAACGGCAAGACCAAACTTATCGACTATATTCTGACACGCAATACGCACCTGATTGAACAAATAAAACGTTCAGTAGTAGAATTTTGCCATACCGACAACAATAGAAATATCCATCTTTCCGACCATTATGCATTAGAAGCGACCGTATCATTAACCATTCCAACGAAAATTAATATATCGGAACATAATATCCTGCAAACAGCTTCTCTATCACATTAAACAAAGTAAACTGACGAATTTACCGAATCGTCACCATCGTAGCACCAAAGCCATATTCACGGAACGAAGCATCCTGAAAATAGCAATGTTTATATTTAGTTTTCAGTTGTTTTTCAATGTCTTTTCGCAACACACCTTCTCCCTTACCGTGGATAAACACAATTTTTTGTCCTTTATGTTTCATGTTTTCGTCCATTACCGCATAGAATTTATCCATTTGCAACTGTAACATATCCGCGTTACTCATGCCGGCCGTAGTGTCGACTAGTTCGTTTATGTGCAGGTCGATTTCCAACACATGTTTGCGGGGTCTTTCATGTCTTTTCGGAACTTTCGGTTTTTCTGGTTCTTTTTTCTCGAACATGGCTTTTTTGATGTCCTCCGGAGAAAGTTGCTCCAACAAATTATTTTCCTGTGTTTTGATAATATCCACAATCAGAGAAAGTTCTTCAAAATACTCATTCTCAGTAAAGCTATGCAGTTTATAAAATTTCACTGTATTCAGGCGGATTTTGGCATCAACTACCGGTTGAGGTTCATAAGTTTTACCCTGCTTAAACGGAATAATTTGTACCCTGATTTGCTCCCAGGCATTCAAATCTTCCTTGGTAATTGAGCAAATTTCTTCCTGCACATTAGGTTCTATCATACCGTAGGCCACCGATTTCCATTGTCCGTTTTCTCCATTGACAATATTATAATACAGAAAATAATTGCTGTCGTTTACAAAATAACAATCGTAGGCAGTAGTCTGCAACTGTTTTATATCCAACGGAAAAAATGCCAGAACTGCGCGAAGAGTCTCGCCATCAGCCGTTTCGTAGACCGGTTCAGGGATTTCTTCTTTTTTTACAGGAATTGGCTCCGTGGCAATCTTTTCTTCTGCCTTTGCAGCAGGAGCACTGAAATCTTTTTTCGGAAAATTTGTTGTTTCATTCACTTCCGGCACAACCACACAATCATGTGCTATTGTCGGAATTTCAAATCCGTCTTCATCTTCAACGTATACAAGATTTTTTTTCTCATCAACCCGGGTAACAATACCACCACCCACAGCATTCAGAAATCGTACTTTATCTCCTTTTTTAATCATAATGCAAACTATTTATACATTGGCATATTTGCCACATTTTATCTACTTTTGCACAAAATTACAACAAATTTCAGAACTAAAGTGAACAAAAATACAAACCCGGAAACTATATATATCGACGAATTTGATTATCCCCTTCCCGACGAACGGATTGCCAAATATCCGGTATCACCGCGAGACTCTTCCAAACTTCTTGTATATCAGGACAACGAAATAACAGAAAGCAAATTCAGAAATATTGCCGGGTTTCTGCCCGAAAACGCGCTATTGGTCTACAACAACACACGGGTTATTCAGGCTCGTTTGCTTTTCCGGAAGAAAACAGGGGCCTCCATCGAAGTCTTTTGCCTCGAACCTCTGACCCCGGCCGATTATGCACAATCACTCGGAACTAACACCGAATGTATCTGGAAATGTATGGTGGGCAATCTGAAAAAATGGAAAGAAGAAATTTTATCCAAAGAAATAGTCATCAAAGGTAAACTACTTATTTTCAGCGCAGAGCTATTGAAAACCAATGGAAATACGCACGAAATTCTTTTCCGCTGGAACAATCCAGAAATACATTTTGCCGACATTCTGGAAAACGCGGGCGAACTTCCTATTCCCCCTTACTTGCATCGTAAAACAGAGGAAAGTGACCTTACGACCTATCAAACCGTTTATTCCAAAATTAAAGGTTCGGTAGCTGCTCCTACAGCCGGATTGCACTTCACCGACAATGTATTCGAAACCCTGAAACCCCGCCATATTGAAATTGAAGAAATAACGTTGCATGTCGGTGCCGGAACTTTTCAACCGGTAAAAACTCATGATATATCGGAACATACGATGCACAGCGAAGTTATTTCGGTACAACGGGAAACCATAGAACATATCAGAACTAAGCAGGGAAATATCATTGCCGTAGGGACTACCTCAGTTCGAACACTCGAAAGTTTGTATTACATAGGCATGCTGTTATCGGAAAACACGATTGGGAAAGAAGATAAAATTCATATTCCACAATGGATGCCATACGAGCACGCAGCAAATCTGACTGTGAGCGAAGCGCTACAGGCCATTTTGGATTATTTAGACAAAAACAAACTATCGGCCCTGCATGCTGACACGCAAATTATGATTCGTCCCGGCTACAAATTCAAAATTGTAAATGGCATCATAACTAATTTCCATCAGCCTAAAAGCACTTTATTGTTACTTGTTTCAGCCTTCGTGAATGGAAATTGGAAACAAATTTATGATTATGCCCTCAGTCACGATTTCAGATTTTTAAGTTATGGCGACAGTTCGTTGTTATTGAAATAAATAGAATTGGGCATCTTTTATTTTAAAAATGATTTTCCGCAAAGTCCATAATCCTTAACCTGCACTTTCAGCACATATACACCTGATGGCAGTGCTGCAATACTAAAATATTGATTTGGAGTTTTCAAAAGGGATTATTATTGTCCGGTAAAATCACCCAACATACATCATCTTAATACGAACAAACCATTTATAACGGCACTGTTCTACTTTGTGTTAGTTGGCATTAAATTGGGAAGACATCATTTTTGAGTGACTTTTACCGGACAACAATGATTTAAATTTAGAAGAGAATATCTGAAAAATCTACGAATTACTTATTAAACAGCATCTTCTAAATAAATTTGTTACAATCTGTATCCAATTGACAAAGCTGGGGCTATACCAATGGAATATCCTAACCCTGAAGCGGGAGTACTAAAAGGAACATCCAGCCCCAGTGAAAATGAAAGCCGTTTGGTAACCGACTCATGCCGGTATGCTATCCTCCCAAATGAATAATACCCCAATCCTTTATTATTTCCAAATTTATAATCTGCATAAAAAGCACAGAGCCCTATACCTGTTTCAAGAAAATTTTTTTGCTGCCCCAGAAGATAATGAATATTAAATGGTATTGAAACAACCCGGTTCATCCTGTCGTCTTCAGGATAGTATGCTTTTACGGGAGTCAAATACCAATGGTTTGCTCCGCTATTATATTCAAAGCCATAACTCAGGCCAACCGTATAGCCAAATTTTGAGAGTTCACTAAAACGACTGTCTAATGAAAGGCCAGTCAGGCCGTAGGAGCCTGCAAGTTCAAACCCGAGATATTTTTTTCTCTGAGAAAACAGGACAGAAACATTGACCAATAGTATTAATATTATAATGTTTTTTTCATGCGTAAATAATTTATTTTATATATGTTGAATGGAGCTTGTATGCCATCAGGCAGACCCGTCGTATAATAAATTTCCATCCGTGTTTGTATTTAACAAATCATACTCGTTTTATTTACAAAATAGAATTCCTTTCCACTCTCCCCCATCGTTAGCAGCAGATACCGTTTTGCTTAGCTACCAAACATGCCTGCCCTTTTTTTATTATTTCTATTCAAAAATACTATCTGTGAATTGAGTTACCTCCTAACGAAGCAATAGAGTTACCTCCTTCAGTTCCCACAAGACTTGTCCAGAATGCAGAAGCCGCGCCATACCCTTTTTCGTTTTTCACCCGTTGAAAATTGAATGCGAGAATAAGTTCATTTGTTGCAATAATATCTTGATTTTGTAAGCACCTGTTTTTACAGGAGAGCAAACTTTTCAAAAGCCTTGCCCTCCTGTGAGTAGATTATTTCTGATAATACTCCTTAAATCGTTCAAGCATACTGTAATCTTTGGTCATTAAACTTAACAGGGTATCATTTACAGTTAAGTAGTATTTTGTTATCCAGTTTGTTTCTCTTAATTTATTATTACTTAAAGTAGAAACAGAACTTTTGCTAAAAAAATCAGAAAAAACAACTGTATTATATTCATGACGACCAAAAACACCCTCCCAGTGAAACGAGCTTGTATCAGTCAAATTAAAAATATAAAAGCTGTTATAATCAAATTCTCTAACAACTTCTCCAACACCAACTACCTCGCTAACTTCCCATTCTAATGTTGTATCAGAGTTTTCATGAATCTGAGAAACAAAAGAGTCAGCTACAAGTTCATGATCACTATAAAGAATGTGTACAATTTCTTTGTTTGATTGGTTAATTATATAGTGGTAGTCTGTTTGTTTTCTAGTCCACTCAACACAACTTGCTAAGAACAAACAAATGAAAATACTAAAAATTATGTGCTTCATATCTGTTTACTTTTACAATTATTGAATCTGATTTAGAAGGATATATTGTTTTTCAGATTATCTCTGAATCCGGAAAAAGTCTTGGATGTCATTGATTTTTCGATATTACCGTAACTGCAACCGAGAAGAATTAGTTCATCAAACATTCTTGTGTAGTAATATGGAAATCCTGTTGTATATTTTTTTCCTGTATAATCTTTTGGTCTATAATTTAAAATAGAATTATAACTTGTCATATCAAATGCATCAAAGTTCAAGAAATCTTTCATTTGTGCCCATTCACGATAATTCGCCCAACCTTCACACAAAGCAACTTGTTGCCAGTTAGTATCACTTTTCTTTCCATAACTGCTGTCTCCAAACGATGCAACAGAATGACCTCCCTCAGTTCCCACAAGACTTGTCCAGAATGCAGAAGCCGCGCCATACCCTTTTTCGTTTTTCACCCGTTGAAAATTGAATGCGAGAATAAGTTCATTTGTTGCAATAATATCTTGATTTTGTAAGCACCTGTTTTTACAGGAGAGCAAACTTTTCAAAAGCCTTGCCCTCCTGTGAGTAGATTATTTCTGATAATACTCCTTAAATCGTTCAAGCATACTGTAATCTTTGGTCATTAAACTTAACAGGGTATCATTTACAGTTAAGTAGTATTTTGTTATCCAGTTTGTTTCTCTTAATTTATTATTACTTAAAGTAGAAACAGAACTTTTGCTAAAAAAATCAGAAAAAACAACTGTATTATATTCATGACGACCAAAAACACCCTCCCAGTGAAACGAGCTTGTATCAGTCAAATTAAAAATATAAAAGCTGTTATAATCAAATTCTCTAACAACTTCTCCAACACCAACTACCTCGCTAACTTCCCATTCTAATGTTGTATCAGAGTTTTCATGAATCTGAGAAACAAAAGAGTCAGCTACAAGTTCATGATCACTATAAAGAATGTGTACAATTTCTTTGTTTGATTGGTTAATTATATAGTGGTAGTCTGTTTGTTTTCTAGTCCACTCAACACAACTTGCTAAGAACAAACAAATGAAAATACTAAAAATTATGTGCTTCATATCTGTTTACTTTTACAATTATTGAATCTGATTTAGAAGGATATATTGTTTTTCAGATTATCTCTGAATCCGGAAAAAGTCTTGGATGTCATTGATTTTTCGATATTACCGTAACTGCAACCGAGAAGAATTAGTTCATCAAACATTCTTGTGTAGTAATATGGAAATCCTGTTGTATATTTTTTTCCTGTATAATCTTTTGGTCTATAATTTAAAATAGAATTATAACTTGTCATATCAAATGCATCAAAGTTCAAGAAATCTTTCATTTGTGCCCATTCACGATAATTCGCCCAACCTTCACACAAAGCAACTTGTTGCCAGTTTCCATCACCTTTCTTTCCATAACTGCTACCTCCTAACAAAGCAATAGAGTTGCCTCCTTCAGTTCCCACAAGACTCGTCCAAAACGCAGTAGCTGCGCCATAGCCTTTTTCATTTTTTACCCGCATAAAATTGGATGCGCGAGTAAGTTCATTTGTTGCAATAATATCTTGATTTTTGTAAGTATCTGTTTTTACAGGAGAGCAAACTTTTCAAAAGCCTTGCCCTCCTGTGAGTAGATTATTTCTGATAATACTCCTTAAACCTTTCAATCATACTGTAATCTTTTTTCATCAGTTTTAAAAGCGTGTCATTGACGGTGAGGTAGTAATTTGTAATTACATTGGATTCATTGTTTTCACTATCAATCACTTCTTTAGTTTGTAGATTGAAAATCTCCGTCATTTGCTCAGCGTCAGGTTCATATCCACCGTAAAAGTTTTGCCAATGAATAGAGGTTGTGTCAGAAATATTATAAACATAAAAATCTTTATAACTTCCTAAACTCCCATATAATCTTGGTTTATGAATACCGGTAATTTGGGTAAAATTCCATTCTAATGTTGTATCGCAAGTTCCATTAATTTTAAACACCACAGAATCCTGCGGTACTACCCTAATATCCAAATTTAATACATGTACAATCTTTTTATTCGTTAAGTTAATCATATAGTGATTGTCAGTCGTTCTTTGATTCATTGGCTCACAAGCTGTTAATAATGAAACGATGAGCAGTAAACTAAAAATTATATGCTTCATATCTGTTTACTTTGGCTGTTATTGAATCTGATTTAGTTGGATATATTGCTTTCAGGTTGTCCCTGAAACCCGAAAAAGTCTTGGAATACATTGATTTTTCGATATTACCGTAACTACAACCGAGAAGAACTAATTCGTCAAACATTCTGGTATAGTAAATAGGGAAACTCTTTGTATTATATGTACTTCCATTATAATCTTTTGGTCTGGAAGTGCCATAATATGTACTCATTAAAATTGCATCAAACTTCAAAAAATCTTTCATCTGAGACCATTCACGATAATTTGCCCAACCTTCACACAAACCAACCTGTTGCCAGTTGGTATCACCTTTCTTACCATAACTACTGCCACCTAGCGAAACAATGGAGTTACCTCCTTCAGTTTCCACAAGACTTGACCAAAAAGCAGTGGCTGACCCATAACCCTTATCATTTTTCACTCGTTGGAAGTTTGAAGCATGTGTAAGTTCATGCCATATGGTTGAATTATAAGTGTAAAGTGCTTCCTGTCGTGAAAAATAATATGTATTCATAAAATGGTTCATATTCCCTCCGGCTAATAAAATATCTGGCAGGGAATTCAGGAACATTGTCATTGGAAGGCTTGTTGGAACCAAACTACTGCCTTCGGTAGTATATGAATATACATAATTAAAGAAACCACCTAAAAACAATGCGGTGTATGTATTGGTATGATTCTGGAATAGTGGCGCGCTACTTGATCCTAATCCACTTGGATTTTCACGTAATGCAACTTGTAAATGTGCTGGTGGACGAACAAGTCCCTCTTTATCGCATATTGTCATATATTCATAAATTGCATTGTTGGTAACACAAGCGTCCCACGCATCGCTGGTTACATCAATTGTGGCATTATATTCATCTTTACTTTGTACACCCAAACAATGTTTTTGTACCCAAAGACACGAACCCCATAACCATACACGATCCAAATCCCAACTGTTTTGTTGATTTTTTGTTTTTCCTGTAAAATAAATGGTATGTATCGGGTTTAACGGGTATGATTTGTCAGACTGATAGTATCCATTCTCATTGGTATAGACATGCCCCCAATAAAACCATGTTAAGAAATGAACCTTTATTCCTTTAAGCGGCACATCTACAAGTGTCGAAGATAAAGAAGTAACACCCTTCTCGTTCATTGTATGATAACCTTTTACTTTTAGCGTTCCGCTCGGGAAATAAAGGGTAGCTAAAGTAATCGTTTTCCCAAATATCTTAACAGTGAGATACTTTTTGGCTTTTTGCATCACTGATACATTATTCGTATAAGTATTTTTATCTTTGCTGTCTTGTTTTAAATTTCCGGTTAAATACAACGAAACTGTTTGTAAAACCCGCAGAGCTTCATTATTGTTTTGTCCGGTTACGCTCTTGGCTTTCATAATCCCATCTTCACCTGTTTCTGTTTCTACAGAGTAATATGGACTGTGTTCGAGAATAAAAAGTTCTTCCAATACTTCATATTCGATACCTGAATATGGGGTATACCCAACAGGTACACGAGTATAAAGCCAAGTATACTCGCCTGTTACAGTGGGGTCTTTATAATACTCGCCAACTTGTTTTAATTCATAATCGAGCGGAAAGTCGAACAGCGTTAATGTAGTATCGTTCATTAACGTGCTATATTCCACGCTATCTTTTGGTAAATATCTGATATACAAATCCGTTGCTGATATTTCAAATTCATTAAAGACACTCGGTGCTCTCATACTACCATTAAGAGATTCCTTGTTTGCTAAAAGAGAATCCAAAGCTATTTGCATATTTTCAACGCTAAATGGGTTATTGAGTTGATTTCCAAGTATAATCGGTTGTGTTGGTCGATTGATATTGTCTACAACTATTGAAGTGTTCGAATCTTGTAAATTATTGTCAAGCTCATTATTCTCACACGAAGTCAGTGTAAATACCACAAGCACAAAGATATAAATTAACTTTTTCATAAACAATTTTGTTTTGCGAATGCAATAAGTCACTAATTTATTGTCTTCCTCGTTGCATTCAGTTTTTATTTTTCTTTCAAGCATTTACAACCCGATGTCGGGCTGTTGCAGGAAACTTTCGTTTCCTGTAGATTTAAGTTTATCGTATCAAAACAAACTTCATAGTCACATGAGGGTGTCCAAAAAAAGAATTTTGAACGCAAATTCCGCAAATTTTCACAAACAAAACATATTAACACAATATTGAAATAGAAATAATTATGATTTGTGAAAATTTGTGTTTATTTGCGAACCAACGGTCAGCGAAGCTAAATTTGTGCTCTTCTTTCTTCTGAGACACCCTCCAAATAAATTTTTCATTCTCGATAAATCCGTTTCACAGTTTTCCGCATTTCACGTATTCTGTCCGCTACTATACTTCACGTACAAAATAATTTTTCAGTTTCGCTAACTTGTGTCCATGTTGGTCGTTTCTTTTTATTTTTTTACATGTTTAGTAACGAGATAGGCTAAACGCAGTAGCCGAATAACGGGCATATTCACTGTCGCACAACACAAAAGATAATGCAGGAGATAAACCTCCGAAATCGCACGAATTCGGCTATTGTACTTAGGCGGGAGTTGCCAAACGTGTGTTTTTGTAACTATTCAAACATATCTGAAGTGATATGCAAAACATAATTATACCATTTATTTCTCATGTCAGTACCAAAATATTTATCCCAACAATTATACTTATTGTATTTTTCGGGATTTACATAAATTGTATCATTATTGACAATCTTGTATATTTCAAGTTTTTTCACTTCGGTTAATAATGCTATGCTATCCATTTCATCTTTCTTATTGTAGTCATATATAAAAAGTGTGAATCCAGCATAAGAACGATCTTTTGTTAATATCAATGAATCTTTTTTCCCTGAATTATAAACAAATGAGACATTAACTGTAAAATCAGTATTATTTATAAAATCAATACCTTCGGTTGTTACTATATCATCACATCCGAATAGCAATAGCAAAGGAATAAATAATATTATTATTTTTTTTTTCATAATCAATTAGGATTCCAGTATATATATTTATAATTATTTGCATCACTTTCATCGGATTTTACTGTACTTTCAACCGTATCTACATTCCAATCCATTTTTATTCCGTTATCAGAATTTTCAATATAATTATAAACTCTCTTTGTCCATTTCTCCCATTTAAACATATCTCCAAAATAACTACCTCTAAAGGACCAAAATTTCCAATGGCGGCCAACTGAATTGTTATGTAAATCCATGTATTTGTCACAAGGTTTATTTGGATTAGCATTTTCATAATACACATCCATAATTAACCATGCTGAAGGTTGGGTCAGATACGAACATAAGAGCATGCTTACACATGTATGTTTGAATGCATCCTCTTTTGAGCCTCCCAAGGGGCTTCGAGTACCATAAAATTCATATAGTTTGTTGTATGTTCTACGTTCACACATTTTAGCAACTAAATACTCAGTTACTCCAATAGCAGCAATGACACCTACCGAGATTAACACAACACCAACTATTGACTGTGAAGATTTCCGAATATCTGAACTTCCTTTGACTTTTAAAATATTTTCAAAGTCATTGGTAGTAGCATAAGTTGCTCCTGTTGCCAATGAGTCTAGACTTTGAATCAATTCTAATTCTTCAGTTGAAGGATTCATTACCTCAATTAATTTTTCAGTTGAAGTAATTTCTTCTATTTCATGTTCTTCCTGATATATTCCCTGAGACTCTTCCCATACTTTTCGTTGCGCCAAATAATCATTGTACATTTGCATGGCAAATGTACCTTCGTCTTCTATGTCTTTTGACATGCCCACATAAGCTTTATCAGGGTATAGCTCAATCAAACGCATTTCAATATATTCAAATAATGTCAAACTATCAGCGCTTACAACTTTCCCTTTTACTCTAAATTTAGAGGATTTTTGGCTTGTACCGTCTTTCAACGTTTCGTACTCACGTCCTACCACATATAATGCATCTGAGTTAAAACATGGCAACTTACTTATAAATGTCGGAGGTATTGGTTCTTGAACAGTTTGTTTTTGTTCAATTTCGTTGTCGTTACATGAAGCTAATGTAAATGCCACAAGGACAAAGGAACAAATTAACTTTTTCATAAACAATTTTGTTTTGCGGATGCAATAAGTCACTAATTTATTGCCTTCCTCGTTGCATTCAGTTTTTATTTTTCTTTCAAGTATTTACAACCCAATGTCGGGCTGTTGCAGGAAACTTTCGTTTCCTGTAGATTTAAGTTTATCGTATCAAAACAAACTTCATAGTCACATGAGGGAGTCCAAAAAAAGAATTTTGAACGCAAATTCCGCAAATTTTCACAAACAAAACATATTAACACAATATTGAAATAGAAATAATTATGATTTGTGAAAATTTGTGTTTATTTGCGAACCAACGGTCAGCGAAGCTAAATTTGTGCTCTTCTTTCTTCTGAGACACCCTCCCAATAAATTTTTCATTCTCGATAAATCCGTTTCACAGTTTTCCGCATTTCACGTATTCTGTCCGCTACTATACTTCACGTACAAAATAATTTTTCAGTTTCGCTAACTTGTGTCCATGTCCGTTATTCGCCTTTTTACGTATTATTTATGAATATAGAACAGAAATTTCTACTCCACCTTTTGGTCTTTATAATGAAACATAATCCACCTCATAATTAGACAATAATGATTATCTAATATCATTCACAAAAATAATTAAAACATTTTGGAACTCTTTAATTTTAAGCAAAATATTTTCGAGACAAGGTATTTCACAACTATAAGTATAACAAACACTTACAAATTAATATAAAGAATATTTTGAGACAAGCATATTTTACAAGAGATTAAAAGCGTAATATTTCAACAAAACAACATCATTCCAAACAGTATTTTAAATAACATTGAATAGTATAAACATTTTATTTTTTATTTGGAAATTATCTTTCTTTTACTTCTACCATAAAATCGCATACGATTTTATGGTAGTCTTCCGTATTTCGTAACACAATATCTTCGAAACGTATTTGCTTTATCATTATAAACCCGGTTGAAAGAAAACACGAATCTTCATCCGGCAATCTCTTATAACCTTTAACTAACAGCTGCAAAGGAATGCATTAATCAATTGAGACTTCATCTTCTTTTAGTGCACATTATAAATACGGCATTAGAACTGTACCGAAATTTATATATTTTTCTTTATTTCCCGAATTTTCTAATTCATCACTTTCTAAACCTTTCGAAGAGGGCGGTTGGATGAGTATTCATCATGACTCTTATCCTAATATTAGCGATCTTTTTTCCTTCACGCTTACTTTACTTTCATCTTTTTCAAAGCCATTTTTCACTAATTTTTCTTTAGCCACGACACCATTTGTTATGTTTGTATATCCTTCTCTTTTTTTGTACTTTTGCACAACTTTTTTCAATAATAATCCAAAACAATTCAGCAATTTCACTTCATGGAGAAAATTATTATTCTCGACTTTGGTTCACAGACGACACAGTTAATAGGTCGCCGGCTTCGCGAACTGAACGAGTATTGCGAAATTTTGCCTTACAACAAATTTCCGGAGCAAACCAATGACATTAAAGGAGTAATTCTTTCGGGAAGCCCATTTTCCGTCTACGATCCGACCGCTTTCAAAACAGACTTATCCGGCATTCGGGGCCAGTTTCCGGTATTGGGAATATGCTACGGTGCACAATTTATGGCCTACACATCGGGAGGTAAAGTAGAAGCAGCCGGCTCACGCGAATACGGCCGGGCCAATTTAGCTTACATTAACGACAAAGATCCTCTCTTTAACAACATAAAAGCCGGTTCTCAGATTTGGATGTCACATGGCGACTCGATTACCACCCTGCCGACTAATTTCACAAAAGTAGCCAGCACAAACGATGTTGATCTGGCAGCCTATAAAGTGGCCGATGAGAAGACATGGGGCGTACAGTTTCATCCGGAAGTATTTCATACGCTGGACGGGATTTTACTCCTCGAAAACTTTCTGAATATCTGCGAGTGTAAACGAGACTGGTCCCCGGCTTCATTTATAGAAACCACTGTTTCTCAGCTCAAAGAGCAATTAGGTAACGATAAAGTTGTACTCGGACTTTCAGGAGGAGTGGATTCATCGGTAGCTGCGGTATTGCTAAATAAAGCAATAGGAGAAAACCTCACCTGCATTTTTGTAGATCACGGTCTGCTTCGTAAAAACGAATTCAAAAACGTAATGAAAGATTACGAACATCTGGGACTGAATGTCATAGGAGTCAAAGCAAAGGATTATTTCTACAAAGCTCTTAAGGGCGTTTCAGATCCTGAGAAAAAACGTAAAATCATCGGTGCTGGATTTATTGATGTTTTCGACGCAGAGGCCCGCAAAATAAAAGACGTAAAATGGCTGGCTCAGGGCACCATTTACCCGGACATTATAGAGTCGCTCTCGATAACAGGTACCACTATTAAATCTCATCACAATGTAGGAGGTCTTCCGGAAAAAATGAATCTGAAATTGTGTGAACCTTTGCGCTTGCTTTTCAAAGACGAAGTACGAAAAGTGGGAAACGAGCTTGGTATGATGCACCAGCTAATCAAACGCCAGCCATTCCCTGGTCCCGGACTTGCTGTTCGTATTCTGGGTGACATTACCGCTGAGAAAGTACGTATTCTTCAAGATGCCGACGACATTTTTATTAATGGATTAAGAGAATGGAATCTTTATGACAAGGTATGGCAGGCAGGCGTAATTCTACTTCCGGTTCAATCGGTCGGTGTCATGGGTGATGAACGCACTTACGAAAATGCGGTTGCATTGCGTGCCGTTACTTCAACCGATGCCATGACTGCCGATTGGGCTCAGCTACCTTACGAATTTTTAGCTAAAATGTCTAATGAAATTATCAACAAGGTAAAAGGAGTAAACCGGGTAGTATACGACATTAGTTCAAAACCCCCTGCAACTATCGAATGGGAATAAATTTAAATGATTATAGCCATTAATTATATTCAAATAAAACAAGACAACTTTTAGCTAACTATCAGTTGTCTTTGTTTTCCATTAAATTCCGGAAATGATCGACACCCATTCACATATTTATTCCGAAGAATTCGATAATGACAGAGATGAAGTTATCCTACGGGCTAAAAACGTCGGCGTGGAACACATCATTTTACCCAATATCGATAGTGAATCGCTCCCCCGGATGCTTCAGCTCGAAGCAGAATATCCTGATTTTTGCCATGCAGCGATAGGGCTACATCCGACCAGTGTCAACCAGAGTTATAAATCGGAGCTAAATATAATAAAATCAGAACTCGAACGTAAAAGTTATATAGCAATTGGGGAAATCGGCATTGATTTATATTGGGACAAAACATTTCTGAAGGAACAAATTGAAACTTTTCAACTTCAACTTACATGGGCTGTAGAATATAATCTTCCGGTAATAATTCATATCAGAGACGCTTTCAGAGAAACCATGAAAGTCATGGAATTATTCAGGAATAAAGGTTTAAGTGGCGTTTTCCACAGCTTTGGAGGAGATGAGAAAGAAGCTGCAGAGATAATGAACTTTGGAGGATTTTATCTGGGAATTAACGGAATTGTAACATTTAAAAATTCAAATCTCAGAAACGTGCTAAAATCAGTACCTTTAGAATACATTCTGACGGAGACGGATGCTCCTTACCTTACCCCTGTTCCGTTCAGGGGAAAAAGGAATGAAAGTGCATATATTGATTACGTATGTGACGAGCTAGCTAAAATTTACAACGTTGATAAGTCTTTAATTTTAAGACAGTCAACTGAAAATTCGAGGCAATTATTTAAAAAACTTGGCAATTAATTCGGAATTGTAACTAAAAAAAGTCAAAAAGCATTTTTGTTGCATACAAAATTGAATAAATATATTGTATGTCGTAATTTTTTCTTAACTTCGCCCCGTTTTGGAGAGGTGCTCGAGTGGTTGAAGAGGTACGCCTGGAAAGCGTATATACGGTGTGGAATCGTATCGAGAGTTCGAATCTCTTCCTCTCCGCTCCTAAAAACAAAATATATTGAAAAACAAACAAAAAATAAAATTAGAAATCTCAAAAAAAGAAGTAAAATGAAAAAGGTATTTGCAATCTTATCGATCGTAGCGATTTTCACTTTTGGAAGCACTTTGAATGCAGTAGCTCAAGATTCTACTGCAACAGCTCAGGTAACTGCAACAGACTCCGCAGCCGCAGTAACTGATTCTACAGCCGCAGTAACAGACGAAGCCGCAGCTCCTGCTGAAGAAGGCGGTATGCACAAAGCATTGAAACAAAAATTTATTGAAGGTGGTGCAGGCTGGATGGCTCCAATCGCTTTCTGTTTAATTGTTGGTTTAGCTCTTTGTATTGAACGTATTATTTACTTGAGTCTTGCTTCAACTAACACTAAAAAATTATTGAATAACATCGATGAAGCTTGGGAAAAAGGTGGTGTAGAAGCTGCAATGGAAGTATGCCGTAACACTCGTGGTCCGGTTGCATCTATTTTTTACCAAGGTCTTTCTCGCTACGATGAAGGAGTTGATGTTGTTGAAAAATCAGTTGCTTCTTACGGAGGGGTTCAGCTAGGTTTATTAGAAAAGAATTTGACTTGGATTACCTTGTTTATTACACTTTCTCCTTCTTTAGGATTCTTGGGTACTGTAATTGGTATGATCCAGGCATTCGATAAAATTCAACAGGTAGGAGATATTTCTGCAACAGTTGTAGCAGGTGGTATGAAAGTAGCCCTTTTGACTACAGTGTTCGGTCTTATCGTAGCCATGATTCTTCAGGTATTCTTCAACTATATCCTTACTTTGATTGAGTCTTTAACCAATGACATGGAAGACTCTTCAATTTCATTGTTGGATATTATTGTAAAACACACAAAAAAATAATCTGAAAAAATCATAGTTATGTCAAAAATTATTGAAAAGATTTCCGGAATGACGGTTCTTGTATTAGGTCTGATTTCAGTGGTGCTTGTGGCACTTATCTACTTCGGAGGTAATGCAACACCGCTTACAGTCGGAGAAGAACAGTTAGCTGTTCCTAAATTTACCGATGCATTAATTTATTGGGCCTATTTTCTGATTGGATTAACAATTGCAATCACTGTTTTATTGACCATAGTAGGATTTGTCAAAAAATTCATTGAAAACCCAGGTAGCGCAGCAAAAACACTGATTCCACTAGTTTTATTTGTTGTGATATTTGTTGTGGCATGGTTACTTGGTAGTCCCCAAAAAATCAACATCATAGGATACGAAGGAACTGAAAATGTCGGATTTTGGGCTCAGTTTACCGATATGATTATTTATTCGGTTTATACATTGTTTATAGTCTTGGCTCTAACAATTATCGGAACCGGTATTTACAGAAAACTCAAATAAAGTCGGAGTTAAAAACTCAGAAAGGAACTATTATGGGAAAAAAAAGAAAAATCAGCGAAATAAATTCCAGCTCCATGGCTGATATTGCATTTTTGTTGCTGATCTTCTTTCTTGTAACCACATCAATGAGTACAAGTACGGGATTGTCGAGAAGGCTTCCGCCCCCTCTTCCTCCCGATCAGCCAGTACCACCTGTTGACATCAATAAACGAAATTTATTCGTCGTAAAAGTTAACAGCATGAATCAATTGATGGTTCAGGGAGAAGAAATGCAATTGAAGGATTTGCGTGAAAAAGTTAAAGAGTTTATTAAAAATGAAAACGATGATCCTACTATGCCTGTAAAAGTGCGTATGAACATACCTTTACTTGGCGAAATGGAAGTTACAAAGGATCACGTAATTTCACTTCAAAATGATGTTGACACTCAATATCAGGCATATATAAATGTTCAGAACGAACTGGTTGCAGCATATAACGAACTTCGTAACGAATTGTCACAACAGAAATTCGGAAAGCTTTTTGACGATCTTGCTGATGACCAGAAAGAAGCTATTCAGGATGTTTATCCAATGAAGATTTCGGAAGCTGAACCTAAAAATTATGGAGGGGCAAAATAATGGCACAAATTAGAAAAGATACAGAAAGAGAAACCCCGGCGTTGGCAACATCGTCACTTCCTGACATTATCTTTATGTTCCTCTTCTTCTTCATGGCAGTAACGACTATGAAAGAGGTAACATTTAAAGTTCGTGTAATGGCTCCTTCTGCAACTGAGGTTACAAAACTAGAGAACAAATCTCTTACAAGATACGTATACATAGGAAAACCTATGGAACAATACGCCAAAGCTTTTGGTTCTGAAACCCGTATCCAGTTAGGAGATGCCTTCGCTGATGTTGGAGAACTTCACGAGTATATTGTTGCAGAACGTACAGCAATGAATGAGAATGATCAAAATCTCATGACTGTTGCAATTAAAGCGGACAAAAATACTAAGATGGGAATCGTAAACGATGTCAAAAAAGCATTGCGAGATGCTTACGCGTTGAAAATTGTTTATAGTGCATCCAAAAAGACTGCGCCGACCAATAGATAAAAAAAATACCTGATCATTTTTATATATAAAAAGAACGTCATCCTAGGATAACGTTCTTTTTTGTTATACCGCTTAGTAAGTAACAATAAAAAAATAGCTATGTACAACTTCTCCGATTAAGAGTGTCCTCCCACAATGATACGCATCACTTTAAGGTTTAAGACAATAAACCTGTATAACTGCCAAAGTATATTTCGTCGCCAGAAAAGTGTATTTTTTGTGGGGATAGGCGGGTACGATTCTTCGTAATAACCCCGTACAATATTTTTAGCCATAATATTTCTTATTTTAAAAGGTTCTACAATTATTCAGGAATCATCCACCAGAAAGGATAACCTTTAGCTTTATACAAAAACATATAATGCAAAAACAGTTTTACCCAGTGTCCGGCTAAACCAGCCTCACCAATGGTGTATGAAATATCTCTGCCCCAATGTGGATACTTATCCCAGTTCGGAACAATCGGGAATACGGTTAATGACGCAGCATTACCTTTAAACAATCCAAAGCCTGCTGATATAATACAGGCAGCTCCCATTTGCCCCATTGAAGCTTTATGTTTAAAATCGGTAGTGCCGTGTTTAATCCGGTCAACAATATTGGAAGCAACAATTTTTCCGATTACCCCGGAAGGCATTCCTGTACGCGGGGGTGCTGGTGAAATCAGCGTTCCATTAGGACTTTTCATCGGTTTCGAAATAGCATGAGGAGGTGCAAATGCGATTCCCGGTGCGAACATATTATCGTAATCAGGATTTTGATAAACGGATGGCCAGTCCTCGACACCCCAGTCTTCGAAGGACTTGGCGGAGTAATCGGCATCCACCTTCATAAATCCACTCGGAGCAAACACCTTTAGAGTAATGTCTTCCCCTTTTTTGTCATAAGCTTTCATCCCGGCTCCTGCAAATGCAGGAATCAACATGGCAAAATCAAAAGGTTCCATTTTATACTCACCATCAAGCGTTTCGTAATGAACAATTCCATCTTCTATTTTATTTACACCGGCCCTTTTTATCCATTTAACGCCATATTCTGCAAAAATAGATTCACTAAAAATTTTTGTGGAAGTAATATATCCCCCTCTTTTTGCAAAGGCTCCACCCATCCCGAAGTCACCCAATTCATATTCATTGGAAATCCATGTGATTTCCGCCATATTTTGCAAACCGGCTTTACGGATTGTATCAGCCACATTCAGAGCATATTCAAAAGCTGCACCCTGGCAAGTTGCAGAAGCATGTCCGGTCCCGATCAGAAATTTTTGTTTCTGACCTTGTCTCATTTTTTCAATGCTTTTCTGTAAAGCATCCCAGGTTTCCACAGCATGATCGCAGGAACAAACCGAATGCGTAAATTTTCCGGGGCCAAGTCCCTCAGTAGCGGCAAAGTTCAATTTAGGCCCGGTGGCATTTACCAAATAATCATAATCGACTTTTTCTGTTACACCACGCTTTTCGTTGTCAGTATATTCAACAACAACATAAGGACGAGCATTCTGTTCATCCCCTTCCGGATGTATCTCGGTGGCTTTAGCTTGCTTATATACAATTTTCCATCGGTCGTATACCGGTTTTAATTTAAACCTGACCTGATCAATTGTCATTTTCCCAACACCTATCCAGATATTAGACGGAATCCACTGATAATATTCCGAAGGACTTACCACAACAACCTCATGTTTTTTTCCAAGTTTTCTTTTAAGGTATGCTGCGGTTGTATGTCCTGAAATTCCGGCTCCTAACACAACAACTTTTGCCATAATTTTATAAAATGTTTTTATTGTATAAATTATTCATTATAAATAATAACAATAATGATTTTATCTTGTTCTTTTGCTGTGATAAGAATCACATTTTAAACACTTGTATCTTTGCAACAGCCTTTATACAGAATCAGCATAAGTGTCTCATAATTATTGCACCTGTTTGATTATATTTTCACCTTAACAATGAATGAATTAATTTATTTTTGTTAGTTGGTAACATTTACAAACAGTTTTATTTGAAAACATCTGTTAATCAATCGAAAGTATAATCAAACAATAATTTATTTACAATGAAAAAAATCTTAATCACGCTTCTGCTAATTTTATTCTTTTCCGTACAGGGAATAAGAGCACAAAGCGGATATGCACTAAGTTTACCGGGAGGAAGCAGCAGTTACACCTCCAGTAGCATGACAATACCTGCTCTAAGCTCTTTGATCACAGGATATCCGTTTACAGTTGAAATGTGGGTAACCCCAACAAGCTGGGTTTCGTACGGAGGCTTTTGGGTTGATCGTATATCGAGTTCTATAATCAACAGTGTTCAGTACGACAATAATTCTTCCGGCTATTTAAGAAGTGATTTGAACGGGAATGCACGTTTCGTATCTGCATTAACATCTAATGCAATTCCGAATATTGGCTTATGGAATCATATTTCGATGATTGTGCGCTCCGACTCAGTTATTGTGGAATTGAACGGTGTATATTATAAAGCCGCGAACTCCATTAGCTGGAATTCCAGCTTTTTCAGCACCAACACTTATATTGGAAGTGACCCGGTGGTAAACGGCAGAAATGTAGCAGGACTTTTTGATGAAATAAGAATCTGGAATACGGCAAGAACTAAAACAGAAATTGAAGCTGACAAATCAAAAGTTCTTACAGGAACAGAAACCGGCTTAGTCGCTTATTACAACTTCGACAGTCAAAATGTCAATGATTTAACTTTAAATAGAAAAACTGCCACCAACTACGGAGGCAGTTTTTCTCAAATAGTTTCGGACAACGATGATGCAACTCTTTCTTCTATTTCTGTATCAAACGGAGTTCTCGATAAAGATTTCGATTCATCCATAACTAATTATACTGCGATTGTACCTGCAACATATACTTCCACAATCGTAACAGCTACAACAACACAAACATCGGCCACTGTCAACAACAGCCCATCTGAGATTGGTGAATCGAACCTTTCAACTACGTTAACATGTACTTCACCAAGCGGATCGGTTACAAAAGACTACACTGTTACTTTCCACAAAAACACCGTTGCTGACTGGGACGGAAACGGAGCTCTTAATAGCC
The DNA here is from genome assembly GCA_028690665.1 of Paludibacter sp. Lineage (GTDB taxonomy): Bacteria > Bacteroidota > Bacteroidia > Bacteroidales > Paludibacteraceae > Paludibacter. Next base: position 262,355 of record JAQVAV010000004.1, read on the forward strand.
GCTCCTATGGCAATCTTTGGGGTTGGAACTGCTCAAACACGACTTCGTGCTGGAGCTTAGCCAACAGTTCAGGAACGGCCTGCCGATATAACGATATAACTTCCGGATGGACTTATAACGGGGCAAACTGGACAGGTAGAAATCTTTATATTCGCTGGGATGGTTCAGGAGCAACTACCACATCTTCCGTTTTCAGCTACCCAATGTACCTCGAAAGCTGTAAAAGATATGTGCTCAAACTAAAATATTCCTGGGCTGCTAATGCAACGGTTCCAACACTTGCAACAACCATATCAACCGATAACCTTGGCAGCAATGCTATTGTAAGTAAAGATTTGCTTTGTTCATCAACAACAAAAGAATTTCTATCCGATTCGCTTTCGTTTACTACCACCGATGCGGGTGTATATTATCTGACTATAGGTGCAAACACAGCAGCATTATGCGCGGTAACCGATTTGTCTCTTGAAGAAAATACCACTCCGGCACTCTCTGTTTCCAATGAAAGTCTGTCTTTCGACGACTTGAACACTTCCAGAACATTCAATATTACAGGAAATTATCTTAGCGACTCCGTAAAGATTTCTGTTCCAGACGGAATCAGTTTGGATAAAACAGGATTTTCTGCTTCCGAAGTTCAGTGTGGAGTTACTTTAACTGCAAGCTTCACCGGAAGTGAACAAATCACTCACGACTCATTGATGATTGTTTCCGGTTCAGATTTTTCAACTCCGGTTTATGTAAGTTCGGCTGCCGGGGACTTGTCATGCTACACACCAATGTATGCCGACAAAACCAACCTAATGACAGATCCCTTTATCAACAATATAGCCAATTTTACGGGCTGGGGAACTTATGGAATCGATACAACAGCGGGAGAACCTTATTGCGGAACATCTTGCGGAAAAATTACAACTTCCGGTTCTATTGACAGCAAACTATATATTGAACCATATACCAAATATCATCTGCGGGCCAAAGTAAAAACACTTGGTGGAACCTTCCAAATGGGAGTTTCAAACTACAACGGTTCACTTTCTGATATTACGGTTGAAGCCGAAACCAATGGTGAATGGCAAACTATAGATCTTGATTTTGCAACAGGAGCTAATGTGGAAAACACGACCACGTTTTTTAATAATTATCAAAGAACCGGCACCGAAGGTTATATCGACAACTGGGAACTTTATAAAACAGGCACTCTTGAAGGTTCTACATTCAGCATTTCGGAGGATCAAATTTCCGAAGATAATCTAAAAAACATCATTCGGGAAATGCTGGCAAAACATACTGTTTATGCTGAAAGTCAATACTCATCGAGTGGATATTTTGGCAACGGACAAAGCGTGGAACATGGTGCACGCACCAATGCCGATTATGCACTAATTTATGCATTCCTCTACAAAAAAGCACAGGACCAGACTTTGCCAAACAGTTTAACTTTCGAAACAGTAAAGGCACATGCTTTAGCAGCTATTCGTTATTCCTATAAAACACATACGGCAAATAAAATACAGCTTTGTACCAACAATACATATTGGGGATTAGTCTGGGAATCATCAATGTGGTGTACATCTACAGCTTATGCTTCGTGGCTTATATGGGACGAACTTACCGATACCGACAAAGCATACGTAAAAAAAATGATTGTAGCCGAGGCTAATTATAAATTATCAACAACAATACCTACGCAGGTCAATTCTGACACCAAAGCTGAAGAAAACGGTTGGGACACCAACATTCTGGCTATAGCTGCCGCCATGTTTCCTGACGAAAAAAATGCCGAAGCATGGACTTATCGCTGTAAACAATATGCAATGAACACTTACAGTGTAGCTTCGGATGAATATAATTACAATGAGACTGACGGGAAATATGTACGCGACTGGTACATAGGAGCAAACCTGTTCCCCGATTATGCCCTTGAAAATCACAATTTTTTCCATACATCCTATTTAAATATTCCAATTCAGGAAATGTCGGAATCATTGTTGGCTTACAAAGCTGTTCAGGACGAAACGAACCCGACTTTTACTATTCCTCAATCATTAAAACACAATGTAAAAAACGTGTGGGATTCTATGTTGAAAGAATTTATTATGGCCGACGGAATTTTAGCAATGCCTAACGGGAACGACTGGTCGATGTATATTTTCGACGAGCTGGCTACCTATTCGGCACTGGCTTGTATTTACCGCGATCCGGATGCTTTGATGCTCGAAAGTTTGGTATTACAATGGGCTCGTGTCCGCCAAACCACGACTGCCGATGGAGCGTTTTTACTCAATCCGGATGTGGCCGAACGCCGCATGGCCGTAACTGGACGTCGTTTGGTATTTGCGCATTTATATCATGATTATTTTCCAACCTCTGACATGACAGCCACAGAGTGGGAAGATTTCAGTGCTGCCCACGAAACGACCAAATATCTTCCTTATAGCGGTATAATCCGAAGCAATAATAAAGACAAATATGTAACATTTTCATGGTTCCAATCCGCTGACGGATCAAGTTACAAATCGTATATGGGTATGGTTTCTCCGAACTCTCCCGAATACAGCAATATTATTTTCCCGTTCAAAACATCGAATACAGGAAACTTTACCGGATATATCGATGTCAGTGGCTATACCCGGAATGCTTCATTCATTGGAAACACTTACGCCATGTATCCGAAAAGTTTTGCAACCACAGGAATACTTAATGTTACAAGTGGTGCCATGACAAAATATCTGTCATTCTACTCTACTCCCGGCAATGCAGTAATCTATCACGAAGAAATGGTTCCGACAGCCTCAGGAACAATGACCAAAGATGGAGGATTAATGCTGGGAATTACCACCGATGTTTTGACAAAAACAACCAGAACTCTCTATTCAGAAAACGGGCAGACAAGCACGGATGGTTCAACAGTTACACAGCTTAATGGAAACTGGGTCAATGTGGATAATGTATTTGGCATGGTTGTAAACGGAGGAAATGGTATTGCTTTTGGAGAAAAAGAATTAAGCACTTCGGTTTATGTTTCCAAACTTTACGGATCATATTCCAGCACTTCTCAATCATTCACAGCCGGATCAACATTTCTTTCACGTTCAGCTATCGCTTATCCGGAAGTTGATGCCACCACCACGCAAACACTCTCGGCTAAAGAGAAATATCCAGAAGTTGCTGCGGGCTGGAAAGCCACAGCCGCCGAAGATCCGGATGGACGCAGATACATGCTGATTTCCAATTTCCGCTCAGCATCTGCCACCAATGTAAGTCTATCTTATTCCGAAGGAGCTCCTGTTTTTGATAAAGTAACAACAATCAAAAATGATTCTGCAACTGCTTCATTCTATACAACAAGCAATTCATCACAGGTAAACGAACTATATTGTTTTGTGAAAGATGCTTCTTCCGAACTGAAAGCAGTACAAGGAGACGATCCTTATACTTTTTATATGAAGAACAAAAACTCCAGTCCGGCTACTGCAACAGTTGCAATATGGCATAACGGTTCTTATAGTTCTGCTCCGATATCAATTCCGGCAAACGGTTCGAAATATATCGAACTACAAAACGGTGTTCCTGTTGCGGCTGATTCAGCATTTTCAAATGGATATCAAAATGTTGCACGGGGTAAACACATTGTAGCCAACGATCAATGGCCTGAGCATTTCCCATTTGCCACAATCGACGACAACGACACGACTTATTATCAATCCTTAATTCTCCCGACTTCATCAAATTCGGAAGATCTTACTTTAAGATTGTGGAGTAATTACTCCTGCAACAAAATAATGATTAAGTCACACGAAAATAACGGGCCGAAAGAAGTGGTATTGCAATCGTCAACAGATGGTACAACATTCACAACTGTATCAACAACAACTTTGGAAAACACAACAGACTGGCAGACTATCAACTTTAATATGACAGGTGGAACAAGATATTTTCGACTTAAAATAAACTCTTCGTATGGGACTAAAAATGTTGCAGTCAGTGAAATAAAACTATTTGGATTTCCGGAATAACACTTTAAATATCGAATATTATGTTGAAAAAAATATATATAATAATTGTAGGCATACTTATGACAGTTGCAATGCAGGCACAGCTATCTAATGACGATTTTATTGAAATTCAGTCGGGAAGTTTTTCAATGGGCAATACTTCATACTCAAGAGAACAGCCTGTAAGAACGCTTGCGATATCAACTTTTTATCTCAGTAAGAAAGTAATAACAAACAGCCAGTATGCCACATTTATAAACGAGTATGGAAATTCGACAGTAAAGGATGGAAAATATGCCGGACAAAAAATGTTCGTTTCCGATTCATGGGGCATTGTCGAAGAAAACGGGCAGTGGAAAGCGGCATCCGGATATGAAAACTATCCCGCTATTCATATCACCTGGTATGGAGCTAATGAATTTTGCAAATACTATGGAGGACGTTTGCCTACTGAAGCGGAATGGGAATATGCAGCAAAAGGAGGAAAAAATCAGATTTCATATACTTATAGTGGCAGTAACACGGCAACAACCGTGGCGTGGTATTATGACAATTCATCTCACATAAACCATGCTGTCGGTTTAAAAGTAGCAAATACAACCAGATTATACGATATGAGCGGTAATGTATATCAATGGTGCTCTGACTGGTATAGTCTATATTCCGATTTAGTAAATGCAGACAACTCAAATCCACGGGGACCGGATTCTGGGATAGCTAAAGTTATGCGGGGAGGCTACCGTTCATTGGGGTCTGCCGACTTGCATTTGACTCATCGGGAAAGCATGTCACCTGACGAAAGTACTAATTTTGTCGGATTCAGGATGGTCAAAGACAACCTGACCGCTATCAACACCCCTTCTGAATCAGAGGTTTCAGTTTTCCCTAATCCTGCAAAAGAATTTTTAAAAATAAACTCGGACAGTGAGTTACGGTCAGTAAACATATATAACAGTGAAGGAAAATTAATTTTTAGTTCAAATGAAAATATTTCTGAAATACCTCTCAAAAAAATCAATAGTGGCATATATTTTGTTTGCTTAGAAACAGAAATAAAAACTACGATTCGTAAAATTGTAATTGATAAATAGGTAAAAAAGATTGTTTGTTTGAAAAAAAGAGTTGAGTAAGTTACTCAACTCTTTTTTTATTCTCCAATCAGTTGGAATAATAAAGATTCCATTTGCTCTTTAATATTAAGTTCTCCTTCTTTTTCAATAAGATCAAGAAGCTTTCCATCCTGATACAGAGCCATGCCCACATGAAAAAAATCAGGCTCATGAACATCTATATTATCAAACTTAACCGTACAGGTAAGAACTCTGTGGTTATTTTGAAATGCATGGGCAGGAAGCGGAAACTTAAATCCAAATGAATTTGTGTTTTCTTTTGTAATTACAGCTACAACTTTATTTCCTTCTTCAGAATACAGTTCGATGCTATAATTTTTCACTTTACAATCATTTATAACTTGGAAACCTACAAATAATGGTCCACCGTCATTTTTAAAATTAATAGCGTCCATACTAATAATTGATGAGTTAATTAAAATGGTTTCAAATCATTTATACCTCTGCCCACCTTGGTGTCGTTTTAAAATTATGATTTTCTGTAATAGATTTTACATATTTTGAATAGTTATGTAGTAAATATAACAAAAATATACAAAAAATGTTTTTATAAAACTATAAATATCATCATTCTGATGCAGAAGCCATCTTGCTTCTTTCCAAAATTCTATTTAGAATACGCTCCGAAAAAGCCTTGACTATAAAAAATTAGATAATACTAACTTTGAAATTATGCAAGATCATAATCAATATTCAGACAGTAGCGGCAGCTGATTTCTGTCATTCTGTCACCATTTAAGTACTGGCATTTTTTTTGACTAAAGAGGAACCGGAAAAAATTAAAATAGTAACCAAAAAACATATTGCAAAATGAGTAAAGGAAACATCGGGGTAACGAGTGCGAATATTTTCCCCGTTATCAAGAAATTTTTGTACAGCGATCATGAAATCTTTTTACGCGAATTAGTGTCTAATGCAGTTGATGCAACACAGAAACTCAAAACACTGGCTTCGGTAGGCGAATTCAAAGGTGAACTTGGCGACGTAACTGTACGCGTATCTGTCGACAAGAAAAAAGGTACTCTTACAATCTCCGATCGTGGTATCGGTATGACAGCCGAAGAAATTGATAAATACATTAATCAAATTGCATTTTCGGGTGCCGAAGAATTTCTCGAAAAATACAAAAATGATGCTCAGGCTATTATCGGCCACTTTGGACTTGGATTCTACTCTTCGTTTATGGTGTCAAAAAAAGTAGAAATCTTCACTCAATCATATAAAGAAAACACCACCGCTCAACACTGGGCATGTAAGGGGGATCCGGAATACACGCTCGAAGATACTATCAAATCTGATCGTGGAACCGACATTGTTTTGCACATCGATGATGAAAACAAAGACTTCCTCGAAGAATCAAAAATCCAGGAATTATTAACTAAATACTGCAAATTCCTTCCGGTTGAAATTGCTTTTGGAAAGAAAAAGGAATGGAAAGATGGCAAACAGATTGAAACTGATGAGGACAATATTATAAACAATACAACTCCGGCATGGACTAAAAAACCGGCTGATCTGAAAGAAGAAGATTATCAAAACTTCTATCGCGATTTGTTCCCCATGAGCGAAGAACCATTGTTCCATATTCATCTGAATGTGGACTATCCGTTCAATCTGACCGGAATTCTTTATTTCCCGAAGATTAAAAACAACATTGATATTCAACGAAATAAAATTCAACTTTATTGCAATCAGGTTTTCGTAACCGATCACGTTGAAAACATCGTACCTGAATATCTGACTCTGCTTCATGGTGTAATTGATTCCCCGGACATTCCGTTGAATGTTTCTCGTAGCTACCTGCAGAGCGATGCCAATGTAAAGAAAATCTCAAATCACATTACAAAAAAAGTCGCCGACCGTCTAGCTGAAATCTTCAAAAACGAACGCGAAGATTTCGAAAAGAAATGGGATAATCTGAAAATATTTATTCAATACGGGATGCTCAGTGACGAAAAATTCTACGAACGTGCCGAAAAATTCGCTTTGCTGAAAAATGTAGAGGATAAATATTTTACCTTCGATGAATATAAAACTTTGGTAGGAGAAAACCAGAAAGATAAAAACGGCGATTTGATTTATCTTTATGCTACGAATAAAGATGAACAATACAGCTACATACAACAGGCTCAGGATAAGGGTTATGATGTTCTGATTATGGACGGACAACTTGACGTTCACGTTATTAGCCAATTGGAACAAAAATTTGAAAAGACCCGTTTTGTTCGTGTCGACAGCGATGTAATTGATAAAATAATTCAAAAAGAAGACTCTGCTAAAGTAGAACTCAACGATGAACAACGGAATGCGCTTGTTTCGGTATTCGAATCACAATTGCCCAACAACGACAAAGCCAACTTTATTGTTACATTCGAACAGCTTTCAGCAACATCAACTCCGGTATTTATTACCCAGAATGAATTTATGCGTCGTATGAAAGACATGTCGGCACTTCAGGGTGGCATGATGAATTTTTACGGAGAAATGCCTGACAGCTACAATCTGGTTATCAATACGGCTCACCCCTTAATTGACAAACTTCTGAAAGATGAGGAAACCGCTTGCTCAGCAGAAGTTGCTCCGATGGCGACAGAACTCAACGAAGTAAAAGCAAAACACGATCAACTGAAGGAAAGCCAAAAAGATAAAAAAGACGAAGAAATACCAGCTGCCGAAAAAGATGAACTTGCAGCGCTTGACAAACAAATCTCAGAACTCGAAGACAAGAAAAAGAGCGTTTACAAAGGTTTTGCTACGGAAAACAAGCAAGTTCGCCAATTAATCGATCTGGCATTGCTTGCCAATAACATGCTGAAAGGAGAGGCTTTGGCCAATTTCGTAAAACGCAGTGTAGAATTGATGTAATTCCAACCGATCATATAAAAGAACTTATCTTGACTTTTAAATCAAGGCAGAATTAACGAGTATTATATTCCCTTTTCAGACAGAAAATACAGATTTTATTCTCTACAGATTTCTGTAATCCGGATTCTATCGAGGAATCTTTTGTCTTATTCTTCTAATCTTTATTGAAACAAAGAATTACTACGAAAAGTCAAGACGAGTTCAAAATGAGGTTTCCCTGAAAAAAACAGGAAAACCTCATTTTTTATTCTATATTAATTTATTATTTCTTAACAAACCTTCTTATAACCGGTTCCGATTTACCATTCGAAAGTTTTACAAAATAAATTCCGTCAGACAAATCACTCACATTCAGAGTTACTACCTGCAAGTCAGATTCCATAGCATAATTTTCGGTCGTTAGCCTGCAAGATCCGGTAATATCATAAATCTGAATCTGGTAATTGGCAGAAATTAATGGAGTAAATCTCACCGACAATTTTTCGGAAGCTGGATTCGGATAAATATCCACATTCAGTTCTGCAGTCATCGCATTATTAATTCCGGCAACAACTAATTCCGGCTTAATATACCATTGCTGATTTTCATTAGAAGTTACCTGATTGTTCCATTCAATTATTTCATTTCCGTTAACATAACTACCACCGCTATTGTCAATGGCATAACCCGATGCATAATTTACAAAACCATAAATGTTACCTGTATTTACAGGAACGACTTTCCATTTCTGTGTGTTATCTCTATCATTAACAGCCACCTGGATTAAATTATTGTTTTTACCATTTCCGGCCATCGCTAATCCTGAATTTTTATTAATAATTCTGAATAAGCTATCGTTTATTTGTCTTATTTGCCAAAGCTGGGCATTTTCATTTTCTATGGCTTCCCAAAGCACCATTTTGCCTCCGGATGAAACCGAATTATTATCCACATCAATGACGTTGGATGTTTTCCGGTTCATAATCATATAGTACACATTACTTTGAGGGACAAAGGGAATCGAAGGGGACTCCGGAACCATATTCGCAAAAGCATCGTTTAAAAACAAAATTCTATTGGCTATATAAGTTTTAAGGTAATCGACTCCTTCCGCATAGGTAGAAAAAAGATACGTTTCCCGGTAAATCTTTTGATCCAGAACCGGCCAGCGATTATAGTTCAGTTGTTGAGACTGGTCTATTAACTGCACAGTTTCGTTGATATAAGAATTCAGGACAGCATTCAGATTTTGAGCCTCAAACTGTTGCCAGTGCCGTAGAACTGCCTTTACAAACCACTCATCACTCAAAAACTGTTTAATCCATGTTTTTGGATCATGCGCAACATTGCTCATCAGGTTTTTGGTAGCATCACCCAAGCGGTCATCATTATTAAAAGCAATGTCATAATCCCACATGGGGCCGAAATACAACTTATCATCGTTTCTTTTTTTATAAACATAAGTGCTCCAGAATGAATCTGAATTTCCGGTCAGTTCGCAAGCTATATACCAGTTTATCAACGAAGTTGTATCTACATGCGCCCGATATCCGAGTTCGGGATCCGTAAAATCATCAGAAAAAAGCCGGCTTTCAAAATCGGCAATATAGGTCTGAATATAAGTCAACTGAGCATCATTGATGTCATCGTCATCCGGAGATTTTACAGAGATCTTCAATCCCTTCCCACTTGTAAACCAAACCGGTTCGCTTGAAGCAAATCCATCTATTTCGAGCAAATAGCCTCCTGTAATATCGGGTTCAGAAACCACAGAAGAATCCTGTTCATCAATATCAACCCTGCCGGGATTGACTTCTATCTGGTCGGTTATAAAATAATTTCCCAAAAAATCATTATTAAGCGTAAAATCAACAAATCTGCCGGCAGGCGTAAATTCAAAACCAAGTAATGCCCCTATTTTAAATGCCAGTGCATTACGTATCAGAGTTTTGTCAGCATGGTTCGATAAAAACACCCAATTTTTCAGGTGAGCCGGCATATTCAGTAAATTTGTCTTTTTATCTAACTTGACCCGATATGGTTTTTTATCCAACAACCAGGTTGAATTTCCACGCCCCCGTATTTCTGTTGCCATATCCAGACTCTCGGTGGTATCGTTACTCACAACGGTTATGATTCCGGGAATCCATGTTGTTTTATCAACTACAGCCGCATTGTTTGTTGTATTGATATATATGGAAGGAATATTAGAAACTTGAACCTGGGCACTGGCTTCAGATACAAATAATAACTGAAAAACAAGAGCAGGTAAGAATAGTCTAATTATATGATTCTTCATTGTAGCAAATGTCCGTATTATATTTTAAGGATTAATTTATTTGGTAAAACAAATTTACAATCTTGCCACCTGTTTTTCAAGAAATCCAAACCCGAAACAACGGTTATCTTCTAAAATGAATGTATTTTGAACTAATTTTACACCTTTTTCAAGCTGGGGAGTGGGAAAGCCCTTTTTTTAATCGAAATCATCCTGACTTTTCATAACAATCCTTTATCTCAATAATCTTTAAAAAGAATCAGACAAAAGTACCTCCGAAAAAATATAATATTTTTTAATTTTATCCAGTTCAAAAGTCAGGACAAGTTCATCGTTTTCAAGACCGACAACAATATTACAGTTTGACACAATCTGAACATTTTCATTTTAAAGTATAAAATAAAACACTTATTTTTGTGCGATTTATAAACAAAAGTATCGTCATGCATTCTGAAATATTGATACCACCTGAAAATTGCAACAACAAAGAAGAAGTTCGTTCTCAGATTGACAAAATAGACAAAGAAATCATCCGGATGTTTGCCAAAAGATTCGAATATGTCAACGCTATTGTAAAATTTAAAAAAGATACAGAAAGTATCATTGCTCAGGAAAGAAAAGACGAAGTAATATTAAAGCGGGGCCTATGGGCCGAAGAATTTGGACTTGACAAAAAAACCTTTGAAACTATTTATAACTGCCTGATTGACTCAAATATCCAAAAAGAGCTGGAAATGATGGAAAAAGGCAGTTCCTCTCATTCAGAACATACCACTTAAACAATATATTTACACATGTACAAACAGGATATCAAAGTAATGGACTGCACCGTGCGTGACGGCGGGTTAATGAACAAATGGCAATTTTCCGACGATTTTGTTCGTGGAGTCTACAATGCTTGTGTCGAAGCCGGAATTGATTATATGGAAATTGGCTATCTAAGCAGTGAGAAAGCATTCGATCGAAAAGTTTACGGACCGTGGAAATTTTGTCTTCAAAAAGACCTCGAACGTATTGTAGGCAAAAACGAAACTAACCTGAAACTTTCGGCCATGGCAGATATCGGACGCATAGAATTAGATGATATTCCTCCTGCTTCCGAAAGTTTATTAGACATGATCCGTGTGGCCTGCTATGTACATCAGGTAGACAAAGCGGTTGCCCTGGCGCATCATTGCATGGACAAAGGTTATGAGGTGAGCATCAATCTTATGGCCGTATCGACTGTAAACGAACATGAACTTGACGAAGCATTAAAAGACATTGCCAAATCACGCATCAACGTTTTTTATGCCGTTGACAGTTTTGGCAGCATGTATATAGAATCCATTCAGCATCTTGTTCGAAAATATATCAATGCACTTCCCGGAAAAGAAATCGGAATTCACGCACACAACAACATGCAAATGGCTATGTCGAACACTTATACCGCTTTAATGGAAGGTTGTACCATGCTCGATGCTACACTGCTCGGCCTTGGTCGCGGCGCAGGAAACTGTCCGATAGAAATTTTAATTGCCTTTCTGAAAAACCCCAAATACCGCCTGCTTCCCCTGCTACAGGTAATTCAGGATTATGTACATCCCTTGCAAAAAGAAATTGATTGGGGGTATCACATTCCTTATCTCATTTCAGGAGCCATGAATGCACATCCCCGGAAAAGTCTGGAATGGATGGATTCCGACCGAAAAAATGATTTTGTAGCATTTATGCGGGAAATGCACGATAACGAGGTGCTGGAATGAAAAATAAAAAGAGAGAGTGTCCAACAAGTATTTTTTGAACACTCTCTCTTTTTATTTTATGCCACACCACAAGGTAACCAGAAACGGAACAGAAAAATCGGTTACAAATCCGTGGTAAATAGAAACTATCGTAAATTCTTTGCCCGATGTTTTAATTATAACCGGGAAAGTAGTATCCATAGTGGTGGCTCCTCCTGCCGCAATCGGGGCCAATTTTCCAAAATACTTTGCCAATGCAGGCGATAGCAACAAAGTGATTACTTCCCTGAAAATATTTGCAAGCAAAGCTATTGTTCCCAGTTCGGCCCCTTTATATTCCGTAATAAGAATACTGGACAACGAATAATAACCAAAACCTGAACTTACTGCCAGATAATCAGGAAGGGAATATTTTGAAAAGAAAGAAAGCAACAAAACGCCGGCCCAGGTTCCTATAATTGTAGTAAATGGCAGCAATATTACACTGGAATGAATAGTTCGAAACTGTCGGATAGTTTCTGGCTGATTTCCAATACTGAAACCAACGGTAAACATCAACGCACAGAGCACATAAAGGCTGTAATCAAAATTCAACCACGATGTCGGTAAAATCCGATAAAGACCCAACAACAAGCCAGTTACAAAAAATGACAAAATAATGAGACTACCTTTCATTTTGTTTTTTAATTTTATTCCACAAAATTTTAGCGCCTATCACACTTCCCAAAGTACCCAGAACCGCTATCAGAAAAGCCTCCATGCCAAGATTTGCAAATTGATTCACGACCTGTTGGTTCATTCCGACTTCTAATCCGAGCAAAAACAAAAGCAACCATATAAGCAACAGAATCAACCTGTTCAGAAAAGAGAATTTCTTACTGCGTAGTAAATATCCACTAATCATCCCCGCAAACATAAAAAGTAAAACGTAAAACATTATTTTATAAAATTGAAAGTTTATACATAAATGTGCAAAGATAACCTTTCTAACATAAATATATTGTGCATAAAAATCTGAAAACACCCGATTTATTGCCTGTACAACCTTTAAAATCCGGCAGAAAATAAGTATTTTTGCAGCGTCAAAACCTACAGGTATTAGTTTTCGTATAAAACAATAAAAATCAATATAATATGAGCAAAAAAGCATTATTAATGATTCTTGATGGTTGGGGAATCGGCAACCATTCAAAAGCAGATATTATCTACAACACCCCAACTCCAAACTGGGATTCGTTGTTGTCAACATATCCTCACTCCCAGCTTCAGGCTTCGGGTGAAAACGTAGGGTTACCTGACGGACAAATGGGAAACTCGGAAGTCGGGCACCTCAATATAGGTGCAGGACGCGTTGTTTATCAGGATTTGGTAAAAATCAATATTGCATGCCGCGACAACAGCATTCTTGAAAATCCTGAAATCGTAAGTGCCTACTCTTATGCACGCGATCATAAAAAGAAAATCCATTTTATGGGACTGGTTTCTGATGGAGGTGTACACAGTTCGCTCGATCACCTGTTGAAATTAATTGACATAGCCAAAGAATACAGTGCCGAAGCTTACGTACACTGCTTCATGGATGGTCGCGACACCGACCCCAAAAGTGGTAAAGGTTTTATCGAACAATTGGACAGCTATACCAAAGGTTCAACTACAAAAATTGCCACAATCGTAGGCCGTTACTATGCAATGGATCGCGATAAACGTTGGGAGCGGGTCAAAGAAGCCTACGACCTGATGGTAAAAGGAACAGGAACTCCGGCTACTGATGCATCTGCTGCCATGCAGGCATCTTATGATGCTGGTGTTACCGACGAATTCGTAAAACCAATTGTCATGGTTGATGCTGCAGGAAATCCTGTAACCAAAATTGAAGCCGGAGATGTAGTGATTTTCTTCAATTACCGCAACGACCGCGCTAAAGAACTGACCGTTGTTCTTACGCAGCAAGATATGCCCGACGCCGACATGCACACCATTCCGTTGGAATATTACTGCATGACTCCTTACGATTCGTCATTCAAAGGTTTACACATTTTGTTCGATAAAGAAAATGTGCAGAACACTTTGGGTGAATATGTTTCCAGCCTCGGACTGAAACAATTGCGTATTGCCGAAACCGAAAAATTTGCACATGTTACCTTTTTCTTTTCAGGAGGTCGCGAGAGTGAATTTCCCGGAGAAGACCGGATTCTGGTTCCTTCACCGAAAGTAGCAACTTACGATTTGCAACCTGAAATGAGCGCACCTGAAGTAGCCGACAAATTGGTTGCTGCCCTGAACACTCAAAAATATAATTTTATTGCCCTGAATTTTGCCAATGGAGATATGGTAGGTCACACCGGAGTTCGTGAGGCTATTATTAAAGCTGTTGAAACTATCGACAAATGTGTTGGTCAGGTAATTGATGCGGCCAAAGCTAACGGCTATGAAGCAATTATTATTGCCGACCACGGAAATGCTGATAATGCTGAAAATGCTGATGGTTCACCAAACACGGCTCACTCTCTGAATCCGGTTCCTTTTGTTTACGTAACCGAAAATAAAGCAGCTAAAGTTGAAAACGGCATCTTAGCAGACGTTGCCCCTTCGTTATGTACCATTTTGGGAATCGAGCAACCGGCTGAAATGACCGGACACAGCCTGATTAAATAAGGTGGGATAACATTAATAGAAAAGAGTATGTCCAACAAGGACTTATTCCGAACACAAATTCCGCAAATCAACACAAATTATAAGTTGTTGATTTGCGAATATTTGCGTGCTTTTAGACACCCTCTGTTCGCTGTAACGTAAAAACCAATGCAACCCGATGTTTGGCGAAGCGTCCCGCTTCGTCATAGATAGAATAAAAGCTTCCGTCCTTCCGGATTTACGAGTAATGTTTCGCACACGTTTGAGGTGATTTGCAATCACATCGTAACTGTATTATTAGCATTTGTAATGCGAAACGCTTTGTAAAAGCAAAGATATGGTTTATTTTAAAATTAGCGGAATACAATTCCTGATAATACAAAAAAGTGGGTTTGCAAAACCCACCCGACGAACGCTACCTTTTACTTGTAGAATAAACATATCCGAAAGGACATGGGCACACAATAGAACCGGCACTGGAACAAACAGAACGGTTATTGGGCAAAACAACGATAAAAACATTAATTGGAGATAGAGGCTACAAAGGGAAAAGGCAAGTTAAGGAAGCGACAATAGAAATTCCAAAGCCATTTAATGATAAAAAACAGAGCAAGTATCTGCAGAAAAAACTCCGGAAACAGTTTAAGAGGCGTGCAGCGATAGAACCAATCAACGGTCATTTGAAAACAGACCACAGACTTGGACGTAACTTTTATAAGGGAATTACAGGAGACAACCTCAATGTAATGCTGGCAGCAGCAGCTTATAACTTCAAAAGAATGATGAATAAATGGAAATCTTCTTTTTGCCTCGAATTTAAAAAACAAATTGTTGATTTGGTAAAACCAGTGGTTTATCAAATCAACAATAAATTAATAATAAAAACTTTTTAAGGCTCGATCAAATAAGGTGGGACAACATCAAATAGAAAAGCCCTGAAGAATGCACGTTCTTCAGGGCTTTTCTATTGATCGTATTATTTATTTTTTAAAAATTCGGCAACAAATATTTATCCCGCGATTTAAGAATTTTTGAAATCTGATTTACTTCGAGGAAAGTAGTTCCGAAACCTTCACCAAAACTTCCGCTCAGGTAGCAAACCGAATCTTCCCGCTCAATCCAGCCTTTTTCCAGCAAATCCTGCAATGCTTCAATAAAATATTGCTGAGTATTATCTTTAGCCTCCTTATATATAGGAAACACACCATAGGATAGTGCCAATTGGCGTGTTGAGCGTTCATGATAACAGATAGCTAATACCGGGCTCTCGCCGCGATATGCAGCTAAGAAACGGGCAGTGCGTCCACTGTAAGTATCGGTAATAATGGCTTTCGTGCCAAGTTTAGAACTGGTTTCAACAGCTGCATGACATAGAAATGAAGTAAGATCATTGGTGCTAAGCTCAATCGGAATATCATTTTCCGACATTTTTGATTTCTCTGCTTCGCGGGCAATCGAAGCCATAGTACGAACCGCTTCGACAGGATATTTACCATAAGCAGTTTCCCCGCTAAGCATCAAAGCATCTGTACGATAATAAATTGCATTGGCAATATCAGTCACTTCCGCACGGGTAGGACGCGGATTCTTGATCATAGTATGCAACATTTGAGTCGCAACGATTACCGGACGTTTTGCCTGAACGCATTTGCGAATCAGACGACGCTGAATACCCGGAATTTTTTCCTGCGGAACTTCTATTCCAAGGTCTCCACGTGCTACCATTACGCCATAAGCCACTTCAAGAATTTCGTCGATATTATCAACTCCTTCCTGGTTTTCAATCTTAGCTATAATTTTAATTGAACTATTGTGCTTATCTAAAATCTCCTGAATATCCAATACATCCTGCCTGTTGCGCACAAACGAATGAGCAATAAAATCAATATCATTTTCGATAGCAAAAAGGATGTTTTGTTTATCACGTTCCGTAAGCGATGGCAAATTAATACGTACCCCCGGTACATTTACACTTTTCCGGCTTCCAAGCGAACCATCATTTTGAGCCACACAGACTAAATATTCATTTGTTTTCGACTCTACTTTTAAATCAATTTCTCCGTCATCGAAAAGCACATTATCCCCGACATTCAAGTCACGCACGAAAAAAGGATAATTTACAGCAATACATTCATGAGTTGAAATCAAATCGGGATTTCCGAGTACTTTGATCACATCTCCGGTTTTAATATCGATCGAATCGTTTTCGACCACAGTTGTCCTGACTTCAGGGCCTTTCGTGTCCATCAGAATAGCGATATGATTACTGACGGCACGTACATTATTAATAATCCTCAGAAATCCTTCTTTCTGTAAATGAGCCGAGTTCATACGAACTACGTTCATTCCTTCAATATACAATTCGCGGATGAAATCCACTTCACAGCGTAAATCGCTGATTGTAGCTACAATTTTTGTTGACTTTGACATAAAATAATTAAATTATACGCTTCTACCTACTAACACCTGAAAAAATAGAAGGTTTACTTATCTGACTTTTTATACTGTTTCTGAAACCTATTCGTTAACGAAAGCATCCACAGCCAGCCTGTACGAGCTCAGTCCAAAGCCAACAATACATCCCTTACATGCCTCGCTAAGGTATGAATGATGACGAAATGACTCTCTTTTAAAAACATTTGAAATGTGGACTTCAACAACGGGAGTTTTTACCGATCTGATTGCATCGGCAATGGCAACTGAAGTGTGGGTGTATGCTCCTGCATTAAGCACAATTCCATCAAAATCGAATCCGGTTTCATGAATTTTATCTATAATTCCGCCTTCGTGATTGGACTGGAAATATGAAAACTCAACCTGAGGATACATTTTCTTCAGCTCTTCAAAATATTCTTCAAACGACTGATTGCCGTAAACGCCCGGTTCACGTTTTCCCAATAAATTGAGGTTAGGACCATTGATAATCTGAATGCGTTTCATAAACGGGCTTTTTTATTTTTTATATTATTTCGCATTGTGACGAAAAGCGTGTATATAGATGGTATAAGACAAACGCCGTTGGATAAAATCATAGGCATATCATGTAACAAAAAACCATAGATTAACCAAACCAGAATTCCAAAGGTCATTATGCTGTACATTCCAAGCGAAATACTATGAGTATCACCTGTTTTTATTACTTTGTAGGCTTGAGGAAATTGCGCTATGGCAGTACAAAATCCTGCGGTGTAACCAACAATAGAAATATCAAATATCATGTACCTGAATTTTAGCGCAAAAGTAGCAAAAAAAAACCATTTACGAAAAAAGGTGTTATTACAAATATGACATTCATCAAATCAAAATATATAATTCCAATATCAGAAATCAGATTATGACAAACAACAGTATAAACATACAAAAAATTATTCCTCATACGAATACAAAGGGACTTTTACTAATTGCATCCGGAGTATGGGCTTTTGCTGGTGGCATGCTTTTGACAAGAGGGTTCTACGGTTTATTTGGCATTAGCTCCAACATTTACATTGAATCTGCCATCTCACTCATATCAGGACTATTTTTCTATCGGTTTATGTTTTCCAAGATTAGTGCAAAGCACGTGAAAAGAATAAAAAGCATAACACACACCAGCATTCCTTTTTACGCATTTTTCAACACCAAGAGCTACATTATGATGTTCTCCATGATAGGATTAGGCATTACGTTACGACTCACAGGACTCGTTCCTATTGAATATTTATCGGATTTTTATGTAACTATGGGAACCCCGTTGCTCATTTCGTCATTCCGGTTTCTAAAAAACGGCATCAGGCTTAACATCGAAACAAAAAGAACGACATAACAAACAAAAAACCACGCAACCCAATTGGTTACGTGGCTACTTATTTAAAAAACTTACATAATTATTTTTTCTGCTCCTTGGCCCAGCTGTCTTTAAGGGAAACAGTACGATTGAATATAAGTTTCCCCTCTTTTGTATCAGGATCGACCGTAAAATAACCTATCCGTTGGAACTGAAAATGTTCCAAGGCTTTCGCACTTGCCAAAGATGGTTCTACATAGCATTCGGTAAGCACTTTCAGTGAGTCCGGATTTAGCAGATCACGAAAATCCCGGTCGTCTGCCGATGGATTTTCCACGCTGAACAAACGATCGTAAAGGCGAACTTCAGCTTTCAGAGCATGTGCTGCGGAAACCCAATGCAAAGTGCCTTTCACTTTACGGTTCGACTCCGGCATACCGCTCTTTGTCTGCGAATCATATTCACAATACACCTCTGTTACATTACCATCCGCATCTTTTGCACAACCGGTACATTTCACAATGTAGGCACTTTTTAAACGAACTTCCTGCCCCGGAGTCATGCGGAAATATTTTTTGGGAGCATCCTCCATAAAATCCTCGTGCTCAATATACAGTTCGCGTGAGAATGGAATCTGACGTGTTCCTGTATTCGGATCCTCCGGATTATTCTCCGTCTCCATCATTTCCACTTTATCTTCAGGATAATTGGTTATAATAAGTTTTACTGGATTAATAACGGCATTTACCCGTTGCGCTGTTTTATTCAGGGTTTCGCGGGCCGAATATTCCAGCAACCCTATATCATTCATGCCATCGTATTTCGTATAACCAATTTTATCAATAAAGTTATGAATAGCCTCAGGAGTATAACCGCGGCGACGTAGTCCGCAAATAGTTGGCATTCGGGGATCATCCCAGCCTTTTACCAATTTTTCCTGTACAAGTTGAAGCATCTTACGCTTGCTCATCACGGTGTAAGTCAGATTCAGACGATTAAATTCGGTCTGACGGGGACGATAGTCCGAATCAGCGAATTGACTAACAAACCAGTCGTAAAGCGGACGATGCACTTCAAACTCAAGCGTACAAAGCGAATGTGTTACTCCTTCAAAATAATCCGACTGACCATGTGCATAATCGTACATCGGATATGCTTTCCATTTTTCACCGGTACGGTGATGAGGATGCTTGGTAATTACACGGTACATAATCGGGTCACGAAAATGCATATTCGACGAAGCCATGTCTATTTTGGCACGCAAAACCATAGCTCCATCAGCTACCTCGCCTGAATTCATTTTCTCGAAAAGCGCAAGATTTTCTTCTACCGGACGGTTGCGGAACGGACTTTCGATTCCGGGAATGGTAGGAGTTCCCTTTTGCTGAGCAATTGTTTCTGCCGACTGTTCATCAACATAAGCTTTGCCTTCTTTTATCAGTTTGACTGCGAGATTCCACAATTGCTGGAAATAATCAGAAGCATAATAAACATTTTTCCACTGGTAGCCGAGCCATTGGATATCTTCCTGAATGGAATCGACATACTCAACATCTTCTTTTACAGGATTTGTATCATCAAAACGAAGGTTACACACACCGCCATAGTTACGGGCAATACCAAAATCAAGGCAAATTGCCTTTGCATGACCAATATGCAGATAACCATTAGGTTCAGGCGGAAAACGAGTCTGGATTCTTCCTCCGTTCTTACCTTCCTTCAAATCCTGCTCAACCATAGCCTCAATAAAATTAAGGCTCTTTTTGGGAGCTTCTTCATTTCTAATTTCCATACTATAATAATGGTAAAATCTGTTTATATTCAGAGAATTACAATAAACCAAAAAACTCAAAGCAATGATTTGCCTTGAGATTTCCGGGATATATTTGTTGCGTTTTTAGTTGACGTCAAATTTACAAATTATCTTTGAATTTCTGATTTTCAGCATTAAAAATCTTGTAAATTTCAACATTTGATTTAAATTATTCAAAATAGCCTTTGATAATTCCACGTGGAGAGTTTTTCACAAAGAGTAAAATTTCGTCCCGTTCTTTAGTTGCAGGCAATTCTGCTGTAATACGTTCAATGGCATGCGTAGTATTCATTCCGGACAAATACAGATAGCGATAAACATCCTGAATATCCCGAATCTGTTCATTTGTATATCCGCGACGACGAAGCCCGATAGAATTTACGCCTGCATAAGAAAGAGGCTCCCTGCCTGCCGTTACAAACGGGGGAATATCCTTATTCACCTTAGCCCCACCCTGTACCATAACATGGGAACCAATATGTGTAAACTGATGTACTAAAATTCCACCACTCAGGACTGCAAAATCATCAACTATAACTTCACCGGCCAAATGTGTTGCATTAGACATAATTACATTATTTCCTACCACACAATCGTGAGCGACATGACAATATGCCATCAACAGGTTATTGTTTCCAACAATAGTTTTTCCCTTAGAAGCTGTCCCCCTGTTTATAGTAACACATTCCCGTATCGTATTATTATCACCGACAACTGCGAGAGTTTCTTCTCCGTGAAATTTAAGATCCTGTGGAATTGCACTGATTACCGCTCCCGGAAAAATTTTACAATTTTTACCAATGCGCGCACCTTCCATAATTGTCACGTTGGATCCAATCCATGTTCCTTCGCCGATTTCGACATTTTTATCTATTGACACAAAAGGCTCAATCACCACATTTGACGCAATTTTTGCATCGGGGTGAATATAAGCTAAAGGTTGTTTCATCCTGATTATTAAATTTTTATATCTATATTTATTTGTTTTTTACTATTTGTGCCATAAATTCAGCTTCAGCAACAAGTTTTCCTCCGACAAAGGCTGTTCCTTTCATAATCGCACAACTACGACGCACAGGCTCCGGCAACTCAAGGCGAAATATCAATGTATCTCCAGGAACGACTTTGTTACGGAATTTTACATTATCTATTTTCAAAAAATAGGTTGAATATTTATCGGCGTCTTCAAGGTCATTCAGGATCAGCAATCCTCCGGTCTGAGCCATAGCCTCAACTATAAGTACCCCCGGCATGACAGGCTCCTGCGGGAAATGCCCCTGAAAAAAAGTTTCGTTGGCAGTTACATTTTTCACACCGACAATCGACTTATCTTTTATTTCAATTATTTTATCGACCAATAGGAAAGGCCAGCGGTGAGGTAACAATTTTCTTATGGCATTGACATCTAAAACAGGCTCAGCTGAGTCATCATAAACCGGAGCTGCAACTTCCTGTTTTTTTATTTCTTTACGAATAATTTTAGCGACATCCGTATTTATCTTATGTCCAGGATAACGGGCGATTACTTTTCCTCTAATAGGCTTTCCGATCAAAGAAAGATCCCCAATAACATCTAGTAATTTATGGCGTGCAGGTTCGTTTTCGTAATTAAGTTTTGTAAGGTAGCGCGGCTGTGAGGCATCAATATGTTCCTGATTTAATTTATCAGCCATCTTATCCATAACCTCCTGGGACATAAGTTCGTCGTAAATAACAATGGCATTTTTCAGATCACCGCCCTTGATAAGATTCATACTAAGCAAGGGTTCAATCTCACGAACAAAAACAAATGTACGCGCCGAAGAAACTTCAGTGGCAAAATCGTCCAAGCTATCCAATGAAGCAAACTGATTTCCTAAAACAGGGGATTTAAAACCAATATGTACGTCCAATGTAAAAACATCATCAGGAAGGATGGTAATTTTAGCTCCTGATTCGGGAAGGCTATATTCTATTTTTTTACGTACAATGAAATAATCTTTTTCAGCATCTAATTCTTCTGTTCCCGCTTCCTGAATTTTCTGAACGAAAAACTTTGCGCTTCCATCCAAAATAGGAAATTCAGGAGCATTTACTTCAAGCAGACAATTATCAATTCCGAAAGCATATAAAGCAGCGAAGGCGTGTTCTACAGTGCTAACCTGAACATCTCCTTTTTGTAATACCGTACCGCGAACCGTATGTGTAACATTTTCGGCAAGAGCTTCAATCACCGGTTGATCCGGCAAATCAGTACGAACGATTCTCACTCCATGATTCACAGGTGCAGGCCGAAAAGTTAGCTTAATATTTAGTCCGGTGTGCAAACCCTTCCCCTCAAACGAGAAAGATTGTTTTATTGTTTTTTGTTTCGACATGTTCTGAATAAATAAATCACCGTTGAGCCACACGCTTTCCGAATGATTTTTCGGGCAAAAGATTTATTGCTTATATTTAATTATTTATATTCAAAAGGTTTATTTATCATTTAAACGTTTCTCCATCTCCTGAAGTTTACGTTGCAATTCATAAACAGTACGTTGCAAATCGGGTAGATTCTTCTGTACAATAGCAGCTCTGTGAAAAGTCTTTAGCGGAATAGCAGGGTAACCCATAAACATTTGTCCCGGATCTTTGATTGAATTCGGAACGCCCGACTGTGCGCCAATAATTGTGCTATCGGCTATATGTATATGACCGGCAAAACCAACCTGACCGCCTATCATGCAGTGCTTCCCTATTTTCGAAGACCCTGAAACCCCTGATTGAGAAGCCATAACCGTATTTTCGCCAATCTCAACATTATGCGCAACCTGAATAAGATTATCCAGTTTCACCCCGCGTCGTATCATCGTGCTCCCCATAGTTGCTCTGTCGACAGTGGTATTTGCTCCTATTTCGACATCTTCTTCAAGAACGACATTCCCCATTTGAGGAATTTTTTTATATGTTCCGTCTTCGGCAGGAGCAAATCCGAAACCATCCGAGCCAATAACTACCCCCGAATGTAAAATACAATTGGCTCCAATTACACAATCCTTATAAATACTCACACCGGCATATAAAATTACATTATCACCGATTGTCACATTTTCGCCCACATTCGTACTGGCAAAAATCTGAACATTCTTACCTATTTTTACTCCTTCGGAAATGTTTACAAAGGCTTCGATGTAAACATTTTC
Source organism: Paludibacter sp. (assembly GCA_028690665.1). Classification (GTDB taxonomy): domain Bacteria; phylum Bacteroidota; class Bacteroidia; order Bacteroidales; family Paludibacteraceae; genus Paludibacter. The sequence goes on from JAQVAV010000004.1 coordinate 285,706, forward strand.
ACTTATTGTAGCTGTGGAATGTATTGACGCAAGTGAGGATATTCCTGTTTTTGCAGGCTTAGCCCGCTCAACCACCGACATTAAAAATGCCAGCGATTCATAAGCATTTTCTACTCTGATAAGAGTAGCCTTTATACTTCGCTCAGGTTCAAAATCTTTGTTTACAAGAATAATACTGGCATTACTATCGTAAATATAGTGGCTATATTTAGGATTTGACAGAAAACTCAACGTTCCCGGCTTTCCTTCTTCGATTTTCGAAAAATTATTAACTTTTACTGAGGGGTCGCCTTCTACCGTTCCTTTTATAAAATCTGCAATTTGTTGAGCTGTAAACTCCATAAATAAAAATTTGGCTGCAAAAATACTAAACTATTTTCAATAAAGAGGCAAAAATAAGTGCCTATTTAATAATTTACGTTAATAATATAATTTGAAAACACTTATAAATCAGCTATATTAGATGTTTATAAGCACTATTGATTTTATATTTTATAAAAGCATAAAAAATGTTTTTCTACTTTTTTTGTGAGCACCTGAATATTCAACATATCAGATGCCTCGGCAATATCCTTTATCCTTCCATCTTTAAACAGGATATTAATATTATCATCTTCCGGCGAATAGGTATCAGTAGTTACCACTTCGTCTCCCCAGAAATATTTTGCATCGTCATCACTAACGTTAAAATGATGTCCATATTGTTTTATTAACCTCATTTTCGTTTCCTGAGAACTTGCTGTGGGGTTAATTTCAACTTTAAATAACCGGCGATTTATAAAATCACGGCATAACACAGACAACACCTTGTCGCTATGACTACTCCAGACTTTCAGAGCACACATTATATCCGAATCATCAAGCATCGCAAAATTATCGAGTGCTTCTTCTGAATGATCAAAAGATTTTTTATCAACTCTGTTATATAAAAAATAATGCAGAGCCGGCGATGCAAATAATTCCACACCTTTAGCAGCCAACTCTTTAGCCCTTTTCAGTATATTGACAAGCATTTTCTCTGCGGCTACCGAAGTTTTATGCAAATAAACCTGCCAATACATCAACCGTCGTGCCACTAAAAATTTTTCAATGGAATAAATCCCCTTTGCTTCAACAACCAACCGGTCATCATGTACATTTAGCATCTTAATAATACGTGCTGCACCGATAATTCCCTCACTCACTCCTGAAAAAAAACTGTCGCGGCTCAAATAATCGAGTCGATCCATATCCAACTGACCGGACACTAACTGGTGAAGAAATTTTTTAGGATAATTTCCTTTGAAAATTTCCAAAGCCATATCAAGTCGGCCATTTATTTCTTCGTTTATCTTTTTCATCATCAGCAACGAAATCTCTTCGTGACTGACATCCGGCACCAAACTATGTTCCAGTGCATGCGAAAAAGGTCCGTGTCCTATATCATGTAACAATATGGCAACCCGCACAGCTTCGGCTTCAGAAGGGGTTATATCCTGCCCTTGTTGACGAAGTTGTGTAATAGCTTCGCCCATTAGATGCATTGCACCCAAAGAATGTTGCATGCGGGTATGTTGTGCACCCGGATAAACATACGATGACAATCCGAGTTGCTTGATACGATGCAAACGCTGAAAGTACGGATGCTGAATAATATCGTATATAAACTCGTTCGGAATCGTAATAAAACCGAATACGGGATCATTGATAATTTTTCTTTTATTGGGCTTTTTCATTTTTTTCGAATCAAGAGCCAAAAATCAATATATTAGACATAGGCATATTAACTCATTGGCACATTGAACTATATAAACTTATTCCAAAATTGCTTTCAGCCATTTCCAGCATTTCTGTGTAGAGCTGATACTCAGGCGTTCGTCAGGCGAATGCACTCCGTACATTTGCGGGCCAATGGAAATCATATCCAAATGCGGATATTTTTCGAGGAATAAACCGCATTCAAGTCCTGCATGAATAGCACGGACATCTGCTTCTTTTTCAAAAAGTTCCGTATATTTTGTTTTGGCAATATCCAATATTTCTGATTTCAGATTCGGTTTCCAGCCGGGATAACCATCACCATGTGTAACCTGAGCTCCGGCCAGCAGAAATACCGATTCCACCTGATGTGCAATATCATATTTAGCCGTTTCTACGGAACTCCGTTGGCTCGTCGTTATTAATATCTTATAGCCGGACTGCATTTTTACCGAAGCCAGATTGGTTGAAGTTTCCACCAGCCCGGGCATATCTTTACTCATGGACATAACACCGTGTGGACAAGCATACAAGCCATTTAGCAAATTGTCGGAAGTAACTTTATTTATAACTGTGTCAGGTAATGGTTCTGAATCAAGTGTCATTTTAAAGTTAGGTTCCACATCGCCCAATTCAGCTTCCATATCGGCAATAAAATGATTCAACACCACACGCACATTTTCTTTTTCCGACATTGGCACACAGACCGTAGCTACAGCTTCACGCGGAATCGCATTACGCAGATTTCCGCCATTAAAAGAAGCAATACGTAAATCTGTTTTTGCGTTCAGGTTCCACAAATAGCGGTTCAGGATTTTATTGGCATTACCGCGACCTTTATTAATTTCGTCGCCAGAATGCCCACCCATAAGGCCTTTTACCGCAACCGTAAAAGCAAAATAACCTGCCGGTGCTTTTTCCGGTTTATAATTCATAACGGCAGTAGTGTCAATTCCACCGGCACATCCGATAAAAATCACACCATCGTCCTCCGAATCAAGATTGACAAGCACCCGACCCTGCAACAATTTATTATCCAAAGCAAAGGCTCCTGTTAAACCCGTTTCTTCATCAACTGTAAACAAGCCTTCTATAGCGGGATGTTTCAAATCCTCGGAAGCCAAAACAGCCAATATCATCGATATTCCAATACCATTATCTCCACCCAGCGTAGTTCCTTTGGCTTTCACCCAATCGCCATCAATATAATATTGAATAGCATCAGTATCAAAATTAAATTGCACATCGTTATTTTTCTCACACACCATATCCATGTGAGCCTGAAGGATAACCGATTTACGATTTTCATATCCGGCAGTTGCAGGTTTGCGTATCAACACATTACCGGCAGCATCTACCTTACATTCGAGTTTATGACTTTCGCTAAACGATTTCAGAAAAGCGATTACTTTTTCCTCCTTTTTCGAAGGACGCGGAATCTGTGTAATTTCATGGAAGAAATTCCACAATATCTGAGGTTCAAGAGTTTTCATAAAACACTATTTTTTAAAAGGACAACAAAGATACTAAAATCAGATGTTTTTTTGATAAAATTGTATAAAAACACATTTTATTATCCGGATGTTTATTCCACATACTTTTTCAGAATCCATTCAGCATCGGGCAAATAGCCATGGCCAAATATATTCAGGTGATTCAGCACATGATACAGTTTATAAATACCTTCGCGATATTCCCAACCGCTTTCCAACGGATATTCCAGCTGATAGGCTCTGTAAAATGCAGGCGAAAACCCACCAAAAAGTTTTGTCATAGCCAAATCCGCTTCGCGATGTCCGTAATACACCGCCGGATCAATAAGCACCGCAGCACCTGATTTATTACACAAATAATTTCCACTCCACAAATCGCCATGAAGCAGAACCGGAAGCTCGTCGGTCGGTCCAATTATTTTATCAATTTTATTTTCAAGTTTCCGGAAATTGTTCCGTAAACTATCGGAAATCAATCTGTTTTTTTCGGCTAACTTGTATTGAAACAACAATCGTTTATTGAAATAAAAAGCAGTCCAGTTTGTTTTTTCTTCGCCGGAAGCAAAATTCGGCTGAACATTTGCGCCTATAAAATTATCTTCATAAAAGCCGAATTCTTCACCACGAAATCGATGCAAGGCAGCTAATTTTTTCCCAAAGTTTTCAAAAAAATCAGCTTTTGCCTGACCTCGTTCCACAAACTCTGTCAGGATAAAATTTTCTCCAAAAGCAACCGGATTTACTACATCAATTACATTAGCTCGTTTCAGTTCATTCAGTCCATGAGCTTCGCAGGTATATGTTATGGATTCAGCACCCGTTTTCAGAAAACACTTTTTACCTGAATCCGTTTTCAATTCTCCTGAAGCACAAGGAAAAACCATGATTTTTTCCTGTAAAATATTCTCAATATTTTGTTTGAGTTTATCCGTCATAGAAAATAATTTTTATGTCGGGAACAAATATAGGTTTTAATCTTTTAAGATACATATTACTTTTTCCATTGAACTTATAACAACTTAAATTTAATTCCCAATTTTGCAAGAAAACCGTTCTCTCTATATTCCATTAAAGGATTAACTCCGGGCTCACCGATATTGAGTTTCACTGTCCACAACTGTTTTTCCGGCATTGCGTACGTTTTCAATGTTCTTTCAACAGCATATCCAATAGAACCGGTGAACCACCAGTTTTTATAAATTTTAATATCAGAAAATAAAAGCATATTTTTTTCATGAATCCATAGGAAATCAGACAGTCCGGTATTAGTTGTCGTAGAAGAAATGCCATTTCCCCGTAGTTCAAGACCTAAATTCCAGAAGGGGTTAATTCTGCGCTGGATTTTTATATTCACGGGCACTCTTGCCGATATATTCCATCCATCAACCGAAGTCCACGAGAAACCGGCAACCGGAGTGAAAATATTATTATCATACCGGTAAGAATAAGCCAAACCTAAAAAACACTGAAACTGTCCGGTTTTATATGCAGTTCGCAACATTGTGTTGAATAAAAAACTTGGTTGCGTTTCGAACGGAGAAGTCACTGTAGGCATACCAATCCATTGAATTTTCCAGATATCATTTAATTTATATTGCCAAAACCATCGCACACTTAACTGTTGATAAAACCCCGCTTCCATTCCGTTAACCGCCTGGCTCCTCACAAACTTATATTCAGGAGAAATGAACAAACCGTTTTTCTCCATTTTAAAAACAGGAACAGCAAACTGTACCTGACCTGATTCCATAAGAAACGAACTTTTACCATAAGGTGTAAATTCAGCAGCAACAATATCAGGTTTCTGACCAAAAACCCAAGTATAAGCTATAAAAAGAACAAATACTCCGAGAGCAACCTTTTTCATACACACCGATTAATGGCTGATAACCAGCCCATCTTCCATTTCAATTGTCCGGTCGGTGCGGCGGGCAAAATCATTGTCGTGCGTTACACAAATAATGGTTTGCCCGAATTCGTGCGCCAAGTCACGAAAAATATCCTGTACAGCCAAAGAGTTTTTACTATCCAAATTGCCTGTCGGTTCATCGCCCATAATGATGGATGGGTTATTGATCAGGGCACGGGCTATAGCGACACGCTGTTGTTGCCCGCCGGAAAGTTTATTGGCACCTTTCAGGGCCTGTTCGTGCAAATCCAGCAAACGGAGACTTTCGTAAGCTTTGTGCTCTATTTCTTCCAAAGACATTTTACCAAGTTTTTTGGCCGGAAGCATCACATTTTCTAAAGCGGTAAACTCCGGCAGGAGGTAATGAAACTGGAAAACAAAACCGATATGTTCGTTTCTGAAAGCGGAAAGTTTGTTCTGTGTTTGTCCTGTCAGCAATTGGCCGTTCAACGACAGATTTCCTTCGTAATCGGTATCCATGGTGGAAAGCACATATAATAATGTTGATTTTCCTGAACCGGATTTTCCGATAATAGAAAGGAATTCGCCTTTTTTTACATCAAAGGACACTCCTTTAAGCACCTGGAATTTACTCGGATCGTAAAAATATTTCACTAAATTTTTTACTTCCAGTGCATTTGTATTTTTATTTACAGTTGTCATTTTTTTATTTAATAATATGGTGCAATATGCCAATGTGATGAACGTTTTGTTTTATCCACGGATAATAACTACGGGATCTATTTTAGAGGCTTTTCGCGCCGGAAAATATCCGGCTAAAATGGTGGTAATAATTCCGAAAATAATAGCTGCGGCAAAATCACCCCATTGGTAATGAATGGGCAAAGTCGTTAGTCCGGCAACTTTGAACGGAACCTGATTGACGGCTGAAGAAATACCCACGCCCAGCAACAAACCGGTAACGGCTCCCAGAAGCCCGATAACCGTTGCCTGTGTCAGGAAAATATTCAGAATATCTTTTCCCGAAAAGCCCATAGCTTTCAAAATAGCTATTTCACGGATTTTCTCATTGATGGTCATATTCATAATGTTATAAATTCCGAAACCTGCCACCAACAAAATAGCCAACGAAACAGCACTGGCAATAATGTTTCGTAATTGAGAAGCCGCAACCAACTGCTGGTTGGCATCCTGCCATGTTTCCATATTATAACCTACTGCCTTTTCGGTATTTGCAACTACCTGACTTGTTTCATCCCTGTTATATAAATTTACCAACACACAAGTCGAATAATCAAAATTTTCGCCCAATAACTGACGGGCAGAGCCGATATTGATATAAGCGCGTGATCTGTCAATTTCCTTTATTGATGTTTCGATAATACCAATCACATTGAAATTTTTCGACGCCCCGTCAGGCGTTAATATATTTACATTATCGTTGAGTTTTACACCCAAATCTTCGGCAAGTTCCTTTCCTATAATCATTCCCGATTTCATATAATTCAGGTCGATCCATTTTCCGGCAATCACTTTATCGGCCGAACCGAACATCCGGTTTTCATTTTCAGGATCAACACCGGAAATACTTCCGTTGATCTTCTTCGAACCGTTTCGGAAAAACACACTGAAATTCACCTGTGAAGTCACATCTTTTACTTCCTGCTGACGGTTCATTATATCAACTATCTCATTCGTATTTTTAATATCTGTTTCAGTCTGAATATCTTTTCGTCCACTGATATTGAAAATTGTCGCCGGAGAAAAAACTGCTTTTACAGGATCGTAATCGTTTTTCTCATTTTCGTTGTCGATACGAATGTGAGCAAGATTGCTAAAAGCCAGATCGTCCTGAGTTTTGTTGACACCATTCATGAAGCTATTCATAAAAATGTACATCGACACTCCGAAAGTTACTCCCAAAATGGCCACAACGGTTTGCCATTTTTTAGAAGTCAGATGCGTGGACGCAATCTGCCGGTTGACCTTATTTTTTTTCTTATCTGCCATTTCCTGCTATTTTTATTTTATCGGAGTCGTTCAGGCCGGTTTTTACTTCAATCCATTCGGGAGTAACGATACCTGTCTGAACAGTCACTTTTTTACCTGTTTTTGCCAATAATACCTGATCGTCAGACAGTAGATAATTAACCGGAATAACCAATGCATTTTTACTTTCTCCTACAACGATATTAGCCTGCAACTGCGTGCCGACTCTTAAAATCCCGGCATTTCCGGTAAATTCAGCTTCGGCAACAAAAGATTGTTCGGTATTGTCAAAAGCAGGATATATTTTTGTAATCACTGCTTTGTGCGACTCTTTTTTGTCCGTGTTCAACTCAATAAAAACTTCCTGACCGATTTTTACTTTATTGATGTCGCTTTCGGAAATCAATAATTTGGCGAGATACTTTCCGGCCCCGATCTGTGCAAGAGTTTCTCCACGTTTCACAAGTTCACCCGCAATTTTCGGAGCATTCAATACAAGACCTGAATATTCCGTTTTCAGCAAATATTGATCATTATTGTTTTGCTGGGTAAGGTAACCCGCTTTAGCATTCAGCGCTTCGAGTTCGAGCGATTTTCGGGTATCTGCCATGGTATTTTCCAATTCTTTCATTTGCGACTGCGTATTTTTACAGGTTAGTTCCGCCCGGTCATACTCGGCTTTCGACACGGCATGCGTAGCATACAAATTTTTATATCTCATGTATTGTATGGAATCATTGGCTAACTGATTGCTCAACTGAATATGTTGCTGTTTCAGTTTTTGCCAAACAGGTGAAGCGGATTTTGTATTATCTTCGGCATAACGATAACCGGCTTCAGCACTTACGACCATGGCCTGTTGCGGTTCATTTTGAATTTTAAATAAAAGTTGTCCGATCTGAACCGAATCTCCTTCGGTCACATAAGACTCGGAAAGAACACCTTCGGTTTGAGCTGTTATCAGATAATTCTTTTCCATAGTGATACTTCCACTTGCAAACACGGCATCTACAATATCTTTACGTTGCGGCAGAGCCTCTTTTGTACGACTACAAGACGAAAACAGTGCCGTAGCCAGGAACAATACGATTGTTATCTTATTGATTTTCATGTTTTTTCAATTAAACACAAGAGCCAAGACACAGAAGTTATTTGGGGCTGAAAACTTGTCTCTCATGAATGTTTTACGTTTATTTTACACTTGATTATTTTCTTGATTCTATAGTTGCTTCCACTGAACGGAATTCCGACAGATCGGAAAGGTATTGGTTCTGAACTGACAAATCGGCGTTGAACACTTCCAAATAATCGGTCAGACTCATTAAACCCTGTTCATATTTTTGACGCGCTAACTGAAGGTTATCTTTCGACAATTGGAGTTTCTCAAGCGACGTATTAGCGACATTAGCTGCTGAGAAATATTCCTTCAGGAGATTGTTATCTTTTAGCTCTGCATTAGCCAATTCTTCATTATATGCTGTTTGGGCAATTTGCTTCTGAATTTTAGCCGCATTGTATTTCGATTTATTGGCTAAGCCCGTAAACACCGGCATGGTAACCGATACTCCCACATAATTTGATTTTCGCCAATCGTTGGTATCGAATGAAAAATCGAAATTGTCCCAATACTGATTAGCTCCGAAATATCCTTTGAGACTGATTTGCGGAGCAAAAACCGACAATGCTGATTTCATTTCAAAAGAGGCTACTTTTTCCTGCTGTTTGAAAATTTCAGATTGATTGTCAGGAGTAAGCAACAAGCCATCCGGTTCGATTTTTTCCTGTACCGGAATCTCTGTCAATGTCATTTCGGTATTACTGTCAACGCCCAAAAGCATTTTCAGCTGATTGCTTACCTGTACATTATAAAGTTTGGTACATTCCAACTGCTGCACAACCTGCATCCGGTTTATAACCGATTGATTTACGGCCAATTGATCCACCAATCCTTCACTAAATTTTTGTTTGGTAAGTTGTTCTATCGTATCAGCAGCCAATAAATTCCGGTTCCAAAGCTTTTCAGCCTGGATAGCCGTAATAGTAGCAGAATAAACCTGACCCACCTGTTCTTTCAACTGTTGTTCGTAATACCGGCTATTAGCTTTTTCCAATTGCACATTGGCAGCAGCCGTTTTCGATTGATACACCGATGTCCAGTTCAACAAATTGTAGTTCACATTCAATCCCGCAGTATAAGCATATTGCTTTCCAAATTTCAGGTAAACCGTTTCGCCGGGCTGTCCCAATATTTCACCCGGAACAGGCGTCTCACTTATATCTATGTTATACTGTCCGGTCATTCCCGCGGTTATATTCGGATAAAGAAAAGCATTGGCTGCCATTTTATTTTTCTCTGCCTGTTCGGTTTTGAGTTGTTGCATTTTGTTACCATAATTATGTGTGAGCGCATATTCACAAGCATCTTCCGGCGAATCAAATTTGACCTGCGCCTGACTGAAAACAGACACTATCAGTAAACTGGCCATTATTAAATATCCTGATTTCATTTGTAGCGTGTCCATGTTTTTGTGTCGTTGAAGAATCCTTTTTTTCCGGTAATCTCTATCTTATCCGGCGAAATCATTTTTACAGAGCAATCGGCAATTACACCCCGCTTCGGCCCGTAAAATTTCCCCGAGACATAATTTTTCCCATCAAATTCCAAATCGTACATAATCACAGTACCCACCAGAGGTTTGTTTCGAAGGTCAGGATCAGGATTTGCCTTGTCAAGACGCGGATTTCCATGCTCGTCATTAGGTTTGGCAAACCAGACAATTTTGGCAGCATAACCCGAAGGAACTTTAAAAAATTCAATACGGATGTTTTTTTGATCATTTGTCCAGACGCCTTTTATTTTATCGGCATCCGGATGGGCAAAAATTACAACCGCAAATATCAGAGCCGTTATGGCCGTTAATGTTCTTTTCATACCTTGTTCGTTTTTTTGATTTACGACACAAAAGTATGGCGATAAAAAATGCAGGTAAATTGACTTGTGGGTGAACTGAACAAAACAAAGGGTGAACTGAACAAAGAAACAAATACGTATTAATATTGAAACTTTCATGCAACATAAAGTTCACATCGAAAGTATACTTTTGCTCCTGTTTTTGACAAACCATTTTGTTTACATCATTATCAAAATTGCGCAAAAAAAGAGACTGATCGTGAGATCAATCTCTTTTTGCTTATCATACAGGATCTATCCAATATTCTTTCTATTTACGCCTAAAAATTTCCATCTGTCACTCTTCCAGCCATTTCATAAACTCAGAAACTTTCAGCCGGCTGACCACCAAAGTTTCGGGAAGTTTTATGGGAGTATGAATGCTGACTTTCCGATTAAAATAAGGTTGAACTTCTTTTACCGCCTTTCGATTAATTAATGCCTGACGGCTAATTCGAAAAAATTCCGAAGAATTCAATTCTGCTTCTATTTCTCCCAACGGACGATATACGGCATATTTCTGTTGATCGAATGTATAAACGTAAAGTATTTCATTATCAACAAAAAACACGGCAATTTCGCTGATCTGTAACGGGATAAAACTTTCACGATATTGCACCAGCAATGTTTTACGGTACTGAGGTTGAGATGCCAACGATTGTTTCAGCATTTCCAGAATGCGTGCATCAGCACTGAACGACGATTTCAAAGCTTCAAATTTCAAAAAAGCCTTTTTTTTCCACATCCTCTTCCTTTACCGGTTTCAACAGGTATTCTATTCCGTTGGTTTTAAAAGCTTCAAGCATATACTGATCGTAAGCAGTACAAAACACTACCGGACTTTTCACTTCAACAAGCGAAAAAATTTCAAAACTCAATCCGTCCGCCAGCTGAATATCCATAAAAATCAAATCCGGCTGATTCTGTCTGTGTTGAAGTATCGAAACCGTACTTTCAATACTATCCGAAATATCACGGATAACTGCATCCGGACGAAGTTTCAGAACAATCGATTTCAGCATCGAAGCCGTTTGCGGTTCATCTTCTACAATCAGTATTTCCATTAGTTTAATAATTTTATTTTTACTCTGAATACAGTTTCATCTGTAAACACATTCACTGCATCTGCTTCTCCGAGAAGTTCATAACGTTTTATCAGATTATTCAAACCAAATCCGGAAGGTTCCTGATGAGTGATTTTAGGATGTAAATTATTTTCAACAATCAAATAATTTAATCCCGAGTTATAAATCTTTATCTGCAAATGTTTATCTTTGGAAATGACGTTGTGTTTAATGCAATTTTCCACCAAAATCTGCAAACTGAAAGTCGGAACTTTTTTGGTGAGCATACTACTGTCAATATCTTTCCCGATAGAAAGCATACGTTCAAAACGTGTAAAAAGCATAAAACTGTAGTCATCCAGAAACTCCAACTCTTCCGACAAAGTCACCATTTCTTTATCACGTTTTTGGAGCAACTGACGATAAACTTCCGATAGTTTCAGCACAAATTGCTCTGCATTTTCATCTCCGGTATAAATCATCGACCGAAGCGTAGAAAGCGAATTGAACAAAAAATGCGGATTCACCTGCTGGCGCAAGATTTCGAAACGAGCCCTCATGTTTTCGGTTTTCAACATCTCATTCTGAATTTCGGCAACCTGAGCCTTTTTTCCGGAATATAATGCAAACTGTATGAGATAAATCAACGAAATACTTATAAATCCACGAAATGCAATAAGATATAAATTCAGATTGTTATCTATAAAAACAAATTCAAAATCATTCAATAAAAACAAGGCCACCAGCACAAATGAAACAAGAAAAATTCCATTAATCAGGATAATATATAAAATCCTTTTTACAGAGAGACGGCCCTTAAAATTGGAAGTAGAATTTTTGTATAAAACCCCGTTGATCATCCAACTGCATATCAAAAATAAAAAAGTCAGTATCCAGTTTCCTACCACACGATACCATTCATCAAATTCCCGTTGCTGACTGTTATTAATCAGATTCAATGCCGGAAGAATTGCCGAAAACAGGATTGCTAATTTCCAATTAATCCCGGCATTTTTAATACGTTGCAATATAGAAGATAAAAACCTCAATTTTATATATTTTAAATCAAAATCAAAATTTCTTTATTCGGATAAAAAAGAAAATACATTTACAAATGTAATGGTTTTTACTGTTTTTCAATATTTTTGTTCTAACAGAGTATTTTATTTGTCATGGTGAAAAGTCTTAAAAAAAGCTTTTTGTACAAACCTTTCATACCATTATTTCGTTAATCAAAAACATAAAAAGATAACAGTTATGAAAAACAATAAAGTTTTAGGTTTACAACAACTCGGCCCGCAGTGGACAATGGATAGTCCTTTTTTGTTTTGTGCACATCACAACGACAAATATCCAAAAGCAAATGAAGAAATGGGACCGGCAGTTTCTCTGTCCGGCAGAAATATTGGCAGTGACTTTTCCGGCAAAGACGGATTTAATATGTATCACGGTACCAAAGTTCCGGGATTTCCGGCACATCCTCATCGCGGATTCGAAACCGTTACGGTTGTTCTTAACGGATTTGTTGATCATTTCGATTCATCGGGTGCTAACGGTCGTTACGGGAATGGCGACGTGCAGTGGCTTACAACAGGAAACGGCTGCCAGCATTCCGAAATGTTTCCGTTGCTGAACACCGACAGGGAAAACCCCATAGAGCTATTCCAGATATGGCTCAATCTTCCTGCTGCGGATAAAAAGGCCAAACCTCATTATAAAATGTTCTGGAATGAAGATATTCCGGAAACAGACATAAAAGATAACACGGAAAAAAATACGCACATCAGATTGATTGCCGGCAACATACATGGAGTTCAAAGTTTAGCTCCGGCACCCGACTCATGGGCCAACAATCCGGATAATCACGTACGGATTTTGCTGATACAAATGGAAAGGAATGCCTCTTTTACTCTTCCGGCAGTTTCGGAAAGTGTATCGAGAAATTTATATTTTTATCAGGGAAAAGGAAGCATTTCTATCGATGGCCTGACTATAAAATCCTCAAACAGAATAAAACTGAATGGAAATGCTGATATTGAAATTATCAATGGAGATGCTGAAAGCTATTTTCTGCTACTTGAAGGGGAACCTATCCGGGAAAATGTAGTTCAGTACGGGCCTTTTGTTATGAACACAAAAGAGGAAATTCAGCAGGCGATTTACGAATACCAGCAAACTGAATACGGAGGCTGGCCATGGGATCGTGCCGATGTAGTGCATTCCAGAAATACAAAACGTTTTGCAAAGTATAGCAACGGACATGAAGAACATCGGTAAGTAATAGAAATTGTCAATCACTGTATAGTTTTTTTCTACGAAACTTCTGACTTATTTCGATTGTTTTATCAGCATAAGACAAACCAATATACTCATTTAAAATACAAACATTATGAAATTCGAATTACCAAAATTACCATACGAAACCGGAGCCCTTGCTCCTGTAATCAGTCAGCAGACAATAGAGTTGCATTATGGCAAACACCTGCAGACATATATTAATAATTTAAACACTCTGATCGTCGGAACAAAATTCGAAAATGCCGATCTTGAGACTATCGTGAAAGAAAGCGATGGAGCTATTTTCAACAATGCCGGACAAACTCTGAATCACAATATTTATTTTCTTTCGTTTTCACCCAATGGCGGTGGCGAACCTTCAGGAAAATTAGCTGAAGCTATCAAAAGCCAGTTCGGTGATTTCGAGAATTTCAAAAAGGAATTTGCCGCAGCAGCTGTTTCATTATTCGGTTCGGGTTGGGCATGGCTTGCAAAAGATGCTTCCGGTAAACTTTCAATTTTAAAAGAACCCAATGGCAGTAATCCGGTTGCAAAGGGTCTTGTTCCGCTACTTGGTTTCGATGTCTGGGAACATGCTTATTATCTCGATTATCAAAATCGCAGAGCCGATCACGTAAGCGCTTTATGGGATATTATCGACTGGAAAGCCGTGGAAAGTCGTTATTAATCTGCTTTACACATCATACTTTCACGCCGGTTTGGGGAATTTTTCCTGAATCGGCGTTTTTTCCGCTTAATTTATTTTCCATCAGCTATTTTTTTAAATAAAATACTACCTTTGCATTCGGAAATATTTTTTTTAAGAAACTAACTTTTCCTTTTGAAAATAACAGACAAAATGAATCTCTACGGTTTTGAATTTAGCCTTGTTGAACAAATAATTCTTTGTGTTCTTGTAGTAGCTTTCATCTATGAATTGTCATTTTATCTGGTCTACATTAGGGGAGTTATTCGTTATCGCAATAAGATTAAAAAGAAAATCGTCACATTCCCTGTCGAACAACCTCCCGTCAGCATTATTATCAGCGCCCGCGACGAAGTTGAAAACCTCAGAAAATTTTTACCTTTTGTACTCAATCAGGAATATCCCGACTTTGAAGTAATTGTCATAAATGATGGCTCTTCAGATGAGACAGCGGATCTTCTTGATCATTTGAAAAAAGAATATTCCAGGCTCCGCACAACATTTGTCCCAAGCGGTACAAAAAACATAAGTACAAAAAAACTCGCCCTTACTTTAGGAATTAAAGCAGCACAAAACGACTGGTTGCTTTTTACCGATGCCGACTGTATGCCGGAAGACAAATGTTGGATTGCACGTATGGCCCGCAATTTCACACAGGGAACCGAATTTGTTCTGGGTTATGGCGCCTATTTCAATAAAAAAGGATTTGTCAATAAACTCATTACTTACGATACGCTTTTCATTGCTCTTCAGTATTTAGGCTTTGCCCTGAAAGGAAAACCATATATGGGAGTGGGACGTAACATGGCTTATCGTAAAGAGGTGTTTTTCAGGCAAAACGGCTTTGCTTCGACGCTTCATTTACGCTCGGGCGATGACGACCTTATGGTTAACAAGGCTGCTAATGAATTCAACACAAAAGTAGAAATTGCGCCAGACAGCATTACATGGTCAGAACCTAATAAACATTTCAAAGACTGGTATTATCAAAAAGAACGTCATTTATCGGTTTCATCTTACTACACTTCGGCAAGTAAATTCAGAATTTCCATCGAGCCATTTTTCAGAGCCATCTTTTATTTATCATTTATTGCGACTCTGATATTTGGAAATATGGTCACAATGATTGCCGCAGGAGTTATTTTCATAGCCCGGTATATTACTCAAATGCTTATCATCAACGCATCTGCAAAATATTTTGGAGAGAGAAGATACTATTTTCTGATACTCTTGTTTGACATTATGCTTCCGGTAATCAACCTCCATCTTATGACCTTCGGACGTATGGGCTCAAAAGCAAAGCACATTTACTGGAAATAATGTTATATTTGTATAACAATTGAGCCGCATACGAACTTACAACAGTACCTGCTCGTTGTAAATAAAAACCCAAAGCCGGATTTCAAAATTTTCTACCCCGGCTTTTATTCACAAATAAACACAGATTGCCTTATGTCACAAAAAAGGAGGCCAAAGAAAAACAGTAGCACACGCATCCGTAAATCGGAACTGGTTCGCAATATCATCAACATATTCAACGAAAACCCCGAAAAAACCTTTGATTACAAACAAATATCTTCTGTTCTGAATATCAAGGCAGAGTCTCAACGGATATTTGTCAATCAGTTAATGTACGAATTACTCGACGAAGATTTTCTGGTGGAAATTTCGCGCGGAAAATTTAAAGTCAATTCCCGGGGAGGTTATATTACCGGCACCATTAACCGCGAAGGAGTCAAAACCTATCTCCTACCCGACGATGGCGGGGAACCTGTTTTTATTCCTGAACGTAAAACCAACCATGCACTTCTCAACGATAAAGTGAAAGTCTTCCTCTACGCTCGTCGCAAAGGACAAATGCCTGAGGGTGAAGTTGTTGAAATAACCCACAGAGCCAAAGACACTTTTGTAGGTCTACTCGAAGTTTCGGATAATTTTGCTTTTCTTATTTCGGACAACAAGGTGCTAACCAACGATATTTTTATTCCGAAAAGCAAACTGAAAGGTGCCAAAAACGGACAAAAGGTAGTGGTAAAACTTCTGCAATGGGAACCGAATATGAAAAACCCGGTCGGTGAGGTAATCGATGTCCTTGGTGACAAAGGGGACAACACCACCGAGATGCACGCTATTCTTGCTGAATTCGGTTTGCCCTACAAATATCCAGAAAATGTTGAGGCGACTGCCGCCAAAATAGATGCAGGTATTACTCCGGAAGAAATTTCCAAACGCGTTGATATGCGCAAAGTTCCGACTTTCACCATCGATCCTCGAGATGCTAAAGACTTTGACGATGCCCTTTCGCTCCGCAAACTCGAAAACGGACTTTGGGAAGTAGGGGTTCACATTGCGGATGTAACGCATTATGTTCGTCCGGGAAGCGTTATCGAACAGGAAGCCCGTCAACGTGCTACCTCAGTTTATTTGGTAGACCGAACTATACCTATGCTGCCTGAACATTTGTCGAACGGCATTTGCTCGCTTCGCCCCAATGAAGAAAAACTGACTTATTCAGTTATTTTTCAAATGAATGACAACGCTGAGGTAAAACATTACGAAATCGCCAAAACGGTTATTTGCAGTGACCGCCGTTTTACTTACGAAGAAGCGCAACAAGTTATTGAAACCGGGGAAGGTGATTTTAAAGAAGAAATTCTGGCGTTGGATAAATTGGCCAAGATTCTCCGTGCAAAGCGTTTTACCGATGGGGCTATTGCTTTCGACCGGGTAGAGGTCCGTTTTGAAATCGATGAAAAAGGTAAGCCTCTCTCCGTTTATTTTAAAGAACAAAAAGATGCTAATAAACTGATTGAAGAGTTCATGCTTTTAGCCAATAAAACCACAGCAACCCACATAGGAAAGCCCGGACGAGGTAAAAAAGCAAAAACTTTTGTATACAGAATTCATGATGTTCCGAATCCGGATAAACTGCAAAATTTCTCAGTATTCATTAAAAAATTTGGTTACGACCTGAAAACATCAGGAAGAAACACTGCCGTTTCGAGTGCAATAAATCATTTGCTCGATGAGGTTCAGGGAAAGAAAGAACAGAATCTTGTGGAAACTCTGGCTATACGTTCCATGGCGAAAGCTGCTTATTCAACCGACAATATAGGACATTACGGATTGGCCTTCGACTTTTATACGCACTTCACCTCTCCTATCCGCCGTTACCCGGATATGATGGTGCACCGATTACTGGAACGCTATCTGTCCGGAGGAAGATCCGCTAATCAGAATGAATACGAAGAACTTTGCCAGCATAGTTCCGACATGGAACAATTGGCAGCCAATGCCGAACGCGCTTCCATCAAATACAAACAGGTTGAATTTATGGCTGATCAGATTGGTCAAACATTCGATGGCGTTATTTCGGGTGTTACGGAATGGGGTATTTACGTTGAACTAACGGCCAATAAATGCGAGGGAATGATTCCAATTCGTGACTTGGATGATGATTATTACACTTTTGATGAAAAGAATTATTGCTTGGTTGGCAGACGGTATCATCGCAAGTATCAACTTGGCGATGAACTTACAGTTCGTGTAGCAAAAGCAAATCTTGATAAAAAACAACTTGATTTTGCTTTAGTTTAGCGAAATATTCTTCATCCTGCAATTGACAATCAGTAATTTGAAAACATGATTCTGTTCTCAATACAATTTTTCTAAAAAAGTCATTGCAAAATCAGAAAATAGAGCTATCTTTGCACTCGCAAAACAAAAAAATGGCCCCGTAGCTCAACTGAATAGAGTACCACACTACGGATGTGGGGGTTACAGGTTTGAATCCTGTCGGGGTCACAAAATAAACCTCAATAATTTGACAATCAAATTATTGAGGTTTATTATTTTAACAGTTACACAACACAAATAAAGATGGGTCAAGTCAATGAAATCTTACAATATCGGATGAAATAAACCCCATTGTCTTTTTTCCGATAATCTTTCTGTCATATATTTGACGACTTTTACACCTCAAACTTACTAAACCAACAACGCACAAGGTTTCATACAAATATTTTACTGTATATATGTAATTTAAAGAGAGTCTATGCAGGGAAAATTACGTATTTAATATTTACAATAAAAGTTCCCTATTTAAAACAAATGAAAATCAAGAAAAAAACTTATTTTTGAAGTTTGTTGATATTTGTATTCTATTATTATGAATCAGAGAAATATAAAATATTTAATTAGTATAGGCTTACTTTTAGTTTTTAGCACAGAGGTTTTTGCGAAAGAAAAAGACTCTTTAAATGTAAGGTTAAACAATCTGATGGAAAATAATTCGGCCTGCACCCTTAATAAAGAACAAAAAATACAGAATCTCAAACGTTTGCTATCGTTAGGAAATTCACTTCCACGTCAGCAATACAACATTAACACCCAACTGTACAAGGAATATAAAAAATACCAGACTGATTCGGCCATTTCATACGTTATTAAAAACCAAAAAATAGCCGATAAACTGGGAAGTGAAGAATTGAAGCAGGAAACACTTATCCAATTAGCATATTTACACTGTGCACGAGGGATGTACATTGAATCTCAAAACATATTAGAAAGTATCAGCAAAAGCAAGTTATCGACGAGGCTTCTACCCTATTATTACGATACTTACGAAACTTTTTGCAGTAGCTATGGGCAAAGTAACAACAATGCTGAGTATTATAAAAAAAGTGAACTCTACCGGGACTCTCTACTTTCAGTTTTAAATAAGCAATCGTTGCAATATCGTATTGCCTACGCGGCCAAATTGCTGTACAGTTACCAACAGGTAAAGCCTTTACTTTTATCTCTTTTAACAGAGGCAACTGGTAAGGACAGAGGATTGGTTGCTTACTTTCTCGGATATTATTACCAGATGGAGCACGACTTGGAATTATCCGAAAAGTATTATATTATTTCGGCCATTTCGGACGTTGAAAACTGCGTAAAAGACAATGCATCCCTGCGTGCTTTGGCTTTGATTTATTATGAAAAGGGAGATATTAACAAAGCCCATAAATTTATGCAGGCAGCTATAGACGACGCCATTTTCTGCAATGTGCGCTACCGAACCATCGAAATTTCGTCATCCTACCCAATTATAAACGCTTCCTATCAGGAAAAAGAAAAAAATCAGAAGAATACCCTACAAATCTTATTAATTATTATCAGCTTGTTAGTCGTTTTTCTTGCAGTTGGACTGATTTATATTTACAGACAAATGAAACGTTTGGCCATGATACGCAAAGAACTTTATCGTACCAATTTACAATTAGGCCAGTTGAATAAGGATTTGTTTGTAGCGAACGACAGTCTGAAGGAGTCTAACTTCATTAAAGAAGAGTATATCGCTCATTTTTTCGATTTGTGTTCCACTTATATCGACAAGCTCGAAAACTATCGCAAAATGCTTAACAAACATGCTTCCAACCGCCAGATAGACGAATTGGTCAAAATATTACACTCCACTACTTTAGTTGAAACAGAACTGGAAGAACTGTATAAAAAATTCGATGTTATTTTTCTAAATCTTTATCCTTCATTTGTAGAAGAATTTAATGCTCTTCAAATAAAAGAAGAACAAGTTCTCCTTAAACGGGGCGAATTGCTGAATACAGAATTGCGCATTTTTGCGTTGATTCGTCTGGGAATAACCGACAGTGTAAAAATAGCCGGTTTTCTTCGCTACTCCATTAGTACCATTTATAATTATCGTGTAAAAGCGAGGAATAATGCAGTTGTTCCACGTGAGCAATTTGAAGAAATGGTAATAAAAATTGGGAACATCACTCTTAAAAATGAATCCTCTGAATCATAATTTCACTACTTTATTTTCAGTAGTAAAACAATTTATATTTATGTAAATTAGATTATTAATAATTTAATTAACTACTTTTTATTTCTTCCCCTGACAATTCAGTCGCTATTAATTGTTATAACTATAACTTTGTGTTGATGGTTTGTTTTCACAGCAAACCGTACAAGTTTTATTTACCTTATTTTTAAATCTAATGTTTATGAAAATGAATTTCTTAAAACAAAGACTTCTTTTCTTTTTCCTATTCTCCATTGCATTTTCCGTTACAATTTTAGCTCAAAACAAGCTGACTGTGAAAGGAAGAGTTATGGATGTGAACGGCGAAGTGCTTACAGGTGTATCAGTACTACAAAAAGGAACAGGAAACGGTACGGTTACTGATGTAAACGGGCATTTTTCTTTGAATGTACAACCGTCGAATGCCATTCTACAATTCTCCTACATCGGCTACAAAGCACAGGAAATACCCGCTACAGCTCTTATGAACATTACCATGCATGAAGAGCAGGAACTACTTGATGAAGTAGTGGTAATTGGTTACGGTACTGCCAAACGAAAAGATGTAACCACAGCTGTTTCGTCAGTCTCAGCAAAAGATTTCGCTGTTCGTCCTATTGTTTCTGCCGGGCAGGCATTACAGGGGAAAGCAGCTGGTGTTCAGGTGATTCAACCTAATGGTGCTCCCGGTGGTGAAACCGTCATCCGTGTACGTGGGACTACTTCACTTAACGGTAGCAGCGACCCGCTTTATGTAGTGGACGGTGTACCCGTAGACAATCTCAATTTCCTTTCACCCAACGACATTGAAAACATCAATATTCTAAAAGATGCTTCTTCTGCAGCTATTTACGGTTCGCGGGCGTCAAACGGAGTGGTAATTGTTACTACTAAAGCTGGTAAAACCGGTGGTGCAAAAATCAGTTTCAATGCTCAGCTTGCAGCTAAAAAAGTTTCCAACCTTATTCAGTCGCTCAACGCAGTGGAGTACAAAGATTTAATGGAAGAAATAAATCCGGGTTCTTCTGCTAATTTGGGAACAGTAGATATAACAAACTGGAACGATGAAGTTTACCGAACAGGAATCCAGCAAAATTATCAACTTTCAGTTTCAGACGGCAACGATAAAATGAATTACTTCCTGTCTGCCGGGTACTTGAATGAAAAAGGAATTTTTGATGCAGCGTTTTTCCGCCGTTTTAATTTTCGTGCCAAATTGGATGCGCAAGTACGTAAATGGCTGAACATTGGTGCTAATATTTCCTATTCAGATAACTCAAGCAATGGTATTAATACCGGTAATGGCTCAAACCGCGGTGGCATAGTATTGGCATTGATTAACTTACCCACAAGCTACCCGATAATAGATCCCGAAACAAATTATTACAAACGCAGTTTTAATGGACAGAATATTGTTAACCCTATTGAAGAGTTGCAAAATGGCATGGATGATTTGTCGCGTGAAAACCGAATATTAGCTTCTGGCAATGCTCAAATTACTTTTACCAAAAACTTGAATTTCAAATCCACCTTTACGCTGGACAGGCGCAATTATCTGCAAACAGGCTTCACTCCGGTAGTCCACGTTACAGGCATTGACGAATACGGTAGTGGATGGGATAACCGCAATATGAATACAGTTCTTACCTGGGATAACGTCCTTAATTATCAAAAAACATTCGGAAAAAATAGTATCGAGGCAATGCTCGGCTCATCGTGGACAGATTCGGAATACACAAACTCCTGGATTAACGGCTCATACTATCGCAACAATGATATTAAAACACTTAATGCGGCAAACAAAATATCATGGGAAGGTAGTAATGATGGTAGCTCCGGTACTGGTACAAGTATCTCAACTTGGGGAATTATGTCTTATTTCGGACGTGTTTCTTATAATCTGGACAGCAAATACCTGATTACTGCCAATATCCGTGCTGATGGTTCTTCGCGTTTGCATCCCGACCATCGTTGGGGAACGTTTCCTTCGTTCTCGGCAGCATGGCGACTTTCAGCCGAAGAATTTATGCAGGAAATAGATTGGCTCGATGATTTGAAGCTGCGCGGCGGTTGGGGAAAAACAGGTAATCAGTCGGGATTAGGCGATTATGCTTATTTACAAATGTATAATATCACTCGCGTAAATTGGTACAGAACAAAACTCAATGATAAAGGTGAAATAGTTTATCCGGACGATAAAGCAGTTCCAACAATTTCACCGGCAAATCTTCGTACGCCAGATTTAACATGGGAAAAAACCTCTCAAACGAGTCTAGGTGTAGATGTTACAGTTTTAAAAAATCGTTTAACACTTACCATGGATTATTATTACAAGAAAACAACTGATATGTTGCTAAAGATTCAGCTGCCCGAAGGAGGTTCTTATGCAAGTAGTTTGGTTCGAAATGGCGGACTTATGACCAATCAGGGTTTTGAGCTTTCTGTAAATTCTGTAAATATTAAAAACAATGGGGTTGAATGGCAGAGCGACTTAAAATTCTCACTCAACAGAAACAAACTCGTAAAACTTGACCTTACTAAGATTTATGATGATGCAGCTACTTCGGATGCGTTCCATGGTTCGCAAATTGTTCGTAATGAAGAAGGACGCCCGCTTGGCGGTTTCTATGGCTACATAAGCGATGGTGTTGATCCTGAAACGGGGGAATTGATGTATCGTGATTTGAATAAGGATGGTAAGATAACTGCTACTGACCGCACTTATATTGGTGATCCTAATCCCGATTTTATTTATGGTTTGACGAATACGTTGACTTGGAAAAATTTGTCGTTGAGCATTTTTTTACAAGGAACTTATGGCAATGATATTTTCAATGCTTCAAGAATCGAAACAGAAGGGATGAGAGATGCAAAAAATCAATCTATCCGCGTACTCGACCGTTGGAAACGTCCGGGAATGGTTACAACAATTCCGAAAGCAAATTATACAATGTATCCTTCGTCGTATTTTATCGAAGATGGCTCATATTTGCGAGTGAAAGACATTACACTTTCGTATAATGTTTCGGCCAAAGGATTGAAGAAAGTTGGCATCTCACGCCTGCAACCTTATTTAACAGCACAAAACCTACTGACTTTTACAAAATACATTGGTATGGATCCTGAAGTTAACCAGTGGGGTAATTCGTCTTCTGTTCAGGGAATTGATTGGGGAACCTACCCACAGTCCAAATCCTTTGTTTTTGGTGTTAATGTTGAATTTTAAATCTAATTTGATAAGATGAGAACAATTAAAAATATACTGATTATCCCTGTAGTTTTTGCCTTTGCAGCATGTTCACTCGATTACGAACCTATGGCAGCTTACTCCGATCTTACAGAAGGACTACAGACAGATTCGGGTTATGTGATTTTAAAAGATAAAGATGCTGTGCTGAATCAGCGTCAGGTACTTTACGACCGTCTTCGTGATGCCGGTCAGGAACCGGGTTATCTGGATATGTTGTTATTGTCCGAAAGTCATTCGGATAATGCTTATGCTGGTTCTCCCGGATTGGAAACTACGCCTTTTGAGGTAAATTCTATCGAAGGTTCTAACTCAAATCTGAAACGTGACTGGAATTACTATATGGGAAATGTTTCTGCGGCAAATCGTTTAATACAGGGCATTGACGAATTGAACGACCCCACGCTGACGGATACGGAACGTAAACAATATCGTGCTGAAGGACAGATTTTCCGCGCTCTGACTTATTTTGATATGGTGAGAATTTGGGGTAGAGTACCACTTATTACTGTTGTTGGAAAAGATATTACAGCAGACAATATAGCAGAAGTTTATCCTGCATATTTTCCTGCACAAACTGAAGAAATTGAAGTGTACCAACAGATTGAGAAAGATTTGCTTGAAGCTGAGAAATATGCCCCGGATAACAACAACTCCAACAAAACATTATTTACAAAATCGGTAGCACGTGCTCTTTTGGCAAAGATCTACGCCGAAAAACCACTGCGCGACTATACAAAAGTGATAGAATATGCCGATAAAGTAACTACTGATGGTTTTTCTTTAGTTAACAATTTTAGCGATTTATTTGGTGTCGTACTTGCCGACCCTACCCAACCTGCAGGTGCGAACAATTTTGCTGTTGGCGCAAAGGGATTGAACACTTCTGAGTCCATTCTCGAAATTCAATATCCATCAGGTAATTGGGCAACCTGGATGTTTGGTCGCTCGCTCGATGATTACAATTTCTGGTTCACCTGGGCGAAATGGATTACGCCTTCGCGTGATTTGGTTGCCGCTTTTGATGCTGCCGGTGATACCAAACGTAAAAAAGAAAGCATTGTCTATTACGCTTGCGAGTGGAGTATATACTATCCGAAAGATAATTACGCATTTATGTATAAGACACGCTCAAAGTTTAATTGTGTTTTCAAAATCCGTTATGCCGATATTTTGTTGCTCAAAGCTGAAGCATTGATACAAACCGGAAAACTGGATCAAGCTACTCCAATCATTAATCAAATTCGTAGTCGTGCCGGACTTGGTGCTTTGCCAGCTTCCGTAACAACAAATAAGGAATCTTTGCTCAATGCGTACCTGAATGAACGTCGTCTCGAACTGGCATTCGAAGGGCAACGCTGGTTCGACTTATGTCGGTTGGATAAAGTAGAAGACGTGATGAATTCTGTTTTTGCAAAAGATGAAGGCCGTCCGGCGCAAAAATATCTATACGATACTTTTTCGTATAAGTTACCTATTCCACAGGATATTATCGATCAGAATCCAAACCTGGAACAAAACCCTGGATATTAATCAATTTAAGATTTTAAATTTAAAGATTTATGAAAAACATTCTAAAAATATCGCTGATTATTATAGCCATCGTTTTGTTTTCGTGCAAAGATGAGCAACTGCGTGTAAAATATCCATACTCGTTGCCTGAAATTACTGACGCTACTGTGGCGGAAACTGAAATTATGTATGGTGATTCTGTTTCGCTCACCGTGGGCGACATAACCGATAACGTTACTCCACTTTCTACTTTGGAAATACGTGTGGTTGTCAATGATGTGATTATAACGAAAGAGTCGGTACGCACCAAAGGGAACTCTGCCTCGTACAGTGCAAAATATCAAATCCCGTTTGGACCTTACATGCCAGACAATGCAGATGTAGAAGTATATCTTTCGGCAATTAATGTAGAAGGTAATCATACTGACCAAGTTGTTTCAACGGCTAAAGTACGTCGTCCTGAAATTCCACAACTCTATCTTGTACCGGTAACAGGTGGTGGAGCAACCAAACTTTCGCTTACCGATGCTGAAAATTATATTTACTCGGCAAGTAATCTCAATCTTGCTAATGAAATCACATTTTACCTTGCCACCAAAGTAACCCGTTTCGGGAATGTGGACTGGACAGGGATGGTGTTTGGCTCTGTAAATGGAGAATTGGCTGAAGTACAACAAGATGGGAACGGAATAACATTGAGTGATTTAACTTTAATTGGGTACAAGGAGGTTAATGTCGACTTATTTAATTACGTGGTTACCGGAGTGGGAGATCCACTTACTCCTGCCACTTCAATGGATATTACGACCTTTGCAAGTGTTGATATAAATTCTACTGACCACTTGAATGTGACAACAGCTGACACATGGAAAACGTCTGTAATTTATCTTGGTAAAGATACCGAAATGACTGTTACCGGCGTAAATAATTTCAGCAAAGCGTTTACACCTGATTTCTTTGAAGTTACGGGTGCGGATAAAGTAAAATTCCTTGGAGAAACGGGCGTTTACACTGTTTATTACCTGCCTTCTGCCGATTATGTATATGTAGAACAGCCCAATGCAGTTTACCCGGATGTTTTATGGCTCGATGGTGTAGGTTTTGGACGTCCGCAAGAACCTCTTGCAAAGACTTCATCATGGAACTGGAACTCCCCGCTCGAATATGCTTTTTGTAGAAAAGTTTCAGCGGGAGTTTATCAAACTACCATTTACGTGGAGCACGTTCTTGACGAAACAGCGGATGAACCATGGCGCTTGAGGTTCAGCGCAAAATTCTTCCACCAACGCGGTTGGGGCGGTGAAGTGGATGCACGCGAATACACGATCAATTCAGACTTGCTTATTGCTCCAACAGATGCTGATTTGGGCAACTTTAATGGAACTGACAATCTTGTTGCTGCACCAGGTGTATATCGCTTCACCATTGATACAAATGCTAAAACGGTAAATTTTGTAAAAGTGAATTAATCTTTGTTTGAAAACAACATTAATCTCTAAGGTCTTAAAGCGAAGTATTACTCTCTGAGCTTAATGACCTTAGAGGTAAAAAAACAGGCTAAAGTATAAAAGACATGGCTAAAAATCTGATTTTTTTTTCAATTTTTTTTCAATTTTTTTTTGGTGTAACCTCTTGCAAGGATAAACCGGATATTATTGGAAATGGAGAAAACGAAGATCCTATAGGAGATATTCTGTATTGGGTGACTACCGGAACAGAATCCTCTCTTTTGAAAAAAAATTCAATCAATTTTTCAAAAGAACTGGCTGATTACACTATTGTATTGGATACTGCAACCACATACCAAACAATAGACGGTTTCGGTGCAGCCCTTACCGGTTCGTCTGCTTATCTGATAAATAAAATGAGTGAAGAAAAGCGTCAAGCTTTACTTACCGATTTATTTGATGCCGAAAAAGGAATCGGAATTAATTATCTGAGAATAACCATCGGTTCGTCAGATTTTTCAATTGGAACATACAGCTACTGCGATGATAATGATATAACCAAATTTGCCATTCCTGAGCGTGACAGAATAGATCTTTTGCCAGTGTTGAAAGAAATTTTAGAAATTAACCCAACTATCAAAATTCTGGCAAGTCCGTGGAGCGCACCTGCATGGATGAAGCAAAATAACAGTATGTATGGTGGTTCGCTCATTACACAAGACAATATTTACGAATACTTTGCCGAATACTTTGTCCGGTACGTAAAAGCTTTTGAGAACGAAGGAATTACCATTGATGCAATCACGATTCAAAACGAACCGATGTACGAAACAGACGGCTATCCTACCATGAAAATGGAATGGCAGGAGCAAAACCGCATTATCCGTGATTATCTCGGGCCAAAATTCGTTCAAAACGGCATTAAAACGAAAATAATAATTTGGGATCATAATTTTGATATGGCATATTACCCGCTCAATATACTGAACGATGAACAAACACGGCAATATGTAGCAGGAACGGGTTGGCACGGTTACGGAGGCACTGCAGCTGCCATAGATGAAGTGCAGGCGGCTCACCCCGACAAAGATGTGTATTTTACCGAGCAGTCCGGCGGCGGTTGGAATACCGATACACGCATGGGAAATATGTTTTGGTATATGAAAGAATTCTTAATGGCAACAGTAAATCGTGGTTCGAAAAACTTTTTAATGTGGAATCTGGCTCTTAACGAAAATCATGGACCAACTACCACCACAGGAGGATGTCAGGATTGTCGCGGTGTTGTTACCATTCGTGAAGACGGTTCTTACATCCGCAACGAAGAATATTACCTTATCGGACATTTTTCGAAAACGGTCAGGCTTAATGCCAAACGAATAAAGGTTACAGCTATTGCACTACCCTCCGGGATGACGCTTTCAGGCTTCCTGAATGTTGATGGAAGTAAAACGCTTGTGATAATGAATCGCAGCGGACAAATGCAAGAGTTTAATGTGCGATGTGTTAATCGCCGGTTTATTTTCAAGCAACAAAACGAATCTGTAGTAACCTTTAATTTTAAATAATAAAGCAACCATCAATTCCTTATTTACTAACTTTTAATTGAAAACATCATGAAAAAAATTTCCTTTTTTTTAATACTTCTTGTAAGTATTTTCGTTTCACAACAGGTTAAGGCTTTAACTTATAATGTTGTCGTTCCAGAGGGAACAAATACCTGTTACATTACAGGTGATGCAGCCGGTGGCTGGGGAACCTGGGTAAAAATGACTCAGGTCGATGCAACCCACTATACCGTCGATTTATCAAACGCAACTGAGACTGCTGAATACAAGTATTATTCAGGTCCGGACTGGAGCTATGAAGAAGCCATTGATGCTGCCGGGACGAGCCGCGAATCGAACAGAAAATATTCTGATAACAATGGTGCGGATAATGTTTTATTTTGGAAAGCAATTTTCACTCCTGATTTGAAAAATCTGACAATCGACTGTCTTGTACCATCTACTGTTTACGAACTTTATATTACCGGAAGTTTTAATAATTGGTCTGGAGTATTCGGAGACAGTCAGAAAATGACTTATGTAGGAGACGAAGATGGTGGTAAAGTATTCACTTTTGCACTCACGACCGAAAATCCGGGTGGTTTGGCATTTAAGTTTGTAGCCGGACCAGACTGGGCGTACCAACAAACAGCAGGTGATTTAAAATTATCGGACGGAAACAATTACGAAACTGATAAGTATGCTTACAATGTGCAATCATTCAGTTCAATTTTCGACCCTACGCTTGCAAGTTACGTTACCATTACAGCTACTGTTCCTGCAACTGGTGATGTTTGGATTCAGGGTAGCTCGTTTGGCTGGAACTGGGATGATCCTGCAGCACATCTAATGACAAAAAATACTGATGGAACTTACTCTTACACAACTTCAAGGCCAATTCAAACGATGGAATACCGCCTTTACAATGGTGCTGACTGGAATAATCCTGAACAGGAATATGACGAAACTAATCAGGTATGGAAAGAGAAAAGCAACCGTACGGTTAATTTTGTAACAGATGGTGCAAACGTTTCGATCACTGTATGTAAGTGGACCAATGGCGATGGTGGTACGCTTTGTGGTACAAATGCTTTGAATGATATAAATGCCGATTATTTCAGCATTGTGTCAAGCAATAATAAAATTTTGGTAAACAATGCATTAAATAGAGTTGAAATTTACAACCTCACCGGGAGAAATATTGAATCCCGTGATATTCAAGGAAACTTCACATCAAAAACATTAAGTAAAGGATTATATCTTGTTCGAGTTGATGGGTTTGCTAGAAAAATGCTTGTAAAATAATATCGTAAACTATTTTTAATAGAGGCGGAGTGCGCTTCGCCTCTATTTTTTTTATTATCCATTCCATAAAACAACTACAATGAATTTCATGAAAATAACATCCTCTTTCATCGGAATTTTTACATTCTTGTTTTTGTCGTGCGGGAGCTCAAAGAATGATGTTACTGTTATAGAAACAACAGTAACCCGCAGTTCCGATCTGACTAGAAAAGTGATCGATTTTACCGAACGCAAAGAAAAAAACGAGGCGTTAACAATACGACTCGATACTACCGCCCGTTTTCAGACAATGGATGGATTTGGTGCAGCCATAACTGGCTCTACCTGTTTTAATTTATTAAAGATGAAGTCGGAAAACCGCATGAAATTTTTGCGGGAAACATTTTCGGACCAAGACGGATTCGGTTTCTCATACATACGAATTTCCATAGGCTGTTCCGACTTTTCGCTTAGCGAATACACCTGCTGGGACGATAGAAAAGCTGGATTTTCTTTGACAAAAGAAGAAACAGATTATGTGATTCCAATATTAAAAGAAATTCTGGCAATTAACCCGAATGTGAAAATTATAGGTTCACCGTGGACTTGCCCTCGTTGGATGAAAGTAAACAACCTCATCGACATGCAACCTTTTGAGTCTTGGACCGATGGGGAACTGAATCCTGCATTTTACAACGATTACGGAAATTATTTTATACAATGGATTCAGGCGTTTGCCGCCGAGGGAATTAATATCTATGCTATTACTCCTCAAAACGAACCTCTCAATCGTGGCAATTCTGCTTCGCTGTTTATGGGATGGCAGCAACAACGTGATTTTGTAAATTCGTCGCTCGCCCCAAAGATAAAAGCTGCCGGACTTGATGTGAAAGTCTATCTGTTCGATCACAATTATAATTACGACAATATCCCGGCTCAAAATGATTATCCTTTAAAAATATATGAATCTGGCATAGATGATGAAATAGTTGTTGGTGCAGCTTATCACAATTATGGCGGGAGTCTTTCCGAATTAGCTGATATCCATAATAAAAGGCCGGACAAAGAATTGATTTTTTCTGAAACTTCCATTGGTACATGGAATAATGGTCGCGATTTAAGTACACGCCTTCTTGAAGATATGGAAGAAGTCGCTTTAGGAACAGTAAATAATTGGTGCAAGGCTGTAGTTGTCTGGAATTTAATGCTTGATACAGAGCGTGGACCTAATCGGGATGGTGGTTGTCAAACATGTTATGGGGCAGTGGATATTGACAGGTCGGAGTACAAAACTATAACCCGCAACTCGCATTATTACATTATTGCGCATTTGTCAAGCGTAGTAAAACCGGGTGCAATCCGTATTGGCACGAATGACATTCAGGATAAAAATATTGTTTCTTCGGCTTTCAAAAACAAAGATGGAAGTTTTGCATTGGTTTTACTTAATAAATCTGCCAACTCAAAAGACATTGAAATTAATGACGGTACACATTCGTTTTACTATACGATTCCGGAGAAAGCAGTTGCTTCTTTCCAGTGGTAAATTGTTTTTATAAAAAATAAATCTTCAAAAATGGAAAAAAAATTATTAATACTTTCTCTGTTTTTCAGCGTATTATCTTTTTCGCAAAGTAAGGTACCCGTTTACCTCGATGATTCGCAGCCAATGGAAGTACGTATAGAAGATGCATTATCTCGCATGAAGCTTGAAGAAAAAGTGGATATGGTACATGCACAGTCAAAATTTAGTTCACGAGGGGTACCTCGTTTAGGCATTCCTGAAAATTGGATGACAGATGGCCCGCACGGTATTCGTGCCGAAGTGCTTTGGGACGAATGGAATCAGGCAGGCTGGACAAATGACTCTTGTATGGCATTCCCGGCTCTCACATGCTTAGCAGCCACATGGAATCCCGAAATGGCTGCTCTTTACGGAAGGTCCATCGGTGAAGAAGCTCGCTACCGCAACAAAAACGTATTGCTGGGTCCAGGGATAAACATTTACCGTACGCCACTCAATGGACGTAATTTCGAATATATGGGAGAAGATCCTTATTTGGCTTCGCGCATGGTAGTACCTTATGTACAAGGTGTACAAAAAAATGGTGTAGCGGCTTGTGTGAAACATTATGCTCTGAATAATCAGGAAGTAGATCGTCACACAGTAAACGTAACAGTAGACGACCGTGCTTTGTATGAGATTTATTTACCCGCTTTTAAGGCTGCCGTAACGGAAGGGAAAGCATGGGCGATTATGGGAGCTTATAACCGCTACAAAGGGCAATGGGCTTGCCAAAACGAATATCTACTGAATAACATCTTACGCAACGAATGGAATTTTGATGGAGTGGTAATTTCTGACTGGGGTGGAGTGAACAATACGAAAGAAGCTATCTATCATGGCTTAGATATGGAATTCGGGACATGGACCGATGGCTTGGCTGAAAATAAAAGTGACGCATACTCTCAGTATTATTTAGCAAAACCTTTTCTTAAATTATTAAAATCGGGGGAAGTATCGGAAGAAGAAATTAATAAAAAAGTACGAAATATCCTTCGTTTGGCATTTCGTACTACCATGAATCGCAACCGTCCTTTCGGTTCGTTTGGTACAGCAGAACACGGATTAGCTGCTCGCCAGATTGCTGAAGAAGGAATTGTTTTGTTGAAAAACGCAGCCCCCTCCAACTCCCCAAAAGGGGAAAAGCCTATTCTTCCATTAAATATGAATACGGCAAAAAAAATTTTGGTGGTAGGCGAAAATGCTATTAAATCAATGACTATCGGAGGTGGAAGTTCTTCCTTAAAGGCAAAATATGAAATTTCGCCTTTGGAAGGAATTAAACGCAAAGCGGGCAATGTAAAAGTAGAATATGCACGTGGATATGTCGGAGAGAAAAATGCTAAACAGGATGGACTTGCTGCAGCCGATATAACAGATAACCGTTCGCCGGAGGAACTGCTCACAGAGGCTTGCTCAATGGCAAAGGATGCTGATTATGTGATTTTTATAGGTGGACTGAATAAGCATGATGGACAAGACTGCGAAGGTAATGATCGTAAGGGATTAGGATTGCCTTACGGACAGGATCGTGTTATTAGCGAATTGGCCAAAGTAACTAAAAACCTGATTGTAATTATTGTTTCAGGAAATGCCGTTGCTATGCCGTGGGTAAATAGTGTTCCTGCTATTGTTGAAACATGGTATCTTGGCTCGGAAGCGGGAAATGCTTTGGCAGCGGTATTGACAGGTGAAGTAAATCCATCAGGCAAATTACCTTTTTCCTTTCCTGTAAAACTCACCGATATCGGGGCCCATGCTTTGGGTGATTATCCGGGTAAAGATAAAGAGGAAACTTACCGGGAAAGTATTTTCGTAGGCTATCGCTGGATAGAAAAAAATAAAATCAAACCATTGTTCCCTTTTGGCCACGGATTAAGTTATACACAATTCACTTACGGAAAAGCAGTAACATCTTCCAAATCTATCACGAAGAATGAATTATTGACAATCACTATTCCAATAAAAAACACAGGGAAACTCGCCGGTAAAGAGGTGGTACAGTTATATGTTGGCGATGAAAAATCTTCATTGCCTCGTCCGCTGAAAGAATTAAAACATTTTATAAAAATAGAATTACAACCTAATGAATCAAAGAATGTTACATTCGATATTTCTGTAGATGATTTAAAATTTTTCGATGATCAAAAACACGAATGGATAGCCGAATCGGGAAAATTCAAAATTTATATCGGGAGTTCATCAGCAGATATTCGTACTGTAGTGGACTTTGAGCTGAAATAAGCTTCTGTTTTTCACATTCACAACATATCCAAACAGTTGATAAATACACAATAAAGAATGCAATACTGCCATCTATAGATATCGGACAAAGGATATTCTAATCACAAGTTGTATGATTGAAACAAGAAACAATCACATAACTTATATTTATGCCTTTCAATAAAAATAAAAATGAGATCAATCAATATTCAATCAACTAAAAAATGAAATTTGTTTTCCAATCTTTTCGTTCTAAGCAGCTTATGTTGTTGCTCTGTTTCTTTCTGACTTTCCAGACTTTTTCACAAACTGTGACACCCTGGATGACAAGTTCGGATAAGAGCCGATTACTTACTCAGCAAACCACTACAAATTTTGCCACAAACACCGGCACGGCGAATATTACTGTAACACTCAAGCCCACAGCCACCTATCAAACGATGGATGGATTTGGTTTTGCTCTTACAGAAGGAAGTGCCGAGGTTATCAGTTCGCTTACGTCGGTGCAACAAAATAATTTATTGACGGAATTATTCGACAAAACCAACGGATTGGGTATTTCTGTTTTAAGAATTAGTATCGGAGCTTCGGATTTAAGTTCTTCTGATTATAGTTACGATGAAGTTTCCGGTGACACAGGACTTACTTCTTTTAGTATGGCCGGACCTGATTTGACGTATTTAGTGCCAATACTCAAAAAAATTCTGAAGATAAATCCTGATGTTAAAATTCTGGCAACACCATGGACTGCACCCCGTTGGATGAAAACAAATAAAGCGTGGATTGGAGGAAAATTAAGTTCTACATATTATGAAACGTATTCAAAATACTTTGTGGCATATTTGAATGCCATGAAAAATCAGGGAATTAATCTTTGGGCAATAACAGTGCAGAATGAACCCGAAAATGGAACTGCAGAACCGAGTATGTTGATGACTTATGCGGAACAAATTAGTTTTATAAATAATAATTTAGGCCCTGAACTTGCAGGCTCAGGATTTTCGGCTGTAAAAATTATCGCTTACGATCATAATTGCGGCAACACAACTTATCCGATTGCCGTATGCAATAATAGTAGTTATGTTGATGGAGCCGCGTTTCATTTGTATTCGGGTGATATTTCTGCATTGACAACAGTAAAAAATGCAACCGGAAAGAATGTGTATTTTACAGAACAATATACTGCATCGACCGGAAGTTTTTCGGGAGATTTTGCATGGCATTTTCAAAATGTATTGTTCGGCGCATCACTGAACTGGGCTAAAGTTATTCTTGAATGGAATCTGGCAAATAATTCAAGTATAGGGCCACATACCCCGGGTGGTTGTAACACCTGTCAGGGGGCTGTTACAGTAAATAATTCAACAAGTTATAATTACAATTTATCATATTATCTTATCGGACAATTTTCAAAATTTGTAAAACCCGATGCAATACGTATAGGAACAACCACGGCTGGAACAAATGTCTTATCAACGGCCTTTCAGAATACCGATGGAACAATAGTAACTTTGGTATATAACACAAAAAGTTCGTCACAAACTATAAAAATTGTTTCAGGGACACAGTCTTTTATTTATACTTTACCTGCTGCGACAGTTGCATCATTTGTGTGGCAAACTGATCCTAACGGGCTTACACAATTGACGAATAGTGATTTATTCCTTTATCCGAATCCAGCAAAGAATATTATAAAAATAAAAAATAATATTTCAGGGAAAACTGTCAAATCGATTGCTTTCATTACGATGACAGGAAAAATTGTCCTTCAGAAATTGATAAATGGAACAGCTCCTGAGACAACAATAAAAATTTCTAACTTACCTGCCGGAGTTTATATTGCAAAGATTATTTGTGAAAGTAGTTCTCTTTACCAATGCGTAATTAAACAATAATCATTGATTAAAGAAAAGAATTACTATTGTAAAAAAACCATTACTATTGCGTACTATACGTATATTAAAGAGCAACTACCTGCTATAAATTTCTTGAGCAATACATATAACTATTTTTTTAAACATAAGCAGGATTCTGAATTATACAAAATCCTGCTTATCGGGTAATGAAGATCACAAATACTGCCGTACTTCACGATGCGATATTTAATCTTAATTCCATCAAACTAATTCTATCAGAATTCCCAAACTAAAGCAGATGCGCCTAAAATAGCGGCATCGGCTTCTTTCAATTCCGAGAACATTACCCGAACTTTACCTTTCCACAAATTGAGAATATTTTTTTCCATATTTTCCATCACCGGTTTTAATATCAGATCGCCGGCTTTAGATAATCCTCCAAAAAGAATGATTGCTTCAGGGGCACTGAAAGCCACAAAATCAGCAAATGCCTCACCTAACAATTTTCCTGTGAAATTAAAAATCTCCTGCGCAACTTCATCTCCTTCAACAGCGGCATCGTACACATCTTTCGAGGTGATAGAATCCACCGGGATGGTTCTCAGTAAACTGTCCTTATTCGTTGAAGTCAAAATTTCTCTTGCTGTACGGGAAACCCCTGTAGCAGATGCATAAGCTTCGAGACAGCCTTTTCTGCCACAACCGCATTGCCGGCCGTTCTCCCTTACAACATTGGTATGTCCAAGTTCACCGGCAAATCCATCGTGTCCGTAAACAACCTTGCCATCTATAATAATACCACTTCCTACTCCGGTGCCAAGAGTTATCATTATAAAATTTTTCATTCCACGGGCAGCACCGTAAGTCATCTCTCCGTAAGCAGCGGCATTGGCATCATTGGTAAGTGCAGCCGGGATTTCGAACTTTTCCTCAAGCATTTTTGCAAAAGGGATTACTCCTTTCCAAGGTAAATTAGGAGCATATTCAATATTCCCCGTATAATAATTTCCATTAGGGGCTCCCACTCCGATTCCCCGGATTTTTGAAATTCCGCCAACACTGTCGATCAACGGCATTAATTCATTATATAAGTCTTCGACATATAAATGAACATCACTATGAACTGCTGTTTTCACTGCACTTTTAGCAACTACATTACCACGTGCATCCACAATTCCAAACACGGTGTTTGTACCACCCATATCCATTCCTACAACATAGGGTTTATCCATAATATCATATTTTTAAATATAAACTTCCAACAATTCCGACTTTTCTTCCGGAATTAATTTTACATGATTTATCTGAGCCGGAATCAGCACCGTCTCTCCTTTTGTCACGTGCGCAGTAGAATCTGCACATTCTATGTAAAAATTACCCGACAAACACATGTAAACGACAAAAGAATCCTTTCCCGAATAATCACAGTCCAAAGAATGTGTGAAATCAATTTTATTCGTCCTGAAATAATCACAACGTACCAAAGGACAGACCTCATTTTCTTTCAGACTGTATTTCGTTTTCGGTTCCGGACTTGCAGAAAAATTAATCACATCCAATGCCTGATCAACATGAAGTTCTCTTTCATTACCATTTTCATCCTTCCGTTTATAGTCGTATATACGGTAAGTAATATCACTGCTTTGCTGAATTTCGGCAACTACTACGCCTTTACCAATAGCATGAACCAAGCCTGCCGGAATGAAAAGTACATCTCCTTTTACAACCGGAACTTTTTGCAGCAAAGATTCAACAACTCCCTGATTCAAAGCATCCAGATATTGCTGTTTTGAACAATCTTTTGTAAAACCAATTATCAAAGAAGCTCCGGGTTCGGCATCAACCACGTACCACATTTCCGTTTTTCCAAAAGAATTATGACGTACTTTAGCAGTTTCATCTCCGGGATGCACCTGAATGGATAAATTATCATTTGCATCAATCAGTTTAAACAAAAGAGGAAAAACGCCTCCGTATTTTTCATAAATCTTTTTACCGACAATACCGTATTGGTATTTCTTAATCAGGTCATGAAGAGTCAGTCCTTTAAGTTCTCCGTTTGAGACAACACTCTCATCTCCGGCAACGTCCGAAAGTTCCCAGCTTTCGCCTAATTTTTCGGTAGACGCCTGCTTATCAAAAAGTTTTTGCAACTTGGCTCCACCCCATATTTTATCTTTTAAAACAGGGGTAAATTTAAATGGATATAGTTCTATCACTTTCAAATACAATTATTTAGCTTTTGCAACTTTTATTCCAAAAGCACAATAGGTAAGATATAATACACAAACTAAAATAACCAGAATACCTCCGATAATTCCAAAAGAATCTGTAGCGAGCCCGATAGCAGGAGTAACAGCTCCACCTCCGGCAACAGCTGTTATCATTAAGCCAGAAATTTGGTTGGCTTTTTCGGGGCGGCTTTGTACTGCCATCGAATAAATAATCGGGAATATACAAGAGGCTAAAAATCCGACTGCACCAATTGCAACGAGATTAACCGTTTCATTATTAATAAATGCAAGCATCAGAATTGCAACGATTGCAGCAAGAATATTGATTTTGAAATATTTCAGTTCGGCAATTTTTGTCATTAAAAAGGTACCGAGCAAAGCTCCGACTGTACGACTGAAAAAGTAAATCTGGGGCGCAATACCTGCATCAGTTTTATCCCAATTAAAACGGGTAATCAATATTTTCGAACTAATAAAGTTAGTAGCCACATCTACTCCAACAACGAAAAAGATACCCAAAAACAACAACAAAATTTTCTGATCTTTGAGTAGTGAGATTGTATCGGGAAACGATGATCCGTCAGAAGTTTCGACAGGTTCACGCGGTATCGGAGTCAGCAGCAACCAGATTGCAGAGATCAGAGTTATGGCTCCCAGAACCGGAAAACTGTAATACCACAGTCCCGTGTCTCCATTTCCGAAATAATTAACTGCAAACAGTACTATCTGAGGGCCAACCAACGAAGAAATGGCCTTCACCACCTGCCCTCCTGTCAGACTACTGGTAAGTAACTTATTATTAGTCACAACATTGTTCAGCAACGGATTTAACGAAACTTGTAATATTGCATTGCCAATACCCAAAAGAGCATAAGCAGCCATGGTAGTTACGCTGTTATAATTAATTAATGGAATAATCATGCCTACAACCGTGATTGCCATACTTAACAAAACTGTATTTTTCCGCCCCCATTTATTCATACCAATCCCAACAGGTATGCCTAAAAACAGAAACCATACAAACACCATGGACGGAACAAATCCGGTCATAGTATTTGACCAGCCAAACGCTGACTGCGCATAATCAGACGATATACCTACGATATCGCAAAAACCCATAACGAAAAAACCAAACAATACCGGCAAAATTTTGTAAATTGATTGTTTCTCATTCTTACTTTTATTCATACTAGATTTGAAATTTTTTATAGATTAATTTTCAATACTTATTTCTAAATTATCAATTGTTTAATAAACAGGATATTTGTAAACATTAGTCCCTGAACTATTACTAATTGAAATAACATAAACTCCTCTTTCGAGCGGTAATGCCAATTTTGTTATATTTTGTTGCTGACTCCGGACTCTTCCATAAAGATCAACAACTTTCACAACACTGGCAACGGGCAGCTCCATTACATATAATACGCCACCGGTGCTATATATTCTGACTGAATTCTTTTCTGAAGAAATATTCCGACCTGTCGTAGACGGCACATACTCCAATTTACTGTCTAACCAATCAATCCGGTCTGCAACGTAATCCCGGACATTATCAACTTCACCTTCATAGGAGCCATAAATAACCGGATTTTCATGTACCAAAGTATTCATGATAGGCCAACGTTTAAAATTAAGATCCTGAGAAACGGACAACAATGTCGCACAGCTATCGATAACATTTTCAAGTACTTCTTTAGAAATTACATGGTTATCCCTGTATCCAGAATATATTTCCTTTAAACGGGTTATCATTGTTTCATCTGAAAGTATGCGTTTGACCATATTTTTTGTTCCTCCGGCAGCGCTTGTCTCATTCCACAAAGCTATCCACTCATTGTATTGTAAAGCTTTATCGGTAATAGAATATGTACGTTGGTCATTTTCAAAACCGAGATCGAAATCCCAGACAGGACCAATATAAAAATGATCATCACCTTTCTTTTTGGTCATTTTCACACTCCAGTACGTATCTGTATTCCCGGAATATTCACCTACCAAAAAATGACGAAGGAAAGTTTCAATATCAATATATTTTCTAAAACCTGTTGTCGGATTTGTATAATTGGAAGAACTGACAGCTTTTACCATTTTTTCAAAATGATTTGCAATATAAGATTCCTGCTCTGCAGTAATTTCATCTTCATCCGGATATTTTATTGACACAGGAATACTGTAAGTTTGAGAAGAGAATTTTTTTTCTTCAAGGTAAGCGTAAGCATCAATTTCTATTAAATATCCGGTATCTACGGTTGTTGAATCAAACTCATCTGTTTCAATACGATCGTTGTGCACTTCAACCTGATCGCACAACTCATAACAGCCTTTGTAGTCTCCGTTGAGAACAACATCTACTGCTTCAGATGGAGAAGTATAGGGCATTTGTAAACGACGACTAAAATCGAAAGCCAGTATATTGCGCATAAGCGTTTTATCGCCATAACTATTGATTAATGTCCATTCTTTAGC
This sequence comes from Paludibacter sp., assembly GCA_028690665.1. Taxonomy (GTDB): domain Bacteria; phylum Bacteroidota; class Bacteroidia; order Bacteroidales; family Paludibacteraceae; genus Paludibacter. The sequence goes on from JAQVAV010000004.1 coordinate 324,982, forward strand.
CTTGGCCGGCAAATCTAAAAAATGAGCGGAATGATATAACTTCATCTTATAAGGTTTCTTTGGATAAGTCCAGCTATTATTCCCCCGACCTTTGATTTTAAGACTATCCGTAAAGAATTTTGTTCCGTTATCATACACCACCGAAACAATCCCTTTTATATATTCATCCTTACTTGTTATATCCTGATTATCAACTGTATGAATTGATATAGTTGGCAAATTTGTAATTTGAGGCAGTTGAGAATCATCTCCGTCTGCTGCATATCCATAAAACTTCAGTTCACCCATATAGCTACTTTTTCCGTCTGTCTGAGCATAAGGAAATACAAAACGAACATAACGGAAAGCACGTGTACAGGAAATTTCCTGCATTGTCAACTCCCGCTCGGTTAAATCCGGAATTACAAACAAGGTTACAGCATCTCCAAAGTCCGGGCTATTTGCTCCTTCAAATACTCCAAGCCGTAACCGCTCACGGTAATCCGAATCTACTCTGGGGCAATATGCAACTTTTGTAATGACACACTTTTCTTCAAGATCAAGGCCTATCCAGTTTCCAAACGGAGGACACGAACGAAAATAGGTATTAATGTCATTGTCAAAAGCATTAGCTACCGGAAATTCACTATCGTCGCATACATCATAAGAAATAATCTGTCCGGTTAATTCTTGTGAGATTTTAGTTCCGGCAAAAGAATCAATCCCAGCTAATAAAAACATGGATACGACTCCAAATATAATTTTAACATTAAATCTTATCATTACGAATTATTATTTAATTTCTTTATCTATATAGTTGAGCCCTAAAAAGCCCATTTTAGTTTTAAATAGTCGAGCCTTAAAAAGTTCTTATTATTAATTTATTGTTGATTTGGTAAAACCAGTGGTTTATCAAATCAACAATTTGTTTTTTAAATTCGAGCCAAAAAGAAGATTTCCATTTATTCATCATTCT
>JAQVAV010000022.1 GCA_028690665.1 Paludibacter sp.
GGTCGATTTTTAATCTTGTCGTATTGCATTATTCATATCAGTTAAAAATATGAATAGTCAACGAAAAATACAAATAAATATTGTTGATAAACAATCATATAACAAATTAATTCAAATAATCTCTAATGTAGAAAAAATTACTACTAAAAATTATAAATTGATATATGAAAGATAATAAAAGCATAAACACCCCTTTAGGGGCTGGAGGGCTTGATAAAAATGGATACTACGGAGAATTTGGAGGAGCTTATATTCCTGAAATTCTTCACGGTTCGTTTGAGAGACTAAAAGAAGCATTTTATGCTGTTAAAGATGATCCGGCGTTTAAAGCTGAATATTATGATTTGTTGAAAAATTATGTGGGACGCCCATCTCCGCTTTATCATGCCAAACGTCTTTCGGCAGAATACGGAACTAATATTTATTTAAAGCGGGAAGATTTGAATCACACCGGCGCACATAAAATCAACAACGCTTTGGGCCAAATCCTGTTGGCAAAGCGCATGGGTAAAACCCGTATCATTGCCGAAACCGGTGCCGGGCAACACGGAGTGGCTACCGCTACTGCATGCGCTCTTATGGGGTTGGAGTGTATTGTGTTTATGGGGAAAACAGATGTTGAACGCCAGTTCCTGAATGTACAAAAAATGCGCATGCTCGGAGCAACCGTTGAACCTGTGACCAGTGGAAATATGACTTTAAAAGATGCTACAAACGAAGCTTTCCGTTATTGGTGTTCAAATCCGGATTCGTTTTATATCGTCGGTTCTACAGTGGGTGCTCACCCGTATCCTGACATGGTCGGATTTTTTCAATCTATTATCAGTGAAGAAATAAAATGGCAGCTTGAAGAACAAATCGGGCGCAATTATCCTGATTATTTAATGGCTTGTGTTGGTGGCGGAAGTAATGCTATGGGCACTTATTATCATTATCTGAATGACGACCGTGTGAAAATAATTTCGGCAGAAGCCGGAGGACTGGGCATTGAAACCGGAGAAACGGCTGCTACAATTACCCTTGGAACTGTGGGTATTATTCATGGAGCAAAAACATTACTTATTCAGGATGAAGATGGGCAAATTATTGAACCGTATTCGATTTCAGCCGGCTTGGATTATCCGGGTATCGGACCTGCTCATGCATTTTTTGCGAAAATAGGCCGGACAAAAGTTTTGCCGATCAACGATGATGAAGCCATGGATGCCGCATTTGAACTTACGAGATTGGAAGGTATTATTCCTGCTATTGAATCGGCTCATGCGCTTGCACTCCTTAAGAAAGAAAAAGACAGATTCAAACCTGACGATATTGTTGTTCTGACTGTTTCGGGCAGGGGAGATAAAGATATGGATACGTATGTAAAATATTTTGCCCCTAACCCCTAAAGGGGAATAAATACTGTATTATTTGTTAAATAATGAGGTGCGAATAAAAATGTAGTTGACAAAAATAATTTTGATTCATCTTTGGAGAATAGGGGAAATATGTTTTATGGGGCTTTGCCGATACATTTTGAATTAGCACGAAGATTAAGAGCGCATCCAACTGAAGCTGAAAATTTTCTTTGGATTAATCTGTCGAGAATAAAAATCGAAGGAGTCCGGTTTAAAAGACAACATCCAGTTTTATATTTTATAGCTGATTTTTATTGTCAGAAGGCAAAACTGATAATTGAAGTGGATGGTGGCTACCATGATATTCCTGAACAATATTGTTATGACCGGAATCGTGATCGGAAACTTAATGATTTGGGATTAAAAGTGATACATTTTACAAATGATTACGTACTTAATAACATTGACGTTGTTTTAAAAAGAATAGAAACAGAGGTAAATGATAGAATAATAACGATCCCTAAAGGGCAATAAATTATTATTAAAATGAAAATACAAAACGAGACTAATTCCAACTCCCCTTTAGGGGTTGGGGGTAAACTGACTGTAAAAACAAAAACAATGCTTGCCGATATGCAGACACCGGTGGGCATTTATCTGAAAATTCGTGATTTGTACACCAATTCGGTGCTACTGGAAAGCTCTGATTATCATGGCGTAGAGAATAGTTTCTCTTATATTGGGTTTTGTCCGATAGGAGGAATTTCTGTAAATCATTTTACCATTACGGAAGAATACCCTGATGGACAAAAGATTGAAACCAAAGTTACCGGAAAATTGACCGTAGCAGAACGCTTTGATGTTTTTTTGAAATCATTTACGTTAGAAGGTGATGAATTAAAACATGGTCTCATAAACGGTTTGTTGGGATATACATCTTACGAAGCGGTTCAGTATTTCGAAGATGTAAAACTGTCTGCTCGTGAAACGATTCCAGGAAGTATGCCCGGATTGCATTATGTACTTTTTAAATACATTATTGCAATCAATCATTTCAACAACGAATTGACAATTATTGAAAATTTGAGAGAAGGAGAGCAATCCGATATTGCTTCCGTTGAAGAGGTGTTACATAATAACAATTTTGCAACGTATGACTTCGGAACTGTCGGCGAAGAAAAAACAGATATTTCCGATGAAGATTACAAAAAAATGGTAACCAGGGGTAAAGAAGAATGTTACAAAGGAAATGTTTTTCAGATTGTGCTTTCACGTCGCTTTTATCAGCAATATCGTGGCGATGATTTTATGCTTTATCGCACGCTTCGTTCCGTAAATCCATCTCCCTATCTGTTCTATTTTAACTTTGGCGATTTTCGCATTTTCGGTTCTTCACCCGAAGCGCATTTGGTGGTTGATGCCAAGAAGCAGAAAGCATATATCAAACCGATTGCGGGAACATTCCGCCGGACGGGGAATGATGAAAAAGACATGGAATTGGCCGAAAAACTCAGTAAAGATAAAAAAGAGAATGCCGAACATGTGATGTTGGTTGATTTGGCGAGAAATGATCTGAGCCGGAATACTGATCATGTAAAGGTGGACGTCTACCGTGAAGTTCAGTATTATTCTCATGTGCTGCATTTAGTTTCAAGTGTGAGTGGAACGCTTCGTCCGGAAACAAAAGTTATTAAACTTTTTGCCGACACATTTCCTGCCGGCACTTTGTCCGGGGCTCCCAAAATCAAAGCCATGCAGCTGATTGACGAAATTGAACCTCACGACCGGGGACCTTATGGTGGTTGCCTGGGATATATTGGTTTTGATGGCGGCATGAATCAGGCTATTACTATTCGTTCATTTGTAAGTAAGAACAATGTGCTTTATTATCAGGCCGGTGCCGGTATCGTTGCCAAGTCGAGCGAGGAAAGTGAATTGCAGGAAGTGAATAATAAACTGGCTGCATTGAAACGTGCTGTGGAAGTAGCCTCAACCCCTAATCCCTAAAGGGGAATTAGATTACTATTATTAAAAGAAAAAATGATGGATAGCAATAAAAATATACAAGACGAAAGTAGCTCTAGTTCCCCTTTAGGGGATAGGGGTTGCAGTATTTTAGTTTTTGACAATTACGACTCTTTTACATATAATTTGGTTCATGCCGTGAAAAAGTTAGGATATCCGAATGTGGAGGTATATCGTAACGACAAAATTTCATTGGAAGAAATTAACCGGTTTGATAAAATTATATTGTCGCCGGGGCCGGGAGTCCCTTCCGAATCGGGTATTTTACTTGATTTAATTAAGGCGTATGCTCCGGTAAAACCTATCCTGGGAGTTTGTCTGGGCGAGCAGGCTATTGCAGAAGCTTTTGGCGGAACGTTAGTCAATTTGTCTCAGGTTTATCACGGGGTGAGTTCGATGGTGACCGTGATTGGGGATGATGTCCTTTTCAGAGGATTAGATACAAAATTGGAAGTCGGACGTTACCATTCGTGGGCTGCCGAAAAAACAACTTTGCCGGATTGTCTGAAAATCACGGCTGTTGACGATGACGGAATGATTATGGCACTAGCCCACAAAACTTATGATGTGCGTGGCGTTCAATTTCATCCCGAATCGGTGCTTACTCCTCAGGGAGAACAAATGCTGAAAAACTGGTTGGAAAGTTAGTTTATCAGCTCATTCATTTATTGATTAGTCTAAAAATTGGCAACTAAAGGCTTGTCGCTTATAGTTTACTATTTATTGCAGAATAATATGAAACAAATACTTTACAGACTTTTTGATCACCAGTCGCTTTCGCGTGAAGAAGCCGCAATGGTGATGACTAATATCGCTGCCGGCAAATATAACGATGCGCAGATGGCAGCTTTTATTTCAGTGTATCTGATGCGCAGTATCGAACTGGAAGAAATAATCGGTTTCCGTAACGCTTTGCTCGAACTGGCTATTCCTATGGATTTGTCGGAATTCGATGCGCTTGATATTGTTGGTACTGGCGGTGATGGAAAAAATACATTTAATATCTCTACCTGTAGTTGTTTTGCCGTAGCAGGAGCCGGCTATAAAGTGGCTAAACACGGTAATTACGGAGCAACATCAGTAAGTGGAGCTTCTAATGTTTTGGAATATTACGGAGCAAAATTTACCACCGATATTGATATTGTTAAGCGTTCGTTAGATGTGGCCGGTTTTGCATATTTGCATGCTCCTTTTTGTAATCCTGCCATGAAAAATGTAGCTCCGGTGCGCAAAAATCTTGGAGTCCGTACATTTTTTAATGTGCTTGGTCCGCTTATCAGTCCGGTTCGTCCGCAATATCAGTGCCTTGGTGTGTATAACCTGAAAATGATGCGTCTTTACAATTATATTTATCAAAATCTCGGTGTGCAATACAGTATTGTGCATTCGTTGGATGGATATGATGAAATTTCATTGACAGATACTTTTAAGATTCAGAGCAATATGGGTGAATTTGTTTATACCCCGGAAAAGATTGGTTTCAAACGGTATGAACAAAAGGAACTTTGGGGAGGCGAAAGTGTGGATGAGGCTGCCAAAATATTTTTAAACGTTTTGGACAATAAGGCAACAGATGCCCAGCGAGATGCTGTCATTATCAATTCGGCATTTGCCATCCAGACCCGTACACCTATGAAACCTTTGGAACAATGTATTGCGGAAGTTGTACATTCGCTTGAAGAAGGACATGCCAAGAAGGCATTCGAGAAGTTTATTGAGATTTATAAATAAGTCAATGAGAAAATATGCCAATGCATTTTTTTCATTAGCATATTGACAAATTAGCACATTAGAATTAATGACCATCTTAGATAAAATAATAGCAGATAAGCAAATTGAGGTTGCGTCCCGTAAGAAGAAAACCTTAGTGGCGGAACTTGAGAAAACTCCGGTGTTTTCAGACGCTTGTTTGTCGCTCAAACAAAGCTTGTTGAATTCAGAATCCGGAATTATTGCGGAGTTTAAACGGAAATCTCCATCGCTGGGCTGGATTCATGAACATGCCGATGTGGTACAGGTGACTGCAGGGTACAGTCGGGCCGGAGCTTCGGGGATTTCTATTCTGACGGATTTCCCGTATTTTGGAGGAACACTGCAGGATGTAATCTCAGCTCGTCCACAGGTGACTTGTCCGATTTTGCGAAAAGATTTTGTGATTGACGAATATCAGCTTTTCGAAGCTAAAGCCATGGGTGCCGATGTGGTGTTGTTGATTGCTGCGGCTTTGACTGTAGAGAAAACATTGGAATTGGCCCGTAAAGCGCACAATTTAGGTTTGGAAGTGTTGCTTGAAGTTCATAATGCCGGAGAACTCGATCACGCAAACGATTATGTGGATTTGCTGGGAGTGAATAATCGTAACCTGAAAACTTTTGAACAGAGTGTTCAAACGTCTTTTGACTTGGCCGCTCTTATTCCGGATCAGTTTGTGAAAGTCAGCGAAAGTGGAATTTCAAAGACAGAAACCGTAAAGAAATTACGAAAAGCAGGTTATAGGGGCTTCCTCATGGGAGAAAATTTTATGAAACATGAAAAGCCAGACGAGGCATTGGGACGGTTTATTGAAGGATTGAAGGACTGAAGGACTGAGGGATTGAAGAAGGTGTGAAGAATGGTTTTTGAATTAAAAAACGTGGTACCATGGGGACGTAATCTGGCGGAGTACAGAGCTATGTTTGGGCTAACGGATGAAGATTTGCAGAAGCAGATTGCCGGTTTTGGAGATGGACCTGCAAGTTTTAATGCCGAATTGACCAGACAAGGCGGACATGTAGTTTCGTTCGATCCTTTGTATCTGTTTGATAGAGAACAAATCAGACAACGTATCATGGAGACGAAAGATATAGTGGAGCTACAAACCCGAGGGAATCAATCGAATTTTGTTTGGAAAAACATTCGGGATGTGGATCATTTGATGCAAATCCGTTTGGATGCGATGACCTGTTTTCTGGACGATTTTGATGTTGACAATTCTCGCTATATTCCGCATGAGATGCCTGAAAAAATACATTGTGCTGACAGAACTTTCGATTTGGGATTAAGTTCGCATTTTTTGATGTTGTATCCTGAACTCGGACTTGAATTTCATATTCGTTCAATAGTAGAAATGCTTAGAATTTGCCATGAAATCCGGATTTTTCCTTTGTTGAACCTGAATGCTGTCACTTCGGAAATGTTTTTGCCTGTTATGGAATATTTCAGTAAAGATTATCAGGTAGAGGTCAGGAAAGTCAATTATGAATTTCAAAAGAACGGCAATGAAGTGTTAGTTATTCAACCGAAAATATAGAGCTCAGAAATATGAAAATAAAAATATGCGGGATGAAATATCCTGAAAATATACAGGCCGTAGCCGCTTTGCAGCCCGATTTTATGGGTTTTATATTTTATCCTAAATCCCCGAGATATGCTGAACCGCTTGATTTGTATACATTGAACAGACTGCTGGCTTCGATAAAGAAAATTGGAGTATTTGTCAATGAAGAATTGGAAAAAATTCTGGCTGTCGTTTTTAAATACCGGCTTGATGGAGTTCAGTTGCACGGAGCGGAGAATGTGGAAATCTGTAAAAAGCTTAAAGATGCCGGACTGATTGTACTGAAAGCTTTTCCGATAGCGGAAGCGTATAATTTTAATGTAACCGGAAATTATGAAGGCACCTGCGATTATTTTTTGTTTGATACAAAAACGGATGCCTACGGAGGTTCTGGGCAAAAGTTCGATTGGACTATATTGAATGAATATAAGGGCGAAACACCTTTTTTGTTGAGCGGGGGTATAGCTGCCGATGATGCTGAAGCAATATTGAAAATAAAACATTCAAAGTTTGCCGGAATAGATCTGAACAGTAAGTTTGAAGTAAATCCCGGAATGAAAAATGTGGAATTATTGGAGGAATTTATAGCTTCCCTAAATTCTATCAAAGAAGAAATCCTTTAAGTGCTATAACAAATTTAATTACAAATAAAACAAACTTTTTCTCCTCCCCTTGTGGGAGGTTGGGAGGGGCTAAGATGAATAGAATAAATAAATTATTTCAATTAAAAAAGGAGAATATTCTCTCGGTATATTTTACCGCAGGTTTTCCAAAATTAGAAGATACGGTATCGACGCTTGAATGTTTACAGGCAAATGGTGTGGATTTAGTGGAGGTCGGAGTGCCGTTTTCCGACCCGCTGGCCGATGGTGTTGTGATACAAAACAGTAGTCAGCAGGCTTTGAAAAATGGGATGAGCATTCGTACCCTTTTTAAACAACTGACCGATATACGCCTCCAAATTCATATCCCGCTGGTTATGATGGGCTATCTGAATCCGGTTATGCAGTTTGGCTTTGAAAATTTTTGTGCCGAATGCAGCCGGGTAGGAGTGGACGGTATGATTATTCCCGACTTGCCTATGGCCGATTTTCTGAGTGAGTACAAAGAAATTGCCGAACGTTACGGATTGGAATTTATTTTTCTGATAACGCCTGAAACTTCAGAAGAACGTATTCGTGAAATTGACGATCATACCAATGGATTTATTTACATGGTTTCGTCGGCAGCCGTAACGGGTGTGCAGAATTCATTTGATTCCAAGGTCGATTATTTCAACCGGATTAATTCCATGCATCTGAAAAATCCGCGTCTGATCGGGTTTGGTATCTCCAATAAAGCTACCCGCGACATGGTAAACCGTTATTCCTCCGGGGCTATTATCGGAAGCGCTTTTATCAAAGCGTTGAACGAAACCCATGATGTGGAAAAGGGAGTGGAGCTGTTATTGAAGAAATTGGGTGAATGATCCTAATCCTTGGGGATTAAGACTATACCTTTTCCTAAGTTTTTTAAACTTAGGAAAAGGTGTTTTGAATTAATTTCTTGTTAAAAATGACAGCTCATCAATCATTAGTGATAATTCATCATCGGTTATACCATTGTTCTTCAGGTAGTTTCTGTCCTTGTCGAATAAATCAGTAAATGTATCGATGTCGTTGTTTAATATATTAATGCTCTTTCTGTAAAGATCACAGGCTTCGTCAATATCTTTTTTGCACCATGCTACATGGGCCGCATTCAAAAAGTCCTGTGCCACCGGTTGATCATTGAGAACTTTTTCGGAATAATAAGTAGCCTTTTTCAAATTGCCGGAGACAAAAGCACACCAGACTATTGCCCGCCATACTTTTATGTTTCCTTCCTCGGCAGCATCTAATTTGAAATATATATTCAGTGCTTCTTTAAAGCGTCCGATTTCTACCATACATTTCCCGATTTGTAGTAAAACAGATTGTTGATCCGGTTTCAGAAAATCGACGTGTTGATAATATTCAAGAGCTTTCGCGTAGTCGCCTGAGAGCCTGTAACACAAGGCAATTTTGCGTATTGTCCATAAATCGTCCGGTTGAATGATGTCGGCCTTTTCATAAGCATCTATTGCCATGTTTATTTGAGAAAGTTGCTGGTATGAGTAGCCCATTTTTTGATAAAGAGCTGCTGTCGGCTGAGACTCGATAACAAGATTCTTATATAAGTCAATAGCCTCTTTATAATGGCTTTTTGCAAAATAATATTCGGCAATTCTGGCTTTCAGACTGCTGTTTGATGTCAAAATATCAAAAAGATATGTTTTGTGCAGCATAAGAGCAAGATCGAACATATCCGAAAAATCATTTTTATTTGGATGCAACTTGAAGAAACGAAATAAATCCTGAACATATTGTTTGGATATGTTTTTGGCAGAAATATCCGGCATAAGCATGGCTTCATCTTTGGCCATTTCTTCAAGTTGTTCCGATTCCGTTTTGAAAGATTGTTTTAGCATATTACGTTGGCCTTCGGGCATTTGTAAAATGCTCAGACAGAATGAGTATTTATCTGAATTGCACATGATATTGTTTCCGACAAAAGCTGCAAGTATTGATTTTTCATCTTTCTCAAATAAACTGCTGATTTCAAGAGTCTGAATATCAAAAGGTAAAAACCAGTTTGAGATTTCATTGAAGAATGGAAAACTTTTCAACATGGAGAATGTGCTCATATAAACATCCGCACCTTCCATTTGTAATTCATTCAGTTCCTGAAGTTTGTCCGAAATTCCGCTGTTTTCAAGTATTTCCTGCCATTCGGGGTTTTCCTCACCCCATTCATCCGATTTAAGCAGATTTTCAGCATCCATTTTATCCTTTAGTTTTGGGCTGATTTTCATAATCTCCGGCAAAATTTCATCGCGCAATTTTTTCGAGATCTTGTCTGTTTCTACAGTTGATATAATCTGGATAATAATATTGTTGAAATTTTCCTGTGTATGATTATTATCAGCCATAATCATCAGGCGGTTTCTAATGGCTGGAAAATATTGTAAGAAACGGTTATAACGTGCCAGAATAAAGCATAATCCTGTCAATGCCCGTTGCTTAACCTGGGGCGATTCGCTATCGCTACAATCAAAGAGCAACATGAGTTTTGTCTCGTCAAATCTACGCCACAAGTTCATTGTCAGAGCAGAAACCAGCAATGTTTTTTCACGTTCTCCTCCATATTCGGATGACATTATGGTGGTAAAAACATTTTTTTCTTCGTTGCCAATATTGAATATCAGCCAGAACAGCGTGAAAAGTTCTGCGCATGCAAACTCATAGTTCGACCTGAGCCGTCTCATTTCTACCTCGTGGTTATTTTCCATATCTTTCAGAATCATGCTCTGGGAATGATAGTATTTCAATGAAATGAGCAGTTCGGTAGAGGTTTTATATTTTCTTGAATGAGGAAAATATCTTTGTTGGGTATATTCAATACTTGAAGAATTCCTGAAAAGTAATTCTTCACAAAGGTCATTGTTTAAAGTAAATATTCTGGAAATAAGTTTGTTGTAAACGGTTTTGCGTTCAGGATCTTCAATACCTTTAATATAGTAGTCGAGTAGATACTGGTAATTTTGTCGCAGTTCGTTATATCGATCGGCATAATTCCCTATTTGAAGCTCATCAATTAATAAAGAAGTCTGGTCGAATGCTTTTTTAAGCCTGCCGAGAGCGATATGGCTCAGTATCGTTTTATAGATCGCAATTATCTGACTGGTATTCATTTTTACTTATTTTCTCCAAAAGTAGAAAAACAACCACATTTATTAAAGTAATTGCGTTGTAAAAAAAGTGAAATTATCCCATTTTACTGATTTTCTTTAATCTTTCTTCATCAATAATTTTTAGTTTGCGTCCATCCATGGCAATAAGATGTTCACTTACAAAATTGGAAAGTGTGCGGATGGCATTCGAAGTAGTCATATTTGAGAGGTTTGCTAAATCTTCTCGGGAAAGGTATATGCTGATTGTAGCACCGTCTTCTTCCAAACCATAATTTTTTCTGAGAAGTAATAATGCTTCGGCCAATCTGCCACGGATGTGTTTCTGAGTAAGGTTTACAGTTCTGGCATCGGATGCGCCAAGGTCAGATGCTATTTCTTCGAGGAATCTGTAGCAAAAAGCATTGTTGTGTTTGAGGATAGAAATGAAAATTTCGGCTTTTATCATGTAGACTGTCGATGGTTCAAATGCCGCAACATTTGTATTATAGCTTTCGTTGGCAATAATAGCCCGATAACCGAAATGTTCACCGGGTTTCAACATTCTGATAATTTGTGTTCGGCTGCCTACTCCTTCTTTAAAAACCTTAACTTTTCCTGCGGCTAAGATCATCATGTGAGTCGGAGTGTCTCCTTCACAATGTATGAGTTCGTTTTTTTTAAAATAATGTACAGTGTAATTGTTTCTTAAGAATTGTCGTTCATCGGGAGTCAGAGCATCCCATACTGTCAAAATTTCCTCTAACGGTTTTAGATCCGCAACCTGTTTTTTAGCCATAAAGTCTTTGTAAACGAAATATGTTTGACAACAATGTTATAAAGCACAAATTTAATACATTTTTGAAACATAACATAATATTGTATCAAAAAGTCATTTAAAATGAGAAAAATAAGAATAATTAACAGCTAAATGACAGAAATTTATCTTTAATCCAAACTAAAGCATAAGGAGAATAAAAATAAACGCTCTATCTTTGTAAAAAAAAGGAAGTATGGCTTTAATTAAGGAAGTTAGAGGTTTTGTCCCTAAAATAGGAAATAATTGCTTTTTGGCCGAGAATGCAACAATCGTTGGTGATGTTGTGCTGGGAAGTGGTTGCAGTATTTGGTTTAATGCTGTTTTACGCGGAGACGTAAATTCAATTCGTATTGGAAATAATGTAAATATTCAGGATGGTTCAGTATTACATACTTTGTACGAAAAATCAGTTGTAGAGATAGGAGACTTTGTTTCAATCGGGCACAATGTTACGGTACATGGAGCTAAAATTGACGATTATGCTTTGATTGGAATGGGTGCAACTCTTCTGGATTATGCCGAGGTGGGAGAGGGTGCTATTGTTGCAGCCGGAGCTTTGGTGTTAAGTAAAACCAAAATTCCTCCTTATACATTATGGGCAGGGGTGCCGGCAAAATATGTAAAAGATGTTGAACCGGAAAAAACAAACGAAATGAACCGGAAAATAGCACACAATTATGCCATGTATGCCAGTTGGTACAAAGAAGAAAAATAAGGTTTAGTCTGGATAGTAAATATTATTGATAAACGATAAATAATATTTGTTGTGCAATAAGAGAATGATTATCTTTGCACACGTTGATTTAGTCGTTTTTTTGATCTATTATAGTTTATTTTATGAAGGGTTTTCTGGTGCGGGATTTAATCCGACAGGAGTGGTTAAAAAGCTCTCGTTCTCAGGGATTTTATAAAAATCTGGCAGTAAATATATTGTTAGGATTTTTTGCTCTTTATATGGCTGTGATGTTCCTTTTCATTGGATTCTCGCTTGACAATATCCTTGAAAAATTGGATGACAAGTTGAATCCGACACAGCTATTTACGGGAGCTATGTTGTATATTGTGTTGTTGGCACTTGCTTTCAGGTTTTTTATGCAACAATTGAATACAATGAATTTACCTCCGTATCAGGTGTTGCCGGTAAAAAGAAATTACTTAGTTAATTTTTTGCTTGTAAAACCATTTTTCAGTCTGGCTAATTATTTCCATTTGTTTATTACTGTGCCGTTTGCAGTTCAATCGGTATCAAAATATTATGATGGGGGAACTGCTTTCAGATTTGTACTGATCAATATTTTCCTCGTTTGGTTTAATTCTCTGATGGCTTCATTTCTGAAGCGAAAATATGGTTCCGGATTTTCTTCTTTCTTGTTTATTCTTGTAGTAATCGCCGCATTGGGAGCTTTGGAGTATTTCAAGATTTTTTCTTTGTACAAAATTTCGTTGGCTGCATTTGGATTCGTTCTGTTTGACCCGTTGGGAATTCTGATCCCGCTTTTGGCTGTTGCTGTTGCATACGCTTTAAACAGGCTTTTTTTTAGGCGTAATTATTATGCCGAAAGATTTAATAGTAAATTAAAGACTGATCGAAATTATAATGTAAATTTTTCATTTCTCAATCGATTTGGAACTATTGGAGAAATAATGGGCCTGGAAATAAAGCTGATTCTCAGGCATAAACGGACTAAAAGTGTGTTGTATATGTCAGCTTTTTTTCTGCTGTACGGATTAATTTTTTATAGTAACAGCGCATACGACGAAAGACAGGGTTTTTTGTTTTTTGTGGCAATGTTTATTACTGGTTTACTTATGTTGATGTTTGGTCAGTGGGTTATTAGTTGGGATAGTTCCCATTTCGATGGTTTAATGACTAAAAATATTTCGGTTAGTACTTATTTGAAAGCTAATTTTTATTTGTTGATTGCTTTCAACGTAATTTCTTTTGTGTTGACTACTCCTTATTTCTTTTTCGGCATGAAAATCGTCTACATGCATTTGGCAGCATTCATTTTTAATATCGGGGTCAATGTTTATTTGCTGTTGTTTTTGTCGACATTTAATACGCGCCGTCTTGATTTATCCAAGACATCAGCTTTGAATTATCAAGGAACCACGTATAAAAATTTTCTGATCGTTTTGCCGATTATGTTTTTACCCATGATTATTGTTGGAGTCCTGTCGACTTATTTTTCGACAGCAGCAGCACTTTGGACTTTAACGATTACCGGACTCGTTGGGACAGCATTTCATAAACCGATAATGACATTGTGTGAAAATCAGTTTAAGCGTCGTAAATATGCTATGGCAGAAGGTTTCCGTGAAATAGAATAATATTTATAAAAATCAGATATGATTGAAGTAACTAATTTACAGAAAATATACAACGGAGTTACAGTGTTGAATATCCCGGTTCTGACCATACAGGAAGGAGAGAGTTTCGGGCTCGTGGGAAATAATGGTGCTGGCAAAACTACTTTTTTTAGGTTGATTCTTGATTTGATTGAAGCGAGTGCCGGAGAGGTTGTTATTGATGATGAAATTGTTGCCCGTAATGAAGATTGGAAAACAAAGGTCGGATCGTTTCTCGACGAAGGTTTTTTGATTGATTTTCTGAAACCTGAAGAGTATTTTAGCTTCGTCGGTAAACTTTACGGAAAATCTGAAGGAGACATTAATCAGTTTCTTAATTCAATCAGGGAATTTTTTAATTCAGAAATATTGGATACTAAGAAATTGATACGTGATTTTTCGAAAGGAAATCAGAAGAAAATTGGTATCGCAGCGGCTTTATTGGGCGATCCGAAAATTTTGATTCTGGACGAACCGTTTACAGCGCTTGATCCTTCATCGCAGATTCGCCTGAAACGATTTTTGAATGAAATGCAGAAAACTAAAAATATTACCATGCTCATTTCGAGTCATGATTTGAATCATGTTACGGAGGTCTGCAAGCGTATTGTAATTCTCGAAAAAGGAAATGTCGTAAAAGATCTGCAAACTACAGAGGATACGCTGAAAGAACTTGAAGCTTATTTTGCGGTATAAAAGCCAGTATTATAAAAAGAAATACATCCGGATAAACCTAAAATTTCAGTTAGCCGGCTGCTTTTTTATAGATTTAATTCTTCAAATTTGAAAGTTTTATCCACTTTATGTTTCTTGTAGTTGTGAACTACCGAGCAGCATTCGGTGTAAGCATCGTGCTCGAAAAACAAAATTTGTTGTTTGTCCGAAGCTTCATCCAGCAATTTTTTCTTTTCCTCCATAGCCGATAGCGGAAAAACATCGTAAGCTGAAATCCATGCCAAAGGAACATTAGACGCTAACGGAATCACATCTCCGCAATACACAATTGTTTTGCTGTCGGTATTGATGTAGCTTACCAATTGTCCTACCGTGTGTCCGTTATAAATACGTATTTCAACTTCCGGGCAGATAAACTTGTTTTCCGAAACAGTTTTCAATTTTCCTGCATCTAGGATGGGAAACATATTTTCGTTGAAATAAGAATCTCCTTCCCGTACATTCGGATTTTTAAAATTTTCCCATTGTGTGGCTCCAACCCAGTGAGTTGCATTTGGAAATATCAATTCTATTGCCGATTTGTCTGTGTTGTATTTAGTAGCCCCGCCACAATGATCAAAATGCAAATGAGTGAAAATGACGTCAGTAATATCTGTGGTTTTATATCCGAGCTTGTTCAGTTCTTCATCGAAATTTATCACACCTTCGAAACCGTAATGTTTCAGATAATCCAATTGTTTGTCGCCGGTTCCAGCATCAATTAAAATCAGCTTGTTTCCTGTGTCGATTAAGAGACAGCGCATATTGATTTTACAATAATTATCTTCATTACACGGATAGCGTTTTTGCCATACCTTTTTGGGAACAACTCCGAATGCAGCACCGCCATCGATGTAAAACGAACCTGCTTCAATTTTATATAATTTCATGATATTTGTTTTTTTAGAACCAAGAACCAAGAGCCAAGATATTTAGACAATACGTCTGTTAACTCCATGAACTTATAAACGAATGAACTCTATAAACTGAAATACTTTAAAATCCAAACCCCGAACGATTGACAAGTCAATAACTTTAATTAAATATCACTAAGGATATTAACCCTGCCCAAAGTTTTTTATTATTTTTGTAACTCATTTTTTAGAAATCAGGACAAAAGTAAGTAAAAATTCCTATTCAACATAACCCATGCAAAGAGTTCATTTTATAGCCATAGGAGGTGCAGCTATGCACAATTTAGCTATAGCTGTGAGCCGGAAAAACAACTTTTTTGTTACGGGCTCCGATGTGAATATTTCTGATCAAACTGCGGAAGAACTTAAAAAATATGATTTACTTCCAGAGCAAAAAGGTTGGTTCCCGGACAAAATAACAAAAACTCTGGCTGCTGTTGTGCGTGCTAATGAAGTGACGGATGATAATCCGGAACTTTTGAGAGCGGAGGAACTCGGCCTGAAGATATTTACTTATCCTGAATACATCTACCAGCAAACGCGAAGTAAAACAAGACTCATCATCAGTGGTAATTCGGAAAGGAAAATGGTTGCAGCCATAATCGTTTATGTGCTTAAACAATTAAAACTTTCTGCCGATTATCTGATCAGTGCAACATTTGATGGACTGGAATTTCCTGTGCAACTTTCTTATGATGCGAGAATAGCCGTGATTGAAGGTGAAGATTGTGAAACACGAATAAATGGTTGTAAACCGCGTTTCCATTATTACAAACCTCATATTGCGGTGCTTACAGGAATTGATGTGCCCGTAGAACAGGATGATACACGGATCGCTGAATACATTGGACAGTTTGCCGAGTTTATTGAGTTGATGGAATTTCAGGGGCGTTTGATTTATTTTGGAGAAGACAGCATTGTAAATTCACTGACCGAAAATCTGCGTCGTGACTTGGTTGCATTCAAATATGGAACTCCTGAATATGAAATAAGGGATGGTGTTTGTTTCATAAAAACCCGAAAGGAATACACACGGGTTGCCCTGAAAGGGGGCGAAAAATTACAAGATATAGAAGCTGCACGTCTTGCATGCAGGCAGATAGGGGTGACTGATGATCAGTTTTACCGGGTTGTTGCTGATTTTGAGGGGATTTAAAATAAACGAGTATGGATGAAAAACAATATAAATTAGATCTGAGATATATGCGTATGGCGCGTATCTGGGCCGAAAATTCTTATTGCGAGCGGCGCAAAGTAGGAGCGTTGTTAGTGAAAAACAAAATGATTATATCAGATGGGTATAACGGTACTCCCTCTGGTTTTGAAAATAAATGTGAAGATGAAAACAATGTGTCGAAAGCTTATGTTTTACATGCCGAGGCCAATGCGATAACAAAAGTTGCTCGATCCCATAACAGTAGCGATGGCGCTACTCTTTATGTAACGGCGTCTCCATGCATCGAATGTGCCAAGCTGATTATTCAGGCCGGGATTAAACGCGTTATTTATGGTGAGAAATATCGTATCATGGATGGCGTTGAGCTACTTGAAAGAGCTGGCATTGAAGTGATTTATTTGGAAAATAATGAATAAAACCTGTTGTGAAATTTATTAGAAAATGATGATATGAAGAACAGAAATCTTTCGCTGGTAACAATCGTATTTTTTGCCGTTATAATTGGCATGTTTTTCGGAAATTTACTGGCAAAAAGAGCTGAGTTGCGAAATACGGCTTCGTTGGGAGCTTTGTTCTCGGGAGGCTCACATAGTAAGATCGATGAAATGTTGAATGTTATTGAAAATAAGTATGTTGATTCGATTGATGTAAATAAAATGACGGAGGAAATGATGACTGATATGGTTGCGAAACTTGATCCTCATTCAGTCTATATTCCTGCAGAAGATCTTGAAACCGTAAACAGCGAACTCCAGGGAAGTTTTAGTGGTATCGGGGTACAGTTTAATATTCAGAACGACACAATTATGATTGTATCGGTAATTAGTGGCGGCCCATCGGAAAAAGTCGGACTGCTGGCCGGCGACAGAATTGTGACGGTTAATGATTCTGCTTTTACCGGTAAAAAAATCAATAACGAAAAAGTCATGAAAAAACTCAGGGGAAAAGCCAATACCAAGGTGAAACTCGGGGTTAAACGCAACGGAACCAAGGAGCTTTTATCGTTTACGGTAACTCGTGGGGAAATTCCTGTAAATTCGGTTGATGTTTCGTATATGATTGAACCGGGAATCGGTTTCATAAAAGTTAGCAAATTTGCGTCAACAACTTATACGGAGTTTTTGAATGCCATTGCCAAATTGAAAAACGACGGAGCCAAAAAATTTATTATTGATTTGCGCGAAAATAGTGGCGGATATATGGAACAGGCAATAAATATGGTCAACGAATTTTTGCCTGCCAACGAAATGATTGTTTATTCGCAGGGCAAATCCTATCCGAAGTTTGAAGCTAAGTCGAATGGTAGCGGCAGTTGTATTAATGCGCCTGTCGTGGTGTTGATAGATGAATTTTCGGCCTCGGCCAGTGAAATTTTCTCAGGCGCAATTCAGGATAATGACCGTGGTATGATTGTGGGACGCCGTTCGTTCGGCAAAGGACTGGTACAGGAACAATTTCCTTTGTCTGATAAGTCTGCGATTCGTCTGACTGTTGCCCGCTATTACACGCCATCCGGAAGATGTATTCAAAAACCGTATACGATTGGCGATTATAAAGATTATCAGGAAGATATAATGAACCGTTTTCTTCGTGGTGAATTTGATAACAGAGACAGCATTCATGTAGCCGATTCGTTGAAATATAAAACTTTGAAGGGACGCACGGTTTATGGAGGCGGTGGAATTATGCCGGACTATTTTGTGCCGCGGGATACTACCGATTATACACCGTATCTCAATAAAGTAATTAATTACGGATATTTATATCAGTTTGCATTCAGATACACTGATACCAACCGTGCTAAGTTGAATAAATTTGCAGATTGGAGAAAGATGGAGCAGTATCTTGGTAAACAAAATTTGCTTGGTCAGTTTGTTGAATATGCCGCAGGAAAGGGAGTAAAAGAAAATAAACATGATTTGGCTCTTTCAGGTAAGTTTTTGACTGGTCAGCTTGAAGCATATATTATAAGAAATATATTGGGCGATGATGGATTCTATCCTATGTATTATCAGGATGATGAAACAGTTTTGAAGGCTGTTTCTGTTATCAAAAAACAGAAGTAACCGAAGAAATTTATTAATATTTTGCAAAAGTTAGTTTTTAAACGAAGCTAACTTTTGTTTTGGATAAAAGTAATGACATATACACATACTTTACCGAACGGTTTCAGAATAATTTTTAAGCCGGATGAAGCCGCGGTTACCTATTGCGGGATTGTGATTGATAGCGGAGCACGTGATGAAAGTGTCGCGGAAGAAGGCATGGCACATTTTATTGAACACATGCTTTTCAAAGGAACAGCCAAACGCCGTTCGGGACATATTATCAATCGTCTTGAAAATGTTGGAGGAGAACTGAACGCTTTTACTTCGAAAGAAGAAACAGTGGTGTATGCCGGCGTGCTTAACGAGTATTCCGAACGGGCGGTTGAACTGATTTCAGACATTGTGCTTCATTCAACTTTTCCTCAAAAGGAAATTGATAAGGAAGTGATTATTATTTTAGATGAAATTCAGTCGTACAACGATAGTCCTTCGGATTTGATTTACGATGATTTTGAAAATCTTTTATTCGAAAATCATTCCATTGGCCACAATATTTTGGGTCGGCAAGAACTTTTGGAACAATATAAAACAGAGAATGCGTTGAGTTTTAAGGCAAAATATTACCGGCCGGAAGATATGGTGTTTTTTGCCATGGGTAACCTGAATTTTAAACAGCTTATTCGTTGGGCCGAAAAGTATTTGAATGTTACGGCAGGTAAAGAAAAAAGAATAATCCGGAACAAGCCAGAAGGTTATAATCCGGCACAAAGAACAATAGAGAAAAATACCCATCAGGTGCATTTTATACTCGGGAACCGTGCTTATGACATGTATCATCCGGACAGGATGGGCCTGTATCTGTTGAACAATATATTAGGCGGGCCGGGGATGAATAGTCTTTTGAATCTTTCATTGAGAGAAAAGCATGGTTTGGTGTATAATGTTGAGTCGACTTATCAGCCTTTTACCGATACCGGATTATGGACTGTTTATTTTGGTTGTGATCCTGAAAATGCTGTAAAATGTGAGAAATTGGTGTATTCGGAATTGCAGAAATTAAGAGAACAGCCGGTTTCAGAAACGGCCCTGAAAAAATATAAACTTCAACTGATGGGGCAAATGGCTATTGCTAACGAACAGCGTGAAAATATGGCTATCAGCTTTGGAAAAAGTTTTTTACGTTACGGAAAAGTTGACAGTCTTGAAACTATTCGGCAACGTATTGAGGCTGTTACAGCAGAACAGTTGCAACGCGTAGCCTGCGAGATTTTTAATGTTGAGAAGTTGAGCGTATTGAAATATATTTGATGAATCTGGAAGATTATATACTTGAACATTCGGAGACTGAACCTGAATATTTGGCTAAAGTAAACCGGAAAACGCATGTAAAGCTTATTAACCCTCGCATGCTCTCGGGGCATTTACAGGGGCGGGTTTTGAGTCTGCTTTGCCACATGGTACAACCCAGGCGGATGCTGGAACTCGGTACTTTTACCGGTTATTCTGCTCTTTGTATGGCTGAAGCTTTGCCGGAGGATGGTGTTTTGCACACGATAGAATGTGATGATGAGCTGGAAGATTTTATCCGGGAGAATTTTGCCGGATCGGAGGTTGGAGCAAAAATCAAATTACATATTGGCGATGCCTTAAAAGTGATGGAACAATTGGATGAGGTTTTTGATCTTGTGTTTATCGATGCCGATAAACGTGAGTATTTAGCTTATTATGAAGCTGTTCTTCCTAAGTTGCGTCCGGGTGGATTTATATTGGCCGATAATACTTTGTGGGCTGGAAAAGTGCTCGAAAAACCTCATGAGAATGATAAGCAGACTATTGAAATTATGCATTTCAATGACTTTGTTGCAAAGGATAAACGGGTTGAAAAAGTAATTCTTCCTTTGCGGGATGGCCTGACAATTATCAGAAAAAAGTGAAAAGATATGTATATTTATGAACTTGAAATGAAGGTGCGCGATTATGAATGTGATATTCAGGGCGTTGTGAATAATTCGGTTTATCAGAATTATCTCGAATATACGCGTCATGAATTTATGCATGCCAATGAACTGAGTTTTGCAGAATTGCACAATCGCGGAATTGACGCTATGGTGTCGAGTGTCGAAATTGCTTACAAGTCGCCATTGCGTCCCGGGGATAGTTTTATTTCAAAGCTGTATGTTGAAAAAGACGGAGTTCGCTATGTTTTTCATCAAGCTATATACCGAAAGTCAGATAATAAATTAGCCATAAAGGCCAAGGTGAATACAGTAGTTGTGATTAATGGAAAATTGGCTGCCTCATTACCGGAATTTGATGATTTGCTGGCAAAAACTTTGGCAAAATAATTTCTTTAATAAACTATTTAAAACGTTTGTTGTTAAAAAGTTGTGTGCATTATTTTAAATGTTGAATTAAATAAAGAATAAATATATGAATGAATTTCTTGAAACGGAAGAAAAAATTGTCAAAATGCTGAAGACTGTTTTCGATCCGGAAATCCCGGTGAATATTTACGATCTTGGCCTCATTTATAAAATTGATTTGGCGGAAGACGGACATCTTGATATTGACATGACTTTGACTGCTCCGAATTGCCCGGCTGTGGATTTTATTGTTGAGGATGTACGAATGAAAGTCGCCAGCGTAGAGGGAGTAAAAGATGTTACGATAAATATCGTTTATGAACCGGCATGGGACAAAAGTATGATGAGTGAAGAAGCTCAACTGGAACTGGGATTCTTATAGTATGAAGTTAGTAGTTGGTAATTAGTGCTGCCGACTACTTGTTATTTTTTTTATTCAAAGATTTTTTATATTTGATGTGAAGTTTAAATTGATTATGGGCGAAAATAATGGTTTTAAAGATTTAATAGC
Organism: Paludibacter sp.; assembly: GCA_028690665.1. Lineage (GTDB taxonomy): Bacteria > Bacteroidota > Bacteroidia > Bacteroidales > Paludibacteraceae > Paludibacter. The sequence continues at coordinate 21,302 of JAQVAV010000022.1, forward strand.
TTATCAAAAAACGTTTCAGCTTGCTAATGAAGTCTTTGTTGTAACTACGACATTTCCCAAAGAAGAAATTTAATCTTTGACTGATCAAATCAGACGATCTTCTCGCTCTGTATATGCTAATTTAGCAGAAGCCTATCGGAAGAGAAATTATTGAAAAACACTTTTTATGAAAGATTACAGACTGTCTGAGTGAGAATGGAGAGACTTTAGTTTGGTTGGACATTGCGCTGAATTGTCAGTATATTAGCCAGCAATAGCACAAAGTTATGATTGAGAAAAATGATGAAATAGGCCGATTGCTAATGTACATGTACAATCATCCGGCAAAATTCGGAGTTACTACTAACTAAATACTAACACTAGTTATTAATTTAAATAATTCATGATATATTTCCTTTCCGACGCACATTTGGGATCACGATTAGTCGAAAATCCGAGAGAACATGAGATGAAGTTAGTGAACTGGCTTGATCAGGTGAAAGCCGATGCAACAGCCGTTTATCTTCTTGGTGATATTTTTGACTTTTGGTTTGAATATAAAACTGTCGTGCCCAAAGGTTTTGTTCGTTTTCTGGGCAAAGCTGCCGAATTGGTTGATGCGGGAATAGAAGTTCATTTTTTTACCGGTAACCATGATGTCTGGACTTTCGGCTATCTGCAACAGGAGGTGGGAATGATTGTTCATCTCGGCCCTGAAATAATAGAGCTTTCAGGTAAAAAATTCTATATGGCACATGGCGATGGTCTGTATTACGTGGAAGATGATCGTGGGTTTAAGTTTATTCGTAAAATTTTTCACAGTCGGCTTGCCCAAAAAGCTTTCCGGTGCTTCCCTCCTCAATTGGGGCAGGAGTTTGGCTATGCGTGGTCAAAAAATAATCGTATAAAAAATCTTCCAGTGGAAAATAAATTTCTGGGGGAAGATAAAGAATACCTGGTAGTATATTCAAAACAATATGCCGAAAAACATCCCGAAATAGATTTTTTCGTATATGGTCATCGGCATATTGCCCTTGATTTGCAGATTCGCAATAACAAGCGAGTAATAATTCTCGGCGATTTTGTGAAAGCTTTTACCTACGGAGTGTTCGACGGAGAAGATTTTAGACTCGAATATCCTGATTAATTTTCGCCTTTGGCTTTAAATGCAATGGCGTATATACGCATTTGTTTGACCATTGCCAGCAATCCGTTGGAACGGGTAGGGGAAAGGTGCTCTTTTAACCCGATTTTGTCGATAAAATAAAGATCAGTATTCAGAATCTCATCCGGAGTGTGACCCGAAAAAACACGGATAAGAAGCGCCACAAGTCCTTTTACCAAAATTGCATCGCTTTCGCCTTCATATATTATTTTGCCATCTTTTACTTCTGCATTCAGCCATACACGGCTTTGGCAACCTTCTATAATATTTTGCGGCGTTTTATATTTTTCGTCCAATCCTTCTAACGAATTTCCCAAATCAATCAACAGGGAGTATTTGTCCATCCAGTCGTCGAACTGATTGAATTCTTCTACAATTTCATTTTGAATTTCGTTTATTGTCATATTTCGTTTTTGTTTGTTTTATAAGTTTTTGAAATGAGGCTGTCTATAATAAGTAATTTTTTGAACACAAATTACGCAAATCATATAAAATTACGCAAATGTAAATTTTATTATCATCACATTATCAGTCATTTGTAGATTATGTTGATTTGCGGATACTTGCGTAATTTGCGTTCTTTTTCCTTTTTGGACACCCTCAACTAAGCATCATCACCACACGTTTAAGAGCTTCCATAAAGGAATCAATTTCTTCTTTGGTATTGTAGAAAGCAAACGATGCGCGTACTGTGCCCGGAATACTAAGAGAATCAATCAGTGGTTGCGCACAATGATGACCTGTACGGACAGCAATTCCTAATTTGTCTAGTAACATACCAATATCGTAAGGATGAATTTTCCCTACGAGAAATGAAATTACGGCACTTTTTTCATCTGCTGTTCCGATAATGCGCATGCCTTCGATTTCCAACATTCGTTTCGTCGCATATTCTGTAAGTTCTTTTTCATACGCTGCAATTTCTTCAATACCAATACTTTTTACATAATTCAATGCTGTTGCTAATGCGGTCGAACCGATATAATCAGGAGTTCCGGCTTCGAATTTGAATGGTAGTTCGTTATAAGTTGTTTTTTCGAATGACACGGTTGCAATCATTTCGCCGCCACCCTGATAAGGAGGAATCGCATTCAGCCATTTTTCTTTTCCGTATAGAGCTCCTATACCCGTTGGCCCGTAAATTTTGTGTCCGGAGAAAACGTAAAAGTCGGCATCCAAATCGATGACATCAACCGGAATATGCGGTACAGCCTGAGCACCATCAACCAATACCGGAATGTTTTTTTCGTGTGCTATACGGATAATTTCTTTTACGGGATTTACAGTTCCGAGAACGTTTGAAACGTGGGCAACAGAAACAATTTTAGTTTTATCATTCAGCAATTTTGCGTATTCGTCTAATTCCAGTTCTCCTTTTTCGTTCATCGGAATCACACGCAATTTCAGGCCTTTCCGTTCACACAACATTTGCCAGGGCACTATGTTGGAATGATGTTCCAAAACCGAAATCACAATTTCGTCACCCGTTTTGCAAAAAGCTTCGCCAAACGAAAACGCCACTAAGTTAATAGCTTCGGTCGTTCCACGGGTAAAAATGACTTCTTCGCGTTTTGTAGCTCCCAAAAATTCGGCAACAGTCTGGCGGGCAGCCTCATGCGCTTCGGTCGCTTTTTGGCTGAGGTAATGTACGCCGCGATGAATGTTCGCATTGAGATGATAATATGCAGAATTTATTTGTTCAACGACGCACTTGGGTTTTTGTGTCGTAGCTGCATTATCAAAATAAATCAGCGGTTTTTTGTATACTTGTTCAGTCAGAATCGGAAATTCTGACCGGATTTGTTCTATTTTTTCTTTCGTCATTACTCTATGAATCAATCTTCTCGTTACCTAAATGTTTGCAAAAATACGTATTTTACGTGTAATTTCCTGATTTGAAACAAAGATTGTTGAGTGCATGTTCTTTGTGATATGTAATTTTATTATAATTTATCCCATTTCCTTTTACATAAACGAATTTTGTAAAATTCGTATCCATTATCACCACTTTTGAATGAATTGTCAACCAAGGCCCCATTTTTTCGACATATTTTTGTAAAAGCAAGATTGTATTTTATATAATTAAGTTCATACAAAAATGAAAAATATTTTTCGTGTTTGGTTAGTAATCCTGTTTATATTTCTTCCGTTGGGTAAGATAATGTCGGAGCATAATTCAGCTGATGTTGTTAGCAATGGTGTGGAATGGCGCGACATAAATGGAAATGTGATTAATGCTCACGGTGGTGGCTTTTTGAAAGTTGGAGATTACTACTATTGGATAGGTGAAAACAGGAAAAACGGAGTGTTTGTTTCTTGTTACAGATCGAAAGATCTTTTGAACTGGGAATTTCGTGGAGATCTGCTTACCCGAAATTCTCATCCGACACTTGATAAAGCAAACATTGAACGTCCCAAAGTGATTTATAACGAGAAAACAAAAAAGTTTGTCATGTGGATGCATTATGAATATGGACGTGATTACAGCTATGCTCGTGCTGCAGTAGCCTTTTCTGATGATATTGAAGAACCATTCACTTTTCTGAAAAGTTTTCGTCCTTTTGGTAATATGTCCCGGGATTGCACTCTTTTTAAAGATAGTGACGGAACAGCTTACTTTTTTTCTTCGGCACGCGAAAATTATGACATGTGCATGTATCGGCTTACCGATGATTATCTCGATGCAAAAGAGCATGTTATGACATTATGGCCGGGTGGACATCGTGAAGCTCCCGCATTGGTTAAACGTGGAAATTATTATTTTATGATTACAAGCGGTTGCACCGGGTGGGATCCTAACCAAGCAAAATATGCTTACGCTAAATCAATTACAGGTCCGTGGTCAGAGCTTATCAACGTGGGAGATTCAACAACTTTTGATTCGCAGTCGACTTTCATTTTGCCTGTTGAGGGAGAGCGTGAAACTTCCTATTTATATGTAGGCGATCGTTGGGATGGTACTCATTATTTTAATTCAAAGTATATTTTGCTGCCACTTAAGTTTTATGGAGAAACGGATATGCAGCTAAACTGGGCAGAGAAAGTTGTTCCGAATGTGAAATCAGGTGAAGTTGCAGAACTGAGTAACTGAGTTCATTATAAAATATTGTTTTTTAGAAAGGCTTTCTGTTTTTTCAGAAAGTCTTTTTTTATACTTTTGTACAGAATCGTAAAGTTGAAAAACGCCATGACAAAAATAATTTCACCCTCAATGCTGGCTGCTGATTTTGCTAATTTGCAAGATATGTGCGAAATGATTAACCATAGTGAAGCCGAATGGTTGCATGTGGATGTCATGGATGGTGTTTTTGTCCCGAATATTTCCTTTGGATTTCCGGTGATCGAAGCAGTAAAGAAACACTGTAATAAGATGTTGGACGTACATATTATGATTGTCAATCCGGAAAAATATGTTGCGCGTTTTGCCAAAGTCGGAGCCGGAATGCTTACGTTTCATTACGAAGCAGCTGAAAATCCACAGCAGGTGATTGACCAGATCCGGGCGGAAGGTATAAAAGTGGGAATAACTATTAATCCCGATGTTCCGGTCAGTGTGTTGGAACCCTACGTTAATCAAGTGGATATGGTGCTGTTGATGACTGTTTTTGCAGGCTATGGCGGACAGAAATTTATTGAAGAAAGTTACAACCGGATTGACGAACTTCGTGAAATCATTAAACGGAATAATGCCCATTGTCTGATTGAAGTTGATGGTGGCGTGACCTTGGAGAATGCACCAAAATTGTTTAAACATGGAGTAAATGTTCTCGTGGCGGGTAGCACTGTTTTTAAGGCTTCTGATGCGGGAAAAATGATTTTAGATTTGCTGAATACCTGATTATAAGGCTTCGTTTTAAATCTGAACTTGTTGCTATATAACCTTTTATCTGATATTGTTTATGGACTTCTTGAATCGTACGCCTTTTTTCAGGCTGCTATTGTCGTTGATTGTTGGCATCATTGTTTTTGAGCTTTTTAAGCTATCTGTGTTTTTTATTGCAGCAATTTTTATTCTGTCATTTTTTATTATTTTACTACAGTCTCTAATTAAAAAATCAGAAAATTTATATCGTTTTCGCTGGCTTTTCGGGCTGGGAATTATGTTGTTCTTTGTCGGATTTGGAGCGTTTCTTTCTTTTGAAAAAGCACAGAAAATACAATTTATTTTTCCGGAAAATCCTCAGATTTATCAGGTAGAAATTACGGAAGAACCTTTTGAAAAAGAAAAGTCAGTATTATGCAGAGCGAGGCTTTTGTATGCAAAAGATACTACTTTCGTTTTGAAAAAATCTTCCATAAAAACAATTATCTATTTACAGAAAACTTTCAAAGCCAAAGCCTTACATTCCGGTGACCGGCTTTTAATAAATGCAGCATTTCAAAGGCCAGATGGAGCGGTTAATCCTGCTGGATTTGATTATGCTACTTATTTGAGAAGGCAGAGTGTTATTGCAACAGCATATATCTCAGAGAAAAACTGGAAACATTGTGGAAAAAATAATTCGTTTTCGATGTTTCGGATGGCTGAAACAGCTCAACAAAAGTTGCTCCATATTTATCGTGATTTTGGCATTAATGGGGACGAGTTTGCCGTATTGGCGGCGCTAACTTTGGGTTCAAAGGATGCACTTCATCCTGAACTCCGGCAAAATTTTTCGACAAGCGGAGGTATGCACATTCTGGCTGTGAGTGGGTTGCACGTAGGCATTGTTTATTTGGTGCTGAATTTTTTATTTTCGTTATTTCTGAAAGACAAGAAGTTCAAAATACCGAAAGCTTTATTGATTATCATTTTTCTCTGGTGCTATGCCTTTATCACCGGTTTGCCACCTTCGGTTATTCGTTCGGTACTTATGTTCTCGCTTATAGCTTTTGGAAGTAGCTTAATGCGCAAGTCACAGATTTATAATACAATTTCGCTTTCAGCTTTTGTAATGCTGGTAATTAATCCCGATTTTTTGTTTGATGTAGGATTTCAACTGAGTTATGCTGCTGTGGTTGCCATTGTGTATTTTCAACCTAAAATTTCAAAACTTCTGATCATAAAAAGCAAACCTCTGCATTGGATTTGGAATTTGACGGCGGTGTCGCTGGCTGCACAAATCGGAACAGCTCCTTTGGCTGTTTATTATTTCCATCAATTCCCCAATTATTTTTTGTTGACCAATTTGATTGCCATACCGGCAGCTTCGCTGATTATTTACGGGGCTTTACTGCTTTTTATGGTTTCACCTGTCCCGTATTTGTCCGATTTTGTGGCTTATTGTTTGAATTTTATACTGAAAGCGCTGAATTATAGCATCGAATTTATTCATAATTTGCCTTTTGCACTGACTGTTGTTTCGATCAATTTCTGGCAACTTTTGTTAGTTACAATAGCTGTTGTTGCATTTACTTTTTATTTGTCCAATAAGAAAATAAAGCCGCTTTTATTTAGTTTCCTATCCGTTTTTGAAATTGTTTTAATTTCAGTTTTTCTAAAATATAAACTGTTCAAAGAACCGGAAATAATTGTTTTCTCTGATAATAAATACTCCCATTTTGAAATTTTGGATGGACGAAATAATTATATTTTTTCTACAAATCGAGATGCTTTTGAAAAAATCGGGTTGAATTATAACCTGCTTCACGGAGTAAAAAGTTATCAACCAATATCAAGATCTGCAATATTCCAGGATGGTTTTTTTATTTATCGTAACAAATTATTTTTTGTTTTGAAAGATGATTTGTTGAAGAAAAAAGAAACCGCCATGCCCTTGTTGGTTGATTTTCTGATTGTTTGCAATCATACGAAACCCCGGATTACAGAGATTTTGAAATGTATTCAGCCTAAAACAATTATTGTCGATAAAACAATATCACATTGGTATGCCCAAAATATAAAGCAAAAGTGTATTGATGAAAAAATTGATTTTTATTCAATTTCTGATCAAGGCGCTTACATTCAAAAGTTTAGATAAGAATTGTAACAAAACTTTCTGAAACTGTAAATCATATTTTTTTGTTATTTTTGCAACCAATTTAATGTAATCCTAAATGATATCAAAAATTATTGCCGAAGAGCTTATTCATAAGGTAAAAAAATCAGTTGATGCTGTAGACAAAATAGTGATTGTTGCACATGTTGCACCTGACGGAGATGCTATGGGATCGACTTTGGGCTTGTGGCACTATCTTATGACTATTGAGAAAGAACCTGTTGTAATTGTTCCGACTGCATTCGCCGATTTTTTGAAATGGATGCCGGGTTCGGATCGTGTATTAGTATATGCTGATAAAAAAGAAGAGTGCGATAAAATTCTGGCAGAAACAGAGCTGATTTTTACGCTTGATTTCAATGTAGAAAGCCGAATGGCAGATTTAGCCCCTGCTGTGATAAATGCTTCGGCTCCTAAGATATTGATTGATCATCATTTACATCCTGGAGATTATGCCAAAATAACGATTTCTCATCCGGAGATTTCGTCGACCAGTGAGTTGATCTTTCGTTTGATTTGCCGGTTAGGCGATTTTTCGAAAATCAATCTGGCTTGTGCCGAATGTATTTATACTGGTATGATGACCGATACGGGTGGTTTTACTTATAATTCAAATAAACAGGAAATATATACAATTATTTCTGAGTTGATTAAAATTGGTGTTGATAAGGATGAAATTTACCGCCGGGTATTCAATACTTATTCTGCTGATCGCATGAAACTTATGGGATATGCTTTGTATAAAAAAATGAAAGTTTATCCAGAATATCAGGCGGCACTGATTACGCTTACGGCAAAAGAACTCAAAAAATTCAATTATCAGAACGGCGATACCGAAGGTTTGGTAAATATGCCACTTTCTATAGCCGGAGTTGTTTTTTCTGTGTTTATACGTGAAGATTCTGATAAAATAAAGGTTTCATTACGTTCTCAGGGTACTTTTCCTGCCAACAAATTTTCGGCAGATGTGTTTGATGGAGGAGGACATCTGAATGCAGCCGGAGGTGAAAGCTGTACTACTTTGGAAGAAGCCGTGGCAAAATTTGAAGAAGCTTTGCCCGATTATAAAGATTTTTTGTAGCAGGGCTTTTATAATCGTTTTATAATTAATTAAATAATGAAATATATAATCATTCTTGGTGATGGAATGGCCGACGAGCCGATTGCATCTCTTGGAAATAAAACCTGTCTTCAGGCAGCAGATAAACCTGCCATTGATAAAATTGCGGCAATGGGACGCTGTGGTATGCTCGACACTATTCCGGCCGGTTTTGCGCCGGGAAGCGAAATTGCCAATATGAGTGTAATGGGTTACGATGTACCTAAGGTTTTTGAAGGACGTGGTTCTTTGGAAGCGGCAAGTATGGGTGTTGATATAGAAGATGGTGAAATGGCCATGCGTTGTAACCTGATTTGCATCGAAAATGGAAAAATCAAAAATCATTCCGCCGGACATATCAGCAATGAAGAAGCTGAAGAGTTGATCCTATTTTTACAAAAAGAATTGGGTAATGAGCAGATTCATTTCTATCCGGGAGTTTCGTACCGGCATTTGTTGAAAATAAAAGGAGGCAAAAAACAGTTGAAATGTACGCCTCCGCATGATGTGCCGGGAACTCCGTTTGAAAATGTTATGATAAAAGCGGAAACTCCGGAAGCTCAGTCTACGGCTGATTTGTTGAACGATTTGATTATACGTTCACAACAGTTGCTTGAAAATCATCCGGTGAATTTGAAGCGTGCTGCTGCCGGAAAGGACAAAGCCAACAGTATATGGCCTTGGTCACCGGGATATAAACCCGCCATGAAGACCCTTTTGGAGCAATATAATTTACAAAGTGGATCGGTTATTTCGGCCGTAGACCTGATTCGCGGAATTGGCGTTTATGCCGGACTGAAAGTGATCATGGTTCCCGGAGCTACCGGACTTTATAATACAAATTACGAAGGAAAAGCGCAAGCGGCTATCGATGCTTTACGTACCGATGATTTTGTCTATTTACATATCGAAGCCAGTGACGAAGCCGGGCACGAAGGAGATGTTGATTTGAAAATAAAAACCATTGAGTATCTTGATCACCGGGTGGTAAAACCAATTTTTGATGAAGTATCCAAATGGGATGAACCCGTAACGATTGCTATTTTGCCGGATCATCCGACTCCGTGTGCTATTAAAACACATACCAATCATCCGATTCCGTTTATTATTTATCGCCCGGGAGAAAAACCGGATGATGTTCAGGTATATGATGAATTTGCCTGCGAAAAAGGAAGCTATGGTTTGTTGAAAGGAATGGAATTTATGCAAAAGTTGATAAAATGAAATACTACAGTACAAATAAAAAAGTCAGCGGCGAAAGTTTATCAAATGCCGTTATCAAAGGTCTTGCAGAAGATAAAGGGTTGTTTATGCCCGACCAAATTACTGAAATACCAGCCATGTTTTATGAAAACATCGATAAAATGTCGTTTCAGGAAATGGCTTATACTGCGGCTTATATGATGTTTGGAGAGGATGTGCATGCTAACATGTTGAAGACGATTGTGTATGAAACATTAAATTTTGACGTGCCGCTGGTAAAGGTTGAGGATAATATCTATAGTCTGGAACTTTTTCATGGCCCGACTTTGGCATTTAAAGATGTGGGGGCCCGGTTTATGTCCCGCATGTTATCATATTTTATTCAACGTCAGGCTGATAACGGAAAACAGGTGAATGTGCTGGTAGCAACTTCGGGCGACACGGGAAGCGCTGTTGCAAATGGTTTTCTCGGAGTAGAAGGTATTCACGTTTATGTCCTGTATCCCAAAGGATTGGTGAGCCCTATTCAGGAGTGCCAGTTTACTACATTAGGACAAAATATTACAGCTCTTGAAGTAGATGGAACTTTTGATGATTGTCAGGCATTGGTGAAGTCTGCCTTTATGGATGAAGAACTGAACGCAAAAATGAAGCTGACTTCGGCTAATTCCATTAACGTGGCACGTTTTTTACCTCAGGCTTTTTATTATTTTTATGCTTATGCACAGTTGAAAAAGATGTCGGAAGAAGCAGCTAAAAATATGGTGGTTTGTGTTCCCAGCGGGAATTTTGGGAATATTACTGCCGGCCTTTTTGCTAAACGTATGGGCTTACCGGTAAAACGTTTTATTGCTGCGAATAATCGCAATGATATTTTTCTGGAATATTTGAAAACAGGGAAATATAATCCGCGTCCTTCGGTGTCGACAATAGCTAATGCTATGGACGTTGGCGATCCGAGTAACTTTGCACGTATTCTGGATTTGTACGGAAATTCTCATGCAGCTATTAGCGCTGAAATCAGTGGTATCAGTTATGATGATGAACAAATTGCCGATACTATACGTACCTGTAAAAAGTCAACCGGTTATTTGCTCGACCCTCACGGGGCTTGCGGTTATCAGGCTCTGAAAGATATGTTGCAGCCGGGTGAAACAGGGATATTTCTCGAAACGGCACATCCTGCGAAATTTTTAAATACCGTAGAAAAAATTATTGGAGAAAAGATAGAAATCCCGGAAAAATTACAGGAATTTATGAAAGGCGAAAAGAAAAGTGAATCAATGACAAAAGACTTTGCCGACTTTAAATCGTATTTATTAGAGAAATAATCATCTTTTTCTAAAGAGGAATAAAAATATGTGTCATCTTTCCTAATTCCCCTTCAGGGGTTAAGGGTAAATTTTTAATTATGTTTTCAGGAATAATAGAAGAAGCGGCAACAGTAGTTGCATTACGTAAAGATCAGGAAAATTTACATATCACTATGGAATGTTCTTATGTTGATGAACTCAAGATAGATCAGAGCGTTGCACACAACGGAGTTTGTCTTACGGTGGTAGAGAAAACAGATAAAACATATACGGTTACAGCCATAAAGGAAACTCTTGACCGCTCTAATTTGGGCCAGCTGGAAATTGGCAGTAAAGTGAATCTCGAACGCAGTATGCTGATGAACGGCCGTTTGGATGGACATATTGTACAGGGGCATGTCGATCAGACTGCTGTTTGCAGGGAAGTGAAAGAATCCGATGGCAGTTGGTATTTCACCTTCGAATATGCATTTGATAAGGAGATGGCTAAACGTGGTTATATGACCGTCGACAAGGGCTCTGTTACTGTAAACGGTGTAAGCCTGACTGTTTGTAATCCAACCGATAATACTTTTCAGGTAGCCATTATCCCCTATACCTATGAGCACACCAATTTTCATCAAATTAAACCCGGATCGGTTGTGAATATCGAATTTGATATTATCGGAAAATATGTAAGCAGAATGATGTCTTTTTAAAGGTGTCTCCTTATTTTTTCTATACAATTACAAACTAAAACTCATTTTTATTGTTAGAATTGACGATAAAGAGAGGATGTATATATGAAAAGATTAAGGAAACAAATACAGGAGTCATTTTTTAACCCGATACTACATTTTTTACCCCTGATTGTATTTTTGGTGGTAGATGATTTTTGGGGTACCAAAATAGCTTGGTTGTCTTCTCTGCCTGTTGCTACTATTTTGTTTATATATATTTTTTGCGCGTATCGTAAAATTTTTGAATGGTTTTCAATTTCAACCGGTATCTATTTTTTTGTGGCTTTATCCGTATCTTTCCTTCCGGTTGAGAAATTACCTGTTCATATCAGAGATGTTGCCTTCGAATATTTGTTGTTGATTGTTTTTGTTGTTTCGCTTGTATTCAGAAAAAAAATTGAAGCTATTGTATATAAGCGAAATCTAAAGCAGATATCCATGTCCAATAATCTGAATGAAATGTTCAGAATGATTTGGATATTAGGAGGGGTTATATTCGTTTATGTTCATGTTTATACTTTCCTGATAATATTTGATATTCCTCATTTGGAAGTGTCTCTTCATTTCCTGCATTCCAGCTATTTATTGGTATTACTATTTGTCGTAATCTACGAATTGGTTCGGGTTACAGTCGTTCGGGTTCGTTTATTGAAGGAAGAATGGTGGCCGATTGTTAATGACCAGGGGAAGATGATAGGATCGATACAGCAAATGGTTAGCTTGACTGATCCCAAGAAGTTTATGCATCCCATTATCCGAATTGTTTTGATTGACGGAAATCGCATCTATTTACAAAAAAAAGAACAGAATAGTGCAGTATATCCGGGAATGTGGGATGCTGCCATAAGTAATCATGTCAGAATGAATGAAACAATTGAAAAGTGTATTAATCGTACAGCTTATGAATTATATGGTCTACAGCATCTAAAACCTTTGTTTTTATCCAATTATGTTCATGAAACTGAGCAGGAATTTCATTATGCATTTTTATTTGTTGTATGTAATCTGCCCGAGTTAAAGCCGAATCCAAAGTATATTGAACATGCAAAGTGGTGGACGCTAAAACAGATTGAAGATAACGCTGATGAGAGAATTTTTACAGAAAACCTGTTGATTGAAATAGACCTGATCAAACGTAGCGGACTTTTGGAAAGTGAGCATTGCGAGTGTGATTGTAAACTGAAAAATACGATCAATGATATTTCCGAAAATGAAAGAATGCGTTGAAAAAATTGAAATTCAACGCATTTTCCATGTGTTTTATATTTCTCCCATAGCTTTTTTGAAGAGTTTTTGAGCCTGCCCGTAGTCTACTTTGCCACATGGCCCTGAAATACAGCCTCCTTCACAGGCCATTACTTCAATGAAATTTCCCGGAGCTTTCCCTTTGGAGTATGCCCTTAGCAGAGCAATATTTTTTTTATTCAGGTTCGCAACAGAGATTGGCTTGATAGCCACATTAGGATACATATTTTGTACTGCATTAATGACTCCTCCGGCCCGGGCGAATCCCCTTCCGGTCATTGGCGCTGTATCCCTTTCAGTATCTGTTGATTCAAGTGCGATTCCCAGACCAGCAAATAATGTATCTACTTCTTCAAATGTTAGTATATAATCAATGTCCGGATGGTCCATAACTTCTTTCCTTTTACCGACACACGGGCCTATAAATACAATTTTTGCATCCGGATATTTAGCCTTTGCCATTTCTATTGTATAATACATCGGAGAACCGGTATGAGAAACATAAGGCTTTAATTCTTTTAAATGCTTGTTTACCAGTTCTATGTATGAAGGACAGCAGGATGTTGTCATAAATTTTTGTCCGGATTCGAGTTTTTCCTGAAGCTCTGCACCTTCTCGTCTGGTGGTTTCTATAGCTCCGTAAGCGACTTCAATTGCTTTGATAAAACCAATTTTTTCGATGGCACATGCGATCTCTGTAATCGAATTGTTAAATTGGGAGAGAATGGAAGGTGCCATTATAGCCACTAATTGTTCTTTGCGCCTGATGCTAGATAAAATGTCAAATACTTGTGATACTTCGTATATTGAACCAAAAGGACAGGCATTAATACATTTTCCACAGTAGATACATTTGTCTTCGTCAATATGTTCAATTCCATTTTCATCTTTTTGTATGGCTTTTACCGGACAAACTTCTTCACACGGAACCGGGATGTATACTATTGAGTGATACATGCAGGCTTCTTTACAAATTCCGCAATTAATACATTTTGAATGATCGATATGAGCCTGTCCGTTTTCCATAAAACTAATGGCACCTTTCGGACAATTCATATAACAGGAACGGGCGACACAACCTCGACATAGGTTGGTTACAACATAATTGGTTTTTACACAAGCAGTGCAGGCTTCATCGACAACGGTCAGTATTGATTTATTTGTTTCTTTGCGATTCATAGCCCGGCGGGCATATTCCGAAAGAGGTGTGAGTTCATCATTCTCTTCATCAACCCTGTAACCCAGAATAGGTAACATCTTGTACTTAAGAACAGCACGTTCTTTGTGAATACAGCAACGTCCTTTTGCCTGTTTACTTTTAGGAGACATTTGCAATGGAATACGGTCAATCTCTTGGAGAATATTGTCATCTTTGAAGTGTTTTATAAGTCTCGACATTAATTCCCGTCGAACAATCATGGTGTTGTTTACAAATGCCATTTTTTAGTTTTTTTGATTTTGGGCTGCAAAGGTACGATAATTTTTTAATTAGAGAAATATTTCTTTAATTAAAAGTTGCATTTTGTAACTGAAATTTTCTTCAGCGTCTTTATTTTTCGTTATAAAGAATTTGAATGTTCAGATATTCAGCCTTTTAAGTGAACTAGTGGCAGGTGATAAATTGTAATGTAAGATGCAATATTAGTTTCTTTTTATACCTTGGAATATAAATTCAACAATACTATTTTTGTTCTTTTCGAACTCTTCGCTTATATTTTGTCTAATGTAAGGTACTTCAAGCCCTTTTATGGCATAAAAAATAATTAATGCGGATAAATCAGAATCCATACGTTTGAATATTCTCTTTTCAATTCCTTCCTGTAGAATATTTTTAATAAGGCTTATCTCTTTTACATCAATTTTTCTTCTTGTTCGCTCAACTTCATAAATGTCATGGAAAAAATCGGCTCTTAATGAACCATTCCGGCTGACAACATTTTTTATAGCATCAAGATGTGTAATAATATGGTTGGTAAGTTTTACATCAGGTTCTATCTTTTCAGTAGAAACAACATAAAGTCTGTCAAGCACTTGCTCGAGTTCTTTATCGATAACTGCTTTATATATTTCTTCTTTGTTGTTAAAATAAGTATAGAGAGTTCTACGTCCTTTTTTTGATGCTTCAGCAATGTCGTTCATGGTTACATCTTTTTTTCCATTTTTAGCAAAAAGTTGACGTGCAACTTCAATCAACATTTTTTTTGTATTCGACATTTTCTTAGACATATTTCGCGCTTTTGTTGTGTGGTTTATGCAAAGATAAATAATTGTTTCCTGTTTTCAGGAGAATAGAACTGATTTAATGTTGTTTTTTGTCTTAAAATGTTTGAAAAATCAGGATTTGGCTTTCATTATGATAATTGATGGAAAATATGGAAAGGAGAAAGTGCGAGAAACTAGGTTATATAACAAGAAAGGTTGTCTCACGACAACCCAATCTTTTAGTTAACCTTAAATCTAATACCATGAAAAACACGTTGCAAAGATAAAGGCTTTTTTTATGTTGTACAACATGTTTGTGCCGAAAATCAATGTATTTAACTTTAATTAATATATATCGGCCGTATTCTGGATTTTATCATGTCTTTATTGTTCTGGAAGCCATGTTTGGGATCTGCCTATCCATCCATTTTTATCAAGTGACCCCCTGACGTTTAACTGTCCATTTACTTTATTGTAATTAATATTACAGTAATATATTTTACCATTATTGGGATCTAATATTGTTCCTCCGGTTAGTGTTCCGTCTTTTTCTTTCATACTGTTAATGATCATCATGCCCAAAAGAGGTTTGTTCTTGTTTGTACCTTCACATTCTGCACAAATTTTATCCGGATTTTTAAATAGTTTTTCTATTTTACCATAATATTTCCCATTAGTTGCCTTAAAAATGAGTACAATTGACTTTGCACTGCCATCTTTATCATCGATTGTTTTCCATTTACCAATAATTTTATCGGTTTGAGAAAAACCGGATAATAACGTTAATGATAGAAGTAATAATGAGATGAATGCTTTTTTCATTCGGATTGAATTTTTATATTTAATGGGACAAAGATATAAAAATATGCACATTCACAATAATCATGTGCAGATAATTGTAACTATTTCATATTGGCCTTATTTTGTTGGGGAATAGGTTATTGTTTGTTATTCATATTGGCCTTATTTTGTTGGGGAATCGGTTATTGTTTGTTATTTTTGTTGCCTGATTAAATTTGGAAGGGTATATCCTTTATTGTTTATTGAATATGAAAACGCTTGAGGTTATAAATAAAGAAGAAATAGAATCTATAATAAATGGGTGTCATGTTTGTTTTGTGGGAATTAATAATAGTGATGATTGTCCTTATGTAATTCCCATGAATTTTGCTTATGCGGATGGGTTTGTTTATTTACATTCTGCGCCTTTAGGAACTCATGTGAAATTACTGGATAAAAATCCCAAAGTGAGTATAACTTTTTGTTTGGAAGGTAAATTGGTCTATCAGGATGTTGATGTGGCTTGCAGCTATCGAATGAAATCTAAAAGTGTTATTTGTAATGGTGAAGTGGAGTTTGTGGAAGATCTGGATCGGAAAGAAGAATATTTAAATTTATTAATGCGAAAATATACCCGAAAATCTTTTAATTTCTCATTGCCAGCGCTTAAAAACGTTAAAGTCTGGAAGGTGAATTTAATCAAGGTATCTGCAAAGGCATTTGGGCAGAAACATTTTTAAACGTCATGGAGCTTGCAATAGTCTGTTTACTGCCGGATGTCCTAAAATAAACAGATGATTTAGACTTCTGTTTTGTATAGGCAATATACTTTTAATGAAGGGGATCGAGTTTTCTTGACTCCTTTGCGTTTGTATTAATGTGTTGTGCTGTTTTTATGTGTTGTGAATCACATTTGCCTGAATATATATTTTAAAGGTAAATTCATATTGAATAACTTTGGCATAGCAATTGAAAAATAAGGCGTGTGTTTTTATTGGAAAATGAAATTAATTGATTTATAGGTTGTTGTATTAAGGTATAAGAGCCTTGTTAAATAGTGATTGTATAAATAGTGCCAATTTGGCAGAATAATTTATGTTGAAATAAGATGGATAAGAGTTTTGATAGTTTTTTTTCAGAAGAGATGGTAAATTCACCGGAAGTTTTTCCTATAATATCCTTGGATGAACGATCTTCTGAGATAAATATAAGTTCAGGTGATGTTCTGCCAATTTTACCGTTGCGTAATATGGTTATTTATCCGGGAGTTTTGCTTCCGGTATCTGTGGCCCGTACCAAATCTTTGAAGTTAATTCGTCAGGCACATGAAAATGAGACATTGATAGGAGTTTGTACTCAGATAGATAGAAAAACAGAAGACCCGGGTGTTGACCAGCTTTATCCGATGGGAACAGTTGCTCAGGTTGTTCGTATTCTTGAAATGCCGGATAACTCGACAACAGTGATTCTTGAAGGTAAGAAACGATTCCGGTTAGGCGAACAGGTGGCTTTGAAACCCTATTTGAAAGCGAAGGTATTCATTTCTGAAGATACGATGCCGGAAGATAATAACGAAAGTGTATTTCAGGCACTAGTTTCGTCTATAAAAGACCTGGCAACTTCGATTATAAATAATTCAGGAGTTTTACCACCCGAAACATCTTTTGCTGTTCGAAATATAGAAAATCCTGTCTTTCTGATTAATTATGTTTGTGTGAATTTTGGGTTTAATGTAAAGGAAAAAATACGTTTACTCGAAATTGATGATATTCTTGAACGAGGTTATCAGTTGCTGGAACTTTTGAATAAAGAGTCTCAATTGCTGGAACTGAAATTATCAATTCAAAATAAGGCAAAAGAAGGCATTGATCAGCAGCAACGGGAATATTTTCTTCAGCAGCAAATGAAAACTATCCAGAACGAACTGGGAGGAACTTCTCCGGAACAGGATGTTGCTGAATTCAGACAGAAGTCAGATGAAAAAAAATGGACAGAGGCAACTGCCAAAGTGTTTGATAAGGAACTGAAAAAACTCGAAAGAACAAGTCAGCACTCTCCTGATTATTCTACTCAGCTCAATTATATTGAAACCATGCTTGATTTGCCCTGGAATGAGTTTACTGAGGATAATTTTAATTTGAAAAATGCTAAAAAAGTTCTCGATACTGATCATTTTGGACTTGATATTGTTAAAGATCGTATTATAGAGCATTTGGCAGTACTTAAATTAAAAGGAGATATGAAAGCTCCCATTATTTGTTTATATGGCCCTCCGGGAGTTGGAAAAACGTCGCTTGGACGTTCGATAGCCCGTGCATTGAATCGTAAGTATGTTCGGATATCATTGGGAGGATTACATGACGAAGCAGAAATCCGGGGTCACCGGAGAACGTATATAGGAGCTTTGCCGGGACGAATTATGCAGAATATTCAGAAAGCAGAATCGGCTAATCCGGTTTTTGTGCTTGATGAAATAGATAAGGTTACGGCGGATTATAAAGGCGACCCATCATCTGCTTTGCTTGAAGTGCTTGATCCGGAGCAAAATATGGCCTTCCATGATAATTATTTAGATGTTGATTTCGATTTGTCGAAAGTGATGTTTATTGCTACAGCTAACGATTTAAACTCTATTCCGCGTCCATTACTCGATCGTATGGAGTTGATAGAAGTCAGTGGGTATACACAGGAAGAAAAAATTGAGATTGCCCGGAAGCATTTAGTTGCAAAAGAGTTGGAAAATCATGGTTTGAAATCTGAAAATGTAGTACTTTCAAAACCTGTATTACAATTCATTATAGAATCTTATACGCGGGAATCCGGTGTCAGAGAGCTTGATCGACAAATAGCTTCTCTTATGCGGAAGATAGCAAAGCTTGTTGCTACGGATGTAGAATATAATGCAGAGGTATCTCTTGATGATGTGAAGAAATATCTCGGTGTCCCTCGTTATACTCGTGATAAATATCAGGGGAATGATTACGCCGGAGTTGTAACAGGATTGGCCTGGACGCAGGTGGGTGGCGAGATTCTTTTTGTGGAATCAAGCCTGAGTAGAAGTAAATCGCCACGACTTACACTTACGGGAAACTTGGGAGATGTGATGAAAGAATCAGCTATGCTGGCACTTGAATATATAAAATCTCATGCGGAGAAACTTGGAATTGATCCGTTGATGTTTGACGAGTGGAATGTGCATATTCATGTGCCGGAAGGAGCAATTCCTAAAGATGGGCCTTCGGCAGGTGTTACCATGGTAACTGCTTTGGCATCTGCATTTACAAAGCGAAAAGTGCGTAAAAATCTGGCTATGACAGGTGAGATTACGCTTCGTGGTAAAGTGCTGCCTGTAGGAGGAATTAAAGAGAAAATCTTGGCTGCAAAACGAGCAGGTATTACCGATATTATACTATGCGAAGATAACAGGAAAGATGTTGATGAAATAAAATCATCCTACTTAAAAGGTTTGAAATTTCATTATGTGATGGATATAATGGAAGTGATTGACTTTGCCTTACTTAAAGAAATGGTTAAATAAAATATATTGAGGCTGTTTTCTATATTTTTAGATGCAGCCTCTTTTTTTTATTTAAATAAACTTAGAATAAGTCCGATTACCCCTATTAATATAATAACTATACCTGTTATTCTGTTAATGATTTTGAGCCCCTGCATATTTAGTTTGTTTCTGAATTTGCTAACTAAAAAAGTGAGGGAATTCCACCATATTAAAGCTCCTACCAAAATAGAACTAATTCCGACAATAGAATGAATAAGGGTTGTATGGTTGTTGATAAATTCAAATCTGGCAAAAAGAGCAATTAAAACAAAAAGTACCAACGGATTTGAAATTGTTAGGGCAAATGAAGTGATAAAGTCCCCGAATAAGGTGTGCTTGGCTGGCTCGTTGGGCTTTGGCTGAGTAGATGGATGACTTTTGAAAATAAAAAAGCCAAAAATGGCTACGATGATACTTCCAGCCAATTGGATAATAAATCTGTTTTGTTCGACAATGTCTATAACAAAGCTCAGGAAAAATAAAGTGATAATTGTGTATAGTAAATCAGAAAAAGTAGCTCCAAGCCCGGTTGCAATCCCAAATTTTCTTCCTCTGTTTAGTGTTCGCTGAATGCAAAGCATTCCTATTGGTCCTAAAGGTACCGATAAAAACAAACCAATAATTATTCCCTTTATTACAATCTCAAGCATGTTTCCGTTTTATTATGCGCAAAGATAATTATTTAATCGGAACAAGTGCTGTTAAAAACAATAAACAAAAATTACCTAAAGAAGAGTCGTTGCCTGTCTGGATTGTAATTTGAATAGTTTTAATTATTGGCTTTTTGTGATATTTCTGTTATTCTATTATATAGAAGTGAAATCATCTCTTTTATGTAAACTGCTTTTTTCTCAGGCAGTTGTATCTTTGATCAAAAAAAACTTCAATATTTTTGTTTAAAAGATTTGGAGTATATTATAAAAAGGTTTACTTTTGCACCCGCTTTCGAGAGAGAAATGCTGGATACAGAGTAATGTTTTATACCTGAAAATTAAAATAAAATATCTGATTTAAAAAGTCAGAATTTTTTTTGGAAAATTTTGGTAAGAAAAAATAAAGCATTATCTTTGCAGTCCTTTCGCTTTTAAAAAAAATATACAATAATTATTAGTGAAATAAAGTTATTGTACTAACATTAGTCAAATTCATATCAAAAGGATCGTGAGGTTTGAGATATGGGTTAAAATAGACAGGAACGCTCTTTGAAAGAAAATGAAACAACTTTAAATGTAGTATAAGGAAAGGTAAAAATGAACTTTATACC